>NZ_CP053929.1:0-1612500 GCF_013260315.1 Pseudomonas sp. B14-6 | reverse complement strand
TATGGTTAAGTGGGAAACGATGTGGGAAGGCTTAGACAGCTAGGAGGTTGGCTTAGAAGCAGCCACCCTTTAAAGAAAGCGTAATAGCTCACTAGTCGAGTCGGCCTGCGCGGAAGATGTAACGGGGCTCAAACCATACACCGAAGCTACGGGTATCACTTAGGTGATGCGGTAGAGGAGCGTTCTGTAAGCCTGTGAAGGTGAGTTGAGAAGCTTGCTGGAGGTATCAGAAGTGCGAATGCTGACATGAGTAACGACAATGGGTGTGAAAAACACCCACGCCGAAAGACCAAGGTTTCCTGCGCAACGTTAATCGACGCAGGGTTAGTCGGTCCCTAAGGCGAGGCTGAAAAGCGTAGTCGATGGAAAACAGGTTAATATTCCTGTACTTCTGGTTATTGCGATGGAGGGACGGAGAAGGCTAGGCCAGCTTGGCGTTGGTTGTCCAAGTTTAAGGTGGTAGGCTGGAATCTTAGGTAAATCCGGGATTCTAAGGCCGAGAGCTGATGACGAGTGTTCTTTTAGAACACGAAGTGGTTGATGCCATGCTTCCAAGAAAAGCTTCTAAGCTTCAGGTAACCAGGAACCGTACCCCAAACCGACACAGGTGGTTGGGTAGAGAATACCAAGGCGCTTGAGAGAACTCGGGTGAAGGAACTAGGCAAAATGGCACCGTAACTTCGGGAGAAGGTGCGCCGGTGAGGGTGAAGCATTTACTGCGTAAGCCCATGCCGGTCGAAGATACCAGGCCGCTGCGACTGTTTATTAAAAACACAGCACTCTGCAAACACGAAAGTGGACGTATAGGGTGTGACGCCTGCCCGGTGCCGGAAGGTTAATTGATGGGGTTAGCTAACGCGAAGCTCTTGATCGAAGCCCCGGTAAACGGCGGCCGTAACTATAACGGTCCTAAGGTAGCGAAATTCCTTGTCGGGTAAGTTCCGACCTGCACGAATGGCGTAACGATGGCGGCGCTGTCTCCACCCGAGACTCAGTGAAATTGAAATCGCTGTGAAGATGCAGTGTATCCGCGGCTAGACGGAAAGACCCCGTGAACCTTTACTATAGCTTTGCACTGGACTTTGAATTTGCTTGTGTAGGATAGGTGGGAGGCTTTGAAGCGTGGACGCCAGTTCGCGTGGAGCCAACCTTGAAATACCACCCTGGCAACTTTGAGGTTCTAACTCAGGTCCGTTATCCGGATCGAGGACAGTGTATGGTGGGTAGTTTGACTGGGGCGGTCTCCTCCTAAAGAGTAACGGAGGAGTACGAAGGTGCGCTCAGACCGGTCGGAAATCGGTCGTAGAGTATAAAGGCAAAAGCGCGCTTGACTGCGAGACAGACACGTCGAGCAGGTACGAAAGTAGGTCTTAGTGATCCGGTGGTTCTGTATGGAAGGGCCATCGCTCAACGGATAAAAGGTACTCCGGGGATAACAGGCTGATACCGCCCAAGAGTTCATATCGACGGCGGTGTTTGGCACCTCGATGTCGGCTCATCACATCCTGGGGCTGAAGCCGGTCCCAAGGGTATGGCTGTTCGCCATTTAAAGTGGTACGCGAGCTGGGTTTAGAACGTCGTGAGACAGTTCGGTCCCTATCTGCCGTGGACGTTTGAGATTTGAGAGGGGCTGCTCCTAGTACGAGAGGACCGGAGTGGACGAACCTCTGGTGTTCCGGTTGTCACGCCAGTGGCATTGCCGGGTAGCTATGTTCGGAATAGATAACCGCTGAAAGCATCTAAGCGGGAAACTAGCCTCAAGATGAGATCTCACTGGGACCTTGAGTCCCCTGAAGGGCCGTCGAAGACTACGACGTTGATAGGTTGGGTGTGTAAGCGCTGTGAGGCGTTGAGCTAACCAATACTAATTGCCCGTGAGGCTTGACCATATAACACCCAAGCAATTTGCTGACCTGAAAGGGCACCAGATTGCGGTGTGTGAAGACGAAATGAACCGAAAGTTCGATTGTTCACAAACACCGAGATCTATCACATACCCATTCGCTGGAGCGTGCGCCGTAAGGCAAACGACCTGGCTACCGAATTTCTTGACGACCATAGAGCATTGGAACCACCTGATCCCATCCCGAACTCAGCAGTGAAACGATGCATCGCCGATGGTAGTGTGGGGTTTCCCCATGTGAGAGTAGGTCATCGTCAAGATTAAATTCCGAAACCCCTATCTGCGTATGCAGGTAGGGGTTTTGTTTTGTCCGCAGGACAACGTGCTTTTTGAAACTCCGTATGGACTACCAAGAAACATTCAATGTCCCCAGCGAGCCTCATTCATCCTGAACAACGGAATGAACGAATATCTGCTGCCAGGGACTACGGATAGCTGTTAGGCCACGTTTATTGATATGTGCTCATCAATCAAATGCTGCACCACACCCGGGTCCGCCAAGGTGGAGATATCACCCAACCCATCGTATTCGGCGGTCGCAATCTTGCGCAGGATCCGGCGCATGATCTTGCCCGAACGGGTTTTCGGCAGCCCCGGTGCCCACTGGATCACGTCCGGCGATGCAATCGGACCGATCTCTTTACGCACCCAGTTTTTCAATTCCAGACGCAGTTGCTCGCTCGGCTCTTCACCCGCGATCAACGTGACGTAGACATAAATGCCCTGCCCCTTGATGTCGTGCGGCACACCGACCACCGCCGCTTCGGCAACTTTCGGGTGCGCAACCATCGCGCTTTCGATCTCGGCAGTACCCATGCGGTGGCCGGACACGTTGAGCACGTCGTCCACACGCCCGGTGATCCAGTAGTAACCGTCTTCATCGCGACGTGCGCCGTCACCGGTGAAGTACATGCCACGGAAGGTCTTGAAGTAGGTGTCGACGAAGCGGTCATGGTCGCCGTACAGCGTGCGCGCCTGGCCTGGCCACGAATCGAGAATCACCAGGTTGCCCTCGGCCACGCCTTCGATGATGTTGCCCAGGTTGTCGACCAACGCTGGCACCACGCCGAAGAACGGACGTGCCGCCGAACCCGGCTTGAGGGCGTGAGCGCCCGGCAGCGGGCTCATCATGTTGCCGCCGGTTTCGGTCTGCCACCAGGTGTCGACGATCGGGCAACGGGACTTGCCCACATTCTTGTAGTACCAGTCCCAGGCTTCCGGGTTGATCGGCTCACCCACCGAACCGAGCAGGCGCAAACTGCTGCCATCAGCACCTTCAACAGCGGCTTGACCCGACGCCATCATCGCGCGGATCGCGGTCGGTGCGGTGTAGAGGATGTTGACCTTGTGCTTGTCGACGATCTTCGCCACCCGGGTGATGTCCGGGTAGTTCGGCACGCCTTCGAACAGCAGCGTGGTCGCGCCGTTGGCCAATGGGCCGTAGACGATATAGCTGTGGCCAGTGACCCAGCCGACGTCGGCGGTGCACCAGTAAACTTCGCCCGGGCGGTAGTCGAACACGCGCTCGTGGGTCATGGCGGCGTACAGCAGGTAACCGCCGGTGGTGTGCTGCACGCCCTTCGGCTTGCCAGTCGAACCGGAGGTGTAAAGGATGAACAGCGCTTCTTCAGCGCCCATCTCTTTCGGCGCGCAGACACTGCCCGCCACTTTCATCAGGTCTTCGTACCAGATGTCGCGATGCTGGTTCCACTTGATGTTGCCACCGGTGCGCTTGCACACGATGACTTTCTGGATGCTGCTGGTTTCCGGGTTGGTCAGCGCGTCATCGACGTTGGACTTGAGCGGGATCTTCTTGCCGGCACGAATGCCTTCGTCAGCGGTGATGACCACTTTGGATTTGCAGTCGATGATGCGACCGGCCAGGGCTTCCGGCGAGAAACCACCGAACACCACCGAGTGAATCGCGCCGATCCGGGTACAGGCCAGCATGGCGACCACGGCTTCGGGGATCATCGGCATATAGATAGTCACCACGTCGCCGCGGTGCACATCCTGGCCGCGCAAGGCGTTGGCGAACTTGCAGACTTGTTCGTGCAGCTCGCGGTAGGTGATGTTGCGGCTTTCGGCCGGGTCATCCCCTTCCCAAATGATCGCGACTTGATCGCCGCGCTCGGCCAGATGACGGTCGAGGCAGTTGTAGGAAACGTTGAGGGTGCCGTCGGCGAACCATTTGATGTCGACATGGTGATCGTCGAAGGAGGTCTGCTTCACCGTGGTGAAAGGCTTGATCCAGTCGAGGCGCTTGGCTTGCTCGCGCCAGAAGCCGTCCGGGTTGACGACCGACTGCTGGTACATGGCTTTGTAGGTTGCCTCGTCAGTCAGCGTATTGGCCAGAACCTCGGGACGAACGGGATACAGAGAAGCCGCACTCATCTTTCTTACCTCGGTGGAATAGTTGTTTGTGATTTGTCACTGTTTGCAGCCTGAGCACTCAGGCAATTGCGAAACTCAAATCCTGAAACGACTGAGCAGTTTGTCCTGCTGGCCGACGTGGTCCACCATCACTGAACATTGACGAACCTGTTTGTCCGCACTGCCGGATACCTCAAGACTGATATCGCGGATATTGGTCGTGTTGCGATTGATTTCTTCGGTCGTGGCGCTTTGTTCTTCAGCCGCCGCGGCGATCTGCAGGTTCATGTCATTGATACGATAAATGGCCTCGCGTATGCGCTTCAGGGTGTCATTGGCTGCGTTGGCATCCCCGGCAGTCTTGCTGGCCGTATCGCGGTTTTGCTGCATTTGCACTTGGGCGTGTTTCACGCCTGTCTGCAACTGGTCGATCATCTCGCGTATTTCCTGCGTGGATTGCTGGGTTCGCGAGGCCAGTGAGCGCACCTCATCAGCCACCACAGCAAATCCGCGTCCCGATTCGCCGGCACGTGCCGCCTCGATGGCCGCATTGAGTGCAAGAAGGTTGGTCTGGTCGGCGATGCTGGTGATAACCGCCACAATGGACTCAATGTTTTGACTGAGCGTGGACAACTCATTGATCGCATGACCTGTGGCGTCCATCTCTTCAGCCAAACGCTTGATGGCCCCCGTAGATCTGGAAACCAGAGCAACCCCGTCCGCTGTTTCCTCGTTAGCAGCGATTGCCGCTTCGGCAGCGGTTTGGGCGTTACGGGCGACATCTTCGGCTGTCGATGCCATCTCGGTCATGGCGGTGGCCAATTGATCCAGTTCTTGTAATTGAACTTGTACACGGTTGGCTGCCTGGTCCGCTTCGCATGACGTCGCTGTGGTGCTCTCACGAACGCGTTGCGAGCTGTTTTTCACATCGCCAATGAGCGCTTTCAGGTTCTGCAGGAACTGGTTGAACTCTCCGGCGACCAACGCAATTTCATCATTGCCGACCACGGGTAGTTGGCGGGTCAGGTCGCCTTCTCCGCGATTGATGTCTGCCAACGAATCCTTGAGTTGATCCAGGGGGCGCAGTAGCCGCCTTACCAGCAGGCCCAGCACCAACAGGCTAATCAGCACGCCCAGGCCGGTACCGATGACGGCACGCCAGCTCAGGATGTGGGCTGCGGCCATAACGATGTCCTGATCCAGCACCACACCGATATACCAATCCATGCCCTTGAGACCGGAGAGCGGAATGAAGGACACCAGGAGAGACTTCCCACCGCTGCTGACCTGCTGAAGCTGACTGTCGAGAGGCAGAACGCTGCCTGAGAAAAGCTGGTTGTAGGGCTTGCCGTTCAGCTCGGCGTCCGGATGGGAAATAATGTTGCCACTTTTACTCAGCAGGAACGCATAACCGGCCCCACCGAAATCCAGTGTATTGATGGCATCGGCAACCGTAGTCAGACGGATGTCACCACCAAATACCCCGAGCAACTGACCGGCGTCGCTGATCCGCGCGACTGCCGATATCAGAATTTCACCCGTGGTGGAGTCCTTGTAGGGTTCGGTTAAAACCGCTTGGCTACCGGCTTTTCCGGTTGCGTACCAAGGGCGGGTGCGACCGTCATAATCAGGTTTTGGATTCCAGGAGGCAGTGTTCTTGATGGGTTTTCCATCAGACTCAAGGGCGCCGAATAACAGCTTGAATTCATCTTTCAAAATGGGCGAATCGATGATTCGTTGGGTCGCTTGCGCACTGTACTGGCGGTCGATCGCTTGGGACGCCAAATCCATCAGACGCAGTTTGCCGTTCAGCCAGTTTTCGATCTGACGTGCCACAGCATTGCTCGATTCGGAGATGCTCGCCTCGACCTGATGACGCAAAATCGTACGTATCTGCTCTACCTGAACCAGCGACAGAAGACTGGTTGTCACGAACAGCACACAAGCAGCCACAAGGCTCACCTTGTAACGGATTTTCATCGAGGACTCCAAAGGATCGATCAAGGGGAGCAGGGCATCCAGTCCTTGAATGTCAGGTTATCGAGGACGCCTTCGCGAGCAAGCCGGCTCCCACAGCGGGAACGCATTTCAAATGTGGGAGCGAGCCTGCTCGCGAAAGCTATCGGAAGGGCGACACAGGATTACCTGTATCGCCCCCGATTTTTAGAAGAAGCCCAACGGATTGATGTCGTAGCTCACCAGCAGGTTTTTGGTCTGCTGATAGTGATCGAGCATCATCTTGTGGGTTTCACGGCCGACGCCGGACTTCTTGTAACCACCGAACGCGGCATGCGCCGGGTACAGGTGGTAGCAGTTGGTCCACACTCGACCGGCCTTGATGGCGCGGCCCATGCGATAGGCGCGGTTGATGTCGCGGGTCCAGAGGCCGGCACCCAGGCCGAACTCGGTGTCGTTGGCGATGGCCAGGGCTTCGGCTTCGTCCTTGAAGGTGGTGATGCTCACCACCGGGCCAAAGATTTCTTCCTGGAACACACGCATTTTGTTGGTGCCCTTGAGCAGGGTCGGCTGGATGTAATACCCGGTCGCCAGGTTGCCCTCGAGTTTTTCCACCTTGCCGCCGGTCAGCAGCTCGGCGCCTTCGCCCTTGGCGATTTCCAGGTACGACAGGATTTTGTCGAATTGCTGCTCGGACGCCTGGGCGCCAACCATGGTGTCGGTGTCCAGCGGGTCGCCACGTTTGATCGACAGCACTTTCTTCATCACCACTTTCATGAAGTCGTCGTAGATCGACTCCTGCACCAGCGCGCGGGAAGGGCAGGTGCAGACTTCGCCCTGGTTGAAGAACGCCAGCACCAGGCCTTCGGCGGCTTTTTCGATGAAGGAAGGTTCGGCCTTCATGATGTCTTCGAAGAAGATGTTCGGCGACTTGCCACCCAGCTCCACGGTGGACGGAATGATGTTTTCGGCGGCGCATTTCATGATGTGCGAGCCGACCGGGGTCGAGCCGGTGAAGGCGATCTTGGCGATGCGTTTGCTGGTGGCCAGGGCTTCGCCGGCTTCTTTGCCGAAGCCTTGCACGACGTTCAGCACGCCCGGCGGCAGCAGGTCGCCGATCAGCTCCATCAGTACGGTGATGCCCAGCGGGGTTTGCTCGGCAGGCTTGAGCACCACGCAGTTACCGGCGGCCAGGGCCGGGGCGAGTTTCCAGGCGGCCATCAGGATCGGGAAGTTCCAGGGGATGATTTGCCCGACCACGCCCAGCGGTTCGTGGATGTGATAGGCCACGGTGTTGCCATCGATCTCGGCGGCGCTGCCTTCCTGGGCGCGGATGCAACCGGCGAAGTAGCGGAAATGGTCGGCGGCCAGCGGGATGTCGGCGTTGAGGGTTTCACGCACGGCTTTGCCGTTGTCCCAGGATTCGGTGATTGCCAGGACTTCCAGGTTCTGTTCAATGCGGTCGGCGATTTTCAGCAGCACCAGCGAGCGCGCCTGGGCGGACGTGGCGCCCCAGGCATCGGCAGCGGCGTGGGCGGCGTCCAGGGCTTTGTCGATGTCTTCGGCCGTGGAGCGCGGGAATTCGGCAATCGGTTGGCCATTCACGGGCGAGGTATTGGTGAAGTACTGACCTTTGACAGGCGCGACGAACTCGCCGCCGATGTAGTTACCGTAACGAGACTTGAAGGAAACAATGGCACCGGGAGTACCAGGGTGGGCGTAGTTCATGATGGCGTTCTCTTGTAGTTTTTGGTTGTGGCCGTCCTTGGGACGGCCACTGTCAGTTGCACAAGCGCTACAGGCTCAAGAGCCCTGAGGGGTTTCGCCACGTGCCAGACGGGCATTGATGTCTTCGATGACCGCCGGCAAATCAACGATGGTGTCGATCAGGTAGTGCGGGCGGGAACCTTCGAACATCTTGACGATGCGCGCGCGTTCCTCGGCCAATTCCTCCAGGGATAAATCCTTGAACTCTTCATAGGTCAGGCCCAATGCATTGCCGGAGCAGGTCAGCGCCACGGTCCACATGCCCGCACTACGACCTTCCAGAATGCCGGGCCAGGTGTCATCGACCTTTACGCACGCGGCGACGTCGCTAATCCCCAGCGCAATCACGTTGGCCAAGGCTTGAGCAGGGTGCGGGCGTCCATTGGGCACTTCGTCAGTCGCCACCACGTGGTCGGTGACATAACCGTTCTTGCGCGCCAGCTCTACGACTTTCTCCATGACCACAGCCGGGTAGCCTGAGCAGGAACCGATTTTCAGGCCCTTGTCGCGCAAGCCGTTGATGGTGTCGAGCGCACCAGGAATCAGCGCCGAGTGCAGCGCGATCTTTTCGATCTGCAGCGGCATGAAGCGTTCGTAGAGGGCGGTGACATCATCATCGGTTGGCAACCGACCGAAGGCGGCATGGTAGCGGTCGGCAATCTGTGGCTCGTTGCACAGCGTGCGGATGTGGTCCCACTTGCCCATGCCCATCGGTCCGCGAGCTTCTTGCAGGGAAACCGCAACGCCGAACTCGGCAAAGGCTTCGACGAAAATCTGGGTCGGTGCGAAAGAACCGAAATCAACGACGGTGCCCGCCCAGTCCAGAACCACAGCTTGCAGTTGGGAAGGTTGTTTGTAGTCCATGATGATTGCTCCAGTAATGGGTGAGTGATTGATTCGGGTTCAGGAGTTGGTGCCGACAATGACCGGTTGCACTGGAGTTGAGGCCAGCTCCTTGCTTTCCACCGTTTTCGGGCGACTGTTCCAAAATGGAATCAACATCAAGCTGGCCAGCAGCGCCGCGACGGTGAACACCAGGAATATGGTGGTGGTGTCGAAATATCCGGGTAACAGGCCGCCGAGGACCGCCCCTATCGAACCGCAACCGTTGACGAAACCTGCGGCGGAGGCCGCACCGTCCTTACTGCCGAAATCAATGGCAGCCGAGCCGCTCATCATTGAATCCGGCCCGTAGAGTGTCAGGCCCATCATGAATAGCAGGCCAACCACCATGTAAAGACTTCCGCTCTGCATGGCGGGGACGAACAGCGCAAGGCAAATGGTGAGGAGAACCAGGCTAAGGACACAGGCCGGCATACGACGAGCACCGAAGTACTTGTCTGATGCGATACCGATGAGGATCGGACCTGCCAGACCCGCTAGTTCAAAAGCCGTTGGAACGATCGCGGATGCCACTTTGCCAATCTCGGGCATCCGTTCGTAGATAATGACTGGCCCCCACAGGAGGATCGCGTAGCGCGCTGGCTTGAGCATGAAATACGCGAGGCCAAGCACCAGCACAGTTCGATTTTTCATCACCGTGCGCAAGCCAGCCCACATACTTTCGCGCGGAACTGCGACCTTGCTGACGGGTTCTATTTCGATCTCGACGGGAGGCAGGCCGACATCTTCTGGCTGGTTGCGCTGCAGGAAAAAGAACAATACCGCTACAACCAGTACCACCACGGCGCTGCTGATGAACGCTATGCGCCAGTCATGGTATTGGTTGTAGGCCCACCAACCGGCAAACGGTGTCGCTACCAGCCCCCCGAAGGCGTAGCAGGTGCTCCAGTAACCCAGTACGCGGCCGCGTTCGCCAGTGCTGAAAAAACTACCGACGTTCTTGCATAGGCCAGACCAACCGGTGGACTGAGCCAGGCCCTGGATTAACATGCAGGAGGCGAAAATCGGTAAGGTGGCGTAAGTGCCCATAAGTAGCGCAGCTAACGCGGAAATGACGAGCCCGCTAAGTACCACGACCCTCGGGCCGAAGCGGTCAGAGAAGTTGCCCCAAAGAAACTGTCCGACTGCATACGCGGTAAGGTAGAGGGCATCCAGATTGGCCATCATGGACTTTTCGAGGATGAAGTTCGGGTCTTCGCCAATACCCAGTTTGGCGACAGAAAACGCCTTGCGGGTAAAGTAGAAGGCGGCATAGGCCACCCAGGTGATGAGGAAAATTTGCACGCGCCAACGCTGGAGCGATTTCCAGCCGGTTGCGAGAGGACTTGTAGCATTCTTGTTCATGGTGTTCTGATCCCGTATGTGGTGCCAGACAGCGCAAAGTAATTGTTTTTGTTTTCGGTACAGAAAATCTGTCCACGCACACGACATCGATTAGATGGCAGTGAATGGCATCAGGCTTTAAGTTTTAAATTGCCACGGTCACTGACTGCTGCTCGGCATTGCCTAGCGATAAGTCACCGGATCCATGTTTTAAAAAAAGATCCCTGTCCAAAGGTGCTACCCATTGCACCTGTGCTCGAATTGACAAGAACCTTTAAAGGGGCGGTCAGCCTGTCGGCTGTTGCATATCGACGTTCATCGCCACAAGACTGTCGGCGATGGCGCGCAGCAACTGATGGACGATGTATTCGTCGATCTGGCCGATACAGCCAATACGGAAACTTTCGGCTACCGTCAGTTTGCCGGGGTAGATGATGAACTGACGGGCTTTGAGTTCATCGTAGAACCGTTTGAACTCAAAATTTGGATGTTCTGGACTGAAGAACGTGGTGATGATTGGCGACAGCCAACGGTCCTCAAGCAATGTTCTAAAGCCAAGTTCGCGCATGCCGGTGACGAGTACATCGCGATTGCGGGTGTAGCGCGCCAACCGGCCATGCACGCCGCCTTCGGCAGTGTGTTGCTCCAAGGCTTTATGGAACGCTACCACGCTGTGGGTCGGTGGCGTGAAACGCCATTGGCCAGTGCGCTCCATGTAAACCCACTGCTCGTAAAGGTCGAGGCTGAGTGAATTGGCGCGGCCTTTGGCGGCCTCGATCACGGAGCGACGGATGATAACGAAACCGAACCCCGGAATACCCTCGATGCATTTGTTGGCAGAAGACACCACCACGTCGAAAGGTATTTCATCGACCGCCAATGGCACAGCTCCGAAGGAGCTCATCGCATCGATGATCAGGCTCTTGCCATGCGCTTTCACCACATCGGCAATTTGGCGCAGCGGATTGAGAATGCCGGAGCTGGTTTCGCAATGGACGAGGAAGACGTTGGTGACGTCCGGGTTATCCCTGAGCAGGGTGTCCACTTCCTCGGGCTGGGGCGGCAAGTAATCCCCTTTGTCCAGGGTGATAAACGCGCGACCCAGATACTCCAAGGTCTTGGTGGCGCGTTGGCCATAGGCGCCATTCATTAATACAAGCGCTTTACCGTCTCGAGGGATGGCAGTGGCTAAAGCAGCCTCCACCGAATAGCTGCCGCTGCCTTGCAAAGGCACGCAGACGAAGCTGTCGTCCTTTATGCCTGCCATGCTGAGCAAGTTCTGGCGAACTTCAGCAGTGACTTGATTGAAGGAAACATCCCATGAACCCCAGTCGCGCAGCATCGCTTCCTTGGTGGCTTTGGACGTGGTCAACGGGCCTGGCGTCAGCAGGTAAGGTTCACCCAAGGCTGGAGTAGCCAGCGCATGTGTGGTCGGGAATTCAGCTTTGGTCATGATCTTCTCCGGCGGTGTTGTTTTTGTAAGGAGTGATGCATGGGCCAATAAAAACACTCGCCTAGAAATAACTGAAATCGATTTATCACATGTCAATAACAAGCTGAGCTTATAAGTGAGCATGTTGGATCTCGCGCTCTATTATCGCGATTCCATGGTTATCGGGTTCAGATCGCCGCGCCCTGAGCGATCAAAGGCTACTGGGCGGCGCGACGCATCTGTGTTGAACAAAAAAACCGCCCGGCCAATGGCCAGGCGGTTTTTAGTGGCAAGCGTAAATGTTTTCGCTGCGTGATGGAGGCGTTAGCCCTTGTCTGACTTGCCAGCCGCCGCGGCGAATTTCGCCAGACGCACATCCAGTCGACGGGGGCGCAGGTTGTGGTCCTCGGCATGCTCCTTGCGGCGAATGGCGTTGCGCACCATCAGCGAGCCCAGGTAACGGATCGGCTCCGGTGGGAAATGGCCGAGCGGACCTTGCACCAGCGGCGAGCGTGTCCATGGGTTGTCCATCCCCAACACCAGCGATGAGAGGATTTTCCCTCCCATATGACACGGACCGACGCCGCTGCCGGAATAGCCGAAGCCATAAAAGATGTTGCCGCTAGCGCCCATGCGACCGAAGAACGGTAGCCCGGTGACGGAGCGATCGGACGGGCCATTCCAGGTGGCGGCGATGCCGACATCGGCAAAGTCCGGGAAGAACTCCGCAAGGGTGTTGCGCAACAATCCTTTGTAGGGCGAAGGCTGGTCGAATACGGGCAGGATGCGCCCGCCGTAAGCGAAGGTATTGCCACCTTTGCCGAGCATGATCCGGCCGTCCGGAGTGTTGTGGTAGTAATGCACGAAGATACGTGAGTCGAGCACGGTGACCCCGCTGGTCAGGCCTATGCGCTCGAGCAGGTCAGGTCGTGGCTCAGTAATAATCATGTCGCTGGAGACGATGGCTACCGACCGCGAGAACTGTGGAAAGGCACGGGCCATCCAGGCGTTCATCGCCAACACGACACGATCGCAGGTCACTTTCCCGTTCGGCGTGTTGACGATGGTGGGCAGCCCCTCTTCCAAACCGGTCATGGGCGAGCCTTCGTAGATGCGCACACCCAACTCCATTGCGACTCGACGCAGACCACGCACCAGCTTGCCCGGTTGCACACTGGCTGCCGCAGGCGAGAACCAGCCTTCAACGTGTCGGGTTGAACCCGCCATACGCTGTACGTCAGCTAGCGCGCATTTGGAGAAAGAGTTGATGCCATTGCGCTCCAGCGCGGCGATCACCCCGTCGGTCGAACCGACCTGAGCGCGGTTAGTTGCCGTGTAAAGCGTGCCATCGAGACGGTAATCGGCATCAACTGCGTACTTCTCGCAAAAGCTGCCGATGGCGTAAATGCTCTGCTCCGATTCCTTGACCAGGCGTATTGCCTCCTCGACGCCGAACAAGCGTTCCAGGGTGAAGTACTTGGCCGACCAGGACAGTGCGCAGCCGCCGTTGCGCCCACTGGCACCGGCACCGCAGATGTCGGCTTCGACGATGACCACGTCCAGCTCGGGATTCTGTTCTTTGAGCATGATCGCGGTCCACAAACCGGTGTAACCACCACCGACAATGCAGACATCGGCGCGGGTGTTCTGCCGCAGCGGCGGGCAGGGCGAGTCGGGTTGAGTTTTCAGGGCCTGATCGAGCCAGTAGGGGCGCATGAGGTCATCTCCGTTGGAGCGGTTTGAGGGCAGGGTTTCAGGAAGCAATCAGCCGCACGCGGCGACCACGATCATTTCCACGCGCCAACCGGGGTCGATCAAATCCGCCAGGGTGCAAGCTCGTGTGGGGGCATGGCCTTCGGGAAAGAACGCGTCCCAGACTTTGTTGAGCCCTGCATAGTCCTCGCGATGGGCGAGCAGGATACGCACCGAAAGCACCTGCTTGCGGCTGCTGCCGGCACTGAGCAATAGCTGCTCAATACCGGCGAGCACCTCGCGGGTCTGTTCCTCGATATCGCCCCTGAGGTCGGTGGCAACCTGGCCTCCGATGTAGAGGTGGTTGTCGTACCGGACCATGTCCGAGCGGCGTTTTAGGGCTGTGAAACGTTCGATTTCCATTAAGCATTCCCAGGTTGATAGGAGGGCGCAGTGTTCGAACACTGGTCGGGGCTTGTGAAAACCATGCTTGCAGTTCATCGTTTATAAATAAAATCGATTTAACGTATGCATGAATAAGCTGAACCTATGCTGAGGCTTCCCCGATGACGATTTCCCATACTCAACTCAAGGCGTTCCACGCTGTCGCTATCAACGGAAGTTTTACCCGCGCGGCAGAGCAGCTCTGCCTGTCTCAACCGGCGGTGTCCGACCAGGTTCGCAAGCTTGAGGATTACTACGGGGTGATGGTGTTCTACCGCGACAAGCGTCTGGTACGCCTGACTGAAGTGGGCGAGAGGTTGTTCGGCCTGACCCGGCGCTTGTTTGATATCAGTGTCGATGCCCACGACATGCTGATGGACTACCGCACCCTGTCCACGGGAACCTTGAACCTCGCCGTGGATGCGCCGGTGCATGTACTGCCCTATGTCGCACGCTTTTGCAGTCGTTATCCCGGTATCGATGTGAAGATTGAAACCGCCAATACCGATGAGGTGTTGCAGCGGTTGTTCGGTCATCAGGCCGACATTGCTCTGCTGGGGCGCAATATCGAAGACGACCGACTGCTGTCGCTGCCCCTGCGTAGCGATCCGATGCTCGCGTTCGTCGCGCTTGACCATCCCTGGGCGCAACGCGAATCCATCAGCCTTGGCGATCTGCACGACACGCCGCTGGTCCTGCGCGAAAAAGGCTCAGTGACGCGCCTGTGCCTGGAGGAAGAGATGGCAACCGCGGGCTTGCGCATCCGCAAGGCGATCGAAGTGGAAGGCCGTGAAGCCGCGCGCGAAGCCGTGGCGATAGGTATGGGCGTAGGTGTTGTCTCGGCGACCGAGCTTGGCTTCGACTCGCGGCTTCGCGGGTTGCCAATCGTCGATAGTCAGCGACGCTTCACCGAGACACTGGTTTGCCTGCGCGCACAGAGTTCCCGGCGCATCCTGACGACCTTTTTTGAGATGGTTCGAGAGAGATTGGCTGAATGAAGTATGGGGTTCGATGTGGATGCTATCCAGCAACGTCACCCATTAAAAGATCAATGCCTTCGCGTTACATACCTGATCGATACGTAAAACGTTTCTGTTCTTGCGACCCCACTGGTTGCCAGCGATGAGGGGTTCAAATATCAGCCGCTCGTCGAACATCGAGGATTAATCCAAGGTATCAACAACCGCGCGGATTTTGTCGGCGAGAGCCAGCAAATGCTCAGCGTATTGCTCCAGTACGGCTTCGATGGACTGCGGAGTAGATAAGCTGATATTCAAAATGTGATCTTTGTAATTGTGAATGCCCAGAGGAGTGGAAATAGCGACTACTTCAGCTTGCCAAGACGCAGCGCAGTACCCCCTGAGTCGAACACTTTCGCATGATTCTTCGATATCCGTTTTGAGCACCTTCCATCTGGCATCGCAGCGTTTGGACTTGAATTGCTCCATCAGCGTCTGCCGTTTTTGAGCGGGAATAGTTGCAAGATAGGCACGCCCCAGGGATGTGAATTCCATGGGGACTCGCTGGCCGGTTTGTACTGTGCGCGGTGTGTTCTTGCGACTCAGTCGGATCGATTCCAGATAGATCATTTCATCTCGGTCGGCAGCGGCCAAACCTACGTTCACTTTCAGCGTCTGAGCGGCTTCGCGCATCAGCGGCGCGGCAAGGTGTATCAGCGAGCTGCTGTTGTACATGGCATTGCCAAAGCAAAGGGTGGCGGGTGCGAGGCGATAAGCACTGCGCTGGCCGTCGTACACCAGCATGCCGCTGTTGATCAGTGTCTGGGTCAAACGACTGATCGTGGACTTGGATAACCCGGTGCGCTCGCTGATATCGCCATTGCCCAGGTATTCGGTGCCTGCACGGAAGGCTCGCAGAATTTCCAGGCCGCGCTCAAGCGAACGGTTTATCGGCGCTTTGCCGGCGCCCGGCGTATCAAACCCGTCGTCCTCGCTCATCGTGTTCCACCCAGTGGAATTGCCGGATTGTCAATCATGGGGAGCTCCATAGACTTGGGATCAGCGCAAGGCTCTTCAGTTTGGGCCGCTGCCATGCCAACAACAAGAGAGAGATTCCCCATGACGATGTTGCAAAGTGTTACTTCGCCGATCCACATGGCCGTCGATGACGACGGCATCGCAGTGCTGACCCTCAATCGCCCCGAGGCTCGCAATGCGATCAGCGACGAGATGCGCAGCCACATGATCGAGTTGCTGGAAGAGGTGGCAGCGAGCAGCCAGATCCGCGCCCTCATCATCACCGGCACCGGCAAAGGCTTCTGCGCGGGAGGCGACATCAAGGGCATGGAAAAACGTATGAGCGCACCGGCGGGCGAGGTGGCCTTTAACGGCTGGAAGCGCCAGCAGCGTGTGCATCATGCGGTCTCCCTGTTGCTCAATCTGCCCAAACCGACCCTGGCCGCCGTCAATGGCGCTGCCACTGGGCTGGGTTGCGACCTGGCCTTGAGCTGCGACTTCGTGGTGTCCTCCCGGCAAGCCAGCTACGCCATGAGTTACATCGCACGAGGCCTGATCCCCGACGGTGGAGGCTTGTACCTGCTGCCGCGTCGGGTCGGGCTGCCCAAGGCCAAGGAGCTTATCTACACCGGGCGCAGCGTACAGCCTGAAGAAGGTCTGGCGATCGGCCTGGTGGATCGGGTGGTCGACCACGATGACCTGCTCGACGAAACCCGGCGCTGGGCGCTGGAATTGTCCGCTGGCTCAGCGACCGCGCTGGCATTGAGCAAATCCATTCTCAACAACAGCTTCGAACTTACCCAGGCCCAGGTATTGGCCATGGGCAGCCAGGCCCAGGGCATCTGCTACACCTCGGCCGAGCATCAGGCGTCGGTCGCGGCCTTTCTGGCGGCCAAGGCGAAGAGGGGATGAGCATGGATAACATTTCCCGCCTGATGAACCCGCGCAGTGTCGCGGTGATTGGTGCGTCCGGCGATGCGCAAAAGACCTCCGGACGGCCCATCGCATTCCTGCGCAAACATGGCTTCGAGGGCCGCTTGTACCCGGTCAACCCGCGTTACACCGAGATCGACGGGCTGACGTGCTATCCCTCTATCGCCGCGCTGCCCGAGGTGCCTGATGCCGCCATCATCCTGCTCGGTCCCGAACGTGCCAACCAGGCCGTTGCCGAACTGGCGGCCATGGGCACGCCAGCGGCCATCGTGCTTGCCGGTGGTTATGGCGAGGCTGGCGAGGAAGGCATCGCGCGCCAGCAAGCCTTGCAAAAGGCGCGGGGCAACATGCGTATCCTGGGGCCGAACACCATCGGTCTGATCAACCTCACCCAGGGCATCACCTTGTCGGCTAGCGGCGCGCTGGATCAGGATGCGTTGAGAGCAGGCAATATCGCGGTGATTTCCCAGAGTGGCGGAATCCTGGGCTCGATCCTGTCCCGCGGTGCCGCCGCCGGCATTGGTTTTTCCAAGCTGGTGGCGACCAGTAATGAAGTCGACCTGGATGTCGCCGATTTCGTCGACTACCTGGTGGATGACGAAGCCACCGAAGTCATCGCCCTGTACCTGGAAGGGCTGCGCGATACCGAGAAGTTCAGCCGCGCCGCACTCTAGGCACGCGCCGCCGGCAAGCCCATCGTGGTGTTCAAGGTCGGGCGTTCGGAAGCCGGCGCCCGCTCGGCGGCGTCGCATACCGGCGCCCTGGCCGGAGCCGACGCACTCTACGACGTTTACTTCAAACAACTGGGCATCGTGCGGGCGCAGACGTTTGCCGATCTGCTCGACCTGCCGTTCGCGTTGGCCAGCCGACGCACGATGGTGGGTAACCGGGTGGCGATTCTGACCTCGACCGGCGGTGCCGGCACGCTGATCGCCGATGCCTTGGGTGCCAATGGTTTCGACACCCCGCCGCCGGGTGAGGCCACGGCCGCACGTTTGCGCGATCTGGATATCGGCGACCAGGCGGTGCTCGATCGCAACCCTATCGACCTGACGCTGGCCGGCCTGCAGCCGCAGATCATGCAAGAGGCCATGCGCATCCTGCTGGAAAGCGCGGACTACGACGCGGTCATCAGTGTAGTGGGCTCATCCGGCGTCGCGCGCCCAACGCTGATGGCCGACGCGATCCGTAATAGCCAGCGCGACAGCAGCAAGCCCGTACTCGCCTATGTCAGCCCGCACGCGCCGCAAGCCTTGCTGCGCATCAACAGCAACCAGGGCGTCGCCTTTACTGCGCCTGAGGCCTGCGCGAGTGCGTTGCTGGCGATGAAAGCCAAAGCCTACGTTGCTCAAGATACGCATGCGCAATCGAGCAGCCAGCATATGACGGCCGAGGAAGTTCAGCAGTTACCGAGCGGAACCCTTGATGAACAGCAAAGCAAAGCCCTGTTTACCCGTTTCGGTGTGCCCGTCACCCGCGAGCAGGCGGTCGGGGATGCCGGCCAGGCAATCGAGGCCGCCCGCATGCTCGGACCGAAGGTGGTGCTCAAGGTGCTCTCCGAGCGCATCACCCACAAGACCGAAGTCGGCGGCGTTGCGCTCGGCCTGACCGAACACAGCATTGGCCAAGCGTTGGACGACATGCGCAGCGTGGTCGCGGGCAAGGTCGGGTTCGTGCCCGAGCGCTTTCTTGTCCAGGAGATGGTCAGTGGTGGCCACGAGCTGATTCTGGGCTTCCATCGTGACCCGCAACTGGGGCCTGCGCTGCTGCTGGGCATGGGCGGTGTCAGCGCCGAACTGCTGCGGGATACCAGCATGCGGCTGCTCCCGATCACGCGCAAAGACGCGGACGCGATGCTCCGGGAGTTGAAAACCTTTGCGTTGCTCGATGGTTATCGCGGCGCGCCCAAGGCCGATATCAACGCGCTGATCGATTGCATTGTCGCGTTCGCCGACATGGCCACCACCCTGGGCACAAAGCTCGACGAGGCAGAGATCAACCCGTTGCGGGTTTTTGCCGAAGGGCAGGGCGTGAGGGCGGTGGATGGCCTGACACTGCTGGCCTGAGGTGCCACCTGTTCCACTGTGTGGAATAGGTGGATTGACCCCCACACCCTCGGTTTCATAATCAAGACAGCTTCATCAACGACTCATAAAAACAAGTAGGTCGCTATGAACGTATTTAATTGCACATCAAATCAACGGCTCCCTCTGGGTAACGTCCATTTTCAGAGCGGGAGCCCATCATGCCTGTCGCATTGAAATCCATCACCCAGCCCAAAGGCGCTGAACGCGACGAGCAGGCTTCATCGCTCATTCAGTTTATCGGCGTCTCCAAATCCTTCACCGTCAAGGGTGTCGCCAAGCAGGCCTCCCATAGCATCAACCTGTCGATCAAAAAGGGCGAAGTGGTCACCGTGGTCGGGCCGTCGGGATGCGGCAAGTCCACCCTGCTGAACATGGTCGCGGGGCTGTTTGCGCCCACTGAAGGGCAGGTGGTCTACAACGGCAAGGCCGTTTGCGGGGTCAATGGCCGTACCGGCTACATGACCCAGAGTGACCACTTGCTGCCCTGGCGTGATGTGGTCGGCAACATTGCCGTGCCGTTGGAAATCCAGGGCATGGCCAAGGCCGAACGGCGCGTGCGCATTCAGGAACTGATTCAACTGGTGGGCCTTGAAGGCTTTGAAAAGTCCTATCCCAGCCAGCTCTCCGGCGGCATGCGTAAACGTGCGGCCCTGGCTCGGCTGCTGGCTTATGACCCCGAAACCTTGCTGATGGACGAGCCCTTCGCGGCGCTGGATGCGCAACTGCGGATGCGCATGCAAACCGAATTGATCCGCCTCAGTCGCCGGTTGAACAAGACAGTGATCTTCGTCACCCACGATTTGGATGAAGCCGTGGCACTCGGCGACCGTTGCCTGATCTTCGCCGGCCGCCCCGGCACCATCGTCAAGGATGTACAGATTCCCCTGGGCGAGGAACGCAACATTTTGCAGTTGCGCAAGGACCCCCGCTATCACCAGCTCTGCGGTGACTTGTGGGATTTCATGACCCCGTCTTTGAACGATGCAGCAAAGGATAACCGAGCATGAATATTTTCCTTGGACGCCTGGCGATTTTCATCGTGATTTTCGGTACCTGGCAACTGTCATCGGGGCCGTTGATCGATCCCTTTTTCGTTAGCTCACCCAGTGAGATCGCCGGCAAGTTCTACGAGCTGGTCATCAGTGGCAGGCTGTTTTCTCATGGCGGGATAACCGTGGTGGAGACGCTCGCAGGCTTCGTGCTCGGGGCGACCGTCGGGATTGCGGTGGGGCTGCTGTTGGGCCGAAACGAATTGCTGGCCAAGCTGCTCGATCCGATCCTGATCTCGATCTACAGCCTGCCGAAAGTGGCCCTGGCTCCGCTGTTCATCATGTGGTTCGGCATCGGCATCGAGATGAAGATCATCCTGACCGCCACCATTGTGTTCTTCCTGGTGTTCCTCAACACCTACAGCGGCGTGCGTGCGGTTGACCGCGAGCAGCTGGAGATCCTGCGCTTGATGGGTGCCCGCGAACACCACCTGATCACCAAAGTGGTATTCCCCTCGGCCATCCAATGGGTGTTCACCGGCCTCAAGCTTTCGGTGCCCTACGCCCTGATCGGCGCCATCGTCGGCGAAATCATGGCCTCCAATCGTGGGCTCGGCTACCTGCTGCAGGATGCCGCCGGGCAGTTGGACACCGCCGGTGTGTTCGCTGCACTGGTCGCGATTATCGCCCTGGCGCTGCTGCTGCAAGCGGTCGTGCGGATGGTTGAAACCCGTCTGATGCCGTGGAAAAAAGACCTGGGTGATCGTGAAGCTTCGGTTTGACCTGTTCATAACGCACAAGAAAATACAGGTGTACGCATGTCTATTAAAACGCTGATTGCAAAGTTGGGTCTGGTCGCTTCGCTGGTGGCCGCAAGCGCTGGCGCCTATGCGCAGGACATCAAGGTTGCCCTGGGCACCGACGGCTTCGTGCACATGCCACTGTTCGTGGCGGTGGATGGCGGCTATTTCAAGAAACAGGGGATGAATGTCGAACTGATTAAGTTCAAGGGCGGCGGCGCCGCGACCTCGGGCCTGGCCAGTCGAACCGTCGAGTTCTGTTCGTGCGCGATCCAGAATTCGATCAATGCGAAATTGAAGGGCGCCGACCTGACCTTGCTGGGGCGACTGGTCGGGCAGTATGCGAGCAATGTGGTCATCAGCCAGAAGAAAGCTGACCAGCTCGGTCTGACCGCGCAAACCCCTATGGAAGAGCGCTTGAAGGCGATGAAGGGCTTGAAGATTGCCGTCAGCGGTTCGGGTGGCAGTGCCGACTTCCTGGTGCGCTTCCTCGGTGAAAAAGGTGGTCTTTCGGCAGAGAAAGACTTCACCTTGCTCTACCTCAACAGCGCCAGTGCCAGTGCCATTCTGACCGCGTTCTCCCAAGGACGTATCGATGGCTTTGCCTTGTCCTCGCCAACTTCGGACAGCGCGATTATCGAGCACAAAGGTTTCACACTGTTGGACATGGCCGACGGGCAGGTCAAGGAACTCGATGGCTATCCTTCGATCGCCTTGAGCGCACGCAAACAGTGGGCTGATGAAAACCCGCAAACCGTGAAGCAATTCCTCGACGGCCTGGCACAAGCGACAAAACTGATCAACGAAAACCCTGAGCAAGCGATGAAGCTGGTGCGCGCCCGTTTTGAAGGTACGCCGGATAACGTCTATGCGGCGGCTTGGAAATCCAACAAGCACTCGTTCCCGCAAACGCCCTACTTGAGCGAAGAAGATGTGGCTCGGGCCATCGTGTTTCTCGGCAAGATTCAGGGCCAATCGATTCCCGGCAAGGCCAGCGACTACATGACCTCCATGCGCTGATCCCCCCCTCTCAACACTGATGCAGGTGCCGGTCCACCGATCTCGACTGAGTTCGGTGTGGCCGAGTACGGCCCGGAATTGCTCATGAATAATAAGAAAACAGCTGCATCCTGGGGCGTCATCGTCATCGTCATCGTCATCGTCATCGTCGCCGTCGGGCCATGGCTTGCCAACGCTCAGGCCACGGATTTCCTGGCGGATGCCAAAGTCGACCTGGAGATGCGCAACTTCTACATGAACCGCGATTTTCGCGACGGCAGCGGCCAATCAAAACGCGATGAATGGGCCCAAGGCTTCATTCTTCGTGCACAGTCGGGCTACACCCCCGGATTTGTCGGCTTCGGCCTGGACGCTATCGCCATGGTCGGCCTGAAACTCGACTCCAGCCCGGACCGCACCGGTACCGGCTTGCTGCCGGTTCACGATGACGGCAGGGCGCCCGATGAATATTCCAAGGCCGGCTTGACGGCAAAAATGCGCATGTCCAAAACCGAGTTGAAGGTGGGTACCTTGATGCCCAAGCTGCCTACCTTGCAATCGAACTTCGGGCGTTTGCTCCCGCAGACCTTCCGCGGCGGCATGCTCGAATCCCGCGAGTGGGGCGGCCTGGAACTGATTGGCGGGCACCTTGATCAAGTCACTGACCGCGATGTCACTGGTGCGCAAGGGCTGGCCATCAATAACAAGAATCGACGATTCAGGGGCCCGCTGGATGGCGGCAACTTTGAGCTGGCGGGCGCCGCCTATCGTTGGAAGACCGTGCAGCTGACCTACCAGGTCGGTCGCCTGGAAGATGTCTACCAGCAGCATTTCCTGGGGCTCACCAGCGCCCACGAGGTCGGCGGGGGCAAGTTCAAGTCGGACTTGCGGCTGTTCATCAGCGACGATCAGGGACAGGCACGCGCCGGGCAGGTGGACAACCGCGCGTTCAGCGCAATGACCACCTACGAATGGCGTGGCAACGCGTTCAGCCTGGGTTATCAGGCCATGAGTGGAGATTCGGCCTTTCCCTACGTCGAGGGCACCGACCCGTATCTGGTCAACTTCGTGCAGGTGGGCGACTTCGCCGAGAAGGGCGAGCGTTCCTGGCAACTCCGGTATGCCCGTGACCTCGCGACATGGGGCCTGCCGGGGCTGACCTTCATGACTCGCTATATCAAGGGCACGGATGCAGAAGTGCTGGCCACCGATTCAGGCCGCGAGCGCGAGCTGGATATCGAATTGCAGTATCGGGTTCAGAGCGGACCGCTCAAGGCCCTGGACATACGCTTGCGCAACGCCGCTTACCGCTCGGACTTCTCCCGCAATGCCAACGACACGCGGGTGATCCTCAGCTATCCCATTTCCTTCCTGTGACTCGGGTAACCCTCATGGATTCCTTGGTAAGTCTGAAAACAGATGACGGCATCGGTGTCATCACCATCAACAACCCGCCCGTGAATGCCTTGTCCCAGGGCGTGCGGCAACAACTGTCAGCCTGTCTGGCGCAGGCGCAGGCCGACCCCGCTGCGCAGGCCATTGTCATCACCTGCCAGGGCAAGACGTTTGTGGCCGGCGCCGACCTCAAGGAGTTCGACCAGCCGTTGATGGAACCGCACCTGCCGGACGTTCTGAACGCTATCGAAAACAGCCAGAAACCGGTGATCGCCGCTCTGCATGGCTCGGTGCTCGGTGGTGGCCTGGAGCTGGCGCTGGCGTGTCATTTGCGCATCGCCGATGAACACACCGTGCTGGGCCTTCCTGAGGTCAGTCTGGGCCTGATACCTGGCGCGGGCGGCACGCAGCGCCTGGTTCGCCTGTGCGGCGCGCTGGTTGCCGTTGACGTGGTAATTGCCGGGCAGCGGCTGACGGCGGCGCAAGCGCAGGCCGTCGGGCTGGTGGACCACTGCGTGACCACCGACCTGCAAAGTGCGGCGATCGAGCACGCCATGCGCTTCCTCCTCACCGAGCCATTCTGGCGGCGCACGCGGGATCGATTGATACCTGCCCACGACGCTACTGAATTCAATGCGAAGGTGGCAGGGGTGATGAAAAGACTGGCTGGGCAACAAGCCCCCCAGGCCGCTCTTGAAGCGATCAATGCAGCCCTGACCGAATCGTTTGACGACGGCATGGCGTTGGAGCGTTCGCTGTTTATCGGACGGCGGCAATCCGCCCAGGCCAAGGCTTTGCGGCATCTGTTTTTCGCCGAGCGGGCCCTGGCCGGCCGTACACGCAAGCTCGCCATCAATGGCCAGGCGCACGCGATTCAAAAGGTCGCGGTGATCGGTTCGGGCACCATGGGCGCCGGGATTGCCATTTGCGTGGCCAACGCAGGTTTCGCTGTGAGCCTGATCGATGTGCAGGACGCCGCGCTGCAACGCGGCGTAAAGAACATCGACGATTATTACCGGGACGCGTTGCTTAAGGAGCGCATGGATGAACACGCTTGTCAGGAACGCCGGGCGTTGATCCTGCCATCGACTTCAATGGACGCTGTGGCGGACGCCGATCTGGTTATCGAAGCGGTGTTCGAAGACATTGAGGTCAAGCGCGCGGTGTTTCGCCAGCTGGATACCCTGTGCAAGCCGGAGGCGATTCTGGCGACCAACACCTCGTACCTGGACGTCGAGGCCATCGCCGATTGCACACGTCGCCCGCAACAGGTGTTGGGCATGCACTTCTTCAGTCCCGCGCCGGTGATGAAGCTCCTGGAAGTGGTGCGCACCACCCAGACCGACAGGTCGGTCCTGGCTGCGGTGCTGACCTTGGCGCAGCGTCTGGGCAAGGTGGCGGTCACCGTGGGGGTGTGCGACGGCTTCGTGGGTAATCGGCTGTTGGCCGCGAGGGAGCGCGAAGCCATGTTCCTGCTGGAAGAGGGCGCATCAATCGAGGCTGTCGACCGGGTGATGCGTGGTTTTGGCTTCCCCATCGGCCCCTTTGAACTGCGTGATATGGCCGGTGTGGATGTCGCCTGGCGCAACCGCCAGGGGCGTCTGTTGGAGCTGAGCGAGCGTGAGCAACGCTGCGATTGGATCGATAAATTGTATGCGGCAGGACGGCATGGGCAAAAAACCGGGCTTGGGTTTTATTGCTATGCGCCGGGCAGCCGCCAGGCTGTGCCGGATTCATGGCTGGCGCAATTGTTGGAGCAGCATCGCCAGCAATGGAATATTGCGCCCCGTAGCATCTCTGATCAGGAAATCGAAGAACGCTGCCTGTTTGCGATGATCAACGAGGCTGCCTGGTTGCTCGACAACGATATTGTGGAGCACCCTGCTGATATCGATCTGGTATGGGTTCATGGCTACGGCTTCCCGCGTTACAAGGGCGGGTTGACCTACTATGCCGACCAGACAGGGCTCGGTTATGTGGCGAAGGCGCTTAAGCGCTACAACCCCGAGTCGGGCAGGGCGCTCTCGGCGTTCATGACTCACCGCAAGACCTTCCACGCTCATTGACGAGAAAGCCCCGGCCGCTGACCGAGCCCGCCGGGGCCATGTTGAGTCAGACGTCCTTGACCGCGTCGAGGGCCGCATCAGTGTCGGCGCACCTCACGGCAAACCCAAGCCACAAACGGCAATTGTCCGAATGACGTGATGAGTTGTTCGGTAACTATTTTTGTGTGTGAATGGGAATTAGTGTTAATTGCGAATGGTTTTATATAGCATGCTCGCTTGGTTTTTGGCGGTTGCACCCTCTGTATTGGCCTATTTGTTAAGGTTTTCCTCTCCATGCGTCGAACCCTGTTTTCCATTTGTGTACTGCAAGCGTTGTCGTCTTCCTCGTGGGCTGAACAAACGGATGTAGCTCCCTCAACGCTTGAGCTGGACGCAACCGATGTTATCGGTACTGCGAATTACGAGAGGGCGGACGGCCCGGTTCAGGGTTATCGGGCGACGCGCTCGGCCAGCGCCACGCGTACCGACACGTCGATCCATGAAACCCCGCAATCGATCAGTGTGGTCTCGAAGGATGCAGTCGAGGATCTGGGCGCCACCCGTTTGCAGGACGCGCTGGACTATGCCGGGGGCGTGGGGCGGGCGAACAATTTCGGTGGGCAGGGCCTGACCACGTTTACCGTTCGAGGCTTCACCACTGGCGAGTTTTATCGCAACGGTTTTCCGATCAACCGTGGCTATCCGAACATGCCGGATGCCAACACCATCGAGCGACTCGAAGTGCTGCGCGGCCCGGCCACCATGCTCTACGGCCGGGGTGATCCTGGCGGCACCTTCAACGTGGTTTCCAAACAGCCGTTGCCCGAGCGCACCGTCACCCTGGGCAGTCAACTCAACGATCAGGGCATGAAACGCGGCACGCTGGACGCTTCCGGCCCGCTCGACGAAGAAGGGCGCCTGGCCTATCGACTGAACGTAGTGGGCGAGGGCGGCGACACCTTCCGCGATCATGTCGAAACCGAACGCTACGGTATCACTCCGGTGCTGACGTGGCAGGCAACCGATGCGACCAAGCTCATTTTCGAAGGCGACTTCATGCGCAACAACGCGCCTCTGGATCGAGGCGTTACGCGTTACGCCAAACAGATTGGCACCGCCTCCCGCGACAGCTTTTTCGGCGAAAAAGACGTTGGCAAATTGCACAACGACAACAACATGGCTCAATTGCGTTTCGAGCACATGCTCAACGACGACTGGACGCTGGGGGGCGGTTTCCAGTGGCTCGACGGATCGCTCAAGGGCAACGCGGTCGAGGCCAACGGTATTGCCGCTGACGGCCGCACCCTGGGGCGCAACTTCAACTATCGCAAGCTGGAGTGGACCGATAAGGATACCCAACTCAATCTGACCGGCCATTTCGATACCGCTGGTTTGCAGCACACGTTGCTCACCGGTATCGAGTACGAAGATTACGACTACAAGTCGATTATTCAACGCTCCAGCGGTGCGGTCGGCGCGTACCCGATCGACATCTTCGACCCGGTGTACGGCCAGCCGCGTCCGGCGCTGACTCGCACGCCGACTCATGACAAGGAAAACCTCAAGACGTATGCAGCGTTCGTGCAGGATCAGGTGGCATTGACCGACAAATTGAAGGTGCTGGCCGGGGCGCGTTTCGAACGCTTCGAACATGACTACGAAACCTTCGTGCCGGGCGGCAAGAGTTGGCAGGCCAGTGACAACGCGGTGACCCCGCGCATCGGCGTGACCTACGACCTGACCGAGACATTGGCGGTCTATGCCGACACTGCGCGCTCCTTTAAACCCAACACCGGCGCAAGCCGTGAGGGCGGCGGGTTTGCGCCGGAGAAGGGCAAGTCTTACGAAATGGGTATCAAGTGGGAAGCGCTGGATCAGCAGTTGAGTGTTGACGCGGCGGTCTACCAGATCGAAAAACGTAACGTGTTGACCACCGACCCTGTTGATTCGACCTTCAGCGTTGCGGCCGGTGAGGTGCGCAGCCGTGGCTTCGACGTCAATGTTGCCGGCAACCTAACGCCCGAATGGCGCGTGATTGGCGGCTACGCCTATGTCGATGCCGAAGTGACCAAAGACAACGTGCTGCGCTCTGGCACGCGCCTGCTGAACATCCCGAAAAACAGCTTCAGCCTGTTGAATATGTATGAGTTCCAGGATGGCACCCTCAAGGGGTTGGGCTTGGGTACCGGGCTCAAGTACGTCGACGAGCGCGCCGGGCAAACCGCCAACACCGCGTTTTCGATGGGCAGCTACACCGTTGTCGATTTGCTCAGCTTCTACAAGATCAATGACAAGGTGCGGCTCAATCTTGACGTGAAAAACCTGTTTGATCGTGACTATGAAGAAGGCGCATTCGGTAACGTCTATGCCTATCCGGGCGCGCCGCGAACAGTACAAGTTGGCATTTCCTACACCTTGTAGCGTGCAGTGCTGGTGCACGCCGAGTCTTCCGCGGTAACGCGGGAGGTGAGGCGATGTGCACCAGCGGTAGATTTCGTTCCGCCCGCATAGACGACAACTGCAGGTTAAGGCGTTTTAGGCCGTGCGCAAATTTGGAGCTGGATTCAATGGTGCTTGGGCAAGGTTGCGGAAACTGACGAAAAGATGCGGATATGGTCCAGAGAGGAAGGAGCAAAATTCCCAAACCCCAGAAACGACAAAGCCCTGAATAATCAGGGCTTTGTTGTATAAAGATGGCGGAGGCGATGGGATTCGAACTCATGGACCTGTTACAGTCGACGGTTTTCAAGACCGTTGCCTTAAACCACTCGGCCACACCTCCGTTTGCGTTGCGGGCGCCATAATACCTGAATGAAACACACTGTCAAACTCTCTGCATGGCTTGTTACAGAGCGTCTGTTATGATCTTTGCGACTGAACGTTTCAAACCAACAGGAGTGTCGCCATGCGCGAACAGGATTACGCAGTTAATAACAGCGTGCAGGTTGAGCAGCTAGAGGTTAGCCGCGTCCTGCGCAACACATACGGCTTGCTCGCTCTCACCCTCGCATTCAGCGGCGTGATGGCGTTCGTTGCTCAGCAGATGCGTGTCGGCTACCCGAATATTTTTGTGGTGCTGATCGGCTTTTACGGGCTTTTCTTCCTCACCAACAAACTCCGTGACTCGGCCTGGGGCCTGGTGTCGGCATTTGCCCTGACTGGTTTCATGGGTTTTCTGCTTGGCCCGATCCTCAACCGCTACCTGGGCATGCAGGGCGGCGCTGAAGTTGTCAGTTCGGCATTCGCGATGACGGCGCTGGTGTTCGGTGGTCTGTCGGCTTACGTGCTGATCACCCGCAAGGACATGAGTTTCCTTGGTGGTTTCATCACCGCAGGCTTCTTTGTACTGCTGGGTGCGACGCTGGCGAGCTTCTTCTTCCAGATCAGCGGTCTGCAACTGGCGATCAGCGCAGGTTTCGTGCTGTTCTCCTCGGTCTGCATTCTATTCCAGACCAGCGCCATCATTCACGGCGGCGAGCGTAACTACATCATGGCGACCATCAGCCTGTATGTATCGATCTACAACCTGTTCGTCAGCTTGTTGCAGCTGTTCGGCATCATGAGCCGCGATGATTAATCGCAGGCTCTAAGTAAAAAACCCGCTCAGGCGGGTTTTTTATCGCCCGGAATTCGGGCTCATTCCGTGATGATAATGCTGCCATCGGCCTGCTGGCGGTAGATGGTATAGGGCAGGAGCAACGTATCGAGGGCGCCGGAAATGACTGCGTCGATAAGGACAATGGCCGGAGCACTGTCATGCACCTGTGCATCCCGTCCTTTTTGCAGGGGAGCATAGAGCATGCAGAAATCGTAAGTCACGCCGCTGTAGATACGGGGAACAGCACCGCAGTAACTTTTGTACTCCTTGAGACTCTTCGAAGCCACTTCATCCCCGCGCACAACTGTTTGAACCGTGCCGCAGCCGGCGAGCAACAACGTCGCGAGTAAAACCACCTGAATTTTCATACCGCCAATCCTTAGCCGGAAAGCGGTCAATTTACGCGTTTCCAATCAAAACCGCACTCACGCCATCGGTGGCAAGCGGCGTTTGACCGGGGTCTTCTTGACGATGGCGGTGTTGGTCTCCGCGTGGGTGTTGAGGCGATCGAGCAGGGTGTCCAGTTGCTCCATCGAGCGCACATGCAAGCGGGCGATGAAGCAGTCATCGCCGGTGACTTTGTCGCACTCGGTGAATTCCGGGATGGCCTGAATCTGCCGTTCGACTTCCTGCAACTGGCCCGGCAACGGGCGGATCCGCACGATGGCCTGGAGTTGATAACCAAAGCACTTGGGATCGATTTCGACGGTGTAACCTTTAAGCACACCACGCTCTTCGAGTCGCCGCAAACGCTCGGCAACGCTGGGCGAGGACAGGCCGCTGATCTGCGCCAGCGCCTTGAGCGAGCGGCGTGAATCTTCCATTAATGCGGTGATGAGCACTTGGTCGATGTCGTCGATCATGGCAAATCCCCTGTTAGGCCGTTGACTGAATACGCCTTGATAAAAAAGGCAGAAACCGAGTTTAGCCTGCTTTTTGCGCTGGAGATGCCCTTGGACGGATTGGCATAATTTGGCCTCAATCACAGGAGTCTGATGATGGACAAAAACATACGTCGCGGTTCATTCGAAATGACCGCCGCCATGCTGATTTCCGGGACCATCGGTTGGTTCGTGCTGGTGTCCGGGCAGCCCGTGCTGGACGTGGTGTTCTGGCGGTGCGTGTTCGGCGCCGGCACGCTGTTGTTGATCTGCGCGGCATTCGGCTTCCTGCGTCCGGGCATTCTGACCCGCACCACCTTCCTGCTGGCAGTGCTCAGCGGGGTCGCGATTGTCGGCAACTGGGTGTTGTTGTTCGCCTCTTATTCCCGTGCCTCAATTGCCATCGGCACGGCGGTTTATAACGTTCAACCGTTCATGCTGGTCGGGTTGGCGGCGTTGTTTCTGGGCGAGAAGATCACCCTGCAAAAACTGTTCTGGCTGGGCATTTCGTTTCTCGGGATGCTGGCCATTGTCAGCGCTCATGGCGAGCAGGGCGCAGGTGGCAACGATTACCTGATGGGCATCGGTCTGGCCTTGGGGCGGCGTTTCTGTATGCGATTGCAGCCCTGATTATCAAACACCTGACCGGCACGCCACCGCATTTGATTGCCCTGATCCAGGTCAGCACCGGGGTGCTGCTGCTCGCGCCATTTGCGCACTTTTCAGCGTTGCCGCAAGCACCCAGCGCCTGGGCCAGCCTGGTGACGCTGGGCATCGTCCACACTGGCGTGATGTATGTGCTGCTGTACGGCGCGATTCAAAAACTGCCGACGGCATTGACCGGGGCGTTGTCTTTCATTTACCCGATTGCGGCGATTTTCGTTGACTGGTTTGCCTTCGGTCATCGCCTCGAACCGCTACAGTGGGTCGGTGTTGCCGCGATTCTGCTGGCTGCCGCAGGCATGCAGCAGGGCTGGGGCTTGAAGTCTCGTCGGGCGGTCACACAATAAGACGGGCGTCAGATGTTCCAGCGCGGCGCGGTCTTCGCCAGTCGTTGGCGCATCTCGCCGATGTTCGAAGCGAACTGGCGTATCAATAATTGATGGCCGTCCAGCGGGTTGTAGACCGGTGCTTCAAGACTTGAATCAACCGGCAAATCGATGGGGCGACTGAGTCGCTGCGATGCGCCGGTTTTCAGCGCCCGGGCCATGCCGATCAGCTGCACGCGAATCTGCCGGTGTTCGGCTTTGAAACTCGATTGCAGATGCGCCATGGCGTCGCGATCCTTGGAGTCCGGCCGGGTGTTACCAAGGATTTCCAAGGTGCTGACGCACATTCGCAAATGACGCTGAATCGCATCGAGTTCGGTCATGGAAATCTTCACTTCCTTGGACACCGACGGCATCAGCGAACGCAATTGCACCATCGACGCGTTCAGGCGATTCATCAGCTTCAGGTGTTCGTCATCCGAGACGGACTGACCATCAATAATGCGTCCATAAATCGTCGCACAATCGCGCAGCGAGCTGGCCAGGTTGTAGCGCCAGGAAAAAACCGCATACGACGGCAGGGCGAAAGAAAAGGCCAGTGCCAGGGCCACGCCAATCAGAATGTCCACTGCGCGCCACAGTCCGTCGGAGATTAGGTTGTCGCCATGCCCGGCGACAATAAACACCGTGATCCCCGCCAGCAGCGCGGTGTAACCGCCCTTGCCGATGGCGTGATACGAGAAAAACCCGCACACCGCCGACATCACAAAATAGGTCAGCCAAGGCATCCCGAGCCAGGCCTGTTGCGCCACCAGCAGCAGGCCGATAGCGGCGCCGATCAACGTACCGATGGCACGCTCGGCGGCTTTTTTGCCGATGTTGCCGTGGTGCTGCAAACCGCCGATCACCACCAGCATCGTTACCGACGCCCACTCACCGTGGGGCAGGTTGATGCCGGTGGTCAGCATGATCGATGCCAACAAGCCGAGCGACACGCGGACCGCATGGATCAGCTTGGCGTAGCGATAGCGCCGATACGGGTCCAGCAACGGACGCAGTAACCGGCGCAGCAGCGGTGGCAGTCGATGGGCTCTGAACGTGTTCAGGCTCGGTGTCCTCAGAAGATGTAATCGGTGGTCAGGAAGCTCGAACTGCGTCCGCTGATGATCTCGCTGATGAGTTCCTTGTTGGTTTCCTGGAACTTGGTCGCGACCAGCGTCCTGATCGAAAATACCCGCAGCGCATCATGCACCGACAATGTGCCTTCGGCGGAGTTCTTGCGGCCGTTGAATGGGTAGGTGTCCGGGCCGCGCTGGCACTGGGCGTTGAGGTTGATCCGGCCGACCTGGTTGGCAAAGGTGTCCACCAGCCGACCGACCGCCACCGGGTTGGTGCCGAAGATACTCAACTGTTGGCCGAAGTCCGATTCCAGGACGTAGTCGATCACCGTATCGAGATGCCGGTAAGGCACGATCGGCACCACCGGGCCGAATTGTTCTTCCTGGTAGACGCGCATCTGCGGCGTCACCGGGAACAGCACCGCCGGGTAGAAGAACGACGCGCGCGCTTCACCGCCATTTGGATTGACTACGGTGGCGCCTTTGCTGACTGCATCCGCGACCAGCGAGTGCAGGTAATCGACCTTACTCGCTTCCGGCAGCGGCGTCAGCGCAACACCACTTTCCCATGGCATACCCGGTTTCAGAGTGGCCAGTTTGGCGTTGAATTTCTCGATGAACGACTCGACCACGTCTTCATGGACGAAAAGGATTTTCAGGGCGGTGCAACGCTGACCGTTGAACGACAGTGAGCCGGTCACCGCTTCGTTGACGGCGTTGTCCAGATCAACCTCCGGCAACACGATGCCCGGGTTCTTCGCGTCCAGGCCCAGTGCCGCGCGCAAGCGGTGAGGTTTGGGGTGGAGTTTTTTCAGGTCGCTGGCGGCTTTATTGGTGCCGATAAACGCAAAGATATCGATCTTGCCGCTGGCCATCAGTGCGCTGACGGTCTCGCGGCCGCTGCCGTAGATCACATTGATCACCCCGGCCGGGAAACTGTCGCGAAAGGCTTCCAGCAGCGGCCGAATCAAAAGCACACCCAGCTTGGCCGGTTTGAACACCACAGTGTTGCCCATGATCAGCGCCGGAATCAGCGTGGTGAAGGTTTCGTTCAGCGGGTAGTTGTAAGGCCCCATGCACAAGGCGACGCCCATCGGTACGCGGCGAATCTGCCCCAGGGTGTCCTGTTCCAGCTCGAAGCGGCTGGAGCGACGGTCGAGTTCCTTGAGGGCATTGATGGTGTCGACGATGTAATCGCAGGTGCGGTCGAACTCTTTTTCCGAGTCCTTGAGGTTCTTGCCGATCTCCCACATCAGCAGCTTGACCACCGCCTCACGCTGTTCGCGCATGCGACCCAGAAACGTTTCGACGTGCTGGATGCGTTCAGCCACGCGCATGGTCGGCCACAAACCCTGGCCCCGGTCATAGGCGCGGACGGCGGCGTCGAGCGCGGTCAATGCGGTTTCTGCATCGAGCAGCGGCGTGCTGCCGAGGATCACTTGTTCATCGCCATTTTCGCCGGTCAGGTACACCGGGCTGCGGACTTGGGCGAGGGGGCCGGACCAGGTTTTCAGTTCGCCGTCGACCAGGTATTCACGCTGCTCGGTCTGACCGTCGAGGCGGTATTTTTCCGGGATGTCGCTTGAGTCGGGAAACAGGTTGCCAAGGATATGTGCTGTGGTCATGTCGCTACCCCGTCTGGATTGGGTGATGAACTGATGAATCGTTTTAGCAGACCTCGGCCTCGCTTGTCATGACTCATCTCATCGTTCGGCGGTTCAGGGTTTTCGATCGTGGGATGGCCGGCACCGTCGGTCCTGGTCCCAGATGCCCCTCTGGTTGGCCCCCAGAGGGGGACCCCACGAGAGGACGACCATGTGGGCCATTCGAGTCTCTGAAAAGCCTAGCCTTTGTTTGGCGTTGATGGGCGGCGTCTTGCCGGCGCTGCTCGGCGGTGTTAACGATAAGCCCCAGCGCGTTTCGCAATCAGAGCCCAGCGCGATTTCGCCGTGTGGGGAAGGATGCCAAAGCCACACAAACCCTCGTGCTCCGGTTAAACTCCGTGCTCTTTTTCAAGGAGTTCATATGAGTTACTACCAGCCGGGCATTCTCGCCACCCCCGTTCCGCCTCAAGCCCGCCATATGTTCTTCGCCCTCGAATCCGCCGAAGCATTGCCGGCCGCGCTCGACAACTTGATGCAACTGGTGGACGGAAAATCGGCGGTGGTCGGCTTCGGTGAATCCCTGGTCAAGGCGCTGCACGCACAGATCGATGGCCTGCGACCGTTTCCGGCGCTGACCGGCGTTGGCGTCGACAACCCGTCGACCCAACACGCGCTCTGGTGCTGGCTACACGGCGTCGACCGCGGTGAACTGCTCAATCGCAGCAACGCCATCGAAGCCGCGCTGGCACCGGCCCTGCGCCTGGTGCAGATGAACGAAACCTTCCGCCACATGACCGGCCACGACCTGACCGGCTACGAAGACGGCACCGAGAACCCGCACGACGAAGCCGCCGTGGCCGCCGCGTTGTTGGGCGAGGGCGCGGAAGGACTGGTCGGTGGCAGCTTCGCCGCGATCCAGCAGTGGCAGCATGATCTGAAAGGCTTCCACGCGATGCCGTCCCAGGAAAAAGACAACATCATGGGCCGTCGCTTGAGCGATAACGAAGAACTCGATGACGCGCCGATTTCCGCCCACGTCAAACGCACCGCCCAGGAAAGCTTCGCCCCTGAGGCGTTCGTGGTCCGTCGCTCGATGCCGTGGATCGAAGGGGACCGCGCCGGCCTGATGTTTCTGGCGTTCGGTTTTTCCCTCGACGCCTTCGAAGCCCAACTGCGGCGCATGAGCGGACTGGAAGACGGCATTACCGACGGTTTGTACCGCATCAGCCGCCCGATCACCGGCGGCTACTACTGGTGCCCGCCGCTCAAGGACGGTCATCTGGACCTGCGCGCGTTGCGCATCGGCTAAGGATAAGGAGAGAACATGGACGTAGTGCGCTGGGGCATGATCGGTTGTGGCAGTGTCGCTGAACGCAAGAGCGGGCCGGCCTTTTACAAGGCCCCCGGTTCGGCATTGGTGGCGGTGATGGGGCGGCGGCTGGACGCGGTGACCGACTACGCCGCACGTCACGGCATCGCCCGGGTTTACACCGATGCGCAAGCGCTGATCAATGATCCTGAGGTGGACGCGGTGTACATCGCCACGCCGCCCGACAGTCACCACGCCTATAGCTTGCAGGTCGCCGCAGCCGGCAAACATTGCTGCGTCGAAAAACCGATGTCGCTGAATGCCGGGCAAAGCCGCGAGATGCAAAAGGTCTTTGCCGACGCCGGACTGCACCTGTTCGTTTCCTATTACCGACGTTCGCTGCCGCGCTTTGCGCAAGTGCGGCAGTGGCTGGAGGAGGGGCGGATCGGCGAGGTGCGGCATCTGTCCTGGACGCTGACCAAGGCGCCGTCTCCGAACGATCTGGGTGGCGCCGACAATTGGCGCACCGACCCGCTGATTGCCGGCGGCGGCTACTTCGCCGACCTGGCCAGTCATGGCTTCGATCTGTTTCAGTATTTGCTCGGGATATCGTCGAAGTCGCCGGTTTTACCGCGCGGCAGGCCGGTTTGTATGCCGCCGAAGACGCCGTCAGCGCCAGTTGGCGGTTTGCTTCGGGTGCCCTGGGCATGGGCTGCTGGAATTTCGTCGCCGACCGCCGCGAAGATCAGGTAGAACTGATCGGCAGCCAGGGCCGGATCAGTTTTTCGGTGTTCGATGAGCACCCGGTGCGACTTGAGGCGGATGAAAATCTCAGCCTGCACATCGACCATCACGAGCACATCCAGTGGCATCACGTGCTGGGCATGAACGCGCATATCCGGGGCGAAGCGCAGCATCCGGCGATGGCCGAACACGCGCTGAAAACCGACTGGGTGATGGACCAGATCCTCAAGCGCACCTGAAATTTAAGCTTCAACGCAATCCTGTGGGGGTCAGAAGGATTTGCTCAGGCTTGCTACTACGGTCGCGGTGCAGACATCTCCATAACCCCAATTACTGACGCACTGGTTTTTCGACAGGTCAGTATCGATGTAACTCAAACCCAGCATCACACCGGCCAGTTCGTGGGACAGTTTGACCTCCCATTCGCGATACGAGTCTTCGGCCTGGCCTGACATCGAGTAAAGGTGCGGGTCCTTGAAATCCATGTTGCCGTATCGCAGTTTCAGACCGGTGTCGTAAGGCAACTCGGTTTCGTAGCCCACGTAGCTGTACAGCGAGCTCTGCTTGCTGTCGATGCCTGGCGCATCCGCGGAGTAGTAGGCCGCCAGCTTCACGCCATAAGCGCTGAGGATTGCGTAGGTCTCACCCTGGTTAAACTGACTTTCCCTGGGGTAAGCGTATTTGAGATAGCCAAGGTCCAGGCTGATCGTATCGGTCGCTTGCCAGAGCCAACCGGCGTAGTAATCGACTTCCTGTCGGGTCTTCAGACCGCCGCCGAAATCGACGTTTGAACTCCATGCGCCGAGGTACAGGCCGCTGCTGTGGGCCAGGGTCAAACCGGCCTGCACTGCAGGATCATTCTGGGTTTGCGAAATGCCACGGGTGCGGTAGTCGCTGGCCAGGGTCAGGTCGACCAGTAGGGCGAAATCGTCATTCAAGGGCAGCGCCTGACTGCTCAAGGGAAGAAGGCTCAAGGAGCCGAGGGCGAACAGGGTGAAAGCTTTCATGGGGTGCGTCCCGTTATTGTGATTGTTATGGGCAGATTTTTTACGGCAAGGCTGCGCCGAACCCCGGCGACAAACGCGGGGGGCGGGCAGTGGTTTCAGATGATTTTTCTTAGAGCGTCGGCGCGTAGACTTCGCGACCGGCGAACCAGGTTTGCAGCACCTGGGTGTCATGCAGGGCTTTGTTGTCGACACTGAACACGTCGCGGTCCAGCACGATGAAGTCGGCTTGCTTGCCGGGGCTCAACGAACCGATCTGCTTCTCCAGGCCGATGGTGCGCGCAGCGTTCAGGGTGTAGGCATACAACATCGTTTCGCGATCGATGCGCTCATCGGCGTTCAACACGCCCAGCGGGCCTTCCCGGGAGATGGCCTGGGCCATGGCGTTCCATGGATTGGGAGAAGACACCGCCCAGTCACTGGCGCCGGCGATAGTCGCGCCCTGTTTGAGCAAGGAGTGCGCCGGGTATTGGTAACGGAAAGCCAGCGCACTGACATACGGCTTGATCATGTCCAGGGTGTACTCGTCGGCGCTGGCCCACAGCAGTTGCATCGAGGCGATGACGTTGAGCGGTTTGAACCGCGCGAACTCTTTCGGGTTGACCATTTGCAGGTGGGTGATCGAGTGGGTCACGCCGCTCTGGCGGTCCTTGCGCGCCTGGGCGATGCCGTTCAGCGATTCACGCACTGCGCGGTCGCCGATGGCATGGATGTGCACCAGCCAGCCGCGCTGATCGATGGCACTGACCAATTCGCCAAAGTGCTTCGGATCGATCAGCAGTTCACCCTGTTTGTGCGAGTTGCTGTAAGGATCGATCATCGCCGCGCTCTGCGCCGGGTATTCGATCACGCCGTCGGCAAAGATCTTGACCCCGGGCAAGGTCAGGTTCGGGATGCCCTGGAATTGCTGGCGGACCTTGTCCAGGGTGTCGAGATCGGCCGGCACGCTTTTCGGATTGGCCACCAGCAGTGCAGCGACGTGGGCGCTCATGCCGCCGCTTTCGGCCAGCGCTTTGTACACCGGCAGCACGCCGACGGTGTTCTCCGTGGGCTTGAGCGCGAACACGGGTTCGCCGGGTGCGGCGTTGGCGGCGGGGTCCATCCACGCGGTGATGCCCAGGCTGTTGTTGTAGCGCACGGCGGATTGCGCGGCTTTCAACATGTCGGCGGGGCTCGGCACCGGCATCTTCGAGGCGACGCGATCCCAGCCGGCGTCCACCAGAAAACCGTTGGGGCTGCCATCGGCGAGTTTGCCGATCGTGTCTTTCTCGGCGTCCGGCAATGACTTGAGCAGCGCCGCATCAATCCCGGCGCGTTCGAGCATCACGTTGTTGGCCCACGCGGTGTGGTGATCGCTGCCGGTGAACACCACGGGCACCTTGGCCCACTCGCCAGCGTTGAATTTCTGGCCAAAAGCTTCGGCCTGGGCCCAATAAGCCGAACTCATGCCAGCCACGCCCAACACATCGCCATGCCTGGCCTTGCCGTCATCGCGCCAGGCTTTCAGGCGTTTTTCCAGTTCGTCGAGGTCGACCACCTCGTCTTCCATATTGGCCGAGGTCATTTCCAGACCGCCGAATATGGCGTGGGAATGACTGTCGATCAGGCCGGGCATCAGGGCTTTTCCGCCGAGGTCGACGACTTTGGTGCCCGAAGCGATCAGGGCCTTGATCTGCGCATCGCTGCCCACTTGCAGCACTTTGCCGTCCTGCACCGCCAACGCCTGCACCTTCGGTTGCGCGCGGTCGGCGGTGAAAATCTTGCCATTGAACAGCACCAGATCGGCCGCTGCCATGGCTTCCATCGAGGCAAAACTGATGGCGGCCATCAATAGATTCGGAATGAATCTTTTCATTGAATGTTTCCTTGTTATTGCGTCTGATGGCCAGATTAGTGGCTTGTCACGGCCAGCAGAACGCCTCGCTCACGAAAAACGTTTTTGCCTGAATGGAAAAAGAATGGACAAGTTGGGTGCATTGAAAATGTTCGTGGTCACGGCGCAACTCGGCAGTTTCAGCCGCGCCGCCGAGCAACTGGGCAAGACCCCGTCGGCCTTGACCAAAGCGGTCAATCACCTCGAAGCGGAGCTCGGCGCCCGCTTGTTCGAACGCAGCACCCGACGGATTTTGCTGACCGAATCGGGTCGTCTTTATCTGGAAACCGCGCGCCAGGTGTTGCAGCGGCTGGAGGAGGCCGGCGAGGAAATCGAGCAGTTGCAGCATGGCCTGCGCGGCAACCTGAAAATCACCGCGCCGCTGGCGTATGGGCAGGCTTTTCTCGATCAGGTGTGCGGCGGCTTTCTGGAGCAATACCCGCAGATCAACCTGCAAGTGGACCTGTGCGATGAGTTCGTCAACCTGTTGGAAAGCGGCTACGACCTGGCGTTGCGCGAGGGGCATGACGATTTGCCGGGGTTGATTGCTCGCGTCGTCGGCAGCAATCGGCTGGCGTTATGCGCCAGCCCTGAATATCTGGCGCGCAAGGGGTTGCCGGTCACGCCGGACACCCTCGATGACCACGAATGGCTGCTCTACCGTCATCCGCTGCTCAGCCGCGAGTTCTGGTGGGCCGAGCGCGACGGGCAACGATTGAGCCTGGCGCAACCGCAATCACCACGATTGCGCAGTGACAACTACGACCTGCTGCTGGCCAACGCACTGGCCGGACGCGGTTTGCTGCACACGCCGTTGTGGAGTGCCGCGGCGTACATCGCCGACGGGCGGCTGGTGCGGGTAATGGCCGATTACGACATCGATCCCGACAGTTTTGGCTCGTACATCCTGGCGGTGTACCCCAGTCATCGGCGGGCAACCGCCAAAGTGCTGGCCTTCATCGATTACATCGCAGGGTTTCTGGCGTCGCGTGGCTTGAGCTGACTGGCGGTCCTTGCCAGGAAAATGCCGAAAGAGTACAAATGTACTCCATGACGACTTTAACTCCCCGCCGTACCGCCATCCTGACCTTTATCCGTGATCGAATCGCGGAGCACGGTCAATCCCCGAGCCTCGCTGAAATCAGCGAGGCATTTGGTTTCGCCTCCCGCAGCGTGGCGCGCAAGCATGTGCTGGCGCTGACCGAGGCCGGTTTTATCGAGGTCAACCCGCATCAGGCCCGGGGCATTCGTTTGCTCGGGCAACCGGCGCGGCCCGAATTGCTGGACATCCCGGTACTCGGGCGGGTCGCGGCGGGTGCGCCGATCGGTGCCGATGCCGAAGTGCACAGCCGCTTGCTGCTCGACCCGTCGATCTTCTCGCGAGTGCCGGACTACATGCTGCGGGTCCAGGGCGACTCGATGATCGAGGACGGTATTCTCGACGGCGACCTGGTGGGCGTACACCGCAATCCCGAAGCGCTCAACGGCCAGATCGTCGTGGCGCGGCTCGACGGCGAAGTCACCATCAAGCGTTTCGAGCGGGTCGGCGATGTTGTCCGGTTGTTGCCACGCAACCCGGCCTATAAGCCGATCATCGTCGAGGCCAATCAGGACCTGGCCATCGAAGGCGTGTTCTGCGGTCTGGTGAGGCAAGGGTGATGGGCGCCGTCGTTGCGTTGGATACGCTGTTCAATGGCGGCCAGGTCTGGAAGGGCCGGCCTGCGCCACCATCTGTCAGCCCGCAACCGACCGGGCATGCCGCACTGGACGCGGCGTTGCCCACCGGCGGCTGGCCGGAGGCGGCGCTGACCGAAATCCTCCTGGCCGGGCAGGGCGTTGGCGAGTTGCAACTGGTGTGGCCGGCCCTGGCGCGGCTGTCGGCGGCGGGCGAGCGCATTGTGCTGGTGGCGCCGCCTTACGTGCCGTATCCCCAGGCCTGGCAGAACGCCGGGGTCGATCTGCGCCAGTTGTCGATCATCCAGGCCAGCGAGCGCGATGCGCTGTGGGCGGCGGAACAATGCCTGCGTTCGGGCAGTTGCGGCGCGGTGCTGTGCTGGCCGCACAAGGCCGATGACCGGGCGCTGCGACGCTTGCAGGTGGCGGCCGAAACCGGCTCGACCCTGGCGTTCGCCTATCGCTCGATCAACGAAGCCATCAACCCTTCGCCTGCGGCGCTGCGCATCGCCATCGATGCCCGGCCTGCACAGTTGCGTGTGCTCAAGTGCCGGGGCGGACTGGCGCGTTCGGCGCCGATTGCCTTTCCCGTGGGGCATTGAGGTTGCCATGCGCTGGGTGTGCATTCTCTTCCCGCAATTGGCGCTGGACGCGGTACTGCGTCAGCGCCCCGATCCCGATGAACCGTTGGCGCTGCTGACGGGGCCGGCACAGCGCCGGGTGTTGCAAGCGGTCAACGCTCCGGCGCGGGCGCTGGGTTTGCGCCCGGGGCAGTCGATGACCGCCGCCCAGGCCTTGAGCAAAGGTTTTGTCACGGCCGAATACGATGTCGCCGAGATCGAGCACTGGCAACAGTTCCTGGCGGCGTGGGCCTATCGGTTCAGCTCTCAGGTTAGCGTGCATTACCCGCGTGCCGTGGTGTTTGAAATCGAATCCAGCCTGGGGTTGTTCGGGCCGTGGCCGCAGTTCGAGGCGCGGTTGCGTGCCGAGCTCGGCGAACTGGGCTTTCGGCATCGGATCGTCGCCGCGCCCAACCCGGTGGCTGCGCGGGTGTTGGCCAATATGTATGACGGCCTGGTGGTGCCGGACGATCAAGCCTTGCGCTATCACCTGGGGCAATTGCCGGTTGACCGGATCGCCCTGGAACCGGCGGTGGCCACGGCGTTGTCGCGCATGGGGTTGCGCACCTTGAGCCAGGTTCAGGCGTTGCCGCGCAACAGCCTGGCGCGACGTTTCGAGGCCCAAGTGCTCAAGCACCTGGATGCGCTGTTCGGCGAGCGGCGGCTGGCGCTGGCGTTCTACCTGCCGCCGGACCGTTTTGATGTGCGCATCGAGCTCAACTTCGATGTGCAATCCCATCAGGCGTTGTTGTTTCCATTGCGTCGCTTGACCGGCGATCTGTCGGCCTTCCTTTGTGGCCGGGACAGTGGCGTGCAGCGTTTCGACCTGCACCTGGAACACGCCGGCTTGCCGGACACGCTGATCAAGGTCGGCCTGCTCAGCGCCGAGCGCGATCCGGCGATGCTCTTCGAACTGGCCCGGGGACGGCTGGAACAGGTGCAGGTCGAGGCCCCGGTGCGCGGTTTTCGGCTGCGCGCCGAAGACCTGCCGAGCTTCGTCCCGCAACGTCAGGAACTGTTCGACGACCGTCCGCAGCAGACCTTGCCCTGGGAGCAACTGCGCGAACGCTTGCGTGCACGGCTCGGGGATGACGCGGTGCATGGCTTGCGTTTCCAGGCCGATCACCGGCCAGAGTGCGCGTGGCAGGCACGGGTCGACAGCCAACTCTGCGCGGGGTTGGTGGGCGTGCAGCGTCCGGGCTGGTTGCTGACGGAGCCGCAGGCCGTACACGAAGGCTCGACACGGATCCTCATGGGGCCGGAGCGCATCGAGTCCGGCTGGTGGGACGGCGACGACGTGCGCCGCGATTACTACCTGATCGAAACCCGTTCCGGCCAGCAGGGCTGGGCCTACCGTGCGGTGGGTGAGGGTGGCCCGCTGTGGCTGCAAGGCTGGTTCGCATGAGCGTCGAGTATGCGGAGCTGCACTGCCTGTCGAACTTCAGTTTCCAGCGCGGTGCTTCCAGTGCCCTGGAATTGTTTCAGCGGGCGAAAAAACACGGCTATCAAGCGCTGGCGATCACCGATGAATGCACCCTGGCCGGTATCGTCCGCGCCTGGCAAGCGGCCAAATCCGTGGAGCTGCCGCTGATTATCGGCAGTGAAGTGCGCATCGAGAACGGTCCGAAGCTGGTGCTGCTGGTGGAAAACCTTGAGGGTTACCAGACCCTGTGTCGGTTGATCACCCGGGCGCGGCGCCGCACGGAGAAAGGCCAGTATCAAGTGCTGCGTGAGGACTTCAGTGAACCGATGCCGGGGTTGCTGGCGCTGTGGGTGCCGGACACGGTCGATGATTTTTCCAGCGGTCATTGGCTCAAACAGACGTTCACCGATGGCCTGTGGCTGGCGGTGCAGTTGCATCGCGGGCAGGACGACACCCGGCGACTGGACGCGCTGTTGACCCTGGCTCGGGAACTGCGGATTCCTGCGGTGGCCAGCGGCGATGTGCACATGCACACCCGTGGACGGCGCGCCTTGCAGGACACCATGACCGCGATCCGTCATCACCTGCCGGTGGCCGAGGCCGGGTTGCGGCTGCATCCGAACGGCGAGCGGCATGTACGCAGCCTCGATGCCCTGCAATCGATCTACCCGCAAGCACTGCTCGATGAAACGCTGACCATTGCCCGGCGTTGCACCTTCGACCTCGGCCAGTTGCGTTACCAGTATCCCCGCGAGCTGGTGCCGCAAGGCCAGACGGCCACGTCCTGGCTGCGGCATCTGACCGAAGAAGGGATCGCGTGGCGCTGGCCGGACGGTCCGCAAGCCAAGGTGCTGGTGCAGATCGACAAGGAGCTGGAGCTGATCGCCGAGCTGGGCTATGAAAGCTACTTCCTCACGGTGCACGACATTGTGCGGTTTGCCCGTGAACAAAAAATCCTCTGTCAGGGCCGGGGTTCTGCCGCGAACTCGGCGGTGTGTTTTGCCTTGGGCATCACGGAAATCGACCCGGACCGCACCACGCTGTTGTTCGAACGCTTTCTCTCCAAAGAGCGCAATGAACCACCGGACATCGACGTCGATTTCGAACACGAGCGCCGCGAGGAGGTCTTGCAGTACGTGTTCCAGCGTTATGGCCGGACCCGCGCCGCGCTCACGGCAGTGGTCAGCACCTATCACGCGGCCGGCGCTGTGCGCGATGTGGCCAAGGCCCTGGGTTTGCCACCGGATCAGATCAACGCCCTGGCCGATTGCTGCGGCCACTGGAGCGATGCAACGCCGCCCGTGGAGCGCCTGCTTGAAGGCGGTTTCGACCCCGAGAGCCCGGTGCTGCGCCGGGTGCTGAGTTTGACTCAGCAACTGATCGGTTTCCCCCGGCATCTGTCCCAACACCCCGGCGGTTTCGTGATTTCCGAGCAGCCACTGGACAGCCTGGTGCCGGTGGAAAACGCTGCCATGGCCGAGCGCACCATCATTCAGTGGGACAAGGACGATCTCGATGCGGTGGGGCTGCTCAAGGTGGATATTCTGGCCTTGGGCATGCTCAGTGCGATCCGCCGCTGTTTTGATCTGCTGCGTCGTCATCGCCATCTGGACTTGAGCCTGGCGACGATCCCCGCCGAAGATGTCCAAACCTACGACATGATCGGCCGTGCCGACACCATCGGCGTGTTCCAGATCGAATCCCGGGCACAAATGTCGATGCTGCCGAGGCTCAAGCCCCGGACCTTCTATGACCTGGTGATCGAAGTGGCGATCGTCCGTCCGGGGCCGATCCAGGGCGGGATGGTGCACCCGTACCTGCGACGGCGAAACAAGGAGGAACCCGAGGTTTACCCGTCCCCGGCGCTGGAAGTCGTGCTCAAACGCACCTTGGGCGTGCCGCTGTTTCAGGAACAGGTGATGCAGATTGCGATTGTTGCCGCCGACTACAGCCCCGGCGAGGCTGATCAGTTGCGTCGCTCCATGGCCGCCTGGAAACGCCATGGCGGACTGGAACCGCACAAGGATCGGCTGGCCGCCGGGATGAAGAAAAACGGCTATACGGCCGAGTTCGCCGCGCAGATCTTCGAGCAGATCAAAGGCTTCGGCAGTTATGGTTTTCCTGAGTCCCACGCCGCCAGTTTCGCCTTGTTGACCTATGCCAGTTGCTGGTTGAAATGCCATGAACCGGCGGCCTTCGCCTGTGCGCTGATCAATAGTTGGCCCATGGGTTTCTACAGCCCGGACCAGATTCTGCAGGACGCGCGCCGGCATCATTTGCAGATTCGCCCGGTGGACGTGCGCGCCAGTGACTGGGATTGCAGCCTCGAACCGATCACCGGCGCGCAGCCGGCGATTCGCATGGGGCTGCGGATGATCAAGGGCTTTCGCGAGGACGATGCCCGGCGCATCGAAGCGGCGAGGGCAAAGGGTGTATTTGTCGACATCGCCGACCTGGGCGAGCGCGCACGACTCGACGCCCGTGCCCAGGAACAACTGGCCGATGCCGGTGCGCTGCGGGGGCTGGCCGGTGACCGTCATCGGGCGCGCTGGGAAGTGGCGGGGGTGCAGAAGCAGCTCGGTTTGTTTGCCGGCCTGCCGAGTCAGGAAGAACCTGCGATCTATCTGCCCAAACCCACAGTGGGCGAGGACCTGCTGGCCGACTACAACAGTGTCGGCACCACCTTGGGTCCGCATCCATTGGCGTTGTTGCGTGGTGAGTTGAAAGCCCGACGTTGCCGCAGTTCGAAAGAGCTGATGGAGGTCGAGCACGGGCGACCGGTCAGCGTCGCCGGGCTGGTCACCGGCCGGCAACGGCCGGGCACGGCCAGTGGCGTGACCTTCGTCACCCTCGAAGACGAATTCGGCAACATCAACGTCATCGTCTGGCGCGACCTGGCTGATCGGCAGCGAAAAGTGCTGGTCGGCTCGCAGTTGCTCAAGGTCGATGGCCGCTGGGAAAAGGAAGGCGAGGTGCGCCACCTGATTGCCGGACGCTTGAGCGACCTGAGCCCATTGCTGGATGGCATCAGCGTGCGCAGCCGCGATTTCCACTGATCCCAACCACTGATCGCGACAGCCAATGCATTGGCGCCAATAAAAAATTAAACACTGTTATCAGTGATGGCACTTTGGCATAATGCCGGCCGCCGACGTCCCGCACGTCGATTATCGATTTGATTCCCCCTCGCTTTTTCGCCGCTGCAATCCGCAGCGGTTGGCTATTGCCGTGCCGGGATAAACCGTTTTTTCAGAAGGAATGCACAGTGAGAATGATCTCTCGGATGTTGGTATCGGCGGCAGCGATTGCCCTTTTGGGCAGCATGGCCGGTTGCGCCACGGAAAGCTCGCGCGCCTTGCCAGTCGCAAAAGTCGAAAGCGCCAGCGTGGCGTATGCCGGTGTTCGTGTGCCCATGGCGGTCGGCAAGTTCGACAACCGTTCAAGCTACATGCGCGGCATCTTCTCCGACGGCGTGGATCGCCTCGGCGGTCAGGCCAAGACCATCCTGATCACTCACTTGCAGCAAACCAACCGCTTCAGCGTGCTGGACCGCGACAACATGGGCGAGATCCAGCAGGAAGCCGCGATCAAGGGCCAGTCCCAGCGCCTCAAGGGTGCTGACTTTGTGGTCACCGGTGATGTCACCGAGTTCGGCCGCAAAGAAACCGGCGACCATCAGCTGTTCGGCATTCTCGGTCGCGCCAAGACCCAGGTGGCCTACGCCAAGGTCAACCTGAACATCGTCAATATCAGCACCTCCGAAGTGGTTTATTCGACTCAGGGCGCGGGCGAGTACGCCTTGTCCAACCGTGAAGTCATCGGCTTCGGCGGCACCGCTGCCTACGATTCGACCCTCAACGGCAAGGTGCTCGACCTGGCCATGCGCGAGGCGATCAATCGCCTGGTAGACGGGATGAACGCCGGGGCATGGAAACCGGGTAACTGATCAAGGTTGATGACAAGGAGCGGTAAAAGCATGTTCAAGACGTATGTGTCGTGGGCGCTGATGGCGTCGACATTGCTGGTCAGCGGCCTGTTGGCCGGTTGCGCCGGCCCGAAAACCCTTTACCAGTGGGAAAGCTACCAGCCGGAAGTTTACGAGTACTTCAAGGGTGAAGAACCCAAGGAAGCCCAGGCCGAAGCGCTGGAACGCGACCTGCAGAAGATCAAGTCCACCGGCAAGACGCCGCCGCCTGGCTACCACGCTCACCTGGGGCTGTTGTACCTGAGCATGGGCAAGGACGATCAGATGGTGCAGCAGTTCAGGACTGAGAAAACCCTGTTTCCCGAGTCGACGCCGTACATGGATTTTCTGCTTAAAAACGCCAAGACCGGAGACACCCAATGATCGCGCGTTCATTGAAACTGATGGCCGGGTTGCTGGCGCTGGCTGTGCTCGGTGGCTGCGTCAGCCCCAAGACCGTGGACTATTCGGCGTACAAGCAAGCCCGTCCGAAAACCATTCTGGTGCTGCCGCCGCTGAACAACTCGCCGGACGTCAAGGCGTCCTACAGCATGTTGTCGCAGGTCACGTACCCGTTGGCAGAAGCCGGTTACTACGTACTGCCGATCACCCTGGTCGATGAGACATTCCGCCAGAATGGCCTGACCACACCGGCGGACATTCACCAGGCCCCGGCCAACAAGCTGCAGGAAATTTTCGGTGCCGATGCGGCGTTGTACATCACCGTGACGGACTACGGTACGCGCTACATGATCATCAGCAGCGAAACCGTGGTGACCGCCACCGCGAAACTGGTAGACCTCAAGAGCGGCACCACCCTGTGGACCGGCTCGGCCCGGGCTTCGAGCGAAGAGGGCGGCAACAACGGTGGCGGCGGCTTGGTTGGCATGCTGATTACGGCAGCGGTCAAGCAAGTGATCAACAGCGCCACCGACGCCGGTCACCCGATTGCCGGTGTGGCCAGTGCGCGCCTGCTGTCGGCCGGTCAACCGGCGGGCTTGCTGTACGGACCGCGTTCGCCGAAATACGGTACTGATTGAACCCAGTGAGATCGTTCCCACGCTGCGTGGGAACGATCAGTTAAGGGACGATCATTTGGTGGCAGGCCAAAACCGCTCCCCACCCCCGGCGCATCCGTCCACGCCTGCAACGACCGCGTCGGTAAATCGAAATAATCCCGGGTCCGTGCATAGCCATGCCCACCCATGCGCCCGATCGCATCCAGCCCCAGCTGATCGATGTACAAGGTTTTCGGGTCGATCAATTCGTCCCGCACATGCGCCATCAACACCTCCCCGAAGATAATTTCCCGCGACTGCCCGATGGACAGCGCCATCATCCGCCGACACTCCAACGCCACCGGCGCCTCGCCGATGCGCGGGCATTTGACCGTGGTGCCGGCAATCGCCGTCAGCCCCGCAGCCGTCAACTCATCGAAGCCGGGCGCGAAGGGCACCGCGCATACATTCATCGCCTCCACCAGCGCATCGCTGACGATGTTGACGGTGAATTCCTGATTGAGCTGGATGTTGCGGGTGGTGTCCTTGGGGCTTTGGTCGCCGTAGTTTTCCACGCCCAGCGCCAGGATCGGCGGGTCGGCGGACAGCGCATTGAAGAAACTGAACGGCGCGGCATTGATCCGGCCTTCGCCATCAATCGTGGTGACCAGCGCAATCGGCCGAGGCACCACGCTACCGATCAGAATCTTGTATTTGTCCCGCGCACTCAATGTGCTGAAGTCGAAGCTTTGCATTGGCAGACATCTCTAAATAAGGGGATTGATTACGCTCAACGGCGCGTCTGCGCTGTAGTCATCGGCGAACGGAATGGCCGGTTTGAACAGGGTTTTCCAGTCCGGTCGGCCCATGGCCCGGTCGCTGTGGCTGCGCATCAGTTTTTCGAATTGTTGTTGGGCCTGGCGTTGCAGAGCGGGGTAATCGATGCCCTGAACCTGGCCGTCTTGCATCACGCAGCGGCCGTCGATGTAACTGGCGATGCAGTCGTCACCGCGCCCGGCCAGCACCAGGTTTTTCAGCGGATCGAACAACGGCCCCAGGTGCAGGCCGCGAAGGCTGAACACCGTGATGTCGGCCTTGGCCCCGGTTGCCAGGCGACCGAGATCATCGCGGCCCAAGGCTTTCGCACCGCCGAGGGTGGCGGCGTTGTACATGTCCAGCGTGGAGGTCAACGCATCGCCGCCCTCCATCAAACGGGCGATGTTCAACCCCTGGCGCATGTTTTCCAGCAGATCCGCCGGCCAGGTGTCAGTGCCCAAGGCGAAGTTGATGCCCTTGGCCCGATAGCGCCCAAACGAATTCAGTGCCTCACCATCGCGAGCAAACACCACCGGGCAATGCACCAGGCTTGCGCCTCCATCCACCACCCGTTGCAGATCGTCATCGCCCGAGGTGTAGATGCCGTGGGGCAGCAGGCTTCGCGGGGTCAGCAGGTCCAGTTGCTGCAACCAGTGCAGCGGCGACACACCACGCAGTTGCTCGACCATCGCCACCTCGCCAAGCCCCTGGCAGCAATGCAAACGCATCGGCGCGCTCAATTCGCGACTCAGCGCAGCGGTGCGTTGCAGCAGCGCCGGGGTGCAGGTCTGGATGCGATCCGGCAACAAGGCGCCGCGAATCAAGCCTTGGTGCGCATCTTCGAAATCATGGAAAAACCGAACCGCCGCATCGAGTCCGGCCATTCCCCGGGCTTCATCCCAGTGATGCCCGAGGGTGCCATCGGCCCGCCAATAACTCATGCCGCTCATGTAGCAGGGGCCGAGGTAAGTGCGCAGCCCCAGTTCGGCCGCCACGCCGGCCACCGCTGCAAATTCGTCGTAGGTCTCGGCCCACTCGCGGTAGTACATCGAGGTGATTGGCAGGGCCGTGGTGATGCCGTTGCGGATCAACTGCGTGAAGGCGTAGCGGTATTTGAAGACTTCTTCATCGGGGTCGAAACTCTCGCGCGGACCGGCCGCCAGATAGTCCTCAGACCACATCCGGCCCATGTCGCGTTCATCGCCGTTGTCCAGCGTCAGCACCGTGGAATCCAGATCCCCGAGTGCGTCCAGATCGATGAAACCCGGGCCGATCAACGCATTGCCATAGTCGATCCACTGATCGACCGGCCCGGTAAAACCACGCCCGACAAACACAATGCGCGAACCTTCGAACACCACTTCGCCGTCGCGCCACAGCACATGCTGCGTGCCGTCGAAGCCGACCACGCAACTGGCCTTCAGACCGATGCATTTCACAAGCGGCTTTCCAGCAGCCGACCACCTGAGGCGATCAACTCACCGCCGCGATAAACCTGCCGCACGGGTCGAGAAACCACGGCTTCGCCCAAAGTCTGTACCGGCATCAGCAGGAAGTCCGCCGCTTGGCCGATCTCCAATCCATACCGTTCACAACCCAGCGCCCGGGCACCGTTCACCGTCGCCGCTTCGAACGCTGCGGCCAGTTCATCGTCCTTGTTCAAGTCAAAGCGCAAGGCCAGCAGCATTGCCCGTTCCAGCATGTCGCCGTTGCCCATCGGCGACCACGCATCGCGAATGCCGTCCGAACCCAGGCAGACATTCACGCCTGTTTCACGCAACGCAAGGAAAGGCGGCACCGCGCAATCGGCCGGCGCCGAACTCATCAGCGAAATGCTCAACGCCGCCAAGCGTTCTGCCAGCGGTTTGACCTGACTCCACGGCAACATCCCCAGGCAGTAAGCGTGACTGATCATCACCCGACCTTGCCGCCCGAAGCGCTCGGTGTAATCGGCGATCAACGCGATTTGCCACAGGCCCAGTTCACCTTTGTCATGCAGGTGAATGTCGACGCCACGGTCGAATTCGCTGGCCAGCTTGAACACGAAGTCGAGTTGCGCGACCGGGTCGTTGTCGATACCGCACGGGTCGAGGCCGCCGACGTTTTCCACGCCCAGCGCCATGGCTTCGCGCATCAGTTCGGTGGTGCCGGGGCGGCTGATCAGGCCGGTTTGCGGAAACACCACCAGTTGCAGGTCGATCAGGTCGCGGTAGATGTCGCGCAGTTGTTGCATGGCCTCGACATGGCGCAGGCCGAATTCCGGGTCGATGTCGACGTGGCAACGCATCGTCAGCGAGCCACGGGCGATGCAGTTTTCCAGCAACGCGCCGGCACGATGGGCGATGGGCGCGTCAACTTCACGCAGGACGCGGCGCTCGTTGGCGATGTAGTCCTTGAGGGTCGGGCCGGCGCTGTTCGGGCGCCAGGGTTGGCCCCACAGGGTTTTGTCGAGGTGGACGTGACTTTCCACCAGGGCTGGGGTGAGGAGCTGGTGTTGGCCGTCGATGTCGGTGGCGGCCAGCGCGGTGTTGGAGGCCGGGCGGCGTTGTTTGAACAGGCCGTTTTCCAGCAGCAGGTCTTCGGCTGTGGCGCCGTAGGGGCGCACGTTGCGTAGCCAGCGGGGGTGAGTCATTGCATACACCTCAAATTTGATGGTGGATTGGCCGGCGTCTTCGCGGGCATGCCTCGTTCCTACAAGGATGCGCATTCCCCTGTAGGAACAAGGCTTGCCCGCGAAGGCCGCGCCTCGGTCTAAAGCCAGGCACTCAGCCCTTGAGCTTCGACCAAACCCGATCCTGCAGCTCCCGCGCCTTGTTGCTGCACTCTTTCTCCGGCCGCAAGCGCGAGGCGAATTCGTCGGGCATGTTGATGGCGTCCATGACTTTCCACTTGGCGTCGAGCAGCTTGTCGCTCTGGATGCCGTTGGCGTAGGCAATGGAATTGGACACGGCGGCGGCGTTTTCCGGTTTCATCATCCAGTCGATGAAAATCTTCGCGTTACCGGGGTGCGGTGCGCTTTTCGGCACGGCGAAGTTGTCCTGGAACATCGCCAGGCCTTCGCGCGGATACACGTATTTGATGGTGCTCTTCTGCAAGGTGGCGCGTGCGGTCGAGCCGTTCCAGTTCTGCATCATGATCACTTCACCGGAGGCCATGCGGTCGACGGTGTTGTCCGAGCTGTACATCTTCAGGAACGGTTTCTGTTTTTGCAGCAGTTCGAGGATGCGCTTGGCGTCCTGCGGGTTTTCGCTGCATTCGTCGACGTTCAGGTAATGGCTGGCGGCGTTGATCACGCTGCTGGAAGTGTCGAGGGCGGCGAGTTGCCCTTGCAGTTCCTTGCGCGGTTCGAAGAACTCTTTCCACGAATCGTCGAGCTTGCCGCCGGGCACGCGCGCGCTGTCATAGGAGAACCCGGTGGTGCCCCACAAATACGGTGCGGAGAACTTGCGGCCGGGGTCGAATACCGGATCGCGGAATGCGGGTTTCACGTATTGAAAGTTGGGCAGGGTGGAGGCGTCGATTTCCAGCAGCAGGTTCTGGTTGATCAAGGTGCGCATGATCGACTGCGACGGCACGATCACGTCATACGCCGCGCCACCGGCCTGCAACTTGGCCAGCAGGGTTTCGTTGCTGTCGTAGCCGTCCATGGTGACCTTGATCCCGGTCTCCTTTTCGAACTTGGCCAGCAGGTCGACCGGGTAATAATCGGTCCAGTTGTAGAAAAACAGTTCCTTGGGTTCGGCGGCGTGCGCGCCGAACGCAGTGAGTGCAGTGAAGCAGCTTAGGGCCAGACCGGCGACAGCGGGACGCATGCTTTTTGTTTTCATTCGAGAACGCTCCAGGCTCATTGTTGTTTACCGCGCTGTCCCAGCCAGAAGGCCAGCACCACCAGCACGATGGAAATCAACAGCATCAGGGTCGAGATCGCATTGATCTCCGGTGTTACGCCGGCCTTGATTGCCGAGAAGATGTACACCGGCAAGGTGGTCGAACCCGGGCCGGCGACGAAGAAGGTCATGATGAAATCGTCGAGGCTGACCACGAACGCCAGCACCGAACCGGACAGCACTGCCGGCCACAACAGCGGAAGCGTCACCCGGCGGAAAACCTGCCACGGGTTGGCGTACAAGTCGTTCGCCGCCTCCAGCAGGCTCTTGTCCAGATCATTCAGGCGTGCGCGGATCGGCAGGTACGCGAAGGGAATGCAGAAGCCGATGTGCGCGACGATCACCGTCAGCAAACCGAGCTTGATTCCCAGCGCCATGAACAGCAGCAGCGTGGCCACGGCGGTGACGATTTCCGGCAGGATCAGCGGCAGGTTGATCCCCCCCTCGACCATCTTCTGTCCATAGAACGGCCGGTACGTTGCCAATGCCGCGAGCAGCGCAATCGCCGTGGCGCAGACCGTGGCGATGCTGGCGACGATGATCGAATTCAATGCCGCCGTCTGGATCGACGGGTTGGCCAGAATCCGTCCGTACCAGGCGAACGAAAACTCGGTCCACACCGTCGCCGAGCGGTTGGCGTTGAAGCTGTAGGCGATCAGGACGAAGATCGGCACGTACAGATAGGCGAGGATCAGCAGGCTGACTTCGCGGGTCAGTGGCAGTTTTTTCAGGTGCAGGGCGATCATGCGGTGGCTCCCCGACGTAGTGTTTTGGCAGCGCTGCGGCTATAGAGCGCGTAACCCACCAGCGACAGCAGCAGAATCCCCAGCAACAGGAACGACAGCGAACTGCCCAGCGGCCAGTTGCGCGCGGTGCCGAACTGCTGCTGGATCAGGTTGCCGATCATCAGCGTCTTGCCACCGCCGAGAATCGCCGGGGTGATGAAGGCCCCCAGGCTCGGCACAAACACCAGCAGGGCACCGGCAATCACCCCCGGCATCGACAGCGGCAGGATGATCCGCTTCAGCGCATGCCAGCGATTGGCACCGAGGTCGTAGGCGGCTTCCACCAGGCGCCAGTCGAGTTTTTCCAGGGTCGAATAGATCGGCAAAATCATGAACGGCAAGAAGCTGTAGACCAGCCCGACACAGACGGCGAAGTCGTTGTAGAGCAGGGTGATGCCGCCGGCCTGGGGGAACAGCGCGTTGAGGCTTTGCGCGACCCAGCCGTGCTCGCGCAGGATGATCAGCCAGGCGTAGTTGCGAATCAGCAGGTTGGTCCAGAACGGGATGGTAATCAGCAAGACCATGAGGTTGCGCCGACGCGGCGTGAGGCTCGACATCCACAAGGCCACCGGAAAGCCGAACAGGAAACACAGCATGGTGGTGCCACCCGCCTGGAACACCGAGCGCAACAACGCCTGGGCGTAGACCCAGTTCAGTTCCAGTTCACCGTCGAATCCTTCCTGGAAAAACAGCTGCACGTAGCTTTGCAATTGCCAGTCGGCCTGCCAGTCGACGCCGCCATACACATTGCGCGGCAACAGGCTGATGTAGCCCATGATCCCCAGCGGAATCGCGATCAGCGCCAGCAAGGTCAGAATTACCGGGCTCAGTAACAGGGCGCGGTTGAGGGCGGGAGAAGTGCTGCTGACGCTCATCTCAGGCCTCCATCAACAGGCAGGCGTGGGGCGGCAGATTGACCGCCACGCGATCACCGACCACCCGGCCACGGTTCAGGCCTTCGTTGTTTTCGCGCAGCATGACCTTGATGTCGTTGTTCAAGCGGCACTGATAAAGCGTCGCGGTGCCGACATACAACACCGCTTCGATTACGCCGCGCAGGTGATGCGGTTGCGCCGGATCGACCAGTTGCGAACGTTCCGGGCGAAAGGCCAATTGCACCTTGGCGCCGTCGAAGCCTTGAGCCGGGCAAGGAATTTCCACCGGCATGCCGCTCGGCACGAAGAGTTTTTCGTTCTGCTGGCCGCGCTTGAGGTGTCCGGGGAGGAAGTTGATGTCGCCGATGAACTGGGCGACGAATTGATGTTGCGGGCGTTCGTAAATGTCGTTGGGCGTGCCGATCTGCAGGATCTTGCCGGCGGACATCACGGCAATGCGATCAGACAGCGTCAGCGCTTCTTCCTGATCATGCGTCACGAAAATGAAGGTGATGCCGGCTTCCTTCTGTACGCGCTTGAGTTCGACCTGCATTTCCTTGCGCAGCTTGAGGTCCAGCGCCGACAGCGGCTCATCCAGCAACAGTACTTTGGGTTTCGGCGCCAGGGCCCGGGCCAGGGCTACGCGTTGCTGTTGACCGCCCGACAATTCGGCCGGTTTGCGCCTGGCCAGGTGTTGCATTTGCACCAGCGCCAGCATCTCATCGACACGCTGGGCAATTTGCTTGTGATCAAGACCCTGCATCTCGAGGCCGAAGGCGATATTCTGCGCGACACTCATGTGCGGAAACAGCGCGTAGCTCTGAAAGACGGTGTTGACCCGACGCTTGAACGGCGGCAGATCGTTGACCGGTTCACCCGCCAGACGGATCTCGCCGTCGCTGACATGTTCGAAGCCAGCGATGGTGCGCAGGAGGGTGGTTTTGCCGCAGCCGGAAGGGCCGAGCAGGGTGAAGAATTCGTTGTCGGCAATGTCGACTGATACGTTGTCGAGGGCTGGAGCCAGTCCCGGATCGTCGGAATACCGTTTAGAGACGTTACGCACTTCGATAGCTATTGGTTGACCCATAATGGTGCAATCCTCTAATTATTGTATGCAATATCTGGATGCAATCTACAAATAACCGGATTAATCTGCCCGTGCAACCCCCTTTTTCAAAGGCTGCTCATCGCCTGGGGCCGGTTGTTTAGCGCTAAAGGAGGGTTGAAATGACCGATAAGAAACTCGAAACCACAGTCGACCGCGTCTACCAAGGGGTTTACGAGGCGATCAGCAAACGTTCGTTGCGCCCCGGCATGAAGCTCGGTGAGGCTTCGCTGGCCGAACTTTTTAATGTCAGCCGCACGTCGGTTCGTGCCGCGCTCAAGCAATTGGAAGCGGATGGGCTGGTCACCACCGAGCCCAATAAGGGGGCATCGGTGTCGTTGCCCAGCGACGAAGAGATCCGTTCGCTGTTCGAAACCCGGCGGTTGATCGAGATCGGAATCGTCAGCGAACTCTGCCGTCGTCGGGACACCGCGGTGACCCAGGACTTGCGCGATCATTTGTTGCTGGAAGATGAAGCGCACCGCAGCGGCGACCACGAACGGCTGATTCATCTGCTCGGCGAGTTCCACATCAAACTCGCGCGAAGCCTGAACAACCCGGTGCTGCTGGACTGGTTCCAGAAGCTGATTTCCCGTGCCTCGCTGTACGCCGCCGCCCTCGATGACGACAGCCACGAGGCGTGCCGCGATGACGAACATCTTCGGCTGATCGAGTACATCGAGGCCGGCAATCAAAGCGCGGCCATCGAGCTGACCTGCATGCATTTGAATGGTATCGAGAAGGCGATCCTCGACGTTGCCGCCACACTGAAAACCGGCTACCACCCGCTCAAGCACCTGATTGAGGTCTAGCGTTCGCCACAAAAGCCCGCACGGTTTGAATCGGCTAACCTCATATGAAACCATTGGCGTCGGCGATGCTCGAAACAAACGGGCACGTGCCGTCCTCGCACTGCGATCCCGCATTTCAGTCACTCACAGGGACAAAGAGCCAGTCGATGCAGTTTCTATCTGATAGCCACGGGTGTGCCGGCTGGAACGGTGAAATGGCCGGGCGCATCCGCGCGTTCGACTGGAGCCAGACCGAGCTTGGAAACATCGACACCTGGCCCGCCAGTCTGTGCAGCACGGTGCGGCTGATGCTCGCGTCGCCACTGCCGATGGTGATGCTCTGGGGGCGCGAGGGCTACATGATCTATAACGATGCCTACTCGACGTTTGCCGGTGGCCGCCATCCGTATCTGCTGGGCTCGCCGGTCGAGTTGGGTTGGCCGGAAGTGGCCGAGTTCAATCGACATGTGGTGGATACATGCCTGGCCGGCGGCACCTTGTCCTATCGTAATAAACTGCTGGAATTGCTACGCGACGGGGTCCCCGAAGACGTCTGGCTGGACCTCTATTACAGCCCTGTCGCCGATGATGAAGGGCGCCCCGCCGGGGTCATGGCGATGGTCGTTGAAACCACTGAATATGTGATCTCCGAACGCCGGCGCCAGGAAGCCGAAGACGCCTATCGCGCCGACAACGAACGGGTGCGCCTGGCGCTCAATGCCGGGGCATTGCTCGGCTCGTTCGTCTGGGACATCAAGGGCAACGTGCTGTCCGGTGACGAGCGCTTCGCCCGGACGTTCTCCTACCCGACCGAGCAGAACCTGGCCGACCTGCCCGCCGACATTGCTGAAGCCAAGATTCATCCCGACGACCGCAGCTGGGTCCAGGAACGGGTCAGTCAGTCAGTGGCGACCGGCGAGCCCTTCAACGCCGAGTACCGGGTCTTGCGCCCCGACGGCAGTTATTTGTGGGTGCAGGCGAGCGGCTGCTGCGAGTTCAACGAGCAGGGCGAGCCGTTCCGCTTCCCCGGCGTGTTGATTGACATTCATGAACGCAAGATTGCTGAAGATTCTCTGCTCAAATTCACCCGCAACCTGGAGCAGCGCGTGGCCGACGAAGTCGATGCGCGGCTGGCGGCTGAAGAGCAACTGCGCCAGTCGCAGAAGCTCGAAGCCATCGGCGGCCTCACCGGCGGCGTGGCCCACGACTTCAATAACCTGCTGCAGGTGATCGCCGGCAACCTGCACCTGCTGGCGCGGCATGAGCCGGACAACGCCAACGTGCAGCGCCGGGTCAGTGCGTCGATTGCGGCCGTCGAGCGCGGCGCCAAACTGTCTTCGCAATTGCTCGCGTTTGCCCGCCGGCAACCGTTGTCGCCGGCGGTGTGCGACCCACAACTGATATTCGAAGGGCTGGGTGAGCTGTTGCAACGGGCGCTGGGGGAAACCATCCAGATCGATGTGCAGGTGCCGCAAGAACCTTGGTACATCAACGTCGATCGCAACCAGTTGGAAAACGCCATTCTCAACCTGGCGATCAATGCCCGTGACGCCATGCAGGGCGAAGGGACCATTGAGCTGAGCGCCGGGAATGTCGCGCTCGATCGTAAATTCTGTGCCGGTAAGGGCATCGCGGCGGGCGATTATGTGCGTGTCGCGGTGGCCGACAGCGGCGCCGGTATGTCGCCCGAAATACTCGGGCAGGCGTTCGAGCCGTTTTTCACCACCAAGGCCGACGGTCAGGGCACGGGGTTGGGACTGAGCATGGTGTTCGGTTTCGTCAAACAGAGCGGCGGGCACATCGAGATCTCCAGCATTGTCGGGCAGGGCACTCGGGTGCAGCTTTACTTCCCGCGCAGCTTGCGTGCGTTGCCCAGTGAAACAACATTACGTAATTCACCCCGGCAGGGCGGGCACGAAACCATCCTGGTGGTGGAGGACAACGAAGCGGTGCGCAGCTCGGCGGTCGAATTGCTGAGCGAAGAGGGCTATCAGGTCCTGACCGCGGCCAACGGCGACCAGGCGATGCAGATGTTGCTGGAGGGCGTGCGGGTGAACCTGATTTTCACCGATGTTGTCATGCCCGGCCTGATCAAAAGCTCGGACCTGGCAGCCTGGGCCAAGGTGCAGAATCCCCCGGTGGCGGTGCTGTTTACCTCCGGCCACACCCGGGACATCATCTCGCGCAATCACCAGCTCAGCCCGGATACCCATCTGCTGAGCAAACCTTATGGGCCCGAAGCCCTGACACACATGATCCACACCGTCCTCAGTGGCTGACCACGCACACATTATGGGGGGTTGAATGATCGTTCCCTCGCTCTGCGCGGGAATGATCAGGCGGGAGCACGCTCGCTCCCACAGGGTTTTGTGTTTTTTCTGCTATCCAATAAGGGCTCACGATGACTTCAACGCGTACCTCCAATCCTCCTTCCGGCATGGTCAGGGTACGCGGTGCCCGGGAACACAACCTCAAGAACATTGACGTCGACATTCCACGGGATGCCCTGGTGGTGTTCACCGGCGTCTCGGGGTCGGGCAAGTCGTCGCTGGCGTTTTCCACGCTGTACGCTGAAGCGCAGCGCCGCTATTTCGAATCCGTGGCGCCCTACGCGCGGCGGCTGATCGATCAGGTCGGTGTGCCGGACGTGGATTCCATCGAAGGCCTGCCCCCGGCCGTGGCCCTGCAACAGCAGCGCGGCACGCCGAGTACGCGGTCTTCGGTGGGCAGCGTGACGACGCTGTCGAGCCTGATCCGCATGCTGTACTCCCGGGCCGGGAGTTATCCGCCGGGGCAGCCGATGCTGTATGCCGAGGACTTCTCGCCCAACACGCCTCAAGGCGCCTGCGCCGAATGTCATGGCCTGGGCCGGGTGTATGAAGTCACCGAAGCCTTGATGGTCCCGGACCCGAGCCTGACCATCCGCCAACGGGCGGTGGCGTCCTGGCCCACGGCGTGGCAAGGGCAGAACCTGCGCGACATCCTGGTGACGATGGGCTACGACGTCGACAAACCCTGGCGCGATCTGCCGAAAAAGCAGCGTGACTGGATCCTCTTCACCGAGGAAACACCGACTGTTCCGGTGTATGCCGGGCTCACCCCGGAAGAAACCAAAGTGGCGCTCAAACGCAAAATGGAGCCCAGCTACCAGGGCACCTTCACCGGCGCCCGACGCTACATCCTGCACACGTTCAGCCACTCGCAAAGTGCGTTGATGAAGAAGCGCGTCGCGCAATTCATGCTCGGCAGTCCTTGCCCGTTGTGCGACGGTAAACGGCTCAAGCGCGAGGCGTTGTCGGTGACCTTTGCCGGCTATGACATCGGCGAGCTGTCGCAGATGCCGTTGCTGCAAGTGGCCGAGGTGCTGAAACCGGTGGCGGCCCACAGCTACCTTGAACAGGCCGATGAGGCGGGCGAGGTGTTGACTCACCGTCAGACCCGCGAGGCCCGTGAACAGCGCGTGGCCCACGGCGCCAGCGGCCACGCCAACGCGCCGGATGTGCGGCATACGCCTAACTTGTCGGTGGAGAAACGCCTGGCCGCGAAACGGATCGCCCAGGATTTACTGGAACGGGTCAGCACGTTGACCGATCTGGGACTTGGTTATCTGGCGCTGGAACGCAGCACGCCGACACTGTCGTCCGGCGAGTTGCAACGGCTGCGCCTGGCCACGCAATTGGGTTCGCAGTTGTTCGGCGTGATCTACGTGCTGGATGAACCGTCGGCCGGTCTGCATCCGGCCGATGGGGAAGCGCTGTTCGAAGCGCTGCAACGCTTGAAGGCGGCTGGTAATACGTTGTTTGTGGTTGAACACGACCTGGAAACCATGCGCCGTGCGGACTGGCTGATCGATGTCGGCCCGGCGGCGGGTGAGCATGGCGGTCGGATCCTCTACAGCGGACCGCCACAGGGGCTGACCGAAATCAAAGATTCCCAGACCCGCGCCTACCTGTTCGCCGAGCAAGTCACCGAAGCCAGAACCAGCCGCAAGCCGACCGATTGGCTGCGCCTGGAAGGCATCACGCGCAATAACCTGAACGACCTCGGCGTCGAGTTTCCCTTGGGGTGTTTTACCTCGGTGACCGGCGTTTCCGGTTCCGGCAAATCAAGCCTGGTCAGTCAGGCCTTGCTCGAGTTGGTGGGTGCGCATCTGGGGCGCGCGACCAGCGCCAGCGAACCTGAAGAGTTGAGCCTTGAGGACGATGCGCCACAAGTCAGCGGCGGTCAGGTCACGGCGGGGCTGGAATCGATCAAGCGCCTGGTGCAGGTCGATCAGAAACCCATCGGCCGCACGCCGCGCTCGAACCTGGCGACCTACACCGGGCTGTTCGACAACGTGCGCAAACTGTACGCCGCCACCCCCCAGGCGCAGGCCGAGGGCTACGACGCCGGGCAGTTCTCGTTCAACGTAGCCAAAGGCCGTTGCCCGACGTGCGAAGGCGAGGGGTTTGTCAGCGTTGAGTTGCTGTTCATGCCCAGCGTCTATGCACCGTGTCCGACGTGCCATGGCGCTCGCTACAACCCCGAGACGCTCGCGATCGTCTGGCAAGGTCTGAACATTGCCCAGGTCTTGCAATTGACCGTGGACGAAGCGGTCGAGGTGTTCGCCGAGCAACCGGGCATTCGCCGTTCGCTGGAAGTGCTACGCGACATCGGCCTGGGCTATCTGCGCCTCGGCCAGCCAGCCACGGAACTCTCGGGTGGCGAAGCCCAGCGCATCAAACTGGCCACCGAGCTGCAACGCAACCAGCGCGGGGCGACGTTGTATGTGCTCGACGAACCCACCACCGGCTTGCATCCAAGGGACGTTGACCGGTTGCTCGAACAGTTGAATACGCTGGTCGCGGCGGGGCACACGGTGATTGTGGTGGAGCATGAAATGCGCGTGGTGGCGCAGAGTGACTGGGTGATTGATATCGGGCCGGGGGCGGGGGATCAGGGCGGCAAGATTGTCGTTGCCGGCACGCCGCAGAAAGTCGCCAAGAGCAAGAAGAGTAGGACTGCGCCGTTCCTGGCCCGGGTCCTATGATCGTTCCCACGCGTGGGAACGATCAAAATACGGTTATCGTTCTTCGCGGGTAAGCCTCGCTCCTACAGGATCGATGTCAGGCGCAGTCGAGCGAGCGTCGGACTTTGTCCAACAGCTCATTGATCTGAAACGGCTTGATCAGCATCTCCATGCCATCGCCGAGGAATACCTGGCGATTGATCGCGTTCTCCGCGTAGCCGGTCATGAACAGGATCGGCAAGCTTTCACGCCAGCCTCGGGCGACATCGGCCAGCTCCCGGCCGTTCATGCGCGGCAGTCCCACGTCTGTGAGCATCAGGTCAATCGAGGGGTCGTTCTGCAGGCGTTCAAGGGCGCCTTCGATATCGCCCACCTGCGTGCAGCGGTACCCGGCATCCACCAACACCTCGGCAACGAACATGCGCACCGACGGCATGTCTTCGACAATCAGGACATGCTCGCCCGCGCCCTGTTGATCGACGGTCGCCGGTTCCGCTTCCGTGGTGGTCGGGTCGGCGCTGGCGGGCAACATGATCGTGACTTCGGTGCCGCGACGGGCCACGCTGCGGATGTGCGCATCGCCCCCCGATTGCCGGGCGAACCCGTAAATGCTCGACAACCCCAACCCGGTGCCCTGGCCCAGTGGCTTGGTGGTAAAAAACGGGTCGAACACCTTGTCGATCACACTGTGTTCGATGCCCGTCCCGTCATCGCGCACTGACAGGGCGACATATGCCCCGTCCGCCAGTTTCAGGTCGCCGTGGGAATACGCCGCATAGGTGCTGACCCAGATATTTCCGCCTTGGGGAAGGGCGTCGCGGGCGTTGATCACCAGGTTGAGCACGGCGCTTTCCAGCTGGATCGGGTCGACCAGGGCAATCGCGGCCTTGGAGGTCAATTCGAGTCTCAGCGCAATGTGTTCGCCGATGGTGCGCACCAGCAGATCCTCAAGGGAACGGATGTGTTCGTTGATGTCCACCGGACGCGTATTGAGCGGTTGCTGGCGCGCGAACGCCAACAAGCGATGGGTCAGCGAGGCGGCGCTCATGGCCGAGTTCAGCGCCGCTTCGGCATAGAACTGGACCTTGTCGGTACGCGAATCGGCCACCCGTTTCTGGATCAGTTCCAGACTGGTGATGATGCCGGTCAGCAGGTTGTTGAAGTCATGGGCGATGCCGCCCGTCAGCTTGCCCAGTGCGTCCATTTTCTGCACTTGCAGCAACTGGCTCTCGGTGCGCACGCGTGCGGCGATCTCGTGTTCCAGTTGCGAGGTGGCATCGTCGAGACGGGCCAGGTGCGAGCGCTCGCGATGGCGATGCTCGGTGACGTCTTCGACGAATACCAGGCTCAGTTCAGGGGTGCGATACGGCGAAATCTGCCACTCGGTTTCCCGCAGCTCCCCGTCGATGCGCATATTCAGCGTGCCTTTCCAGCGTTCACCCGCCGTCAGGCGCACCCGCAATTCATCGAGAATCGACTCCTGTTGCTCGGCGAAGCATTCACGCAAGCTCTGTGGATCGCGATTGTCCTGAATCAGTCGGGCGAAGGCGTGATTGCATTCGTGGACTTTGAATTGCGCGTCGAGCACCGCGATGGGGGCCGAGACGTTGACGAAAATCTCCCGAAAACGCGCCTCGCTTTCTCGCAGGGCGTTTTCCGTTTCACGCACCCGCAGCAGGGTGCGCAGGGTGGCCAGCAATACGTCCGGGTCCACGGGATGGATCAGGTAGGCATCGGCCCCGGCGTCCAGGCCAGTGATGATGTCGCCGGTCTGGATCGACGCCGCCGACACGTGAATCACCGGCAACAGCGCCGTGGCCGGCTCCGAACGCAGCTTGCGCACGATATCGAAGCCACTCATGTCCGGCAGGTTGACATCCAGGATCAGCGCGTCGATCAATTCGCTGTCGATCAGCGCCAGGCCGTCGCCGCCGGTCCCGGCTTCGAGCACGAGGTAACCGTGGCGTTCCAGGCGTCGACGCAGGGCATAGCGGGTCGCGACGTTGTCATCGACGATCAACAGGCGGATGTCACGTTTCATCGGCGGGCTCCATGGCGATGGCCAGCGGGATGATCACGAAAAAGGACGAGCCGACCCCGGGCGTGCTTTCTACCCCGACGTCGCCTCCCAGCAGCGCGGCGAAGCGTTTGCACAAAGACAAGCCCAGACCAGTACCGCGCAAGCGTTTCTGCAAGGGCGAATCGACTTGGGAAAAGTCCTCGAACAATGCGCCATGTAGCTCGGTAGCGATACCTATTCCTGTATCCGTGACGGCAAAGCGCACTTGGCTGGAGCCTTCGAGCGAGGCCGAGACCCGTACTTCACCGCGTGTGGTGAACTTCAGCGAGTTGGAAATAAAGTTGCGCAGGATCTGCGCGAGCTTCTTGTCATCGGTGTACAGGCGCGGCAGGCCAACCGGTTCTTCAAAGATCAGGTCCACGGCGGATGCATTGACGATCGGGCGAAACATGCCGCGCAGGGCGGCAAACAGGTCGAACATGTCGAACCAGGCGGGCGAGATGGTGATGCGCCCGGCCTCGATTTTCGCCAGGTCGAGCAAGTCGTCGACCATGTCGCTCAGTTCCCGCGCGGCCGTGCTGACGAATGCGACCTGCTTGTGCTGCTCGGTGCTGAGCGGGCCGTCGAGTTCATCGGTCAGCAGGCTGGCGATGCTCAGGATCGAGCCCAGGGGCGTGCGAAACTCGTGACTCATGTAGGACAGGAAGCGGCTCTTGAGGTCCGACGCCTGACGCAATTCTTCGGCCTGGTTGTCGAGTTCGGCGTAGAGCGCGAGCACGCCCTGATTGGTTTCGTCGAGCTCTTCGCGCAGCGCCGTGGCTTCACTTTGCAAGCGCTCGATCAATGCCGATTGTTCTTCGATCGGCAGCAGGGGCGATTCAGCCATGGGCAGCCTCCAGTGCAACGACCAGTACCGTTACATCGTCCCGGTCGCGACAGAAGTCGCGATGCAGGACCGCGGCGATCACGGCGGGATGGCGGTACACCAGTCCGAGGTAATCGTGGAGGTTCCAACGGGATTGCAGGCCGTCGCTGTACATGATCAATAGATGTCCGTTCACATGAGCGTAGTCAAAGGGTTGGGCTTTGCGGTATTGCCCGCCGACGATTCCCGGATGGGACGCCAGGCCACGGGACTTGTCCGCACTGATCAGGCTGCCGCCGATATTGCCGATACCGGTGAATCTCAGCGTACCGAGGTCACCGTCGAACTGCGCAATCGCCAGCGCACCGCCGCGGGTGCCTGTCATGGCCTGGTGAATGTCTTCGAGCAGGTACACCGGCGAGGCAAAAGGGGCCAGGGCGAAAGCTTTTTCACCGGCGCGGGCGGCGCGTTCGGCTTCTTCGCCATGACCCAGGCCGTCGATCACCAACGCGCTGAGGTTCGCCCCGTCGAACGCCAGGTGCCAGACATCGCCGCACGCCGGGTCGTTGTGCAGCGAGTGTTGGCTGATGCCGATGCGCAAGTCGGCGGCCTTGCTGGCGCGTGGGTATAACCGGGCCAATAACACGGTGCCGCGCAAGTCGGTATGAACATCGAAGACTTCCGCCTGGCGCGATACTGCCCCCAGGCCAATGCCCTGCGTACCGCCCGTGGAAAACCCGTCCGTCATGCACGCCTGCAGGTCAAAGCCTTGGGCACGGTCCACTGCGAGTATCTCGATGCCGTTGGCGCTGCTGCCCGGCAGGATGCGCAGGTGCAATTCGCCACGGCCCGCATGCTTGAGCACGTTGCTGGCCAATTCAGTGGCCACCAGCGCCACGCGTCCGGCATCCGTCGCGTCGAAACCGTTGTCTTCGGCGAGCTTCTGCGCCGTGCGCCGGGCATGGCCGATCTGGCTGCTGTCCTCGATCAACAGCACTTGGGTCAGCGACCCCCCGATGTTCATGTCCATCGGGTGATCGTGATGCGAGTGCCCTGTCCGGGTACGGTGTCCAGTTCGAACTCATCCACCAGCCGTTTCGCGCCTGTCAGGCCAAGGCCCAGGCCGCTGCCGGAAGTCCAGCCGTCGGTCATTGCCAGTTTGATGTCCGGGATTCCCGGGCCTTCATCTCGAAACGTCAGGCGCAGGCCGACCCGCGAGTTTTCGTCGAGGATCTGCCAGTCCATGTCGCCTCCGCCGCCATAGACCATGGTGTTGCGCGCCAGCTCGCTGACGGCGGTCACCAGTTTGGTCAGGTCGATCAGGCGCATGCCGCACTCGGTGGCCAGCTTGCGCGCCGTCTGCCGGGCCAGGACTACGTCCTGCTCGATTTGAATGGGCTGAGTGCCGCTGCTGCGCAGGGTCATTGCTCGCGTACTCGTTCCTGGAGCAGTTTCATCCCGCGCTCGACGTTCAGCGCGGTGCTGACGCCGGGCAAGGTCAGCCCGAGCTCTACCAGCGTGATCGCGACCGCAGGCTGCATGCCGACCAGCACGGTCTGGGCATCCATGATTTTCGACAGGCCGGAGATGGTGCCGATCATTCGACCGATAAACGAGTCGACCATGTCCAGCGCCGAGATGTCGATCAACACGCCGCGAGCGGAAGTCTTGCTGATGCGTTCAGAGAGATCGTCCTGGAGCGTGAGGGCAAGCTGGTCATGCATGTCGACCTGAATAGTCACCAGCAGGAAGTCGCCCATCTGCAAAATCGGAATGCGCTCCATCGTCTTAAACCGTCTTGCTGACGGTGATTCCCAGACGGGTCAGGGCCAGTTTCAGGGCATCGGCCAGGTTGGCCTTGGTGACCACGCCTTGCAGGTCCAGCCCCAGGTGAACGATGGTCTGTGCGATCTGCGGACGCACGCCGCTGATGATGCAATCGGCGCCCATCAGGCGAATTGCGGTCACGGTTTTGAGCAGGTGCTGAGCCACCAGGGTGTCAACGGTCGGCACACCGGTGATGTCGATGATGGCGATTTCCGAGCCGGTATCGACGATGCGTTGCAGCAGCGATTCCATCACCACCTGGGTGCGTTGCGAGTCCAGGGTGCCGATCATCGGCAGGGCGAGGACGCCATCCCAGAGCTTGACCACCGGGGTGGAGAGTTCCAGCAGTTCTTCCTGCTGACGCTTGATCACTGCTTCGCGGGATTTCTGGAAGGTACGGATGGTGTGCATGCCCAGCGCATCGAGCAGCTCGGACACTTGCCAGAGCTGTTCGGCCAGTACCCCCGGATTTTCTTTGTAGTGAGACTGCAGCAGGGAAAACAGCGGACCTTTCAGTGAAAAAATGAAACTGGCGGTCTGGTGCGAATCCTGGCCGAGCAGGGCGCGGCTGTGGGAGAGTTTTTCGAGGAACTGACGAGCCTCATCCCAACCCGGCGCGGCGATGTTGGGACCGTTGCCGTTTTCCAGGCCCGCGGTCACCAGTTGCAGAAAATCCGAGGTTTGCTGCTTGAGATCGTGGTCTTTGACATTACGATTGGCACCACCGGCTTCCAGGCTCTTGATCCATTCCCCAAGCAAATACGTGTGGTTGTTTTTCATCGCGTCGAGTGTGTTGATCTGCATTGCTGCCATGTCCTTGTGCTCCTGAAAGATGGCGGGCCGATTCCCCAAAAACGATCGACCCGAATCAGTGACATTTGCCGTCTGAAATAGTTGTTCGTCCCGACAAGAATTTTTCGTCCTGGCCGGCATTTGCCCGGTAACTCTAGTCGGCACTGCCGCAGACGGCGATTTTTTGACCTTGAGCCTGACGTTGCCTGTCCATTGGATTGAACCCCTGTCCCGGGGTGGCTTCGAACCTTTAAGCCCCCGGCTGTTTGAATCGTGGGCTGGCCGTTACGAGCGAGGTGTGTATGAAAGACGAATCGACACAACAACAGGATCAATCGGGGATGCCGGTCGACCGCAATGACCCGGCGATTGACCCGCAGACGCCGGGTGAGGGTGCGCCAGGCGGTCAGCGTCAGAGCCAATCCTCCGACTCAGAAAGCGCTGACGCAGCGGTGGATCAGAAGAACCGCCATACCGACAATGACAACGAGTTCAGCCCCGGCTTCAAACCGAATCCCGACCGGCCGAAACCCGGCGATGACACGGATGCCGACATCGATACCGATGGCGGCTAGTGCCGGCAGTATGCAGAAAGGCCGCATCCATCGATGCGGCCTTCTTTTTACCGGTTATTTGCTGGGGTGGGCGGCCTGGAGCTCTTTCGCCATCTCCAGGTGTTTTTCCAGTGCCGGCAGCATTTTTTGCGCGAAGCCTTTCAAATCGGTGGCGCCTTTGACCTTGTCGTCCGTCACCGTGTTGGCCTGTTTTTCGAACAGCTTGATCGTGTCTTCGTGGGCCTTCACTTGGTTATTGGCATAGGCCGCGTCGAAGGACTCGTCCCGCATGTCGAGGATTTTTTCCTTGGCCTGTTTGACCAGCGTCGTCTCGTCCGGGACCTCGATGTCATTCTTTTTCGCCAGGGCCGCCAGTTCATCGTTGGCCTTGGAATGATCGGTGATCATCATGTTGGCGAATTTCTTGATGTCGGCCGATGAGCTTTTTTCCAGCGCCAGTCGGCTGGTCTCGATTTCCGCAATGCCACCTACGGCTGCGTTGTCGACAAAGTCATTGGAAGTGGCAGCAAAAGCTGTGCCCATGCTGGTGCTCAAGGCGACGGCCAGGGCGAGATGGCGCAGGGTGAATCCGTCCATTGGTCATTCTCCACACAGGGTTCGGGTTAGCGATCGAGGTGATCGTTATTCAATGGAGGCAGGCGCTGCGTTAAAGGTTTTATCGGGTTTGTGCCAGGACGACGAACGGACACCGCTGGTCTGATAGGCGGTCGACAGAACCGGCCAACCGAGGCCATTCTGATAGTTGGCGAACGCAATCGATCGCGTTTGCTGCCGATCAACAAACGGAGGTGTTCCATGCCGGTGCCACACGACCTTTATCAGGACCTGAAACTTTCAAAGGAAGATATCCAGCAAAAACGCTCCAAGGATCCGTTACTGGATTCACTGATCAACAAGTATTCGCAAGCGGACGCCGAGGTAGTAAAGGCTGAAACCGCAAAATCGGATGCGCCCAGCGATGACGCACTGAAGAAGCTCAAGGAGACGCGCGTGCAGGTTAAGCAAAAGATCGTTGACCGGCTCCAATCGCCGTCCTGACACGCCTTGTCCACCCACCGACAACCGGTGAATGAAAAATTGGAACGGTGATCAAGACCGGCACCTCGAAAGATCAGAGTCCGACCTTTTCGACTCCTTGCGAGGTGCCTTATGAACGAGCCCAGATTTCCAAGTGAAGAGCAGGGCGGGTACGACCCGATCCCGACTCATCCCGAACCACTAAGCCCCGGCCGCACGACGGTCAATCCCGAAGACGAGCCGGGCATCGACGAATTGCCGAACAACGAAGGCGTGCGCCCGCTGGATGAAGACGACTCCACCGCGATGGACCCTGAGCGGGTGCTTGAAGAGACGGACAATGCCGTGCGCGATAACGAGATAGATCCCCGCTAGCCAAAACCACCACATACCCCCTGTAGGAGCGAGCCTGCCAGTCAATATCACTATTGAATGGCAGACTGCCCGCGCGAGCAGGCCCGCTCCCACATTTTTGGTGTGCGTTATTTCTGTAGCGCGGTGTTCAGGGGCAGGCGCGCCATGTTTTTTGCCTTCAACGAACCCAGGTACAACCAGTCCCCATACTCGCGCACTGTCGTGATCGGCGAGTAATTACCGGTGCTCGCATCCTGCAGGTTGGCAATCACCTTGCCGTCCAGGTCCAGACCCAGCGCAAAGGCGCGCTTTTCCACGGGTTTGGGCAGTACCGTCAATGCCCGAACAATCATTTTGCGCACGAACGGGTGCTGCGCCGTGGCGTCGAGCAGCGCATTACGGGGTGCGTAGAGCGCCACCCAGAAACGGTCGCGGCCATTGAACGCGAGGTTGTCCGGCAACCCCGGCAGATTGTCGATAAATACATCATGGGTTCCGGCATTCGGCCCGCTCAACCAGAAGCGGATGATGCGGTAAGCGCCGGTTTCGTTGACCAGCACAAAGCTGTCGTCCGGGCCCAGCGTCACGCCGTTGGCAAATTCCAGCGTGTCCAGCAACACCGTGGTCTTGCCGGTCTGGAAGTCGTAACGCAACAAACGGCCGTCGCCCCCGTGCTCGATGATTGCCTCGCCATCCTTGCCGTAGCCCCAGCGGCTGGAAGCGTCGCTGAAATAGGCGTAGTGCCCGGATTTATCGATGGCCACGTCATCGGTAAACCCGAAAGGCACGCCGCCGGCCGAGGTGGTCAGCGGGATCAACCGGCCCTGGGCATCCAGGGACAGCAAACCCTTCACGCCGTCAGCGATGACCAGCAACCCGTTAGGGTGCCGCGCCAGGCCCAGAGGCCGGCCGCCGGTATCGGCCAGCACTTTGGTGTCCTTGCCGTCGAGGCTGGTGCGGATCAGCCGGCCGTCGTGCAGCCCGGTGATGAGCACGTTATCTTCGAGCAGGAGCGCCTCGGGCCCTTCGATGTCCGCCGGGCCGACACGCTCCACCCCTTTGAGCCGCTGATTGTCGGCATACACCCCGCTGGTCAGGGAAGGCGCCGGCGGCGGTGTCCAGGCCACCGGCCGAACCTTGGTCGGGAACAACAATAGAAAAGCCCCCAGGACAATGATCAGCAGCGACAACAGATGGCGAAACCTGAAGGCGCTTCTCACACGCTGACTCCTGCCGGATTCAGGTTTTTCTGCGCCATGTCACGCAACGCCAGCATCGATGCTGCGGACTCACGCTCGATACGTCGCTTGAGCAGCAATCGATTGGTGATGCGCATCGCCAGGCCCGAGAATTGATACTCCAGGGTCCGTACAAAACGTGTGCCTTCGCCCTGCGCCTCGCATTCGTAGGTCACGACCAGCGACAACCCGTGATCACCGCGCGCCCAGGCACTCCAGCGGCGTCCTGGCAGGTATTCGTTGACTTCCCAACTCAAGTGCCCCGCGCGCCCGCCGGCACTGATGTCCTCCTCGAACCGCAGGCCGGCATGCAGCGGCCCACCCTGGCCCTCGACCTTCAGGGACGACGGATGCCACTCCGGCCAACGGGTGACGGTGCTGGCATAGGCGAGCACGTCAATCGGAGTTCCAGCGATAGCGATCTGGTGCTGCATGCGGGTCATGGTCGTACTCGTCAGGGGGGCAGGCACCGGCTCCCAGTACAGGGTGCCGAACAGGTAGTCCATCAGCGGGAAAACGATATTGAAATTGCGTTCCTGCATCAGCTCGCGGCGGTGATGCAGTTCATGCAGGCGGCGCATCTGGCGGATCCACGGCAGACGCGTGACCGGGTTGTCTGGTGGTAAATGCTCGCAGGCATGGAACACCTCGTACATCAGGTACCCGAGGACCAGACAGCCACCAAACAATCCGGCGACGTTGGCATTGACCTGTTTGAACAGCCACCAGGCGGGCAGGGTGAAGACCACGGTGTGGATCACGATCAGCCAGGCTGGAAACAGAATCACCCGCCAGTCCCGGGCAGTATCGTAGGTCATGTGGCCGGGGGCGAAAAAACTGTGATGGTCGCCGGCATGGCGGGCGTAGAACATCCGCGCGAAGCTCTTTTTGTGATGCCCCAAGTGCCGATGCACCAGGTACACGCCGAAGTTGAAGAACAACAGCGTCAACGGCACTGTCAGCCATTCCAGCGGCCGGACCTGATGCACAGTGCTCCAGAACCCTCCGATGGCCAGCACGCCGAACAGCAGCACAAAGGCCCCGTGCAGCCAAGGGTTGTAGCGCGGATGGATGTCAGCGCGATAGCGGTCGCGGAATGCCTGGGTGGTTTGCCTCACTGCGTTCACCTCTGCTTATTGTTATCACCAGCAGATTAGCTGATCTGCCCGCGCAAGCTTGGGCAAACCTGGATGACACAAGCGCCATGATCCGGTTTATTCAGGTCAGCGGATTCCAGCGTTGGGACCAGTCGTCGTCGATCTTGATCACTTCACGCAGCAAATCGAAGGCCCGTTGCAGGGTCGCCGAGTCGCGATCCCGCGAGTAAACCAGGTAGGTCGGGTAACTGAATTCCGGGGCTTTGGGCACGGGCTCCAGCACGCCGCTTTCGAGGTAGCTCTGCACCACGCGTGTACGGAAGTAGCCGCTGCCGCCGTTTTCCAGAATGTATTGCAAGGCCAGGGGGCCGAGGTTAAAGCTCAGGGCGGCCTTGGCTTTTTCCGGCAGGGCGGCATCGTGCTGGCGGCGGAAGTCCGGACCCCAGTCGATATACACATAAGGATCGGGCTGCCCGGCGAGGCGTACCAGGATGAGTTTTTCTTCGAGGATCTGCTCGACTTGCAGGCGCGGCCAATATTCGGGCTGATAAACCAGCGCCGCGTCCAGCACCCCCAGTTCCAGTTGGCGCAGCAGGGTCTCGCCGTCGCGGATTTCCATGCGCAAGGCGTGACTGGGAATCTTCTCGCGCAGTTCGCCGGCCCAACTGAGCATCAGCGGATTGCACAGACTGACCTCGCCGCCAATGTGCAGCACATCGCGGTAACCGTCGGGCAACGGCAAGTCCCGCCGCGCGGCTTCCCAGGTCTCGACCAGTTGATTGGCGTACACCACAAAGGCCTCGCCATTGGGTGTCAGCCGCGCGCCGGCACGGTTGCGCACGAATAACGTGCTGCCCAGCTGGCTCTCGAGTTTTTGCACGCGCGCCGTGATTGCGGTCTGGGTGACGTGAAGTTTTTCCGCCGCGGCAGCCAGGCTGCCGTGGCGAACAATTTCCAGAAAGGTGCGAGCGAGATCAATGTCCATGGGGCGGCCGGTGCGGGAGGTGCCGGCATTGTAAACGTATCTGCGGGGGCCGGCTTATGTAGCAGCGGCCAACGGCTGCGTCCGGCTGCGCTGGCGTGCCCACTGCGCCACCAGCCGCACCGGTGTGCCGCACGCCTTGCGCTTGAACACAAAATGTCGGCACTTCTCGGCGAACTGTTTGCGGTCGTGCACCATGTCCAGTTCCATCGCCGCCAGCTCGGCGTTTCTGCAGTGCTGCATGAGTTGCGTATCGAGCCGGCTCTTGCGCTCGCGCACAGCGGCATACGTCGGATCGGTCAGCGCATTGCCTGCCCGTTGCAACAACCACCGGCCGAACGCGTCCGGGCAGCGTGGGCCGATTTCCTGAACCATGCCCAGTTGCATGGCATGCGTCGCGCTGACCGGCAGGCACTCCTCGCAAAGTTTTTCCGCCATCCGCGGACCGACGGCGCGGGGCAGGCTGTAGGTCCAGTATTCAGAGCCGTACAGCCCCATGGTTTTATAGTGCGGGTTGAGGACGATATCCGCGCGGGCGAAGACAATATCTGCGGCCAGCGCCAGCATCACGCCGCCGGCCCCGGCACTGCCCGTCAGGCCGCTGACCACCAGTTGCCGGGCGCTGAGCATTTCTTCGCAGACGTCGTCGATCGCCTGGATATTGGCCCAGGCCTCCAGCCCCGGCGCCTCGGCAGCCTGGATCACGTTGAGGTGCACGCCATTGGAGAAACTGCCGCGCCCACCCTTGATCAGCAGCACCTGGGTATCTCGGGTCTTGGCCCAGCGCAGAGCGGTGACCAGTCTCTGGCATTGCTCGGTGCTCATGGCGCCGTTATAAAACTCGAAAGTGAGCTCGCCGACAGTCCCCGATTCACGGTAGCGGATCGGTTGATAGGTTTCGGTGTCAGGGGACGAGGCGATCGATCCGTGGAGGATGGGCACGTTATTCAGTTGAGCAGCGAGTACATGCCGGGCTGGACGTTTGAAGGTTTCTTCGCCCGGCCGGGGTTTGCGTCGCATCGAACCGATCCACACACTGTGATCGCCGGTGGCGACCAGTACCGCGTCGTCGCGCACCGCCAGAATGTCTCCAGGTGTGCCGCTGCGTGAGTCCAGATGGGCGTCGTATACGTAATACTGACCACCTGCCAGGCTCGCCAATACGCCAGGTTGCCCGTCCGCTGCGTCAATGCAGCGTTTGATGAATCGCGAGCAGTCATGCCAACCGAAGGTCCGATCAGCCTGGTTCATGTTCGGCTGCAAGTGGCCCATCACCCGGGGATGATGTTCGACCGGTACTGGCTCATAACCGTCGATGAATTTGTCCACGACATCACGAATGCAGCGGATCGCGGCATCGCTGACCGGGCCGTTATACAGCTCGGATTTGCGCAGGCCTTGGGGGAGGTTGAATTCGCACGTAGACCAGACCGGCCCGGCATCCATGTCTTCCACGGCTTGAAGCGCGGTGACACCCCAGCGGGTCAGCTCACGGGTAATGGCCCAATCCAGTGCGCTGGCGCCCCGGTCACCGACAATGCCCGGATGGATAATCACCACCGGGCGATCACGGTTGCTCCACAGGAGTTGCGGCACCCGGTCCTTGAGGAATGGGCAAATCACCAGGTCGGCCCCCGACTGCTCAATCTGCTCGCAGACAGCTTTCTCGTCGGTGAACAGCACTACGCTGGGGCTGTGTCCCAACTCGCGCAATTCGAGCCAGGCCCTTTGGCTCAGACCATTGAATGCCGATGACAACAGGATAATGTTGAGTGAACGCATGTTTGACTCTTCCTTGAGAATGGCCGGCCATCAGCCTCGAATAAGCCTTCATTGGCTTTCGATGCAAGTTAGGGTGCGGGAATGACAGGCGCTGGACCTTGATGTGGGTCAAACCATTCCGACTTGCCTGTCAGTTGAAAGAATAGGGCCGACGTCCTTGTGCTGGCACCTGTAAGAACTAACAGTTTTTTAGACGAGTTTGCGATGTCGGCGGTCGCTAAAGAAGGGGGGGGCGAGTGCGGCTACAGCCTGGGAGTCATGCCTGAGGCAGACCCCCAGTGGGTGTGGGGGAATCATTGTTCAAAACGCAAAACACGAACAGCCAAACGCGCCCCAGAACCCCTGAAAGTCGCTGACCGGCGCTGACGACAATCGCGCCCGCTCGTGGCTGTGCGCATGCACCGCGCACGCGCCGATGCATTGATGCACCTGCGCCGTCAGTGGCGCCACGGGTTTCCAGTGGCCCGGCACCTTGGCGACGGGCGACCACTCGGGCACCACAGGAATCGGCGGCGGCCCGAGTTTTTCAAACTCGACGCTGCCGTAGACGATCTTGCCGTCGACAATGGTCAGCACCGACTCGATCCATTTGATCGCTTCATCGTCGATGTGGAAATAGTCCGCCGACAGTGCAATCAGATCCGCCAGTTGCCCGACCTTGATCTGGCCTTTCTTGCCTTGTTCGGACGAAAACCAGGCGCTGCCGTGGGTGAAGAGTTCCAGCGCCGTATCGCGGCTCAAGCCTTGCGGGTACAGTTCCAGTCCGCCAACGGTGCGGCCGCTGACCAGCCAATACATCGATGTCCAGGGGTTGTAGCTGGACACCCGCGTGGCATCGGTGCCGGCCCCCACCGGAATACCTTCTGCGAGCATGCGCGCAATCGGCGGCGTGTGTTCGGCGGCTTTGGCGCCATAGCGGTCGACGAAATATTCGCCCTGGAAAGCCATGCGATCCTGAATGGCGATGCCCCCGCCCAAGGCTTTGACCCGCTCGATGTTCCGCGGGGTGATGGTTTCCGCATGATCGAAAAACCACGGTAAACCGTCGAACGGGATGTCGCGATTGACCTTCTCGAACACGTCGAGCATGCGGCTGATGGATTCGTTGTAGGTGGCATGCAGGCGGAACGGCCAGCGCTGTTCCACCAGATGCCGCACCACTGGTTCCAACTCCTGTTCCATGGTTTGCGGCAAGTCCGGGCGTGGTTCGAGGAAGTCTTCGAAGTCGGCCGCCGAAAACACCAGCATTTCCCCGGCACCGTTGTGCCGCAGGAAATCGTCGCCCTGGCCGTAATGGGAGGTGCTGGTCCAGTTTTTGAAGTCGGTCAGCTCTTCCTTGGGTTTCTGTGTGAACAGGTTGTAGGCGATGCGCACGGTGAGTTGCTGGTCTTTGGCCAGCTGCTGAATGACTTGATAGTCGTCCGGGTAATTCTGATAACCGCCGCCGGCATCGATGGCGCTGGTCACGCCGAGGCGATTGAGTTCGCGCATGAACTGGCGGGTCGAGTTGACCTGATAGTCCAGCGGCAACTTCGGCCCCTTGGCCAGGGTCGAGTAGAGAATCATCGCGTTCGGGCGGGCGATCAGCATGCCGGTGGGATCACCATTAGCGTCCCGCTGGATTTCGCCGCCCGGCGGGTTCGGCGTGTCGCGGGTATAACCGACCACTTTCAGCGCCGCGCGGTTGAGCAGGGCGCGGTCGTAAAGGTGCAGCACGAACACCGGGGTGTCCGGTGCGGCTTTGTTCAGTTCATCAATCGTCGGCAGGCGCTTCTCGGCAAACTGGAATTCGTTCCAGCCACCGACCACCCGCACCCATTGCGGTGTGGGCGTTCGGTCGGCCTGGTCCTTGAGCAGGCGCAGGGCATCGACCAGCGATGGCACGCCTTCCCAGCGCAGTTCGAGGTTGTAGTTCAAGCCACCGCGGATCAGGTGCAGGTGCGAGTCGTTGAGGCCGGGAATCACCGTGCGTCCGTGCAAGTCGACGATCTGTGTGCCGGGGCCTTGCAGGGCCATGGCCTGGGCGTCGCTGCCGACTACCACGAAGCGTCCGTCCTTGATCGCGACGGCGCTGGCCTGGGGTTTCTTGCGGTCGACGGTGTGCAGGCGTCCGTTGTACAGAATGAGGTCGGCCGGGGTGTCGGGCATGGTTTTACTCCCTGCGATGAGCGGGCTGATCCAGGCACCGACGGCGCCTGCCGAAAGGCCTTGCAGTACACGTCGGCGGTTCAGACCTTCGTGGTTGTCAGGTGGACTCATGGCAGTGCGCTCCGTCAATTCATCGAGGGGCAAACAGCCGATGTCTGACGCATGCGGCCACAAGGAATATAGACGGCAAATTCACCGGTAGCCGATTTGCGGGGGCGGAAAACGACGAATCCCGCCACAAGGGGCGGGATTCGTGTGCAGCCAGAGAGGTTCCCGAAGACGGGAACCGCCGTCTTAGCTTGGGAACAGCTCGGACAGTTTCATGGCCAGCATCATGTCGCCTTCAGCGCGCAGTTTGCCGCCCATGAACGCTTGCATGCCGTCGGTCGAACCGTCGACGATGCCTTGCAGGGTTTCGCCGTCCATCACCAGAGTGACCTGGGCGTCAGGATTTTCGCCTTCCTGCAGCTCGCAAGTGCCATCTTTGACGACCAGCGAGAAATTCTTGGTGTCGTCGATGCGGAAACCGAATACCAGGTTCAGACCGGCAGCGGCGGCTGGGTTGAACTTGGCTTTCATTGCTTGTACGGCATCAGCTACGGAGGTCATGGTTCGATCCTTTCTTGGGTAATTAGAGCTGGGTGATTACAGCCAGGGTCACAATAGTCCGGACTCAGCGAAACGTGATGAGTTCCGGTGCCTTCAACAGCTGCAAGTGCGCATGACTGTTGAAAGAAGACAGTGCCACCTCGCGACCGCGAAACTTCAGCAGGTTGAGCGAGGTGTTGACGATTTGCCAGTTCAGTTCAAATGCCTGCCTTGCGGGCATCTGAGTAATGAGGTGGAGCAGGGCAGTGATGGTGCCACCGGAGGTGAACACGGCGATTTTCTGGGTGTTGTCGGCGCTTTCGAGGAGGCGGTGCAGACCGGCCTGTACGCGTTCGACAAACCCAAGCCAGCTTTCAAGCCCCGGCGTGTCATAGGTGCCGGCAAGCCAGCGCTCGATGATCAGGGCGAAGATGCGCTGGAACTCGGCACGGTTTTGCGCGGCATTGCGCAGGATGTCCAGGGCTTCGGGTTCATCCTCCAGCATGGCTGGCAGCAGCGCGCGGATCACCGCGTCGGCGTCGAATTCGTTGAAGGCGGAATCGATTTCCAGGGGCGGCACCGGCAGGCCCACGGCAGCGAACTGTTCCAGCGCGCTGGTGGCGGTGTGCTGCTGACGGCGCAAGTCGCCCGAGAGGCAGCGGTCAAAGCTGACACCCAGCTCGGCGAGGTGCTGGCCGAGGATTTCTGCCTGGCGAACACCGGTCGGCGACAGGACGTCATAGTCGTCTGCACCAAAGGAGGCCTGGCCATGTCGAATCAGATAGATGCTGCCCACGTCCGCGTCATCCCGGTACGTTGAAGGTTTGGCGAGGTTATGAGGATGACAGTGAGCTGTCAATGAAAAAACATACGCTTGTTTGAAATGCCCGTTACAGGCCTGTTGCCAGAGGTTTCACGGCTGGCCGCCGAGGCGGAGCATGGGTATGCTGGCGTTGTCCCGCGCGTGTTTTAAGCCGCGCATCGTTTTGAAGGAGTCACTGTGGAGTTTTTGTCCGAGTACGCCAGTTTCCTGGCCAAGACCGTGACACTGGTGATCGCCATTCTGGTGGTCCTGGCCAGTTTCGCGGCGCTGCGCAGCAAAGGTCGGCGCAAATCGGCCGGCCAGTTGCAAGTCAGCAAGCTGAATGATTTCTACAAAGAGCTGCGCGAACGCCTGGAGCAAACCTTGCTCGACAAGGACCAGCTCAAGGCCTTGCGCAAGTCCCAGGCTAAAACCGATAAAAAACAAAAGAAGAAACCCGAGGCCAAGCCGCGGGTATTCGTGCTGGATTTCGACGGCGACATCAAGGCGTCGGCCACTGAAAGTCTGCGCCATGAGATCACGGCACTGTTGACGTTGGCGACGCCCAAAGACGAAGTGGTACTGCGTCTGGAAAGCGGCGGCGGCATGGTTCACAGCTACGGCCTGGCGTCCTCGCAGGTGGCGCGCATCCGCGATGCCGGCGTGCCGTTGACCATCTGCATCGACAAGGTCGCGGCCAGTGGCGGCTACATGATGGCGTGTATCGGCGAGAAGATCATCAGCGCCCCGTTTGCGATTCTGGGTTCGATCGGCGTCGTGGCGCAGTTGCCTAACGTCAATCGCTTGCTGAAAAAGCACGATATCGACTTCGAAGTCCTGACCGCCGGCGAATACAAGCGCACCTTGACTGTGTTTGGCGAAAACACTGAGAAAGGCCGCGAAAAGTTTCAGGAAGACCTGGACATCACCCATCAGTTGTTCAAGAACTTCGTCTCGCGTTATCGCCCGCAACTGGCCATTGACGAAGTGGCCACCGGTGAAATCTGGCTTGGCATTGCCGCGCTGGACAAGCAACTGGTGGACGAACTCAAGACCAGCGACGAATACCTCGCTGAACGAGCGAAGAAGTCGGAGCTGTACCATTTGCATTACGCCGAACGCAAAAGCCTGCAAGAGCGTATCGGGATGGCGGCCAGTGGGTCGGTGGATCGCGTATTACTGAGCTGGTGGAGCCGGTTGACCCAGCAACGCTTTTGGTAACACTTTAAATTAACGGTCGCTTGCACTGCCTTGCAGTGAAAGCGACCGTTTTTTTGTGGCGGTATATAGATAGCGCTTTTTAAAAAAGTGGCTCGATAGGCTAGCGATCCTAGTCAGTTTCGAGTGATCACAATGTCTTCTCCGCCCACAAACTCAAACACGCCTGTGTTGACGCCAGATCAACAGGGTGTCTTTTTTGATCTGATTAAAAGTAATGCTCCTGCCTGGTTGTTGACTGCCTCAAGTCAACGGCGAAGTGAACTTTATGAAAGCCTGACCGCCAGCCATCGTTCAAGAGGTGAACTTGCCGACCTCCTGAAGGGCTTCAAATCGCCTGAAAGCGTCTGTCGCCCCTTACTGGCTCAAGCCATGTCGGACAAGCTGGGTACGCCACTGGATACGCAGGGCGTCATTTTCCAGCACGTGCGGTCAACGTCCAGCCTGCTGGGACTTCGCAAGAAACTGGTGCTGCCGATTGATCGGGATCTGCTGTCGGCCGCCTGTGAAAATTTTGAACTCAGCGAAACACTGGCCGGAAACTATAGCGATACATCGTTAATTTATATCCCGCAAACCATCACCGGCACAGTCAATAAAGTCTTATCGATAGAGCCGCATGAGTTCGCCGCGTTGTGCCGCAAACTTGATCTTGGAAAACAATACCAGGCGCATGTCAAATCACTGTTTGAGCCAGCGTCCGGTATCAACCACTTATCTAACAAGTATGTTGCACACGCCAAGAACAGCTTTGAAGTACAGCGGCATGTCGCGCTGATGAAAAAAGCCATCAGTGTCGAAATGCACCAGGCATTGAAGTCAGTCAAGGAACAGCGCCCCGTCAAACTTGGCAACCACACGCTGGGTTACCAGGCGTTGGAAATGTTTGATGTCACGGTCAATGGCGCGATGTTTATCGGGCCGGTCGAGGAGCATGACGATGACGATTACCGCTGCGTGGTCTACCTGCCGGATGACCCGCTGCACCCGTTGAAGGAATACGCGTCCTTCACGGATTTCGAGGTGGAATTGAGTAAGCGTCTGAGAACCTCCGCGTTCCAGAAATTCTTCATGCGCTACATCAAGCTGGGTGAACGGTCCGCGTTTCTGCAAGCCCTTGAAAAACGCTTGTCCGTCCCCGTTTCCTCGCCGCTTCCCGCGACCAGTGTCTACGTGTCGCTGTCGGGTGTGGACATACAAGGCGACATGTTCGAGGAAATTTTTCGTCAGTATGCGAACCAGGTCATCGCCGATGCCCGGCTTCTGGTGGTGCCCACGGACGATGAAGACGAAAAATCCCGACTGGACAGGCTGGAGACCTACAAGGCCATCAGCCTTAATGTCCTGTTGTTCGGTGCATCGTTTGTGCCGTTTGTTGGCCACATCCTCTTGGCTGTGACGGTGATGCAGTTGCTGTCGGAGGTGTATGAAGGCGTGGCCAGTTGGTCCAGGGGCGAGCAGGAGCAAGCCACGGATTATCTGTTCGATACCATCGAAAACCTGATCCTGATGGCCGCGTTTGCCGCCGGTTCGGCGGCTGTTGGTACCGCGTTTAAAAACATCAGGACATCCGTCTTCATCGAGCGCCTGAGAAAGGTTCCGGGTGTGGACGCTCGGGGCCGTCTGTGGAATCCCGATCTTACGGTGTATCAACAGAGCCGACGGTTACCCCCGGCACTCGCAGCGGATGCGAGAGGACTGCACTGGATGGACGGTCAGGCGTACCTTCCAATCGATACACATTTGTATGCCGTGCGGCCAAAGACGGCGACGGACCTGTGGGAGGTGATTGCCCCGGTGGGGAGCGGCGGCACCTATTCACCCGAGCTCGAAACCAACGATGTCGGGGCGTGGCGCCATGACTCTGAGCTGCCGCAAGAATGGGATCGGCTTAAATTGTTTCGCCGTTTCGGTTACACCCGCGACAAGGTGCCCGATACCACGGCGACGCACATCCTTGCCGTCTGCGGGATCGAGGACACGGTCTTGCGCCAGGCACACGTCGACCGCAGCCGGCCACCGGCACTGCTGGTCGATACAGTGCAGCGGTTTCGGGCGGATGCTGCGGTCACCGACTTTATCGAGCAGTTGAAAACCCCGTCGTCGGCAGTCTTGGCAGACCCGGATCTGCAATTGCACCTGCTGACGACGTCCCGTCATTGGCCAGACAACTCGGCCATCAAAGTTGTCACTGCCGCAGGCAGGCAAACGGGTTTCTATGGCGCGGCCACGGCGTTACCGGGGAAAACCGTCAGCCTCAATCAGGATGCTTTGCATAAGGGCCAATTACACACCTCGCTGCTGACAGCCATGGACAGCGCCCAACGCCAAAGCCTTCTGGGCTCCACTACCCAGGACGCGAGCGCGCGGGCAAAGGCCCTGACAAAGCTCATTGCCGATCAAGCCGAAAGCAGCAAGCTCGCGCTGTTCGAGCGGATTTACAAACGTACTGAAGTACCGGCTGATACCCGGGTCACGGTGTTGATCGACAAGATGGCCCAGTTGCCCTCGGCGATTGCCGAAGAACTGGTGCGGCATGCCGATGCTGCGGAGTTGAGCAGCCTGGAGGAGGGCAACGTACCCTTGCGTCTGGCGGAGGAAGCCCGTCGTTATTTGCAACGGGTGCAGATCAGTCGCGCTTACGAAGGGTTGTACCTTAATGCCGTGGGTGGGCTGGCCACCGACCGCCTGGTGCTCGACACCCTAGAGCAACTGCCGGGATGGACGGGTAATACCAGGGTTCAGTTGCAGGCTTCGTCAGGTGTGCAAAGCGAGTCGACCAGCATTGGATCGGCGGACGCTGCGCAGAAGCTGCAGATCGACGTCCATCCTGATCGATACAGCGTGTCGATCGACGACATTGCTCCCGCCACCGCATTCGCGGGACGCACGCGCGAACAGTATTTCAAGGCCCTCTGGCATGGACTCTCGACGCCGCTCAAAACAGCACTGGGCGTTAACCTGAGCGACGGCGGGGCAGCGTTGCGAGAGAAAATAACGCAGCTCGCCCTGACACGGCGAACCGCCATCGCGCAACTGATCGATGCACGCCCCCCGCGAGCGGGCTACACCTCCCCCATGCGGCTGGCAGACAGGCACGCGACGTCGTCTTCTCCCGTTATGCCGAGGCCCGTGCTCATCAAAACCACCCAAGACGTCCTGGTCCGCAGGGCGCTGGAACTGTATCCGATGCATTCCCCGGTTCGCATTCACGCGTTGGTAAATGATCTGGGGCAGAACGTGACGGTCGTCTTGAAGAAGCTGGAAGCGTTGAGGCTGCAATTTCAGACCATCAGGCAGGTACTGAGTCACTGGGTCAGTCGGCAAACCTGGTATCTGCGGCCCGATGGCTCAAGGCAGGAGGTCAGTCATCTCAGCAAATATCGCATCGCTCAGGCGATCATTCGCTGCTGGCGCAACGAGCCCGAGGCGAGTGAAGCGGGCGCTAACCTACGCTCCACACTCAGCTTTGACGCCCAGCCTCTGGGCGAATTGCCGGTCATCGTCGGGGACTTCAGCCACGTCAAGAGGTTGGTGCTGGACGGCGTGGGCGCCAGCGCCGGGCTGAACGCCTTCCTGAGAAACTTCCGCACTCTTCGAAGCTTGTCATTGAGAGGCAATCAACTGACCAGGCTGCCGCTGGCGTTGAGCTCAATGCCCGGGTTGGTTCATCTGGATCTGAGCGACAACCTCATTCAACTGACCTCTGAGTCGGTGACTCAATTGGCCGATATGACCAGCCTGCAATCAGTGAACCTGGCGTTTAACCCAAACCTTGTGAGGGCTCCCGATGTCAGCAAGTTGCAGCACCTGGAACACCTGAACCTGCAAGGCACCGGGATAAAAAACTGGCCTTTGGGCGCCTCCGGTTTGCCCAGGCTGAGTGAGCTGGATTTACGAGACAATCAGATCGAAACCCTGCCTGAGGATGTCTTCAAGGGGCATGCGGTCCCGAACAAAGGCACCAACCTGTATGGCAATCCTCTGTCCGCCGACACGTTGAAAAAGGTCGTGGTGCATCAGCAGAAGACCGGTGTAAGCCTGGGGATCATTGCTTCGGACTACCGTCGCCCAGGCGCTTACTCGCCGACCGAGGCTCACAGTTCCGCGTGGCTGACCGGGCTTGGCTCTACCGAAACCCGGCGCAAGCGCGGGTTGTGGGATTCATTGCGCGCCTATCCGGAATCCAGGAGCTTTTTCACTGTGCTTGCGCAACTGTCCGAGACGGCCGATTACAAACGACTGTTCAGCCACTTCAGCCAGCGGGTGTGGAGTGTCGTGGAGGCTGCGACGGAAGATGATGACTTGCGACGCAGGCTGTTTCGTCTGGCCCGGGTCGGAAGGTTCAGCGCTGATGGCTACTCCGCACTCTTCAGTGAGATGGAAGTGCAGGTGTTGTTTTATCGGGCCATGGCCGCAGCCCTCACCGGGCCTGCTTCGGTGGAGCAGCAACTGATCACCCTGCTCAGGGGGTTGTTCAGGCTGCATGAGGTCGAGGGGTTTGCGCTGGCGGATATCAATGCGCGCACCGGTCCACAGTCCGGAAGCTACGAACAAGCTCTGGAAATCAGTCTGGCGTATCGCGTGGGGCTGGCCGAACGCCTGAGCTTGCCGGCTCAGCCCAGAATGGTGACATCGGCGTTGGATGTCGAGGTGGCGCCGGCGGCGCTGGAACGGGCTTATCAGAAAGTCCTGACCACCGAACGCACCAGCGCGTTGCTGGAATGGATGATCATCCAACGGTTTTGGGTGGAGTATCTGGAGGTGTCAAATCCAGATCGTTTCCTGGCAATCGCCGACCGCTCGGCACGAGATTTTGCCCAGGTGGAGAGGCAGGCTGAACTCACCCGTCCAGTGGCCACCGAACGCCTGAACGCCATTTTCGATAACTTCAAAAATGAACGTCGGGCATTGATCAGGCAGCTCACCGGTGCGGCGCTGATGCGCCATCCTGCGCCGCCAGTCCCGGGGCCCAGCCATTCGGGGGCCGCTCAATGAACGACATCGCTCACGAGTCTGCTGATAGCCCGACACCGTCGGCGGCGCCGAAATGGCGTGATGAATTGAAAGCCGTTATCGATCTCGCCTTGCCACAATCCCCAGGGCAGTTCGGCGAATGCCTGATCAAGCAAAAGTGGGGCGCGGGCATCGACCCGCAGACGGCCTTGCTGGTCACGCTCGATTACCATTACAAGGGTCATCCTGCCGAGAACGGTTTCGAGCAGGGACGAGTGGCAAGTTCCCGGTCGCTGCTGCACGCGCTGCTGTCCAACGACCAGACGGTGGGTGACGGGCGTTTTGCCGAGACGGCGTTCGGCCTGTACACGCCGCCGGACGTGGGACCGACGATTCGGATTGTCGAGCACGTCGACGAATTCGCCGATCACGGCAGCGGCAATCACCAGACCTATGAAGGCATCTACCGGCAGACCACCCCGCAGGTATATGGGCCGCTGACTCAGCTCAATCTCAGGCCCGCCGATTTCAAGAAATGGGTCTGGGAGCTGGAGCTCAAGGACCTGTACCAAGCGTATCTCGATCAGGCATGGCCAGCCGACGCTGTGCAGGTGGCGGCCAGACCGTCCGCATTGAGAACGTCGGTCAAGGCGGCGTTCGTCATGGCGGCCTGGTTGCAGCGACATGAACAACGCCTGACGCAAGAAGGTCTGGCGCTGGCGATGCGGGCGGCAGGTCTGTCCGCCGATCAGTCCTGGCAAACGCTGACCCTTGAGCAGCTGCAAGCACCGACTCGCGTGCCTTCAACCGTCAAGTTCGGCCTTCTGAAACTGTACCGCTACACCGCGACCGATATCTGGGCCTTCCGTGACACCGTCAGTGCCCGTTTGCTGGTGTACATCCCTGGCAATTCTTCCCCGCTGCATGAATTCGCCAATACCGCGCAGTTGCGCCAGTGGGTTGCCACGCAGGGCAAGCTCGACGCGACCAGGCAGGCCTTGGCCCGTCACTTTGCCGAAGACGATCGCGAAGATGGAACGTTTCACGCCGGCGTTCTGACAGCGCTGGATGGCATGGCGATTTATCCGGCTAAACATTGGCTGGGCAACAACGCCGGTTTCTTCAACAACGATGGCTATTGGGACCCGAACGATTACATCGGCTTCGATGATCCGGCGGCGGCGACCGACCCTTTTGCCCGCCTGCTAATGACAATGAAACAGGCCGCACGGGCAGAGCTTCGGGCCATCCGTGACGATGCGCAGGTCAGCCGGGATCAGTTGAGCGCCGTCGTCGAACCCGTTGTGCAATGGGTCAACCGGTTTGGTCCGCTCGCCTTGTTTGTCCCAGGAGGCGAGGGGGTGCTGGCATTGGCCGGACTCATTGACGCCGGGTATGGCCTGAATCAGGCAGTCAATGGAAACACGCCGGGCCAACGCTCGGAGGGCCGGACACGCACGGTGTTTGGCTTGCTGAATGCGTTGCCGATGCTGGGTGCCGAGTCAGCGCTCAATGGGAGCGCTGTGCAGGCCGATAGCATGGCGGAGCGCGTCCGCGAGCCCAGCGTCGATCCGGCAGAGCCGGGCGCCCGTCCTGCGTCGGAACCGGCCGTTGCGCCGACGCCCTTGAACCCTCGCATCGAATTGATCCGTGGAATCGGCCCCTCGGTGGCCTCCTTCAGCGATGAGGTCCTGGCGCAGATCGCCAAGGTCAGCGCGGTCGACGATGACATGCTGCGGTTGATGCAGACGGGCCGTCCACCGACCCCTTTATTGGCGGATACCATCAGCCGCTTCAAGATCGATCAGGATCTCGGTCTGGAAGCAGACACTGTGCTTTTCAACCGACGCTACGAAGCGCTGCAAAAGTCGGAGCATGAATGGGTCCGGCTATTTCAGCGCGAGTACCCCGACCTGCCGACAATCGCCATCGAGCAGATGCTCAACCGCTATGGCATCGACATCACGTCGTTGCCAGATGCGAACGAGGCCAGGCAGGTATTCGCGCGACTGGACGGCAAAGCCCGGCAATACCAACAGCATGTCCGTCTCGACCGGGTCTATGAAGGCTTTTACCTGCGCTCGGTCGCGAATGCCGAGACGGACACGCTGGCATTGCACTCGCTGAACAATCTGCCCGGCTGGCCGAAAGACCTGCGCATTGAGGTCCTCGACGGTGCGTCCTCTGGCCGGGTGCTTGATCGTTGCGGCCCCCTTGACAGCCCTCACTGCCGAAACATCATCAAGGTCGGAAACCGTTACCTGCGCCAAGGCCGGCAAACGGATGTCTATGACGCGGTCCTCGGCGTGCTGACGGACGAGGAACGCTCGGCGTTGCACCTCACGTCACCAGACCCGGCCAAGGCGTTGCGGCTCAACCTCGGCGATCGGGCATTGTCCCGTGCCGATACCCTGCTCGGCCTGCAAAGGCTGGACACGGGGCTGACCTTTGAACGGCAGGGACTGCGCGGCGGCGGTTACCCGACAACCCCTCAGGGTGACGCCCTGAAGTTGCAAGCGATCAAGTTGCAGTTCAAGGATATTTATCCGGACATCAGCGACGCGAGCATTGATCAGGTGTTGCTGCTGGCAGAGGGCAGGGTGCAGGCGTATATCGACCTGCTGGCTCTGCAACTGCAACAGCTCAATGTCGATTTGACCGAATGGGTCGATCAAGCGGTACAAGACATTGCCGATATGGACGTTCCCTTCGTGGCCATGGGCGATGAGGAGGCGGAGGGGATGAACCCTGCGCAAATCGCCGTGCACAATGCCCACGTCCTGCACACCGCCCTGCAACAGGAGCGCGGGGTCAGGACTGAGCTTGCCGTGGAGCTTGTCGCCATTTGGCAAAAACGCGGGCCGCTGCAAGATCGTGTCTATATCGACGGGCAACTGCGTGGTGTCAGGCTGGACCTGACCTTCGAGGACTTTCACCGATTACCCACGCTGAATGCCAGGCTCAACGATGTGATCGAATTGTCGATGCATGGTTTTCACCTGACCGAGCACGAGAGTCTGAACGGGTTCCTGGAGGGCTTTCCGAACCTTGAAGTGTTGAATCTGGAAGGCTTCGATTTGCGTCCTTTCTTCGTAGGCGGTGACGCAGGGCGCGCCTTGCCGCCCGTTATCGGGCAGTTGCCGAAACTGGTCTCACTCAATCTGCGAGCCACACAGTTGGCATTCACTGAGCGCGCCGCTTCACAATTGAGTGATCTGACCTACTTGCAAACCCTGGACCTGAGCGACAACCCGTTGGGCGTTCCGCCAGTGGTGCTGGGCATGAACAATTTACGCCAGCTCAACCTGAGGAATACGGCGATCAATCGCTGCCCTGTCGGGGTCAAGGATGAGCCTTATCTGACGATGCTGGACCTGCGCGACAACCGTATTACCCGGGTTCCGCCCGCGATCATCAATCAGGCGGTGGCGGACGACCGCGTATTGCTATGGGGCAATCCGTTGACAGACGAGGACACGCTGCACCGGTTGATCAGTCATCGTGAACAGACGGGCATCAATCTGTGGCTGAGCGCTCCGGCCGCGGATTATGGTACGCCGACGGTGTGGTTGCGCGACTGCGACGAAGCGTTGCAACAGTCCCGGCAAGCCCTTTGGCAGCGATTGGCAGGTAAACCCTCCGGTACGCGGTTTTTAGCCGTCATAGACCGGCTGAGCCTGACGGCCGACTTTCGGGTCAGTTACCTGTCACTTCAGGCGCGAGTCTGGCGATTGTTGCAAGAGGCCGATGCTTCAGAGGACATGTGGGGGCGGATAATTCGCGGGAGCGGGCGCTTCGATCACCCGATGGCGGCATTCCGGGCGCTGGAGGCGCGTGCGGGTTTCTAAGCGAAGGAGGGCGCCTTGAACCCCGGGCGGGGTTCAAGGTTTTGCCGGTATCAGCGGCGACGGAACAATGGCAGCGGTTCGTCGGTGGCGGCCTGATAGGTCACCGAGAAGTCCTTGAGACCTTCAAGGGCTTCATACGGGTCTTTATCGGCGCGAATGGCAAAGGCGTCGAACCCGCAGCGGTGCATGTAAAAGAGCTGGTCGCGCAGCACATCGCCGATTGCCCGCAATTCGCCTTTGAAGCCATAGCGGTCACGCAGCAGACGTGCGTTGGAGTAGTTGCGCCCGTCGGTGAAGGCCGGGAAATTCAGGGCGATCACTTGGAACTGATCGACGTCTTCACCGATTTCCTCGGCTTCTTCATCGGCATCCAGCCACACGCCAAGACCGCCATCGCGGGCCTTGAGCATACGACTGTGTTCGCGCCACAGCTGCAACGGGACGATCAGGTCGTCGCAGTTGCTGATCTCGTCGATGTTGAAATCCTTGGGCAGCAAGTGCCAGGTTTCGTCGACGACCTCGTTGTTCTTAATGATTCGCTGCATAGACGCGTTCCTTGAAGAGGTCGATGCCAATACGCTGATAGGTGTCGATGAAGCGCTCGTCTTCGGTACGTTGTTCGATGTACACGTCGATCAGTTTCTCGATCACGTCAGGCATGGCTTCCTGGGCGAAGGACGGGCCGAGGATCTTGCCCAGGCTGGCGTCGCGGCTCGCGCTGCCACCGAGGGAGACCTGGTAGAACTCTTCGCCTTTCTTGTCCACCCCGAGGATGCCGATGTGGCCGACGTGGTGGTGACCACAGGCGTTCATGCAGCCGGAGATGTTCAGGTCCAGTTCGCCGATGTCGAACAGGTAGTCCAGGTCTTCGAAACGACGCTGGATCGACTCGGCGATCGGGATCGACTTGGCGTTGGCCAGCGAGCAGAAATCACCGCCAGGGCAGCAGATGATGTCGGTCAGCAAGCCGATGTTTGGCGTGGCAAAACCTTGCTCGCGCAACTCGCCCCACATCGCGAACAGTTGGGTCTGTTCAACGTCGGCCAGGATGATGTTCTGCTCGTGGGACGTGCGCAGTTGACCGAAGCTGTAGCGATCGGCCAGGTCGGCCACCGCGTCGAGCTGCTTGTCGGTGATGTCGCCCGGCGCAACGCCGGTCGGCTTCAGGGACAGGGTCACCGCGACATAACCCGGCTTTTTGTGGGCCAGGGTATTGCGGGTGCGCCAGCGGGCGAAGCCCGGGTGTTCTTTGTCGAGCTCGGCCAGTTGGGCCGCCTGGTTGTCCAGGGCCTTGTACTCCGGGTCGACGAAGTGTTTGGCGACGCGATGCACTTCGGCCTCGGTCAACGTGGTCTGGCCACCGCGCAGGTGTTCCATTTCCGCGTCGACTTTCTGGGCGAAGACTTCAGGCGTCAGGGCCTTGACCAGAATCTTGATCCGCGCCTTGTACTTGTTGTCACGACGGCCATAGCGGTTGTAGACCCGCAGGATGGCGTCGAGGTAGCTCAACAGGTCTTGCCACGGCAGGAATTCATTGATGAACGCGCCCACTACCGGTGTACGGCCGAGACCACCGCCCACCAGCACGCGGAAACCGAGTTCGCCGGCCGCGTTGTGCACCGGCTCGAGGCCGATGTCATGGACTTCGATGGCCGCACGGTCAGACGTCGAACCGTTGATAGCGATCTTGAACTTGCGCGGCAGGTAGGCGAATTCCGGGTGGAACGTGGTCCACTGGCGAACGATCTCGCACCAAGGGCGCGGGTCAATCAGCTCATCGGCAGCGACACCGGCGAACTGGTCGGTGGTGACGTTACGCAGGCAGTTGCCGCTGGTCTGGATCGCGTGCATCTGCACGGTGGCCAGCTCAGCGAGAATGTCCGGGATGTCTTCCAGCGCCGGCCAGTTGAACTGGACGTTCTGCCGGGTACTGATGTGGGCATAGCCCTTGTCATAGTCGCGGGCAATCTTGGCCATCATCCGCGTCTGGCGCGAAGTCAGTTGGCCGTAAGGCACCGCCACCCGCAACATCGGCGCGAAGCGTTGGATATAAAGCCCGTTTTGCAGGCGCAGGGGGCGGAATTCTTCTTCGCTCAGCTCACCTGCCAGATAGCGTCGGGTCTGATCACGGAACTGCTTGACGCGGTCCTCGATGATCCGCTGATCGTACTCGTCATATACGTACATATAAGTCCTGTTCTCAGGCTTGGGCCGGTCGGATCCCGTTGCGTTTTTTCGCCTGGAGGTCTCCGATGCTGCCTCGGCAATTCTGCGCGCACGGCCGCGCACTCCCTACGGAGCCGGGGCAAGATACCAGTTTGCAGTTATGCGCAAAAGTGATGTTTGAGTATATGTAAAGAACCAAAACGACTAACGAGATCCGTTATGGATAAACCCGTATTTGTGGTGAGGGCAATCGTCGTCTTTACTGTGGTCGAGTCTTTATGCAATCACCGATAAAACCGACAAGAGGCGATGCAATGAGCAACCCTACCAAAGCGACAAAACCTGATAGCACGGTCGATGCTTGGGCGATTCTGTTCCTGATCATTCTGGTCGTGGGCACCGCTGTATTTTGGGTCAGCCATCAATAACCGACCCCGTCCGGGCCCGGTTCCGACGATTGTCGGACAAAAACCGGAATAAACGCCGTTTGCCGGGACTTCGCTGGCTATAATGCGCGGCGAAAATTTCCGGGGGCTCGGGCGTTAATGTTGAAGTTTGTCTACACCTTCCTGCTGATGCTTGGCGCGGCTTGGGGCCCTGTTGCGCATGCAGAGTCGGTGTTGTTCCTCAATCCGGGCAAGACGGATGAGGCCTTCTGGATCAGCTATTCGCAATTCATGCAGGCGGCCGCCAAGGATCTGCGCATTGATCTGCGAATTCTGTATTCCCAACGCATGCCCGAGCTCACCGTGGCGCAAGCCCGCCTGGCCCTGCAAGGTCCCGATCGTCCGGACTATCTGGTGTTCGTCAACGAACAGTATGTCGCTCCACAGATTCTGCGCCTGGCTCAAGGCAGCGGGGTGAAGCTGTTTACGGTCAACGCTTCGCTGACAGCCAATCAGCTGAGCCTGCTGGGCGAGCGTTCCGATCGATTGGGCAGCCTGGTGCCGAACGATGAGGAGGGCGGCTACCTGATGCTCAAGGAGCTGATTCGCCAGCATCCACCCGTGGCGCCTGGGCAGGTCATCGAATTACTGGCGTTTTCCGGCCTGAAGATCACGCCGTCGTCGCAACTGCGCGAACAAGGCATGCTGCGCGCCTTGGCCGAGCACCCGCAAGTGCGCTTGCGCCAAGTGGTTTACGGTGGCTGGAGCCGGGGAAGGGCCTATGAGCAGGCCAAATTGTTGTTCCGGCGTTACCCGAATGTCTCGTTGGTGTGGTCTGCCAATGACGAAATGGCGTTTGGCGCCATGCAAGCCTATTCGGAGACGGGTGGCGTGCCCGGCAAAGATGCCTTGTTCAGCGGGGTGAACACGTCGCCCGCTGCATTGCAGGCGATGATCGACGGTCGCCTGAGCGTGTTGGTGGGCGGGCACTTCACATTGGGCGGTTGGGCGCTGGTGGAGTTGCATGACGTGGAAATGGGCGTGGATCTGGACCAGTACGGCGGGCGCGACCGGTTGATTCCGGTATTGCAACTGATCGACAAGGCCCACGCCAAGCGGTTGCTGGCCATGGGCGCATCACCGGATTACGGGGTGAATTTCCGTCGTCTGTCGGCCAAGGGCCGGCCGACCTCCTATCGCTATCCGTTCAGCTTGCAAACCCTGATGCGCTAACGCCCCGCCAGATGCACCACCAGTTGCACGATGCCGAACAGCGTCAAAGCGAACACGGCCGTGAACAGAATCCCCAGAATCACGAAATGACTCGGCTTGCCGTGGGTGAAGTCCCGCGCCCGATTCTTCCCGCTCTGCACACCGAACGCCGCCGCCATGACGCTTTGCAGCATCTGCCAGAAGGTCGGTGGCTTGTTGTCGACTGGATCGTCCATAAATCCCTCGTCATCAATGTGTGAAGAGTAAGCATAGACAATCCGCGGCATGCACAAAGCAAATGTGGGAGCGAGCTTGCTAGCGAAGGGGCCATAACATTCAACATCTTCGTTGACTGTCACATCGCCATCGCGAGCAGGCTCACTCCCACACTTGATCGGGTTGATCCACACGTTTGTGAACGACCCAAAACAACTGTGGGAGCGAGCCTGCTAGCGAAGTGGCCATAACATTCAACATCTTCGTTGACTGTCACATCGCCTTCGCGAGCAGGCTCGCTCCCACACTTGATCGGGTTGATCCACACGTTTGTGAACGACCCAAAACAACTGTGGGAGCTAGCCTGCTAGCGAATTGGCCATAACATTCAACATCTTCGTTGACTGTCACATCGCAATCGCGAGCAGGCTCACTCCCACACTTGATCGGGTTGATCCACACGTTTGTGAACGACCCAAAACAACTGTGGGAGCTAGCCTGCTAGCGAAGTGGCCATAACATTCAACATCTTCGTTGAACGTTATAACGCCTTCGCGAGCAGGCTCGCTCCCACACTTGATCGGGTTGATCCACACGTTTGTGAACGACCCAAAACAACTGTGGGAGCTAGCCTGCTAGCGAAGTGGCCATAACATTCAACATCTTCGTTGAACGTTATAGCGCCATCGCGAGCAGGCTCACTCCCACACTTGATCGGGTTGATCCACACGTTTGTGAACGACCCAAAACAACTGTGGGAGAGAGCTTGCTAGCGAAGGGGTCGTAGCATTCAACATCTTCGTTGACTGTCACATCGCCTTCGCGAGCAGGCTCGCTCCCACAGGGGGCTCATCTGGCCACAATATTGTGGCCAGGCGCCTGGGTTAGTTGTCGTAACCGAGGTTAGGCGCCAGCCAGCGTTCGGTCACGCTCAGTTCCTGCCCTTTGCGCGATGTGTAGCTCTGCACCTGGTCCTTGTCGATTTTGCCCACCGCAAAATATTGCGCCTGCGGATGAGCGAAGTACCAGCCGCTGACCGCTGCCGCCGGGAACATCGCGTAGTGCTCGGTGAGGAACACGCCGCTGCGGCCGGCCTGCATTTCGCTGGCCTCGGGGTCGAGCAAGGCAAACAAGGTGCTTTTCTCGGTGTGATCCGGGCAGGCCGGGTAGCCCGGGGCAGGGCGGATGCCGGTGTATTGCTCTTTGATCAGCGCCTCGTTGTCGAGCGTCTCGTCCTTGGCGTAACCCCAGTGTTCTTTCCGCACCTGCTGGTGCAGCCACTCGGCACACGCCTCGGCCAGTCGGTCGGCCAGTGCCTTGACCATGATCGAGTTGTAATCATCGCCGGCGTCTTGATAAGCCTTGGCCACTTCTTCGGCGCCGATCCCGGCCGTGGTGATGAATCCACCCACGTAGTCGGTGATTTCGCTGTCCTTCGGCGCGACGAAGTCGGCGAGGGAGAAGTTCGGCTTGCCATCGGTCTTGATGATCTGCTGGCGCAAGTGATGCAGCTTGGCAATCGGCTTGCCGTCATCGCCGTAGACTTCGATGTCATCTTCACGCACCTGGTTGGCCGGCCAGAAGCCGAACACCGCACGGGCGCTGATGAGTTTCTCGTCGATCAGCTTGGCGAGCATTTCCTGAGCATCGGCATACAACGCGGTAGCGGCTTCACCGACCACTTCGTCCTGGAGGATGCGCGGGAACTTGCCGGCCAGGTCCCAGGAGATAAAGAACGGCGTCCAGTCGATGTATTCGGCCAGAACCTTGAGGTCGATGTTGTCCAGCACCCTGGAACCGGTAAAGGTCGGTTTGACCGGCACATAAGTGCTCCAGTCGAACTGCGGCTTCTTGGCGATGGCGGCCGGGTAGCTCAGGCGTTCGGTGCGGGCGCTGCGATTGGCGGTGCGCTCGCGAACGTCGATGTATTCCAGGCGAGTCTTTTCGACGAACGCCGGTTTCAACTCCTTGGACAGCAACTGCGTCGCCACGCCCACGGCGCGGGAGGCGTCGGTGACGTAGATCACCGCATCGTTGCTGTACTTCGGTTCGATCTTGACCGCCGTGTGCGCCTTGGAGGTGGTCGCGCCACCGATCATCAGCGGCAGATGGAAATCCTGACGCTGCATCTCGCGGGCCACGTGGACCATTTCATCCAGTGAAGGCGTGATCAGACCGGACAGGCCGATGATGTCGCACTTCTGCTCCTTGGCCACTTGCAGGATCTTCTCCGCCGGGACCATCACGCCGAGGTCGACGATGTCGTAGCCGTTACAGCCGAGCACCACACCGACGATGTTCTTGCCGATGTCGTGCACGTCGCCTTTCACCGTGGCCATCAGGATCTTGCCCTTGGCTTCCGGCTTGTCGCCTTTTTCCAGTTCGATGAACGGGATCAAGTGGGCCACGGCCTGTTTCATCACACGGGCGGATTTCACCACCTGCGGCAGGAACATTTTGCCGGCGCCGAACAGGTCGCCCACGATGTTCATGCCGGACATCAGCGGGCCTTCGATCACTTCGATCGGGCGGGCGAACGACTGGCGCGATTCTTCGGTGTCTTCCACGATGTGCGTGGTGATGCCCTTGACCAGCGCATGCTCCAGACGCTTGTTGACGTCCCAGTTGCGCCACTCTTCGGTCTCGGCTTCCTTGACGCTGCCGTCGCCCTTGTATTTGTCGGCGATGGCGAGGAGGGCGTCAGTGCCGTTCGGCGTACGGTTGAGCACCACGTCTTCAACGGCGTCGCGCAGCTCGGCCGGGATCTGGTCGTAGATCTCCAGCTGACCGGCGTTGACGATACCCATGGTCAGACCGTTGCGGATCGCATACAGCAGGAACACCGAGTGAATCGCCTCGCGCACCGGGTTGTTGCCACGGAACGAGAACGACACGTTGGACACGCCGCCCGAGGTCAGCGCGTAGGGCAGTTCGTCGCGGATGTAGGCGCAGGCGTTGATGAAGTCCACAGCGTAGTTGTTGTGTTCTTCGATGCCGGTGGCCACGGCGAAGATGTTCGGGTCGAAAATGATGTCTTCCGGCGGGAAGCCGACTTCGTTGACCAGAATGTCGTAGGAGCGTTTGCAGATCTCTTTCTTGCGCGCTTCGGTGTCGGCTTGGCCGGCTTCGTCGAACGCCATCACGACCACGGCGGCGCCATAGCGCTTGCACAGTTTGGCGTGGTGAATGAATTGCTCGACGCCTTCTTTCATGCTGATCGAGTTGACGATGCCCTTGCCCTGAATGCACTTGAGGCCGGCTTCGATCACTTCCCACTTCGAGGAGTCGATCATGATCGGCACACGGGAGATGTCCGGTTCACCGGCAATCAGATTGAGGAAGGTCACCATGGCCTTCTTCGAATCGAGCATCCCTTCATCCATGTTGATGTCGATGATCTGGGCACCGGCTTCAACCTGTTGCAGGGCCACTTCCAGCGCTTCGGTGTAGTTGTCTTCACGGATCAGGCGGGCGAATTTCGCCGAGCCGGTGATGTTGGTGCGCTCGCCGACGTTGACGAACAGCGAACTGCGATCGATGGTGAACGGCTCCAGGCCCGAGAGGCGGCAAGCCTTCGGGATTTCCGGAATGACACGTGGTGCATAACCGGCCACGGCTTTGGCGATGGCTTCGATGTGGCCCGGCGTGGTGCCGCAGCAGCCGCCGACGATGTTGAGGAAACCGCTCTGGGCGAATTCTTCGATGACCTTGGCGGTTTCCGCTGGCAGCTCATCGTACTCGCCGAATTCGTTCGGCAGGCCGGCGTTCGGGTGTGCCGAAACGTGGGTGCCAGCCTTGTTTGACAGTTCTTCCAGGTACGGGCGCAATTCGCTGGCGCCGAGGGCGCAGTTCAGGCCGACCGAGATCGGCTTGGCGTGGGCGACCGAGTTCCAGAACGCTTCGGTGGTCTGGCCGGACAGGGTTCGGCCGGAGGCGTCGGTAATGGTGCCGGAAATCATGATCGGCAGTTCGATACCCAACTCTTCAAACACACCCTGCACGGCGAAGATCGCGGCTTTGGCGTTCAGCGTGTCGAAAATGGTTTCGATCAGGATCAGGTCGGCGCCGCCTTCGATCAGGCCTTTGGTGGCCTCGGTGTAGTTTTCCACCAATTCATCGAAGGTCACGTTGCGGTAGCCGGGGTTGTTCACGTCCGGTGACAGCGAGCAGGTGCGGCTGGTCGGCCCGATCACGCCAGCGACGAAGCGCGGCTTGTCCGGCGTTTCCAGGGTCTTTGCGTCGGCCACCTTGCGTGCCAGGCGCGCGCCTTCTACGTTTAACTCATATGCCAGACCTTGCATGCCGTAGTCGGCCAGGGAAACCTGGGTGGCGTTGAACGTGTTGGTCTCCAGAATATCGGCGCCGGCATCCAGGTAGGCTTTCTCGATCGACCCGATCACGTCCGGGCGCGTCAACACCAAGAGGTCGTTGTTACCTTTGACGTCGCTTGGCCAGTCAGCAAAGCGTTTGCCCCGGTAATCCTGCTCTTCGAGCTTGTAGCTCTGGATCATCGTGCCCATGCCGCCATCGAGAATCAGGATGCGCTCTTTGAGGGCGTGCTTGAGAGCTTGAAGGCGAACGCTGCGATCGGACATTGGGACTACTCGAAAAGACCATGACGAAGGGCCGGGATAATAGCAAACCTGTGCGCTTTTAGAGCATGCTCCGGTTTTGCATGAATATCGCTCATGTTGGTGAGGGGGCGAGACCGGTAGAATCGCGGCGTTTTTTCAGGATCAGGACCAGGGACATGTCGTATCGCGTCATCACCAGCATCTTTATGCTGCTTATAAGCTGGGATGCCGCTGCGCAGGATCCGGCGATTTCCTACACACGTGACATTCAACCGATCTTCACCGAAAAGTGCGTGGCCTGCCATGCCTGCTACGACTCCGCCTGTCAGCTCAATCTGGGCAGCGGCGAAGGGGCGGCGCGTGGCGGGACCAAATCCCCGGTTTACGACGGCGAACGCAGTCAGGCCGCGGCGCCGACCCGGTTGTTTTATGACGCTTTCGGCAAGCGTGCCTGGCAGCAGAAAGGCTTCTATTCGGTACTCGACGCCCAAGGCAGCCAGGCGGCGTTGATGACGCGAATGCTGGAGCTGGGCCACACAACCCCGCTGCAACCCAACGCCAGGTTGCCGGAAGACATCGTCCTGGGCCTCAACCGGGAAAACATGTGCGCCATGCCGGCGGAGTTCGACGGCTACGCCAGTACCCACCCGAAAGAAGGCATGCCGCTGGCCGTCACCGGCCTGACCGACCAGCAATACCAGACGCTCCAGCGCTGGCTGGCTTCGGGTGCGCCTATCGATGAGCAAGGCCTGGTCCCGAGCGCGAAAGAGGCCATGCAGGTGGTGCAGTGGGAAAACCTGCTCAACGCCCCGGGTGCCCGGGAAAGTCTGGTCGGTCGCTGGTTATTCGAGCATTGGTATATCGCCCATATTTACTTCAAGGACGGTGAGCCGGGGCATTTCTTCCAATGGGTCCGTTCACGCACCCCGACGGGGCAGCCGATCGACCTGATCGATACGCGCCGGCCGAATGATGATCCGGGCACTCGGATTTATTACCGTTTGTGGCCGGTGCAGGGTGTGATCGTGCACAAGACCCACATCACTTATCCGCTGAGCGCGTCGAAGATGGCGCGGATCAAAACACTCTTTTACAGCGGCAACTGGCAGGTCGATGCCTTGCCGGGATACGGGCCGGAGCGCCGGGCCAATCCGTTCAGTACGTTTGAAGCGATCCCGGCTCAGGCGCGTTATCAGTTCATGCTCGATAACGCCGAGTACTTCGTCCGTACCTTCATTCGCGGTCCGGTCTGCCGTGGCCAGATCGCCACGGACGTGATTCGTGACAACTTCTGGGCATTGTTCCAGGCGCCGGAACATGACCTCTACATCACCGACCCGAACTACCGCGGCCAGGCCACGCCGTTGTTGGCGATGCCGGGACAAAACGACGATGTCGGCAGCGTCCTGAGCCTGTGGCATGACTACCGCGACAAGCGCAACGAGTACGAAGCGCTACGCCGGGACAACTACGCCGATCTGCCGGCGCCGAGCTGGTCGACCCTGTGGGCAGGCAACGACAACGCGTTGCTGAGCATCTTTCGGCATTTCGACAGCGCATCGGTGAACAAGGGCCTGATCGGCGACGTGCCGCAAACCATCTGGCTGTTTGACTATCCGCTGCTGGAACGCACGTATTATCAGTTGGTGGTCAACTTCGACGTGTTCGGCAACGTGTCTCACCAGGCCCAGACACGCTTGTACTTCGACCTGATCCGCAACGGCGCCGAGCAGAATTTCCTGCGCCTGATGCCGGCCGATTCGCGGGACGATTACCTTGATGATTGGTATCAAAGCGGTGGCAAGTTCAAAATGTGGCTGGATTATGAGTCCATCGACAATGACACGCCGACGGCCCTGAAGCTGGATGAAAAGGACCCCAAGCGCGACTTCGCGATGCAACTGCTGGCCCGTTATGGCGAGCTCGATGCCAAGCCTGATCCGATCAACCGTTGCGACGGCGCTTACTGTTCGCGACCGAACATCGACCCGGCGTTGCAGAGTGCCGAGCAAGCCTTGAGTCGCCTGACGTCACGCCCGGCGGCCGGTTTGAAGGTCATTGATCAGTTGCCGGAAGCGACGGTGCTGCGCATCGAGACGGCGAGCGGCAAGCGCGAGGTCTACAGCCTGCTGCGCAATCGGGCCCACAGCAATGTGGCCTTCCTGCTCGGTGAATCGCTGCGCTATCAGCCTGGGCTCGACACCTTGACCATTTTCCCGGGCGTGCTCAGCAGCTACCCCAACTTCATGTTCAACATACCCGCCGACCAGGTGCCGGCGTTCGTCGATGCGATGGAAAACGCCAAGGATGCGCACCGCTTCGAGAAAATCGTCGAACGCTGGGGCATTCGCCGCAGCCATCCGCAGTTCTGGTTCTACTTCCATGACCTGAGTCGCTACATCCACGAAACCGAGCCGGTGGAAGAGGGCGTGCTGGATATGAACCGGTACGAGAATCTTTAATCGACCTTTGACTGCTGGTCGGTGTCGGACTCAATAGGCACCGCCATTCCCCTGTAGGAGCGAAGCTTGCTCGCGAAGAGACCGGTACATTCAACATCATTGTTGGCCGGTCGATCGCCTTCTCGAGCAAGCTTCGCTCCTACAGGGGTCTGCGGTGATGTGTGAAGTGCGATCGGAGGGGCGCCGATGTTGATTTCAGTACAGGCACTGCGCGCCGTCGCGGCATGGACGGTGGTCTGCCACCACTTCATGCAGATATTTTTCGACTTCAAGGCCCGTGGTCCCGTGGGTCAGATGTTCATCGACAAGGGCGCGGTGGGCGTTGATATCTTTTTCGTCATCAGTGGCCTGGTGATCTTCCTGTCCACCGAAGGGAAATCGCTGCCACCTGCACGGTTTCTCCTGTATCGACTGTTTCGCATCGTTCCGGCGTACTGGCTGTACACGGTGCTGATGGCGCTGGTGGTCGTGTTCGCACAGCCTGTGTTGCCGGATCAGACGGTCGACTGGTCACATGTCCTGCTGTCGCTGTTATTCATTCCCACGCAAAACCCCGGTGGCTACGGCATCTATCCGACCCTCAATGTCGGCTGGACGCTGAATTACGAAATGCTGTTCTACGTGCTGTTTGCCTGGGCATTGCTGTTCCGTTTGCAGGTTCGGCTGCTGATCGTCGCGGCGTTGCTGTTTGCGGTGTGCCAGGCGTGGACCGGTTATGGCTGGATCAGCGAGTTCTACCGCTCGGACATTGTTTATGAGTTTCTGCTGGGGATCGCCATCGGCATGATCTACCGGCGCGGCTGGATCAAGCCCGGTGTCTGGCTGCCCTTGCTGGGGATTGGCGGCGCGTTGCTGGCGATTTATAACCTGGCACCGCAGCCACGTTTCCTGGCCTGGGGCGTGCCCGGTGCGGTGTTGGTGATGGCGTGCATGGCGCTGGAACGCTTTTTCGAGAACACCCGTCTGTTCAAGGTGCTTGGCGATTGTTCCTATTCGGTTTACCTGATGCATGTGCTGGTGCTGTCTGTCGGCGGATTTGTCGCCCAGCGTTATGGGGTAAATCCCTACGTGATGTTCGCCGTTTGTGTGGTGACCATCGGCGTGGCTTCCTGGGCAAGTTACGAATATGTAGAAAAATGCAGCTATCGGTGGCTTAAAGAGTGGATCGACGGCGAACCGGCAAGCAATGCTGTTCCGGCTCTTTCCCGACAAAAATACTAGGACTTTGTACGGCGCGATGATTGGCGTAAACTGCGCCCAAGCCTGCGAGGAGTTTCCATGACCGCTATTACCATCACCGACGCCGCACACGATTATCTGGCTGATCTGCTCTCCAAGCAGAACACCCCGGGTATCGGCATCCGCGTCTTTATCACCCAGCCTGGCACCCAGTACGCCGAAACCTGCATTGCGTACTGCAAGCCGGGCGAAGAGAAACCTGAAGACACCGCGCTGGGGCTCAAAAGCTTCACCGCTTACATCGATTCGTTCAGCGAAGCTTTCCTGGACGACGCGGTCGTCGACTACGCTACCGACCGCATGGGCGGCCAACTGACGATCAAGGCGCCCAACGCCAAAGTGCCGATGGTCAACGCTGACAGCCCGGTCAACGAGCGCATCAACTACTACCTGCAAACCGAGATCAATCCGGGGCTGGCCAGCCACGGCGGTCAGGTCAGCTTGATCGATGTGGTCGAAGATGGCATCGCCGTATTGAAATTCGGCGGCGGTTGCCAAGGCTGCGGCCAGGCAGACGTCACCCTTCGCGAAGGCATCGAGCGCACCTTGCTCGAGCGCATTCCCGAGCTCAAGGGTGTACGCGATGTGACTGACCACACGCAGAAAGAAAACGCCTACTACTAAGTAAGGTGTTCGCTGCGAAATGAAAGAACGGCACCCGTGAGTGCCGTTTTTTTATGGGTGAAATTCACTGGCCCCATCGCGAGAAGGCTCGCTCCCACAGGGGGCTATCATTGGATACCCAATCTGTTTCCGCCGCAGATCCAATGTGGGAGGACCCTATGGCCTGTAGAGATGTGCATGTCCGGCGCGGTACAGCGATGACTCGCTGAACTGATCACTGCCCAACACCCGACCCACCAGAATCAACGCCGTGCGGCGAAATCCCTTGGCTTCAACCTTCGCGGCAATGTCCGCAATCGTCCCCACCACCCAATCCTGATCCGGCCAGGTCGCCCGGTGAATCACCGCAATCGGGCAGTCGGCGCCGTAATGTGGTAGCAACTCCGCCAGGATCTTCTCCAGATGATTGACCCCCAAATGAATCGCCATGGTCGCCCCGTGCTGGGCCAGGCTCCCCAGTTCTTCACCGGCCGGCATCACGGTTTTGTCGGCGTAGCGGGTCAGAATCACACTCTGTGAAATGTCGGGCAGGGTCAGTTCAGCCCCCAAAAGCGCCGCACACGCGGCTGTCGCCGTGACCCCCGGGATGATTTCAAACGCAATCCCGAGTTCACGCAAACAGCGAATCTGCTCGCCAATCGCGCCGTAAAGACTCGGATCACCGGAATGCACCCGCGCCACGTCCTGGCCGTTGGCATGGGCGGTCTTGATCAGTTCGATGATTTGCTCCAGGTGCAATTCGGCGCTGTTGACCACCTGTTCGGCACCATGGCCTTCGAGGACGGCGGCGGGCACCAAAGAGCCTGCATAGATGATCACCGGGCAACTGCGAATCAGCCGTTGGCCTTTGACGGTGATCAGTTCCGGGTCACCTGGACCTGCGCCAATGAAGTAGACGGTCATCGTCCGTTCCTTTGAATAAAGAGTCTGTCAGAAAAGGGGCTTGGGCAAGGCTTCAGATGAAGATTGCTCATGATCGAAGGCGGGGATTATCGGGGATCTTACGCAACGCAGGCCAATGCCAGGGTGGCCTGGGCATATTTTTGTCGCGAAATCAGCAGTTTTGCCGGGGCCTGGGCCAAGTGTTCGGCGAGGGCCAGGGCGGCACTTTCCGCCACGCCGTAGCAGCCGGTGCGTTCGAACGCGATGTCCGAATGATGGCTGAGTTGGGGTTTGTAACCTTCCAATTGCTTACTGCTGAAATACATCAGCGGTAACGCCAGTTGTTCGGCGAGCTCGACCAGGCCAGGCTCATCACGCTTCAGGTCGATACTGGCCAGGGCCTTGATCTGGTGAAGTCCGATTTGATGAGCCTGCAATGCCTGATCGATCAACGCCCGCAGCGTGCTGGCGGGGCAGCCGCGCTGGCAGCCCAGGCCGACGACTAAAGTCGGCGCTGTGCGGGGATCAATCATGCGTGGTATTGGCCATCGCTTTTGCGGCGGAACCACCAGGCGCTGATCAGGCCCAGGGCCAGCCAGAACGCGACGTTGGTCAGCTGCGACGCGATTTTGAACTGAGCTTCCAGCGCTTGCGGAGCGAGCATCGAGTGCACTTCCGGTTGCGGCGCGCCGATCACGTGCGGAACGGCGAGAATCGCCACGCCAAGGATCTTCATCAGCCAGTGACGGCTGAACACGATCAACGCGATGCCGACCGCCGTGGAGGCGGCTGTACTGATCCACCAGAGTTGTCGTTGCGCCAGATCAGCTGCGGCAGTGCCCGGCAGTTCAGGCGGCAGGCCGAGGGTCGGGGCCAGCACGAAGGTCGCGTAACCGGCCAGGCCCCAAAGCAGGCCCTGGGAGGTTTTGGTCGGTGCACGCAAGGTGTAGAGGCCAGCGAGCATCAGGGCGAAACCGACGGCGACCACCAGGTTACCGCCCGTGGTCGACAGCAGGCGCTGCCAGCCGTCTTCCGGCTCCCAGGCTTCGGCGTCGTGAGTGTGAGCGGCGGCACCGGCGGCGTGTTCGTGAACTTCAACAGCGGCCGGCTCGGATTTTTCGTAGGTTTCGGCCTGCAGAATCAGCGGCGAGACCCAGAAACTTTGCAGCAGGGTCAGCAGCAGAGCGGCCAGCAGCCCTGTGAAACCTGCGGTTTGCGCAATACGCTTGATCATGTCAGCAGGTCTCAATGGCACGGGAAGGCAGAGCTGTGACGGGTGTCGTGCGCGGCATTGTGCACCGCTTCGATGTGCGAGAACCCAGCGAAATACACAAGGCATGCGCCAAGGATCGACGCACACACGGCGGCGGTCAGGCGTTGGCTCAGGGTTGTGGTGGTACTGGCGGTGCTGTGGTCGGTGCTGCTGATGATCGACATGGCGCATCCCTCTGGTCTGTCAGCGGGTGAATAGAGCGCATGGAAGACCCCTGCGAATCGGGCGCACAGAGGTTCAAACAGCGCCCGCCCACCGCGGGTTTGTTATTCAGTGACGTAAAGGTCACTTTGTGTTGCGGGCCGGTCTCCGGGCTCACGAGGGGTCAAGGCTTGCGCCTGTACCTGCAAGCATCACCTTCCCATGCCGAACTGCTGGCACAGTGGGTCTGACGCTTCGCTCGCTTACCGTTGCGGGGGCAGCACCGGACTGACATGGCTTGGAGTAAAGCACATGATTCACCGGTTTCCCGTTTCACCCTGTGAAGGGCACCCGTAACAAGGCGTGTAGGAGAGCATGGGCGGGGGTTTGACGTCAATTGGCATGGGTTCTCATTCGATAGCGAGGTGAATTCTTCGCGGGCACGCCTCGCTCCTGTAAAAGCACCGCTGTCCCGCAGGAGCGAGGCTTGCCCGCGAAGGCGCCGGTGAGAGCGCCACAAGACATTGACCCGCCCCCACACCATGCGTAGCCTTGCGCTTTCGAGGTTCTTCGGCATTTGCCGAAGCTAAGAAGGGAACGCGGTCGATGCCGCGGCTGCCCCCGCAACTGTGAACGGTGATGTTCGCTGCCACGCCACTGCAAACCCTGTGCAACGGGTTCGCGGGAAGGCGCAGCGAATGCCAGGTCCATCGACCGGCACACCGTCAGCCAGGAGACCTGCCTCGACACAGATTCTCACTACAACCGGGCGGGGTGATCCGGTGGCGAACTCTTCCGCGCGCGCATCCGTCGCAGCGATTGTCGTCCCGTATGCCCGCCACCTTGCCAAAGGGCATCCGATGAAAACACTGGCCAAACTCCCCGTCACCATCGTTACCGGCTTCCTCGGCTCGGGCAAAACCACCTTGCTGCGGCACATGCTCGACAACGCTCAGGGCCGCCGCATTGCGGTGATCGTCAACGAGTTCGGCGAGCTGGGCATCGATGGCGAAATCCTCAAACAGTGCTCCATCGGCTGTACCGAAGAAGAGGCCAACGGCCGCGTCTACGAATTGGCCAACGGCTGCCTGTGCTGCACCGTTCAAGAAGAATTCTTCCCGGTGATGCGCGAATTGGTCGCCCGTCGCGGTGATCTCGACCACATCCTCATCGAAACCTCGGGCCTGGCCCTGCCAAAACCGCTGGTGCAAGCCTTCCAGTGGCCGGAAATTCGCAGCGCTTGCACCGTTGACGCGGTCATCACCGTGGTCGACAGCCCGGCCGTCGCCGCTGGCACGTTCGCCGCGTTCCCGGATCGGGTCGATGCCCAGCGCAAACTCGACCCGAACCTGGACCACGAATCGCCGTTGCACGAGCTGTTCGCCGACCAACTGGCCAGCGCCGACCTGGTGATCCTCAACAAGGCCGACCTGATCAGCCCTGAAGATCTGGCCCGGGTGCGCCTGGAAGTCGCCGAAGAACTGCCGCCGGCCGTCAAAGTCATCGAAGCCAGCAGCGGCCGTGTGCCACTGGACGTGCTGATCGGTCTCGGTGCCGGTTCCGAAGAACACATCGACAGCCGTCACAGCCATCACGATCACCACCACGAAGGTGAAGACGATCACGACCACGACGCCTTCGACTCCATTTCCATCGAATTGCCCCAAGCCGACGAAAGCCTGCTGCTGGACGCGCTGACCCAACTGGTGGTCCAGCACGGCATTCTGCGGGTCAAAGGTTTCGCGGCGATTCCGAACAAACCGATGCGCTTGCTGATTCAGGGCGTGGGCACACGTTTCGACAAGCACTTCGACCGTCAGTGGGGCATTGATGAAGCGCGCAACACGCGTCTGGTGTTGATCGGTCAGGAGCTGGACGCCACGCTGCTTGAAGCGCAATTGCGCGCCGCGCTCAGCGTTTAAGCCATGCACCTGCTCAGGACCCAGCCCGGCGGTTTCGTGTCGGATGACAACATTGCCGACCTTGGACAAACCCCCGCCGAGCTGGTGATCCTGTGCAGCGGCGATTCCAGCCTGGCGCTGCTCGCCGAAGCGGCGCAGCAACTGCCTGACGATTACCCGAGCGTGCGCCTGGCCAACCCGATGCAGGTGCAGAATCACGCGTCGGTCGACCTGTATGTCGACGAAGTGTTGCGCCACGCCAAGGTCATTCTGATTTCGTTGCACGGCGGCATCGCCTATTGGCGTTACGGGGTCGAGCGTCTGGTGGAGCTGTCCCAGCGCGGTGTTCAGCTGATTCTGGTGCCTGGCGATGACCGCCCGGACCCGGAACTCAGCGACCTGAGCACCGTAGCCGCCGCCGACCGTGACCGGCTCTGGCAGTTTTTGCGTCAGGGCGGCATGGCCAATGCCCTGGATTTTTTCCGCTGCCTGGCCAATCGCTGGCTGGATCGCGATTACGCCTGGGCCGAGCCGCAAACCCTGCCGCGCACGGCGATATACCACCCGCAAAAGAGCCCCGCCGACCTTCACGATTGGCAAGCCGATTGGCAGGCCGGTCAACCGGTGGCAGCGGTGCTGTTCTATCGATCGCATTTACAGGCGGCGAACACCGCGTTCATCGATGTTTTCTGCCAGCGTTTGCAGGCGGCGGGTTTGAATCCGTTGCCGATTGCTGTGGCCAGTCTGAAAGAACCCGGCTGCCTGACGGTGGTCGAGGACCTGCTGGACGACGTCGAGGCGGGGGTGATCTTGAACACCACCGGTTTCGCTCAATCCAGCCCCGAAGCGCCGCATCTGCAGCCGTTTCGACGCAACATTCCGGTGATCCAGGCGATCTGCGCCCAGGACAACGAGCCGGGTTGGCTCGCCAGTGAACAGGGCCTCGGCCCCGTGATCTGGCGATGCACATCGCGTTGCCGGAACTGGACGGACGGATCATCAGCCGGCCGATCAGCTTCAAGGACCTGGCGTGGCGCAGCGAGCGCAGTCAGTCGGACGTGGTGTGCTATCGGGCGCAACCGGAGCGCATGGATTTCGTCGCCGAACTGGCGCGGCGCTGGATCGATCTGGCCCGGGTACCGAACAGCGAAAAACGCATCGCGCTGATCCTCGCCAACTACCCGACCCGTGACGGGCGCATCGGCAACGGTGTCGGCCTCGACACTCCGGCCGCCGCGCTCAACATCCTGCGGGCGCTGCACACCGAAGGCTATCCGCTGCCTGCCGGGTTGCCGGACAGCGGCACTGCGTTGATTCAACAGTTGCTTGGCGGCGTGAGCAACGACCTCGACACCCTTGATCAGCGTCCCTGCGCGCAAAGTTTGGCGATGGACGACTATCGGCTGATGTTCCACCAATTGCCCAAAGCCAATCAGCAAGCGGTGCTGGAGCGCTGGGGCACGCCCGAAAGCGATCCGATGTGCCGTGACGGACGCATGATGGTCGCCGGGCTGCGCTTTGGCCTGACCTTCGTCGGCATTCAACCGGCGCGGGGTTATCAGGTTGATCCGAGTGCGGTGTATCACGACCCGGACCTGGTACCGCCCCACGGCTACCTGGCGTTCTACTTCTGGCTGCGCCATACCTATGGCGCCCACGGCGTGATCCACGTCGGCAAGCACGGCAACCTCGAATGGCTGCCGGGCAAAGGCGTCGGGCTGTCGGAAAACTGCTGGCCGGATGCGCTGCTCGGGCCACTGCCGAACATTTATCCATTCATCGTCAACGACCCGGGCGAGGGCGCCCAGGCCAAGCGTCGCACCCAAGCGGTGATCATCGACCACCTGATGCCGCCGCTGACCCGCGCCGAAACCTACGGCCCGCTGCGCAATCTCGAACTGCTGGCCGACGAGTATTACGAAGCGCAATTGCTCGATCCGCGCCGCGCCCGAGAGTTGCAGCGCGACATCCTGCAACTGGTGCGCGACACGCACATCGACCGTGAACTGCAACTGGACGAAAAGCTCAACAGCGACGCCGATGCGGCGATCTGGTTGCCACGGCTGGACACGTACTTGTGCGACTTGAAAGAGTCGCAGATCCGCGATGGCCTGCACATCTTTGGCGAGTCGCCGACCGGGCGCTTGCGCATCGATACGTTATTGGCGCTGTTGCGCATCCCCCGTGGCGACGGTCGTGGCGCGCAATCAAGCCTGCTGCGGGCGTTGGCCAAAGCGTTTGAACTGGGGTTTGATCCGCTGGATTGTGCGTTGGCCGAGCCATGGGCGGGGCCGCGTCCTGTGGAACTGCAATCGCTTAACGAGGAGGCTTGGCGCACCGCCGGGGATACCCGCGAACGCCTCGAACTGTTCGCAGCTCAACTCATTGCGCAAACTCTGAATACCAACGCCGAACCTCATGGGAACGAGCCTCTGTGGCGAGGGAGCTTGCTCCCGTTGGTTCGCGAAGCGGACCCAGAAAGTGGGACTGCTGCGCAATCCAGCGCGATGATGCAGCATTCCGACAAACTCCCAGCGGGTTGGTCCGACGTCCGCGCCATCCTCGACAGCCTGCTCGAAGTCGTCGCCCCGCGCCTGGACGCCTGCGGCCCGGCAGAAATGCGCGGCCTGCTCGATGCCCTGAGCGGTCGTTTCGTCCCGGCCGGCCCCAGCGGCGCGCCGAGTCGCGGTCGTCTGGACGTGCTGCCGACCGGGCGCAATTTCTACTCGGTGGACGTGCGCAACCTGCCAACCACCACGGCGTGGCGCATCGGTTTCCAGTCGGCCAACCTGATTCTCGAACGGCATCTGCAAGACCACGGCGATCACCTGCGTCAGCTCGGCCTGTCCGTCTGGGGCACCGCGACCATGCGCACCGGCGGCGATGACATCGCCCAGGCCATGGCGCTGATGGGCGTGCGTCCGGTCTGGGCCACCGGCAGTCAGCGGGTCGACGACTTTGAAATCCTGCCACTGAGCTTGCTCGACCGTCCTCGCGTGGATGTGACCTTGCGCGTGTCCGGATTCTTTCGTGATGCCTTCGCCAATCTGATCCGCCTGTTCGACGCTGCCGTGCAAGCGGTCGCCGCGCTGGACGAGCCGGACGATCTCAACCCGTTGGCCGCCAAAGTGCGCGCCGAACGTGAAGCACTGATGCAATCGGGCCTTGATGAAGACGCGGCCAAGCGTCAGGCCGGTTGGCGCATCTTCGGGGCCAAGCCCGGTGCTTATGGCGCAGGCGTGCAGGGCGCCATCGACGGTCGTCTGTGGCAAAGCCGCGAAGATCTGGCCGAGGTTTACTTGAACTGGGGCGGCTACGCTTACGGCGGGTCCGATGAAGGCACCGCCGCCCGCGAACAATTCGCCCAGCGTCTGAGCCAGGTGCAGGCGGTGCTGCAAAACCAGGACAATCGCGAGCATGACCTGCTTGATTCCAACGACTATTACCAATTCCAGGGCGGCATGCTCGCTGCCGTGGAAAGCCTCAGCGGCGAAGCGGCGGCCAGTTACCACGGTGATCACAGTCAGCCGGACTTGCCGAAGATCCGCACCTTGAAGGAAGAGTTGAACCGGGTGATCCGCTCCCGGGCGGCGAATCCGAAGTGGATCGACGGCGTGAAGCGTCACGGCTATAAAGGCGCATTCGAATTGGCCGCGACGGTCGATAACCTGTTCGCGTTCGACGCCACGACCCAGTTGATCGACGATCATCAATATGCGTTGCTGGCGGATGCGTATTTGCTCGATCCGGCAACCCGGGATTTTGTGCGTGAGCATAATCCGCATGCGCTGCGCGACATGACCGAGCGCATGCTCGAAGCGCAGCAGCGGGGAATGTGGCAGGAACCGGGCGCGTATCGCGAGGCGCTGGAAAACCTGTTGCTGGACATAGAAGAAGACGGCTGATACACCGCAAACCCCGTAGGAGCGAGGCTTGCCCGCGATGAGGCCTTCACATTCAATAGTGATATCGACTGAATAGACGCCTTCGCGGGCAAGCCTCGCTCCTACAGGTACAAAGTGTGCCTGCTACAGACCATGACCGAGTATTGAAGATGACCGACACCCCGCATTTCCCGCTCTCCGCCGTGGTCGGCGCCGACGATCTGAAGCTCGCCCTCTATCTGACCGCCATCGACCCGAAAATCGGCGGCGTGCTGATCGAAGGCCCGCGCGGCATGGCCAAGTCGACCCTCGCCCGAGGCCTGGCGGACTTGCTCGCTAGCGGTCAATTCGTCACCTTGCCCCTCGGTGCCACCGAAGAACGGCTGGTCGGCACCCTCGATCTCGACGCCGCCCTGAGCGAAGGCCGCGCGCAATTTTCCCCCGGCGTACTGGCCAAGGCCGACGGCGGTGTGCTGTACGTCGATGAAGTCAATCTGCTGCCCGATCACCTCGTTGACCTGTTGCTCGACGTGGCCGCCAGCGGCACCAACTTGATCGAGCGCGACGGTATATCCCATCGGCATTCGGCGAAGTTCGTCCTGATCGGCACCATGAACCCGGAAGAGGGCGAGCTGCGTCCGCAACTGCTCGACCGTTTTGGCCTGAACGTCGCCCTCAGTGGTCACACGGCACCGGTCGAGCGTGGCCAGATTATTCGCCGGCGTCTGGATTTCGACACCGATCCCCAGGGTTTCTGCGTCGAGTGGGAAAGCCAGCAGCAGTCCCTGCGTGAACGTTGCCAGAAGGCGCGCGGCGCATTGGCGAGCATCCCCCTGGATGATGCCGCACTGGCGCAGATTACCGAGCGCTGTTTTGCCGCCGGTGTCGATGGCCTGCGCGCCGATCTGGTCTGGTTGCGCGCGGCCCGTGCCCACGCCGCATGGCGAGGGGCGGGCGCCATCGCCGAGGAAGACATCGACGCCGTCGCCGAGTTTGCCCTGCGTCATCGTCGTCGCGAGCAATCGCCACCAGCGCCGCCCCACAATCAGTCGCCCTCGGCGCAATCTTCCAGCCCGAGCGAAGGCCAGGGCCAATGGGGCGAAATGCCCGCTCAGGCCCTGCCGGTCGGCGCCCGACGTGAAGTGCCGAGCTGGCCAAAAAAGCCCTAGGCATTCGCCCTCGATCTGACGCGGGGGCGAATGCCAGACCCCGCGCAGGCCGACTGGATAACGGTAAACAGGGCAAGCGTCACGCTGCGCGCAGTGGCTCGATCAACTGGCCCGGCACTTTGCTCAATGGTCGGCCGCATCAACGCAAAGATGTGCTGTTCCACCTGCGCACACGTCCCTCCCATGAACTGTGGCTGGTGATCGTCGACGCATCGGCTTCGACACGCCGTCATCAGGCGTTGAGCGATGCCAAGGGTTTACTTGCGCAAGTGTTCGACGATGCGTACCGCCAACGCGCGCGCCTGGCCTTGTTGACCGCCAGCGGTCAGGCGCCGAAGTGGCAGGTGCAAGGCTTGAAAGCGTCGGCGGGGTTGCGTGCCTGGCTCGATGGCCTGGGTGCGGGCGGCGGCACGCCGTTGTTGGCGGCGCTGGGTGAAGCGGGGCGTTGGCTGGCGGCACGGAAAAAACGCTTTCCGGCGGAACAGCAAAGGCTGCTGCTGGTGACCGATGGGCGATTGAAGGACTGGCCGGGGGTGCCGGTGCTGGACTGCCCGGGGTTATTGATTGATATCGAGCGCGGGCCGATTCGGTTAGGTCGGGCCAGACAGATGGCAGCAGAGTTGCAAGCGGATTATCGCCACATTGATGAGCTGGTTTCAGGCTGAGGACTGTGTTGTCTGCAAAGGCCCCATCGCGAGCAGGATTTGTTTACGCCGCAGATCCCTTGTGCGAGCGAGCCTGTACCCGATGGCATCACCCGGGTCCCGGAGAATCATGGTGAATCCGCATCGCTCCCCTATGCTCTGAGTGCATTCGATCAAAGGAGTGAATCATGCGCGCACTTGCCGTTAACCATCAGAACGATTTCCGCGTCAAAGCCTATGCCGGCACCAATGGCGTGCTGTTGGCCATGGATGTGGCCGAACCCCGCCGCAAAGGCCTGCTGGGTTTCGCCATCGAAAAGCAGCAGGGCAGCAAACCCTGGCAGTTTCTATTCAACAGCCTGACGTTCCCGGGCAAGACCCATACCTTCCCTCAATACCACGCCACCCCCAGCAATATCGCGCCGTTGCAGAAATTTCGCTGGGCCGATTACGCGGTCAATCCGGGGCTGACGATCCAATACCGGGTCTATCTGGCTTACGGCAGCGCCGATGCGCCGCAACTGGGCGAATCCCTGGAGGTGACGGTCACTTCCGACGACGGCCATCCCGGCAACCAGAGTGTCAATTTCAACCGCGCCGTGGCCGCCAGCCAGGCGTTCCAGCGCAAGTTTCCAGAGCTCGACGCGCTCCTTGGCAGCAAGGAAAGATTGCCCTTGGAATCCTGGCCCGATGCCCCGCGCCGATGGCTGGAAAACGGTCTGCTCGGGCGTTTGCTGGGGTTTATCGAGCGTGCCGTCGGCAGCGAATGGGCACTGGATGTCGCCATCTACGAATACCAGTTACCGGTGATTGTCGAGGCGGTGAACGCGGCGCGGGAGCGCGGGGTGCACGTTCGCGTTCTGTATCACGCGCAACCGGGCGAAGACACCACCGCCTTTAACGAGGCCAGCCTGGAAAAGATCCCGGCGGCAAACAAGCGCGGACGCGTCACCCACAGTATTTTCCATAACAAGTTCATCGTCCTGAGCCGGTTCGATGCCGCGGGGCTGCGTCAGCCTGAAGCCGTGCTCTGCGGCAGCACCAACTTCACGCCCAACGGCATTTACCGTCAGGCCAACGTGGTGCATGTGCTGGACGATGCTCGGGTCGGCGCCCGTTATCTGCAAACGTTCGAGCAGGTCTGGGGCACACCGGCGAATGTCGGTGCCGCGCGGCAGTGGATTACCGAACACAACCCGATGGACCCGAGCCAACCGTTGTTCGCCGGATTCTCCCCGCGCTCGGGTCAGGGCGACTTGCATGAGTTCGTCGACATCATCAATGCGGCGAAGAAAGACCTGCTGTTCGTCACTGCCTTTACCTTGCCCGACTCCATCCTCAACGCGTTGCTCGGTAAGCCCCACGACGACATTCTGCGCTACGGCCTGCAGAACTCCGTGAGCAAGATCACCGGTTTTCACGCCGACCGTAGCGCCGAATTCACCACGGTTGCGTTGCTCAATACCGGCCTTGAAGGCTGGCTCCTGGAAAGCAAGGAAGGACAGAAGGGCAACCTGCTGGTGCACACCAAAGCGATCGTCACGGATTTCACCAGCGATACGCCAACGATCATCAGCGGCAGTCATAACCTCAGTGCGGCGGCCAGCAACAGCAATGACGAGAACTACCTGATCATCCGCGGCGATACCGACCTGGCGGACCGTTATGGTCTGGAGTTGCTGCGGTTTTATGAGCATTACCGGTTTCGCTATTACGCGAAAAAACTGGCGCTAAAGCAGGTCCAGCCGTTGGCGGCGGATGACAGTTGGACGGATGATTATTATGTCGAGGGGAATTTGCGACAGTTGTCGCGATTGCGTTTTTCCGGGCAGTAATCGTTGGCCTCACGGGGCCCCATCGCGAGCAGGCTCGCTCCCACACTGGATCTTGGGCGTTCACAAATCCTGTGGGAGCGAGCCTGCTCGCGAAGGGGGCGATGCGGTCCAGGCGCGTCAGCGGAACAGATTAGTACGCGCCAACTCAATCACCTCATCCCCACGCCCGCTCATCACCGCTTTGAGCATGTACAAACTGAACCCTTTGGCCTGTTCCAGCTTGATCGTCGGGGGCATCGCCAGTTCCTGGGTCGCCGTCACCACGTCCACCAGCACGGGCCCGTCATGCGCCAGCGCGCGGCGCAAGGCCGGTTCCAGCGCTTCGGATTCCTCGACACGAATCCCCAGGATCCCCATGGCATTGGCCATCGCCGCGAAGTCTGGATTGTGCAGGTCCGTACCGGTGTCCAGCAGCCCGCTGGATTTCATTTCCATGGCCACGAACCCGAGCGAGGCATTGTCGTAGACGATGATTTTCACCGGCAGCTTGAGTTGCGCCAGCGAAATGAAGTCCCCCATCAACATGCTGAAGCCGCCATCGCCAGACAGCGAAATTACCTGCCGCCCGGGAAATGACGCTTGCGCGCCAATGGCCTGGGGCATCGCGTTCGCCATGGAACCGTGGTTGAACGAGCCGAGCAATCGGCGCTTGCCGTTCATTTTCAGATAACGCGCGGCCCAGACGGTCGGCGTGCCCACGTCGGCAGTGAAGATCGCATCGTCATCGGCCAGCTCACTGAGCAGGCGAGTGAGGTACTGCGGATGAATCGGCCGACCCGACGCCGACGGTTGAGCCAGGTCATCCAGCCCCTGACGGGCCTTCTGGTAGTGCTTGAGGGATGATTCGAGAAAGCTCCGGTCGCCACGATAAGGCAGGCGCGGCAGCAACGCGGCGAGGGTTTCGCCAACATCGGCGGCGATGCCCAGATCCAGCGTGGTCCGCCGTCCGAGGGCTTGCGGGTCGTGGTCGATCTGAATGATGGTGGCGTCGGAGGGGTAGAACTGGCGATAGGGAAAGTCAGTCCCGAGCATCACCAGCGTGTCGCAGTTGAGCATCGCGTGATAACCGGAGCTGAAGCCGATCAACCCGGTCATGCCGACGTCGAACGGATTGTCCCACTCCACGTGCTCCTTGCCGCGCAACGCATGCACCACCGGCGCGCCGAGGGCGTCGGCCAATGCCACCACCTGATCGTGGGCACCCGCGCACCCGGCGCCGCACATCAGCGTCACGGCGTTGCTTTGACTCAGCAATTCGACCAGCCGATCCAGGTCGTGAGGCGCGGGCAGGGTGCGAGGTTTGGACAGCGCCGGCCAGGGTTTGAGGTTGTCTTCGACCTCCTGCAGAGCGACGTCGCCGGGAATCACCACCACTGCGACACCGCGATTGAGGATGGCACTGCGCATCGCCCGATGCAGCACCTGGGGCATCTGCGCCGGGCTGCTCACCAGCTCGACGAAGTGGCTGCATTCCTTGAACAGTTCCTGCGGGTGGGTTTCCTGAAAGTAATTCAGGCCTACTTCCGAAGAGGGAATCTGCGCCGCGATGGCCAACACCGGCACATGGTTTTTATGGCAATCGAAGAGCCCGTTGATCAAGTGCAGATTGCCCGGCCCACAGCTGCCAGCGCAGACCGCCAGTTCCCCGGTAACCGCCGCATCGGCGCCGGCGGCGAACGCTGCAACTTCCTCGTGACGCACGTGCATCCACTCGATGCTGTCCATGGTGCGCAGGGCTTCGGTCAGGCCATTGAGGCTGTCGCCCGTCAGGCCCCAGATGCGTTTCACACCTGCTTGTTCAAGGGTGGTCGCCAGTTGCTGGGCAAGGGTGATTTTCGCCATGGGGTGCTCCAGTGGTTAATGAATGGTCCTCAGGGTTAAAAGAGGACAACGCTGCGGCAACCATGACTCACCCCGATTTGAGATTACTTGCCCATCGCCTGCCGGTACTGACGCGTGCGCCGGGCGAGATACAGCTGATCAACGATCAACGCCCATAGTGCTGAAACCTGTGGCCGGGTCTTGCGTCCGCGGCTCAGGCGATTGAGCTGGAACTTCACTACGGCCATGTTCGCCAAGGCGGCCAGCGGTTTACGTTTCCAGAGGATCGGCGGCAATTGCGGGTGGCTGTCCTGGCCTTCGCGCCAGCGTTTCACCAGCTGCGGTTCAATGGCGAGCGCCGTGCCGATACCGGCCATGGCGATGCCGCTGTCGAGCACCTGTTCGACGATGGCCAGACGTCGAATCCCACCCGTTACCATCACCGGCATGCTCGCAACGCTGGCCAGTTCGCCGGCCATTTCCAGAAAGTACGCCTCCCGGGCCAGGGTCCTGCCGTCGCGGGCGTCGCCTTGCATGGCTGGTGCTTCGTAGCTGCCCCCGGAGAGTTCGAGCAAATCCAGTGGTTGGTCGTTGAGCCACTGGATCACTTGGCGGGCGTCGTCAGCGTCGAAACCGCCGCGCTGGAAGTCTGCCGAGTTGAGCTTTACCGAGACGCAAAACTGAGGCGACACCGCTTGGCGAACGGCGCTGACCACGGCCAGCAACAGCCGGGCGCGATTCTCCAGCGAGCCACCCCACTGGTCAGCCCGACGGTTGGTCAAGGGCGACAGAAACTGGCTGATCAGGTAGCCGTGTGCCGCGTGAATCTGCACGCCGGTGAAACCGGCTTTCTCTGCAAGGGCGGCACTGGTGGCAAAGCGTTGGATAACCTCGGCGATATCGCTTTCCGACATCGGTTTGGGTTCGGCAAACATCTTGGAAAAAGAACCCAGGTCCAGCGCCACGGCGGAGGGTGCCCAGGCTTGCTGACCGAGGTTGGCCATGATCTGGCGCCCGGGATGGTTGAGCTGCATCCACACGTGCGCGCCACCGGAGCGGCCAATGGTGGCCCACTGACGGAACAGCTCAAGATGGCGCTCGTCTTCCAGCACGACACCTGCAGGGCTGGTCATGGCACGGCGATCGATCATCACGTTGCCGGTCAGCAACAGGCCCGTTTCACCTTCGGCCCAAGCCTGATACAACTTGAGCAGCGCAGTCGACGGCGCTTGTCCGGTATCGGCAAGGTTCTCATCCATCGCAGCTTTGGCGATGCGATTGTCGAGGGTCTGGCCGTTGGGTAACTTCAGCGTTTGAAAGGGTGACATGCTTGACTCCTCATCAGTAATGCGAAGAGGCTAAGCTTAAAGTTAACTTTAATGTCAAGCAGGCAAATGAGGCCGAGATGAAGATTGGTGAATTGGCGCAATTGAGCGGGTTGAACGCGTCGCGCATTCGGTTCTACGAGGCTCAAGGCCTGATCCGGCAAGTGGAGCGCATGGCCAACGGCTATCGGCGTTACCCGCCGCAAGTTCTGCAAACCCTGAAGATTATTCAGTGCGCACAGCAGGCCGGGTTCAGCCTCGACGAGCTCAAGTTATTGTTGCCAGACACCGTAACAGGCGAGTTCGACGACAATGCACTGGTGGCGAGCCTGGGGCGCAAAGTCGAACAGATCGAAGCGATGCAACTGCACCTGGCGCAAAACAAGGCGCAGTTGCTGGGGTTGATCGAGAACATCCAGACGCGGCCCGAAGGAATGGCGTGCGGTGAGAATGCCGAGCGAGTGCTGGCGTTGATCCAGCATTAATTTTGACCGAGGCAGTTATCGCCAAAGGCCTGGTAACGCAGGACATGGGTGGTGCCCGCGGTATCAATGTAAGTCATCTCCCGCGGCAGGGGGCCGCAACCATCGTCGCGGGTCATGTTAAGCACTTTGGCGATATGGAGCGGCGTCGAGTACTTGTAGTCCTCGACTTTCGGTGTGCTGGAGTTGTCGACGGCGGCGGCCGCTGCAACACCGCTCAGGCTGATGAGAAACAGGGCGGACAGAATGCGTTTCATGATGGGGCTCTCGTAGTGACTACTGAACGATTTCAGTGGCAGTACGACGAGCCCCGTTGGGGTTTATTCCAGGCTCAGGGAAAAACTTTTCGGCGCAGGGAGCGGATTGCGCATCAGCGTGCCGACCACCAGCGCCCCCAGCAAGGCCAGCGAACCCGCGACCAGAAGCAGCAGGCTGAAGCCGCCGACGAAGGCCTGACGCGCCAGTGGCTCGACCAACGCACGCGCGGTTTCCGGCAGCAGGTTCATTGCCGCCGTCATGTCTCCGGCGACCACCCGAGAGGCAATGCCCTGGGTCTGGCCGAGCCATTGCGGACCCTGCGTCGACAGGCTGGTGCGCAACAGCAATTCGGTGTGGCTGGACAGCAGCGCGCCAAAGACACCGATGGCCAGCACGATCGCGCTGAAACGCATGGTGGTGCTCATGCCTGAGGCCATGCCGGTGCGCTCGCGAGGGACGCAGGCCATGATGTTCTTTTGCGTGTCGCCATTGAGCAGGCCGGCACCGGCGCCCGTCACGGCGATGGCCAGTGCGAAGGGCAGGTAGCCGCCGCTGCTGACGGCCCAGGCGCTGAGCAGGTTGCCGCTGCCGACCAGGGTCAAACCCGCCGCCATCAGCGTGGCTGGGGCAAGTCGATTGGCCAGCCGAGCGCCGATGCGCGGGCAAATCAACATGGTCACGGCAAACGGCAACATCCCCAGCCCCGACGCGATGGCCGAGAAGCCCAGGCCGTTTTGCAGGTAGAACGGCAGCAACGTCATCATCACCTGAGCGCAACCGGCGTAGGCAAACATGCCAAGGAGGGCGCCGATGAAACGCGGATGCCTGAACAATTTCAGGTCGACCATCGGCCGCTGTTGCATCCGCTCAATCAGTACAAACAGCCCCAATAGCAGCGCGCCCCCGATGATCCGGGCGTAGGTGAGCGGGTTGCTCCAGCCGATTCGATTGGCCTCGATCAAGCCCCAGATCAGGCACAGCAAACTCGCACTGAACGCCAGGCTGCCCCAGGGATCGAGTCGCGCCGATTGGGGGTCCCTGGATTCCGGCACGGCGCGCCAGACCATGAACATCAAGAACGCGCCCACCGGCAGGTTGAGGTAGAAGATCCAGCGCCAGCCCACATATTCGGTGATCAGCCCGCCGACCGTCGGCGCAGCGGTCATCGCCACGCCCATGCACGCGCCCCAGAACGCCCAGGCCTTGGCCCGTTCGACTTCATCGTGAAAGGTGTGGCCGATGGAGGCCAGGGCCGAGGTCAGCAACAGTGCCGCGCCGACACCCTTGACCGCCCGCGCAATGTCAAGGAACAACGCTGTGGGCGCCGCGCCGCAACCGATGGAGGCAAGGATGAAAATCCCCAGCCCCCAGAGCAGGGTTTTCTGCCGGCCAAAGCGGTCGGCGATGCTCCCGGCGGGCAGCAACAACGCTGCGAACGCCAGCATGTAGGCGCTGACCACCCATTCAATGTCGGCAAAGTTCGCGCCCAGGTCCCGTGCGATGGTCGGCAGAGTGACGGCGACGATGTTGGTGTCGAGCACGATCAGCGAGCACACGCCGGAGGCCGTCAGCAGCGTCAGGCGCGGACTGACCCGGCTCATGGCCTGATTGCCTTTTGGGCAAGGTCGTTGATCGTGGCGGCGCAAAGGTGTTTGACGTACATGGCGTTGGCTCTCTACTGTGATTGCCATTGAGCTTATCGCGGTCGATTGTCGGCTCTGTTAGCCCGGCACCGGGACTTCATTACCTTTGAGCTAATGCACCCATGGACATACGGCATTTCCGCTACTTTCTGGCCGTTGCCCGGCAAGGCAACTTTACCCGCGCCGCCGAACAACTCGGTATCGCGCCGCCGACCTTGACCCGGCAGATCCAGGACATGGAGAACGAACTCGGCACGCGACTGTTCGTGCGCCAGACACGTGAAGTCAGCCTGACCGAGGCCGGCGCGGCGTTAATGATCGAAGCCGAGGCGACGGTGCGGCAATTCGAGTACGCCCAGCACAATGCCCAGCGGGCCGGACGCGGGGATATTGGCCATATCGAACTCGGTTACGTGGCGTCGGCGGTGTACTCGGGGGTGCTGCAAAAACAGGTGCAGGCTTTTGGTCGTGAATGCCCGGACGTCAGCTTGAATGTTCGGGAAAGCCCTATGGCGTCATTGCCAGCCATGGTGGTCGAGGGGCGATTTGATGTGGGCTATGTCCGCTCACCGATGACCCTGCCCGACGGACTGGAGGCTATTCGTCTGGACTCAGAAGGCTTTGTGCTGGCGCTGTCCTCCGAGTCCTGGTTGTGCCGACTGCCAGAGATTGCTCCGGAGCATCTGCAAAACGAGACGTTCATCCTGCCGGAACAAATCAGCGGCACTTTGCAAGTCGCCGCCGAGGGCGGGTTTGCACCGAAACTGGGCGCGCAGCCGGGCGGGCTGGTGGCGGTGATCGCGCTGGTTTCGCTGGGGCAGGGCGTGACAGTTGTGCCGGCGTCGGTGGTCGGGCATGTCGGGTTGCCCGGCGTGTTGTACCGCACGATCAAGGGCTGCGAGGCGACGTCGTGGTTGTCGTTGATTCATCGACGGTTCGAGAAATCGGCGGCGGTGTCCAGGTACATCGAGCAGGTCAAAAATCGCTAAGGGCAAAAGCTTTCGCGAGCAGGGATCTTATGAACACTGAAGATCCAATGTAGGAGCAAGCCTGCTCGCGAAAGCAATCTACCCAACACCACCAATGCCCCAACCTAACAGCAAACCCGACGATTCAACCGCTCAGTCGCACGAGGCACCGTGCACAGCCGGCGCAAGGTCCGTCGCAACCATGTCAGATCGTGCGTCGGCTTACGCTTCTCCCTCGCCGGTTTCACCCTGCCAATGTGCCTGGCGAAATCCGCCCTTAACGCTTCCTCAGTGCCGATCCCCTTGAGCTTCTGCAGCAGTTTCCCGTCCTTATAAAACAGCACAGTCGGCGTACCGGTGACGTTCGGGTGTCGAGGCGAGTCAACCGTGTTCAGCATGTAGATGTGCGCTTGGTGCCGATAAGCCTCGGCGATCCCACGAAAGACCGGCCCGGCCATTTCGCAGGCCGGACAGTGCTGGCTGCCGAAGTACAAGATCACCGGACGCCAGGTTTTCAGGGCTTTACGGTAAGTCGGGGCCAGCGTGTTGTGGGCAGCCGAGCGCATGGTGAACTCCTTTTTTCACTGTGCATTGAGTGTCTGCCGACGGTAAAGGAGCGGAGACGGGTGGGTCTACTGTCAGAAATTACAGGTAACACGCTGCCCCAATTTGAACCGCCTCAAGACGAATGTGGTGCAAGTACCCGAACCGTGTAGCCAACGGTAGCGCTCGTTCCCCTGTGCGTTTCGTAACGTGCATTTTTAACGTTCACCCATCCATTTGATTCACAACACTTTCCAATCTCCCCGACATTCCCCTCACAACCTGTGGCACACTTTCTGCTGTCTATTCCGTTGTTACACACCTATGTCCGGTATAGCGGAATAAACATCACCCTGGAGTGCTTGCCATGCAACGCCGACCTTCCTTGTTTAAAGCGTGTATTTTTCTTGTCGCTGCTTCGGCTGCTGCCATGGGCGTGGCCCAGGCGGCGGACAGCAAGCTCGATAGCGTGCTGGCCCGCGGGAAACTGATCGTGGGCACGGGCAGTACCAATGCGCCGTGGCACTTCCAGGGAGCGGATGGCAAGTTGCAGGGGTTTGATATCGATATCGGGAAAATGATTGCCAAGGGTTTGTTCAATGACCCGACCAAGGTTGAATTCGTGGTGCAGTCGTCCGATGCGCGGATTCCCAACCTGCTGACGGACAAGGTCGACATCAGTTGCCAGTTCATCACCGTGACCGCCAGCCGTGCCCAGCAAGTGGCGTTCACCCTGCCGTACTACCGCGAAGGTGTCGGACTGCTGCTGCCGGCCAACAGCAAGTACAAGGAAATCGAAGACCTCAAGGCCGCCAACGACAGCGTGACCGTGGCGGTGCTGCAGAACGTGTACGCCGAAGAGCTGGTGCATCAAGCCTTGCCCAAGGCCAAGGTCGATCAGTACGACAGTGTTGATCTGATGTATCAGGCCGTGAATTCCGGCCGGGCCGACGCCGCCGCCACCGATCAATCGTCGGTGAAATACCTGATGGTGCAGAACCCTGGCCGCTATCGCAGCCCGGCCTACGCCTGGAGCCCGCAGACCTACGCCTGCGCGGTCAAGCGCGGCGATCAGGACTGGCTGAACTTCGTCAACACCACCTTGCATGAAGCCATGACCGGCGTTGAGTTCCCGACTTACGCGGCGTCCTTCAAGCAATGGTTCGGCGTAGACCTGCCGACCCCGGCCATCGGTTTCCCTGTCGAATTCAAATGATCCCGTGAGAGCGGGGCGCCGATGACGCGCCCCGTTCAAGGTACTGCTGACCATGAACTATCAGTTGAACTTTGCCGCCGTGTGGCGCGATTTCGACACCTTGCTGGCGGGGCTCGGTCTGGGCCTTGAGCTGGCGCTGGTGTCGATCGCCATCGGTTGCGTGATCGGCCTGATGATGGCGTTTGCTTTGCTGTCAAAGCACCGTGCATTGCGGGTGCTGGCGTCGGTGTATGTGACGGTGGTCCGTAATACGCCGATTCTGGTGTTGATTCTGTTGATCTACTTCGCCTTGCCGAGCCTGGGGATCCGGCTGGACAAGATCCCGTCGTTCATCATCACCCTGTCGCTGTACGCCGGGGCGTACCTGACTGAAGTGTTCCGTGGTGGGTTGTTGAGCATTCCCAAGGGGCAGCGTGAAGCGGGCCTGGCGATCGGGTTGGGCGAGTGGCAGGTCAAGGCCTACGTCACCGTGCCGGTGATGCTGCGCAATGTGTTGCCGGCCTTGTCGAACAACTTCATTTCGCTGTTCAAGGACACCTCGCTGGCCGCCGCGATTGCGGTGCCGGAGCTGACTTACTACGCACGCAAGATCAATGTCGAGAGCTACCGGGTGATCGAAACCTGGCTGGTGACCACAGCGCTCTATGTTGCGGCCTGTTACCTCATTGCCATGATGCTGCGTTACCTCGAGCAGCGTCTGGCGATCCGCCGATAGGAGGCCACCATGTACGAATCCCCCAGTTGGTTGCATGAGTTATGGGTGGCGCGGGAAGTTCTGTGGCAGGGCTTTTTGACCAGTGTGCAGGTCTCGGCCCTGGCGATTTTGCTGGGTACGATGGTCGGTATTGTTACCGGTCTGGTGCTGACCTACGGCAAGTTCTGGATGCGCGCACCGTTCCGGTTTTACGTGGACATTATTCGCGGCACACCAGTGTTTGTACTGGTGCTGGCCTGCTTCTACATGGCGCCCGCATTGGGCTGGCAAATCAGCGCGTTTCAGGCCGGTGCCTTGGGGCTGACGCTGTTCTGCGGCTCCCACGTCGCGGAGATTGTGCGCGGCGCGTTGCAAGCGTTGCCCAGTGGCCAGATGGAGGCAAGCAAGGCCATCGGCCTGACGTTTTATCAGGCGCTCGGCTACGTGTTGTTGCCCCAGGCGTTGCGGCAGATCCTGCCGACCTGGGTCAACTCGTCGACCGAAATCGTCAAGGCGTCGACCTTGCTGTCGGTCATCGGTGTGGCGGAATTGTTGCTCAGCACGCAGCAGATCATCGCGCGCACCTTCATGACGCTGGAGTTTTACCTGTTCGCCGGATTTCTGTTTTTCGTCATCAACTACGCCATCGAATTACTCGGCCGGCACATTGAAAAGCGGGTGGCCTTGCCATGACTCAACCTCAAGTTTCGACACAGAACCAGGCCCTGCTGGACATTCGCAGCCTGCACAAACAGTACGGCAAGCTTGAAGTGCTCAAGGGCGTCGACCTGACCATGCAGCGCGGCAACGTGGTCACGCTGATCGGCTCCAGCGGCTCGGGCAAGACCACGCTGCTGCGTTGCGTGAACATGCTCGAAGAATTCCAGAGCGGGCAGATCGTGCTCGATGGCGAGTCCATCGGCTATGACGAGGTCAACGGCAAGCGCGTGCGTCACCCGGAAAAAGTCATCGCCCGGCACCGGGCAATGACCGGCATGGCGTTCCAGCAGTTCAACCTGTTCCCGCACCTGACCGCGCTGCAGAACGTCACCCTTGGCTTGCTCAAGGTCAAGAAACTGCACAAGGAAGAAGCGGTGGCGCTGGCGGAGAAATGGCTGGAGCGGGTTGGCCTGCTGGAGCGTCGTGACCACTATCCCGGCCAGTTGTCCGGCGGTCAGCAACAGCGCGTGGCGATTGCCCGGGCGATTGCGATGAACCCGAGCCTGATGCTGTTCGATGAAGTGACCTCGGCCCTGGACCCGGAACTGGTCGGCGAAGTGCTGAACGTGATCAAGGGCCTGGCCGACGAAGGCATGACCATGTTGCTGGTTACCCACGAGATGCGTTTTGCCTTCGAGGTCTCGGACAAGATTGTCTTCATGAACCAGGGGCGGATCGAAGAGCAGGGGCCTCCCAAGGAGCTGTTCGAACGCCCGCAATCGCCGCGTCTTGCCGAATTTCTCAAGAACACGCGGTTTTAATTTTTATATTTTTTCGATCAGGAGAAACACTCATGAGCATTACTCGTTACGGCACCGGCAACACCGCCGCTGGCGGTCAGCCTCGCCCTTTCGCCCGAGCCGTTGAAGCCGATGGCTGGCTGCACGTTTCCGGGCAGGTGCCGGCGGTGGACGGCGAGATCATTACCGGTGGCATCGTCGAGCAGACCCACCAGGCCATGAAGAACCTGATCGCGATTCTCGAAGAGGCCGGTTATGGCCTGGAAGACGTGGTGCGTGCTGGCGTGTGGCTGGAGGATCCGCGGGATTTCACCAGTTTCAACAAGGTCTTCTCCGAGTACTTCAAAAGCGAGCACGCACCAGCCCGGGCCTGTGTGCAGGCGAACATGATGGTCGATTGCAAGGTCGAGATCGACTGCATCGCGTACAAGAAAAAGGCCTGAGCCTAATGATCGATCCCACGCTCTGCGGGGGAATGCAGCCCGGGGCGCTCCGCGTCGCAAAGCGGACGCAGAGCGTCCATTGAGGCATTCCCACGCCGAGCGTGGGAACGATCATTAGCGGTAAACTCCCCGGCGAATTTGTATGGGAACCACTGACATGACCGAAGACACCATCAAGCGCCGGGCTCGCGGTCTGGACCGGGCGTTCGATATCCTCGATTTCCTCAAGGAAGTCGGCAAACCGCTGCGCCCGAATGAAATCGCCAGCGGCATCGACAGCCCGAAATCCACGATCTACGAACTGGTCGCTTCCCTGCTGGAACGACGCATTCTCGAACCCGTGGGCAAGGACGGTCACGTCTACCTCGGCCGTCAGTTGTACTTTCTCGGGCAAGCGCATTTGCGCCATTTCGACCTGACCCGCGAAGCCGATCACGCTTTGCAGGACATCGTCAGCCAGACCCATGAAACCGCGCAGATGTGCCTGCTTAACGGGCGCAAATACACCGTGGCGCTGATGAAAGAGGGCGAGCGGCATTTCCGTATTTCCTCGGACATCGGCGAGAACGCGCCAATCCCCTGGACTGCGTCCGGGCGCCTGCTGCTGGCGCACCTGAGTGATCAGGAGATCATTGACCTGATCGACCACGACGACTTCATCCTGCCCGACGGCGAACGCCTGCCGCTGGAGCAGTTTCTCAAGGAAATCCGTCAGGCCGGTATCGATGGCTTCTTCTCTTTCGATAGCGTCGCCGACACCTTCACCCATTGCTTCGCCGCCCCGGTCAAAGACCCGAGCGGCGTGGCCATTGCGACCCTGTGCATCGTCGCCCCACGGGACGACGCCAAGAACAATTACAACGACTATCGCCGGGTGCTGATCGACAGCGCCAATAGCCTGGCCCGGCGTATCAACGAATAAAAGCGGCTGTCTGCAGCCGCTAATGTGAGGAGTTCGACCATGTCTTCTGCCCAAAACACTGCCGCTGTGGAAAAGGGCTTTGCCCAGACTGGCGCCAATCTCGTGCGCGACGTCAGCCTGCCTGCGCTGGTGCTGCACCGCGAAGCGCTGGAACACAACATTCGCTGGATGCAGGCGTTTGTCAGCAACAGCGGCGCCGAACTCGCGCCCCACGGCAAAACCAGCATGACGCCCGCGCTGTTCCGACGCCAACTGGACGCCGGCGCCTGGGGCATCACCCTGGCCAGCGCCACGCAAACCCGCGCGGCCTATGCCCACGGTGTGCGTCGGGTGCTGATGGCCAACCAATTGGTCGGTACGCCGAACATGGCGCTGATCGCCGATTTGCTGGCGGACCCGACGTTCGACTTCCATTGCATGGTCGATCATCCGGATAACGTCGCTGACCTGGGCGCGTACTTCGCCTCGCGCGGTGTGCGCCTGAACGTGATGATCGAGTACGGCGTGGTCGGCGGTCGTTGCGGTTGCCGCAGTGAAACGGAAGTGGTCGCGCTGGCCAAAGCCATCGACGCTCAACCGGCGCTGGCGCTGACCGGCATCGAAGGCTACGAGGGCGTGATCCACGGTGATCATGCGGTCACAGGCATTCGTGAATTCGCCGCCTCCCTGGTGCGCCTGGCCGTGCAGTTGCAGGACAGCGGCGCCTTTGCGATTCCCAAGCCGATCATCACCGCGTCGGGTTCGGCCTGGTACGACTTGATCGCCGAATCCTTCGAAGCGCAGAACGCGGGTGGACGTTTCCTCAGTGTGTTGCGCCCCGGCAGCTACGTGGCTCACGACCATGGCATCTACAAGGAAGCGCAATGCTGCGTGCTCGACCGCCGCAGCGATCTGCACGAGGGCCTGCGCCCGGCGCTGGAAGTCTGGGCGCATGTGCAGTCGTTGCCGGAACCGGGTTTTGCGGTGATCGCCCTGGGCAAACGCGACGTCGCCTACGACGCGGGGTTGCCCGTGCCGCTGCTGCGTTACAAGGCCGGCGTGGTGCCTGCAACCGGCGACGATGTCAGCGCCTGCAAAGTGACGGCGGTGATGGACCAGCACGCGTTCATGACCGTGGCGCCGGGGGTTGAGCTGCGGGTGGGCGACATCATTTCGTTCGGCACTTCGCACCCGTGCCTGACGTTCGACAAGTGGCGCACGGGGTGTCTGGTGGATGAGCAGCTGAACGTCATCGAAACCATGGAAACCTGTTTCTAAGGCTTCGGACCGAGGCGCGGCCTTCGCCAGCAAGCCCGCTCCTACAGGGATCTTGTGAACACTGAAGATCCAATGTGGGAGTGAGCCTGCTCGCGATGGCATCCTCCCAGACAACACCGCAATACCAGAGACCCCACAACAATGAACACCATCAACACCCTCGGCCCCAACACCCCGCGCATCGCCTTGATCGGCGAATGCATGATCGAGCTGCAACAACGCGCCGATGGCACGCTGCAACAGAGCTTCGGCGGCGATACCTTGAACACTGCGGTCTACCTGTCCCGGGAACTCGGCACCCGCGGCATCGTCGATTACGTCACTGCACTGGGCGACGACAGTTTCAGCGATGCCATGTGCCAGACCTGGGCCGACGAACACATCGGGTTGGGCATGGTTCAGCGCCTGCCCGGGCGACTGCCCGGTTTGTACTGCATCCAGACTGATGCGGCGGGCGAGCGCCGCTTCCTCTATTGGCGTAACGAAGCGGCCGTGCGCGACTGCTTCACCACCCCGGCCGCCGCGCCGATCCTGGCCGCGCTGCCGGATTACGACGTGCTGTATTTCAGCGGCATCACCCTGGCGGTGCTCGGCGTGCAAGGTCGGGTGAAACTGCTGGAAACCCTGATCGAGGCCCGCCAGCGGGATGCGCGGATCGTGTTCGACAACAACTACCGGCCACGCTTGTGGGCGTCAGTCGAAGAGGCGCGGGCGGCTTATCGCAGCGTCTTGCCCTATGTCGATCTGGCGTTGCTGACCGTCGATGACGAGCAGGCGCTGTTTCATTTTTCCGATGGCGAGGCGGTGTTTGCCGCTTACGAGCAGATTGGCACCCCCGAAGTGGTGCTCAAGCGTGGCGCCGAGGCGTGTCTGATTCGCTGTGATGGCGAGTCGTTCGAGGTGCCCGCGCAGAAGGTCGAGCGCGTGGTGGACACCACGGCGGCGGGGGATTCGTTCAGCGCGGCGTATTTGGCCAGTCGGCTCAAGGGTGGAAGTGCGGTTGAGGCGGCCGAGGCGGGGCATCGGTTGGCGAGTCGGGTGATTCAAGTGCCTGGAGCACTGATTCCCAAAGATTGAAATAAGCTTTTGTGGCAAGGGAGCTTGCTCCCGTTCGGGTGCGCAGCAGCCGTAAATTGGGGCCGCTACGCAGCCCAGCGGGAGCAAGCTCCCTCGCCACAGGGCCTTTAAGCCAAACCCATCAATCCCGGTAAAACACCTGCACCAGGTGATACCCGAACTTGCTCTTGATCGGCCCATGCACCACCCGTAGCGGTTTTTTGAAGATCACCGCGTCGATCACCCCGACCATTTGCCCAGGCCGCACTTCACCCAGGTCGCCCCCGCGTTTGCCGGACGGGCAGGTGGAGTACTTCTTGGCCAGCACATCAAAGGCTTCGCCCTTGGCGATGCGTTGTTTGAGCTGCTCGGCTTCTTCCGAGGTTTTCACCAGAATATGGCGGGCTTGAGCTTTCATGGGGGCATACCTTGCAACGGTGATGGCTATGTTGATGCCAGCGGGGCGCGCGATTATGCCTCAACTCACTCCGGTTGGCCGATCATCGTGCGAATCTTGTTGGCCAACAGGTCAATGGAAAACGGTTTGGCGACCATGTCCATGCCTTCTTCCAGGAAACCCTGGCGTTCGGCGGCTTTCTCCGCGTAACCGGTCATGAACAGGACCTTGAGTTCGGGGCGGTGCTGGCGAGCGATCTCTGCCAGTTGCCGGCCGTTCATGCCCGGCAGGCCTACGTCGGTCACCAGCAGATCGACCCTCAGGTCGGATTCCAGCAAGGGCAGGGCGGTCTTCGCATCCTCGGCTTCGTGGGCGTGATAACCCAGCTCGTTGAGCAGGTCGAGCACCAGCATGCGCACCGCCGGGTCGTCTTCCACCAACACCACGGTTTCGCCGGCAATCGCCGCCGGAGCCTCGCCCGTGAACGGCAGCAGTACTTTTTCCGGTTCCGTGGCGTGCAATCGGGGCAAGTAAAGGCGAACGCTGGTGCCCTTGCCCGGCAAACTGAACAGGCTGACATGCCCGCCCGACTGCTGGGCGAACCCATAAATCATCGACAACCCAAGGCCGGTACCCTGGCCGATGGGTTTGGTGGTGAAGAACGGGTCGAACGCCTTGGCCAGCACCGACGGTGTCATCCCGGTGCCGTTATCGCTGACGGCAATCATCACGTAATCCCCGGCCTTGACCGGTTCCAACGTGGTGATGTCGCTGCCGTCGAGGTAAACGTTGGCGGTTTCGATCAGCAACTCGCCGCCATCGGGCATGGCGTCCCGGGCGTTGATGACGAGGTTGAGCAGAGCGTTTTCCAGTTGGCTGACGTCAGTGCTCACTGGCCAGACCTCGCCGGCCAGCAGCAGTTTGAGTTCGATGTGATCGCCCTTGGTCCGGCTGAACAAGTCTTCCAGGGAGTGCACCAGGTCATTGGCGTTCAGCGGCCGGCGATCCAGCGACTGACGCCGGGAAAACGCCAGTAGCCGATGGGTCAGGGCGGCGGCACGATTGGCCGAGGACACCGCGGCTTCGGTGAAACGGCCAATCTCGGCGGCGCGCCCGTCCGCGATATAGCGCTGCATCAGATCGAGGCTGCCGATGATCCCGGTCAGCATGTTGTTGAAGTCGTGGGCGATGCCGCCGGTGAGCTGCCCGACCGCCTCCATTTTCTGTGCATGGCGCAAGGCGTCTTCCGCGCGTTCACGCTCGAACATCTCGTTTTGCAGCCGTTGGTTGGCTTCGGCCAACTGCTGGGTGCGGGCCGCGACCCGTTCCTCAAGGGTATCGTTGAGATTGCGCAGGGCTTCTTCCGTCTGTTTGCGCTCGGTTTCGTCAATGACAAAGATGTAGAAACCATTCACCGTGCCGTCGGCGCCGTGGCGCGGCAAGTAATTCATCAAGGCATGGCGGTTACTGCCGTCCCGGTGCGGGGTATTGATGCTGAAACAGCAAGACTTGCCCGTCAGCGCCAGGGCAATGTGTTCGGCGCGCAAGGCATAGGCTTCCTCGCCCAGCACTTCACGAATGGTGCGGCCATAGAGTTCCTGCGGTGTCAGGCCATACCAGTCCAGATAAGCGGCGTTGTTCAAGCGAAAGCGTTCCTCGCTGTCCACGTAGCTGATCAGGATGGGCATGGCGTTGATGATCAGCTGCAACTCGGTCTGGCTCTGGCGCAGGGCTTGCTCGGTGAGCTTGCGTTCGGTCAGATCCAGCGCGGCGCCAAGGAAGCGGATCGGCCGGCCATGGTGGTCCTTGTAGCAGCGACCGCGGGCAAACACCCAGCGCAGGTGACCGCTGGGTTGCAGCAAGCGATATTCCTCGGCGTATTCGGTGCCGTGGGTGATGGAATATTTGATGCTGCGGGCGACCATGGCGCGATCTTCCGGGTGCACGGCCTGGAGGTAGGCGCTGATGGGCAACTGACTGGCGAGCAGTGGGTCGATGTTGTGCAGTTCGGCGAAATGCGCATCGGCGATGAAGCGATCTTCGCCGATGTCCCAATCCCAGGTGCCGACGGCGTCGGTGGCCGCCAGCGCCAGTTGCAGGCGCTGTTCGGTTTCGTGCTGGGCCTTGAGACTGGCGGCCGACCGCTGTTCCAGTTCCAGCGCGATGCGTCGGCGTTCATTGGTTTCGATGGCGGTGACCAGAATGCCAGCAACCTCAGCGTTTTCATCGCGGATCGGGCTGTAGGTCAGGTCCAGCCAGAAGTCGGAATCACCTTCGTCGCGTTGCAAGGTAAAACGTTGTTCGCTGTAGGTACGCACCTGGCCTTGTAGGACAGCGCTGTAAATGGGGCTGGTAAAGTCCTGAAGTTCTGGCCAGATCTGGTGCGTCGGTTGTCCGAAAGCGTGTGGATGCTTGCTGCCGGCGAGGAGGGCGAAGCCGTCGTTGTAGATCTGCGTGAGGTGCGGACCCCACAGCAACAGCATCGGCATCGGTGAATGAATCACGATGTCCACGGCAGTGCGCAGGCTCTGTGGCCAGGTGCTGGCAGCGCCCAGCGGGGTGCGTGTCCAGTCCAGTCTGGCGATCAAGGCCTGTGCATCGCTGCCCGTCAGTGTTGCGTTCATCAAATTGTCCTGCACTTAAGTCGGTGGCGCGGCGTCTACTATCCTTGCAGGGCGGTAGACGCTGGATGACCTGCCATGGGTCATTACTTTTTCATTGAATGCTTCGCGGGTGTTTTTTGCCATGGAAATCGATGCACTGTTGCAGATACTGTCTGACCGGAATGGATCCGATCTCTATCTTTCCACCGGCGCACCACCCAGTGCGCGGTTCGACGGTGTGCTCAAGCCGCTGACCGACCAGCCATTCAAGCCGGGAGCAGTCGCGGCCATTGCCGAGTCCATCATGGACGCCGAACAGCGCCTGGAGTTCGATCGGGAACTGGAGATGAACCTGGCAATCTCCCTGGCGGGTGTCGGGCGCTTTCGGGTCAACATCTTCAAGCAACGCAACGATGTGTCAATCGTGGCACGCAACATCAAGCTCGACATCCCGCGTTTCGAAGACCTCAAACTACCGGCGGTGCTGCTCGAAACCGTGATGCTCAAACAAGGATTGATACTGTTCGTCGGCGCCACCGATTGCGGCAAGTCAACCTCCCTCGCGGCGCTGATCGATTACCGCAACCGCCACAGCACTGGCCATATCGTCACCATCGAGGACCCGATCGAGTACATCCATCGGCACAAGCAGTCGATCATCAACCAGCGCGAGGTCGGCGTCGATACCCGCAGTTTTCATGCTGCCCTGAAAAACACCCTGCGCCAGGCCCCGGACGTGGTACTGATCGGCGAAATCCGCGACCGCGAAACCATGGAGCACGCGCTGGCGTTTGCCGATACGGGCCATCTGGTGATCTCGACGTTGCACGCGCACAACGCCCATCAGGCGCTGGACCGCATCATCAATTTCTTTCCCGAAGAGCGGCGGACGCAGTTGCTGCATGACTTGAGCAACAATCTGAAAGCGTTTGTTTCCCAACGACTGGTGCGGACCCTTGACGGTCAGCGCAGGGCGGCAGTGGAAGTGATGTTGGGAACACCCACGATCGGTGACTTGATAAAGCGCAATCAACTGGACGAACTTAAAGACATCATGGAAAAGTCCGCAGAGTTCGGTATGCAGACGTTCGATGGCGCACTGTATGCACTGGTGATGGAAGGCGCAATCAGTGAGGAAGAGGCGCTAAAACATGCGGACTCGCTGAGCAATCTGAAGTTGCGCCTCAAGCTGTATGGCGGTGGGCCTTCGACCGTCAATGCGCCCAATGGGGACTGGGGGTTAGTGGATTGATGAGGTGGGTAAGGCGGCGACGATGAAATGTTGTCTTATGAAGTTTTACTGTTTAGTTAATTTTTGGTGGGTCAGGATTCACCTTCGATTAATGAATCAGTGAACTAAATACATAAGGTTGTTTTATGGTTGTTAAGTTGAAATATAAAGACTATCCGTTGTCCGGAGCCGTTTCAGAAGTCCAGCACCAGTGGTTAAGGGCCGATGCCGCTGAACGACAAGTGGTCGCGCGCTTGTTGCAAAGTGTCTTCGAGGATCAAGAGGATGAAGGGCCGTACCATTGGCAAGGTTATGAGTTTGAGCTGGCAAAAGGTTCTTCGCTGTATGAAGTCCATATGCCGGGGCGAGTGGCATGGAATAACCTGGCCAACTACACGGTCGTAATGGACGAACTCCGTCGCCACCGTCCGGAGAATATGGCGGCAACCCGTATTAACGAAAACGGCGGACTTGAGATATTCCGAAAAGACCGGCAAGTGTGGGAAGTCGTCGACGTGAATATCGTCCAGGCGTCGCACTATTATCAAAAGCTGCTGGTGGTAGGTGATATTGCCAGGCAAGCCGGTGGATACATTTACACCGAAGATTTCGTCGATGTGGACCAATGGCTGAGGTTTCATGGCCTGACGGTTCCAACGAACGCGAGCGAAACCAGAAACCTGATCGCGCTTTTCGAGTTTGATCCTGATGTCGATGAGTTGGGGCACTATTGGGGGCAGTTGGTTACGGATGATTCATCGTTAGCCGTCTTGTCGGCTGAGCAACGGACCGCCATTCGGCAGGTTACTCAGCGTGTTACCCAGAACACCAGACTGCTGGACATGTTGTACCGCGAAACGGGACGCGCCGTTGCGACACACGAAAATGCCGCCGAGCGGATCGTCGCGTTGGTCAAGCATCCGGTGGCCCAGGCCTGTGCCAGGCAGATTCTGGAAGCGTCGGACTGGTTCGGCGCGCATCCCGGGCAGAACGTCTCTGCGCAAGATCTCGAGCAACTGCTGGTCACCAGCCTGTTGCTGGATCTTTATCCGTCTCTTGGTAGCACCGGGGACCGCAAGAGTCTCGGTGGTTTCGCTTTATATGCGCCGAGCAACGTAGAGCGGTCGCCGGCCATGGTCCGCGAAGAGCTGCAAGCCTTTCTCTATACCAAGGGCTGGGTTGATCCTGCGGCGGCGCCACTGGCGTGTCATCTGCTGCTGGCGGACATTGCGCCGGAATTTCTGGTCAGGGGCGTGCCATCGTCGATGACGTTGGGCTCGGTTGCCTGGGTAACCTTTTGCCATGGCGTTGCCTTGGCGGAAGCGGTCAGGAAGGGCGCGTCGCGTGTGCTGACGTATGCGCAAATCATGGCGTATGTCGAACTGGAGCCTGTCAGCGAGCCGCTGTCCCGACTGCGGGATTTGGCAATGATCGATCCGATCGTCGACTGGGCCCTGATCAACAGCGTTATCAGCGCAAGCGAGCTGACTCAAGCGGCAAAGGACACCACCGAGCGGGCCATCACCGCGTTCCAGGCATATGCGGAAAACTTCACCCATCTGGCGCGCGTCTATTCCATCCCGATGCCCAACCGCGAAACCATCGCGCGCGAAGCCTTGCAAGGAGCGGTGCCGGAGTGTGATTTTCTCGACGATAAAGTGCTCTATCAACACCCCGGCCTTTATGCGTCCTCCAACCCCATGTCCATGGTCGAGTTGCACATGTCGGCGGATCTGGAAGGTGGCCAGTGGGATTTTCCTGCGGTCTTCCCCGATAAAGTTATTTCCGGGACCCCTGATTTGTTGGCCGGTATCACCCATTACAAAAGACCAACTCAGTACGACCCCTCCGTCACTAGCCTTTATAGTCGCTTTCCAAGGTTGCGGAGCCTGCCTCCCAACAATGTCGAGTACCATCGCCAATTGCGCGATTATCACGGCCAGTTGAATAATGCGCTGGCGAGCAACATCAAGTTGGCCCTTTCACACATGCTTCCTCATGATCTGGACGTCTTTCTGAACGGAAAGATCAGCTTTTTTACCGTTCGTCTTCCGGCCACCAGAACCGAGTCTTTCTTTTCAATATCGCCGGTCCCTGTTTCAACGACTTACGAAACCCGGCAAGGTAGCGATGCTGTCAAGGGACGCTTCGGCATTGTCATGTTTGCAACTCACGCAAACACGGCGGTGTGTTATGAGTTGTTCACCTTGCGGGGTGAATTACGGAGAAACAACACGCTCGCCTCGCTGATCATCTCAACAGGCAAATTGCGAACGGCCGCGAGAATGGATTTCACCGGGGACCTGAATGCGCCGGAACGACCTGCGCCCTCCGAATGGTTACCTCTTTCTGTTATTGAATATACCGACGGCGTTTTCGCCGGGGATGACGCCAGCAGCGACATGGCAATTATTGAAAAACTGGGCGAACTCCCCGCGCCACTGCAAGTAACGGCTCGCCAGCAGAGTACTTATATAAATGTTGGCAATCCGCAACTGGCGCGAATTGCGGCGTTCGTTGTGAACAATCATCCGTTGCGCACGTTGGACGAAATCGAGTTGATGGCCACCGTGCCGACAGCGCTTGAAACCGAACGCAAAAAAGGCGAAGAGACTGCCGATTACATCGTGAATCTGGTGGTTCCGTTCAAAAAGTGCATCGAGGATTTGTCTTCCGGAGAGCACAACAAGGTCGTAGACGGGATCTACGGTTGCGTCATGGACGCCATGGCGTTGGGCGGGGCATTCGTGGGGCGGGCGCCAAAGCGCTGAGCATCTCGTCGAAGGCGATCTCCCTGTCGTCCAAAGGCGCCCGTCTGACCAAACTGGCCTTTGTCACCTCCATTTCCCTCTTCAACCCCGTGGATGATGTGCCAACGGTGTTTTATGGTGCCGGCAAACTCATCCATAAGGGCGCGTTACGTTTCAGCAGTCAGGCTGAAGCGCTTCTTGGACTGGCGAAGTCCCAGTTGGGCAGACTCCATGGCAGCCACAAATCCTATGACCTGCTCCGCGCCGCCAGTCACGTCCACACCGGACAGGGTAGCTGGCGGCCACGTGGTGCAGTGGGTGAGACCCTGTCAGTGGTGGCCGCGCGCAACCAACTCCAATGGTATGCCCTCGACCGCCTGGGCAAAGCCTGGGGGCCCAAACTGGACCACTTTGCCTACGTGGCGCCTGTCGGCTTGCCGCGCCCAACCAAAACATTGCCTGTCAGTTACACCCGACAGTTCATTGAACAAAGTCTGCCGCGAGCCCGGACTAAAATCGAAAACGCAATCAATGCCTTGATCCGCCGTGACTTTGAGGCGCAGCGCACGTTGGTCGCCAGGCTGCTGATGGGAAGCGATTCGAATGAAGCAATCAATCAGTTATTGAATTATTTGAGAGCGGTCAGGGCGGACTTCGCGGGCGTTTCCATCAGTAACTTCGTCCTAGATCCACTCAAGGACACCCACCACATTGCCGCTTTCGACGCGAACGCTTACCAGCAGTGGAAAGGTGCAACCGGGCAGTCCGACGCGAAGTTCGTTGAAATCTACACCGTCAATCTCAACCGTCACTTCATCGGCCAGGGTTTCAACCTTGACGTCGTCGCAGACGACTTGATCCATGAGCTGTTTCACGGACCTGCGCAGATCGGTGATGTCGCCTATGCCCGCGACGCCGGCAACGTTGGCGGTGGCCAGTCGCTGAACGTGGCGTCGCTGTTGAACCTGGCCTCCGGACAGCTTGCGGTGACAGATGGAGGCATTGCCCGTCACGCCCGTTCCAAAGCCTTTGAAAACGCCGACTCACTGGCGGTGGTCACTTCGCTGCTGAGCCAGTTGTACACCGACGAAGGCGGGTTTGACCGCAACATGTCCCTCCTGCGGAGCACGCTGGAAGCAAACCCCGAACGTGCGATTGTCGATCCGGTGCTGATCACGCTGAACAAACCCGTGACTGCGCAGAGGTTTGCACAGGGCACGGCAGCCCCGGCCCGAGCGTTCGATCGAACCGTTTAAAAAGCCAGTTCCGGCCGATCCCGAAATTGCTCCAGCGCCTCGGGATTGGCCAACGCATCGGTGTTCTTCACCTTCTGCCCATGCACCACGTTCCGCACCGCCAGCTCGACGACCTTGCCGCTGATGGTCCGTGGGATATCGGTCACCGCGACAATCTTCGCCGGTACATGCCGGGGTGTGGTGTTGGCGCGGATGACCTGGCGGATCTGCTGCTGCAAAGCTTCATCCAGTTCGACGCCGTCGCGCAACTTCACGAACAGCACCACCCGCACGTCATCCTGCCATTGCTGACCAATGGCCACGCTGTCCAGCACCTGTGGGACCTTCTCCACCTGACGATAGATTTCCGCTGTGCCAATGCGCACGCCGCCCGGGTTGAGCAACGCGTCCGAGCGGCCGTGGATCATCATCGCGCCGTGGGGCAGCTGTTCGGCGTAATCGCCCTGGGCCCAGACGCCGGGGAACTGGCTGAAATATGAAGCGTGCAGCTTCTCTTGCTGCGGGTCGTTCCAGAAACCAATGGGCATCGCCGGGAAGTGCCGGGTGCAGACCAGTTCACCTTTCTCGCCGATCACAGGCTTGCCGTCGTCATTCCAGACTTCGACCGCCATGCCCAGGCTTTTGCCTTGGATTTCGCCGCGACGCACGGGCTCAAAAGGATTGCTGTTCACAAAGCACGAAACGATGTCGGTACCACCGGACATCGAGGCCAGGCACAGGTCGCTCTTGAGGTCGCGATACACGTAGTCGTAACTCTGCGGCGACAGCGCGGAACCGGTGCAAAGCAGGGTTTTCAGGCTGCTCAGGTCATGGCTTTCGCGCGGTTTGATCCCATGGGTTTCCAGGGTGGCGAGAAATTTTGGACTGGTGCCGAAGACGCTGATGCGTTCATCGTCGATCAGGTCGATCAAACGCCGGGGGGCCGGATGGAACGGCGAGCCGTCGTACAGCACCACCGCACTGCCCACGGCCAGGGCCGAGACCAGCCAGTTCCACATCATCCATCCGCATGTCGTGTAGTAAAACAAACGGTCGCCGGGGCCGAGATCGCAATGCAGGCCGTGTTCCTTGACGTGTTGCAGCAACACGCCGCCGGTGCTGTGGACGATGCATTTCGGCACGCCGGTGGTGCCGCTGGAGTAGAGGATGTACAGCGGATGGGCGAACGGCACGGGGACGAAATCCGGCTCGCCACCGATGTCGTAAAAATCATCCCACAGCGTCACGTTGGCTCGGGTGTGGAACTGTTCGATGCGTGCCTGTGGTCGGGCATAGGGCACCAGGATCAACTGTTGCAAGGATGGCAGGCGTTCGAGGATTTCATTGACCTTGGCGGTCTGATCGATGTCCTTGCCGGCGTAGCGGTAACCGGCGCAGGTGATGAGCACTTTCGGTTCGATCTGGCCGAAGCGGTCGATGACGCCCTGGGTGCCGAAGTCCGGTGATGAGCAGGACCAGATCGCCCCCAGGCTGGTGGTGCCGAGCATGGCCACCAGAGTTTGCCAGGTATTGGGCATGCACGCGGCGACACGGTCGCCGAGGCCGACGCCAGCGGCTTTCAGACTGTTTTGAAAACCGGCGACATGCTCGGCGAGTTCCGCCCAGGTCAGGTGTTCACGCTGGCCGTTCTCGCCAATCGCAATGACCGCCACGGCATCGTCGCGACGGCGCAGCAGGTGCTCGGCGAAATTCAGGGTGGCGCCTGGGAACCACTCGGCGCTGGGCATTTGCGCGCCTTCCACCAGCACTGCGTCCGGCTGATCGTGGAAACGGATGTCGAAGAAGTCGACGATCGCCTGCCAGAAAGCTACGCGCTGATCGATGGACCATTGGTGCAGGGCGGGGTAGTCGTCGAGGTGAATGTGGTGCCGTTTAATGATGAAGCGCCGAAAGGCCTCCATGCGGGTTTTGCTGATGCGCTCGGCGCTGGGTTGCCAGAGGATGTCGGACATGGCTTGCCTCTTCTTCTATTTTCAGATTCATTCGCGGGCAAGCCTCGCTCCTACAGGTTTTGCGTCGAGCCACAAATCCGGCTGCAACCACAAAACCTGTGGGAGCGAGGCTTGCCCGCGAAGAACGATAACGCGGTTTACTGCCGAATTACTGCGCCAACCACCCACCATCAATATTCCACGCCGCGCCGCGCACCTGGCTTCCGGCCTCACTGCACAAGAACAACACCAGTTCGCCCAATTGCGGCGGGGTGACGAATTCCAGCGACGGCTGCTTCTCCGCGAGCAAATCATGCTGCGCCTGTTGCGGCTCGATCCCGGTCGCGATGCGTGCATCAATCTGCTTCTGCACCAGCGGCGTCAATACCCAGCCCGGGCAAATGGCGTTGCAGGTCACATTGGTCGTTGCCGTTTCCAGCCCGACGACCTTGGTCAAGCCGATCACGCCATGTTTGGCCGCGACATAGGCGGCTTTACCCACCGAGCCCACCTGTCCATGCACCGAGGCAATGTTGATGATCCGCCCCCAACCTTTGGTGCGCATGCCCGGCAGGCTCAAGCGGGTGCTGTGAAACACCGACGACAGGTTGATCGCAATGATCGAGTCCCAACGTTCCACGGGAAAGTCTTCTACCGCCGCTACGTGCTGGATACCGGCGTTGTTCACCAGGATGTCGACGCCGCCGAACTCACGCTCGGCATAAGCAATCATGTCGGCAATCTGCACCGGGTCGCTGACGTCGGCCGGGTGATGGCCGACCTTGCCACCGAATTGCTCGACCTCGGCAATCACCTTGGACGCATCGCCGAAACCGTTGAGAATCAGATTGGCGCCAGCCTTGGCCAGGCTCAGGGCAATGCCCAGGCCGATGCCGCTGGTGGAACCGGTGACCAGTGCAGTCTTGCCCGAAAGAGTCGTCATGAATACCTCACACAATGCCAGTGGCGTAGAAAGTACCGATCACCACAAAAACCGCCAGGGTCTTGATCAGCGTAATACAGAAAATATCTTTGTAGGCTTCACGGTGGGTCAGGCCGGTGACCGCCAGCAGGGTAATCACTGCGCCGTTGTGCGGCAGGGTGTCCATGCCACCACTGGCCATCGCAGCCACTCGGTGCAGCACTTCCAACGGAATGTTGGCAGCGTGGGCCGCAGCGATGAAGTCATTGGCCATGGCCGCCAGCGCAATGCTCATGCCGCCCGACGCCGAACCGGTGATGCCGGCGAGCAGGGTCACGGTAATCGCTTCGTTGACCAACGGGTTGGGAATGCTCTTGAGCCAGTCGGCCAATACCAGGAAGCCCGGCAAGGAGGCGATCACCGCACCAAAACCGTACTCCGACGCGGTGTTCATCGCCGCCAGCAACGAACCGCTGACTGCACTTCGACTGCCCTCGGCCAACTTGCCGCGAATCGCCTGGAAGCCGAACACCAGCACCATGATGATGCCGACCAGCAAGGCCGCTTGCACTGCCCAGATCGCCGTGAGCTTGGCGATTTCGGTGGTGACCGGCGCGGCCATGCCCGGCAGTGCGAGGCTGTGGGTCTTGCCATACCACTGCGGAATCCACTGGGTAAACAGCAGGTTCATGATGCCGACTGCCAGCAACGGCGACAGGGCAATCCATGGATTCGGCAGTTTGATGTCGGCCGCGGTTTCCGGCTCGTTGCGCAGTTCGGTGCCATAACCTTCACCGGCGGCCTGCGCCTTGTTGCGCTGGCGTTGGAGAAACAGCATGCCGGCGCAGACTACGAAGATCGCGCCGATTACACCCAGCCACGGCGCCGCCCACGCGGTGGTGTTGAAGAAGGTGCTGGGGATGATGTTCTGGATCTGCGGGGTGCCGGGCAAGGCGTCCATGGTGAACGAAAACGCACCGAGGGCGATGGTCGCCGGGATCAAGCGCTTGGGGATGTTGCTCTGGCGGAACATTTCAGCGGCAAACGGGTAGACCGCGAACACCACCACAAACAGCGACACGCCGCCGTAAGTCAGCAGGGCGCAGACCAACACGATCACCAACATCGCCTGACGTGTACCGAGCAACCGAATCGCTGCCGCGACGATGGAGCGTGAGAATCCCGACAGCTCAATCAGCTTGCCGAACACCGCGCCGAGCAGGAACACCGGGAAATACAGTTTGATGAAGCCGACCATTTTCTCCATGAACACCCCGGTGAAGGCAGGGGCGACGGCGGAAGGGTCGGTGAGCAAGACGGCGCCGAGGGCGGCAATCGGGGCGAAGAGAATAACGCTGTAGCCACGGTAAGCAGCCAGCATCAGCAGCGCGAGGGCTGCCAAGGCAATGATCACACTCATGGTGTGTCTCCTGGTTTGTTATTTTTGTAGGGTGGAACTTTTGTGGGAGAGGGCTTTAGCGAGATTCGTGCCATTTATTTAAGGCATTGAAATATAAGGATATTTATTTATTTGTAAGGTGATTCTGAATGATTTATCTCTTATTCGAGATTTTTTTGCGGCTGTGAGAGTGCCTTCGCGGGCAAGCCTCGCTCCTGCATGATTTGCGGTCGTCCGCACAAACAAGAGCGCCTTGGTCCCGTAGAACCGAGGATTGCCCGCGAAGAGGCCCTATCTACCAATAGAGATCAATGTCTCTTTATGGAGACTCGGCAATCCCTAGCGCCACCATCTTCTTATACAAAGTCGACCGACCCAGCCCCAACCGCGCCGCCGCTTCAATCACCTTGCCCCCGCATTGCGCCAGGGCAGATTCAATCAATTGCCGGTCAAACCGCTCCCGCGCCTCGCTGAACGTCTCATGCGCAACGGCCTCAACGACCCTCGGCGCCACACGCGTCACTGGTGTGAACGTCCCGATTGCCGCGCGGATGTCCCCTGCATTCAGCATCAGGTCATCACTGAGCAGCGCCGCGCGTTCCAGCACGTTGCGCAGCTCACGGATATTGCCCGGCCAGGCGTGATGCGCCAGCAGGTCCAAGGCTTCGGTGTTCAGCTCATGCTGGCTGCGAAGTTCCTCAAGGATCGCTTCACTGAGCGCTGGCAAGTCATCAAGACGATCACGCAGAGGCGGCACGTTGATCGGCAGCACGTTGAGCCGGTAATACAAATCGGCGCGAAATTCGCCGCGCTTGATCGCCGCTTCCAGGTCCGTGGAGGTCGCTGCGATCACTCGCACATCACTCTGGATGACCTCATTGGAACCGACCGGCTCGAATTCCTTTTCCTGCAAAACGCGCAGCAACTTGCTTTGCAGCGGCAGCGGCATGTCGCCGATTTCATCGAGAAACAGCGTGCCGCCCTGGGCGATCTGCAACTTGCCGGCCCGGCCTTTGCGATCGGCGCCAGTGAAGGCGCCCGGCGCGGTGCCAAAGAATTCGGCTTCGAGCAACGACTCGGGAATCGCTGCGCTGTTGATGCTGACGAAGGCTTTGTGCGCGCGGGGTGAAGCGCCGTGGATCGCCTGGGCCAGCAGCTCCTTGCCGGTGCCGGTTTCGCCGAGCAATAGCACCGGTGACTCGGCACTGGCACTGCGCCGGGCGCGGCGTTTGACTTCCAGGCTGGCGGCGCTGGTCCCGATGAAGTGGGCGAAGTTGTATTTGGTCTGCCGCGACCGCAGCAACGAGCGGGTAGATGCCAGTTCTTCCTGCATGCTCAGGTAGCGTTTGAGCATCGGAGACAGGCTGTGCAATTCGTCGAACAGCGCAAAACCAATGGCGCCGATGACGGCGCCCGCGTCGTCGTGGATCGGCAAGCGCATGACCACCAGGGGTTCTTTCGGCGTGTCCTGCATATCCAGCAAAATCGGGCGACCGGTGCGAACTACCTCACGTAACAAGCTGCCCGGTATCACGCTTTCGCACGCTTTGCCGATGGCCACTTCGGCTGATTCCAGGCCGAAGCGGCGGGCATAGCGCTCGTTCATCCAGACGATATTCGCGTCGCGGTCGACAATCACCGTGCCCTCGCTGGATTGCTCGATGATCTCGAACAGCGAACGGATCGCCAGCAGGCGAACGCGCTGGTAGTCCTTGAGGCTTTCGGTGGTGTTCATGGGTTTCATGTCCAGAATGTGTGTTGTCTTGGCGGGCCTCTTCGCGGGCAAGCCTCGCTCCTGCAGGGTTTGTGTCGAGCCAAAAATTCAGCGATAACCACCAAACCTGTGGGAGCGAGGCTTGCCCGCGTAAGCCGCGACGCGGCTCATCGATGTGGACGCGATTATGCCTACCGCGTATGCGCCGCCGCCAACAGCTCTTTGGTGTACGGATGCTGCGGCGAATCGAATACGTCGTGGCTGGCACCGCTTTCTACCACTTTGCCGTCCTTGATCACGATCATGTCGTGGGCCAGGGCACGCACCACCGCCAGATCATGACTGATGAACAGGTAGGTCAGGCCGTGTTTTTCCTGAAGTTGGCGGAGCAGGGCGACCACTTGTTTCTGCACGGTGCGATCCAGTGCCGAGGTCGGTTCATCGAGCAGAATCAGCGCCGGTTTCAGCACCAGCGCCCGGGCAATGGCGATGCGCTGACGCTGGCCACCGGAGAACTCGTGGGGATAGCGATCACGGCTTTGCGGGTCGAGGCCGACTTCTTCCAGTGCACGAATCACTTCGGCTTTGCATTCATCAGCGGTCAATTGGCTATGCACTTCAAGCCCTTCGCTGATGATCTGCGCCACGGACATGCGTGGACTGAGGCTGCCGAAGGGGTCCTGGAACACCACCTGCATCTTCTTGCGCCATGGCCGCAACTGCTTTTGCGTCAGACCGTCCAGTGCCTCGCCCTGAAAGCGAATGCTGCCTTGGGAATCGAGCAAACGCAGAATCGCCTGGCCCAGGGTCGATTTGCCCGAACCGGACTCGCCCACGATGCCCAGGGTCTTGCCACGCTGAATGTTGAGGCTGATGCCGTCCACCGCGTTCAGATACGTCTTGCGCTGGAACAAGCCGCCACCGAGGGCAAACTGCACGCGCAGGTTGTCCACTTCCAGAACGTTCTCGCGCTCGTCCCGGGGCAGGGCTTCGCCTTCCGGTTCGGCGTTCAGCAGCACGCAACTGTAGGGATGTTTCGGTTCGGTGAAGATCGTTTCGCAGGTGGCCTCTTCGACGATTTCCCCGGCCTTCATCACGCACACACGCTGAGCGATGCTGCGCACCAGATTGAGGTCGTGGCTGATCAACAGCAGCGACATGCCGAGACGCTGTTGCAGGGACTTGAGCAGAATCAGAATCTTGCGCTGCACTGTCACGTCCAGCGCCGTGGTGGGTTCGTCGGCGATCAGCAACTGCGGCTCGCACGCCAGGGCCATGGCGATCATTACCCGTTGCCGCTGGCCACCGGACAGCTGATGGGGATAGGCCTTGAGCCGCTCTTTGGGTTTCTGGATGCCGACCAGTTGCAGCAACTCCAGAATCCGCGCTTGCGCCGCGTTGCCCGTCAGGCCCTTGTGCACCAGCAGGGTTTCGCCGATCTGCTTTTCGATGCTGTGCAACGGGTTGAGCGAGGTCATCGGTTCCTGGAAGATCATCGCGATCCGGTTGCCGCGTAGCTCACGCAACACCTGGGGCGGGGCACCGAGCAACTCCTTGCCGCGATAGCGAATGCTGCCCGTGGTCCGGGTGCCGGTCTCGGGCAGCAGTTGCAGGATCGAGTGGGCGGTCACCGATTTGCCGGAGCCCGATTCGCCGACCAATGCCAAGCATTCGCCGGGATGGATGTCCAGGCACAGATTGCGCACCACCGTCTGGCCATTGAAGGCCACGCTGAGGTCACGGATTTCGATCAGGTTGGTACTCATATCTACAGTCCGCGTCAGGATCGGGGATCAAAGGCATCGCGCAACGCCTCGCCGATAAACACCAATAAGGAAAGAATCAGCGCCAGGGTGAAAAACGCCGTCAGCCCCAGCCACGGCGCTTGCAGGTTCTGCTTGCCTTGCCCGATCAGCTCGCCCAGCGATGCGCTGCCGGCCGGCATGCCGAAGCCGAGAAAATCCAGGGCCGTGAGGGTGGAGATGGCGCCGGTGAGAATGAACGGCAGGTAGCTCAAGGTCGCGTTCATGGCGTTGGGCAGGATATGCCGGACAATCACTTTTCGATCCGTGAGGCCCAGCGCCCGGGCGGCTTTGACGTATTCCAGATTGCGCCCGCGCAGGAACTCGGCGCGCACCACGTCGACCAGCGCCAGCCAGGAAAACAGCGCCATGATCCCCAACAGCCACCAGAAATTCGGTTCGACGAACCCCGACAGAATGATCAGCAAGTACAGCACTGGCAGACCGGACCAGACCTCCAGCAAGCGTTGACCCAGCAGGTCGACCCAGCCGCCGTAATAGCCTTGCAAAGCGCCGGCGGCGATGCCGATCAAGGCACTGACGAAGGTCAGCATCAACGCAAACAGGATCGACACCCGTGCGCCGAAAATCACCCGGGCCATGACGTCCCGCGACTGGTCGTCGGTGCCCAGCCAGTTGACGCTGGAGGGCGGGCTCGGCGCCGGTGTATTGAGTTCATAGTTGGGCGTGTCATCGCTGAACGGGATCGGCGGGAACAGCATCCAGCCGCCGTCCTTGTGAATCAGCTTTTGCACGTAGTCGCTGCGATAGTCAGCCTGGAATGGCAGTTGCCCGCCGAACTCCTGCTCGGTGTGGCGCTTGAATACCGGGAAGTACCACTGGCCCTGATAACTGACCACCAGCGGTTTGTCGTTGGCGATCAACTCACCGCCCAAGGTCAGCAGAAACAGGCCAATGAACAGCCACAGCGACCACCAGCCCCGACGGTTTTTCTTGAAGCGTTCAAAGCGGCGACGGCCTAACGGCGAGAGCTTGAACATCAGGCGTTCCTCGCGGCAAAGTCGATACGCGGGTCGACCAGGGTGTAGCAGAGGTCGCCGATCAGTTTTATCAAAAGCCCGAACAGCGTGAAGATAAACAGCGAGCCGAACACCACCGGATAGTCCCGCGACACGGCAGCCTCATAGCTCATGCGCCCCAGGCCATCGAGGGAGAAAATCACTTCGATCAGCAGCGACCCGGCGAAGAACACGCTGATGAACGCCTGGGGAATCCCCGACACCACCAGCAACATCGCATTGCGGAACACATGGCCGTACAGCACGCGTCGTTCGCTCAAGCCTTTGGCCCGTGCGGTGACCACGTACTGGCGCGTGATTTCATTGAGGAACGAGTTCTTGGTGAGGATCGTCAGCGTGGCGAAACCGCCGATCACCAACGCCGTCACCGGCAGCACCAGGTGCCAGAAATAGTCGGCGATCTTGCCCACGGTCGACAGCGATTCGAAGTTGTCCGACACCAGTCCGCGCACAGGGAACCAGTTCAGCGAGGTGCCACCGGCGAAGACCACGATCAGGAACATCGCGAACAGGAACGCCGGCATCGCGTAACCGATGATGATTGCCGTGCTGCTCCAGATGTCGAAATGGCTGCCATGATGCACGGCCTTGCGGATGCCCAGCGGGATCGACACCAGGTACGTGATCAGCGTCGCCCATAGCCCGAGGGAAATGGTTACCGGCATTTTTTCCAGGATCAGGTCGGTGACGGTGGCGCCGCGGAAGAAGCTCTTGCCAAAGTCCAGGCGCGCGTAGCTGGTGAGCATCAGCCACAGGCGTTCGTGTGCGGGTTTGTCGAAGCCGTACTGCTTTTCGATGTCCTTGATCAATTGCGGGTCGAGACCGCGACTGGCCCGGGAGGTGCCGGACATGGTCTCCCCGGAGCCGCCGCCGACACTGGCGCCACCGATGCCTTGCAAGTGCGCGATGGCCTGCTCCACCGGACCGCCCGGTGCAGCCTGGACGATGACGAAGTTGACCAGAAGAATGATCACCAGCGTCGGGATGATCAGCAGCAGACGCCGCAGTATGTAAGCCCACATCAATGCGGTCCTCCGGGTGTGCCACGGCGGATTTTTTCCGCCGTCATCTGCTGGTTGGTCAGCGGCGTGGTGCTCACTTCCCACCAGCTTTCGATGGCTTCGTCATTACTGGCCTGCTCGTTGGGCATGCCGAACCGGTTCCACCACACCGTTGAAGTGCCCGGCGGGTAATAGTTGGGAATCCAGTAGTAGTTCCATTGCAGCACCCGGTCCAGTGCGTGGGCGTAACGCAGCATTTCGGGCTGGGTGTTGGCGCGGACCAGGCCGTTGATCAGGGTGTCGACCGCCGGGTTCTTCAGCACCATGTAGTTGTTGGCGCCGGGGTCGTTGGCCGAGACCGAGCCGAAGTAGTTGAACAGCTCGCCACCCGGTGAAGTGGTGACCGGGTAGCCGGTGACGATCATGTCGTAATCGCGGCTCATCAGGCGATTCACATACTGGGACGCGTCGATGCGGCGGATGTTCAGGTCGATGCCGATCTGTTTCAAGGTGCGCTTGTATGGCAGGAGCAATCGGTCCATGCCGTTTTGGCTGACCAGAAAAGTGAAACTCAGCGGCGTGCCCTCGGCGTTGACCAGTTGGTCGCCGTCGGGTTTCCAGCCGGCCTGCTCGAGCAAGTCCAGCGCTTGCAATTGTTTGTCGCGAATCAGACCGCTGCCATCGGTTTTCGGCGCTTCGAAGACCTGGGTGAAGACTTCGTCGGGAATCTGCCCGCGCAGCGGTTCGAGAGTGGCCAGCTCGCCGGCGTCCGGCAGTTTGCGGGCGGCGAGGTCGGTGTTGGAAAAGAAGCTTTGCTGGCGGATGTACAGGTCGCGCATCATCTGCCGATTGCTCCACTCGAAATCCCAGAGCATGGCCAGGGCCTGGCGCACTCGGCGGTCCTGGAATATCGGTTTTTGCAGGTTGAAGACAAAACCCTGGGCCGATTGCGGGGCTTCTGTGGCCAGATGTGCTTTTTGCAGGCGACCGTCGCTCAGGGCCGGGCTTTCGTAGCCGATGGAGTAACCGGTCGCGGAGAATTCGCGGTTGTAGTCATAGGCGCCGCCACGCAGGACCTGGCGTGCGACGTCGGTATCGCCGAAGTACTCGATGCTGAAATGATCGAAGTTGTAGAGGCCGCGGCTGACCGGCAAATCCTTGCCCCACCAGGTGGCATTGCGCTCGAAGGTAATGCTGCGACCGGAGTCGACCTTGCCCACCTTATAAGGGCCGCTGCCCAATGGCGCCTCATAACCACCGCCATTGGCGAAGTCACGGGTCTTCCACCAGTGTTCGGGAAATACCGGCAACGTGGCGATGTCGAGGGGCAGGGTACGGTTTTCGTTGCTTTTGAAGTCGAACCGGACCGTTAGCGGCCCTTCGACTTCGACGCCTTTGACGTCGGCGAACTGGGTGCGATAGCGCAGGCTGCCCTGGGTCATCAGCAGGTCGAAGGTGTAGCGCACGTCCTGGGCGGTGATCGGTGTGCCGTCGGCGAAACGCGCCTTCGGATTCAAATAGAAGCGCAGCGACATACCGTCGTCGGAGCGCTCCATTTTCTGTGCCACCAGACCGTACACGGTATAGGGTTCGTCCAGCGAACGCTGGGCCAGGGGCGAGTAGAGCAAGCCGTCGATCTGCGTGACGCCAATGCCTTTGTCGATGTACGGCAATATATGGTCGAAATGCCCGATCTCGATGGCCGAGCGACGCATCGTGCCGCCCTTGGGGGCTTGCGGGTTGGCGTAGGCGAAATGACTGAAGCCGGCGGGGTACTTCGCCGGTTCGCCGTACACGGTCAACGCATGTTGCGGTGCAGCATTCACACCGACGGCACTCAACAGCAGGGCCATGGCAGTGAACAACAAAGTGGGGAAAGCCAGTCGCATTGTCAGCCTTAGAGCCGGGTGGTCGATAACCGCAATTTGTACGCTAGCAGCGCGTCCCTCGCCAGCCGTATTACGTATCCGAAACACAACGGCCCGCCAAAAGGCGGGCCGCTGTGCAGAATATCAGAGTGCTGATCAGTCCTGACGGCTGGTCACTTCCAGCAGGTGGTAACCGAACTGGGTCTTGACCGGGCCTTGCACCACGTTGATAGGTGCGCTGAAGACGACGGTGTCGAACTCCTTGACCATCTGTCCTGGACCGAACGAGCCGAGGTCGCCGCCCTGGCGGCTGGATGGGCAAGTGGAGTTGGCTTTGGCAACTTCGGCGAAATCAGCGCCGCCTTCGATCTGGGCCTTGAGTTCGTTGCACTTGTCTTCCGAGCTAACCAGGATGTGACGGGCAGTGGCTTTAGCCATGGAAAATTCTCCTTTCAATGTTCAGTAAAGTGCGGAGCCTACCGGATTCAGTGGCCTATTTCTCGACAAAGTTCCGGACAGATTATAGGCCGGCATTTCTCAGGCGCTCGGCATGCTGCACATACAAGGCAATCGGATCGATGCCCTTGCGCAGCGGGCCGGCGGTTTGACAGAGGCTGTCCAGATGATCCAGCGGATAGTCGGAACGGATGACTTTGCCTAAATGGGAGCTGTAGCGGCCCACCATGCCGTCATTTTGCTCTGCCTCGGTGGTGAAGTAGCGAGAGAAGGCCCGGAGGAAACCGTGCAGCGGACTGACCGCCCCCAGCCCTTTATCGAGAAGGTCACCCTGCAATGTGCCGCTCCAGGAGTAATAACGCACGCCGTTCACCAGTTCGCGCCCCTTGCCGCCCCAGGTTTTCGGCAGTCCTTGCGGGTATTTGTCGTTGAACGCGCCCACACCTTCGGTGGTCAAGGCGTTGAGCGCGGCGATGGCGTTCTGCGGCAAATGCTGATGACCGCTGAGCAACGACAGAAAATCAGCAAACAGCGTGGCAACCGTGGCCGCCACGTGTTCCGGCAGGCGTCCCGGTGTGAGGGCCTTGCGCAGGAAATCGGCCAGTTCCGAGCCGTGGTTCGGGCCGCTGACCGAAGTCACCGACGCGACGATCTCTGGCGCGATGGCGGCGGCGTAACGTGCCGCGAGGGCACCCTGACTGTGACCGATCAGGTTGACCTGGTGGGCGCCGGTTCCTTCCAGCACCCGTTCGATCTGTGCCAACAGTTGGTCACCGCGCACTTCGTTGCTTTGGGTAGCCGAGAGGTGGGGGATGAACACTCTTGCACCGGCACTTCTGAGGGCCTGCTTGACGTCATGGAAGAGTTCGACTTTGCCAATGCGATCAAAGCCGAAGAGGCCGTGGATCAACAGGATTGGATACTGAGTAGTTGCATTCCGTAGCATGTTCATTCCTTTTTCGCGATGGTTCAGAGAGGTGAATATGGGCTCACTCTAAAGCACACCAGCGGCTCGGCGATGTATGAGGAATCCGCTGTAAGTTGATGAAAAAGGTATAGAAAACGTAGGAAAGTTCGAAAGAGCCTGAGGTCCCGTTCGGAATATTTGGACATCTTTTTGTCGCTCGCCGAGCGCATCAATGCAACGGCCTACTGTGTCAACGCCGTTTACCTGTCAACCGATTCGCTTTTCAGACGCCCAGCCCTCGAATCGAGGGCTGGAAGGTCGGCGGTGGTTATGCCGGTCGCTGAACGCCGTTCTGTGCCCGCAGCCGGTCGACGGCCTGTCGCAACAGGTGTTCCGTTCCGGTCCAGCCGAGGCAGCCATCAGTCACCGATACGCCGTAGCGCAGCGATGGGCTCAAGGGCTGGCAGCCTTCGAACAAATGGCTCTCGATCATCATGCCTATCAGCGATCGATCGCCCTGCAGGCGTTGCTCAAGCACATCGTTGAATACGGCGGGCTGACGAGCCGGGTCTTTGCCGCTGTTGGCGTGGCTGCAGTCGACCATGATCCGTGCGGGGATCTTGAGTCGGGTCAAGTCGCTGTTCACTTGGGCGACGCTGTCGCGATCGTAGTTCGGCCCGCGATGACCGCCGCGCAACACCAGATGGGTGTCGGGATTGCCCGGGGTTTGAATGATCGCAGGATGCCCCTGGCTGTCGACACCGAAATGACGATGCGGGTGGGCGGCCGAACGCATGGCATCGCTGGCAACGGCCACGCCGCCATCGGTGCCGTTCTTGAATCCGACGGGCATGCTCAGGCCGCTGGCCATTTCCCGGTGGATTTGCGACTCGGTGGTACGGGCACCGATGGCGACCCAGCTCAGCAGATCGTCGAAGTAGCCGGCCGCCATCGGTTGCAACAGTTCGGTGGCAATTGGCAAGCCGAGGTGCAGCATCTCGCGCATCAGTTCACGGGACAGGGTCAAGCCGCCGGCCATGTCATCGCTGCCGTCAAGCTGCGGGTCGTAGGCCAGGCCTTTCCAGCCGACCGTGGTGCGGGGCTTTTCGACGTAGGCGCGCATTACCAGCAACAGCTGGTCGCTGACTTCGGCGGCGAGGCGAGCGAGGTTGGTGGCGTATTCGAGGGCGGACTGGGGATCGTGAATCGAGCAAGGGCCGACGATGACCAGCAGACGGGAATCTTCACCGTTGAGGATCGCGCGGACCGCGTCGCGGTGGGCGGCGACTTGCCGGGTCAGGGCGTTGTTGAGGGGCAGTTGCTGCTTGAGTTGCAACGAGCTGGGCAGACGCAGGGTCAGCGCTTCATTGGCGGGACTCAAGGTGGACAGCGGCAGAGCAGAGACGGACGAGTTCATATTCAGGCTTCCTGGGCTGGCGGCGGGTTCGTTCCCGCGCGCTCGGCCCTACTGGGGTGTTCGACAATTGGCCGGATTGGCTGCGTGTGTGTGCTTGCCACCTGTGGGTGACCGATCGGAGGCGGCAGGCTGTCCCGAGCGGAGGCTGCTAAATCGCCAGGCGGAAAAACTGTCGTAACGGTAATAAGTGGCGTAGTTCATTTCGTAAATCCTCTGGTTGTCTGGTGTGTCGCAAAAAAATCAGGGGCTGAAAAAACAAAACCCCCGGTCGGGAAGCCGACCGGGGGTTGAGAATTCTCTGGTGGCGACCCGTTTAAAGTGGGCGCCGTGTGGGTATCAGGCGCGCCAGTGGCTAAACCAATACCCAAAATAAAAGCTGACCGGAGCACAAACGTCAGTCGCCCGGGCAGCCGTAACCGAGCGCGAGGCGCTGGCGATACGAAGCTGTGAGAGGGCGTTGAACATGGTCTGTCTCCGATGAATGCCCCGAGCTTACTAGAGGCTGGTGCGCGGTTTCAATCAGAAAATGCTATCGATGACCGATCACCTTTTCTATCGCTTGAGTGGTCGAGGTTTGTGACACACTTTGGGCGTCGCTCACGAGTGATGTCATAAGGGCGAACCATGACGACTCTGATCGTTGGCACCTGCGGAGGTTTTAATGGCTTTTGACTGGCGCCCGGCAACATCCGGCGACCTTGATTTCGCTCGCGAACTGACCTGTCGCAACATGCTCCGCTATTACATTCAAAATGACCTGCTCTGGCAGGACGAGGCGTTCGATGTCGCCTGGGCCGGGCGCGAGAACTGGTTGATTGTCCGGGACGATGTCTTGCTGGGTTATGTGAGCCTCAGTCGCGACTCCAGGGCTTTGTATATCCGCGAATTGCACGTGCTGGAAGCGTTTCAGGGGCAGGGTGCCGGTTCCTGGGCGATCGATCAGGTATTGACCATGGCGTGCAAGGAACGGCGTCCAGCATTACGCCTGACAGTTTTTGAAACGAATCCGGCCAAAGCGCTGTACGAGAGAAAAGGACTGAAGGTAGCCGGCCAAGACGAGTGTTTCCTGAGAATGCAGCGTGATCTCGATGAGCTGTATCGCTGAAACACGCTAGCGACAAGCCTTTCAAGATGTATTGAAACTTTTTATATAGCGCTTGCCGCTAGGTCTGCCAGTCGCTTTTTGCTAAGGTGTCCGGCAACCCAATAAGACCATATCGCGAGGTGTCTGCTTGATTAGGGTGCTAGTAGTCGATGACCATGATCTCGTTCGTACAGGCATTACACGAATGCTGGCTGACATCGATGGCCTGCAAGTAGTCGGCCAGGCTGAGTCGGGGGAGGAATCCCTGCTTAAAGCGCGTGAGTTGAAACCCGATGTGGTGCTGATGGACGTCAAGATGCCCGGGATCGGCGGTCTTGAAGCCACGCGCAAGTTATTGCGCAGTCATCCGGACATCAAAGTCGTCGCGGTCACCGTGTGCGAGGAAGATCCATTTCCTACGCGGCTGCTGCAGGCCGGTGCCGCCGGTTATCTGACCAAGGGCGCCGGGTTGCCGGAAATGGTCCAGGCCATTCGCCTGGTGTTTGCCGGGCAACGCTACATCAGCCCGCAGATTGCGCAGCAACTGGCGATCAAATCCTTTCAGCCGACCAACGATTCGCCCTTCGACGCGCTGTCGGAACGCGAGATCCAGATCGCATTGATGATTGTCGGCTGTCAGAAAGTCCAGATCATTTCCGACAAGCTCTGCCTGTCGCCCAAAACGGTCAACACTTACCGTTACCGCATTTTCGAGAAGCTCTCGATCAGCAGTGATGTCGAGCTGACGCTGTTGGCGGTGCGTCACGGCATGGTCGATGCCAGCCTCTGAAAATGACCGAAGTCTTTGATCCAGGCGCTTTTCTGTCGACCGTCAGTGGGCGCCCCGGCGTCTACCGCATGTTCGACAGCGATGCTCGCCTTCTGTATGTCGGCAAAGCCAAGAACCTGAAAAATCGCCTGTCGAGCTACTTCCGCAAATCCGGTCTCGCGCCCAAGACGGCGGCGCTGGTCGCCCGTATCGCCCAGGTCGAAACCACCATCACGGCCAACGAAACGGAAGCCTTGCTGCTTGAGCAGACGCTGATCAAGGAGTGGCGTCCGCCGTATAACATCCTGCTGCGTGATGACAAATCCTACCCTTACGTCTTTCTTTCGGATGGCCAGTTTCCTCGTCTGAGCATTCATCGCGGTGCGAAAAAGGCCAAGGGCAAGTATTTCGGTCCGTATCCCAGCGCGGGCGCGATTCGCGAAAGCTTGAGCTTGCTGCAAAAAACGTTTTTTGTTCGCCAGTGCGAAGACAGCTATTACAAGAACCGCACGCGCCCTTGTCTGCAATACCAGATCAAGCGCTGCAAGGCCCCGTGTGTCGGGCTGGTAGAGCCCGAAGTGTATGCCGAGGACGTTCGTCACTCAGTGATGTTCCTTGAAGGCCGCAGCAATGCGCTGACCGACGAGTTGTCCGCGGGCATGGAAGAGGCGGCGATCAACCTCGAGTTCGAGCGCGCCGCCGAGTTGCGTGACCAGATTTCGCTGCTGCGTCGAGTCCAGGATCAGCAAAGCATGGAAGGCGGAACCGGCGATATCGATGTGATCGCTGCGTTCGTCAATCCGGGTGGTGCCTGTGTTCACCTGATCAGCGTGCGCGGTGGGCGGGTGTTGGGCAGCAAGAACTTCTTCCCTCAGGTCGGCATCGACGAGGACGTTTCCGAGGTCATGGCTGCCTTTCTCGGCCAGTACTTCATTACCAGTCCTGAGCGCGACCTGCCGAGCGAACTGATCGTCAACGTGGTTCACGAAGACTTTCCGACCCTCATTGCGGCCATTGAAGAGCTGCGCGGTCGCGAGTTGACCATCAGCCATCGGGTACGGGGTACGCGAGCACGCTGGCAACAATTGGCGGTCACCAATGCCGAGCAGGCGTTGGGCGCGAGGCTGGCCAACCGTCAACACGTCGCCGCGCGTTTCGATGCCCTGGCAGAAGTCTTGAACCTGGACGAGCCGCCACAGCGCCTGGAGTGCTACGACATCAGCCACTCCAGCGGCGAAGCCACCGTGGCGTCGTGCGTGGTGTTCGGTCCGGAAGGCCCGATCAAGTCCGACTATCGTCGTTACAACATCGAAGGCGTCACCCCGGGCGACGACTATGCGGCCATGCACCAGGCCCTGACGCGGCGCTTCAGCAAACTGAAGGACGGGGAGGGCAAGTTGCCGGACATTCTGCTGGTGGATGGCGGCAAGGGTCAGCTGTCGATGGCCCGCGACGTGCTCAATGAGCTGGCGGTGCCTGACCTGATTCTGCTGGGCGTGGCCAAGGGGGCGACGCGCAAGGCCGGTTTTGAAACCCTGTACCTCAACGACGCAGCTCACGAATTTACCTTGCGCGGTGATTCCCCCGCGCTGCATCTGATTCAACAGATACGCGATGAAGCCCACCGTTTCGCCATTACCGGGCACCGGGCCCGCCGTGGTAAAACCCGGCGCACCTCGACACTTGAGGGCGTTGCAGGCGTCGGACCGACACGCCGCCGAGATTTGTTAAAACATTTTGGTGGATTGCAGGAGCTGTCTCGTGCCAGCATCGAAGAGATCGCCAAAGCACCCGGGATCAGTAAAAAGCTCGCAGAGTTGATTTATGCAAATCTGCACAGCGAGTAGAATGCCACCTCACCTCGTAGCCAGTTGTGCCGATGAATATCCCTAATCTGATTACCGTTCTACGCGTCCTGCTCATCCCGATCTTCATTTTACTGTTCTACCTGCCGTACCAATGGAGCTACATGGCCTCCGCTTCGGTCTTCGCATTTGCCGCCGCCACAGACTGGCTGGACGGTTATCTGGCCCGTCGTCTGGAGCAAAGCACACCATTCGGGGCGTTCCTTGACCCCGTGGCTGACAAGCTGATGGTGGCCGTTGCGCTGGTGTTGCTGGTGCAAGAACACGGCAACCTGTGGCTCACGCTGCCGGCGGCCGTCATCATCGGTCGCGAAATTGTCGTCTCGGCACTTCGCGAGTGGATGGCCGAACTCGGTGCACGGGCTCACGTTGCCGTGTCGAACCTGGGCAAATGGAAAACCGCCGCGCAAATGCTGGCGCTGGTGATCCTGCTGGCCAATCCATCGGACTTTACCTTCTGGGTCTTGATCGGTTATGCCTTGCTGCTGGTATCTGCCGGACTGACATTGTGGTCCATGGTCCAATACCTGCGGGCTGCCTGGCCGCATCTGAAGACCGACGTGGAAAAGAAATAAAACTTTTTTGAATCAAAGGGTTGACGGGGCTTCTGGATTCTATAGAATGCGCCACACCAAGACGCGGGAATAGCTCAGTTGGTAGAGCACGACCTTGCCAAGGTCGGGGTCGCGAGTTCGAGTCTCGTTTCCCGCTCCAGATGTTGTTTTGCAGAGCTCCATTGAGCTCTGCAAATCTAGAAAATAGAGGCTTCGGCCTCTTTTTTCGTTCCGGCGAATTCTACCGAAATCTACCTGCAGCCACGAATTTTAAGTACATCAATAAGTACATTGAAATCCGGGCTTTGCTGATAGCCGTTTCCAGATAGATGACGCATCGCCGGACCTGTACATCTCTCCTCAATCGAACGAGACGAGGAGATGTATTCATGCCTTTGACTGATACCACCGTTCGTAACGCCAAACTCTACGAAAAAAACTATACCCTCAAGGATATGGATGGGTTGTACTGTTTGTTACCGGATTGGTATGTGGATCTAGGTGTCGTTTCGGTGTACTTCTCGTCCCGAAAAGCTTTGCCGGCCAAAACACGAGTGTTCGTGGATTTTCTGCTGGAGCATTTTCAAGGATCGCTCAGCCAGCGTTTCCGTGCCGATTGAGCGCCCAACCTCGGTTGGGCGCCTTCTGACTCAGCCAGTGTGATGACTCTTTGCAAGGCCGTAGATGGATGTGTCGATGCCTTCGAAGCGCGCCTTTAACTGCAACGCCAGATACAGCGAATAATGCCGTGACTGGTGTAGGTTGCCACCGTGGAACCAGAGGTTTTCCTGCTGTGTGGGCTTCCACATGTTGCGCAATTCGCCCTCATACGGACCAGGATCATTCGTGGTTCCAGACCCCAGTCCCCAGCAACGGCCGACCTTGTCAGCGACTTCCTGGGAAATCAGCTTCGCCGCCCACCCATTCATTGAGCCATAGCCCGTGGCGTAGACGATCAGATCTGCAGGTAGGCGGCTGCCATCGTTGAGGACGACGGCATCTGCTTCGATGCGTTCGACACCCAGGCCTGGCGCGCTTTTGAGCTTGATCGTGCCGTTAGCGATGAGTTCGCAGGCGCCGACGTCGATGTAGTAACCAGAACCACGGCGGACGTACTTCATGAAAAGGCCAGATTCGTCATCACCGAAATCGAGCATGAAGCCGGCCTTGGTCAAACCCTCGTAGAAGTCCTTGTCACGCTCCTTGATCGCCTCAAAGATCGGTTGATGGAAGCTTGGCATCACTTTGTAGGGGATAGAGGCGAATAGCATGTCAGCCTTGTCGGTGGTCAAGCCTGTCTCCAGGGCGTCTTCAGAGTAGAGCCCGCCGAAGACCAGCTCCATCAAGCTGTCGGAGCGTACGATGTGGGTGCTGGAGCGCTGCACCATGGTCACCTCGACACCGTTCTCCACCAAGTCGGCGCAGATATCGTGAGCAGAGTTGTTGGCACCGATGACAACCGCGCGCTTGCCGCGCCAGGCGTCCCCGCCGGGGTGGCGGCTGGAATGGTGCTGCTGGCCATTGAAAATCTCAGCACCCGGGTAAACAGGAACGTTGGGGACGCCAGACATGCCAGTGGCGAGGATCAACTGTGTAGGCTGTAAAGTCACACGCTCGCCATCGCGCTGCACTTCAACCTTCCAGGTGCCACTTTGCTCGTCAAAGTTGGCACTCACGCATTCGGTACGCGGCCAATAATTGAGCTCCATGACTTTGGTGTACATTTCGAGCCAGTCTCCAATCTGGTCTTTTGGGGTGAAGACTGGCCAGTGATCGGGGAAGGGCAGGTAAGGCATATGGTCGTACCAGACAGGGTCGTGCAGGCACAGCGACTTGTAGCGACCGCGCCACTGATCGCCGGGACGTTCGGCTTTGTCGACGATCAGAGTTGGCACGCCCATTCGCTTGAGCCGCGCAGCGAGCCCCAGCCCACCTTGGCCGCCACCAACGATCAGGCAGTAAGGTTGGGTGGTAATGCCTAGCGAAGCTTCTTCATCTTGGCGACGCTCTAACCAGTTGCGTTTGTCGGCGTGGGTGTGACCATGACTTGCACCCATTGGACGACGGCGGCCACTGGGTTCTTCAAAGCCTTTGAGCTCGCGCATGGCTGTCAACAGCGTCCAGCACACACCGTCTTTTAGGCGAACGTAGCCTTTACCTCGCGCCGCTTCGGTTTCCAGGCTGATCCAACCTTCGAGCACACCGTCATTCAGCGTCGCTTCACCTTCCAGTTTCCATCGCTCAGGACGAGTCTGGTCGAGGCGTGCTTCGAGCATGTCTCGGATGGCAGGCTTGCCTTCGAGGGTCACCAGGTTCCAGCTGAAAAGTAGCAGGTCACGCCAGTGACACTCTTCGGCAAACAGTTCCAGTACGCCGTCCACATCACGTTGGGCGAGACGCTCGCCGAGGTTTTCGACCCAAGCCGCGAGTTGAGCAGTTGGCGTGTGCAGAGGTGTTTCAACAGCGATGTTCATGGGGCTTCTCCGATCTTGTTGTTTTTGTACAACTTGCCCCTGAGCAAGGCTCGGGCCACCTTCGCGAAAGCCCCATTGCAGAGCGGCTGCTGCGGTGTTGCTCAGGCTTGGATTCGCAGATCTGTCACGATTCTGAAAATGGTGGATGACAGAGTGTCACTCGGTGCAAAAAGCGCTGGTTGCGATCTTTTCATATAAGCTGCGAACAGACCCGTGTCCTAACCGTAACGGAGAACAAGAATAATGAAGTCGGCCTTGATCAACGCCCATGCACAACAAGTGCTGCAAGCCGTGCAGGGTACTCACGCCACCCATGGCCCTATTGCTGACTTGGCCATCACACGATCCTGGCGCCGGTGCCTGGATCAATATCAGCTCGATCCTGCCAGTCGCCGCGCACCTAACGTGGTTGAGCATCCACGCTTGCAGGATCACCGCGCGCCACTGGAACACATCATCGCTGTGGCTCACTGGCAGATGAGCAACTTGCACCAACAGCTCGGACGTGATGGCCACGTGGTGCTACTCACCGACGCTCGCGGTGTGGCGATCGACAGCGTGTTCAATGACTCCGAACGAGCCGAATTGCAGCGTTCCGGACTGTGGCTCGGTTCGGTATGGAGCGAGGATTGTGAGGGAACCAACGGTGTCGGCACCTGCCTGGTCGAGCGACAGCATGTCACTATCCGTCGTGATCAACATTTCCGTGGCAAGCATGCCGGCTTAACCTGTTCGGCCAGCCCAATATTTGATGCGAGCGGAGAGTTGCTCGCCGTTCTTAACCTCTCTTCTGTGCGAGAAGAACAAGGTCTTCAGCAGCACTTCAAAGCAATGGCATTGACCAACCTGACGGCCCATTTGATCGAGAGCTGTTATTTCCTGGGGCATGATCCGCAGCGATACTTGCTGCGCTTCCACCCGGAGTCCGACTACGTCGGGCTGTTGGGGGAGGGGTTGCTCAGTTTCGACGAGAGCGCTTGTATCTGTTCAGTCAATCATGCGGCGCTCGAGCTGCTGGGCCTCAGCCGTGAGCAGGTGGTTGGGCAATCTCTGACGATGCTGCTGGAGACACCTCTCGATCAGGTGATGAGTCAGGCCAGCTCGCAGCCAAGTGTCTGCTGGCCAATGCGGCTGCTGGACGGACGCCAGCTCTACGGACAGTTGCGAGAACCCTTACGCCGAGTGCCTTCCGGCACTCCTGCAATCCCCAAAATTGACGACGGGCAAGTGTGTCTCGAAGATCCGCGCTTGCAACGCGGCTTTGCTCGCGCATTGCGTGTTTTGGAGCGTGACGTACCCGTATTTTTACAAGGTGAAACCGGTACAGGCAAAGAAGCTTTTTCTGCTGCGCTGCATCGCGCCAGCTCCAGGGTTAGCCAGCCGTTTGTAGCGATCAATTGCGCGGCCATTCCAGAAACGCTGATTGAGAGCGAGCTGTTCGGCTATCACGGCGGCAGCTTTACTGGCGCACGCAAGGAAGGAATGATCGGTAAGCTGGAGCAAGCCCATGGCGGCATTCTATTTCTCGATGAGATCGCCGATATGCCCCTGGCGTTGCAGACTCGCCTGCTGCGGGTGCTGGAGGAACGTCAGGTGGTGCCCCTAGGCGGCGCGACGGCACGTCCGCTCGATATTCGCCTTATCAGTGCCAGCCACCAGGATCTGCACACCTGTGTGGTCGAAGGGCGTTTTCGCGAAGACTTGTTTTATCGCATTGCCGGTTTCTCCGTGCAGCTCCCACCGTTACGTGAGCGTTCAGACAAGGGTCGTTTGCTCGACCTTCTACTGCGCGAAGAGACAAAAGATGCAAGGATTCGGCTCGAGGCCGGAGTTAGAGAGCGCTTGCTGACGCATCCTTGGCCGGGTAATGTCCGGCAGCTGCGCACGTGTCTGCGCACACTGATAGCGTTGTCGATAGAGGGACGTGTCACTCTGGAGGACTTGGCGGAGTTGCTACCGGCAGTTCCAGCCGTGTTAGCCGAAAACCCACTTGGAGTGTCTGAACGGCAGACACTGCTAACGTTGATTGAGGCGGAACATTGGCACATCGCTCATGTCGCCGCCCGCTTGGGGATCAGCCGTAATACGCTCTACCGCAAACTGCGCCAGCATGGTATTTCGCGCCCCGGTTGAATGCCGAACCGCTGTGTCTGACTGACGTCTTGAAGGATACCGGCCAAGTGATGTCGGTTTGAGTACATAAGCCCCAGACGTCTATTTTCCTGACTACCAGGGCAGTGCGGACTGCCGTAGGTTCTGGCAGCACTTGGCAGGGGCAAGTGAACGTGTTGTGAAGCGCAACAAGCAATCACAGGAGGTCTGGCTGGAGGCGGGCTACAACCCGGACCAAGCCTTAGCTTTCTTCACCTCACGTCGAGCTGCCATGAGCTCATCTACGAGACTCTGCCGCACATCCTCCTTAAGCGATGGATTAGAACATCGCCACAGCTGCCCTTTGACAACAAAGTAACGACCGTCAGGTGTTACTGGGTTCATTCCACACCTCCGATCTTCCAAAGGGCGCTCGTTCAATGAAGTCACAATGGATGACTACCTAAGTTCTCGGGTAGGACGGCGGTTACGTTGTTTAACCCCAAGCAGTATCCCTGGTATTAGCACTGTGCCCGTCGCGCTTTTTCGTCAGCCTTGATAGCTGATGTGCGATACGTCAGCAAAACGATACAGGTGACCACAATCGCCCCACCCAGAACCTGCCCCGCACTGAGCATCTGATCCAGCACAATCCAGCCCATCAGCAACGTCGCCAGCGGCTCGATGTTCATTACCGGCGCATTGCGTGGCATGTCCAGCCGAGGCACCAAAATAAACAGTACGATAAAACCCGTGCCGTACAGCACCACCAAGGTGGCAAGGGCCAACCATCCGGTTGACGTCGCGGGCAGATTTAGTCCGCCTGGAAGGGCGCCAGCCAACCCCGCAAGATTGACGCTGCCGAATACGATAAAAATGGTCAACAGACTGCGCACCGAACCACGTACCTGAGACAACTTGTGGTCAGTAATCCACAGCGCGCATGCGAACACGCTGGCGGCGCAGAACGCGAACGCGACGCCCAGCAGCCATTCTTGGCTGACGTTGGTCGTGGTCGACACACGCCCGGGGACATCCAACACAAACACCAGCCCAACCAGAATCAAACCCATCAACGTAGCGGTGCGTGCAGTCGGTCTAGGGCCACCCACTACCCAGGTGAGCAACGCCAGCAAGATAGGAAACACGTTGGCCACCAGCAGCGCCAGCGCCACTGGGATCCGTGCTACAGCGGAGTACAGACACAGGCTCTGCACGGTAATCAGAAGGCCCAACAGCAACTGCCAGTGCCAGGTACCCGGCGGCGGACGCAGACTTTGTTTTTGCCACAACACCAGAATGGCGAGCACCAGCAAGGTCCCGCCAGAACGCATCAAAATCGCCAACAACACACCCGCGCCATCATCAAAAGCGACCCGTGCCGCCACATGGTTACCGGCGAACGCGCAGCCCATGCACAAAAGTATGATCACGGCGAGATGGCGGGGGAAGGGCGGCGGTATGGTTTGGGCATACGTAGGGCGGGGCATGGCAGGTCTCGAAGAGTGATAGGCCGACTCAGGTGGCGGGGGCATTTTTATAATGTTGTCGTACAACTGGATTGGTTTGTATCGTATTCGAGTAGGCCGGGCAAGAGGGTTTCGAGCGTTGCAGGCTCTGGTATTGCGTTGGAGGGGTGATTTTTGCTTCTTTGGTTAATGATTGGAGATCGTATGACTAGGGTGCGCAGGCCTATTCCGACCATATTTTTGCTGGTTATGGCGATAAAAATGTTCGGCCAGACGAGAGCCTTTCAGGCCCTCTCCAATTGGCATACATCTTTAAACTAGCTATTCGCTTGAGGACTTGCTTGTCCGTTGCTTACCTTGAACCGATCCACGCTGCTCGACGCAAAGCGTGAGTTCCATGATGGCGGCCTCAAAGGCAAGCTGGTTCTGATAGATCTTGAGTAGCAGGGAAGGGAGCAGATCTGAATTTGGCATCGCGAATCCTCCGTCGAAGAGATCGGCGTAGCAGCACGAAAGTTTTTAGGACTGGAAGATCTTTCTAGTAGGGCAGAGCAATCCGCAGACCGCACAGGTTTTGATCGGTAGTTCACTCTTCTTCAAAACGACTCCCCCGCATCGATTTTGGCGAGCAGTTTCTGGCCACGATCCCAGAGTGCTTGCTGCTTGGATTCAGTCATACGATCGAGGTTTTTATAGACCATGCCCATGCGCTGATTGCTGCGCAAAAGGTCGCCGTGACGCATTAGAAAATGCCAGTAAAGCGAATTGAAAGGGCAGGCGTCGTCCGTCGTGCTTTCACTGACTTTGTACGCGCAGTTACGGCAGTAGTCGGACATACGCTTTATATATTGGCCACTGGCGCAGTAAGGCTTGGAGCCCAGGTAACCACCATCGGCATGCATGACCATGCCCAATGTATTGGGTAGCTCGACCCAGTCGAATGCGTCCATGTAGATCGCCAGGTACCAGTCGCAAATCTGGCTCGGTGCGATGCCCGCCAGCAACGCAAAGTTGCCGGTGACCATCAACCGTTGGATATGGTGGGCATAGGCATGTTTCAAACTTTGGCCGATCGCCTGGCCCATGCAGTTCATCTTGGTGTCGCCTGTCCAATAGAACTCTGGAAGCGGCCTGCTGTTGCCAAACAGATTGCCGCCGGCGTAGTCGGGCATTTTCAGCCAGTAGACGCCGCGTACATATTCACGCCAGCCAATGAGTTGACGGATAAAGCCTTCGGCAGCGTTTAATGGAATGCTGTGCGCCCAGTAAGCAGCCTCGACGTCGCTGCACAATTGACGCAGATCCAACAGGCCAATATTCAGCGCGGCGCTGATCCGTGCATGGAACAAGAAAGGTTCATCACTGGCCATCGCATCCTGGTAGTCGCCGAAGGCTGCCAGACCCCAGTCAAGGAAGTAGTCCCACAGCGCTTGGGCATCGGCGTGAGTCACCGGGTAGTCAAAAGTGTCGAGGGCGCCGTAGTGGCTGGAAAAGTTTTTTGCAACCAGCGCCAGCACGTCCTGGGTGATGGCATCGGCCGAAAAACGGAGGGGTGAGGGGGCTCTAACGCCTTTAGGCAGTGCCTTGCGATTTTCGGCATCAAAGTTCCAGGCGCCGCCGACCGGGCTGCCATCGCCGTTGAGCAACAAGCCACTCTTGCGTCGCATCTCGCGGTAGAAGAACTCCATGCGCAGCTGCTTTTTGCCTTCGGCCCAGGATGCAAATTCGAATCGGGTGCAGTAAAAACGGGTATCGGTATGCCACTGAATCGCCAAGCCGCAATCTTTGAGCGACTGCTCCAGGCGCCAGTCACCGCATTCTGTCAGGTGCAACTCATCCGGCTGCAGCAGCGACTGCCAGCGCCGTAACTCGCCCGGCACCGAGCCGCTATTTTGCGGATCATCGAGCGTGACGTATTGCACGCGAATGCCACGCTGCTGCAATGCCTCAGCAAAATGGCGCATGGCACTGAAGATCAGTGCGATTTTTTGCGGGTGATGGGGCACATGACTGGCTTCCTCCATCACTTCGACCAGTAAAACCGTATCACGCTCGCTGTCCAGCCCCTTCAATGAGGCCAGGTCAAAAGACAACTGGTCGCCCAAAACCAGGCATAGTCGGTGAGTCTTATTCATTCGACAGAGTCCAACGGAAGGTGACTCACCAAGGCGCAGTCAGCGAGAAAGGAATGCGTAACGGCTCAATGCGCCCTTCACGTGAGCCGCACATCTCGTCATGGACGCACTGCTGCACAAGCACGCAGGGGAATGGCGGGACAAACTGCAACAACTCACGCAGGTGATTGATGGAGCGAAGGTGCATAGGCTTCGCTGTATCGTCCAGCAACGTGAACTGGCCGTGATCCAGCCCGACTCGCGCCAGATAAAAACCGCCTTCCAGAGACAGCAGCTCCAACTCTCGTACTTCGCCATTGGCGGCCCGTTCGGTCAACGCTTGCAGATTCAAGGTTCACTCCCTGCCTACCACGGTAGGCGTTCTCCGTTATAAGCAAAGAAATTGCCGCTGTCGGCAGGCGCCAAGCGGTCAATCAGTGATAACAATTCGCGGGCAGCGAGGCTTGCAGGCCTGGCGGCAGAAGCGCCTTTAAAGGGCTGGGACAGGCCCGAAATGACCGTGCCTGGATGAAGACTCAGCAAGCGCGTCTGAGGGCGTGTTCGGGCTAGTTCAATCGCAGCCGTTTTAATCAACATGTTCAACGCTGCCTTGGAGGCGCGATAGGCATACCAGCCGCCCAGACGGTTATCGCCAATACTGCCGACCTTGGCGGAGAGCACGGCCATTGCGCCGCGAGCGTCAAGCAAGGGCAAGAAGTGACGCAAAATCAGTGCAGGCCCGAGTGTGTTGACTTGGAATATCGCCTGAAGCGCATCCGCTTCAATAGAGGTGTAACTTTTTTCAGGCTTGATGTCTTCGCGATGAAGCAGGCCGGCAGCATGCAAAATCAACTGATACGGGGCTTCTTCGGCTAATTCGGCGGCTGCGCTGGCGATACTGTCGGGCTTTTCCAGATCCAATCCTGGAGCACTATTGCGCCCCAGCTCACGAACAACCGAGCATCGTGGATCTTCGTTGAGCAATTCACAAAACGCCGTGCCGAGCGCTCCACTGGCGCCTATCACCAAGGCGCGGTAGCCGTAGCCGAGTGAGTTCATCTCAAAGGAACTGTTCATTTTGCCTCTCCCACACCTTGTACGGATTTTGGGCCTTAACTGCGTCGCCCAATCAGTTGCAGGAACTCGAGACGCGTAGCGGATGACTCGCGAAAGGCCCCCAGCATCACTGAGGTCGTCATCACAGAGTTTTGCTTTTCCACGCCCCGCATCATCATGCACATGTGCTTTGCCTCAATGACCACGGCCACGCCGGCCGCATCGGTGATGTGATGGATGGCATCAGCAATTTGTTTTGTGAGGTTTTCCTGGATCTGTAAGCGGCGGGCGAACATATCGACGACTCGGGCGACCTTTGATAGACCCAGTACCCTTCCTGTGGGGATGTACGCGACATGAGCCTTGCCGATGAAGGGCAGCAGGTGATGCTCACACAATGAATACAGCTCGATATCGCGCACGATGACCATTTCATCGTTTTGCGATTCGAACAGGGCACCGTTGGTCACGTCTTCCAGACTCATCGTGTAACCGTTGCAAAGGTATTGCATCGCTTTGGCTGCGCGCTTGGGCGTGTCCAGCAGTCCTTCACGCTCAGGGTTCTCGCCTACGGCGACGAGAATTTCACGGTAATGCTTGGCTATTGATGGGTTCATTTAGACTCCTCGCAGCCATGCTGCGCTTCATGTGGCGGCAATCCTTGGCAGTAGGAAAGTGCCTGCTGCGCACCAGAAAACACGTTGTGCACCCGATCAGCTATGACCCAGTTTCTTCGTCGGGCCAATGTCAAAGCGAAGCGTTCTAGGGCTGCTTTGTTTTCAACGTGGGCCGCTCGTCTGGTGCGGGTTTTGACTCCGGCACCCCACAACGGTCATCCACACAGCTACGGCGGCCATCAGGGTGAGGAAGCCATGCCAAATGGGGCCGTAAGCGGCAGAAGAAGCGATAACCTAAAGCAAGCAGCGGTCGGATGGCACGCCATGTCAATGGCGCAGCCCAAAACCCCAGGCCTGCGGCTCGCCAGCTCCACAAGGTGGCGTCCAGACCGGTTACCCAGCGGCCATCGGCGAAACGGGCGTGCAGCGAGGACTGCATTTGCTCGAAAGTGAACCCAAGTGCCTTGGCGTCGAACGCACCGCTGCTGATGTCAATAAAAAGCAGTCGACTCTCTGTGGCGTGTCGATTCAGGATCTTGATTTCACGCGCACACAGTGGACATTGACCGTCGAAGTACAGCGTCAGTGGCCAATCCTTTTTATTGTACATTTCTAGCGGCCTTGTATAGGTTTTGTACAAGATATGCTGAAAGAAAAGGACTGACAATGGGCACGATTCATTTGGCTGTTACGCTCAAACTGGAAGAGCGGCTGGTGTTCATTCGAAGGCTGCACTTTTCCCCGAGCATTTTGAGCAGGTTCGTCAATGGGAGTCCGGAATTTGCACATCAGGTCAAGGCGCAATTGCCAGGCTAGATGGACAGCATTGAAACCGCGCTCAGGAGCCTGGCGCTCATGTGCTACGTGTAATGTGCGATACCGTAAATCCGCCGGGCTTCATGAATCGCCTTGGTGAATCCCCCCGAAAATCAGGGCTTGCTGCAGTTGGTGCCGGTCATTAACCGCAACGACGACGACCACCGGGCCAAACACCTCGTGCTTAAGTAACTCGTCATTGTTGATCAGTAGCTCAGCGTCGGCTTCGAATAGCTGTGGATGAGCCTGGCTGCCTTCTTGATGATGGCCTGCTCGATGGTGAATTTGACCAATTCCATACTGATCCACCGCAAATGGCGTCTGCCTCTGCCCTAATCTTGAATACTCAGTGCTTGCCAGCTGAACCTCCCTCGACAAGATCAACGACCCTATATTGCTTGGGCGGTTATGTTCGGCATTGAAAGAGGGAGGCTTCGGCTTGAGAAAAAGGGCTTATGTCCAATGCGGTCGTGAATGATTTCATCCCGCAGCGGATCAGCGTCGTCCGGTCCGGGTGCTCACGTCTATCCATACGGCCAGCACCAAAATGCTGCCTTTGACGATCATCTGCCAGTAACTGTCGACGTCAAGCATGGACATGCCGTTGTCCAGGCTAGTAATGACCAGCGCGCCGAGGAGGGCACCGTAGACCGTACCGGAGCCCCCGCGCATGGAGGTGCCACCGATAAAGCACGCAGCGATGGCGTCGAGTTCGCCCATGCTGCCGGCCGAGGGCGAGCCGGCGGCGAGGCGCGCCGTGTTCACCACGCCGGCGAGCGCGCACATTACGCCCATGATGCCGAAAATCCAGAGCTTCACGGCTTGCACATTGATACCGGACAGGCGCGTTGCTTCCATGTTGCTGCCCACGGAATAGACGCGTCGACCGAATACGGTCTGACTGGTCACGTAGCTGAACACACCCAGCAGAATCAGCAGAAGCAGAACCGGCACGGGGATGCCGTCATAGCTGTTGAGCGTTTGGACGAATCCGGCCAGCACTGCACCGATCAACAGCACTCGAAAAACGTCACGCGCCAGTGAATGTGGCGCCAGACCATGAAGCGCGCGATTGCGCCGTTGTTTCCAGGTCAGGAACAGCGTCAATGCGAACAGCAGAACGCCCAGGGCCATGCCCATCGTGTGTGGCAAATAACCCTGGCCAATGTAGACAAACTCCGGCGACACCGGGGCGATGGTCGTGCCGCCGGTAATCCCCAGTAAAATGCCGCGAAAAGCCAGCATGCCCCCAGCCCCACGATGAAAGACGGGATGCGCAGGTACGCAGCCATGTAGCCGTTGGCAAGACCGATCAGCAGTCCGCACAGGGCGACAAGGCTGAGATTCGCCAGCAGCGGTATGTGGTAGATCACGTCGAGGATGGCCGCCACCCCACCGAGCAAGCCCAGCAATGAGCCGACCGACAAATCGATCTCGCCACTGATGATGACCAGCACCATGCCGCAGGCAAGAATCCCGGTGATGGACATCTGTCGCAGCAGATTGGACAGGTTGCGCGGTGTTAGAAATCCGCCCTCGGTCTGCCAGCTGAAGAACATCCAAATCATTGCCACGGCAACCAGCAGCGCGAGCATTTTGTAGCGGGTAAAAAGTTGTTTGACCTGATTCATTTACGCGGGTATCCGATCATTATTGTTATAGCCACCAGATTGACTGAGTGCGGCGGCGAGCACCTGTTCCTGGGTGAGTTCGCGGTTGATGAAGTCGCCACGCAACTGCCCCTCGCCGATGACCAATACTCGGTCGGACACACCTAGCACCTCGGCCAGCTCCGAGGAAACCATGATGATCGACACGCCTTCGGCCGCCAGCGCTCCCATCAACTTGTAGATTTCGTACTTGGCGCCGACATCCACACCCCGGGTGGGCTCATCGAGGATCAGGACCCGGGGTTTGGTCAGCAGCATCTTCGCCAACACGGCTTTTTGCTGATTGCCGCCGGAGAGACTGGTAATCGGCAGGAACGGGCTCGCGGTATTGAGGTGCAAGCGCGATATTTCCCGATCGATGCAACCCAGCTCGGCTTCGGCATCAATGCGGGTCAGTTTCGAGTAACCGTCCAGCACGGCCAGGGTGATGTTCTGGCCGACGCCCAGGTCTGGAATGATGCCTTGGCGCTTGCGGTCCTCGGGTACCAGGCACAGGCCGGCTCGGATTGACTTGAGCGGCGTGCGGGTGTCGATGGGTTGGCCGTCCAGCCAGACCTCGCCTTCATGGCGGCCGGGGTAGGCGCCAAACAGCGCGGTCACCAGTTCTGTACGGCCTGCGCCGACCAGACCGGCGATTCCGAGGATTTCCCCACGTTTGAGAACGAACGAAATATCGTCGACCCGTTTGCGTTTGGGGCTATCGACGTCGTAGCACGTGATGTGGCGGGCCTCGAAAATCACGTCGCCGATGTCGTGCGGCTCGGTAGGGTAGAGGTTGCTCATTTCCCGTCCGACCATCTGGGTGATGATCTGCGCAATGTCCATGTCCGCCATGGCGGTCGTGGCGATGTGCTTGCCGTCACGGATCACTGAAATGGTGTCGCACACGGCGGCTACTTCGTCGAGCTTGTGGGAGATGTAGACGCAGGCAACACCCTTGGCCTTGAGGTCGCGGATGATGTCCAGCAACACTTCGATTTCTGAGCGGGTCAGGGCCGATGAAGGCTCGTCGAGGATCAGCAGGCGCGCTTGCTTGTTCAGTGCCTTGGCAATTTCCACCAGTTGCTGATAGCCGCCGCCGTACTGCGAAACGGGTAGCGACACGTTCATGTCCGGCACTTTCAGTTCACGCATCAAGGCTTCGGCACGGTGGATCATCGCCGGGTAATTCATGCGCCCACCGGGCAGCGTCAGTTCATGGCCCATGAAAATGTTCTCGGCCACCGACAGGTCGGGAACCAGCGTCAGTTCCTGGTGAATGATGACGATACCGGCGGCTTCGGTTTCGCTGATGGATTGGGCCTTGAGCGGTTGACCATCCCAGAGAATTTCGCCGTCCCAAGTGCCATGGGGGTAGACCGCCGAAAGGATTTTCATCAGTGTGGACTTGCCGGCGCCGTTCTCGCCGCACAGTCCAACGCACTCACCCGGCCTGACTTTGATGTCGATGCCATTGAGCGCTTTGACACCGCCGAAGGTTTTGACGATACCGTTCATTTGCAGCAGATAATCGGGCATGGCAGAGACTCATGAGCGTGAGGTATGTGGCTGACACTGCAGGAACCAGGGGCTGGCCGGGCTCCCGCAGCGGGCCGTTGAGACGTTACGCTCTGCTGTTCATTTCCCGGCAATCTGTGCCTTGGTGTAGAACCCGTCCTGCTCCAGCAGGTCAATGTTGTCCTTGGTCAACGGGGTTGGCGTGAGCAGGATGGTGTCCACTTTTTTGCTGCCATTGTCGTACTGCGAGCTATAGGCGGGTTTCTCGTTACGCGCCAGTTGTACCGAGAGTTTGGCGGCTTCGGAGGCGATGAGTTTCAGCGGCTTATACACGGTCATGGTTTGAGTGCCATCGATCACTCGCTTGACCGCTGCAAGGTCCGCGTCTTGCCCAGAAATCGGCACCTTGCCAGCCAGTTGCTGAGACGCCAATGCCTGTATGGCGCCGCCTGCCGTGGCGTCGTTGGAGGCAACGATGCCATCGATTTTGTTGTCGTTGCGGGTCAAGGCGTTTTCAACAATGCTCAGCGCTTCGGTCGGGCTCCATTCCTTCACCCATTGTTGGCCAACAATCTTGATGTCCCCCTTGTCGATGGCCGGTTGCAGCACTTTCATCTGCCCTTCGCGCAGCACTTTTGCGTTGTTGTCGGTGGGCGCGCCACCCAGCAGAAAGTAATTGCCCTTGGGCGCTGCGTGCAGCACGCCGCTGGCCTGCATTTCGCCGACCTTTTCGTTGTCGAATGAAATGTACGCGTCGATATCGGCGTTGAGAATCAGGCGGTCATAGGACACAACCTTGATTCCGGCCTTCTTCGCTTCGGCGACGGCGTTGGTCAGGACGGTGGCATTGAACGGCACGATGACGATCACATCGACGCCGCGGGAAATGAGGTTTTCGATTTGCGAGATCTGCTTTTGCTCGTTGCCATCGGCCGATTGCACGAAGACCTTGGCGTCCATTTTATCTGCTGCCGCGACAAAGTAATCGCGGTCCCGTGACCAGCGCTCCAGCCGCAGATCATCAATGGAGAAACCGATTTTCGGGTGGGCGGCATCGGCCATCACCGGCAACGACAGCAGAGCCAAGGCGCCGGCCAATAGCGTGCGTTTTACGTTCTTCATGGTGGTGCGTCCTTTTATTGTTGTTGGAAAGACACTGCCTGATGATGAGTATCGGGCTGGTAGGACTGTAGAGAGTCGGCAGGCGTTGCGGACACAGATTTGTCGCGTAAATGTCACAGCCCCGCTGCCGGCTGACTTCGCTGGCGATCAGCGATAGATGAACCGGTTGACGACGTTCTCGAGCATCTCCTGCCTGCCGCTGACGGCTTGCGGGTTCAGCTCGTTAGCGAATGCATGTTCGGCCAGTGACTGGAGGTTGAAGTCACCCGTCAGCACCGCCTGCCCGAACGGCTGCTGCCAGCCGGAGTAGCGTTGATCCTTGAGTTGCTGCAGTCGGTCGTTCTGAACCATGGCGGCTGCCCGTTCCAGAGACAGGGCAAGAACGTCCATTGCACCGATATGGCCATGGAACAGATCAATCTCATCGAGGCTCTGGCGGCGGACCTTGGAGTCGAAGTTGAATCCGCCATTCATGAACCCGCCGGCCTTGAGAATTTCATAGGTCACCAGGGTCATTTCTTCGACGCTGTTGGGGAACTGATCGGTGTCCCAACCGTTTTGCGGATCACCGCGGTTGGCGTCGATGCTGCCGAAAATCCCCAGCGAGACGGCCGTCGCAATCTCGTGATGAAAGCTATGGCCTGCCAGGGTTGCGTGGTTGGCCTCGATGTTGACTTTGATTTCCTTTTCCAGACCGAACTGCTGGAGAAAGCCGAAAACGGTCGCGCTGTCGTAATCGTATTGGTGCTTGGTCGGTTCCTGCGGCTTGGGTTCGATCAGCAGGTCGCCTTTGAAGCCGATCTTGTGCTTGTGCTCGACCACCATGCGCATGAAGCGGCCCAGTTGTTCGCGTTCACGTTTCAGATCGGTATTGAGCAAGGTTTCGTAACCTTCGCGACCGCCCCACAACACGTAATTGGAGCCTTTCAGGCGTTGGGTGGCGTTCATGGCGCTGAACACCTGGGCGGCGGCGCAGGCAAACACTTCGGGGTCCGGATTGCTGGCGGCACCGGCGGCAAAGCGTGGGTTGCTGAAACAGTTGGCGGTTCCCCACAGCAGCTTGATTGCGCTGTCTTCCTGATGTCGCTCCAGGTGATCAACCATTTGCGCGAAGTGGTTGCGGTACTCCTTCAGCGAATTGCCCTCCGGGGCGACATCCGTGTCGTGGAAGCAGTAATAGTCGATACCCAGTTTGGAGAAAAACTCGAACGCGGCGGCCGCCTTGTCAATGGCCACCTCCATCGGGTCGCCGGTGTGTTGCCACGGGCGCTTGAAGGTTGCTGCACCGAACACATCGGACCCTGGCCAGACGAAGGTGTGCCAATAACAGGCAGCCATGCGCAGGTGTTCACGCATGGGTTTGCCGAGGATGACTTTGTCGGCGTCGTAGTGTCGGAAGGCGAGAGGCGAGTTGCTGTCAGGGCCTTCGTAGCGAATCTGGTCGACGTTGGGGAAGTACGGCATCAGGCAAATGTCCTTGTTGTTCTTGGCGGTGTCCCGATACTAGCAACGGCCTCGTTACCGCTGATTACGAAAATCATCAACACAGGGTGCGATTTTGAGTATTGAGATTCGTCGACCGCACGCCTAGTCTGTGCCAATCGCCGTCCAGGACGGCTTGCCTCCAGACCATAATAAAAACAATGAAAACCGTACCTCCCGTGCACCGCATTGCGCTGCTGTTCAACGGCAGCAAGATCTATGACCGCGGCATCATCAGCGGCATCGGCAATTACCTGAGCAGCACCCGTGCCTCTTGGGACCTTTTTCTGGAGGAGGATTTTCTCTGTCGCCTGAAAGGCATCGAACGATGGCAGGGGGATGGGATCATTGCCGACTTCGACGATCCGCTGATCGGTGAGGCGTTGGCCGGCATCGCGTTACCCGTGGTGGCGGTGGGCGGTTCTTACGAGGATGAGCGCGCCTATCCGAAAGGTATCCCGTATGTGGCCACCGATAACGACGCCTTGATTACCCTTGCCTACAAGCACTTGATCGAGGCAGGGCTGACACGTTTTGCCTGCTTCAGCCTGCCGGAAGCGCAGGCCAACCGTTGGGCGCAGGAACGGGAAAAATCCTTTCGACGATTGATGCAACGCGATGGTCTGCACGCTGAGGTCTATCGGGGCATGGGCACCAGCGCGCCACTCTGGGACAGCGCCGTCGAGCAGCAGATCGACTGGCTACAGAGCCTGCCCAAACCCATTGGTATCATCGCCGTCAGTGACGCCCGCGCCCGGCAGCTGCTGCAAGCCTGCCTGACCGCCGGAATCGCCGTCCCGGAGCAGGTGGCACTGATTGGCATCGACAACGACCCGTTGACCCGCTGCTTGACCCGGGTCCCCCTGAGTTCGGTCATCCAGGGCACCGAAACCATGGGGCGCACCGCTGCGCGATTGCTGCACCAGATGCTGCACGGCATGCCCTCCACCGGCATGCACATCCTGATACCCCCGGATGCGATCAACGTGCAGGTCTCGAGTTTGCACCAACCCTTGGGCAACCCATATGTCATGCAAGCCCTGCTGTTCATTCGCCAATATGCCTGCCAGGGCATCAAGTCCGCGCAAGTGGCGGCCTACGTGGGGGTGTCTCGCTCATCGCTGGAATCGCACTTTCGCGATGTGCGAGGCTGCAGCGTCCACGACGAGATCCTGGGTTTCAAACTGGCAGCCGCCACCAACGGGCTGGAGAACACTGATTCAGCCATCGCCGACATCGCGCGCAATTGCGGCTTCAAATCGGCGCAGTACCTGCACACCGTTTTTCGCCGCGAGTTGGGGTGCACGCCCCGGGAATACCAGCAGGGCGCCAGATAGCGACGCGAGGCGTGTTTGGTCAATTGCTGTGGGTTGCGACTGCGACCGTCAATTGCCTCCCTTTCTTTGCAAGGTCGACGATACCGCCGCCCGCTGTCAGTGTTCTCATTGCCTTATCCGAGTGGCGCTGTGACCGGAGCGATCACTCCATGCGCCGCGAGGATGAGATCGGCTGCTCGCTCGCCAATGACGACGCAAGGAGCCATGGTGTTGCCAACGGTGATTCGCGGCATGATCGAGGCATCGGCGATCCGCAGTTTCTCGATGCCATACACGCGGAGTTGATGGTCGACCACCGACATCGCATCTCGGCCCATTTTCGCGGTGCAGGACTGGTGCCAGTAGGACACTGCAGAATTGCGCATGAACTGCTCCATGGCGCGGTGATCTTTTGGCCCGGGGACCACCTCGCGCTTTACCAACCCATTGAAGGCTTCGCTGTTGCCGATTGCCCGGCAGAGGTCGATCGACGCAAACGCCGACGCAATGTCCTCGGGTGCGCTCAGCGAGTTCGGTTCAATCAGCGGTGCATCCAATGGCCCGGCGCCCGATAGGCGCACGCGCCCTCGACTGACAGGCCTGGCCAGCCCTGCGAACGTCGTCCAACCCTGTTGCGGCGGCAGGATACCCACTTCAGCCGGGGAGGGCACCGCAAATTCAAGCTGACAGTGCAGCAGGTCTGGGGCGTCCAGGCGACTGTCGCTTTTCCAGTACACAGTGGTTTCACAACCACCGCCGCCCACAGCTTGGGGTCGCAAGTATTCCCAGGTACAGGCAAAGGCAATATGGTCCTGAAGATTCTGACCCACGCCGGGAAGGTGACTGATCGGAACGATGCCATGGGTGCGCAGTTCGCGCTCCGGGCCGATTCCTGACTGCATGAGCACCTTGGGCGTATTCACCGCGCCCAGGGACAAGACGACTTCGGCTTCGGCATAGAAGCAGTGGCGTTGCCCTTCGATTATCACTTCGACACCGACCGCCCGTGAGCCGTCAAGAAGAACACGGGCCACCAATGCGCCGGTGAGAACCGTCAGATTCGGTTGGTTCAGCAGTGGCCGGATATAGGAATCGTAAACGGACTCGCGCCTGCCCTGATTGATGCGCAGATCGGTGATCGCGGCCCCGCCCGGGCCTTCCATCATCGCGCCGTTGGGACTGTCATATCGGGGAATACCGAGACGGCTGGCCGCTTCCAGTATTGCCTTGGCGAGGGGCTGAGGCGTAGCTGGCTGCTCGACATGCACGGGGCCACCAGAACCCCGCCGTGCGGCATCCGGGCTGCCGTGCCAGTTCTCGATCCTCCGGTAATAATCCAGTACCGAATCGTATCCCCAGGCAGCGTCGCCGGACTCGGCAGCGAAGTGATCCCAGTCCGATCGATGCCCGCGTGCCCAGACCATCACGTTGATGCTGGATCCACCCCCGAGCCCCTTGCCCATGTTCAAGGAAAGACGACGACCGTTGAGGTGGGGATTGGCTTGTCCTTCGAATGCCCAGTCGCGCTCCGAACCGAGGTTCAGCGGCCACTGCGCGGGTTCTACAACCTCTGGGCCGTTGTATTCGCTGCCTGCTTCAATCAATAACACGCGTGCGTTGGACTGTTGGGCAAGGCGGGCAGCAACCACGCAGCCCGCCGTGCCTGCGCCACACACGATGAAGTCGTAGTTGCGCTCACTCAGATGATTCATGCGTCCGTTCCGTATCGATGCAGCGGTTGAGTTCTGGGTTATTAGTGGCGCCGCACGCAGCAATCACTGCTCGCCGACTTTTTTCACTGCCTCGAGAATCACCTTGGCCACTTCGGCTGGCTGCGACTGCTGGGGGACATGGCTGGTGCGCAGCTCCGCCAGGGTGGCGCCGATACGCTTGGCGGCAGAGCGCTGGACATCGGGATGGATCATCCGGTCCTCGGTGGCGAGCAGATACCACGACGGTTTGGTCTTCCAGGCCGAAACGGTCGTTTTATCCTCGAACGCGGAGGCTTTGATGGGGCCTTGCGTCGCGGTCATCACGGCGGTCTGCGTCGCAGGGAGGTCCTGGGCGAAGTCCTTGGCCATACCTTCTGGCGTCAAGTAGAGGAAACCGTTGCCGTCAGCCTTGATCTGGCTGATGCCCGGAGGCGTGGGCGCGCCTTTTCCTTGCTCGCCGCTTGTTTGACCGGCATCAGGCGCAAAGGCGGCGACGTACACCAGGGCGCGGACTTTTTCGTCGCTGCCGGCCTGAGTAATCACGGTGCCGCCCCAGGAGTGACCGACCAGAACGACCGGGCCTGGCTGATTGTTCAAGGTTCTTTGCGTCGCGGCGACGTCATCGGCAAGCGAGGTGAGCGGGTTTTGCACGACCGAAACTGCAACCCCTTTGGCCTGAAGAAGCGGCACGACCTTGGCCCAATCGGAGCCGTCGGCGAATGCGCCGTGTACGATGACCACCGAAGGCGTTGTATCTTTGGCCTGACTGACACCCGCGACCAATGTGCTTGCAAGGGCAAAGGCGACGGTGGCGGCTTTCGATCTGAATGTTTTCATTGCATCAGCTCCTGTGTGGGAGCTCAAATTCTGCTGACTGGCCTGCTTCGTGGGCATCGGTCATTTATCCGACCCAAGGCATTTTTTCATGGATAGCGCGTTGCACCTGGACATCTCATTGAGCGGAGCGTTGCGGGCGATCGGCCAGGTCGGGGACCTCAGCATGGGACAGCCTCTCGGGCATTCCCGACGCGTTGCCGCACTGGCGCGGAGGTTGGCGCAGGCCGCACACGGCGAGGGCGAGCATCAGAGGGTAGCGGAGCAGGTCGCCTTGCTGCGCTGGTCAGGTTGCACCGCCAACGCCGAAGGGTTTGCAAATCTGCTGGGTGATGACGTCGATGGCCGCCGTGCGATGCTCGATCTGACCCTGAGCAAAGAGAAGATGAACGCGGTACACCAGGCGATTCCGCTTGCCGTGGTGCACTGCGAGGTCTCTGGCGAAGTCGCGAGAACCCTCGAACTGGGTGCCGCTGTCGAGGCCGGCTTGTGCGGCGTATTCGAAACCTACGATGGGACTGGCCGACCGCTGGGCTTGACCCATGAACACATTCCGGAGGTCGCCTATCAGGTGGTGCTTGCAGGTGATCTGGATATTCTCAGTCGAGCACATGGCCTCGACGCGGCGCTGCGCTGGATTCGCGACCAGTCGGATCGACGCTATCCCGCCTCCCTCGCGTCGTTGCTCATGGATAACGCCAGGGAGTGGCTGGCAGACCTGGAAGGCCTCTCGCAACACCCGGCCGACGCGCAGGCCGAACGTTCGGTCTCGCTGACATTAGTGGGGGACGTGATTGACTTGAAGCTACCCTGGCTGGCGGGGCACTCGCGACGGGTGGCGCATGTCGCGATGGAGGCTGCACGTTCTTGGGGCTAGGTGAACCCTCCCTGACTGCGATCGGCAAGGCAGCGCTCGTTTACGGTCTCGGCCGGGCAGCCGTTTCCAACCAGCTCTGGAATACCGCCGGGGCGCTTTCTTATAGCGCCGTGGAGCGGGTGCACCTCGTCCCCTACTGGACGCAGCAGGCGCTGAGGCCTATCAGTGAGCTGGCCGTGTCTGCGGAGATTGCAGCCCATGCTTACGAACGGCTGAATGGCAGTGGTTATTTTCGAGGCGTGATGGGTGATGCACTGTGTGCCGAGCATCGACTGTTCGCCACCTCCGTGGCCTGGGTCGCACTAAGGGAAGCCCGGCCATGGAGGACGGCCTATGGCGAATCGGAGGCGGCCAGTCTGCTCGCACAGGATGCCGCCGGTGGCTTGTTCGACAAGGATGTTTGTGACGCGGTTATCGCCGCTGCCCGTGGCGAGCGTCGGACTCATCAGCCGAAGGGCTCGTTACTCACCGCACGCGAGTGTGACGTGCTCTTGGAAATCAGCCGCGGCGCTAGTAACAAGCAGGTGGCGCGACTGCTGGACATCAGTCCGAGCACTGTTCGCACCCACATGGAAAGCATATTTCGCAAATTGGAATGCTCGACCCGAGCCGCCGCGACCCTGAAAGGATTGACGCTGGGTTTGATCGCCTGATGCCGAGTAGCGCCAGGTTAATCAGTGTGTGAGGCTCGTTTGTACAATCGATGGGCGACGTTTACGCGGGTCCATCTTTGGCGAGCGGTTTGGCGCGAGCCAGGGCGATGAATGCCTTGATCGCGGCGGAGGGGTTGCGGCGGTTAGGGTAGTACAGGCAGAGCTTGTCTCTGGGCGGCGTCCAATCGTCCAATACCCGCTCGAACTGTCCGGCCTCGATTTCATCCCGAACGTCCTGCTCCATGAAAAAGCCGAGCCCCATGCTTTCCTGCACCGCTGCTTTGACGACGCTCGGTTCATCAAGCGTGAGCGGCCCGCTCACATCGAGCCTGGTCACTTCTCCATCTCGCTCGAAATGCCACGGGAAAATCGCCCCATTGGGCAGACGGACACGCACGCACCGATGGTTGAGCAGATCAGGCGGTGTCCGTGGCCTGCCGTATTGGTCGAAGTACGCCGGTGTACCGACCACGGCGTACCGTTGCGGCAGGCCGAGGGGGATCACGATCATATCGCTCGGCACGAGGCTCGCGGAACGTACGCCGAAATCGAAGCCATCAGCGACGATATCCACCAGGCGGCCTTCGGTGACAAGGTCGATGTGTACCTTCGGATGATGCCGCAAGAATTCCACCACCAATGGCAGGAGTGCTGCGCGAGCAGCGCTGGCGAACGCATTGATGCGCAGCGTACCCGAAGGGCCGGCATTGTGGGATCGCACCGCGTCGAGCGCCGCGCGCAAATCCTGCAGCGCCGGCCCCACCTGCTCCAGAAAAATCCTGCCGGCCTCGGTGACGGCCACGCTGCGGGTCGTGCGATTGAACAACCGCGTTTCGAGGCTTGCTTCCAGTTTAGCGATGGTGCTGCTTAACGCGGTGGTTGAGACATTCAGATCGATGGCGGCTTGTCGAAACGAAGCCCTGCGGGCAACCGCTATAACGGCGTCCAGCTCGCTCAGGCCTAAACGAGGGTCTGACATGAATTGTCCTGGATTATGGGATAGGTCATAAAGTTTATCCCAGTTGAGCAAACTATCAGTCAGGTCGCAAGATCACTCCAGGTAATCCATCCAGGAGATCAACAAATGAGCCTTAAGCTTCCCGTCGCCGTTGAGACGTACTTCGATGTCAGCAATGGCGGCGACCTATCACAACTTGCGAGCTGCTTCTGCTCGCATGCCAGGGTGTTCGATGAAAACAAAACGCATGAAGGCATTCAGGCCATCGAAGTCTGGCAGAGGGAGGTCCGGCGGGCTTTCTCTTTTGACGTTCAACCTCTGCAGGCAATGCAGGGAGAGGGCAGGCTGACCGTCATTGCACGGCTTACCGGCCATTTTCCCGGTAGCCCGGTTCAGTTGAGTCACGTCTTCACGCTGGAGAGCGATCGCATAGCCTCCTTGGAGATCACGCCATGCTGAACCTTGGCTTGAGTGGTAAGCGAGTCCTCGTCACCGGAGGCACCAAGGGCATCGGGAAGGCCGTCGTCGACCTGTTCCTGGCCGAGGGCGCGAAGGTGATTACCTCTGCTCGGGAGCCAAACAGTGCCCTGCCGGATGGCCTGTTGGTTCTGGCTGATCTTTCGACCCGGGAAGGCTGCGATGCAGTCATCGCCGCGACCCGACAGCGACTGGGCAGTGTGGACATCATCATCCATGTCCTGGGTGGTTCGTCGGCACCTGGCGGTGGCTTCGCTGCACTGGACGAAGAGCAGTGGCAACGTGAGCTCAATCTGAATCTGTTTCCGGCCGTGCGCCTGGATCGTGCCTTGCTCGCGGATATGCTGGGGCGAAAGGAAGGGGTCATCCTCCACGTGACCTCCATCCAGAGTCGGCTGCCTCTGCCGGACGCTACGACAGCCTACGCAGCGGCCAAGGCTGCGCTTTCGACTTACAGCAAGAGTTTATCGAAAGAGGTTTCGCCCAAAGGCGTCCGTGTTGTCCGGGTTTCGCCGGGCTGGGTTGAAACCGAAGCCTCGGTCGCATTGGCCGAGCGACTCGCGCAGGAGGCAGGGACTGACTATCAAGGCGGCAAGCAGATCATCATGGAAGCACTAGGGGGCATCCCGCTCGGGCGCCCATCGACGCCGTCAGAGGTTGCCGACCTGATTGGCTTTCTGGCTTCGCCTCGAGCTTCATCTATCACGGGCAGTGAGTTTGTCATCGATGGCGGAACGGTGCCGACTGTCTAGCCGTCTTTTTCGCGCGAATGTGCCGAATGCCGAAACCAGCGACCAGCGCGTGTTCACTGCCGGTGGACATTTGGCGGATGTCCGCTTGGCCGTTAGCTGCATTTCATCATTGGCAGCTACCGACCCCGGCATTCGCCCCCTCGGAATCGGGCATCGGGACGGGACAATTTGCCTGATTGAGCTACTGTCTAATCACATTACCGCAGGCCACAGCGCTATGAGCAATTCGGATTCTTTGCCTCCCGTCCCTGAACCGGGCCGGATTGCACGTCGCGGTGTCGGTAACGAAACCGGGTGGGGTCGCTGGCTTCCTGGACTTCGCACGCTACGCGGGTACCGGGTTGCCTGGTTGCGTCACGACATCATGGCCGGGTTGGTGCTCACCACGATGTTGGTGCCCGTTGGCATCGCCTACGCCGTGGCATCGGGCGTGCCCGGCATCTATGGCCTCTATGCGACCATCGTTCCTCTGATCGCTTACGCGTTGTTTGGGCCCAGCCGAATTCTGGTGCTTGGCCCGGATTCTTCACTGGCCGCCGTTATTCTCGCGGTCGTCCTGCCCCTTTCGGGCGGCGATCCACAACGCGCCATCGCACTGGCGGGCATGATGGCGATCGTTTCAGGAACCGTGTGCATCCTGGCGGGCATCATGCGCTTAGGGTTCATTACGGAGTTGCTGTCCAAACCGATCCGTTACGGGTACATGAACGGCATCGCGCTGACTGTACTCATCAGCCAATTACCCAAGCTCTTCGGTTTTTCGATTGAGTCAGACGGCCCGCTGAGAAACATATGGGCCGTCGTCACCGCGGTGATGGAAGGAAAGACCAACTGGACCGCGTTCATGATCGGCGCAGCCACCTTGATCGTGATCCTGCTACTCAAGGATTACAAACGCGTGCCGAGCATCTTGATTGCAGTGGCAGGCGCCACTGTCGTTGTCGGTATGCTGGACCTTGGTACACGCGCGGGGGTGTCGGTACTCGGTTCGCTTCCACAAGGTTTACCGGAGTTGACCATCCCCTGGATCACCCGAGCCGATATTATCCCCGTGCTCATCGGCGGCTGCGCCGTCGCACTTGTGTCGTTCGCCGACACCAGTGTGCTCTCTCGTGTCTATGCAGCACGGACCAGAACCCACGTCGATCCGAACCAGGAGATGGCAGGGCTCGGTTTTGCCAATCTGGCGGCCGGATTTTTTCAAGGCTTTCCGATCAGTAGCAGTTCCTCTCGTACCCCTGTCGCCGAAGCTGCGGGCGCCAAAACCCAGTTGACCGGCGTTGTCGGCGCATTGGCCGTGGCCCTGCTGCTGATGGTGGGGCCGGACCTGTTGCAGAGTTTGCCCAGCAGTGCATTGGCAGCGGTGGTGATCGCGTCGGCCATCGGTCTGATTGAAGTCGCTGACCTGCGACGCATTTATCGCATCCAGCGCTGGGAGTTCTGGTTGTCGATCGTCTGCACTGTCGGAGTGGCTGTGTTCGGCGCAATCGAGGGCATCGGTCTGGCCATCGTGGTCGCCGTCATCGAATTTCTGTGGGATGGTTGGCGGCCGTATTCCGCAGTGCTGGGACAAGCCAAGGGGGTCAAGGGCTACCACGATATCCAGCGCTATCCCGACGCAAGCCTCATCCCCGGCCTGGTGCTGTTTCGCTGGGATGCGCCGTTGTTTTTCGCCAACGCCGAACTGTTCAATGACCGCGTGCTGGACGCAGTGGCGGCATCGCCAACGCCCGTGCGCTGGTTAGTCGTTGCAGCGGAACCCGTCACCAGTGTCGACGTCACTTCTTCCGACATGCTATTGGAGTTGGACGAAACCCTGCGCGCCGCAGGCATCAAGTTGTGCATGGCCGAGATGAAGGACCCGGTCAAAGATAAGCTGAAGCGATTCGGTCTTTTCGCGCGACTTGGCGAAACGGCATTCTTTCCCACCATTGACGATGCCGTCGACAGCTACCTGGTGATCCATTCGAGGGATGGGGCAGGGCAGGACGAGACACGCTGAGTCGCGATCGTGCTCGAGCGACTGCTATTGGGCCTGCAGCAGTCGCTTGCGAGTTGCAGAATCGGCGATAAGCGGTCCGCCTGCGTCCAGGGTGATGCCTCTGCATGCAGATAGGATCTCTGCCTATCGGCACTCCGACTTCCGCTACGACCTAGCGATTTGAAATAACTTGCAAACCTTGCGGGATTGAGAAACCCCACACGCCTCTCTAGATTTGAACTCGCAATGCCGGGCCCCTCTGACAGCTAACCGCTGCCATGTCGGAGTTGCAGTTTGTATAACTTCGACACCTAGAGGAGGGGCTTATGACTGCCCTGGAACCGTTCTTCCTGGCCGAGTTTCTCGGCACCGCCACTTGGTTGTGGCTCGCCTTTATCAGCATCGTAATAGGCCTGTTGGTGTTCGACCTCGGGGTGCTGCACCGTGAGCAGCGAGAAATCGGTGTTCGTGAAAGTCTGCTGCTGTCTGCCGGCTATATCACGGCCGGTTTGCTGTTCGGCCTCTGGGTCTGGCAGATCAAAGGCGGTGACGCCGGGATGGATTTCTACACCGGCTTTCTGATCGAGAAATCGTTGTCGATGGACAACGTATTCCTGATGGCGATGATCTTCAGCTTTCTCGCAATCCCCCGTAAGTATCAACACGAGGTGCTGTTCTGGGGCATTCTCGGTGTCATCGTGCTGCGCGCGATCATGATTGGCCTGGGGGCGGCGCTGATCGCCGAGTTCAGCTGGATTCTCTATGTGTTCGGCATTTTCCTGCTACTGACCGGCGTGAAGATGCTGTTCAGCAAGGTCGATGCCCACCCGAACCTCAGCGAAAACCTGCTGGTGAAGTTTCTGCGCAAACACATGCGGGTGACCGAGCGACTGCATGAAGGGCGCTTCTTCGTCCGCCAGGCGGACGCCAGCGGCAAGTCCGTGGTCTGGGTGACGCCGTTGTTCCTGGCCCTGGTGCTGATCGAGTGTGCCGATCTGGTGTTCGCCGTGGACAGTGTGCCGGCGATCTTCGCCATCACCCAAGACCCCTTCATTGTCTACACCTCCAACATCTTTGCCATCCTTGGTCTGCGTGCGTTGTATTTCGCTTTGGCGGCGATGATTCACCGTTTCGCCTACCTCAAGTACGCGCTGGCACTGGTGCTGGTGTTTATCGGTGCCAAGATCTTCCTGGTCGGCATCATCGGCAAGATTCCCGCGGTCATTTCCTTGAGCGTGACCCTGGGGTTGCTGCTGAGCGGTGTGCTGCTGTCGCTGTGGAAAACCCGCGATCAGGCCTCTGCTGGCCCGCAGGTGTAAATCCCCAAAGGTGGCGGCCAGCACCGCTTGTTCGCCTCAGTTTCAACCGAAACTGACGCCCAAATCCGTCGACCACTGGGTGTCAGTGTCGGTGTCCTGGGCCGGGTTCAAGACGGGCGGTTCTGGCAAGAGCAGTGGCAAGGCGCACATAAACGTAGCGCCTTGTCCCTTGATACTCGTGGCCCAGATCCTGCCGTCATGAAATTCGATGATCGAGCGGCAAATAGACAGCCCCATGCCCAGCCCTTCAGCCTTGGTGGTATAGAACGGGTTGAACAGTAACGGCAAATCGGCGACATCAATGCCTTCGCCGCTGTCATTGACTTCAATGATCACTTCGTTGCGCTCAACCCTCGTGCAAATGTTCAGCGAGCGCGCTCCTTCACTCAGATTGCCCATGGCCTGGCAGGCGTTCATGACGAGATTGATGATGACTTGTTGCAACTGCACGCGATCGCCATTGATGCGAGCGTCGGCGGCATCCAGCAACAAATGCTGTTTGATGTGTTTATGACTCATCTCATGCTGAACCAGCAGCAGAGTGTCAGTCACGATTTTGTCGAAGGCATGATGTTGACGTTGTGGGACGCACTTCTTCGACAACGCACGGATGCCAGTGATGGCGTCACTGGCGCGCATCGAACGTTGCGCCCCGGTCAGAAAAGCCTGATTGCGGCGCAATTCATTGGTCGATGGTCACTATCCAGATCGAAAAAACATGCGCCGACATGAACAGCAGGGTGATGTAGAGCACGGCATGCGAGAGATCCGAGTCAATCAAAAGATTGATGACGGAGATAGTGGCGATTGTTGAACCGCAGGTCGGGGCGAATGTAGCGCAGGATCAACTAGCCAAACCCCAGCGCCAGGAAGCCATAGACACCGAACAGGGCAGCGTGGGCATGTAGCGGGGTGGTGTTCAAACCTTGTATGTAGAACAGCGCGATTGGCGGGTTGATCAGGAAACCGAAGACTCCGGCACCGAGCATGTTCCAGAAGGTGCAGGCCACGAAAAACTGTAATGGCCAGCGCACGCGTTCCATCCACGGGGCGCGGTCGCGCAGACGCCCGTTTTCCCCAGGCCAACTCAGTTTCCCACTCAAGTCGTTGGTTTCGACTACAGTGGTAAGACTCTGCATAAAGCCATAACAAGACGGAGAGTTTTCCATGCGAGTAACCAGTCGCTTTAGCCTCTTTGCGGCCACCGCTGCGTTGACAGTCTCGTGCGCAGCTAACGCCGCACCTGTGTTCATAAATATTCTTACCGGTGGGACTAGCGGGGTTTATTACCCCATTGGGGTTGGGCTGTCACAGATATACAGCGATGGGATACCGGGGGCGAAGACTTCCGTCCAGGCGACCAAAGCCTCGGTGGAAAATCTCAACCTTTTACAAGCTGGTCGTGGGGAGCTCGCTCTGGCGCTTGGGGACTCTGTGGCTGATGCAAAAAACGGAGTGGAAGATGCCGGATTCAAGGCCCCGCTGACAAAGTTGCGAGCAATTGCAGGCGCCTATCCGAACTACATTCAAATTGTTGCGAATAAAGAGTCCGGCATCAAAACCTTGGCGGATTTGAAAGGGAAAACCATCTCCGTCGGCGCCCCGAAGTCCGGTACCGAACTGAACGCACGTGCGATTTTCAAAGCGGCGGGATTGACGTACGAAGACATGAGCAAAGTCCAATACCTACCCTTCGCGGAGTCGGTAGAGCTGATCAAAAACCGTCAGTTAGATGCCACGCTTCAGTCCTCGGGGTTAGGCATGGCTGCCATCCGCGACCTTTCCTCAACCATGCCATTGAACTACGTCGCGATCCCTCCTGATGTGGTTACGAAAATCGGCAATGCCGCTTATCAGCCTGCACAAATTCCAGCCAACACCTATGACGGACAACCTGAGCCAGTGCCTACTGTGGCGATCACTAATATTTTTGTGACACGCGAGGACGTCTCAGAGGATGTTGCCTACCAGATGACCAAGCTGATGTTCGAAAACCTCACTCGCCTGGGTAATTCTCACTCAGCCGCCAAGGACATCAAGTTGCAAAATGCTGCCAGGAATCTACCCATTCCACTTCACCCCGGTGCCGAGCGCTACTACAAGGAAGCTGGAGCGCTGTAATCCAAAAATGCGCCACGGGGATGGTCGCTAGAGCGATAGAGCGGTTCGTACCCTTCTATGTAGTTTTGAGGCAGGTACCCAATGAGCGAAGATCATCATGGCATCGCCGCCAACCCACGCGACTGGCCTAAGACGCTGTTCTACGTGGCGTTGTTGTTTTCTGTTTTCCAGATTGTTACCGCTGCGTTTGCGCCTGTTTCCAGCCAGGTGCTGCGCGCGGTGCACGTTGGTTTCCTGTTGTGGGTGGTGTTTCTGAGTTACCCGGCGTATGGCAGAGCACGTCCTTGGCAGCCGCTGGCCTGGATATTGAGCCTCGCGGGGATTACCACTGCTTTGTATCAATGGTTCTTCGAGGCGGATTTGATCCAGCGTTCAGGTGACCTGACTACAGCTGACATGGTGGTTGGGCTGGTATTGATCGCCTTGGTGTTTGAGGCGGCGCGTCGGGTGATGGGGATCGCTTTGCCTGTCATCTGTGGTTTGTTTCTGGCCTACGGTCTATTGGGTGAATACCTGCCAGGCGACCTGGCTCATCGAGGCTACGGATTCGATCAAATCGTCAACCAGTTGTCATTCGGCACCGAAGGTCTCTACGGCACACCAACTTACGTTTCCGCTACCTATATTTTCCTGTTCATTTTGTTCGGGTCCTTCCTCGAACAGGCGGGAATGATCAAATTGTTCACTGACTTCGCGATGGGATTGTTTGGCCACAAACTCGGGGGCCGGCAAAAGTATCGGTCGCGTCATCGGCTTTGATGGGGACGATCACAGGCTCAGGCATTGCGAACGTTGTCACAACCGGGCAGTTCACGATTCCATTGATGAAGCGCTTCGGCTACAAGGCAGCATTTGCTGGTGGCGTAGAGGCGACTTCGAGCATGGGCAGCCAACTGATGCCGCCTGTGATGGGGGCTGTCGCGTTTATTATGGCGGAAACAATTAATGTCCCGTTTGTAGAGATCGCCAAAGCTGCGTTAATTCCAGCCATCCTGTATTTCGGTTCGGTGTTCTGGATGGTTCACCTTGAGGCAAAACGCTCCGACCTTAAGGGATTACCCAAAGACCAATGCCCCAGCGCATGGGGTGCGGTAAAGGAAAGCTGGTATTTGCTGATTCCGCTTTTTGTCCTGGTCTACCTGCTGTTTTCCGGACGTACTCCGCTGTTCTCCGGAATGGTGGGTCTGGCGCTAACAGCCATCGTTATTCTCGGTTCGGCAATCATTCTTCGGGTGTCCAGTTTCGCGTTGCGGTGTGCGTTCTGGATCGCGCTTGGTGTCCTCTGCGTCGGTTTTTTCCAGTTGGGTATTAGCGTGATCTTTGCGGTGATCGCCACGTTAGTGGTCATCTGCTGGTTCATTCAGGGAGGCCGAGCAACCCTGAGTATTTGCCTGCATGCGTTAGTCGAAGGTGCTCGCCATGCTGTACCGGTCGGGATTGCTTGCGCGCTAGTGGGAATCATCATCGGCGTAGTGTCATTGACGGGGATAGCCTCGACTTTCGCTGGTTACATACTGGCCATCGGCAGGGATAATTTGTTGTTGTCACTCATACTGACGATGATTACCTGCCTTGTGTTGGGCATGGGTATCCCGACGATTCCCAACTACATCATTACCAGTTCGATTGCAGCACCTGCTCTGCTTGAGTTGGGTGTGCCGCTGATCGTGTCGCACATGTTCGTTTTCTATTTCGGAATTCTTGCAGACCTTACGCCACCGGTTGCCTTGGCATGCTTTGCCGCAGCGCCCATCGCCAAGGAAACAGGATTCAAGATCAGTCTGTGGGCGGTTCGTATTGCATTGGCTGGCTTTGTCATTCCGTTCATGGCGGTCTACAACCCTGCGCTCATGATGCAAGGCGACAATTTGTGGATGACGGCTTATATGTTGGTGAAGACAGTGTTGGCCGTTGGCCTCTGGGGAATGGCGTCCACAGGTTATCTGCAACAGAAGATGCCGATTTGGGAGCGTGTATTGAGTTTCGCCGCAGGTGCTTTGTTGGTCGTTGCGCTGCCGTTGACTGACGAAATCGGTTTCGTGCTGGGTGTGTTGATAATACTTCAGCATGTCTGGCGATCTCGTCGTGTCAGACCGGCCATCGCATGATTGGCTTGTGCCTGGGTTTGGCCGGCGTCGCCTGGGCCCAACTCCCTGTTTCAAGCTTTACACTGGCTTGGAACCACTCAATTGAAAAAATTCGTTGGGAAGAAGACTACCGAGTCTCGGAGCAGGGACTTGTGCTCACCGAGGCCAGGGTCAAAGGGAATGGCGCGGGTATGGAGATTCCCCGGAGGCCAGGTTGGAAAAAGGCAGTTGGCACTTTCAACGTCACCTGCCGCCTTTGCAGCCTCTGAGTCTGGGACGCACCCCGCAAGCAGGTGACTACCAGTTATGCTTCCAACAGCAATGTCATGAGATGAGCGAGTGGCTAGGGCCACCCGTCAGCAACCCGGCCTCAGTGGATCTATGGAGTTGCTGGACGGACTCAGGACAACACTAAGTGGCCGGGGTAGCACAAACGTGAAAGCCCTGTCCGGATACGAACGTCCAGTACCCGGACAGGGGAGGCATCAGCTCATGCCCAGCCAGTTTGGTAAAGCCAGGGAGATCCAAGGCACGTAGGTAATCAGGATCAGGAACAGGAACAGTATCATCAGCCAAGGCATGGCGGCTCTGATGGTTGCCGGCAGTGTCATACCCGTCACAGCAGAGGTCACGAACAGGTTCAGACCCACGGGCGGCGTGATCAAGCCGATCTCCAGATTCACCACCATAATGATGCCCAGGTGAATGGGATCGATACCCAGCTTCATGGCGATGGGGAAGAGGATCGGTGCCAGGATCAGGATGATGGCCGAAGGTTCCATAAAGGCCCCCGCAATCAACAGCACAATGTTCACCACCAGCAGGAACATCATCGGTGTCAGACCCGCCTCTATCACCCACACGGTGATCTGTTGCGGTAGTTGCTCGGTGGTCAAAACGTGCGCGAAGAGCATGGCGTTGGCAATAATGAACATCAGCATGATGCTCAGCTTGGCCGAGTCCAGCAGGACCTTTGGCGTTTCGCGGAACGTCAGGTCTTTGTAGACGAACAAGGCGATGAAGGCCGAGTACACGGCCGCCACCGCCGCAGCTTCGGTGGGGGTAAACATCCCGGAGTAGATACCTCCCAGGATGATGAACATCAGCAGTAGACCCCAGATCGCCTTGCGTGCCGTGCCAAGCCATTCACGGAACGTCGCGCGCGGCATGGCGGGCAGCTTTTTCTTCACGGCGACGATGTAGATCGCCACCATCAGCGCCAACCCCAGCAGCAGGCCTGGTAACACGCCCGCCATGAACAGTTTGCCGACAGACGTTTCGGTCGCGGCGGCGTAGACCACCATGACGATCGAGGGTGGAATCAGGATGCCCAGCGTCCCCGCGTTACACACGATCCCCGCGCCGAAGGCCTGCGGATAACCGGAGCGGACCATGCCGGCAATGGCAATTGAACCCACCGCCGCCACAGTGGCTGGGCTCGATCCTGAAAGGGCAGCGAACAACATGCACGCCAACACGGCAGCGATAGCCAGACCACCACGAATATGACCGACACAGGCATTGGCAAAATCAATCAGCCGCCGAGCGACGCCACCGGTGGTCATGAAGGCCCCCGCGAGCAGAAAGAACGGGATGGCCAGCAGCGTGTAGTGCTCCGACGTTTCGAACAGTTTGATCGCCAGTGAGCGCACGGAGTCCGGGCTGAAAAAAACGATGGTCAGTGAGCCTGCCAACCCGAGGGAGATAGCAATGGGAACGCCGATCAACATCAGCACGAACAATGATGCAAAGAGGAAGGCAATGGTCATGACTTGTCATCCTCGTGTTCGGTCAGCTTCAACGCATCTGCGGCTTCATCAGCCAGGCCCAGGCCGGTCTGCCTGTTTTGCAGGATGCGCACGAGAATTTCAGCGAAACGGATGAAAACCAAGGCGAACCCTACGGGGACGATCAACCCGATGTGCCATTGCATGATCCCGTACTGGCCCAGGTCTTCGGCGCCAATTTGGGCAATCATCAGGGTCTGGATCCAGCCAAAACTGGCGATGCTGAGCAGCCCGGCATAAGTCAGGCAGAAAAGGCAGGCGATGATGCCAATGAACCGTTGCACCGGTTTACTGGCCAACTTGACCAGGGCGTCGACGCCGATATGGCCTGCGGTGCGCACGCCGTACGACAGCCCGAAAAATATCAGCCAGCCAAACAGGGCCTTGGTCAGTGAGGTGCTCCAGGTCATGGCTTGCGCCATACCCATGACGCCGTCGCCGATGGCGAACAGCGATTCGCTGGCGCTTTCCCAGCTCTCGGCGAGACGGTAGAACAGGGTGTAGAGGTTGTTGAGGACAACGTAGACGAATGTTACCAACGTCATGGCCGCCAGAAGGAAGACGATGAAGCCTTCCTCGAAGTGTTCCCAGATGCGCCGAAGAGCATTCATGGATAGCATCTCCTGTAGCGGATGGCAGGCAGGTGCTGCCAAGGCGGCAACACCTGTCGTCCACCGATCATTGGGCCTGGTTGGCAGCTTCAGCCGCGGTGATCAGCTCGGCGCCGATATCGCCTTCGAACTTCTTCCACACGGGCTTCATCGCAACGCGCCATTGGTCGCGCTGCTCAGGTGTCAGGATGATGATCTCGGTGGTCTTGGCCGCAATGATGCTCTGCTTGGCGTTCTGATTCAGCTGCTCGGCCTCTTTGTTCACATGGGCGGTGACTTCGACGAGGATCTTGTCCAGCTCGCCACGAAGCTCTGGCGATAAACCATTCCAGAATTTGGTGTTGGTGATCAGCATGTAGTCCAGTACACCGTGGTTGGATTCGGTGATGTACTTCTGTACTTCATGCATTTTCTGACTGTAGATGTTCGAGTAAGGATTCTCCGCTCCGTTGACAACACCGGTCTGCAAGCCTTGATAAACCTCGGCGAAGCTCATCTTGCGTGGATTGGCGCGTATGACCTTGAACTGTTCCTCTAGCACGGCAGAGGCCTGCACCCGGAACTTCAACCCACGGGCATCACCCGGCACTCGGAGCGCTTTGTTCGCGGACAGTTGTTTCATCCCGTTGTGCCAATAGGCCAGTCCTGTGATGTTTTTGTCTTCCATTGACTTGAGCAGTCCCTGGCCCTGCGGGCTCAGCTGAAAGCGGTCAACGGCAGAGATGTCATCAAACAGGAAAGGCAGGTCGAACAGTTGAACGGTCTTGGTGTAGTGCTCGAACTTGGCCAGCGACGGTGCAATCATCTGTACGTCCCCGAGCAGTAAGGCTTCCATCTCTTTGCCATCGCCAAACAACGAAGAGTTGGGGTAGACCTCTACTTTGACCTTGCCGGGCAAGCGTTCTTCCACCAGTTTCTTGAACAGCAGGGCGCCTTGGCCTTTGGGAGTCTGCTCTGCAACGACGTGGGAGAATTTTATAATCACCGGATCAGCAGCCATGACCGTGCTCATGGTGCCAAGGGCAAGGGCGCAGGCGAGTGCTTTCCACATGGGTTTGAACATGGGGGGAATTCCTCTTGTTTTAGTTTTTCGTGCGATTCCATGCTCTGAAAAGCATGCGCACGGCGGACAAGAGCAAGTCTAGGCAGAAAACCGCCATTTGAAAGGCGATGACTGAATGTAGTTAGAAATCTTGTCTGTAAGAGGGGGGCCGCCTTCGGAAACACTCTCTTACAATATTAACGCTTGGCGTAAATGCGCTAAGGGTTAGCGGCGTGTCGTGTTTAATCGGCTTCGGTGATTTCAGCGTTGTTATCCGGCGTTTATCGCATGGTCAACGTCAACTGATACGCCCCCTGGGCCCGGTTAGTACGGGTGATCGTCACGACGCCACTGCCCACTTCAAGTTGCACGTTCTCGCCTTTCAGTATCGATTCGTCAATCTTATGCGGTATTGATAAGCCCAGCGCTCTCACCGAGAGGCGCTTGGTGGCTTTGATCATTTCACGCTTGGCATCATCGGCGAGAGAGGGCGACGCGATATCGATGATCAGACTGAGATGTTCAGGTATGTGGTCGGCGCCTTATGCAACAAATCTAATAGTATTGCCGCTAGTACTGTCGGCGCTGATATCCCGTACAGGACTCGAACAACCTTCCGTCCCATCCGCGCTGGTCGACCATGTGTTCGCGCGCAGTCGAGTATCGCTGTCAGGGCCCGAAAACACAGTATCTTTCGCAATCCAGCTAGGCGGACCAGCGAATCCAAAATTCGCTATCGCAACAATAGCCAATAGCCAATAGCCAATAGCCAATAGCCAATAGCATGGGCAGAAATTTTATAGCGTTTTCTCCAATGCAAATATATGGGCTAAGACATCCCTCCACGGAACAGATTTATTGTCCGCTGAAAATAGCATTTAATGGCTTCTACGATCGGTTGCCTGACTAACCTCTTAGTGTGACCAGGTAACACCTAAGAATAATTACTCGGCTTGTCTAAGCGCTTCGATAACGAAGGTGACAGCTGCAATTGTGCGCAGTGCCTTTGTATGGCGAAATTATACAAACGCTGTGAATTGTCATGGTTCAATGAGGCGATAGGAGCGCCGAATCTTTATGAGGGCCGCTCATTGAGCAAATGCCCAGTCGCAAGAAAACGCTCGTCAAAGCGAACAGCGTTATCGCAATGTCCAGGTGGAGTTGGCGCACGCTAACCGTGTCGCGACGATGGGCCAACTGGCAGCTTCGATAGCCCATGAAGTCAGCCAGCCTATTGTCGCCACCGTTATGGGGGCTCACGCTGCGCTGCGTTGGATGGGCGCCCAGCCACCTAATCTTGGCGAGATAAAACAGGTACTCGACAACGTGATTAAGGATGCTCATCGCGCGGCCGAGGTTCTGGATCGGATCCGGGGGCATATCCGCAAGGCCCCGCCACAAAAGGGACCCGTAGACATCGCGAAAATCATCGGCGAAATGGTCGAATTCACTCGCAGTCAGGCAACCAGTAACGGTGCCTCGGTGCATACAGGCATCGCGCAAGATTTGCCGTTAGTACACGGCGATCGTGTAGAACTGCAGCAGGTGTTGCTGAATTTGATTCTTAACGCTTTAGAGGCAATGAGCCGCGTCAACGGCGGCGAGAGACAGTTACAGATCAACGCCGAGATGGAAGAGCAGGGCAGCGTGCTGGTGCAGGTGAGCGACAGCGGCCCAGGGTTCGCTGCAGGTGAAGCCGAGCGGGTGTTCACCGCTTTCTATGCGACCAAGGCGACCGGCCTGGGCATGGGGCTTTCAATCTGCCATTCGATCATAGAGGCGCATGGCGGTCGATTATGGACAAGTTCGAATCAGCCCCGGGGAGCGATGATTCAATTCTCTCTGCCGCCTCATACGCCTGCCTGATCGGTCGCGACTAGCCCTCTGCCTTGTCGATATTCGTGGGTAGGTCGTCCTGCCCCGGTAACTCAGTAATTACACTGAAGTCACTCACCTCAACGGCCCCCAACCCGTAGCCCAGCAAGTGAAAAGAGAACGCCTTGCGCGGCTGCGGATTGTCGAAACTGAAGTGCATCTCCAATGGCTGATCCGCAGTGACAATCATTTCTGCGGGGAGGCCCAATGGGACATCCTGTTCCCGCTCCTTGGCCTTGAGCAGAATGTAGGCATCCTGTTGTGGATCTACCGAGCGCACGGTCAGACGCACGCGAGTGAGTGAGCCCTTTGGCATTTCCAGGTACTGCGCACCAATGAGGTTATCGGCCCAGTCATCCTTGATCGCTGTCTGAAGAGGGATGATGGCGGAACTGCCGAACTGGTAGTGCTGGTTCAAGGGTGTGCGCAGCAGCGAATGATCCAGCGCCGTCGCTCTGGCTGCGATTTGACGGGCGCGCTTGCCTCCGTACTGACCAGTCAAGGTCGCATGTTCCGCGATGAAGCCTGGGCTGGCGTAATTCCGGCAGCGCTGTTGAAAGTCACACTCGGTCAAGGTGCCCTGACCATTGTGATAGCGCAGCTTGTCGTTGGTGTACGACATGATTTCGCGGCCCGTTTCATAGTCGCGAAACAGGGAGCGACCGCTCAAGGCTGGGGGAAGGGCAAGGCGAAATAGTCAAGTATCGAGGCACTCAGATCGACATGCCCGTAGACCCCGGACTTCACCTTGGGCAACTGATCCTGCTCGGGCGCGAGCATTAGATTGAAGCCCCAAGAGGACGCCAGGCGCACTCCATCGATACCGTGGGATTCATCCGAGGTGATCACCACCAGGGTGTCTTTCAACATTCCCTGACGTTCCAGGCCGTTGAGGAATTGCCCAAGCGCATCATCCAGATACCCGACGGCGGCCTGCTTGGGTGTGTCGTAGCGCTCCAGGTAGTCTTCAGGAGCCGAATAGGGCTGGTGGGTGCCAACGGTCAGTAGCGTCAGCATCCACGGTTTTTTCTGTTTTTTCAGCTGGCCAACGTACTCAAGGGCTCCTTCGAAGAAGGCCTTGTCGTCCTTGCCCCAAGGGAATTCCAGGTAGTTGCTGTTGGTGAACCATTCCAGTCCATGAGTGGCATCGAAACCGATGTGCGGCATGATCTTGTCTTTTGCCATGAAACGCAGGCCCGCACCCTGGAGATAGTGCGTGGCGAATCCGTTCTGGTGTAACTGGGCTGGCAGGCACGCTTGATTGCGTTCGCTCTGGGTCAACATTTCCACCCCCTTCGGCGTGCCGTTGTCCAGTTTGTCGTAATCGCCACACAGCATTGCATACAGACCGCGAATGGTTTGGTGGCTGTGAAGGACGTAGTCCGGCGTATTCATGCCGCGCTCTGCCCATTGACTGAGATTGGGCATGAGATTTTCCTGATAGCTGCTGTGCAAGGCTTCTCGATTAACACCCACGTAGGCGCCGGGAATACCTTCCAGCGCGATGATCAACACATTCCGCGCCCGCCCGGGAGCGGCGAGCAGTTTCTGTCCTTCCAGATCGAGTTGGGTGAGTCCCGCCATTTCTGGAGGGACATCGACAACATCACCTGCCAACCATTCTTCAGCACTTGACTGAACGTCTCCAACGCTCGCGGACAGTAACTGATGCGGGAGGTTGAACAAGCGCCAGGGGTCTTCGTCGGTGGGGTAGAGGTGCTGGGCGCCCCAGTGGCCGATCAACAGCAGCAACGGTGCTGCCCACACGCTACGTGGTAAGGCCGGAATAGGTTTGGAGCGGCCCATCCACTGCGTGATCAACCAGATCGCCAGTCCAAAGCACAGGGTGGCTGCCAGCCATGGCTGGGCGAAACCACCGCCGCTAGAGTTTTCCAAAAATTGAGGGTCAATCAAGTACTGCAGGTCTGTGGCGTTTGGAAACCTCCCGACCGCGCTGACGAGTTCAGCAGTCGCCAACGTCATAATTCCCCAAACCAGCAACACCGGCAGCGCTAACCACCAGGGACGACGCTGCAGGGTGACGATGAGAAGACTGGCAATTCCCAGATCTGAAAGGTAGCCGAGTGGACTCGACCAACCCAGTGCCGCACGCAGGCATAGAGGCAAGATCAGGACCAATCCGATCAGCGCGACGAGGCGCGCATAGGGTTGTCGTAACCAGTGACGGATAACGTTCACAAAAAGACCTTCCAGACATTAAAGCTTCATACAAGTGTGCTGAATGGTATCAAGCGATGGCAGGACTGCTCGGGAAATTCGAATAGAGGGAGGGGTACTGAAACGGTGGGTAGCCTGGATATTGGCCTGCCGGCTAAAAGCTTCAGCTCTTGACCCCCGTTCCAGAGCCCTGAATGAAGGATATTAATGCCGGGTGATGGCCGTGAACATTAACTGTTTCAGGCTGTTTAACGTGTTCCGTCCGATTGCGGGCGGACGTGCGCACGGCATCACAATGCCGGGTGACGAGAACGTTGTAAATCGCCACACTTTTGGCATTTTTCTGTGGTTAAACTATCAATCGAGTCACCATTCCACTTAGATCAACAGCCAGCCGTGACAACTCATTACTGGCCGCACTGGTTTGATTGGCACCTGCTGCAGACTGAGTCGACAGGTCGCGGATATTAACCAGATTACGATCAACCTCTCTAGATACTTGTGCCTGTTACTCCGAAGCGCTTGCAATGACCAGATTTCGCTCGTTGATCTGAGAAATAGGCTCGGTTATCTGTGTTAAAGAATCACCCGCGGCATTTGCCAGGAATTTCTCCGCACCATCCCCGCTCAACAAGTTGGCTCATCGTGCATGCCGTCGGTAATAACAAGGGCAGGTCATAAATCTGCCCCAGACCTGGTATGAGTGACTCTCTCTCGCTCGGTTGACGGGTCAATCCTTGATTTCACTCGGATCGCTGACCAACATTACTTTGTCCTGGATAGCGGCCAAGGTGTATTCGAGAAATGACCTGCCTCGTCCCAGATTCGCCGCCTTATCCTGCTGCAGTGCCTGTTGCAGAACGACGAGAAGATTCTGCGTCTTCGAGGATGAGACAGGCGTCAAATTGTCTTCTTCCAAATTCCCCTTTACGTATTTGGCAATGCGAGTGGACTGGCTTGCCGAATGGCTTATGGAAGCCTCGACCAACTCACCTTCGGCATAACCGATGCGGCTCGTGCTGCTGGCCTGATCGTTGATCTGGTAGTACAGGTAATTCTGCGATTCCGAGTCCGTCGTCAGCTCCAGCTTTTGCCCGGCATGCAGAGGCTTATGGTACTGGGCTGTCAGATGGGATTGCTGATCCTGAACAAGCGTGCGATTGAGCCGATTCGCACCTTTGGATTGCGTGGATTGGGACACGTCATAGCTGAATGAATCAAGTTCGGCAGGCCGCGCAGGATTGCCGTTTACAGTCTTCTCGGTGACCGTCGCACTGAAATCGGCCAGGCCGGTAAGCATGCTGCGGTCGGTGTCTGTCAGGTAGTTCGAGCCTGGGGGCTGCCGCACGGTTGCGGCGAGGCTTTCCGAGTAATTTGTGTGAACTGCCTTAAATGCACTATCGAACATCGACAGCAGGTGTCGGTCGCCGTCGCCTCGGTCGCGCGCCGCTTCTATTTGACGGATGTACCCCTCAAGCGCCTTGGCCTTCTGAGTGCTGTTGCCCAGAATCGCAGCATTTTTCAAGTCCACGGCTATGTTGAGATCGCCCGATGCGTCCTTCATGCTTACCCGGCGCTGGCTTGCATCGGCATGCAGCTCAAGGGTCTGCGTGCTGTCATCGCTGAGCTTGAATCGTGTCACCAGATCGACCGAGGAAAACACCTTGGAGTCGAACTGAATCAAGGTGTCCAGTTTGAGTTGCGGAGGCACCGCAGTGAGCCCTTGAATGGCCGACTCAAATCCATCTGCCATTGCGCCCAGCGCAGCAAGTTCTTCTTTGCTGAGATCACCACCCTCGACCTGCGCCTGTACCGCCAGCGCATTGTCCTGACTGGAGAGGGTCAGTTGGATAGTTTTGCCACTCGCTGTATTCAGCGTGAGGCTGATGGAGTTATCTGCGATGCCACTATGGAGTTTGGCTTGGGCAGCCGCCAGTTCGCCAGCTTCAAGAGGCCTTCCAGTCGATGAGCGAAGGACTGACTGGGAAATGTTCTTGTTGGTCTCAGCCAGTTGCAAAAGCAGCGATGCGCCCAGATTTTGGAACCGGCCGGCCGTCGACGAACTTCCGAAATTGCCCCTCATGTGCAAGGACACTTTGTCATGCTGCGTGTATTCCCAGGAAAGCGGTGCGTCAAGCTGCGCTATCCCGCCCCGGGAGGTATACGTCAGTGCATCGACGGCTTTGTTATCTTGCAGCAAGGTGACTATCGACGAGGGCGAATCAGTGACGGCTGTTGATTCGATGGGATTGCCGATGGGCACGGTGGCCGCCACTTTAGCGATTGCCAGTGGCTGGGGGGCGGAGATTGAAGATATCAGGGTCACGGCAGCTCCATGCTCATTAAGTTCCTACCTCACTAGTCGGCGGTGATAGTGACAACTTGAGGTCCGATCCCGGAGGTACTACCGGAAAACGACAACCTTGCAGGGATCAGATACCAAGCCAGTCACCTTATGATCAGTCTCTTGTTGCCTGGCTGTAGAATCGTGCATCAATCCCCGGGCGATCAGAGGGAAGGGCACAAACACCCGGGGCCAACAAAACTTGCTGCCAGAATTTTTTTTGAAATCAAGGGGTTGCCAGCCTCAGGAAATGAGTACATAATTCACGCCATCGAAAGCACAGACGGCTGAAAAAGCTCAATGTTTTCAAGGAGATAGAGCGTGAATCATAAGCTCGTTTCCTGTTCCAGGTTTGTACACATTTGATGTTGCGCTACATGACATCAGATGTTTGAGGCCGAGTAGCAAAATGGTTATGCAGTGGATTGCAAATCCACCTACGCCGGTTCGATTCCGACCTCGGCCTCCACTATAAACAAGCTCCGTAGATCTATGATTTACGGAGCTTTTTTATTTGCGCAACCTTGCAAGATTTTGTCTTGAAAAGGGGATCTGCGAACTTGCTTCACCGGGGCGGTATGTATATATTTCGTCCTCTGTTGCACAAGCCAGACAGCTTCACCGCGCTACCGCCCGAATGGCGAAACTGGTAGACGCATGGGACTTAAAATCCCCCGCTCGTAAGGGCGTGCCGGTTCGATTCCGGCTTCGGGCACCATACATATCAAAGGCCTGCATGAGGAAACTCATGCAGGCCTTTGTCGTTTCTGCTCCGCAATTCTTGATAAATGACCCTCGTCAACCTCAAACCTGGTTCTGCCAGATTTTTGTAGCAGCGGTGCGCCGAACATAATCGCTGAAGTCGCGCGCGGGCCGGCCAAGTGCGCGCTGAACGCCATTGGCTAACGGCGTGTTGCGACCGTCGAGCACCGTGGTGAAGAGATAAAGCACCAGGTCAATCAACGGCGCAGGAAGTTGTGCCTGCTCCAGTGCCTGACGATATGCATCCGGCGGTACGGCGACGAAACTGATCTCGCGCCCGGTCCCTTGAGCAATCTCATCGACCGCTTGGGCAAAAGTCAGTGCCCGTGGCCCGGTCAATTCATAGAGTTGGCGTGAATGCCCCGGTTGGGTCAGTGCCTGGACTGCAATTTCGGCAATGTCCTCCACATCGACGAAGGGCTCCGCGATATTACCGACGGGAAGGGCCAGTTCTCCTTCAAGAATGGGCTCCAGAAAATGCGCCTCACTGAAGTTCTGGAAGAACCAGCTGGCCCGCAGGATCGTCCAGTCGACACCGCTGTTTTGAATGACGCGTTCGGCTTGTTCCGCTTCAACCTCGCCACGTCCGGACAGCAGAACCAATTTGCCGACGCCACGTTTGACGGCCAGGTTGGTAAACGCCTGGATAGTATCGAGGGCACCCGGAATGGCGAGGTCCGGTTGATAGGAAATGTAAACAGCGTGAACACCATCAAGCGCCGCATCCCAGGTCCGTCGATTTTCCCAGTCAAAGGGAGGATTAGCGCCGCGAGAACCCAAGCGCACGGGCAATCCCGCGGCCTGGAGATGCTGGGTGATCCTGCGCCCTGTTTTACCGGTCGCACCGAGAACGAGGAGGGTGTCCTGAGTGGTTTTCATCGCGTTCATCTCCATCGGGTTAATGTGAGTAATGCTCACGTTAAGAAGATGATAAACGCTCATGTTCTACCGTCAACCAATGTTAAAGAGGAAACCGACATACGGATGCAACCACTTGGGGGCGTTCGCGGGTGGTGCTAAGGTGAGTGCTTGTCATGTTATTGATCGGAATCACGCCAGTGCCAAAGAAAGCTGCCACCGGGCTCGAGCAACCTGTTACGGAGCCGACCCGCCGCAATCCCACGCAACAACGCAGTCGCGAGCGGCAGGAGCGAATCCTAGCGGTGGCGACGCAACTGATCGCAACCAAGGGCAGCGACCAGGTAAAAATGAGCGAAATTGCCGAATGCTCGGAGATCTCGATCGGATCGCTTTATCAGTACTTCCCTGACAAGAGCTCGGTCATTCGCACACTGGCCGAGCGCTATAACGCGGCAAGCCGTCGTTGTATCGAAGAGGCGCTGGTGACGGTGCAAGATGCGCAAGGGTTGGCGGATGCCTATTCGGACCTGCTGGATCAGTATTACGAGATCGTTCAGGCCGAACCTGCGATGCGTGATATTTGGTCAGGCATGCAGGCAGACAAGCAGTTGCTGGCGTTGGAGCTGGAGGAGAGTCGTGTGGCGGGCGGCTTGCTGGCCGATGCGATGCTGCGTGTGTTTCCAGGCAGCGATGCGCAGCGGGTTGCTGATTCTGCCTTTCTGATCTGGCAGCTAGGTGAAGCGACTATGCGACTGGCCATTTCTTGTGCGCCCGAAGAGGGCCGGCGGTTGTTTGAAGCCTTCAAGCGCATGTCGCTCGCTGAAATCATGGAGCCGGCGAACTTGAACACGTGCGACTCATCAACAGACCTGTCAGGGCCAATCCCCCGGTGAGAGCGAGCCGGCTCGCGATGGTTGAAGGTCAGTCACATCAATGTTGAATGTGCTGCCCTCATCGCGAGCAGGTTCTCTCCCGCATGAGATCTTTCCTGGCGCAGTTTTTAAACGAAAGGCTGGCCGGTAAAACCACGGGGTAACCTTTGCAATCCGGCCATGGCGGTCAACCGTTGTACCCAGGCGGCGCGCCAGTCATTGGCGGTGTGAGTGACTTTGGCCTTACGCGCAGCACGGCGTGCTGCGTTACGTTCGGCTTTGCGCGCGTCCTTGAACGCGTCGGTGTTGCGGCAGCTTCTGCACTTTACGCGGGTCAATTCGCTGGTTGATGTGAGATTGCTGCCTTTGTGACCGCAGGCCAGATGCCCGCTGACTTTGAAGTGAGTGACCATGGGACGTCTCCTTCGTGACGTGTGACTGTTTGACCTCCAGCTAATGAAGACGTTCGTTGGCTGCCCAGCGGGCAAAAAAATGGCCTGCATGCGGGCAGGCCAGGGGTTCATCAAAGGAGTGAACCCACTGTAGGGTGTATGTTGTGAACGTTACGTGAAAAGAAGTCACAAAAAATCCCGGCGTCAGGCCAGGTAGGGTGTGGAGAGAAAGATAATCAGACAGGCACGGACGCACTGACGATGAAGTCGCCGTTCACACGTCCTGGATCAGGCCCTGTTCTTGAATCGCGCGCCCAGATCGAATCATCTGAACCGCGGAAGAGGCGGGTCGACAGGTTTTAACGAAGACAGGGTGTTTCGAATCAGTGGCGCGTCTTTTTCAATGTCGTTCAGGCGGTCACGAATTCTGAGGGCTGTCGGATGCCCTCCTTGATGGTCTACCCAATCGGCAATCTCCTTGCACGCAGCGGCAAGTCGAGCCTGGCGGGAGTCGAGCAGGGTAAGCAGGGTGGTGATGGACTCTTTTTCGGACATGGCAAACACCTCCGTTCAAGAAACCTGACAAATAGCAGCAAAAAGCCCGCTGGGTGCGAGCTTTCTGCCGATGGGGTCGCTGGTCCTTCAGCTGATTTCAGTATAGACCCGGACTTCAGGCTTGTCGGGCCGTCACTTGTGACCTGGTATTGAGCTGCCGGCATTCACGTTGGGCATCTTCTTCAAGATCAAAGCCGTCACCGATAAAGCCACGGGTGCGGGTATCTTCAATGCGATACCAGACGGCGGCGTCGGGTGGCGGGTGGCCGGATTCTCCGGCCCGGCGGCCATGAATGATGATCTTGTTGCAACGCTTCACAACGAAAATGTCTTCCATGGCGTCACCGCAGCTGATTCATGTCCACATCAACTATAGAAGTTCTTTGCAATCGTGCAAAAAATGGACGGGTCATTTCGTCGATTCTGCCTCAGCGATCATTTTCTCCAGATACATGGCGAGCCCGACTTCTTCTGCCCTGAGACCTTTACGCAGTCTCGGCCGCGGCAGTTGGGCCAAGGCGCCGAGCATAAAACCTTCGAGCACCGCCGGGTGGATGTAGCACTTGCGGCACACGGCCGGGGTGTTACCGAGTTGCCTGGCAACGTTCTTGACCATCTCGACCACATGCCGTTTCGCGTCCGACTCAGGCTCCCACTGCAACTCACGCAGCACCGACAACGCCAGGACGCTCCCGGCCCATGTTCGATAATCCTTGGCCGTGAAGTCGGCGCCGGTGAGGGTTTGCAGGTAGGCATTGACATCTGAGGAGCTGACGGTGTGTCGCTCGCCATTTTCGTCCAGGTATTGGAAAAGGTCTTGCCCGGGAATCTCCAGGCAGCGCTTGATAATTCGCGCCAGGCGTCGGTCTTTCACGGTGATCTGATGCTCGACACCACTCTTGCCGCGAAACTGGAACAGGATCGCGCTGCCGTTGACCTCGACGTGACGGCTGCGCAGGGTGGTCAGGCCATAGGAGCGATTTTCCCGGGCGTATTGCGTGTTGCCGACCCGGATCAGCGTCGCATCGAGCAAGGTAATCACGGTGGCCATGACTTTATCTCGGCTGAAACCCGGAGCGTCCAGCAGCGTTTCAAGCTGTTTGCGCAGCTTCGGCAGTGCCAGGCCAAAGTCCCGCAGGCGTGAGTATTTATCGGCATCGCGCACTTCGCGCCAACGCGCGTGATAACGGTATTGCTTGCGACCGCGAGCGTCACGGCCGGTGGCTTGCAAATGACCACGTGGGTCGGCGCAGATCCACACATTGGTATAGGCCGGCGGCACGGCAAGGGCGTTGAGGCGCTTGATTTCGTCGGGATCGGTAATGCGCTGGCCCGCAGGATCGAAGTAGCAGAATTTGCCGCGCAAGCGTTTGCGGGTGATTCCAGGCTGCGTGTCGTCGACGTAGTGCAGGTCGGGTGGCAGCACATCGGGCAGCGCGGTATCGGGCATGGCAAAAAATCCTTGGCAACGAAGTCAGGGGGCCTGTACAGCCATTGACCGCGTCCATTCGCCGTGGTGCCGACGAATTTACGCCAGCACGGCCACCGCTTTGATCTGCGCCCAGAGTTGCTGGCCGGGGTGCACGCCCAGTTGGTCCCGGGAGTAGCGGGTGATGCGTGCCAGCAGCGGTGTGCCGGCCGCATTCAGGCGGATCAGCACGTGGGCGGCGTTATCGGCGCCGATTTCGCTGATCACCGTCACCGGCAAGCGATTGAGGATGCTGCTGTGCTCGACGCCTTGCAGGCTCAGGCTGACATCCCTCGCCTGGACCTTGCAACGCAGCGCCTGGCCTTGGGTCATCGGAGCGTGCGCCACGCGAATGCTCAGGTCGGTATCGGGCAGCTGCAGCGTCAGCAACTGATAGTGCGGGTCATAGGCGCTGACATGGCCTTCAATCACCACGCCCGCATCGTCGCCCAGCGCCAGGGGCAAATCGAGACGCGCCAGGGTTTCACCGATTGGTCCGCTGGCCAACGCCTTGCCCTCGCTGAGCAGGACGATGTGGTCGGCCAGTCGGGCGACCTCATCCTGTGAGTGGCTGACGTACAGCACCGGGATATCGAGTTCATCGTGCAGGCGTTGCAGATAAGGCAGGATTTCGTTTTTGCGCTGGCTATCCAGCGCCGCCAGCGGTTCGTCCATCAGCAACAGTTTGGGGCTGGTGAGCAGCGCGCGGGCGATGCCGATTCGTTGCCGTTCGCCTCCGGACAGGTGCTGCGGATGGCGGTCCAGCAGATGACCAATGCCCAACAGTTCAGTGGCATGCGCCATGTCAACCCGGCGTTGCTGCCTGGGGATGCGCTTCAGCCCGAACTCCAGATTGGCCAGCACCGAAAGGTGAGGAAACAGGCTGGCCTCCTGAAAAACATACCCCAGCGCACGTTTATGCGGCGGTACGAAAATCTTCTTGTCACTGTCCTGCCAGACTTCATCGTTGACCTGAATAAAGCCGTGTTCGGCCTGCTCCAGACCGGCGATACAGCGCAGGCACGTGGTCTTGCCTGACCCGGAATGGCCGTAAAGTGCCGTCACTCCGCGGCCGGGCAATTGCAGATCCACCTCCAGGGCGAATCCTGAATAAGTCAGTTTAAGGCGCATATGAATCATCGATCAGCTCCAGCCCGCTTTGGTTTTACGGCTGGAATAGAGCGCCAGCAATACGGCAAAGGAGAACACCAGCATTGCCCCGGCGAGCCAATGGGCCTGGGCATATTCCATGGCTTCAACGTGATCGTAGATCTGCACCGAGACCACGCGGGTCTTGTCGGGAATGTTGCCGCCGATCATCAGCACCACGCCGAACTCGCCGACAGTGTGGGCGAAACCGAGAATGGCCGCGGTGATGAAGCCGGGGCGAGCCAGCGGCAGAATCACGCTGAAAAAGGTGTCCCATGGATTGGCGCGCAAGGTGGCGGCCACTTCTAGCGGGCGGGTGCCAATGGCGGAAAAGGCGTTTTGCAGCGGCTGGACCACGAACGGCATCGAGTACAGCACCGAACCGATCACCAGTCCCGCAAAACTGAATGTGAGCGTGCCGAGCCCCAATGACTGGGTGAATTGGCCGACAAAACCGTTAGGGCCGAGCGCCAACAACAAATAAAAGCCAATCACCGTGGGCGGCAGGACCAGGGGCAGGGCGACAATTGCCCCGACCGGGCCGCGCAACCACGAGCGTGTGCGCGACAGCCATAACGCAATCGGAGTGCCGATGATCAACAGGATAACCGTCGTCAGGGACGCCAGTTTCAGGGTCAGCCAGATGGCGGAAAAGTCGGCACTCGTCAGCGTCATTTAGAGTTGGTAACCGTAGGACTTGATAATAGCGGCGGCTTTCGGCCCCTTGAGGTAGTCAGCCAGTGCCTTGGCGGCCGGGTTTTCCTTGCCCTTGTTGAGGATCACCGCGTCTTGTTTGATCGGGTCGTGCATGTCGGCCGGGACGATCCAGGCCGAACCGCCGGTGACTTTGCCGTCTTTGTAGATCTGCGACAAGGCCACGAAGCCGAGTTCAGCGTTGCCGGTGGAAACGAACTGATAGGCCTGGGTGATGTTCTGGCCTTCAACGAGCTTGTCTTTGACCTTGTCGGTCAGGCCCAGTTTGGCCAGCACCTGAGTGGCGGCAAGGCCATAAGGCGCGGCTTTCGGGTTGGCGATGGAAAGGTGCTTGTATTCGTTCCTTTTCAACACATCGCCCTTGGCATCGACGTAATCCTCCTTGGCTGACCACAGTGCCAGCGTGCCTACGGCGTAGGTGAAGCGCGAACCCTTGACGGTGTCGCCTTCAGCTTCGAGTTTTTGCGGGGTGGTGTCGTCGGCAGAGAGGAACACTTCGAACGGCGCGCCATTCTTGATCTGGGCGTAGAACTGACCGGTTGCACCAACGGAGGTGACCAGTTTATGCCCGGTGTCTTTTTCGAAATCGGCGGCGATGGCCTGGATCGGCGCGGTGAAGTTGGCGGCGACGGCCACCTGGACTTCGCCTGCCTGAGCGGAGCCGAACGCGAAGACGGCGAGCAGGCTTGCGAGGCAGGTCGGGGCAAAACGTGAGGCACGCATGGGCATGAAACGGCTCCGTGATAGGCGAACGCAACGAGGGGGCGAAACGCTATATATCGAAATATATAGCGTAATGCCCGCAAACGGAATGTGTTGGAGCCGAGTCTGTGAAATTGCGTGATCCTGGAGCAGCAGGCTACAGCAGCGTGCTTCAGCGACGGAGCAACTTGGCCAAACCTTCCTCCGCCAAACGCCGAGTCAGCTCTGCCGTACTCACTTCAACGCCCAACGTGAATGCCTGCCCAGCCCAGAGATTGCTGAAATCCGCTTCGCCCTTGGCCCGCAACGGCATCAACGCACCACCGGCCAACGGGAAGGCCGGGGCTTTATCGCTCATGGGGCCGAGTTCGCGCATCACCCGATTGAGAATTCCTCGTGCTGGGCGGCCGGTGAAAAGATTGGTCACCGCCGTCTCGCTTTCCTTGGCCGTGCGCAGCGCCTTGTGGTGAGACGCGCTGACCTTGGCCTCCGGCGTGAACAGGTAAGCCGTCCCCACCTGCACCGCCGAAGCGCCCAACAGAAAAGCTGCCGCCACCCCCCGCGCATCACTGATCCCACCCGCTGCAATCACCGGCACTTTCACCGCATCGACGACCTGAGGCACGAGGGCGAATGTGCCGACCTGACTGCTCAAGTCATCGCTGAGGAACATTCCCCGATGTCCGCCTGCCTCGTAGCCCATGGCGATGATCGCGTCGCAGCCATGTTGTTCCAGCCAGACGGCTTCTTCGACGGTGGTCGCCGAGGAAAGAATTTTCGCCCCGGTGGCTTTTACCCGATCCAGCAGTGATTGTTCCGGCAGGCCGAAGTGAAAACTCACGACTTCGGGACGGAATTCTTCGAGCACTTCGCAGGCGGCGTTATCGAACGGCGCGCGATTGGATACCGGTGTTGGGGCCTCGAAATCGACGCCCAGTTCCCGATAATACGGTTCCAGCAGGTTTTTCCATTCCCGAGCCCGTTGCTCATCGGCGGCCGGGGTCTGATGGCAAAAATAGTTGATATTGAACGGACGCTGGCTCTGTTGGCGGATCGTCTTCAGCTCTTCGCACAACTGCTCGATGCTCAGCATCGCCGCGGGCATCGAGCCCAGGCCGCCAGCGTTACTCGCGGCGATAACCATGGCCGAGCCGGTAGCGCCGGCCATAGGAGCCTGGATGATCGGCAGTTCGATGCCGAGCAGGTCAAGAATACGGGTGTCTGGCCATTGGCTCATTTCAATGATTCTCCGGCGGATAGAACCGGTTTTTTACCAGCAATGGTTGATGTAGAGCCAGTCGACTTTTGTATCCGGGACGTTTTCCGTTATTCAAGGATCGCAAAAAAAAGGCGTAACCGCACGTCATGGTAGTGCTCGGTGCATCGTAGGTTTGGCTAAAGTCTTGTACGGCGAGATGTTTCTTTGTGGTATTTCAATGCCCCCACAACCGGATCGATTGCATTGAGAGGCAATGATGTTCAAAGGTATTTTGATCGACAAAGACGACAGCGGTTACCGGGCCACACTGCAAGAGATCAATGACGATCAACTGCCCGAGGGCGATGTGACGGTGCGGGTCGCGTACAGCACCTTGAACTTCAAGGATGGCCTGGCGATCACCGGCAGCAGCCCGGTGGTCAGGAAATTCCCCATGGTGCCCGGAATCGACCTGGCCGGTACGGTCGAAGTCAGCGAGCATCCGGACTACAAGGTCGGTGACCAGGTCTTGCTCAATGGCTGGGGCGTAGGCGAAGGGCATTGGGGCGGGCTCGCACAAAAAGCGCGCCTCAAGGGTGACTGGCTGATCCCACTGCCCAAGGAATTCACCGCGGCTCAAGCCATGGCAATCGGCACGGCCGGTTACACGGCGATGCTGTGCATCCTGGCGCTGGAACATAATGGTGTCACGCCTGAGCAGGGCGAAGTCCTGGTCACCGGGGCCAACGGCGGCGTAGGCAGTTTCGCCATCGCGCTGCTGAGCAAGCTTGGCTATAAAGTCGTAGCGTCCACGGGGCGCACCGCCGAGCACGATTACCTCAAGCAACTGGGCGCCAGCGAGATCATTGATCGCGCCACTCTGTCCTTGCCGGGCAAGCCGCTGGCCAAGGAACGCTGGGCGGCGGTGATCGACTCGGTCGGCAGCCACACGCTGGCCAACGCCTGCGCCAGCACCAAGGCCAATGGCACGGTCGCCGCCTGTGGTCTTGCACAAGGCATGGATTTCCCGGCCTCCGTCGCGCCGTTCATTTTGCGTGGCGTGACGTTGGCCGGGATCAACAGCGTGACCCAGCCCAAAGCCAAGCGGATGGAAGCCTGGAATCGGCTGGCCAAGGATCTGGACTTCGCGTTGCTGCCACTGATCAGCCATGAAATCGGCTTGAGCGAAGCCATCGACGCCGCACCGCGCTTGCTCGCCGGGCAATTGCGCGGGCGGGTGGTGGTCGATGTGAATCGCTGATTACACGGTTTCACGTTCCAGCAACTGACGCTTGCGCTCGACACCCCAGCGATAGCCCGAGAGGTTGCCGTCGCTGCGTACCACGCGGTGGCACGGGATCGCCACTGCAATACTGTTCGCGCCGCAGGCCTGAGCCACGGCGCGCACGGCTTTGGGCGCGCCGATACGCTGAGCGATATCGGCGTAGCTGGCGGTGCTGCCTGCAGGAATCTCCCGCAGCGCCTGCCAGACCCGCTCTTGAAAAGCGGTGCCGCGCACGTCCAGCGGCAAATCCAGGCCAATTGCCGGGGCCTCGATAAAACCGACCACCTTGGCAATCAACTGCTCGAACGCGTGATCGGCGCCAATCAGATTCGCCCGCCGAAACTTGTCCTGCAGATCGCAAACCAGTTGATGCGGATCATCCCCCAGCAGGATCGCGCAAACACCGCGTTCACTTTGCGCCACCAGAATGGCCCCCAGGGAACACTGGCCAACGGCAAAACGAATGTCGTTGTTCTGGCCCGCCGCGCGGTAATCCCCCGGCTTCATGCCCAGCAGTTTATCGGCCGATTCATAGAAGCGGCTGTTGGAGTTGAAACCGGCGTCATACAGGGCGTCGGTGACTGAGCCGCCGTCGGCCAGGCGTTCGCGCACTTTGCGGGAACGATGGGCGGTGGCGTACCCCTTGGGTGTCAGCCCGGTCACGGCTTTGAACACGCGGTGGAAATGGAAGCTGCTCAGGCCCGCTGCCTGCGCCAGCTCACTTAACGCAGGCGGATTTTCGGCGGATTCGATGTGGCGGCAGGCGACAGCGACGGTTGCGGTGTGTTGTGCGGCGACATCGCTTTGATCCTTCGTGGCCCGTTTGCTGGGACGATAGCCCGCCGCCAGGGCTTGTTCTGCCGTGTCGAAAAATTCGACATTCTGCGGTTTCGGCAAGCGCGCCAGGCTGCTGGGGCGGCAATAGATTCCGGTGGTTTTCACGGCGTAGACAAACTGCCCGTCGGCACCGGGATCCCGTGCAACGACGGCGGCCCAACGAGGATCGTCCTCGGTGGCAATCCTGGTCGAATGAGTTGTCATGGTTTCATGTCCGTTGACCCGTTTTTTTCAGATTAACAAGCCCCCGACACCACAGCACTCCGAGTCTTGCGGTTGAATTCGAGGGCTTCATCCGGCGGTTCGAAAGGTGAAGTTGATCCGTTGTTCACCCAGGCGTGGGTGATGGCCGTCCTTGATCGGCAGCACGCCGTGATAACGCAAACGATCGACGCCACCCCAGACCACGATATCGCCATGCAGCAACGGTACACGCTGGCTTTTATCGCTTCGTTCAAACCCGCCGAACAGGAACATGGCCGGCAATCCCAATGACACCGACACGATCGGTGCGGCGTAGGAACCTTCGTTCTTGTCTTGGTGCAATGACATCTTGGCCCCGGGGACATAGCGGTTGATCAGGCAGGAGTCAGGGACAAACCCGGCAAATCCCGCTTCCCGTGCCGCCGCTTGTGCCAGTTCGAAAAACACGTCGGGCATCTCGGGCCAGGGGCGTCCGGTCTGTGGGTGATTGCGCGTATACCGGTAGCCGCTGCGGTCGGTGGTCCAGCCCCAGGTGCCGCAACTGCTCAAGGCCACCGACATGGTAAAGCCGCCGGGCGTGACCATCTGTCGAAACGGAGCGGCCGCCAGAACCGCTTCAAGTGCTGGCAACAATCGATCGAGCCGGGGCAGGGCAAAGCCGCGCAAGACGAAGGACTGTTCACCGATCTGCTCACGTCTGGGCTCCTGCTCGGGTTCGGCATCGGCAAAAAGATCGAAAGTGGTCGGGCTCATGGGGTCATAACGCATCGTGAAAGATGATTCCAAGGGTATGCCGTTTTCCGCTGTGCAGGCGACTTACGCCGTGACGCATGGTCACTCGGTAATAGCCGCGAACGCCTTTGACCGGTCGCTGGCTCACGGCAAAGATCAGACCATCGCCTTTCTTCAGGCGGATCACCTGCGGGCGTGACTGCATCCGCGGGCGTTGTTCGGTTAGCACAAACTCGCCGCCGGTAAAGTCTTCGTCCGGTTCCGACAGAAGAATCGCCACCTGCAGCGGGAACACGTGTTCGCCGTACAGATCCTGATGCAAACAGTTGTAGTCCTGCGGGCCGTATTGCAGCAATAACGGAGTCGGGCGTTCCTGACCGGCGGCATGGCAGCGTTGCAGAAATGCTTCGTGGGTTGCGGGGAAACGGGTCGGCAAGTCCATGCATTCATACCAGCGGTTGGCGATCGGCACCAGTCGAGGGTAGAGCGCACTGCGCAAGCGGGCGACTGTGTCCGGCAAGGGGTAGTTGAAATACTTGTACTCGCCACGGCCAAAACCGTGTCGCGCCATGATCACTTGAGAGCGGAAGGGCGCTGACTGGGTATAGAGCGCACTGACGTCATTGCACGCCTGCGCACTCAATAGCGACTTGATGACAGCGCAGCCATCCTGATCGATTTGTTGCCCCAGGGCTGCCCAGTCCAGCGCATCGAAGGTTTGCTCGCTCATCGCTGAGCCTCGCGATCCAGCAACTGCCGTTTGCGCTCCAGTCCCCAGCGATAACCGCCGAGGCTGCCGTCCTGGCGCAGCACCCGATGGCAAGGCACGATAACGGCCACCGGGTTGGCCCCACAGGCATTCGCTACCGCCCGGGAAGCGCTGGGCTGACCCAGACGCTGGGCGATATCACGGTAGCTGGCGGTTTCACCGACGGGGATTTTCCGCAGGACTTCCCAGACTCGCCGTTGAAATACGCTGCCGCTCAGGTGCAGTGGGAGATCGAGTGCGGTGTGTGGGTTTTCGAGGTGGCGCAGGGTTTGCTCCAGGGCCGGCATCAAACCTTCATCGCGCTGCGGCGGTGGCGGGCCAGGGAAGCGCCGCGCCAGATCGCGTTCGAGCGTGATCAAGTCTTCACCGAGCAGCAACGCGCACAGGCCCTCGGCGCTGAACGCCAGCAACAAGACGCCTAGGCTGGAAGTGCCGCTGATGTAGCGAATCGGGGAGGTAGACATGTTCTGACTCCTTAACCAAAGGTCGAGGTGGCCAGTTTAAGGGGCGCCAAGGGAGTGAACACTCCGGCGCTTGCGGTCGAATTCAAGACGGGCGCGGAGCATGACGTCCTTGTTGTCGCTCCGGGTGCCGGGTCGCGTTACAGTGCTTTGCTGACGGCAATGTCGCTGATGACGTCGTCGCTCGAACCATGAATGGCGTCCAGCGCAGCTTTGGCTTCTTCTTCAGTGCCTTTTTCGAGCTGGGCAAATTCGAAGCGGCGTTCGCCGTTGAGTTTGTATTTGATGACGTACTTGGTCGTTTGGGCCACGGTCATACCTGCTTTTATTCGTGTGGGAGCGTCACTCAGCTCAGTTTCGTGCTGGAGCGACGGATGATCTTGATCGAGTGCGTCAGGGTCGGTTTGCGGGTCACGCTGATCGGACGGCGGTTGACCGTATCGATGGTGATGTTCCAGAAACCGGTGCTCGGTGCAGTAATCCGGGCCGGGAAAGTATCGAACGCACCGCCGTGGTAAGTGTGACGGCCGCCGTTCTTGAAGCTGCGGAAGTTGGCGTCGTTCATCAAGCGGATGTTGCATGTTTGGGAGCACTGGATGACGACGATGTCGTCTTCGTTGAGGTGCTCGCGCTGGTGGATAAATTTCATGAGGCGCCTCCAGAAGGGCTTTTTCTACAAAATCAAAACGATAGCATGGGCGATTGGCGCAGTTTATCAGCCCGAACAGGTTATTATCCGGTCGTCGAGGTTCGCTTTGACAATTAAAAACAGTTATTCGGAATTCTATGAGCGATAAACGCAGCGAGCCTCGGAGAAAATCAGCATTTGTGCTGTCGGAGGGTCTTTATCGGAGGTTTTGTATGAAGTGGGGTGTGTTGGCCTTGCCGTTGGCATTGGTGATGAGTGGCTGTGCGAATGTCTCGGAGATTAATGAGACGTTGCCTACCATGAACGTGATCTCAGGCAAAAGGCCCAATGAATACGCGCAATGCCTGGTCGAAAAACTGGCCGACAGTCGTGGCGCCCTGCAACTGGAGTCAACCAAGGACGGGATGCGCGTCATCGTGCCGGCGAAATTTTCATCGGCCCCGGCAGCCGTGTTCGACATCGAAGACCGTTCGGGTGGCAGTGGTATAAAGCTGCATGAGCGTATGTCCAATGTGCCGGTGCGTCCTAAAGACGTGCAGAAAGCCGCCAACGCTTGCATTTCCGGCTGATAGACTAGCCACCGTTCACACCGATGCCGTCAAAGTCATGCTTTGGCGGCATTGTCTTTTCTGGAGTCGAGCATGAAGCGAGAGCAGGTACAGGAACGCCATGCAGAGGGACTGATCTCTGCCACCCACGTCATTCAAAATCCCGCGAACCCGGGGGAATGGATCGTGTTTTTCAAGAAGAGCGCCGGGCGCAGCTATTTTCTGGTGGATGATAACGATGAGGTCGAGTCGTTTGCCCGTCTCGACGATTTGATCGAGACCGTGCGTGGTCTCGGAATCAAATTTGCGGAAATTCACATGTAGGGCAGGGCGCCCTACTTGCAGACCACCACGACACTGCGGTTCTTGAAGTTGCCGACATCGACCCCCAGGGTTTTGTCGCTTTCCTTGGTGGAAGGCGATCCGTCGGTGCCGACGATCCGGTAGCCGGTCCCCGCGCAAGAGGCATCGGCTTTTTCATAGCACGTGGCCCAGGAGTTGGCTTCGCCGGAGCAGTCGATTGCCAGGCCTTGCTCTCCGTTGTTCAGGTACATTTTCTCGGAAGTGGCGCAGCCGCTCAGGGCCAGGATTGCAATCAGGGGCAAAAATTTAGTCATGTCGTTGTCGTCGTCAGGATGATGGGGCTAAGCCTGTGACAGCGCAGGCAGCAAAAGGTTATAGCGAATGGCCACTTGTTTGTACCTGGCCACAAAAAAGCCCTGCTCAATGGCAGGGCTCTGCGAGTGCCGCAGGATATCAGTCCTGACTCTTGCCGCGTCGCTTCGGCGCGGGGTGGGTGTAGTCGAACACCGACGCCACTTCAATCGCCATCGCTTCGCTGGGTAACGGCCCGGAAACATCTTCGCCATTGGCGGCGGTAATGCGCCACTGGCCATCTTTTCCTTTGTCGACCGTGTACCCGTTGATGATTTTCGCTGCGGTCATCTATCTGTCTCGTTCACTGGTTCAAAGTCGCCATGATACCGGCAAATGCTCGCATTGGGGGACGATAAGCGTATGGTGGTCGAGTTTGTCGGCCTCTTTGAGCTACGCTGATTTGACCGCGTGAAAATGCGGATTGAACTATCCGCGGGAATATTTCTCTATGATGGCATTGGTTAGCCAGCGCGGGGCATTGTAAGGTGCACGCCGCCTGATTAGACTGCGCCGAAACTCGTACACACAGCCCTTTCAAGGACTTATATGATCAAGAAATGCTTGTTCCCAGCAGCCGGTTACGGTACTCGCTTCCTGCCAGCGACTAAAGCCATGCCCAAAGAAATGCTGCCGGTGGTAAACAAGCCACTGATCCAGTACGGCGTCGAAGAAGCACTGGACGCTGGTTTGACTGAAATCTCCATCGTCACCGGTCGTGGCAAACGCGCCCTGGAAGACCACTTCGACATCAGCTACGAGCTGGAAAACCAGATCAAGGGCACCGACAAAGAGAAGTACCTGGTCGGCATCCGCAAGCTGCTCGACAACTGCTCGTTCTCCTACACCCGCCAGACCGAAATGAAAGGCCTGGGCCACGCGATTCTGACCGGTCGCCCACTGATCGGCGACGAACCGTTCGCCGTGGTGCTGGCGGATGACTTGTGCGTCAACCTCGAAGGCGACGGCGTACTGACCCAGATGGTCAAGCTGTACAAGCAGTTCCGCTGCTCGATCGTTGCCATCCAGGAAGTCGACCCGCAAGAAACTCACAAGTACGGCGTGATTGCCGGTGAGATGATCCGCGATGACATCTACCGTGTTCACAGCATGGTCGAGAAGCCAAAGCCTGAAGATGCACCGTCGAACCTGGCGATCATCGGTCGTTACATCCTGACGCCGGACATCTTCGACCTGATCGAACAAACCGAGCCAGGCAAGGGTGGTGAAATCCAGATCACCGACGCCCTGATGAAGCAAGCCCAGAACGGCTGCGTCATGGCTTACAAGTTCAAAGGCAAGCGTTTCGACTGCGGTGGCGCTGAAGGCTACATCGACGCGACCAACTTCTGCTTCGAGAACTTCTACAAGACTGGCAAGGCTTACTGATAGCGCTTGACCTGCTTGTATTGAAAAGCCACCTTCGGGTGGCTTTTTCATTTGCCGCCCCCCGATATCGCTTGCAGCGCTTGCCCAACGGACGTCTGCGGGTATGCTGGTTGCCTGCCGAGGAGATTGAAAATGGCCTACGATTTTGACCTTTATGTGATTGGCGCCGGTTCCGGCGGTGTACGGGCTGCGCGTTTCGCTGCCGGTTTTGGTGCGAAAGTGGCGGTGGCTGAAAGTCGTTACCTGGGTGGTACGTGCGTGAACGTCGGCTGCGTGCCGAAGAAACTGCTGGTCTACGGCGCGCACTTCGCCGAAGACTTCGAGCAGTCTTCGGGCTTTGGCTGGACGTTGGGTGAAGCGAAGTTTGACTGGGCGACGCTGATCGCCAACAAGGATCGCGAGATCAATCGCCTGAATGGCATTTACCGCAACTTGCTGGTCAACAGCGGTGTGACCTTGCATGAAGGCCACGCCAAAATCGTCGACCCGAACACCGTCGAAATCAATGGCGAGCGTCACACCGCTAAAAACATCCTGATTGCGACCGGTGGCTGGCCGCAGATCCCGGAGATTCCGGGGCATGAACACGCGATCAGTTCCAACCAGGCGTTCTTCCTCAAAGAGTTGCCCAAGCGCGTTCTGGTGGTGGGCGGCGGTTACATCGCTGTCGAATTCGCCGGGATCTTCCACGGGCTGGGCGCCGACACTACGTTGTTGTATCGCGGCGAGCTGTTCCTGCGCGGCTTCGACGGTGCGGTACGCAAGCATTTGCAGGAGGAGCTGACCAAGCGCGGCCTGAACCTGCAATTCAACGCCGACATCGAGCGCATCGATAAACAGTCCGATGGCAGCCTGAAGGTGACGCTCAAGGATGGTCGCGAACTGGAAGCGGATTGTGTGTTCTACGCCACCGGTCGCCGGCCGATGCTCGACAACCTCGGGCTGGAAAATACCGGTGTCAAACTCGACAAGAAAGGTTTCATCGCGGTCGATGATCAGTATCAGACTGCGGAGCCGTCGATTCTGGCGCTTGGCGATGTGATCGGCCGTGTCCAGCTGACCCCCGTCGCTTTGGCTGAGGGCATGGCCGTGGCGCGTCGCTTGTTCAAGCCTGAGCAATATCGTCCGGTGGATTACAAGATGATCCCGACCGCCGTGTTCAGCCTGCCAAACATTGGCACTGTCGGCTTGAGCGAGGAAGATGCGCGCGAAGCTGGCCACGAGGTGCAGATTTTCGAAAGCCGTTTCCGGCCGATGAAGCTGACCCTGACCGAGTGCCAGGAGCGCACGCTGATGAAGTTGGTGGTCGATGCCAAGACCGATAAGGTTTTGGGTTGCCACATGGTCGGGCCGGATGCCGGTGAGATCGTTCAGGGCTTGGCGATTGCCTTGAAGGCTGGTGCGACCAAGCGCGATTTCGACGAAACCATCGGCGTGCATCCTACTGCCGCCGAAGAGTTCGTCACCATGCGCACGCCGGTTGCCGGTTAATCGCTCTTTTCACTCTCTGATGCGTCTGGCGCTGTTGCAATGACAGCGGCCAGGCGCAGGCTTTCGTCGAGGCTCGCCTGAGTCTTGAGCAAATCGATTTCCAGCGCTTTGTTTATCTGCGACTGCTCGTCGACGCTTTGCTTGAGCGACTGACTTTCCAACAGCGCGGCACGCAAGCGTTCCTGGAGGAGGGTGCGCTCACTGTCGATGCGGTTGACCTGCTCCAGCAGTTGATCCTGGCGGCTGTGGGTGTGTTTGAGTTGCTCCTGTAGCAGCCCAAGTTCGCGTAGCGTTCCACGGTTCTCAGTGAGCAGGCGCTCGTTGTCGCGGTGCAATTGAGTGATTTCGTCCTGACGCACCAATGCGCTTTGCTGGGCCTGGCGCAATTCCATCTGAATCTGTTGCAACTGGCCTTCGTGGCGGCTCTGTTCCTGCTCGCGCTGTTCCTTGATGGCGTTGCGGTAGTGTTCCAGTGCATCGCGTGCGTGCAGGTGCTTTTCTTCCAGTGAGCGGATCTGCACATCCTTGTCTTGCAAGCGTAAATCGAAATCGGCCAGTGCCTGGTTCAATCCGGCGTTGCGGGTTTGCTCGGTCTGCAGCATGGCGCGGGTTTCGTGCAGCGCTTCGGATTCTTGAGTCAGGGCCAGGCTTTGAATTTCGTATTGCTGGTGCAGTTCAGTGTTGGCTTGCCGGGCTTCAGTCAGCTGGATTTCCAGTTCCTTCCGTTGCTGATCGAACTGCGTGCGTGCCTGGTCGATGGGCTCTTGCGCCTGCTCCTTGAGGCGCTGCGCCAGACGCGCGACCAAGCCTGCGAGCTCATCATCGATGGGTTCAGAGGGAGTTTCGGCGCGCTCGCTGCCATCGTCCAGCTCCTTCAAATAGCGGTGAATGGTGGTTTTTGAGCCGGTATTGCCCATCTCGATCCGTACTGCATCGATGCTGGGGTTTTCGCCACGGGCAAGGATTGCCAAACGTGCCGCCTGCACCACCGCTTTGTTTACGCCGCCACGAGCCATTTCTTCTCCTACGATTTCGTACTGTGGTACATGCCACTAAAGTACGCAGTGTACCATCATCAACAAAAAGATAAAAAATGTAAGTTGTTGAGGCGGGATATACTGGTATTACCCCGCGTGATACGCCGTGTTACACGTTTTACTTCACCAAAGCGGTACATTTTCGAGAGATAAGCCCATGACCGATCTGGATCGCTACCTGCAAGCCGCCACCCGCGACAACACGCGTCGCAGCTACCGGGCGGCCGTCGAGCATTTCGAAGTCAGTTGGGGTGGTTTCCTGCCTGCGACGAGCGACAGCGTCGCGCGCTATCTGGTGGCCCATGCGGGCGTGCTGTCGATCAATACGTTGAAGTTGCGTTTGTCAGCGCTGGCGCAGTGGCATAACAGCCAGGGATTCGCCGACCCCACCAAGTCGCCGGTGGTGCGCAAGGTCTTCAAGGGCATACGGGCGCTGCACCCGGCCCAGGAGAAACAGGCCGAGCCATTGCAGCTTCAGCATTTGGAGCAAGTGGTGGCATGGCTGGAACAGGAGGCGAAAACCGCCAGGGCGCAAAACGATCAGCCAGGATTGCTTCGCGCCAAACGTGACACCGCGCTGATCTTGCTGGGCTTCTGGCGTGGCTTTCGCAGTGATGAATTGTGCCGCGTACAAATCGAACACGTGCAGGCGATCGCCAGTTCAGGCATCACCCTCTACCTGCCGCGCAGCAAGAGTGATCGCGAAAACCTCGGCAAGACGTACCAGACCCCGGCCCTGCAGCGCCTCTGCCCAGTCAACGCCTACATTCAATGGATCACGGAAGCTGCGCTGGTCCGCGGGCCGGTGTTTCGCGGAATCGACCGCTGGGGTCACTTGAGCGAGGAGGGCTTGCACGCCAACAGCGTGATCCCTTTGTTGCGCCAGGCCTTGGAGCGTGCCGGCATTTCGGCGGACCACTACACCAGCCATTCCCTGCGCCGCGGCTTTGCCAGTTGGGCCCATCAGAGTGGTTGGGATCTGAAATCGTTGATGAGTTATGTGGGTTGGAAGGATGTGAAGTCAGCCATGCGCTATGTTGAAGTCAGCCCGTTTCTCGGGATGGCCCGAGTCGCTGAAAAGCCATTGGTGAGCTAGATACCGTTTTCTTCTATTAATACTGTCCGCTAATAGCGAAAACCAATCAGCAGCATGAGCTTTGCCAATGAGCCAGGCGGCGATCGAGTGGGTAGGATTCACCCCATCAACTTCTCAACCAAACTTTTCAACCCTGACGGAGAGTCATCGATGCCTATCATCAACAGCCAAGTTAAACCGTTCAAAGCTGACGCCTTCAAAAATGGCGACTTCGTAAAAGTGTCGGACGCTGACCTGAAAGGCAAGTGGTCTGTCGTGTTCTTCTACCCAGCCGACTTCACCTTCGTTTGCCCGACCGAACTGGAAGACCTGGCTGACAACTACGACGCGTTCCAGAAACTGGGCGTCGAGATCTACAGCGTTTCCACCGACACCCATTTTGCCCACGCTGCCTGGCACAACACTTCGCCAGCCATCGGCAAAATCCAGTACACCATGATCGGCGACCCGACTCACGCTATCTCCCGCAACTTCGACGTGCTGATCGAAGACGCTGGCCTGGCTGACCGTGGCACCTTCGTGATCAACCCTGAAGGCCAGATCAAAATCGTTGAACTGAACGATGGCGGCGTTGGCCGTGACGCTTCCGAGCTGCTGCGCAAAATCAAGGCTGCCCAGTACGTCGCTGCTCACCCAGGCCAGGTTTGCCCAGCCAAGTGGAAAGAAGGCGAGGCCACTCTGGCTCCGTCCCTGGACCTGGTCGGCAAGATCTAAGTCTGTGAAAGCACTATCAGGGCGGGTTTCCGCACCTCAGTAAGCTGCAACCGCCCTCAAAAACGCCCGGGCGAGATTCGCTCGGGCGTTTTTTTTCGTCTCAAGTAAAAGGAAATCGCCCGTATGTTGGACGCCAATCTTAAAGCCCAGTTGAAATCGTACCTGGAACGGGTCACCCAGCCGATCGAGATCATTGCTTCCCTCGACGACGGTGCGAAATCCCAGGAAATGCTCGAACTCCTGAAAGACGTTGCCAGTCTTTCCAGCCAGATTACGTTGTTAGATAACGGTGACGATGCACGCAAGCCATCGTTCTCGATCAATCGCCCGGGTGCCGATATCAGCCTGCGTTTTGCCGGCATCCCGATGGGCCATGAATTCACTTCGTTGGTATTGGCCTTGCTGCAAGTGGGCGGTCACCCTTCGAAGGCCAGTGTCGAAGTGATCGAACAGATCCGTTCGCTCAAAGGCGAGTTCAGCTTCGAGACCTACTTCTCGCTGTCCTGCCAGAACTGCCCGGACGTGGTCCAGGCGCTGAACCTGATGGCGGTACTGAACCCGAACATCCGCCACGTCGCCATCGACGGCGCGTTGTTCCAGGCCGAAGTCGATGATCGTCAGATCATGGCCGTGCCAAGCATTTACCTCAACGGCGTGAACTTCGGCCAGGGCCGCATGGGTCTGGAAGAAATCCTCGCCAAGATCGACACCAGCGGCATCGAGCGCCAGGCCGAGAAAATCAGCGCCAAGGAAGCCTTTGACGTATTGGTCGTCGGCGGTGGCCCGGCCGGTGCTTCGGCAGCGATCTACGCTGCTCGTAAAGGCATTCGCACCGGTGTGGCGGCTGAGCGTTTTGGTGGACAGGTGCTCGACACCATGGCCATCGAGAACTTCATCTCCGTGCAGGAAACCGAAGGCCCGAAACTGGCAGTAGCGCTGGAAGAACACGTCAAGCAATACGACGTCGACATCATGAACCTGCAACGTGCCGACAAACTGGTGCCGGGCAAGAACGGTGAGTTGCACGAGGTCCATTTCGCCAGTGGCGCGACCCTGAAAGCCAGGACCGTGATCCTCGCGACCGGTGCGCGGTGGCGTGAAATGAACGTCCCGGGCGAGCAGCAATACCGCAACAAAGGCGTGGCGTACTGCCCGCACTGCGACGGTCCGCTGTTCAAAGGCAAGCGCGTGGCGGTGATTGGCGGCGGTAACTCCGGCGTCGAAGCGGCCATCGATCTGGCGGGCATCGTGTCTCATGTCACGTTGCTGGAGTTCGATGTACAACTGCGCGCTGACGCGGTCTTGCAACGCAAGTTGCACAGCCTGCCGAACGTCACCGTGATCACCAGTGCGCAAACCACTGAAGTGTTGGGCGACGGTCAGAAGGTCAATGGCCTGCGTTACAAGGATCGTCAGTCTGACGAGCTGCGTAACGTAGAGCTGGAAGGGATCTTCGTGCAGATCGGTTTGCTGCCCAACACCGATTGGCTCAAAGGCACCATCGAGCTGTCGCCTCGCGGCGAGATCATCGTCGATGCCCGTGGTGAAACGTCGATGCCGGGCGTGTTTGCTGCCGGTGACGTCACCACCGTGCCGTACAAGCAGATCGTGATTGCAGTGGGCGAGGGCGCCAAGGCTTCGCTGAGCGCATTCGATCACCTGATCCGCACCTCCGCGCCGGCTTAAACACCAACGCTGAAACACAAAACCCCATGAGCGATCATGGGGTTTTTGTGTGCGTGATACTGATCGTTCCCAAGCTCTGCGTGGTAACGCCTACCGGGCTGAATTCCACGCAGAGCGTGGGAGCGATCAGTGGCAGCGAATTTTTTACATCGGTGCCGGTTGGATGATCTCGACCCAGTACGCATCCGGGTCTTTGATAAAGGCCAGGCTCTTCATGCGCCCGTCGTTCAGGCGTTTCTGGAAATCGCAGCCCAGCGCTTCGAAACGTTCGCACGCCGCACGGATGTCCGGCACGGAGATGCAGATATGGCCGAAGCCGCGCGGGTCGGTGTTGCCGTTGTGGTAGGCGAAATCCGCATCGTTCTCGGTGCCGTGGTTGTGGGTCAGTTCGAGAATGCCAGGGATCGATTTCATCCATTCGGTACGGGCGGCGGCGTCAGCCGGAATCTGGTTTTTATCAACCAGCGCCAGGAAATACAGACTGAACTCGGCTTCCGGGAAGTCGCGTTTTTCCACCAGCGAAAAACCCAGGATGCGCGTGTAAAAATCCAGGGACTTGGTGATGTCCTTGACCCGTAGCATGGTGTGGTTGAAGACGAACTTCTGGGTGGCGGTGTCAGGTTGAGCGGTCACGCCGGGGAAAGTGTTCAATTCGTGCAGGCTCATGGGCCCTCCGGAAAATAAGTGGGGCTAACGAATGGCGACAATGATACGCAAGGGCTGGGACATCACCAAACGCTAAGAGTCTGCTATTGCCTGACGGACGGGTGAGGCTCAGACTTTACGGTTCAATCCGTGAGTGCTCATTGCAATGATCCGATTCTGTAAATCGACGTGGGTCCTGATTTTCCTGTTGTCAGGTGTCGCCAGCGCTCAAGCGGATGCACCGGTGGTGACCTGGCCGAAGGGCTGGGAGGTGGAAGCCGTTCCGCAAGATGATGCCAAACCAGGGGTTTCCCGACAGCGCGCGGTGAAAGTCGACCAAGGCGGCACGCCGGTAATGGTGATGGAATTGACCATGACTCAAGTAGAAAGCGGTCATCAGGTCAATCTTGAGGGTGTGCTGCTGGAAATGCGCAAGTCGGTGCAGAAGGACTTCTTTCAAGGCGGCTATCAAAGTGTCTGCAACAAAATTCACCCGGCGACCTTGAGCCGCTTATCGGGATTGGAAACTACCTGCACGATTACGCAGAATGGTCGACATGTGCTGTCGCAAACATTGGTCGCGGCGGTGGATGCCGATAAGGCCTATGTTCTTTCCTACGCGGGGCAGGCTGAGGCTTATAAGGCAAGTGAGGATGAAATTGCGGCGGCTCGTAACAGCTTGAAACTTTAGTTGCGGGTTTGCGTGACTGCAGATTTCAGCGCGATCTGAAATCTTTAGATACCCAAACGGATTAAGCATAAAGTTTAGTCGGCAAGTAGCGAGTTGAACGACTCCCTTCGTTGCATTGAGAGGCCGGCCATAAAAAAAGCCCTGCATTGGCAGGGCTTGTTTATCACCGCGAGTGCTTAGCCCCGCAGCCAGGAATCTACGGTGGCGGCACCGTATTGTTCCTTCCAGGCTTTCAGGCCACGGTGGTTGCCGCCCTTGGTTTCAATCAGCTCACCGGTATGCGGGTTGTGATAAACCTTGACCACACGGGCGCGACGGGTTTTAGGGGCTGCTGCCTGCAGACCGGATTTTGCCGGGTTCGGATCGAGGATGGCGATGATGTCGCGCAGGCTTTTGCCGTAGGTTTTCATCAGCCCCTGGAGCTTTTCTTCGAATTCGATTTCTTTCTTGAGCCCGGCATCATTCTTCAGCGATTCCAGCTGCTTGAGCTGTTCTTGAAGGGCCTTCTCAGCGGCACGAAATTCAGCGAGTCTGGACAAATTCATTACTCCAATAGTGTGTTTGGCTGATACCAACCGCAAACAAAGCTATAAGCCAAGAGCCTTGAAGCGACTCGGTGATAGTGGCTCACCTGCCAATCTTGCGCAGGCATGAAAAATTGTAGTAGTTAATTGGCCAAGAGTAAATCCTGTCTTTTTCTTCATGTAACTACAGTAGTCTTTTGATTCAATTTGGTGCGCTGCTTCGTTTCCTCGTCGCTTAAACCGCAGGTTAATGGTGCCTTAATGCATTAATGAATTCGGCTCCTGGCATCGGTCGACCGAACAAATAACCTTGCAGAAAGTTCACGCCGTGTGCGGCCAGATAGTCACTTTGCTCCTCGGTTTCCACGCCTTCGGCGACGATGCCCAGATCAAGCTTGGCCGACAATTCGATAATGCTGTCCAGAATGTGCCGGGAAAGCGCGTCAACGCCGATCATCGCGACAAAACTCTGATCGATTTTCAGAAAGTCCACATTGAACTGACGCAGATAACCGAGGCTTGAGTGACCTGTGCCAAAGTCATCGATAGCGATCATTACGCCCAAGGTGCGAAGCTGCTCGAACAGCAGGTGCGTAATGGCCGTTGGTTCAATCAGTTCGCGCTCGGTCAATTCCAGCACCAGGTGGATGGCCCCTGGTGCGAAGGCACTGAGAAACTCCCGGCAGTCTTCGACCAGGTCCAAGTCCTTGCAATGACTGGCGGTGATGTTGATGCCAATGTGAAATGGCCCATCGAACGAAGCAGCGGCAGGCGCCAACAGCGCCGCGGTGTGTCGCATCAACGAGCGGGTCATTGGCACGATCAACCCGGAATGCTCGGCAAAAGGAATGAACAGGTCCGGGCGTACCAGGCCTTCCTTCGGGTGATTCCAGCGCATCAACACTTCGGCGCCGGACCAGGTTTTGGTATCGCCATGCACCACGGGCTGAAAGTACGGAACAAACTCACCGGCCTCCAGCGCACGCTGCATTTCATGGCTGGGGGACGACGAGCGTTTTTGCAGGACATGTCCGATTGCGCCCGAGACCACGCCGAAGAAGATCAGCAAACTGAACAGCGGTGGGTACTCGCTGTTCATGTAGCGCCAGGTTTCACCCTCGGGGAAACCGGCTGCGACCGTAAAGCCATAACGCGTGGACGTCAGTTTGCTTTCGGCTACGGGCGGGACGGGAAGGGCGACATCGTGAACCTTGCCGTCGGCGGATATCCAGTTGGGACCGACTTGCAGCAACAGGATCGTCTTGCGACCAATCATGCGCAGCACGTTGCTCAGGTGATAACCGTCCAGCGTACTTAAAGCTCCCTGTTTTCCTTCGCCCAGTCGATACACCAGTATCGCAGTGTCAGGCGTGACCAGGTTGCCTTTCATCAGTAGCAACCGGCCTTTGGAGTAGTCGCCGGCACTGAGCTTTTCGTGGTAGTCACCGAACAAAGAACTGCAATAAATGCTGTCGTCCCACACCAGATTCGTCGCGCGCACGAATGGACCGCGGGTGACCTGTTCACGCAGGGCCAATTTGACGTCTTTGCAGCTTTGGCCGGCCAGCGGCAGCAGTTCTCGTGCCGCCTGGGCGTTACGGTCGAGCATCAGTTCGAATTGGCGGATGGCTTCTTCGGCCGTCAGCTCGGTGCTCTGCTTGAGCGCACGCTCGGCCTGCATATAGAGAATGACAACCCCCAATAGCACCGGGAGTACCCCGCTCAAAACGGTTACAGCCATTCGTTTGCCGCGTTTGTGGGTCTTGGCGTTCAGTGGCATTCACAAAGCCTGTGACGAAGGGATACGGCTCTCAAATGCAGGGAGGACAACGGCACGCCTCCCCAAAAAGAGTTCAGGTAGTGGGCATGATAGATGGCCGTCGGTATTTATGCCGGTCAACGATAGTCAAGGTTTGTAGCCATTTGGATAAACGCCAGCGTTGCGGGCGACGACTGACGCTGGTCGAGCACCGCCAGACCTACCTGCCGATTGACGGATGGAGACAGCGGTTTTTTCACGTAGCGGCTGTCGTTGTCGTCGGGCAACGAACCTTCGGCGACCACGGTCACGGCATCGCCTCGGCCTACGGTGTCGAGGGTGCTGAGCAGCTGCGAGCAGCGATAACGGATGTTCGGTGTCAGCCGGGCAGCCGTGAACAGCCGTGAAACCAGCTCCGAAGACCCGGCTTCGGTCAGCACGAACGGGTCGTGACACAAGTCGCTCAAACTCAGGCTGTCGCGACCGGTCAGCGGGTGATCGGAGGGCAGCAGCGCGACCATCCGGTCTTCGATCAGCCTGAAGGTATCGAAGCGATCTTCGGGCAGCACCACGAAACCGATATCGATTCGTCGTTCTTCCAGCCACTGGATAATCTGCCGGTCCGGACCTTCGTCGATGTGCACTTCGATACCGGGGTGAGCGGCGCGGTAGTGCGCCAGGATCTGTGGCAGCAGTTTGATCGATGAGGTGGGGCCGAACGAGCCGATGCGCAGGGTGCCGCGCTTCATCCCGCGAGCGTCGGCGGCTTCCTGGCGCAAGGTGTCGGCCAACCCGAGCATGGCCCGGGCGCGCGACAAGAGCTGTAGACCGATGTCGCTCGGCTCGACTTGGGACTGGTGGCGCCGGAACAACTCGACCCCCAATTCCTGTTCCAGCGACTTCAAGGCATGCGACACCGCCGATTGGGAGATCCCCAGCCGATTGGCCGCCGCCGTGAACCCGCGCAGTTCGGCGACCAGCGAAAAAATCTCGAGTTGTGTCAGGGTCATGAGTCTTTACTCATTTTACGATGATCATGCATTAGTCAAATGATACGTCATCTTCCCTGACTGAAGTCCTTGCACCTCATGAATGCTTACGCGCAAACAACCTCATCGGATGTGCCGGTTTATTTGAAACTCGCCGCCGTCACCATGATCTGGGGCGGGACGTTCGTGGCTGGCCGGTTTCTCGCGGACAGCCTCAGCCCATTGTTCGCCGCCAGCCTCAGATTCCTCCTGGCCAGCGTGGCATTGCTGCTGTTTTTGCTGCTGGCCCGCGTACCACTGGCGAAGCCGAGCCCCGGGCAGTGGCTGCAACTGGCGCTGCTGGGGTTCTTCGGCATCTTCTTCTACAACCTGTGCTTCTTTTATGGACTGCATTACATCAATGCATCGCGTGCGTCATTGATTGTGGCGCTGAATCCCGCCGTGATCGGACTGGCGTCGTGGCTGCTGTTCAAGGAGCGCTTGAGTCGGGCGAAGGTTATCGGGATCGCGATCTGTATCGCCGGGGCGAGTCTGGTGATCGTCAGTCGCAACCCGCAGTTACTGGTCGACAACGCCGACGCGTGGATCGGTGACCTGCTGATTTTCGGCTGCGTGCTCGGCTGGGGGATTTACTCGCTGTTCTCCAAAGAACTGAACCACTCGCTGGGGCCGGTGCAGACGGTGGCGTATTCGATTCTGCTCGGCACCCTGATGCTGTGGGTGGCAAGTGCGATACGGGGTGAACTGAGTGTCAGCGCGCTCATGAGCCTCGGTCCGCAGCAATGGATGAGCCTGATGTACCTGGGTGTATTGGGCTCGGCGCTGGCCTACATCGGCTATTACGATGGCATTCGCCAAATCGGCGCGACACGTTCGGGGGTGTTCATTGCCCTGAATCCGCTGACGGCGGTGATCCTCGGCGCGTTACTGTTGGGCGAGCAGTTGACGCTGGTGATGTGCCTGGGAGGCGGGCTGATTCTCACGGGGATTTTCCTGTGCAACAAACCCCTTGCGCGAGCAGGGAAAAAGGGGATTTGATACAGAAGGCGGACAAACCTATTTACGCTGTGTAGAATCGGGTTACGCATACAATAATAATCGTCTTCTGCCAGCAGAAGCCTCGCCCGCATCAGCCTTGGGTCGACAATGAAAAGTTTTGGGTTTCAATTGATCTACGGTGACTTCCTCGCCCGCAGCGTGCGGGGCATCTCCTGCGCGCCACCCGCCGGCTTCAGCATTCTTAGCAACTAACGTTCCGTTAATTCTAAAAAATGATGAGGCGCCAAAATGGCAGATTTATACGAAAACCCAATGGGCCTGATGGGCTTTGAGTTCATCGAGTTCGCATCGCCGACCCCGAACACCCTGGAGCCGATCTTCGAGATCATGGGCTTCACCAAGGTCGCGACCCACCGCTCCAAAGACGTGCACCTGTATCGCCAGGGCCAGATCAACCTGATCCTCAACAACGAACCGCACAGCGTTGCTTCGTACTTCGCGGCCGAGCACGGCCCATCGGTGTGCGGCATGGCGTTCCGCGTCAAGGATTCGCAACTGGCCTACAAGCGCGCGCTGGAAATCGGCGCCCAGCCGATCCACATCGAAACCGGGCCGATGGAACTGAACCTGCCGGCGATCAAAGGCATTGGCGGCGCGCCGCTGTACCTGATCGACCGTTTTGGTGAAGGCAGCTCGATCTACGACATCGACTTCGTGTTCATCGAAGGTGTTGACCGCAACCCGGTCGGCGCCGGTCTGAAAATCATCGATCACCTGACCCACAACGTGTATCGCGGTCGCATGGCGTATTGGGCCAACTTCTACGAGAAGCTGTTCAACTTCCGTGAGATCCGTTACTTCGACATCAAGGGCGAATACACCGGCCTGACCTCCAAGGCCATGACCGCGCCGGACGGCATGATCCGCATCCCGCTGAACGAAGAATCGTCCAAGGGCGCCGGGCAGATCGAAGAGTTCCTGATGCAGTTCAATGGTGAGGGCATTCAGCACGTGGCCTTCCTCAGCGATGACCTGATCAAGACCTGGGATCACCTGAAAAGCATCGGCATGCGCTTCATGACCGCGCCACCGGAAACCTACTACGAAATGCTCGAAGGCCGCCTGCCGAACCACGGTGAGCCGGTCGATCAGCTGCAATCGCGTGGGATCCTGCTGGACGGTTCGTCCGAGTCGGGCGACAAGCGTCTGTTGCTGCAGATTTTCTCGGAAACCCTGATGGGGCCGGTGTTCTTCGAATTCATCCAGCGTAAAGGCGACGACGGTTTCGGCGAAGGCAACTTCAAGGCACTGTTCGAATCGATCGAACGTGATCAGGTTCGCCGCGGTGTACTCGCCACCGATTAAGCCGCTTCACCGTTAAAACTGCAGGAGTGAGCCTGCTCGCGATAGTGTCGTCAAATTCAACATCATTGTTGACTGACAGATAGCTATCGCGGGCAGGCTCACTCCTGCATTTGGTTTTGTGTAGGGCTTAAGGTTTGCGATGCCGAACCAGGTGCTTGAACCCTTCAAACACCAGCACCACCACCGCCAGCCAGATCGGAATATAAGTCAACCATTCCCCGGGCTTGATGCTTTCCCCAAGCAGCAATGCAACGCCCAGCAGCAACACCGGTTCTACATAACTCAACAGCCCGAACAGACTGAACGGCAACAACCGGCTGGCGATGATGTAGACCACCAGCGCCGACGCGCTGATCACTCCGAGTATCGGGATTAGCAGCGACAACCACGGGTGTTGATCAAACACGCCGAAACCCTGTTCGCCACTCTGCACGAACCAGAACGCCACCGGCAGCGTCAACGCCATGTCCAGCCATAAACCGCCAAGGTTGTCGGCGGCCAGGCGCTTGCGCAGGATGAAATACAAGGGATAGCCGATGCAGACCAGCAAGGTTGCCCAGGAAAAACCACCGACCTGATACACCTCGTTGATCACCCCAAGGCAGGCCAGCACCACGGCGATTTTTTGCAGATACGAGAGGCGCTCGCCATAGGCGATCCGCCCGGTCAGGACCATGGTCAGCGGCAACAGGAAATAGCCGAGCGACACATCCAGGCTGTAGCCGTTGAGTGGCGCCCACATGAACAGCCAAAGCTGCACGCCGAGCAGGGCAGAGGAGGCGATCAGGCCGGCGATCAGTTTGCGATTCCCGGCGATACGCCGAAAAATCTCGACCACGCGTTTCCATTCGCCGGAAACCGTCATGAACACGGTCATGCACGGCACGGTCAGCAGCATGCGCCAGCCGAAAATCTCCACGCCGCTCAAGGGCGTGAGCAGCGAGGTGTAGTAATACATGACGGCAAACAGCACCGAGGCCGAGACCGATAAAGCGATACCTTTAGACAAACTGCCCTCGCGAGGTTGAACGTGAAACGGGCGCAGAGGATACGTGGTTTTCGCGTTCAGTATTGACCAACATCGATCGAGTGCGAGAGCGGCGCTTCGGTCCTAGCTCAGAAGGCGAATCGGCTCACCCGCCGACCACGCTTGAATGTCCTCGATCATTTGCGAAAAGAACTGATGGTAGTTCTGTTGGCTGACGTACCCGACATGCGGCGTTGCCAACACGTTGTCCAGCGTTCTGAACGGATGATTCACCGGCAATGGCTCGATGTCGAACACATCCAGTGCCGCCCCCGCGAGTCGATTCTTTTGCAAGGCCTTGATCAGCGCAGCCTCATCGACAATCGGTCCGCGGGCGGTGTTGACCAGCAGCGCCGAGGGTTTCATCCAGTCCAGCGCCTGGGCGTCGACCAATCCGCGGCTGCGATCACTGAGCACCAGATGAACCGACAGCACATCGGCCTGCTCGAACAGTTCCTGCTTGCTGACATAGGTCACGCCCACTTCAGCGGCACGTTCGGCCGTGAGGTTTTCGCTCCACGCGATCACCCGCATCCCGAACACCTGACCGAACTGCGCGACCCGTTGGCCGATGCTGCCAAGGCCGAGGATCGCCAGTGTCTTGCCGTGCAAGTCGCCGCCCAGGCCTTGCTGCCATTTCCCGGCGCGTAAGGCATTGGCTTCGGCCACGAGATTGCGGGTCGCGGCCATTATCAACGCCCAGGTCAGTTCTGGAGCGGCGTGTTTGTAGCTGTCGGTGCCACAGACCTGGATGCCCAGTGCCGCAGCGGCCTTGAGATCCAGCGCAGCATTACGCATACCACCGGTGACCAGCAGCTTGAGTGTCGGCAATTGGCGCAGAAGGTCTTCATCGAAGCGGGTGCGTTCGCGCATTACGCAGATCACTTCGAATTTACCCAGACGCTCCGCCAGGGTTGCGTTGTCGGCGGGGTAATCATGGATAAAACTCACCTCGCCGAGGCTGTCCAGCACTGACCAGTCGACCACGTCACGGGCCACGTCCTGCCAATCATCGATCACCGCAATCTGCACCGCCATCAGCCTTACCTCATTAACGCACGGGATTGGTTTTGTTCAGCCAGTCGAGCAATGCCTGGTGGAATTGCGCCGGTTCTTCCATCTGTGGCGCGTGGCCCATGCCGGGGAATTCAACCAGTGTGGACTGGGGAATCAGTTTTGCCACTTGCTTGCCGAGCACGTCGTAATGACCGAGCCTGGCCTTGACCTCCGGGGAGGCAATGTCACTGCCGATGGCCGTGGTGTCGGACGTGCCGATCAGCAACAGCGTCGGCATCTTCAGGTCCTTGAACTCGTAGTACACCGGCTGGGTGAAGATCATGTCGTAGATCAACGCCGAGTTCCAGGCCACCTGTGTGTGCCCCGGGCCTTTGTTCAAGCCGGCAAGCATATCGACCCAGCGATCGAATTCAGGCTTCCAGCGGCCACCGTAATAGGTGTTGCGTTCATAGGTGCGGATGCCGTCGGCGCTGAGTTTGAGTTCGCGCTCGTACCACTGATCGACGGTGCGATAGGGCACGCCAAGGGCTTTCCAGTCTTCCAGGCCAATGGGATTGACCAGCGCCAGTTGCTCGACCTGATCGGGGTATTGCAACGCATAGCGTGTGGCGAGCATGCCGCCGGTGGAGTGCCCGAGCACGCTGGACTTCTGGATGCCAAGGGCTTTGAGCAGTTGCTGGGTATTGGTCGCCAGTTGCTGGAATGTGTATTGATAGTTGTCCGGTTTACTGGAGGTGCAGAAACCGATCTGGTCCGGCGCAATCACCCGGTAACCGGCTTCGCTCAGGGCTTTGATCGAGCTGTCCCAAGTGGCGCCGCAGAAGTTTTTGCCATGCATCAACACCACGCTGCGCCCGTTGGCCTTGCCGTGGGCGGCGACGTCCATGTAACCCATCTGCAAGGATTTGCCTTGGGACTCGAACGAGAAGTGCTTGACCGTATACGGGTACTCGAACCCTTGCAGTTCCGGCCCGTATTCCGGGCCTTCGGCGTGAGCCAGAACAGGCAGTGCAGCGGTCAGAAACAGGCCGGGCAGCCAACGGGAGAGGGGAAGGGACATGGGTGAACTCCATAGAAAACCCGCCGATGCTGGATCGGCATGATTAGGGCGACATTAAAGACAGGCAATCGCCGCCGCCGATCGTTCAACCGATCCAGCCGAGCGTGGCCAGGGCCAGCACGCCATAACGAGCACCTTTGGCGAGCGTCACGATCAGCAGGAACCGCCCAAGCGGCTCGCGCATGACGCCGGCCACCAACGTCAGCGGGTCACCGATGATTGGCACCCAACTCAGCAGCAATGACCAATGACCATAGCGTTGATAGTGTTTTCGGGCCTGTTCCAGATGGCGCGGGCTGACCGGAAACCAGCGCCGGTCGCGAAACCGCTCGATGCGACAGCCGAGCCACCAATTCACCACCGAACCGAGGACATTACCCAGCGTCGCGACGGCCAGCAGCAACCATAGCCAATACTGTTCGCTGAGCAACAGCCCCACGAGTAGCGCTTCGGACTGCAACGGCAGCAAGGTCGCGGCACCGAACGCCGCGAAGAACAGCCCGATGTAGGCGCCACCCATCAATGGGCCGGGTAGTCCGCCACCACCACATCAGTGCCGTCCTTTTTCAGGCCGATCACTTGATAGGCATCGCTCATGCCGTCCATTTCCATGCCCGGCGAACCCATAGGCATGCCCGGTGCCGCAACACCCAGCAGGTCATTGCGTTTGCTCAAGGCCAGGACTTGATCCGCAGGCACATGGCCTTCGACGAATTTGCCGTTGATCAGGCCGGTGTGGCAGGACGCCAGGCGTGGAGGCACGCCGTGCTGCTGCTTGAATTCGCTCATGTTGGATTCGACGTGGTCTTCAACCTTGAAGCCGTTGGCCTCGAGGTGGCTGATCCATTTTTTGCAGCAGCCGCAGTTGGCGTCACGGTGGACTTCGATCGGGACCAGGTCGGCGGCCTGGGCCATGGAGGAGATAAAAAGGGCGCTCAGGGCGACCAGACGCAGGTGGATTCGCATGGGGGATCTCGTCTCGGGTTGCGGCCAAAAAGATGCATTTTGACCATTTTTTGCCGGGAAGAGATACGAGGTTGTTTCGAAGTAATACAGGTACGCCAAGCTGTCGTGGCGAGGGGGCATGCCCCCTCGCCACAAAGATCCTCACCAGACCCAACTCCCCGGCCCAGGGAGCATGTGTAATTCAGCAGCGATCAACGAACCTTGAATCGCCCCATGATCGAGCTGACACGCGCGTTGGCTTGCAGCAGTTGTTGGGTATTAAGTTCGCTGGCCTGGCCGCTTTTCACCAGCTCATCCACCATGTGACGGATCTGCACCATGCTGCGGTTGATCTCTTCGGTCACCGCGCTTTGCTGCTCGGCGGCGGTGGCGATCTGCGTACTCAGGCTGTTGATGTGGCTGACCGAGCCGGCCATTTCATCCAGGCCCGTGTTGACCCGCGCCGTGGCGTCGGCGGCAGACTGGCAACTGGCCTGGGTATTTTCCATCGCAGTTACAGACGAACTCACGCCTTGGGTCAGGCGCTTGAGCATTTCATTGATTTGCGAAGTGCTGGCTTGCGTGCGGGCGGCGAGGGCGCGGACTTCATCGGCGACGACCGCGAAACCGCGACCTTGCTCACCGGCCCGGGCCGCTTCGATCGCGGCGTTGAGCGCCAGTAAGTTGGTCTGCCCGGCAATCGCGCCAATCACCCCGAGGATTTCGGTGATGCGTTGCGCGTCTTCCTGCATGCTTTCGACTTTATGGGTGGCGCTCGCCACTTCGTCGATCAAGGCGATCACGCTGCTGGACGCTTCACCGACCACGACCCGTGAACGATCGGCGTTCTCGTTGGCGCGCTGGGTGAAGGCCGCCGTTTCAGCGGCGTTCTGCGCGACGCTTTCGGCGGTCGAACTCATCTCGGTAATCGCCGTGACCGTCTGATCCGTTTCAGACGCATGGCGCACCAGAATCTGACTGGTGTGGGCGGAAGTCCGCTGCAGGTTGTCCAGGCTGGAGGCCATGGCACCGGTGGCCTGGGTGACTTCGCCGATCATGTTCTGCAAATAAATGATGAAGGCGTTGACCGAGTGCCCGATGGCGCCCAGTTCGTCTTCGGCGCGGATAGTGATGCGCTTGGTCAGGTCGGCATCGCCCGCGGACAGGGCGTCAATGTTGGCTTTGAGGATTTTCATCCGCTGGATCAGTTGGCGAATCGCATAGATCTGAAGCAACACCAGCAGAATCACCATCGGGATTTGCAGCAGGCTCAGTGTGCTGAGCACATCGTCACGCTGGGCGGTGATCAGCGTGGTCGGCAGGGCCGTGGCGAGGAACCACGGGGTGCCTTCGATCGGGCGCATGAAGAAGGTGTTGGCTTCACCGTTGTTGTCGAACTCGACCCGCTGCGACTGATCACGGTTTTGCAGGCCGGCCTTCACTTGACTGGCGAACGGCGAGTTGCCGGCCAGCTCACTGATGTTCTTCAGCACGATTGGCCCACTGATCCGCGAGCTGTTGCTGATGATCTTGCCGTCGGCTTCGACGATCAGCATTTCGGCGCCGAGGTCTTTTTCCTTGCGGGCGATCAAGTCATTGAAGAAGCCCAGCGTCACGTCGATAGTCGAGACGCCATACGCCGCGCCATTTTTCTGAATGGCCATGGCGCAGTTGGTCCGTGGCTCCGCGCTGGCGTCATCTTTATAGGCTGCGGCCCAGGCGCATTGGCCGCGCGGGGTTTGCATGCCGCCCTTGTACCAGGTCTGGTCGTAATAGTTGGGAGCGGCGTCACTGTTCCAGAACGTATTGACCGCCAGCTTGCCCGAGGCGTCGCGGTGCCAGAAGGTGCTGAATTTGTTACGTCCGGCCTCACGCTGGCCGGGTAACGGCCAGATACCGCCTCCGAACACTTTCAACTCGCCGTATTGATCGACCAGGCCTGGCAGCACCGTGTCGATGGCGGCGCTGTCGAGCAACGGAATGGTCTGGGTGATGCTGCGCTGTTGCGCCTGAACCTTGTTCAGTTCGCCCTGGATTTGCTCGGCCACTTCGGCGATGCGGTTGAGGGCCACCTGTTCTTCGGTGTGACGAAGCTTGGGGGCGACCAACTGGCTGATGCCGACCACCGTGAGGACGAATAACAGAAGGATGAACAGGACCAGAAACAGCGTGTAACGAGCCTGGATGGTGCGGAATGCGGGCATGGGACCGGTCCTTGTGCAGCGTTCTTATTGTGGTTTTCGGAATGAAAATCGGCGCTTCGAAGAGCTATCGGCTTGCAAGGGACGAGCTTTAGGTACGAGCGTGCTAGAAAGGGGCAGGGTGACGAGCGGTCAGGGGCCGGACAGTGTCGATGTTGATACAAATAAACTAACCAAGACGTACAAGAGGCTGATTAGTTGGCTAGACCTCTTTTGAAAAGAATGTGTAGACCAATGAAACAAGGCGCTTGGTGCTTTGTATCTAACATGTACAAAAATTGTAAAAACTGGAAAAAAGTTGTTGGTATGGCTAGTTGCCAGGCCGATACTCGGCGGCTCTAAAACTGGACTTAACAAGGAATTTTTTATGGTCACGCAGTCGGGAGTTCATTCATGACTATCGGCTACACAGGGGCCTGGACTCCCAAGGCAGGGTTGCTGGTTCAGGATACGGGCGGGGGCAAACCTGTCACCCACAGCGCCAGGGTCAAGCAGATGCTGGCACTGGTGGGGACCAATCCAAACGCGCTGAACACGGCGAAAATGGATGAGCAGAAAATCCATCGGAACGTGAAAGGCTTTGACCCGGAAAATGTCTCCGCCAAACAGCTGGGCAATCTCAGCGCCTTTTTGCGAGGCAAGGGATTGATCTCCGATATCACGTCGATGACGTTGATGAACGCCGGTGACAAATTCGACCGGTTTGGTATTCAGAAAGACCCGGATGCAAAATTCAATGCGCTGGAGTATTTCGCTACGCAACTGGACACCATCCAGAACAACAGCATCAAGGGCGACAGATACGCCGCCGGCCTGATTCCGGAATACAAGACGGCGATTTATGTGCTGCAGAACCTGCAGGCTTACGGCAAGGGCAACGGTACAACGGTGCCTGCTACCGACGGTGGCGTCAGATCCAAGGCTTGATGCTCGCAGTGCCGGCCCACTCAGACCGAATGGGCCTGGCGTTGGTTACCGATCAAGTAATTTCATGACTTCCTCTGGATAGCGCAAGCCTGCGGTGGCATTGGCCGGGAAAATCGCTTCCAGGGCGTGCAAGTCGTGGTCGCTGAGTTTCACCTCCAGTGCGCCAACGTTTTCTTCAAGGTATTTACGCTGTTTGGTCCCGGGAATCGGGATCAGGTAGTCACCTTGCGCCAGCACCCAGGCTAGCGCCAATTGGCCCGCCGTCACCCCTTTGTCGGCTGCCAAGGCTTGTACCTGCTGCACCAGCAACAGGTTTTTCGCGAAATTTTCCCCTTCAAATCGCGGGCTGAAGCGCCGGTAATCGTCGGCGGCAAAGTCATCCGGGCTTTTCAGTGCCCCCGTCAGAAAGCCACGACCCAATGGGCTGTAAGGGACGAACGCAATGCCCAGACGCTGGCACGCAGCCAGGCAACCGTTCTCTTCCTGGTCACGGCTCCACAGCGAATACTCACTTTGCAGGGCGCTGATCGGATGAACCTTGTGTGCCCGTTCCAGCGTGGCCACTGACGCCTCACTCAAGCCCAGATAACGCACCTTGCCGACTTTGACCAACTCGGCCATGGCGCCGACGGTTTCCTCAATGGCCACCTGGGGATCGATCCGGTGCTGGTAGTACAAATCCAGGGTTTCAACGCCCAGTCGTTTGAGCGTGCCGTCGATAGACGTGCGAATGTAGTCCGGTCGGCCGTTGACGCCCCGGGCGCCGGGATTGGACGGATCGCGGACAATGCCGAACTTGCTGGCCAGGAACACCTGCTCGCGTTTGCCGACGATGGCCTTGCCGATCAACTCTTCGTTGGTGTGCGGGCCGTACATGTCTGCGGTGTCGAGCAGGTTGATCCCCAACTCCAGCGCCCGATGCAGGGTGGCGGTGGCTTCACGGGTATCGACACCGGTCGTATAGAAATCGGTCATGCCCATGCAGCCCAAACCGATGGCAGAAACCTGTGGGCCGTTTTTGCCCAATTGACGTGTTTGCATGAAATGAACTCCCTGTGGTGTAAGCCTCCAGTGTTGACCTCGACAGAAACAAGATAAACCGGCTACAACTGCTATCACTGTTCGCAATTTCTAAATAATCGACCGGATCGCCTGACAAATGGACCGTTTTAACGCCATGCGCGTGTTCACCCGAATCGTCGAGCTGGGCGGCTTTGCCAAAGCCGCGGACAGCCTGCAATTGCCCCGCGCGTCGGTGACCATCCTGATCAAGCAACTTGAGGCTCACCTTGGCGTGCAACTGCTGCAACGGACCACGCGGCAGATCAGCCTGACCCTCGACGGCGCAGCCTATTACCCCCGTTGCGTGCGGTTGCTGGCCGATCTGGAGGAAACCGAAGTGGTGTTTTCCGCCGCCCGCCACAACCCCAAAGGCTTGCTGCGAGTGGACATGCCGTCCGGGATCGGGCGCCTGATCGTGATTCCGGCATTGCCGCAGTTCACCCGCCGCTATCCGTTGATCGAACTGGAAATCGGTTTGAATGACCGACCTGTCGACCTGATTCGTGAAGGCGTTGATTGTGTGCTGCGCGGCGGGGCGGCGCTGGATGAGTCACTGGTGGCGCGGCCGCTGGTCATGCTCGACCAGATCACCTGCGCCAGCGCCGAGTACCTGGCGCGCCATGGAACCCCGCAAAGTCTGGCTGACCTTGAGGGCCATCAGATGGTGGAGTATTTCTCCAGCACCACCGGCAAGCGGTTCGGGCTGGAATTCATGGTCGATGATCAACTCCGGTTGATTGACCTGCCCAAGCACGTGTCGGTCAACAGTTCCGACGGGTACCTGGCTGCTTGTGAGGCGGGTTACGGACTGATCCAGACGCCGTACTACCATGTCGCCCGCCAATTGAAGGAAGGGCGTTTGTGCGAAGTATTGAACGCGACGCCGCCCCCCGGCATGCCGTTGACGGCGCTCTATCCTCCACACCGCCAGTTGTCCCGGCGGGTGAGGGTGTTTGTCGACTGGCTGGTGGAGCTTTGCGCGCAACCGGGCAATGAGTTTTACCGAAAAGACTCAAGCGGCTGAGCGAGCGCTGCCCAGTGCTTCGGTGTTTTGCTGCAAATCGTCGTGCAACTGTTGCATGTAGGGGCAATGCAGATTGAGGGACCGAGGCCGCGCCCCTCGATGAAACAGGGCAAACCATCCATGACTGCCGGGAGCGGGCATCAACCCGGTAAACGAGAAGCCAAGCGTCGTCAAACTGCGCAAGTCTTCGGCGAAGTGGCGCGACAACGCAAGTCGGGTCGAGATCATCCAGTGACCGGGCAATTGCCGGATCTGGTCGAGCAGACGTTTGGTCAGACGGTGAATGACCATGTCGAAGCGGTGATGGTGCTGCTTGATCTGCAAGGGTATCGAAGGTTGTGGGGGCATTTCTGGATGGGTTCCGAACAGCGAACTCAGGTGCTGCATAAACCCCCGGTAGCGTTCGGGCCAGAGAATGTCGGGAAGAGGACGCGCCTGCCCTTCGACCACGTGGCAGCCCATCACAATGGTTTCCGGGTGCGGTTCGGCGAAGGGCGAAGGAACGTAGTCGGGCAGCACTCCCGTGCTGTGGAAACCGATGTTTGCGGCCATGCGTTGCGTGTACGGATGGTGGGTCACTTGCTTGATCAGGACGCTCTTAAAGCCCAGTGCCCCGGCCTGCAACAGTAACTCCCGGCCCAGGCGTGTCGCGATACTTTGCCCCTGCGCCGCGGGATGCACCACGCTGAGAGCCAGTTCCGCGCTCTGCGGGGACGATTCGTGGCATAACGCGGCATGCCCCAGAACGCGTACATCATCCACCGCCAGCATCGATTTCCAGCGACCCTCGGCGGTGTGCTGGCTGATCATGTGCGGCAGGTAAACATCCGGTTGAACGTAATGATCGCCATAAACCTCGCGAAACAACTGGCTCACGGCACGGGCATCGGAAGGGCGGTAGCGTCGAAAAATCAGATGAGACATCACTCAGTCTCCAGCGATGGCGCGTCATAGGGGCGCAAATCCAGGACCCGCATCTGTTTGCCGGAACGAGGGTGAAGCTTCAGGTCGGTAACGTTGCAGGACAGCACTCGCAACTCCAGCAGCCCTTCGTGATTCAGATGCTCGAGCGCGGGGTAATGGGCCATAAGCGCTTCATACAATGCCAGGCATCGTGTGGCGGTGGCCACGGCGTTTGCGTCAGGCACCCATGTCACACTGACGATGTCCTTGTAGCCGTCATGTTCGATGCGCAATTGCCATTGGTCGGTGCCAGCAACGCGCTGGACGATCTGTCGCATTTCGTCGATCAACAACGACGCCGACCCCACACGAACCCGCTGACTATGGGCGCTACGCCCCTTGAGGGCGAATTTGCGCATCGGGGTGTTGGCGGGCTCACGCCAGCAGGCACGGTCGCCTACCGGATATCGCAGCAGCGGCATGAGTTGGCGGGTCAGGTTGGTCACCAGCAATAATCCGGTGTGGTCGCATTGTTCAATGACTTCACCGGTCAGTTCGTCGACGATTTCCAGCAGGGTCTGGGGTTCAAATACCCGATGCTCGCCCAAGGCGCAGTCGCGGCTTGTCGCGCCGATCAGGCCCGCATCGACACTGGCGTAGCCGATTGAGGCGATGCGCACATTGGGAAATACCTGGGTGAGGATGGCCAATTGCGGGCCGAACAGGCTTTCGCCGCCGTACAGCAACGTATCAACCCCACACAGCACCCGCTGATGCTGATTCAGGTATGCGGCGAATTTCAACAACTGCGCCGGCACACCCACCAGCACGTTGATCCGGTGCTGATCCAGCGCATCCGCCAGGACATCCATGCTGACTTCGCCGGTGAACGGAAACTCACAGATGGACCTTTTGACGTGCGCCAGCGAGTCGTGGATGAACAGAAAACTGGCGTAGAGATCGCCGGAAAAGAACAGGTTGGCGACCCTGTCACCGTCCTTCAGTTGAGAGGAAACACTGTTTCCAAACGTACTGACCAAGGCTTGCCACTCGCGGGTCGAGTAAACCGTCAGTTTGCCCTGACTGGTGGATCCGCCGGTTTTAAACACCAGCGCGTCTTCGATGTTGCCGGTCAGCACAGGCCAATGATTCAGGTCGTTACTGTCAGCCCAATAGTCGGCCACATTGGTCAGTGGCAGGTCTTTTAATGTAATACCTTCTGCCGGTAAGTGTTGCAGGTGTTTGCGATAGAAGTTTGAGTGTTGCCTTATATAAGGCAAGAGTTGTTCAAGCGAATAAGTTGTTTTCACTGGGTTCTCTTTTTTTTATCAGGCGTTGTGAGATTAAAAGACAAACGAGATGTTTAATGTCTGTTGTCGATAACCAACGGTGTTTTTCCGCTGTGTTTGTTTTTGGTGAATTCGGATTCAGCACACTCGTGAACTTCTACCGTGATCAGCGCGGCATTCACGGCATTGGTCAGTGCGGTGTGGGTCAATAACTTTTCATACGCCTTTTCGGCCTCCAGGTTCACTAAAACCTTCAACCGCTCGCCGCCATCGCAGGCGTGGTCCAGCACAAGTTGAACGGGCAGGCCGAGGCTGTCCTGCAGCGCCGACGGTGAAATGAATTCCGTGCCCATCCGTATCAGCTTGCCGTGGCGCTGCAGCAATTCGAATCGCGGTGAGTCGAGCCCGCAAGGGCAGGCTCCGGATATCCAGCGACCGGTGTCCCCCACGTCATACCGGCGCACGGCCTGACCTTGCCGGGCCCGAGAGGTGAACAGCAGCCGGCCGATCTCATCGGCTTGCACCGGAGAATCGTGTTCGAGATGCACGATTTCCAGATGCTGGGTATCGCACATCAAATGAAAGACGCCGTCTGCCGTTGCCGCGCAGGCATGCCCCAGCGGACCGGCATCGACCGAGCCATAAATCGCGGAGCGAATCGTCGAGACTCCGCAGCTTTCCATCAGGCGCAGGCTGGCCTGGCCGGGGTGCTCGCCGCCGAGGAACACTTTGCTGATGCCCGAGTACGCGCGAAGCTGGCATTGTTCGTTGAAAAACAAGCGATGTAACGTACTCGGCATGCCGATCAGCACGGTGATGCGATGATCCACGATCATTCGGGCCATTTCGCTGAAGTCATCATCGTGCGGCGCCCCCATGGGGAAATGTGTAACGCCCATCAATTCCAGAACCTTGGTGAAGCTGGAGAATCCCCCATACAGGCTGCCGCCGTAAAACAGGTTCATCACCCGATCCGTTAACGGGTCGAGACCGGCGGCGAACAGGCCGTCTGCCGCCGCGCGCATCTGCCGTTGAAAGTCCTGATAGCTGAACCCGGCCAGGGCTGGCGTGCCGCTGCTGCCCCCAGAGCGGAAAAACAGCTGGGCCATGGCGTTGATCGGCTGGGTCATGAATGTGTTTTTGTCCATGATCGGCTCATGGCGTGTATCCGCAGCGGTTGGCAGCGCGTCGAGTGTTGCCCGGCCAGGCACGGCCTCAGGCGACAGACTCACCGAGAGGCGGCGACTGAAGCGCGACAGCGCGTAGACGCCGTCATGGGGTTCCCCAGGGTAGCCGTCATGAATCAGCCCGCACGGGGCAATACGCGTGACGCCGGCATTGACCAGCGAGCGCACCAACCCGGGCGTCTGCACCGCAGAACACATCAACACGCAGCTTTGCAGGACGGTGCGCCAAGGCAATAGCGTCTCGGCGATCAAGTGTTGCGGCACCGGTTTGAGCAGCAGTGTACGAAACAGCGGCGAGGGCGCGAGCGTCTGATGGTGATCCCAGATGACCCTCCATCCCGGGCCGGTCCAGACCTGACCAGTCTGCTGCGCAAAGCAGTGTTCCAGCCTCGCCATCGCGGTACGGGTGGTGATTTCCGAAGCCTCCTGGTCAGTAGGAACCAGCGCCGGCCAATGTGAGGAACGACGTGTAAAGGCTTTGGCCAGACGTTCACCCAGGTCCAGCAAAACCGCCGGATCGTTGCTGTCTACCAGCAGCCATTGCGGGCTGGAGCATGCTTGCTGATCCAGACTGCACACTTCATCCACCAGCGCGTCCAGCGTCGAATCGCTCGCCGCCTCGGGCGACAGATAAGCGAAGCTGATCCTGTGGCCCCAATCGATCCAGCGACACCCGGCCGGGATCTGCTGACGAATCGCTTTTAGCGCGTTTTCACCACCCCAGGCGGCGACGCCATCGGCGCGGGTGCAGAGTTGCGCTATCTGAGCCGTGCTGACCGGCAGCACCGCGATGAAATCAGCCAACTGGCCACTGGTGTCGCAATGCACCAGCGCGGCGAGTAACCGGGCGGTCAATCCTTCATCGCTGGAGCTGGGGCGCAGCCAGTTGATGTTGCCGGCCAACAGGCTTTCCAGGACCGCGCAGAACGCCAGCATCGGCGCATTGCCCGGCGTGATGTGCACCACCAGCCCCAGCGGATGCCAGCTTTCAAAACAGGATTGCCGGTAATCAATACGCCGTAACGAACGCGGTTGCACCCCCAACTCACGTTCAAGCTTGGTGGTGAGGTGGCTGCGTTGGCAGAAGTCGACAAGCCCCAATTGTTGATCGTTGTCGAGGGGCACATCCAGTCGGCCAGCTTGCAATTGCAGGGCAAATCGGGCCGCTGCGTCGATGACGGTGTCGCTGTCGATCGGTGCATTCAACCGCTGTGGCAATTGTGGATGCAGTTGCTCGAGGGCTGTCTCGAGGGTGATATCGTCCCGCAGTTCACCATTGATCAAGTACATGTCAGGCTCCTTCAATCAGTTCAGAAGCGGCCATTGCGCAGCTGCGGCTGGCGGTCGTGCCGGCGCGTCCATGCAGTTCAAACCAGTCGGTCTGCAAGCCGCATCCGCAGCTGGCAGCGGGGTGCAGCGTCGCCAGGTCGCCCATGACAACGGCGTGCGCGGGGCTGGACGAAATGTACGGCGACACGAACTCCAACAAGCCGCGCTGACCGTAGGGTTGAACAGTGAAACTGGTTGGGTTGCGCACGAAGACCTTCGAATAAACCGGCACATGGAAATGCTGCCGAGCACACTGGATGTAGGGCACGGCATGCTCGACAGCGCCGTAACCGTCCCGGCAGCGGGACAGGTCGATGCCCAATTGGCGGTGGATGCGTTGATACAACTGCGACAAAGGAATTTCCTGTGCGGCCTGGGTTTTCCAACCACCCCGAGAAACACCAGGGACTCGGCCGCTAGCTTCAGATCCGCGACGCCGGTGTCTTCCATGTGCTGCAACGCGTGGGAGAGGAACGCCGGGAAGCCGAGAATGCGCACCGGCAATCCTTCTTCGGCGAATTCCTGCAAGGCGCGGATCACCCCAAAAACATCGAACGCGTGACCGTTGCCCGTCAGGCGCAATCCATAAGCGATGCGGTTGACCGGCGCATAGCTGCACAGAAACTGGTCGGTGTACGCAGTGCCCAAGGTGATCGCAGCCTTGGGTTCATAGCTCAGCAGCAAGTAGTTGCAGGGACTGTCCGGAGTGTCCCAGCCGTAATGGCGAAAAATGTGGCTCACCATGCCTTGGGCGGCCGCCATGCTGCGCTGGTCATAGCGCAGGCGACTTTTCTGGCCGCTGGTACCGGACGATGTCAGCTCCAGCGCGCCTTCGCCCGTAGGGCCGAACAACAGGTGACGTTTGAAATAGTGAGCGAAAATCGGCGGTAGTCTTGACCAGTCATCCAGTGTCGCCAGGTCTTGAGCGACCAGCCCGTTGCTGTTGAGCCAGCGCTCATAGCCAGGCGTGTGGTGACAATGAAACAGGCTGATTTCCCCCATGGCCCGGTCGAACAGGCCTTCAGGCACGGAATCCAGGCAATAGGGTTGCGTTAACGCGCAAAGCGCATCGGTGTGGGGTAAATGGATCATCGAAGGACCTTTCGGGTGGAGTCAGGCAGCAAGCGGGAGGTGAGAACGCCGCAGAAAAAGGCGTAAGGGCAGCAGGCACATGAGCCCTGCAATAGCCGCCATCAGGGCGAAGGATTCGTGGTTGTCACCGGCACCGGCCGCCGCAATCAGCGAGCCGCCGCCGCCCATGACGGCGATCGAGATCATGCCGATCATGGCCGAGACCAGGCCTTTGCTGTCGTCGCTTGAAAACAGCGCGAGCCGGTACAGGGCGGCGTTGCTCATGCCAAGGCCGATGGCGTAAACGGCCAGGGCGCTGATGAGCAAAGGCGTAGACGCCCCGTAGAAACTGCTGGCGAGCAAGGCGAGGAGTCCGACGCAAAACGGCCACAACGCGTATCGAATCAGTTGCGGCAATTCAGTGTCGGCGATCAATCGATTGAGTATCAGGTTGCCGAGAATGACGGCCGCAAACACCGGGATCTGCCACAGGCCGTACTGCAAGGGTGAAAGTCCCTGATTGTGAATCAGCAGGAGCGGGGCCAGCCCGATCCACGCAATCAAGGGCAGGCTCATGACCCCCAGCGCGACCGAGGCGCTGAGGAATCGCGGGTTGCCGAGCAACGCGGCATAACGGCGCACGGTGCCGCGCCATTCGAACGGCACCGCCGCCAGTCGCTGACCGTCATGACGCGAGGTACCCACGGTTTCCGGCATGAACAGGTAAAGCCCGAGCCAGACCAACAGGCCGCCGATACCCAGCAGTAAAAACAGCTGCCGCCAGGACAACCACTCCAGCAGCAGGCTGCCGAGCAAAGGCCCCAGCAGCGGAGAGAGCAATGCAACGTTGCCCAGCAACGCCATGATTTTTACTGCGTCGGCTTCGCAGAACACTTCTTGCAAGGCTGGATAGCTGACCGCGATGACAAATCCCAGCCCCATGCCCTGAATCACCCGCAAGCCGTTGAATGCATAAATGCTGTGCACGCTGAACGCGGCGGCACAGGACAGGGCGAATAAACCGCAACCGATGAGCAACATCGGTCGGCGACCGAACTGATCCGACAGCGGACCAATAAGCCATTGCAGAAGAATGCCGCCCGCCAGATAAAGATTGAAGGCGTAGGGGACATGTCTCCCGCTGGCATTCAGATCATGAGTGACGGTCAACATGGCGGGCATGATCATGTCGCTGGCCATATACGTCAGAAGTTCAAAAAAAGTAATGGCAAGGCAAAAGCCGAACACCTGATAGGGGCTAATATTTATGAGCGGTTTGTGCATGGCATCCCTGTTCTTCTTCGTGAAGTTAAATAGTGGGTCTTATTGCGATGCGCCAAGATTAATCAAGCGGGTATGAATACCTCAAACGGACTATTAAGACTGAAAGCTTCAATAGTTTTCGCCAGGTTTCGATGGGGGGAGGGCAGTAAAAAAGAAGGGAAAGTGTATGTACGAAAAATGCCCGCAACGGGGCGGGCATTGGTTCAGCAATCACGGGATATCCGCTTTTCTTACAAGCGGATGTTCAATTACTTACGCGTCATACGTTATCGATGCTGGTAATAACCCGGTCCACCGCGATCGTAATGGTGGTCGCCGTGCCGGCCACCGTGGGGGAAAACGATGCAGCCGCTCAGCATCAGCAGCGCGAGCAGGGGAATCAGCCGTGTGATTCGACGGAACATTTGAAAATCCTCATGGTTATCGCCGTAATAAAGCCAAATCTCTTCATCGGCTGTAACATGAGACCCCGTTTGCAGCGTCCCATTCCTGCACAAAGGTAGGGGCTTGGCATGCTTTCGGATACAAACCGGACACATTTTTCAGGTTCAGGAATTCGCAATGACTCAGTCGCAACGTTTGAAATACTCGATTCTGATCTCCCTGGTGGTGTTGGGGATCATGTTCGGCCTTTCGTATCTGCAAAACGCAGGCGTCATCAGCGAGAAGCTGTTTCAGTACATCGCCATCGGCGTCGCGGTGATCGTGGTGGTGGTCAATGGTGTGATGCGTCGCAAGGTCAAGCCTTGAGCGACGCACCTTGACCTGATCAGTCGCGATGGAGCATGGCTACAGCGTGCGGATGCAGGCTGTAGCTTTTGTCGGCATTGAGGGTGATCACGCCTTCGCTGCACAAGCGTTTCAACACTTCTCGCACACTCAGAAAGGATAGGGGAATATCCAGGTCCAGCAAATGGCCGTGCACGCCTCGCACGCCCAGGCTGCGCTCGCTTTCGGCGGCGGTCAGCAAGGCGTCGATGACCTTGAGGCGAATCAGGCTGGTTCGCAGGCCGAAGCTTTTGAGCAGCAATCTGATCCGCTCGTTACCATTACGCTCGCCTCGTTGACTGAAGACCCCGGAGTCCATGGCTGAACGCTTGGGCGCGTGACTACCGTCCGTTGGCAGTTGCGAGTTGTACATGCAAAAACTCCTTTTCCGAGCCGGCCAGGAAATGTGATGGGTGCTCTCATTCAATAAGACGTATGAGCACGGCAAATAATGAAGGATCGAATGTAGAAAATTCGTCACCATCACGTCAGCGTCCTGTGAGAAGGCTGGTTAAAGCGCCTTTCAGGGCCTAAATTTTTGCCGTGGGTTTCGTTCCTAGGGGAAGGCGCGATGCGTGTTTGACGCAGGGTGTTTGTCTTTTCGATCAGGAGCGAGCGTGATTATTTCCAGGCAATTTACCAGGTTGAGCCTTGCGGGCATGTTGATAGGGCTGAGTCTTGCGGCAAATGCACGCAATGCCCCGGAGCAGGCCAGCGCCGACATTCGCCGCACCAGTTTTGGTGTGCCGCATATTCGTGCCGATAACGAGCGTGGACTCGGTTATGGCATCGGTTACGCCTATGCGCAGGACAACCTGTGCTTGCTGGCCAATGAGATTGTCACCGTCAATGGCGAGCGCTCACGCTATTTCGGCCCGGATCAGCTGACGGTCGAGGAGCGCGAGAACCAGGTCAGCGACCTGTTCTTCACCTGGCTCAATACCCCAGAAGCCGTCGCCGGGTTCTGGAAGGCGCAAACTCAGGCAGTGCGTGATCTGGTCGACGGTTATGTGGCCGGATACAACCGCTCGCTGACCGAGCGTCGTGCACAGGGTTTGCCGCAGCAGTGCCAGGGCGAATGGGTGCGCGACATCACCTCGCAGGACCTGGTCAAGTTGACCCGCCGCCTGTTGGTCGAAGGTGGCGTAGGGCAATTCGCCGAAGCGTTGGCGGGGGCGACGCCACCCAAGGCCGTTGCTCAGGCCGCGGGCGAAGGGTCGTCGTTTCAGCTGGCGGCCACGCGCATGCAGCGGTTCGCGCTGGATCGCGGCAGCAACGCGGTGGCGGTCGGCAGCGAACGTTCGTTCAACGGCCGTGGGATGTTGCTGGCCAACCCGCATTTCCCGTGGATTGGCGGGATGCGCTTCTACCAGATGCACCTGACCATTCCCGGCAAGCTGGACGTGATGGGCGCGGCGTTGCCGGGGTTGCCGATGATCAATATCGGTTTTAACCAACACCTGGCGTGGACCCATACGGTGGACACGTCCAAGCACTTCACCCTGTATCGCCTGCAACTTGATCCCAAGGATTCGACCCGTTATCTGCTCGACGGCCAGTCGCTGCCGATGAACAAGCAGACCGTGACGGTGAACGTGAAACAGCCCGACGGCCAGACCAAAGCAGTGTCCCATGTGGTCTACAGCTCGCAGTTCGGTCCGATCGTGCAGTGGCCCGGAAAACTCGACTGGGACAATCAGTACGCCTACAGCCTGCGCGATGCCAACCTGGAAAACGACCGGGTGTTGCAGCAGTGGTACGCCATGAACCAGGCCTCCAGCCTCAAGGATCTACAGGCCTCGGTCCACAAGATTCAGGGTATCCCGTGGGTCAATACCCTGGCGGTGGATGATCAGGGGCAGACGCTGTACATGAACCTGTCGGTGGTGCCGAACGTCAGTGCTGACAAACTCGCCAAGTGCAGCGACCCGCGCGTCGGGTTGCAGTTGATCGTGCTCGATGGTTCAAACAGCGCCTGTGCCTGGGACATCGACCCGAACGCCGCGCAAAAAGGCATTTATGCGGCGGACAAGTTGCCGCAACTGCAACGCAGGGACTACGTCCAACACTCCAACGATTCGGCGTGGATGGCCAACCCGGCGCAACCGCTCACCGGCTTCTCGCCCCTGATCAGTCAGGAAGGCCAGCCGCTGGGGCTGCGCTCGCGGTTCGCTCTGGACCGGTTGAGCACGCTGAGCAAGGCCGGTCCGGTCTCGGCGGCGGATCTGCAACGGATGGTGATGGACGATCAGGTGTACCAGGCCGGGCAAGTGATGCCGGACCTGCTGCAATTTTGCGCCAACGATCTGGGTGCCGATGCAGCAACGCTCGCTCCGATGTGCGCGAGCCTGAAGACATGGGACCGCAGTGCGAATCTGGACAGCGGACTCGGCTTTGTACACTTCCAGAATGTCATGGAACCGTTACAGCAAGTCCCGGACATCTGGCGAGTGGCGTTCGACCCGAAAGATCCGCAGCACACGCCCCGTGGCCTGGCGCTCGATAATTCGCAGGTCACCCAGGCGATTCGCGAGGCGATGCTGGCGTCGGTGGAACAAGTGGAAAAACTGGGACTCAAGGATGACAGCCGTTGGGGTGATATTCAGGTGGTCAGCAGCGGTGGGCAACAGACACCGATCCACGGCGGACCCGGCACGCTTGGCGTGTACAACGCCATCCAGAGTGTTCCGAGAACCGACGGCAAACTTGAAGTCATCAGCGGCACCAGCTATTTGCAAGTGGTGACCTTTGATGACAAGGGGCCGCACGCCCAAGGCCTGCTGGCTTTCTCGTTGTCCAGCGACCCGACGTCGAAGTACTCACGGGATCAGACCGTTGCCTTTTCGAAGAAGCAGTTGAGCACGCTGCCGTTTACCGAGCAACAGATAACCTCAGATCCGCAGTATCAGGCGCAGACGATCCGCGAGCAGGATGAAAAAGCCGGGAAGGTCGCCGCTCAGTAAGAGGGCGATTCAAGCAGTAAAAAAGGCCGCACCCCCTTGAGGGTTGCGGCCTTTTCAGCTTTTAGGGGTTTGTTGCGGGATCGAATTGAGTACCGGATTACCTTCCTTGTTACGGGTCAGGTAGACCGGCAGCACCTTGGGCAGGGACGCCACCAGGTTGTTCAATTCCTTGATGTTGTAGATGCCACCCAGGCGAATCGTGCCGGTGCTGTGGTCAGCGACCATGACCGGTTTGCTCAGGTAACGGTTGATCAACGGCAGGGCATCGTTCAGCGCCAGATCATCAATCACCAGTTTGCCACTGCGCCACGCCAGGGAATTGTCGTTGGGGTAGGTCTGATTGATCTGCGGTGTGAAGTCGCCGTGTTTATAACGCGCCTGCATCGCCGGCCCCAGGCGCAAGCCATCCCCTGGAAGGTCATCGTTGCTGCTCACCAGCACCGAGCCTTCAATCAGGTTCACGCGTACCTGATCCTCGTACATCCAGACGTTGAACTTGGTCCCTGTGACGCGAATCCTGCCGTCCGCTGCCCTGACAACAAAAGGGTGAGCCAGATCGTGGCTGACGCTGAAGAAGGCCTCGCCTTTTTCCAGCGTGACCCGGCGCTGATCCTTGTAGTTGCTGAAGATCAGTTCGCTGCCGAGGTTCAGCTCCACTTGGCTGCCATCGCTCAGGGTGACCTGACGGACCGTGTCACTCGCTTCGAAATGCTGATACGAATTCGGTAGCCAGCCCATGTTCCAGCCGCTGTACGCCGCCAGCGGCAACGCCAAGGCGCACACGGCGGCGGCAATGCCGACCGTGCGCCAAGGAGCGGCCTGTTTGAAGCGAGCTACCGATGTAACGGCTTCGGGACGCGGCAAATCCCCCGCGACTTCCCAGATCTCGAGCATGGCTTCGTACTCGAACGCATGCAGCGGATGAACATCACGCCAATGTTCGAAGGCGATCCGCTCTTCGGCGGTGCAGTCGACGGCGTGCAGACGCATGCACCAGTGCGCAGCGGCATCGGTGATGGCGTCATATTCGGCTTGCGAGAGAGAATTGTCGGTCATTGACTCATCCTGATTTCGTGCATTCTAACCTTGAGGGGAAGTCTGCGAGAACAGCCGTCATGGCAATTAACCATCAAATGAGAATTATTTTTGACATCAGGGCGTACTGACGTGCAGTTCACGGCCCAGATGACTGACCAGCCAGGCCACACTGTCGGCGTTGCCCAACTGTACGGTCAGCCTGACCAGCGGGTTTTTCTTGAACGTTTCGCGGGCTCCGCTGAGGTTTTCTGCGCCAGTCAATGCCAGGATATGGTCCTTCACCCGATCGGATTCCTTGTCGGAGTTACTGCCCAGATCTTCCCACTCACCGGTATCAGGATCCTGGGTCATGAACAGCCGGGTATAAGGGGTCTGGATCGAAAGCGCCGTTTTCTGCACGTGGGTCAACGCACGTTTGAGCTCTGTGGCCAGCGGGGTGGCTGTTCCAATCAGGTCGGTGAACGGCCTGCCGGGATCGAGATAGGAAATGTCCTCGGTTTGACAGGCCATGTGCGACAACTCATGTATCAACGTCACCGCCCGTGCATGGGTGTCGATCGGGAAGGCCGCGTCGGTCAGGTGTTGACGGTAGTGATCGAATCTAAGGTCGAAGAATCTTTCTGCAAGGTGGATTCTGCGGTTTTTGTCTTTGGCGACAATGAAGGCAAACGTGTTTTGGGCGTCTTCGGTCAGCCTGCCGACGGCAAAACGACTGGACTTCGGTTTTCTCAGTGACGGCTCCAGCAGCGCTGCGAAAACGTCGCCAATGACTTTTTCAAGCTGCTCGACATGCGCGGGCAGCACATGCTGCACACCGAGGAAATCCATGATGAGCTGATGCACGGGCGTGACGGTGTCGTCGGAGGATTTGAGCTGTTGCAGGTTTCGGTAGCTGTTCCAGGCGTAGGTCGTTGCCAGGTCCAGCGCTTCGTCAATCTGACGGGCCTTCTGTGGAAACAATCGTCGGATACGGGACATGCCCGAGGCATCGACGTTCATGCCATCAAACACCGATCTCGCAGTCTCCAGGCGTCCGAACAGACTGAAGCGAGGCGCCGACTCTCGTCCATCAAGCAACCATTGCTTCGATTCGTTCTGGCGCAGATGAGGGCCCAGCTTGCGTGTGTCGCCGATGCGCCAGCGGCTGCCGCGCTTGATGACCGGATACACCTTTCCTTCAACCGGCCCGTAGTGCTGTTTTGTCGTTGGGTGGGTGTAGAGCCCAAGCGTGGCGTCTGAAGTCAGCGAACCCAGATCGACGTTGATGCTTTCGTGGCGCGCGAGTTTCGTGCGTTCGGGTCCCGTGACATCGATATCCTGCCATTTGAGCCGGGTATCGGGTTTTTCCGGTGCCGGTAGGGCCGGTGCCGACGACAGCAGCGTTGAATCCCCCAGTGTCTGGCGCAGCGTGGAAAGTTCGGCCACGCCGCTGATGAACGCTTTTACGGCGGCTCCCCACCGATGGGTTTGCAGGTCTTCGGCAGATTGCTTGATGTCGCGGTAACTGCGCCACACCGTCTCCGGGTAGGCGAGCTTGCCCATGAAAAATGTATAGGCCTCGTGCAGGTCTTCGCCCAGCACATGCTTGATGGTTGCCCATTCGCCTTGTTTTCGCTCATCGGACTGGCAACCGAGCAATCGGCCCAACAAGGCGACGTTGTCATTGAGCAGGTGTTTGAACAGGTTCCCCTTGATCGGTTGGGAAGCCAGCGTGGTGATGTTCGACGACGTGGCTCTGGCAACGCGGTGATGGGGGGTCGCCATCCGGGTTTCCAGCAGCGTCCGGTCAGGGTTCTGCAGATTCAGGAGTAGCCAGTCGAGCAGCGGTCCGCGGGTCTTCAGTTCTGTCAGCAGCTGGGCTTCGTTTTCATATTCTTTCATCCCGTGCCCAGGGCTGTGAGGCGCAATCAGCACCTGCGCTCCAGTGCGATCCGCCGTCGAGCCGATCAGATAGACACCGGGCACTTTGATCGATTGGGCCTGCCTGATACCCAGGAACTCAAGCGGACGGATGATTGCGTGGGCACCGTCGACCGCCGCGCGGGCGAGGGCGTCGGGCATGTCCATGACTTGCCGGATCAGATCAAACCCGGTCTCGCTCAGGCGCTCCTGAAGTTTTTCCGCGTGGGCGTAATGCATTAATTGCCAGGGCAATTGTGTGTAGAAGCGCTTGCGGCGCTCTGCGTTTGCCGGGGTGTCGGCCAGGGCGTCGTTCACTATTTTCTGTTGATGGTCGCCCGCTTTCAGGTTGCGGATCAGCTCTTTGATGTAGCGCTCGTTCATCCCCTCGGGAATCACGGTGCTATCAAGCGATACCAGTTTGAAATGGAGTGGGTCCAGCGACTTGAGATGAGTCAAGGCAAAGTCGGTCAGGGTTTGGGTGTGGGCCGTGGATGTCGGGCGGGCGTTGATTTGCACCCGGACCGTGTCAGGGTCGATGTTGAAGCCGTCCGCCTTGAGTTGTTTTTCAAGGCCATGGTGCGCCGTGCGTTGCAGTGACCGCAGGCCGGTCAGGTAATCCTGGTCGTCTTTCACATTATCGACGTATTGCTGAAGCAGCTCGGCATGCACAATCAGCTCTTTGACGGATGCCTGGGCCAGCCATGCCGGCAGTTTTTGCCGGGTGGTCAGGGATTGTGCAATGTCCATCGGACGGTCAAGCCCTGTCATCGGTTTACGCAGCGAGACAAGATCCAGGAGATGGGTCAGTGGCGTCGCGGAGAGCTTTGTTGCCAGCGCATCGGTCAGGCACGGCTCATCGAGGTGCACATAAGGTTTTTGCAGATAATCAAGAAAATGCCCATAGACCCGCTGCAGAGGCGCCAACGTGTAAGTCCGGCCAGGCAAACGCTCGCTGCGACCAAGGTTCTCCAGCAGCATTGAGCGATGGTTGACGTCGGCGAGGCGTCGACCGAGTTCGGTCAGCAACGGCGTCAGCCCTTTGAACGCTTCAAACCCCAACGCAGGCGTCCACACAATCGCCTTGCCCGAATGCACCGGATCCTGGCCGCCTCGTTCAGTCAGGACAAAACAGCTGGCCAGCTTCAACGGATCCGCTGCATCGCCGGCCTTGAGCGCCAGGGAAAACACGTCCGGCAGAAAGCCGTTCAATGCCGCTCGCTGCAGGTGTATCGGGCTGTCGAGCACGGTTTTGATGATTGCCTGCTCCGTTGTACTCAAGGTGCGGGTGACGGCACGCAGCTTCAGTTCACTGCGCAATGCCGTTGACAACGTATGAGAAAACGTCGATTGCAAGCTGGCCACGGAGTCACTCAGGACGCGCTCAGCGTCAGTGATCGAGCGGGTTGCCGTGGAGATGGCCGGGTGTTTATCCAGAAGTTGATCGAGCGCCTGTTCGACGGAATCGAGCCGCGACAACTCCTCCCTGGCCGACTCGGCGCGGACGGTGGCCGGTTGCGCGCCAAAGCGTCGGTCCACGCGTGTACTCCAGCGTCCTGAAGGGTCGGAGGCCAGCAGACGGTCATCGATCAATCCCCGGACATCCAGTGCGCTGTCGAGCAAGGCATGGGGCTCGAGCGTACCTTCACTTTCGCGCAAGCGGCTCAGCGCATGAGACAGGTTGTCCCGTTGCTTGCCGAGGATGTCGGCCATCAAGTGATTGAACACCGGACCAACGATCGGTTTGCCCTCAACCACACGCTCAACCGGCTCCAAAGCAAGAAAGGTGGCGCGTTCGTCCAGCGACATGAAGTTGAGCAAGGTGTCTTCATGCCCTTCGGTTTTCATCATCTCCAGCACGATGTTTTTGACTGCCGGCAGATTGTTCGTCGCTTCGATGCCTCGGGAAGGGGAGTACAGAAAACCCAGGGTGTTGGTGCACCCGATCATCAAGGTCGAGGCCAGCTCCGCAAAATGCCTGAAGGGTGCGGTCACTCGTATTTTCTCGATGCGAAGAGGGTCGTGCGCGTCAGGCGGGAGGCTGACGTTCATCAGTCGCAGGTATTCCTGCGTGGTCAAACCACCGTTCTGGCGCTGGTGCAGAAGTTTCAGGTGAAAGGTGTCACGCAGGCCCTCGGTGAAAAACGCCAAGCGTGAAAGGCCTGTGCTCATGGATGTGTTCCAGAACAAGGCGAGCAGGCTGTGCAAGTGCGGCGTGAAGCTCTGCGCGATTTCTTTCACCGCGCTTTCCCACGTCTGGTTATCCGCGTCGCTGCTGACGCTGTGCTCGGGATTGGCGAAGACTCTTGAATCGCCGGTGGGCCACTGGTTGGTCAGATAGAAGTGCAGAAGTGCATCGCTCAAAGGGATCGAGGAAATTGTGTGCAGGTCTTCGTTGCCGTCGAAGGCTGAAACGGTCTTCACGAAACTCTTGAGCCGGGTCAGACGCTGGTCCAGCGCGGGAAATGCCTTGTGCAACGCGTGCTTGAGGGTGTCATCGAGCATCGATTGCAGGGTTGGCGTCTTCAGCAGCTCAGCCTTCATCGCCTTGATGTTCTGTTCCTGATTGTGATCGAGGGTCAGTTGCTGGTCCTGGAACACCGCGCCTTCGATGTCTTTCGTGGCAATGTCGGGAACGGTGGCGGCGGGTAAAGCGCTGCGTTGTTCGATGGAGAGAAAGCGCAACAGCTCGCGTTTGCCTTCGGCCTGCGTCAGCCACTCCTTGAGTTTGCTTTTGAGGTCGGCCAAATCGGCAAACTTGATCAAGCCTTTCCAAGGTGTGTAAAGGATGACCTCTCCATTTTCGGACCGGCTCAGGGCAAAGGCTCCGGCCAATGGAATGTCTGTTTTGCCGGTTACTTTCAACAACAGTTGGCAGGCCTGCATGGGCTCTTTTTGCGCGACGCGAGCAGCGTGGGTGGCCAAATACACGTGCTTCAGCCATTTCAGGTCGTCGAGGGTGAAGTTCAGCGTGTTTTCGCGCTCACCGGGTTGTCTGGCATTGGATGCGCGTTCAGCCTCGTCGAAAAAATAGGGCTCAGCGGGGGTGGTCATGGATGTTCCTCATTGGCTGCGATCAGTGGCCATCGCAGGCTATTGGTTGAGGAAAAACATTACGGTCAGCGGAGTGCTTCGGTGCGGTACATATTGCTTGAGCCGATCAGGTGCTCGAGACTTGACAGGACGCCGGTACAACAGCGCTTAATCGACGTCTGCTGTTGGTTGCCGAGCAACCTCGTTTCCCCTGGTGCCCGTATTCAATAATAAAACTGGAGCTTCAGATGACCGCAACGCCCGAAGTGGCCGTCAGTTCGACCACCCCATCGCTCGATTTCGACGCGCTTGTTGTATTGCTTGAGCAAATTTTCCTGCGCCATGGCACCTCCGCCGATGTCGCCAGGACCCTGGCGCTGAACTGCGCCGGCGCTGAACGCGATGGCGCCCACAGCCATGGCGTGTTTCGTATTCCAGGTTATGTCTCGACACTCAAGAGCGGCTGGGTCAACGGCCAGGCCGTGCCCGTGGTCGAGGACGTCGCCTCGGGGTTTGTCCGGGTCGACGCGGCTAACGGTTTTGCCCAACCCGCGCTTGCGGCCGCCAGGGCTCTGCTGGTGGAAAAGGCCCGCAGCGCCGGGATTGCGGTGTTGGCGATCCGCAACTCCCATCATTTCGCGGCACTGTGGCCGGATGTCGAGCCGTTTGCCTATGAAGGGCTGGTGGCGCTGAGCGTAGTGAACAGCATGACGTGCGTGGTGCCCCACGGCGCCGACCGGCCGCTGTTCGGCACCAACCCGATCGCCTTCGCCGCACCCCGGGCTGACGGTGAGCCGATTGTCTTTGACCTGGCCACCAGCGCCATCGCCCATGGCGATGTGCAGATTGCCGCACAAAAAGGTGAACGCTTGCCGGCAGGCATGGGCGTGGACAGCCTTGGCCAGCCGACTGAGGATCCGAAGGCGATTCTGGAGGGGGGCGCGCTGCTGCCGTTTGGTGGCCACAAGGGTTCAGCGCTGTCGATGATGGTCGAATTGTTGGCGGCGGCCCTGACCGGCGGCAATTTCTCCTTCGAGTTTGACTGGAAGAACCATCCGGGAGCCAAAACGCCATGGACCGGCCAACTGCTGATCGTGATCGATCCGAGCAAGGCCGCCGGGCAGAATTTCGCCGAACGCAGCCAGGAACTGGTGCGTCAGATGCACAGCGTAGGGCTCAAGCGCCTGCCGGGTGATCGACGTCACCACCAGCGAGCTCAGTCCAACGCTCAAGGCATTCAGCTGAACGCTCAGACGTTGGCAAACCTGCGAGAACTGGCAGGGCTCTGAAACTTTTTTTGTAGGAGCCAGGCTTGCCGGCGAAGGCGATTTCAAATACGCCTTCGCCGGCAAGCCTGGGTCCTGCAGGTTCGATGTATTTCTGTTTAACGGCGGCCCAGCAGCAACCCGACCACCAGGCCGAACCCGGCGGAGATGGCCACGGTTTGCCATGGATGGCCACCGATGTAGGTCTCCGTCGCGTCGACCACCGGTTTGGTGCGGTCACGAACACTGGTGACCGAGTCCCGGGCCTGCTGGAGTTTCTGAGAGATTTGCCCGCGAAGGGTCTCGGCTTCCTCACCCACCAGAGAAGCGCTGCTTTTGAGCAGTTTTTCCGATTCTTCGATCAGTGCCTGAAGTTCGCTGAATGCCTGATCCTTGATCTGGTCTTCGGCGGTTTGTGCGGCGGTTTTCCGGGCCATTGGGTACTCCTTGCAGGTAAATGGGCAGTGAACAATGGAGTCTGCGGCAACTGAAAAAGTTGCAGCGACTTTGCGTATTGACTGTACGCCAAGGAAAAATCCCGAGTCGGATATTTCGTCCTACAGTGTAAGATGTCGCCTATTTTACGCAGCAGGTAACTCCCATGAGCTTCAATCTGGCCGACAAACCCCTGGCTGAGCGCGCAGCGCTTGAAGATGAGAAATCCCGTCTGTTCGACCTCTGGCAAAGCAACCTTGGCAAATCCAAGGGCGAGGCCGCGCGGTTGTTTGGCGAACGCGCCAAGCGCAAAGGCAAATGGGCTGAATGGGTTCGTGCCGAACTTGATGCCATGTCGCCCCCGGAATTCGCCAATATGGTGCGCAGTGAAGTGAATCGCTTGATGGCCGCCAAGTAAGGCCTGCCTTCACGCAAAACTCGCGACAATGGCCTCGCGCACTTTCAACACCACCGGATCGAGCTGCGTGCTGGTGCGCCAGCCCAGTTCAATCGGGTAGCGCGGTAACGCCAAAGGGCAGGGCAGCAGCGCCAGACCGCAGAGCGTCGCGATGCTTTGAGCGGCGTGGGCCGGAATGGTCGCCACCGCCTGACTGCCCTTGAGCAAGTGTGGCAACGCCGCAAAGTGGGTGGTCGAGGCGCATACCCGCCGACTCAGCCCCAGCGCCGCCAACCCCTCATCGGTGATCCCGATAAAGCCGCCGGACGACACCAGAATGTGCTCGCGGGCGACGAACTCCTCAAGCGTGAGAGTCTGTTGCCCCGGGGCCAGGCTGAGCGGATCCACCAGGCACGAATAACTGCCTTCACCCAGCACCTGACGACTGAGCAACCGCTCGCTGAACCCGCCCGCGGTGATCGCCAGATCAATGCTGCGTTCCATCAATGCCTGGGCGACGATCTGGCTGTGGGTTTGCCGAAAGATCAGGCGCAACTTCGGCGCGCTGCGCGCAATGGCCTCGATCAATCGCCGGCCGTAGGCCACCTCGAAATCATCCGATAACCCCACCGTGACCGAGCGCCCGTCGTAATGATTGGCCGCCGGATCGACCATTGCCAGGCTCTGACGGCATTTGTTCAGCGCATCGCTCACCACCGGTTTTAACTGATTGGCCTTGAGCGTCGGTGCCAGGCCACGGCCGGTGCGCACGAACAATTGATCGCCATACAGCTCGCGCAGTCGCCGCAACGCCGCGCTGACGGCCGATTGCGTCACGCCCAGGCGCAACGCCGCACGGCTGGCGCTGGACTCTTCATGCAGCGCTTCGAAAACTTTGAGCAGATTGAGGTCAACAGTGGCGATATTCATTTGGCTCATATCATTCAGCAGTGAGTCGGGCTTTATTCATGATCCCGTGGCGCATGAGAATGGGCAACACCTCAACGCTTTCGGAGAGATCGCCATGCCAAAATCCATTGTCGCAGCGTTGCAAATCGGCGCCTTGCCCGGCGGCAAGACCGAGACCCTGGAACAGATTCTTGCCTGGGAAAACGCGATTATCGAATCCGGCGCCGCGCTGGTGGTGATGCCCGAAGCGTTGCTCGGGGGTTATCCCAAAGGCGAGACGTTCGGCACTCAGCTGGGCTACCGACTGCCGGAAGGTCGCGAAGCGTTTGCCCGCTATTTTGCCAACGCCATCGACGTGCCCGGGGCCGAAACCGACGCCCTGGCCGGGTTGTCGGCGCGCACCGGGGCCAACCTGGTCATTGGCGTGATCGAGCGCGCCGGGAGCACGTTGCATTGCACGGCGCTGTATTTCGATCCGCAGGCCGGCCTGGTCGCCAAGCACCGCAAACTGATGCCCACGGGCACTGAGCGATTGATCTGGGGCAAGGGCGATGGCTCGACGTTGCCGGTGATCGACAGCCAGGTCGGGCGAATCGGCGCGGTGGTGTGCTGGGAAAACATGATGCCGCTGCTGCGCACCGCGATGTACGCCAAAGGCATCGAGGTCTGGTGCGCGCCGACCGTGGATGAGCGCGAGATGTGGCAGGTCAGCATGCGCCACATCGCTCATGAAGGCCGTTGTTTTGTGGTCAGCGCTTGCCAGGTTCAGGATTCACCGCAAGCCCTGGGCGTGGAGATTGCCAACTGGCCAGCGGATCGGCCGCTGATTGCGGGCGGCAGTGTGATCGTCGGGCCCATGGGCGACATTCTGGCGGGGCCGTTGCGTGACGGGGCCGGGTTGCTCACCGCCGAAATCGACACCGACGACCTGGTCCGCGCGCGTTATGACTACGACGTGGTCGGTCACTACGCGCGCCCGGATGTGTTCGAGTTGAGCGTCGACGAGCGCGCCAGGCCCGGCGTCCGTTTCACCGCATAACCGTCACTGGTTGAACAGCATCACCCCTGTAGGAGCGAGCCTGCTCGCGAATGCGGTGTGTCGGAAAACCGTGTATTGACTGACACTCCGTCTTCGCGAGCAGGCTCGCTCCCACAGGGGATATTCATTGTCGGTATAACCGAGTTCCGGCTGTCGACCCCGGCAAGCTCAGTTTTCCGGTGTCGACGAAGCGCACCGTTCCAAACCCGCCAGTTTGCCGCGTAACACGTAGGGAAGATTATTCAGTGTCTGCGTCTGGCTCAGCCCCAACGTCTGGCGCAACACCGAGAACGCCGAAACGCTCAGCACGGTTTCGGAAAAGCGTGCAATCGAGCCCGATTGATCGCTGACGCCTGACGCCTGACGCCATGCCATGGCTGGCCACGCTGCTGACCCAACAGCATTCACGTGCTGTCATCGGTTGTTCTTGTCCCTGGTATGCAACCATTCCTGCCAGGCTTGTCGGTATTTTTCATCCGCCCTTTTTTTTGCGTCAGAAAACTTATGGATGGTCTGCGCCGAAACGGGCTCGTTCAACAATGCGTAGGCTTGATCGTTCAAACGGTCGGCTTCAAAAAACAACGCCCTGCTATGGCTGATCGATTTAAGGTTGGTTGCATTCGGCGAGGCTGATTCATTGATGGCCATGGTCGTACTCCTTCTGGAAGCACAAGAAGGTGAGCTGGGTGTCCTGATCCCCCTCAACTTTCCATATTGAGACAACCGCGTCCGGTTCTATTCGTCACGTGTCCAGTTGACGCTCAAGCCATACTTATCATCGCCGTACCGGTAATCAGAGTTCCCTTTGAACGCGGCTTCCAGTGCATGGCCCAGGCGATTCGCGAGATGGATGCCGGTCGTGGTCACGATTAGAGCAGCCGCTGAGTCGGTAAGGCCGATGATGCGCTCCAGGGCATGCTCGGCTTTTTCCTTTTTTTCGGTGTTTTTGATCAGGTTGATGATTTCATTTCGATGCTTGAGCAAGAAGCTGCCCGATAACGTGAGCGTCCCCGCTGGCATGTTGTCATCGATGCGTCGGCAGGCTGGGCACGTCACTGTTTGCGCATCATGAATGACCGTGTTTTCAGGGTGTTTCCAAGTCCAGTTCCCGGCTTGATAGACCGCGTCACACTGCGGGCAGATGGCTGAACCTTCAACCCGCTGCGAGCAATAGGGGTCATGAGTGGATGTTTTGAACAGCTTGCTTTTTTGACTCTGCTGAAACTTGTCCATGGCTTTTCTCCTCGCGCATCAAATGGGAAAAGATTTCACCTATAACCGTGAAACCGTGACTGAAAAACAGATCCCTTCTCCTTTCAGCCTGCTGAACACACACCTTCATTTGGACTCTGTTTCTTGCTGCGCGAATTGATCTTTGTCAATTCCGGGACGTGAACTGACAGTCGGTCATCCCGACGGTGCGCGCATTGTTTGGGCCGTCTGGGGCGCGGTGGCGTTGTGAGTTTGTTGATAAAAGTCAACGTCGCCCGGGCCAGTTCATAGAAGCTGCCAAAACGCACTTGTTGAAAAACTGGCCAGGAGAACACCCTGATGGCTCACACTAAAATCGTGTTTCGTGCTGCAGCCCGCGAGAAAATCCTGAGTGGCGCCACACAGTTGGCAGACGCCGTGCGAGTGACGTTGGGGCCAAAATCAAAATCGGTACTGATCCAGAGTAAATGGGGCAATCCAACGGTCTGCAATGATGGCGTCACGATCGCCAAACGCATTGACTTGCTCGACCCCGAGGAAAACCTGGGCGCGCAAATGCTGCGTCAGGCGGCCGAACGCACAGGCGATGCGGTAGGGGACGGAACCAGTACGTCAACGGTGCTGGCCCATGCAATCCTGGCCGATGGCATCCGTAACGTCGTCGCGGGCGCCAGTGCAATCGACCTCAAGCGCGGCCTGGATCGCGGGCTGTTGTTGGTCGTCGAATCCCTGGCCGCCCAGTCACGTCCGGTCAGCACCCCCAAGGAAAAGGCTCAGGTCGCCACGCTGTCGGCGCATAACGATGCCGTCATCGGTCAGCTGGTGGCAGACGCCCTGGAAAAGGTCGGCGTTGAAGGCGTCGTCAGTGTCGAGGAATCCAAGACCACCGAAACAGTGGTCGAAGTCATGGAAGGCATGCGGTTTGACCGGGGTTATGTCTCACCCTATTTCGTCACCGATGCCGAGAAGATGCAGGTCGAACTCGATGACGCCTACTTGCTGCTCTGCGACCATAAGATCGGTGCACTCAAAGACTTGCTGCCCTTGCTTGAGCTCGTGGCTAAAAGCGGGCAACCACTGGTTTTGATCGCGGACGATATCGAGGGTGAGGCGTTGACCACGCTAGTCGTCAACCAGATACGCGGTGTTCTGCGAGCGGTGGCGATCAAGGCTCCGGGCTTTGGTGATCGGCGCAAGGAAATGCTGCAGGACATGGCCGTTCTGACGGGGGCAACGGTGGTTTCCAGCGAACTGGGCGTCACTCTGGAACAGGTGGAACTGAACCAGTTGGGAAGTGCACATCGAGTCGTGGTGCAAAAAGACAGCACGGCGCTGATAGGGGGCGCCGGTACGCGCGAGGCCATCGAGGCGCGTTTGCAGCAGATCCGTGCGCAACTAGACAGTACCACCAGCGATTACGACCGTGAAAAGCTACAGGAACGACTGGCAAGGCTGTCTGGCGGAGTTGCGGTGATCCGGGTCGGGGCGCCTTCCGAAGCTGAAATGAAGGCGCGCAAGGATGCGCTGGATGATGCCATCTCAGCGACCCGGGCGGCGATCGCCGAAGGCATTGTGCCGGGGGGTGGTCTTGCGTTGCTCAAGGCCGTCCCGATTATCGCGGCCGAAGAGGCCCGATATGAGGGCGATGCCAGGACCGGCCTGCAGATTCTTCGCCGGGCGCTGGAAGCTCCGGCCAGACTCATCGCTGAAAATTCGGCGGTGGATGCCGGCGTCGTGGTTGCGCGCATGCTCGCCGAACCTGGGAACATTGGCTTCGATGCGTCTGCCAATTGCTATGTCGACATGTACGAAGCCGGCATCATTGACCCGACCAAGGTGGTGCGTATTGCCCTCGAAAATGCTGTTTCAGTCGCCAGTATCTTGCTGCTGACCGAGGCGACCATGACGGATATTCCGGAAAAGGAATCACCGGCCCAGGCTCCTTTCCCTGAATGAAACGCCCATCGTGGATAACGTCATGTATAGGAGGCCGCCTCAGACATCGCCAGGTGATTGAGAATCGGGTTTTCGCCGTGCAAGTAACTCAGTGCCTGGTGCATCAACTGGACAGCTTTTTCTTTTTTCTCGTATCGCTTGGCCGGATCGGCATGACGTAGCGCTGCACCCGCAAGGGAGAAGCTGCGCGTGGCGGCCCGCAAAGAAAGGAAAAACGCCAAGGGTTTGCAGTCCTCCTGCACATCACTGTGGTTGAGGTAACTGGACAACAGCCGAGCACCTAACCTGTTCAGGCCATGGTGTTGCAGGTCCATCAGCACAAAAGCCAGGTCGTAGAGCACATCGATGCAGGAAAGCCGCTCACTGAACTCGATGCCATCGAAGAGGGTGGGCTGACCGTCGAGCAGGCAGATATTGGCCAAGCGCATATCACCATGGCAACGGCGAACGCGGCCCTCACGGCGGCGATCTTCGAGGCACTCGGTCAACGACTCCAACAGGGTCCGGGAGGTATGAGCAATCGCGGTGACTGTCGCGAAATCGAGGATGGGTGGGTAGCGAGACATTTCCCGATGGTTTTTCTCGATTTCTTCATACAGGTCCGGGATGTGACCGTAAGAAGGAGTGATGGGTGCATTGGCATGAAAGCGGGCGATCTCAGCCCCCAACTGTTCCATCATCGGTTCAGTCAGACGTCCTTCAACGGCCATTCGGTCAAACAGCCGATCCTGAGCGAAGCGGCGCATCACCACGAGCCAGTCAACCGCTGGTCCGCAACCGTTGAGCGCCAACTGGCCATTCGCCTGGCGATTGATCGGACACAGGCTCAAATACAGCGTCGGCGCAGTCCGTCGATTGAGCAGTAACTCTGCCTCGCAGGCGTTTTTGCGGCTTTCCAGGCTGAGGAAATCCAGCTCGGCAAACGCCACGGCGCGTTTGAGTTTGTAGGCGCGGTTGGCATGCAGAAAAATCACCGAACCATGGGTCTCGATACGCTCCACGGGCTGGTTTGACGTGCCGTAGCTGGACGGCCTGGAGAGAAAGGCTATGACCTCGTCTTGCAGGGTGTGCATTCTCGCCTCCACGTCGTCTGCGGACTTTTCGGCAGTGTGGAGAAGGGAAGGCCCGCTCCGATTGATATTGATCAAGTACGGTGGAATGAAAGGCTGCTCCTCTTATAGGGGCTCACGCCGGTAGTTGATATTTATCAACGTCAGGCACTTTCCAGCGGAGCAACCTGAATCAGCGCTGGTGCTTGGTCCGGCGTGGACGCAACGGCTGAGCCCTACGAGGCCAACGGCAGGCGTTGAACCCTCTGCCTGGAGTCAGACCATGAGCCAGTATCAACAACTGTTACTCATCCTCCACCTGGCCCTGCGCCATTCTCCGGCAATCGACCATGCAGCAGCGCTCGCCAGGGCCAGCGGTGCACGTTTGCATATTGCGACGTTGATTCCTGCGTTGAAACTGTTGTCGCTGCTCGAAGAAGGCGACCGGGAAAAGGCTCGGGAGCGTTACCTGCAGGACCATCACGATTGGCTGGAGGACCAGTCCAAACTTCTGCGTGGCAGAGGGATCGAGGTGACCACCGAGGTGGCGTGGGCTGATGACATGGAGCAAGACATCCTGGATCACGTCAAGGAATTGCAGCCCGACCTGTTGATTAAGGAAATCCAGCAAGAATCAGCGCTCAAGCGCACGTTTTTCACCCCGCTGGACTGGCACTTGCTGCGCCACTGTCCGGTACCGATTTATCTGGTGGGCGAGGCTCACCATGTCCTGCCGCGCAAGATTGTGGCGGCGGTTGATGCTTCGGCGGGTGGGCCTGAGAACAGTGAGTTGAATGACCGCATTATCCACCAGGCTTCCAGCCTCGCCATACAGTGTGATGCCGAGTTGCACCTGCTGTATGCCTATGACATTACGGAAGACTACCTGGAGGAATTGGGCGGTGGCTTGAAACTGTCGGAGCTGACCAAGGGGCTGCGCAAAGAGCTGGAACAATCGTTTCTGAAACTCGCCGGTCGGTACGGTGTGCCTGCTAACCGTCGACATTTCATTCTGGGACATCCCGTTTCGGCGCTGAGCGAGTTCGCCAACAAGCACAACATAGATGTGATCGTGATGGGCAGAGTCCAGTACCACGGGGTGGAGAAACTGCTGGGCAGCACGACCGAACATATTCTGTATCAGGTGCCCTGCAGTGTCCTGGCGGTCTAGGGACGGACCGAAGACGACTCAAGGTGGCAATCATGCATCCAGCGATCATTAAGAAAACCCTGGCCAACTTGCCGTTAGCGCCGAATTGGCTCGATAGCGTGCAAGCTCGGGAGGCCTTTTCCTGGGAGGTGGAAGCCAATGCGCTGGCCGGTTTGCCGGGCGGCGGTTTGAACCTGGCGTATGAGGCCGTGGATCGGCATGCGCAAGGGGCGCGTCGACGTCATACGGCATTGCGCATTCTTGATCGCAACGGGGGGAGTTGCGACATCAGTTACGCCCAACTGAGCATCCTGACCAACCGGTTTGCCAATGTATTGAAAAAGCTGGGCGTGATGCCCGGTGATCGACTATTTGTACTCTGTGGCCGAGGGCTGGAACTGTATCTGGGGGTGCTCGGTGGCCTGAAACTCGGTTGCGTGGTGTCGCCATTGTTCTGTGCCTTCGGCCCGGAGCCCATCGAAACCCGTATGCGTCTTGGCGAAGGCAGTGTGTTGCTGACCAGCGAAACCCTCTACCGGCGCAAGGTCGCGGCCATACGCGAGCGTTTGCCGGCCCTCAAACATGTGCTGCTGTACGACGAAAACGGTGGCGATACGGCGCAGATCGAGGGGACGCTCAATCTGCATCAACTGCTGGCGCAGGCAGAGGAAGCCTTCACCGTTGCCAATACGACCGCCGACAGCCCGGCACTTTTACACTTCACCAGCGGCACGACAGGCACTCCAAAAGGCGTGTTGCATGCCCATGGCGCGGCGCTGACCCATCGCGTCACCGGGAAATACGCCCTGGACTTGCACCCCGAAGATGTCTATTGGTGCAGCGCCGATCCGGGTTGGGTGACCGGCACTTCCTACGGGATCTTTGCCCCGTTGTTGCTGGGCGTCACCAGTGTGGTCGAGGGCAATGAATTCGATGCCGAGCGTTGGTACCGGATACTTGAGAAGCAACAGGTGACGGTCTGGTATACCGCCCCGACAGCCATTCGCCTGCTGATGAAAGCGGGGGCGGAGTTGGCGCGCGGCCATCGTTTTCCGAGTCTGCGGTTTATTGCCAGTGTCGGCGAGCCGCTTAATCCCGAGGCTGTCTGGTGGGGCACAGAGGTGCTTGGGCTGCCGATCCACGACAATTGGTGGCAGACCGAAACCGGCGGCATCATGATTGCCAACACAGTTGCCATGCCCATCAAACCAGGCTCCATGGGTAAGCCGCTGCCGGGTGTCGAGGCGGCCATCGTCGTTCGAGCAGAAGAGGGCGGACTGGCGTTTCTGGGTGACAACGAGGTCGGTGACCTTGCCTTGAAACAGCCATGGCCTGCCATGTTCCGTACCTACCTGGGGCAGGAGGAGCGTTATCGTCACTGCTTTGTCGGTGAGTGGTACCTGAGCGGCGATCTCGTGCGTCGCGATGCCGATGGTTACTACTGGTTCATTGGTCGCAGCGACGATGTCATCAAGTCGGCGGGTCACCTGATCGGTCCGTTCGAAGTTGAAAGCTCCCTCATGGAACACCCGGCCGTAGCCGAGGCCGCGGTGATCGGCAAGCCCGACCCGCTGTTGGGTGAAACCGTGAAAGCCTTTGTTTCACTCAAGCGTGGTTTCACTGCCAGCCAGGCCCTGCACGACGAGTTGCTCGGTCATGGACGCAAGCGCCTCGGGGCGGTCGTTGCGCCCAAGGAACTGGAATTTGTGGAAGTGCTTCCGCACACCCGTAGCGGAAAACTCATGCGGCGTCTGCTCAAGGCCCGGGAACTGGGTTTGCCTGAAGGCGACACTTCCAGCATGGAGAGTCCGCCATGAGCCTCCCACCGCGGTCCCAGGACATTGCTCTCGAGCTGCTGCGGGACATGGTGCGTATCCGTCGTCTTGAGGAGCGCGCTGGCGAGTTGTACGGGGAGGGCAAGATTCGTGGCTTTCTGCACCTGTACATCGGTGAAGAAGCGGTCGCCGTCGGCGTTCTGCATGCACTGGCAGCCGACGATGCGGTGGTCGCGACGTATCGCGAACATGGCCACGCCCTGATCAAGGGCGTCTCCATGAAAGCAATCATGGCCGAAATGTATGGGCACCAGGAAGGATGTTCGCGAGGGCGCGGCGGCTCAATGCACCTGTTTGATGCCACGACACGATTCTTCGGCGGCAATGCCATTGTCGCGGGTGGCTTGCCACTGACGGTGGGTCTGGCACTCGCTGAACGTATGCAAGGTGGATCGCGTCTTTCAGCCTGTTTTTTTGGTGAAGGCGCGATGGCGGAAGGGGCTTTCCATGAGTCCATCAACCTGGCCGCATTGTGGCAACTGCCGATGCTGTTTTGCTGTGAAAACAACCTCTATGCGATGGGGACGGCCCTGGACCGTTCGCAGTCGCAAACGGACCTGTGTGCGAAAGCCTCAGCCTACAAAGTCGATACCCGGTCCGTCGATGGCATGGACGTGATCGCGGTGTATGAAGCCGCTCGTGATGCGGTTGAACACATCCGTGCGGGGCGTGGGCCTTTTTTTCTGGAGTTCCGCACCTATCGGTTTCGTGCCCATTCGATGTTCGACCCACAGCTGTATCGTGACAAGGACGAGGTGGAGCAATGGAAGACCCATGGGCCGATCCATACGTACAGTGCACAGCTTAAGGCCGAGGGCCTTTTGGACGAACCCGGATTTCTGGCGATCCTCGCCCAGGTGGACGCTGAAGTGGAAGCCGCCGTTACTTATGCCGAAAGCGGTAGCCTGGAGCCGCTCGAGGATTTGTCTCGCGATGTCTACACCCCAAGGGCGGCGCCATGAGCATTCGTGTGAGCTATCGCGAGGCGCTGCGCGAGGCAATACGTGAGGCGCTGCAGCGGGACCCACGGGTATTTCTGATGGGCGAAGACGTCGGTCGCTACGGTGGCAGTTATGCCGTGTCCCTGGGGTTGCTTGAGGCGTTTGGCCCCGAGCGCATTCGAGACGCGCCATTGTCCGAGCTGGGTTTCGTGGGAGCCGGAATAGGGGCGGCTTTGGGGGGCATGCGGCCGATTGTCGAAATCATGACCGTGAACTTCAGTCTGCTCGCACTCGATCCGTTGATGAATACGGCTGCTGCCTTGAGGCACATGTCCGGTGGACAGTTCTCCGTGCCCCTGGTTGTGCGCATGGCGACAGGCGCCGGACGCCAGCTTGCGGCGCAACACTCGCACAGCCTGGAGGGCTGGTACGCCCATATTCCCGGGCTGAAAATCCTGGCGCCGGCGACCATCGAAGATGCACGCGGCATGCTCTGGCCAGCGCTGCTGGATCCGGACCCGGTGCTGATATTCGAACACGCCCAGCTCTACAACCTGGAGGGTGATGCGGGCGAGTGGGAGACGGTGGACATCAGCTCCGCCAAGGTCCGCCGAACCGGCAAGGACCTGACCCTGATCACTTACGGCGGCACACTCGGCAAGACCTTGGAGGCTGCGCAGGTACTGGCCGGGGAGGGTATTGATTGCGAAGTCATCGACCTGCGTGTCCTGCGCCCTCTGGATGACAAGACTTTGATGGCTTCTGTCTGCAAAACCCGTCGGGCCCTGGTGGTCGACGAGGGATGGCGCAGCGGCAGTCTATCCGCCGAGATCATTACGCGGATCATAGAACAAGGCTTTTTCGAGCTGGATGCACCGCCGGCACGGGTGTGCAGCGCCGAGGTGCCGATACCTTATCCCCGGCATCTGGAAGAGGCGGCCCTGCCACAAGTGTCGACGATCGTCGCGGCCGCTCATGAGCTGTGCCGGGGGACATCAGGGTGAGCGCGATGACGTGGTGTCTTCGAGTATCAGGCCAGGAAGGTAAACGATGATCGAATTCAAATTGCCCTCTCTGGGGGCTGATATGGATGAAGGCACGTTGCTGGAGTGGAAAGTCCACCCGGGCGATGCGGTCAAGCCGGGCCAGGTGATTGCCGTCGTCGATACCGCCAAGGCCGCCATCGATGTCGAGTGCTGGCATGAGGGCACGGTGTCGCAACTGCTGATCGATATCGGCGCCAAAGTCCCGGTCGGTACCACCATCGCCCGGTTGTTGGAACCGGGCGAAGATCCGCACAGTGCGCGACGAACAACGACGGCGGCGCCGCTGCTGATCGAAGAGCAGGCATCGTCCGGCAGACGCCCGCGGATATCTCCCGCGGCGCGCAAGCGTGCTGCCGAGCTAGGCGTCAGCACCGCTGATGTAAAAGGCCATGGTCCACAGGGAGTCGTTACCCTGGAGGACATCGAGGCAGCCGCTCATGTGGCGCACCCGCCGGCCCCCGACCAGGCCATGCGGCACGCCATTGCGGCGGCCATGACTCGTTCAAAAAGCGAGATTCCCCATTACTACCTCAGCGAAACCATCGCCTTGGATAAATCCATGGCCTGGCTGCAGGCACACAATGCGCAAAGCACACTTCAAGAGCGCCTGCTGCCCAGCGTCTTGCTGCTCAAAGCAGTGGCGCTGGCCTTGCGCGACTATCCGCAGCTCAATGGTTTCTGGCTGGATAACGCCTTCAAGCCCGCACTCGATACCGACCTTGGGGTGGCAATCACCTTGCGCCAGGGTGGCCTGGTCGCCCCGGTGCTGCATCATGTGGCGGACACATCCTTGACTCATTTGATGAGTGAACTGGCCAGCCTGGTCGAGCGCGCCCGCAGCGGATCCCTGCGCAGCTCCGAGCTGGGAGGCGCCGGCATGACGGTCACTCAACTCGGCGATCAGGGCGTGGACAGCGTATTGGGGGTGATCTATCCGCCCCAGGTTGCCTTGGTCGGTTTCGGTCGTATCAGTGAGCGGCCCTGGGTGAAAGAGGGCCAGCTGTGTGTCATGCCCACTGTCATTAGCAGTTTGTCCGCCGATCATCGAGTCAGCGACGGTCACTACGGCGCACGTTTTCTGGGCGAAGTTCGTCGTTTGCTGCAGACGCCAGAGGCGCTTTGAGGAGAGGGCATATGAACCCGCAAATGATCCGCGATGAAGTATTGAAAGCCTTGAAAGGCATTGCCCCGGAACTTGAAATCGAGCAGTTGCGATCTGATCGGTCACTGCGCGAAGAGGTTGATCTGGATTCCATGGATTGGCTTCGTGTCATCGAGGCTCTGAATCGGAGCCTGGGAATAGCAATTCCTGAAAGCGATTACCAACACGTGGACACCCTGGACAAGCTCATCGCCTATCTGGGGCAAAAGGCGAAATCCGGCGAAGCCGAGCCTTCGATCCGCAAGGGGTGAAGGTACTGGGCAGTAGTGCCGTCACGCATTGTTTGCCACTCAAACGGTGAGCCGATCGAATCGTCGGTTGCCACCGGTTCCGCCCTGATCTGATTTAAATCAGCAGCAGGTCTGCGTGAGTGGACGACTTTATGAAATGACCTACCTTGAGGTATGCACTCATGAACATCGACAAGGCAATCTCCGGCCGGCGCTCCACGCGTGAATACACGACAGAAGCCGTTGATGAAAATGTCATTCGTCGTTTGATCAATGCCGCTGCCCAAGCGCCCAGCGCGGTCAACCAACAACCGTGGACGTTCACGGTGATCCGAGACCAAGCAGTGCTGGATCGGATCTCGCGAGAAGCAAAGGCCTACATGCTCAAGACGATGCCCGCTGGCCCCCATTCCGCGCACTTCCATTCGCTACTCAATGACGAAAACTTTCACATCTTCTACCACGCGCCAGTACTCATCCTTATTTCGGGGAACGCGCCAGGTCAGTGGATCGTCGAAGACTGCGCATTGGCCGCCGAAAACCTGATGCTCGCCGCGTACGCTGACGGGCTGGGTACCTGCTGGATCGGTTTCGCCCAACGTTTTCTTGATACGCCGCAGGGGAAGCATGCACTGGGCCTTCCTGCCGAGTGGACGCCAGTGGCGCCCATTATCGTTGGCCATCCGAAATCGGCGCCTGCACCGGTCTCGCACAAGGCGCCGGAGATTCGCTGGGTCGGCTGATCGCAAAACACGCACAGCATGTGCCTCACCGGCATTTAGCGCTGAACTCGGCTACCGTGGCGAGCTTGCATATTGCCGCTTTCGTAAAATCGTCACTGCTTGAGGAATCGCGCGGGAAAAAGCCCGACCTGTTAGTCAAGGACGTGCAATACGAATCAACGCTCAAACGCGCGTTCTTCATTTCACTGGACGGGCACTGCCATGAAGCTCACCGCCGTACCGCCTCAGGAACCGTTACCAGACTGGCTATCGGCCTCGCTCAAGGACAGGCGGGTGATTGGCAATGATCAAATTGCCGAAGTTTTTTTCGAAATCGCTGATCTGCTGGAAATCGATGACGCCAACCCCTTTCGGATCCGGGCCTACCGTAATGCGGCGCGTACCTTGAGGGCGTTGACCTTTGAGCTGGCAGAGATCATCGCGCGTGGCGAACCACTGCCCAAACTGACCGGTATTGGAGTTGATCTGGCAGGCAAGATCAACGAAATCGTTACCTGCGGAAATTGCGCTTTGCGCCAGCGGTTGCGTTCGACATTGCCGCCCGGATTGGTTGAACTGTTGTCCATCGCCGGATTGGGCCCCAAACGCGTCAGGCACCTGTATCACGATCTGGGGATCGAAACCGCGCAGCAGTTATGCGAGGCTGCTCGACAGGGGCGCATTCGCCATCTGCCCGGTTTCGGCGAAAAGATGGAAACGCGGCTGTTGAGCGCCGCGCAGAAGGGGATTGGAAGCGATCGCCGTTTGCCGCTGGCGTTTGTCGAGCCCGTGGCGCACCGTCTGATCGAATACTTGCAGCAGCTTGCGGGTATCGAGGAAGCGACGGTGGCCGGAAGCCTGCGTCGCATGCGCGACACTGTCGGTGATATCGACCTCCTCGTGGCCGCAGCGCCTTCTGTGAATGTCACGGCACACTTGCTCAAGCACCCGGAGATTTCCACCGTGTTGGTTAAAGGGCGCACGCGTGCCAGCGTCGTGCTGGGCTCAGGCCTGCAAGTGGATATGCGCATTGTAAAGCCGGCGCAATTTGGCGCCGCTCTGGTGTATTTCACTGGCAGCAAGGCGCATAACATCGCGATTCGCCAGAGGGCCCGGAAGCTGGGGCTCAAACTCAACGAATATGGGGTGTTCAAGGCCGAAGAATGCGTGGCCCGTGCCACCGAGGTGGCGGTTTATCAGGCCTTGGGATTGGTATGGATCACGCCGGAACTGCGCGAAGATCGCGGTGAAGTCGAGGCGGCACTGACAGGTCGTTTACCGAGGCTGATTGAGTTGAGCGACCTCAAAGGTGACTTGCATGCTCATACCCGTGACTCGGATGGAGGCAATAGCCTGGAAGAGATGGCATTTGCGGCGCAGCACGCCGGACTGGAATACCTGGCGATTACCGACCACTCCCGGTCCCTCAGGGTGGCCCATGGCCTGGACACTGATCGATTGTTGAAGCAAATCGACCAGATCGATGCGCTCAACGCCCGCTTGCAAGGCATGACCTTGCTCAAGGGCGTTGAGGTCGACATTCTCGAAGACGGTCGCCTGGATCTGCCAGATGACATTCTGGGGCGCCTGGACCTGGTGGTGGGCGCCGTCCACAGTCATTTCGGCTTGACCCTGCATCAACAAACCCAACGCCTGCTCAGGGCCATGGATCATCGCTACTTCAGCGTACTGGCACATCCCCTATGTCGGTTGATCAATGAACGCGCGCCCCTGAGCATGGACCTGCCTGCAATCATCAAGGCAGCCTCTGAGCGTGGTTGCTGCCTGGAACTCAACTCGCAGCCCCAGCGCATGGATCTGTTTGACCTTCAGTGCCAATACGCCAAGGATCAAGGCGTGCTCATCAGCATCAATTCGGACGCCCATCGCGCCGCGGATTTTTCCTATTTGCGCTACGGCGTCGCTCAGGCGCGTCGAGCCTGGCTGGAAAAACACGATGTGCTCAATACCCGTTCGCTGACCTCACTCAAGGAGTTTTTACGCGATGGCGGTGGCGGTCGCCCTCAAAGCGCACAAAACTGATGTCAGGCCGTTGAGCGCCTTGTTGTCCGGGGCAGCCTCACGATCGGCACCTCATTTGAGCTCAACGATCACCGTCGGCGGGTTGACCGACGTGCCGACGCTTTACAGCACTTCTCGGCGAGCCATCGAATACCTTCAGGGGATGAGGCGCGGGGCGGATCGAACTTGCTGATTGGCTGGCTCTGTCAGGCGCAGGGCATCGAGCGCCGTGACCCATTCTTCGTTGGTGGCCTCGACCACCACTTTGACTCGGCTGGCCGGGGTCGAGATCACTGAGGCATTGGCCTGGTTCGCCGTTTCGTTCAGTTCGACACCCAGATACTGCAGGCCAGCGCACATACGAGAGCGAATCGCCGCGTTGTGTTCGCCAATACCTGCCGTGAACACCAGCATGTCCAGACCACCCAGTGCCGCGACAAGGGCACCGGCTTCGTGGATGAACCGGCGTAGGTACAACGCAAGGGCCATGGCCGCGCGAGGCTCAGTGGCTTCGACTTTGAGCAATTCGCGCGGGTCGCTGGAAATGCCGGAAACTCCCAGCAGGCCAGACTCGTGATACAGAATATGGCTGACCCGCTCCAGGCTCAGCTTCCAGATTTCCATCAGGAAAATCACCGCGCCAGGGTCCAGCGCCCCGCAGCGGGAGCCCATCATCAAACCGTCCAGCGCTGAGAAACCCATGGTGGTGGCGACGCTTTTCAAGTCCCGCATACCGCACAGGCTGGCACCGCTGCCCAGGTGCGCGACCAGCGTCCGGCCGCGCGCCTGATCGCCATAGCGTTCGGCCAGCGCAATGGAATGATAGCAATAGGAAAGTCCGTGAAACCCGTAACGGCGCAAGCCGCTTTCCCAGGCCGACCAAGGCAGCGGCAGGATTTTCTCCACGTCTGGCAGGGTCTGGTGGAAGGCGGTATCGAAACACACCACTTGTGGCAGGTCGGGGTGGGTTTGCAGCAGCGTTTCGATGGCCTCCAGTGCGAAGGGCTGATGCAACGGGGCTAGCGGGATGTAGCTTTTAAGGTCGGCCAGCACCTGCGTGTCGATCAATACCGGTTTGGAGTATTTAATCCCTCCATGCACGACGCGGTGGGCGATGGCCCTCATCGAACGGCCTACCAGTTGAGTTCGCAACCGCTCACGAATATACCCAAGGGCATCGTGATAAGGATGTTTTGCATGGAGGGTCAGTGGCTGATCGTCGCCGCCGTTTTCGCTGACCACCGAGTTTGGCCCCGTGATGCCGTCGACCTTTGCGCGCCACAGTGGTGTGCGAGCCAAAGGGCTGCAGGTGGCGTCGAACAGGGCGAACTTGATGCTCGACGACCCCGCATTGAGGACCAGGATCACTTCACCGTTATCCGTGTCGTTCATGGCGGGGTGACCCGATAGTGATGGGCGACCAGCGCGGCGATGGCGCAGGACGCGATGCGCGATTCAACGGAGTCGGCGCGGCTGGTCAGGACAATCGGCACTTTGGCGCCAAGCACGATACCCGCGCTGGAGGCACCGCCCAGGTATTCCAGTTGCTTGACGAGCATATTGCCGCTTTCCAGATCAGGCACGACGAGAATGTCGGCTTTACCGGAAACAGCTGAGTGAATGCCCTTGATACGCGCCGCCGCCAGGGAGATGGCGTTGTCGAACGCCAGCGGCCCGTCAAGGACCGCGCCAGTGATCTGGCCGCGATCAGCCATTTTGCACAGCGCTGCGGCATCAAGGGTGGCGGGCATGTTGGCATTCACCGTTTCCACGGCAGCGAGAATCGCCACGTGGGGATTACTGACGCCGAGGATATGTGCCAGATCGATGGCGTTACGCACGATGTCCACTTTGTCGACCAACGCCGGCGCGATATTGATCGCTGCATCGGTGATGATGAAGGGGCGCGGATAAAAAGGCGTCTGCATCACGAAGCAGTGGGTGATGCGCCGCTTGGTACGCAGTAGCGCCGACGACGGCACCACGGCGGACATCAATTCGTCGGTGTGAAGGCTACCTTTCATCAACGCTTCGACTAGACCATCACGGGCCATTTGCGCACCGCGCAGGGCGGCAGCATGGCTGTGGGGCACGTATTCAATGGTGAGACCGCAAAGGTCGTGGCCGCCCTTGGCCGCCAACGCTTCGAGTCTGGCTCTTGGGCCAATCAGGATCGGGTCGATCAACCCTGCATCGCGGGCATCAAGGGCCGCCTCGAAACTCACCTCGTCGCAAGGATGTACCACCGCAACGCGGATCGGTTCCAGCGTCTGGCAGGCTTGCAACAAACGATTCAGACCGTCGGCGCTGTGGCGCAGTTCTATGCCCGGCAGGCTGGCTCGATGCACATCGATATGCTCGCCGGCCGCGTGGACCAGGGATTCACCTTCCAGCACGACCACGCCTTCCTGATTGATGCCGGTACAGGCCAGCGTGAGCAGATACCGCGCTACGTCGCGAGCAGTAACCGTCACCGAGACCGTCAGTGTGTCACCGATGCGTACCGGGGCAAGGAACTTGAGGGTTTGCCCCAAGGGCACCGAACCGGGCCCTGGCAACTGCGTACCAATCAACGCCGAAATCAACGCTCCCCCCCACATGCCATGGGCGAAAACAGTGTTGAAGTGGGTGGTGGCAGCAAATTCCGGATCGACGTACAGCGGGTTCACATCGCCCGAGACCAGTGCGAACAGCTGAATGTCTGGAGCTGTCAGGGTGCGCTCCAGAGAGGCGGACTCGCCGATGACGATTTCCTCGAACGATCGATTATGCAGTCGCTCCAGATCGTCGGCGTTTACAGGAACAGAACGGGTCATGGGTTTGATCCTGAATAGGATGGCGGACGGCTCGGCTACATCATTCAACGCTCAATCGGCGCAGGTGACCAGAGCTGGCAGCCATTGCAGACGGTGAGGTCTTGGTAGCGGCGGTACTTCTCGTCCAGCTACGCCCTCTGCATACATCAAAAAGCGGGCTGATACTCCCGGCTATTACTGCTCAAAGGGCGCTCATTGATCTAAATCAACACACGCAGGCGGCATCAAGCCATAAAGCTCTATATCAAATAGAAGCGGCCGACACAGTCTCCCCCATCAAAAGGAGAAATATCGTGATGCATTCACATATCCGCTGGTTCAAAGAGCTGGGTATCAACGATGTATCGCTGGTCGGTGGCAAGAACGCCTCGCTGGGTGAGATGTACCAGAACCTCACGACTGAGGGTGTATGCATCCCCAACGGTTTTGCCATCACCGTTGAGGCGTATCGTTATGTGCTTGATCACAATAGCGCCTGGCAGCCTCTGCATGCGGCACTTGACGGACTCGACCCCGACAACATCAAGGATTTGCAGGCGCGGGGGCAAAGGCGAGGGCGATCGTATATGGCTGTTCATTGCCGGAAGATCTAAAGACGGCGATTTTGCAAAGTTATGCCCAACTCAAACAGGAATACGGCGAAAACATCTCATTGGCGGTGCGGTCCTCGGCGACCGCCGAGGATTCGCCGCAGGCCTCATTTGCCGGGCAGAACGACACCTATCTCAACATCGTCACTGACGATGATCTGCTCGATGCCTACAAACGTTGCCTGGCGTCCAACTTTACCGACCGCTCCATCCACTACAAATACGACAATGGCTTTGATTACTACAAGGTCTATCTCGCCGTCGTGGTCATGAAGATGGTGCGTAGCGATATAGGGGCCAGTGGCGTGATGTTTTCGCTGGACACGGAAACAGGCTTCAGGGATGTCGTCTTCATAAATGCCGCGTTGGGGCTCGGCGAGAATGTCGTGCAGGGCACGATAGACCCCGACAGTTTCTATGTGCACAAACCCAGCTTTCTGCAGGGTTATCGTGCTGTCTTGAAGCGCAGCCTGGGTAGCAAAGCAAAGAAGATGATTTTTGCCGGCGAGCTCAATACCGGCACTATCGCGGTGGAATACACCAAGAATATTGATACGCCCGGCGAAGAACGAACCCGCTTCTGCATCTCTGATGCGGATGTGATGGTGCTGGCCGACTATGCCATCAAGGTTGAAAACCACTATTCGGGCAAAGCCGGTTTTTACAAACCCATGGATATGGAATGGGCCAAAGACGGCATAGATGGCCGGTTATATATAGTGCAGGCGCGACCGGAAACGGTGGAGTCGCAAAAGAAAGGCAGCGTGCTTGAGATTTACCATCTCAAGCAAAGATCGACAGTGCTGCTTAAGGGCAGGGCGGTCGGCACCAGAATTGGCGCCGGCAAGGCGCGTGTCATCAACGATGCCAAGCATCTGAGTGATTTCCAACCAGGCGAGGTGCTGGTCTCAGATACCACGGCACCCGACTGGGAACCTGTCATGAAGACCGCCGCGGCTATCGTGACTAGCAGGGGCGGACGTACTTGTCACGCCGCCATCGTCTCGCGTGAGCTGGGCATTCCCGCCATCGTGGGAACCGCAAACGCGGCAGACAAAATAGAAACCGGCACACCGATCACCATTAGCTGCGCCGAAGGCGAAACCGGAAATGTCTATGAAGGCATTCTGGGTTTTGACATTCAGCACACCGATCTCAGCGAGCTGGGACATCCAAAAACAAAGATTATGATGAACCTGGGCAATCCTGATCAGGCCTTTAGTCTTGCCTCGCTACCGGTGGATGGCATTGGTCTGGCGCGTATGGAATTCATTATTAATGAATACATCAAGGTGCATCCGATGGCGCTCGTACACCCGGAAAAGGTGGATGACGCAACACGTGAAAAAATCGCGGCCTTGAGCATTGCTTACAATGATCCTGCAGATTTTTTCGTCAAGACCTTGGCCGAAGGCGTGGCCACAATTGCGGCGGCGGTGTATCCAAAACCCTGCGTAGTGCGCATGAGCGACTTCAAAAGCAACGAATACGCGACCCTGCTGGGCGGTCAGTATTTCGAGCCGGAAGAAGACAACCCAATGATCGGTTTTCGTGGGGCGTCCCGTTATACCCATAGTGCCTATGCCGAAGGTTTTGCGCTGGAATGCGCGGCAATGAAGCGGGTGCGCGACGAGATAGGCCTGACTAACGTCAAGTTGATGATCCCTTTTTGCCGCAGAGTGGAGGAGGGCGAAAAGGTATTGGCAGCGATGGCCAGCCATGGCCTCAAGCGCGGAGAAAACGGACTGGAGGTCTACGTCATGTGCGAGATCCCCAACAACGTCATCCTGATCGACGCCTTCGCCAAACTGTTCGACGGATTCTCCATCGGCTCCAATGACTTGACCCAGCTGACGCTCGGCGTGGATCGCGATTCGGAAATCGTCGCATTCGATTTCGATGAACGCGATCCGGGGGTTAAACAGATGATTCGCCTGGCGGTGGAGGGAGCAAAACGTAACGGCCGCCACTCCGGTATTTGCGGACAGGCGCCGTCTGACTATCCTGAGATGGCTGAATTTCTGGTGGAAATTGGCATCGACTCGATAAGCCTCAATCCGGATGCAGTGCTCGCCACGACTCGGCATGTTCTGGCGGTGGAAAAGCGCCTGTCACTTAATCGCACACCGTAAAACCGTTGCCTCATGGCACGCCTGATCAAGATCCGAAAAACTGCCGATTACTTTGAGGTGTCGACGTGTATGCCTTCTTGCCACGTGAGTTGCCGGAGCAACTCTGCGCACTGACCGACCTCGCGCTTAACCTGCGCTGGACCTGGAATCATGCACTCGACGACCTGTGGAAATCGATTGACCCAGAACTTTGGGTGCGTACCCATAATCCGTGGATGATTCTGCAGAATGCTTCGCAGCAGCGTCTTGACGAACTCTGCCGAGATCCTGACTTCTCGCAGAAACTGGCGCACGCCATCGCAGAGCATCGGCGTTATCTCGACGACTCAGGCTGGTATGCACAGCAGCAAGGGGCCAGGGATTCGGCGCGGATCGCCTATTTCAGCATGGAGTACGGTTTGAGTGAGGCCTTTCCGCTCTACGCTGGCGGACTCGGTGTGCTTGCAGGAGATTACCTGAAGACGGCGAGCGACATGGGCGTTCCGATACTTGGGGTGGGTTTGCTCTATCAGGAAGGCTATTTTCGGCAATACATCGACGCGCAAGGCAGGCAGCATGAGGCCTATCCTTACAACGACGCCACCAGCCTGCCGATTCAGCCAACGATCGGAAATGACGGCGCCTGGCTGAAAATCGTGCTGCAACTTCCCGGTCGCACTTTGTATTTGCGTATATGGCAGGCCATTGTCGGACGTACGCGCCTGTATCTGCTGGACAGTAACGATCTGCGCAATGGGCCCGCCGACCGCGGTATCACCTCTAAGTTGTATGGCTGCGGCTCGGAAATGCGTTTGCTCCAGGAAGTGGTGCTCGGCATTGGTGGCTGGGCGGTACTCGACGCACTGGGTATCGACGTTGACGTGTGCCACCTTAACGAAGGTCACGCCGCACTGCTTGTGCTGGAACGTGCCCGTCGTTTTATGCACAAGATGGGAACATCGTTCTGGGAGGCATGGTGGGCAACGCGTGCAGGTAACGTATTCACAACGCATACGCCAGTGGCTGTGGGTTTCGACTTATTTCCACCCTCGCTCATTTACAAGTACGCGCGTGAGTATCTCGAAGACTGTCGCATTTCATTGCGCGAACTTCTGGCGTTGGGCCGGCGTGATCCGGCGGACGACGATGAGCCGTTCAACATGGCTTTTCTGGCATTGCGTGGGTGCGCCCAGTGCAATGCAGTGAGTCGTTTGCATGGCGAGGTCAGCCGTCAATTGTTCAGTGATCTTTATCCACGCTGGCCGCTTCAAGAGATACCTGTAGGGCACATTACCAACGGCGTCCATGTGCCATCCTGGGATTCGGTGTGGTCTGATCACCTTTGGACTAGCACCTGTGGCAAGGAACGTTGGCTCGGCACGGTGGAGTCTCTCTCAGGGACGGTCTCCCACAGTGATGACAGGGCCTTGTGGACGATGGCCGCCGAGCAACGCCGCGATCTGGTGCATTACACGCGTCACCGTTTGGCATGGCATCTTGGACAGCGTGGCGAGTCACCTCAGCGGGTCGAAGAAGCCGCGCAGGTGCTCGATCCCAATTGCCTTACGCTCGGCTTCGCGCGGCGATTCACCGACTATAAGCGACCGAATCTGTTGCTGCATGACCCGGAGCGCCTGAGCCGCCTGCTAACCGATGAGCATCGACCGGTCCAACTGATCATCGCCGGTAAAGCCCATCCCAGTGACGAGCAGGGCAAGCAGCTGATCCAGGCATGGATGGAGTTTGTTCATCGTCCAAATCTGCGAAGGCATGTCGTGTTCCTGGAGGATTACGACATTGAACAGGCCCAACATCTGGTGCAAGGCGTCGATGTCTGGATCAATACACCGCGACGACCATGGGAAGCCTGTGGCACCAGTGGGATGAAGGTTCTGGTCAATGGCGGACTTAACCTGTCCCAACTGGACGGTTGGTGGGCGGAGGCGTACCAGCCCACCTGCGGTTGGGCAATCGGCGACGACGCCCCCAGCGACGATGTAGCCGACGCCGAGTGCTTGTACCGCCTGCTCGAAGAAGAAGTAGTGCCCACCTTTTACACACGCGACACGCAGGGAATTCCACGAGACTGGGTGCAACGCATGCGCGCCAGCATGTCGCAACTGGGGCCGCAATTCAGTAGCAATCGCATGCTGCTCGAATACCTGGATTGTTGTTACCAACCGGCGATCCAGGCGTTCCGACGCCGTAGCAAGGATAAGGCCGAACTCGCACGTGGGCTTCATGCCTGGCACAAGGCGGTTGCCTTGGGATGGGACAACATACATTTCGGCACGGTCGATGCGAAACACGACGGCGAGTGGCTGTACATCAGCGTACCGGTCTATCTGGGGGAGATCGCACCGGAGTGGGTAAGGGTGGAACTCTATGCCGCCCCGTGCGATGGACACCCGGCAGAATGCCTGCCGATGAACGCCGTCGGCCCCATACCCGGCGCCATCCAAGGCTATATCTTTGCCATCTCGGTCGCTGCCACGCGGCCCGTGGATGGCTACACCCCACGGGTACGCGCCTGGCACTCAGACGCCTTTCTGCCAGCGGAAAATGCACTAATTGCATGGCAACGTTGACGCTGGCTTGCCTTCACTTGACAGGTCTCAACGTATTACCCGGAAGGCTTTTATTAACGCTCGGGAACGCACCAGGTCAGTGACTCGTCGAGGACTGTTCATTGCCTGCCATGTGGACACCTGTGGCGCCCATTATCATTGACTAACCACCTGGACACCCTCTGGTAGCTTCGACTGCATCATTTCTCTTCTATCCAGTTTGCGTCCGTCCACGACAAAGGAACCATCACCCACTGAATGAAGGGTTCGTGTCTCTTTGCGTGACTCATCGATGTAGGCGGCGAGGCCTTCGAGGACAACAATATTGTGTTTCTCGATGATATCGACAACCTTGCATTCGATATTGGCCAGGCACTCCTTGATCAAGGGTGACCTGACATGTTTGCCTTTCACGGGCGTCAATCCGAAGGTTGCAAACTTGTCTGTGTCGGCACCAGAACAGGTTCCCACACCAATAACGCAATCGATCAAATCGACAGTGGGGATTGAAATGACGCACTCCTTGGTTTTCAGAAGCGCGGCGTACGAATAGTTCCAGGGCCCGGTGGTGATGGCAAAAATCGGCGTGAAGCCCATCACCATGGTCCACGAGATGGTCATGATGTTGTTCTTGCGGCCATCATTTGTGGTGACGAAGACCACCGGGCCTGGCTCCATCAGTGTGAATGCTGTGTTGATTTTCATCTTTTTCAACGTCAGGCACTCCCCATTGTCTTTGATCGGCCTCTTCATCTGCTCAAACGGTATCGAATGCTCCACTTTCAGCCAGCAAGGTGGCTATCAGGGCGGTGCTGTCGATTACGTGCACGTGCTGCGTCACGCACTCGGGGACAGGCGAAATGGAGGCACGCTGTCAGAGATCGCAATGTGCTCGAAAAGCGGCTTGTCGAACAGATGGCTGCCCGCCGTGAACAAACCATGGGTCGCCGCGGCAAACAATCGGCTGGCTCCACCCTTTTGACAGGCAAGGCCCGCATGCTTCAGCGTTTCACCGGTACTGATCAGATCGTCGAAAACAATGGCTGTCTTACCCGATACGTCGCCCACCAAAAGGGCGCCTGTCAGCGTCGCGTGAGCACGGTGCTTTTCCATCAGCGCACTGCCCACTGAGCGTCCCAGATGTCGTTCGAGGGCCTGACGAAACTGTTCGGCGCGCTTGGCACCACCGGAATCCGGGGACACCGCCACCACGTCGGTGTCGCCGACGAACCTGGCGAAATGCTCGGCGAATAATTCTGTGCACTGCACGTTCCACGTCGGAATGCGAAAGGCATTGTCGAACGCGGCCGGATTATGCACCTCCAGGGCAACCAGACGATCAACGTGGCAGGCTTCAATCATGGCCGCCAGGTAGCGGGTGATCGTTGGGTCTTGAGGTTGGCTGCGACGATCTTTGCGTCCGTAACAGAGATAGGGCGTTACGACTTGCACATGGCGAGCGCCGGCATCCTTGAGTGCTCCGCAAAAGAACAACAGGCGACACAACTTATCGTTAGCGCTCTGCCGGTCATCCCCATACAAAGCATGGAACACCACGACCTCGCGACCGTTAACCGATGCCAGCGGTCGGCATTTATGTTCGCCATCTTCATAGTCGCGCTCTTCATGCAGGGCCAGTTGGCAGCCAAGCCGCTGCGCGACGCGGGTTGCATAGTGCTCACTGCCTTGCAGGGCAAAAAGAAGCGGGCGGTCGGTGAGCATGCATTGGCTCCTTTGAGGCTTGTCGAACAGTTGCGCCGTCATCGGACAGCACCATGCCGCAACACTTCAATGCAGAACTCCATTTCGTAGGGCGGGACGTTGCATTCGACGATGTCATGGGCGGCAACTTGCAGGTGCACGCCGACAATGTCGGCACGGATCGGTTGCTGGCAAACATGCCGGTCAACCAATACCGCAGTGTAGACCCGACGGGCCCCCAGCTGCGCCAGATAGGCACAGGTGCGCAGAAGGGAGTGGCCTTCAAAAAGCACATCGTCGACAACAAGCAGGGTGGTATTGGCAAGGTCCAGCTCGCCCAGAAGTGGGTTCTCAGTCAATTCCGTCTGTGCATGCAGGACCTTGAGGTCATCGGCATAACGCTTGACCTTCAGGGGGTAAAGCGGCAGTTCTGGCTGGCCGGTCTGACGCGAAAGATGCTGCTGTAAGCGCTGTGCCAGCGGCTCGCCGCGACGCTGGATGCCAATCAGTGCCGATTGAGCGGGCGGCAACAATATCGCCGCTTGGCGCGCCATCGCCTGCAGCACACCATCGAGTTCATCGCTGTCGTACAAGCGCAACCGCTGACTCGCAAGTTGGGTCGACATTGTCGTCTCCTGTCGAAAGCCGGTGCGGTGGGGGCATCACACCATCAAGGAACCGGCAAGCATCAAAGTCCTGAGCACAGCAAAAATGCCGTCCCATTTTGCCAACGTAATCCTGCTCGGCCCGGCCCTGTTGATATTGATCAAGTACGGTTAAATGAAAGCCGATCCATGACCTGCATTGGTCCAATGAACGGCGTTACGCGGGGATTTGATATAAATCAACGCCAGGGCGACATCAACAGAGGACGCTGAATCAACGCGGGTGCCTGATCCGGCGCAGGCGTTACGACTAGTCTCAGCAATGGGGCAGCGATGGACGTCGAGTCCCCCTGTATGGAGTCAGATCATGAGCCAATATCAACGCTTGTTACTCATCATCAACCCGGCCCTGCGCCATTCCCCAGCGATAAACCATGCGGCCGCTCTGGCCAAGGCCAGCGGCGCGGGCTTGCATATTGCTGCGCTTGTAAAGCCGTTGGAGATACTGTCACTGCTTGACGAAGGCGTGCAGGAAAAAGCCCGGGAAAGCTACCTTCAGGACCATCGCGACTGGCTGAAAAACCAGGCAACCAATCTCAACGCGCTGGGGCTCAAAGTGACGACAGAGGTGATGTGGGCCGACGACATGAAGCAAGACATTCTTGATCACGTCACGGAAATGCAGCCCGACCTGCTGATCAAGGAAGTGCAGCACGAATCAGCGCTCAAACGCGCGTTCTTCACCCCGCTGGATTGGCATTTGTTGCGGCACTGCCCGATACCGGTCTATCTGGTGGGCGGCGGTGGTCATGCCTTGCCGCGCAAGGTCGTGGCGGCGGTTGACGCGTCGGATACGGCGCCTGCGGACAGCGAGCTGAACGAGCGGATCATTCAGCAAGCCACCAACCTGGCGTTGCAGTGCGATGCCGAGCTGCACCTGCTGTATGCCTGCGATCTTTCAGGGGTCTATCTGGCAGACATGGGGGGCTGGCGCTTCCAGACATCACCAAAGAGTTGCGCACCACCGAGGAACAATCGTTCAGCAAATTGGCCGGTCGGTACGGCGTCCCCTCTGACCGTCGGCATTTTGTTCTCGGACATCCGGTCGCGGCGTTGAGCGATTTTGCCAACGAGCAGCAGGTGGATGTGATCGTGATGGGCCGAGTCCAGTACCACGGCCTGGAGAAGCTGCTGGGCAGCACGACCGAACATATTCTGTACCAGGTGCCTTGCAGTGTTCTGGCGGTCTAGCCGGACAAGGCCATGGTGTAACGAAACGACAGGCGTCATCGCCTGAGGAGGTTATTCATGAGTCAAAGCCCCTCATTACAAACCACATTGGAGGACCGGGCAGAAGCCGGTCGACGCCTGGTGGAACCGTTGCTCAAATACGCCCATCGACCCGATATCATCGTCCTCGCCTTGCCCCGTGGCGGCGTTCCGGTTGCCTATGAAGTGGTCAAGGCCCTGGACGTGCGCCTGGACCTGATGCTGGTGCGCAAACTGGGCGTGCCGTCCAACCCCGAGTTCGCCATGGGTGCCATCGCCAGTGGCGGTATCCAGATCCGAAATGAAGAAGCGCTGCGGGCTCACCCGATTTCCCCGGCCGCATTCGACGCCGTGGTCGCGCGTGAAACACGGGAATTGCAGCGGCGGGAGCACCTGTACCGGGGCGCCCGGCCACCCTTGCAGCTCAAGGGGCAGGTGGTGATTCTGGTGGATGACGGCCTGGCGACGGGCGCCTCGATGATGGCGGCGATCCGCGCGGTGCGTATGCAGGCACCTGCTCGTATCGTCGTTGCCGTGCCGGTTGCTCCGCGGGAAACGGTGGACACGCTGAGCTTCGAAGTCGATGAGGTGATCTGTCCACTCATACCTGAATGGATGATGTCGATCGGGTATTGGTACTTGAGTTTCCCCCAGACCTCGGACGAAGAAGTCATTGATTTGTTGCAACGGGCCTGGCAGCGAGAGGCCTCCACCGATTCTGCCTCGCGGGAACCTTTCGATGATTAAGCCTCAATCTCGACAGCTGGAATTGCAAGAGGTTGAGTTATCGGCCGATCTGCGTCTGCCGCTGCAGACTGATGGTCTGGTGATCTTCGTGCACGGTAGCGGCAGTGGCCGTCTGAGCCCACGCAATCAGTTTGTCGCAGAGTCCTTGGCCAGGCGGGGGCTGGCGTCGCTGCTGTTCGACCTGCTCACGGAGCCAGAGCAACGCCTGGACAACCTCACCGGGGAGCTGCGTTTCGATATTGCCTTGCTCGCCAGGCGACTGGTGGACGTCATCGACTGGGTCGGTCGGGACGTGGAGTTGCACTCGCTGCGAATCGGTCTGTTCGGCGCAAGCACCGGTGCTGCGGCGGCGTTGTTGGCGGCGGCCGTGCGCCCGGAGGTGGTGCATGCGGTGGTCAGCCGCGGAGGGCGCACCGACCTGGCGGGGGCTGCATTGTCGCAGGTGAGGGCACCCACTCTGCAGATCGTAGGCGCCCAGGACCCGGTGGTGCTCGAACTGAATGATCAAAGCAGTCAGGCCTTGCAGTGTGAGCAGCAGCTGGAAATTGTGGCGGGCGCGACCCATCTTTTCGAAGAACCTGGAGCACTTGAAGAAGTCGCCAGACTCGCTGGCGACTGGTTCGAGAAGTATTTGCACGACCCCGCCTGACAACGCCTGACCGGCCTCACACGCCAAACGGATAGGTTTCGTCTTCCGGTTCGAGTCTCTGGCTTTTCGGTAGCGCCAGTGCTGTCACGGGTTGGGTCTGTTCAATCCAGATCATGGCGTCGAACTGTTCGGCCAGCGTCGCTTCGAAGTAGTGACTGCCACGCTCGGTTTCAGGGCGGTAAATCACCCCGATGGCCCGTTCCAGCAACGGTTTGGACAACACCCGGCGCAGCGCTTTGCGCGTTGGGTCTCGCCAGTCGGTCAATGACGCCGGCACACCCGCCTTGAGGAACTGGTGCTCCCAACTGTCCGGGCGAGAGGGCCGGATGTCCTTGATGAGCATGTCGCCGTCCCAGTCATCGGCTGCGGCCACCTGGCCACGGTCGGTGCTCATACCGATCAGTACGGCATCGCGCCCATAAGCACTGCGGCACAGCTGACCGATGTTGAACTGACCCTTCCAGCCCATTTCCGTCGCAGCCGCGTTGCCGATATGAGAATTGTGCGCCCAAACCACGGCTTTGGCTTGTGGACCGCGGTGCTCAAGCAGTGCCCGAAGTGTGTCGAACATGTGCCGGTCACGCAGGTTCCATGAGGCGGTCGACCCTCGATAAATCGCACGGTAATACTGTTCCGCCGCCTGCACTACCCGAGCGTTTTGCGCCGCATTGAAGAAGGCCTCGTCGTTCTGGATGAGCCCGGCCAGTTGTTCGGCCAGCATGGCGTCGAGCTGTTCAATCACCGGTTGCTCACAAGGCATCAAGCCGGCACGTTCGACGAAGTGACCATACAACGCGGGATCATCCTGCCAAGGGGTCAGACAGCCATAGCGCCGCCGGGCCTCGTGGGCCAGCTGTGGGTCGACCCGGTCCAGATAACTCAGCACCTCATGGATGGAGTTGCGCAAGCTGTAGACGTCCAGCCCGCGGAACTCGACGCGACGTTCAGTGGCGAGGGTGTGGTTGTAGAGATGCAGCCAGTGGGCGAATGCTCTCACGTCGGTGTTGCGCCACATCCAGGTCGGGAATCGGCTGAAGATGTGACGTTTCCACGCCGAGTGTGCCAACCCCCGGACATACTGGTCGACATGGCCGGCGTCCGGCCAGTCGGCTTCAACGGCCACAATGTTGAACCCGTGTTGCTCAATCAGCCTTTGGGTGATCGCTGCCCGGGTTCGATAAAAATCACTGGTGCCATGACTGGCCTCACCAATCATCACCACGCGCGCATCCGCATAGCGATCGAACATTTCACCAAAGGCGGATGAGTCCAGCGCCGGCAGAGGCTCAGCGTATTGGCGCAGAAGCGGTGCGATGGCAGCCTGGTCAATGTGCCGAGGTGAGCCATACAGGTTATCCAGCATGTCTTGGGAGGGTGTGTTCATGACCGTCGTCCCCGTAAGGGTGGGTTACCGCCAGCGGTATTGCGCTTGCGCACAACGGCCGGAGATCGATCCGCAGGTCCTCGACACATTGTGTTTAAACGCAAACTTTTGTGTCGATTCATCACCTGTTTGATTATTCCTACGCCTTGCTCCAGATGAACAATTGAGTTTCGTCAATAAAGGGTGCAAAGGCTTGAGAGAAGGTGTCGGGGGCCAGATTCCTCACCTCGCGGGCCAATAGGCCGCTTATATGAGTCACCAGATCAAGGTGCTTCAAGCGCCCCGTTGTTTTACAGGTACAGGCAGTGAATCACCTGACGGGTATCGTAGGGATCGTCGCGCGTCTCGAAGCCCAGTGATCTGGCCAGGTCGCGCATCGGGGCATTGCTGGAGGCGTCGAGCGCATACATCTGGTGAAAACCGTTCTTGCGCGCGGCCGTGATCAAATGTTCCAGCAATAACGTACCCAAACCTAGACGCTTCCATTGATCGGCGACTGTCACCGTACCTTCACACTTGTATTCGCCCGTGGCGGCATAACGGCTGACGCCGATCTCGATCAATTGGCCATTTTCGTGGACCAGTGCGATGTAAGCCAGGCACTGCTTGTTGCCGGGTTCGCTGCTCTGCATGAGAAAGCGCATGTGCCGGGACTCAGGGCACAGATGTTTGATGAAGCGGTACTCTCGCTCGCGGTCTTTTTCCGTCAGTTGCCGGATCAACACGTGACGACCATCCTTGAGCGCTTCGATCCAGTATTTCCCAGTGACTTTGGAATAGGCTTCAGAGGCCCGATCATTATGGTCTTTGACAGTGAGCATGATGCGATCCTCCAGCCGTCTTCATAGGTTGGCGCGCAGTGGCAAATCTCGCGATTCACTTCTTTCTACTCCGCTGAGTGCGCCTGAATATGATCTGGATCAGATCTCTTGTGACAGTGCACTCAATTGCCTGGATTTGATGTAAGTCAAACAGGCATAGGGCGCAACGAGTGCAGTCTTTGAACATGGCCACGCTATGGGCCGGTGTATAGACGAGGTGTGTCATGGCCCACTATCAACGCTTGCTGCTGATCGCCAACCCAAACCTCAAAGAGGCCCCAGCCTTGCTGCGTGCCATCGCCCTGGCCAGGGCCAGTGGAGCCATGCTGGATGTACGAGCCTTTATCGAACCCGCGCCCATGGCGCATGTGTGGGAAGAGAACAGAGACGAGGAGGGGGACCAGCGATATCAGCGCCATTATCTCCACTGGAGGGACCAGACACTTCAGCGTCTCAATGCACAGGGATTGGAGGTGAACGTGCAAGTTGTCTTCACCTGCGATCCACTGCTCGACATCGTGAAGTGTGTAGAAGAGCTCAAGCCCGACCTGGTCATCAAGGATGTCACGGTGGACCCGGTACTTGGACGGGTGTTCGTCACACCTCTGGATTACCATTTGCTGCGCGGGTGTCCCGTTGCGTTGCACCTGGTCAACCAGGTCCATGATGAGTTGCCTCATCAGATCGTCGCCGCTGTGGACCTGTTTGATACGGTCACACAAATCCGTGATGTGAACGATGCCATCATTCAGGCAGCTCATACGCTGGCCGTGCAATGCGACGCATCGCTGCACCTGCTTTACGCCTATGACTTATCGCCTGCATTCAATGGCGATACGCCGCTGATCACCGGCTGCTGGAATGTGGCCTTCATGGATGAGTTGCGAGCGTCCCTTTATCAGGCCTTCAACACCCTGGCTGAGCGCTATGGCATTGCTCCAGAGCGCCGGCATTTTTTCATGGGGCTGCCGATGCCGGTGATCAGTGCATTTGTCGATGATTACCAGGCTGACGTCGTGGTGATGGGCACCTTGCATCGGGTGGGTACTAATCGATTCATCGGCAGCACTATGGAGCGCGCGCTGTATTCGTTGCAGGGCAGCATTCTGGCGGTCAGACAATCAGATTCGTGTGTCGAAGAGAACATGTGATCGCAGCGTTAACGCACGCCTTGCTTCAGCCTTTTGCACTGTCTAGTCCTGAAACAGGTTTACACCTGGGTCGTCCGGGCACAACCGCGACTTCTGTTGTGTCCAGCGCTGAAATTGCGGCGCGCCGGGGACACGAAAGACATTCGAGTCCTAAGCTATACCTCGATGAGCGACAGCTGTTTTACAGCGAGGCCTGCAAATCGCTTTTGAGGAACTCACTTCGATGCTCAGTAAGTGGCTGGACCCTGTTCTGTTGCTGCTCACCGCACTGACGCTGCTGGCCGGCGGCATTGCGTATGTTGCGCAAGCACCTGATTGGGCATCGAGGTGCTGGGCCGCCGGAAGTCTGGTGATGGCTGCGGTACTGCTCCTTGAAATCGTCAGGCGCCTGGCCCGGCGCGAGGCCGGTGTCGACCTGATCGCGCTGCTGTCGATCACTGCTGCCCTGGTCTTTGATCAGACACTGGTGGCAGCGGTGATTGCCTTAATGCTGGCGACCGGACGGACCCTGGAGTTTTTCACCAAGCAACGCGCCGACCGTGAGCTTCGTGCGCTCATCGACCGGGCGCCACGTTTTGCCTGGCTGCAGGAGGAGGGCGGCTTGCGCGAGATCCCCGTTGAGCAGGTCCAGCTGAATCAGACATTGCTGGTGCGGCTGGGGAGGTGATACCGGTCGACGGTCGGTTGCTAAGTCCTGCGGCCATTCTGGACGAATCGGCGCTCAGCGGTGAGTCGTTGCCCGTCACCCGTCGAGAAGGAGAGCAACTGCCCAGCGGCGTTTCCAATGTCGGTGCGCCCATCCTGATAATCGCCACGCGAACGGCCGCGCAGAGTACCTATGCCGGCATAGTGCGGCTGGCTGAGGAGGCACGTCGTTCGCGCGCACCTTTCGTGCGCCTGGCCGACCGCTATGCATTGTTCTTCATCCCGCTGACGTTGCTGATTGCCGGATTGGCCTGGCAATTGAGTGGTGATCCTTTGCGAGCGCTGGCGGTACTGGTGGTGGCCACACCTTGCCCTTTGATTCTGGCCGTACCGATTGCCATCATGTCGGGGATTTCCAGGGCAGCGCGGCGCGGGATACTGATCAAGGACGGCGTGACCCTGGAAGCGTTGGCCGGAGTCAAGCAGGTGTTCCTCGACAAGACCGGCACGCTGACCAGCGGCCATGCCCGTCTGCAGTCGATAGAGGTCAACGGACTGGTCGATCCGCAGCGCCTGCTTGGCCTGGCCGCTTCGCTGGCGCAGGCCTCGACGCACCCTGTCTCCCAGGCCATCGTTGAGGCGGCGCATCAGCGTCAATTGCCTCTGAGCGTCCCACAGGAAGTAGAAGAAAGCCCAGGCTCTGGACTTTGTGGGCAGGTCGATGGCGTGCAGGTGCGTTTCGGCTCGTTGTCTTTTGCTCACAAAGACGCCCCTGAAACTGACTGGGTCGCCGCCATGCTGCGCCACATGGATTACCTGGCGTGCAGTGGAAGCTTCATCGACGTGGATGGGCAACTCGCGGGCCTGCTGGTTTTCTCGGACAAGGTTCGGCGCGAAACGCCGCAGACTCTGCATCGACTGCGTAATCGGGGCATCGAAAAGATAGTCATGCTCACCGGGGATCGCCTGGAAACCGCCGAGATGATTGCGCTATCTGCCGGGATTGACGAGCTGCGTGCCGGGTTGACCCCTGAGGATAAAGTGCGTGCGGTACAGGAAGGTTGCCTGCGCACTAGCACACTGATGGTCGGTGATGGCATCAACGATGCCCCGGCCCTGGCGGCGGCCACCGTCGGCGTAGCCATGGGGGCCAGCGGTGCCACTGCTTCTGCACAAGCCGCAGGTGTTGTGCTGCTGGTGGATCGTCTGGATCGTCTGGTCGAGGCGCTGGACATTGCCCGACGCACCCGCTACATCGCCCGCCAGGGTGTGCTGGTCGGCATGGGGATGTCGTTGCTGGCCATGGCGGTGGCGGCCCTCGGTTACCTGCCGCCGCTGATTGGCGCCGTGGTGCAGGAGGGTATCGACGTGGTGATTATCCTTAACGCCTTGCGGGCACTTGGGCCGATGTGGGTGCTGAGGAAACGAAAGCTTGCCGCAGAGCATATCGACCGCCTGCAAGATGAACACCAGCAACTCTCCACCGTACTGAGCGATCTGCACCAACTGGCCAATGACTTCGCCCGGCGCCCACTTTCGCAAGCACAGACCGACTTGGCGCAACTGGTCAACAAGCTGCAAACATCACTGGCGCAGCATGAACACGAAGATGAAAACATACTGTACCCGCTGCTGACGCGAAGCATGCCGGGCGAGGACCCGATGTCGGCTATGAGCCACGCTCACCGGGAGATTTTTCGTCTTATCCATTTACTGGCGCGCATGAGTAGCGACTTCAGTTCCGACCCCGCAACGGCATCTGCTGATGAGATCCAGCATCAGTTGATTCGTCTGGATACCCTCGTGCGACTGCACTTTGATCAGGAGGAGGAACTGTTTCGTTATCTGGATTGGCGCTAGAAGATCAAGTCGCGCGCGTTAGGACTACGACGTGATCGGTCACTACGCGCGCCCGGCCCGGCGTCCGTTTAGCCGTCACTGGTTGAACAGCATCACCCCTGTGGGAGCGAGCCTGCTCGCGAAGACGGAGTGTCAGTCAATGCATGTGTTTTCTGACACACCGCATTCGCGAGCAGGCTCGCTCCCACAGGGGATATTCATTGTCGGTATGACCGAGTTCCGGCTGTCGACCCCGGCAAGCTCAGTTTTCCGGTGTCCACGAAGCGCACCGTTCCAAACAAGCCGCCCGCCAGTTTGCCGCGTAACACGTAGGGAAGATTATTCAGTGTCTGCGTCTGGCTCAGCCCCAACGTCTGGCGTAACACCGAGAACGCCGAAACGCTCACCGGCACGCTCAGCACGGTTTCGGAAAAGCGTGCAATCGAGCCCGACTGATCGCTGACGCCGGACGCCAGTGGCTGGCCATTGACTTCCAGATCCAGCGCCACGCCGTTGTAGTCGATCGGCGTTTCGTTGGGGTTCTGTACCCGGATCTTTACGGCAAAGCGCACTTCCATATCCTGGCTTTGCAGCGGCTCGATGCCGACCACGTTGATGTTCAACGGATCGCGATGAGGGAAGAGGGCGCAGGCGCTCAGGGAGAGCAACAGCAGAGAAAGGATGACGGCGTGGACGCTGCGCATGTAGACGCTCTCATAAATAAAAGGGCTGAGCCGCCACGGGCTCAGCCCTCGAGCTTTCTAGCGGTTCAACTGTGCGACTGCCGCAGGCCGTGGGGGTTCACCCTTGGCCGGGACATCGGGGTTTTCCATGACCTGCAAGATCGACGCTTCCGGATCGAAATCGTCCTCTTCCAGCTCGATGAATTCCTCGGGCAGGAAGATGTTCAGCACGATAGCGCACAACGCCCCGACGGTGATCGGTGATTCGAAGATGTTGTGCAGCGCCTTGGGCAGCTCGCGCAGCACTTCGGGCACCGCTGCGACCCCCAGGCCCATGCCGATGGAAATCGCCACGATCAGCATGTTGCGCCGATGCAGACCGGCCTCGGCGAGGATCTTGATGCCGGCCACCGCCACGGTGCCGAACATCACCAGTTCCGCGCCGCCGAGCACCGGTTTGGGCATCAATTGCAGCACCGCGCCAATCATCGGGAACAGCCCCAGCAACACCAGCAGGCCGGCGATGAAGAACGCCACGTAACGGCTGGCCACGCCGGTGAGCTGGATCACTCCGTTGTTTTGCGCGAAGGTCACCATCGGCATGCTGTTGAACACCGCCGCCATGGCCGAGTTCAGGCCGTCAGCCAGCAGGCCGGACTTGATCCGGCGGATGTAAATCGGACCCTTGACCGGTTGCCGGGAAATCATCGAGTTGGCGGTCAGGTCACCGGCGGCTTCCAGCGGCGACACCAGGAAAATCACCGCCACCGGTACAAACGCCACCCAGTCAAAATTGAAGCCGTACTTGAACGGCACCGGCACGCTCATCAGCGGCACGTCGGGCAGGCTGGCGAAATTGACGTCGCCCATCAGCCAGGCCACGACGTAACCGAGGGTCAGGCCAATGACAATCGCCCCCAGGCGCAGGAACGGCACATCGACCCGGTTCAGCACCACGATCGTGCCGAGCACCAACGCCGCCAACCCCAGATGACTGGCCGCGCCAAGGTCCGCCGCGCCAAAGCCGCCGGCGATGTCGGTCATCGCGACCTTGATCAGCGAAAGCCCCATCAGGGTAATGATGGTGCCGGTCACCACGGGTGTGATCAGCATCCGCAGCTTGCCGATGAACTGGCTCAACACCACTTCGATAAATGCCGCGAAAAAGCACACGCCGAAAATCGTCGAGAGGATTTCATCGGTGCCGCCACCCCGGGCCTTGACCATGAACCCGGCGCTGAGAATCACGCTGATGAACGAGAAACTGGTGCCTTGCAGGCACAACAGGCCGGAACCGATCGGGCCGAACCGACGCGCCTGAACAAAGGTGCCCAGGCCCGAGACAAACAGCGCCATGCTGATCAGGTACGGCACTTCGCTTTGCAGGCCCAGAGCGCCGCCCATGATCAGGGTGGGCGTGATGATGCCGACAAAACTTGCCAGCACATGCTGCAAGGCGGCGAAGACCGTGGCGGTGAGGTGTGGGCGGTCGTTGAGGCCGTAGATCAGGTCGGAACGGGGCTGGGGTTTTGCGTGTTCGGAAGAGGTCACGAGGAAAGCGCCAGGGGCCAGGTCAAAAAATGGAGGCGCAGGATGCCAGCAGCGGGCACCGAGGGCAAACGATACACACGGAGCTGTGGCGAGGGAGCTTGCTCCCGTTGGGCTGCGTAGCGGCCCCGGCATTCCTTCAACCACACCTTGTGTGCAGATCTTGCGACGTCTGCGCCGCCGAACGGGAGCAAGCTCCCTCGCCACAGGTCAGTGCGTGTTCATTCAAACGCGGCGAGCAAGTCTTCTTCAAAGGCTTTCTGCGCATCCCCCGGCACCTGGGCACGATGGCGCGCCAGATGAAACGCCACATCAAAACTCAGGTCATCCCGGCGCACGGCGCGCAGCAAACCTTTGTCTTCCCAGCTGCGGGCAAAATGTTCAGGCAAATAGCCGACATGCTTGCCGGAAAGGATGAAGGCGAGGGTGCCTTCGACCTGCTCGGACCGTGCCGAACATAATTTGCCTTGAAACGGCTCGTCACTGCGCAGAAAACGATAGGGATGATCGACCCGGTCGCACGCCTGCAACGCCAGATCGTCCGGCGCGTCGTCGGTGAACAACGGATGACCCGGGGCGCAGTACAGGTGCTGGGTTTCGCTGAACAGTTCGCGGTAGTCAAATGCGCTTTGCACTTGGGAGAAATAGCCGATCGCCAGGTCCAGCCGTTGTTGCAGCAACAGGCGTTCCATTTCGCCGGGCATGGCGCTCATCAACTCGATGCGCACCGATTCGTCCCGTTCACGAAAGCGACGGATGGCATCGGCGACTTTTTGCAGCACCGATTGATCAAGCGCTTCGGACAAACCCAGGCGCACTTCGCCGATCAACCGACCCGCCACACCGTTGGATTGATGACGGAACGCTTCGATGGACTCAAACAGCCCGCGCGTCGCGCTCAGCAACTGTTCGCCCTTGGGCGTGACCCGGAATCCACCCTTGCCGCGACTGCACAAACGATAGCCGAGCCGGGTTTCGAGTCTGGCCATTTGCTGGCTGATGCTCGACTGGCTCGACCCCAGTTCACCTTGCGCTGCGCTGAACCCGCCGCATTCCACCACGCGGACAAACAGGCGCAGCAGTTGCAGGTCGAGGTCGTGGAGTTGACCGAGCATCAAACATTACTCCGCAATAAAGTCAGGTTAACAAACTTGGTATTTCGCCAATGTATCCGAGGGCGCACGCTGCAACCACTTCCTCTGGTCAGGTGTTCGTCATGGCTCCCGTATTCAAACTGGGTTTACCCGCGCTCTTTCTCGCCATGGCCGCGTCGGCCCAGGCAGAGGAAAAAACCCTCAACCTCTACAGTTGGGCCGATTACGTGCCGCCTGAAACCCTGCAGCATTTCGAAAAGGAAACCGGCATTCATGTGCGTTACGACACGTTCGATTCTTCGGAAGTGCTGGAAACCAAACTGCTCACCGGCGGCAGCGGTTATGACGTGGTGGTGCCGTCCTCCAGCGTGCTGGCCCGTGGTCTGGCGGCCGGTGCGCTGAAGGAGATTCCCCACGAAGGGCTCAAGGGCTACGCCAACCTCGACCCGGACCTGCTGGAAAAACTGGCGGCCGTCGACCCTGGCAATCGTTATGGCGTGCCGTATACCTGGGGCACGCTGGGGCTGGGGATGAACGTCGAGGCGGTGCGAAAACGCTTGCCCGATGTGCCGCTCAACAGCCTCGATCTGCTGTTCAAACCGCAATACGCCGGCAAGCTGAAGGACTGCGGCATTGCGATTCTCGATTCGCCCCAGGAAGTGATTGGCCTGGCGTTGCACTATCTCGGTAAAGATCCCTACAGCACCGACAAGGCAGATCTGACCGCCGCCGAGGCGTTGTTGCATCAGTTACAGCCCAATGTGCTGTACGTCGCCACCGGGCGGCAGATCAGCGATCTGGCCAATGGCAGCGTGTGCCTGGCCTTGACCTATAACGGCGACGCCAGCATGGCCGCCGACCAAGCGCGCAAGGCCAACAAACCGTTCGAGGTGGCCTACCGGATTCCGAAGGAAGGCACGCTGGTCTGGCAGGACAACCTGGCGATACCCAAGGACGCGCCACACCCCGAAGCGGCTCGGGCATTCATTGAATTCATGTTGCGCCCCGAGTCCGTCGCGGCGCTGACCAACACGCTGTTCTTTGCCACGGCCAACCGTGCAGCGACGCCACTGGTGGACGAAGCCGTGCGGACCGACCCGGACATCTACCCCTGGCCGACACCCGCGAACGGCTGTACGCCGACCGCAGCATGAGCCTTAAGGACATGCGCTCGCGCACTCGCCTGTGGACCACTTTCCGTAGCCGCCAATAAATAACAAGGAGATCCCATGGACGTCCCGATTCAAAACGATCAGGCCCTGACCCGCGACAGCCTCTTCGGTACTGCCGCCGAAAGTACTTACGCCGGTATCACCAGTTTCATGCGTCGTCGCTACAGCCGTGATTTGCGCGGCGTCGACGTGGTGGTCAGCGGTGTGCCGTTCGACACCGCCACCAGCAACCGTCCCGGTGCGCGCTTCGGCCCGCGCGGCATTCGCGCCGCATCGACCGGGATTGCCTGGGAACGTCACTGGCCATGGACGTTTGACCCGTTCGATCATCTGGCGGTCATCGACTATGGCGATTGCGCCTTCGATTACGGCTCGCCGCACGCGGTGCCGGAAAGCATCGAGGCCCACGCCGAGCACATCCTGAACGGCGGTTGCGCAATGCTGACCTTCGGCGGTGACCACTTCGTCAGTTATCCGCTGCTCAAGGCCCATGCGCGCAAACATGGCCCCCTGTCGTTGATTCACTTTGACGCCCACAGCGATACCTGGCCGGACGAAGAGGGCAAGCGCGTCGATCACGGGACGATGTTCTGGCACGCGGCCAAGGAAGGTTTGGTGGATCCGTCGCGCTCGGTGCAGATCGGCTTGCGCACCACCAATGATGATCACCAGGGCTTCCAGGTACTGGATGCGCGGCAGGTGCATCGGCAAGGATGTGAGGCGATTGTCGAGGCGATTCGTGCGCGGGTGGGGATAACCCGGTGTACCTGACTTTCGATATCGATTGCCTCGACCCGGCGTTCGCACCGGGCACCGGAACGCCGGTGTGTGGAGGCTTGAGCACGGTGCAGGCGCTGGAAATTCTCGGCGGGTTGCGCGGGATCAATCTGGTGGGGATGGACGTGGTGGAAGTCGCGCCGGCCTACGACCATGCGGACATTACGTCACTGGCGGCGGCGACATTGGCGATGGAGATGCTGTGCCTGTATGCGGCCAGGCACAAAATAGACCGGTAAGACGCCTTCTTGTGGCGAACACAAAGTCTGTGAACGCCACAATCTGTAGGAGCGAGGCTTGCCCGCGAAGCTTTTTCAGGCCACTGGAATGATTGGCAGGTCAAGGGTTTCAGCCCCGGTATACCGCGCCGCCGAACCAGCAATCGTTTCATGTGGCACGCCCTTCGGCACGTTGCTGACCCCATCAAGCCGCGACAACTGCTCCGGGCTCAATTGCACCGTCAACGCGCCCAATGTCGCATCCAGTTGCTCACGAGTGCGCGAACCCAGAATCGGAATCAGCGCCGTCGTCGAACGCTTGGCCTTTTCCCGCAGCCAGGCAATGGCCACATGAGTAGGCGTGGCTTCAAGCTCCGCTGCCACTGCGAGCAAGGTGTCGAGCAGGGCGGTTTCGTGGGCGCTTTTCTCGGTGTGGACCAGCATGCCGAGTTTGGCGGCGCGGTTGTTGTCATCATTGCTGCGGTACTTGCCCGTGAGAAACCCGCCACCCAGCGGCGACCAGATCGTAGCCGCCAGCCCGAGCGCTTCGGCCATCGGCAGCAACTCACGTTCGGCGGTGCGTTCGGCCAGGCTGTATTCGGCCTGAATCGCTGCAATCGGCGCGAAACCGCGTACTTCGGCCAGGACATCGGCGCGAGCAATGCGCCAGGCCGGGAAATTCGACAGCCCGGCGTAGTGAATCTTGCCGGCGCGCACCAGGTCGTCGAAGCCGCGCAGGATCTCTTCCATCGGCGTCACGCCGTCACTGATGTGCGCCCAGAACAGGTCGATGTGATCGGTGTTGAGCCGTTTCAGGCTTTCTTCCACGGCACGAACCATGTTCTTGCGGCTGTTGCCGGTGTGGGAAATGCCCGCGGCTGGCGTGGTACCCATGGTGTATTTGGTGGCGATAACCAGGCGATCGCGTTCCGGTGCGATGAACTCGCTGAGCATGGCTTCCGACTGGCCGGCCTGATAACCGTTGGCGGTGTCGATGAAGTTGCCGCCGGCTTCCAGATAACCGTCGAAAATGCGCTTGGCTTCGTCACGCTCGGCGCCATGCCCCCAGCCGGTGCCGAAGTTACCGGCGCCCAGCGCCAGTTCCGAAACCCGCAAGCCGGTTTTGCGGCCGAAGACTTTGTAATGCATGAGGTAACTCCTGAGGAACGACGCCGGGGGTGATTTAAATTACTAGCAACATGTATTTAATATGATGCGAGTAATATGGCTCATCAAGGCGCTTTTCCAGGCAGGGCAAAACAGCTGACCACCAGGGCGGCGCTCCTGCCAACTTCTGACAGCGGCCTCTGCTAAGCTCCGACGACTTTCCAGGAAAGAGCCTGCCGATCGTGTCGCGTACCACTCGTTTACTCACGTTGTTGCAAGTACTGCGGGGTAAAAGTCGTCCGGCCACGGCCGCGACGCTCGCCGGGGAATTGCAGCTTTCCGAACGCACGTTGTACCGCGACATCGCCGAGTTGACCGCGCTGGGCGCACCCATCTTCGGCGAAGCAGGGGTCGGTTACGTGTTGCGCAGCGGGTTGTTCCTGCCGCCTCTGATGCTCAATGCCGACGAAACCGAAGCCATCGTGCTCGGATTGCGTTACGTCGATCAGCGTGGCGACGAGGTGTTGAGCAAAGCCGCGGCCGATGCCCTGGCGAAGATTGCCGCCGTGTTGGCGCCTGAAGCTCAGGATGCATTGCGCAACCCGACGGTGTTGCCGGGCCCGCGCGGCTATGGGTATCCGCAAAACGCCGTGCCGTTGAACGTGTTTCGCCAGGCGATTCGCGATCAATCCAAGCTGAACATCGATTATGCAGACGCTCAACAGGTGCCCAGTCAGCGGCTGATCTGGCCATTGGCGCTGGGTTTTCTCAATGAGGTGCGGATCATTGTCGCCTGGTGCGAATTGCGCAGTGCCTACCGCACGTTTCGTACCGACCGGATCTCGGCCGCTCACGAGCAGGGCGAGCGCTATCCGGGGCGACGCAGCGACCTGTTGCGCACCTGGCACAAGCAGATGCAACTGGATGACGCCGGGCGTTTCACTCCTGACAAGAATTGACACAGACCTGTTCTAGCATGGCTCCAGAATCAAACAACAAGGAGCCGCACCCATGTCCAATCCAGCCTCTTCACTGGCACCCGCCATCGCCGCCTACATTGCTGCCGCCAATGCCCGCGACACCTCGCGGGTCGGCAGTTTTTTTGCTGAGGACGCCAACGTGTTCGATGAGGGCCAACACCGGATCGGCACGCAAGCCATCGCCCAATGGATGCAAGACACCGCGCAGCGTTATGAACCACGGGTCGAAGTGCTCGACGTTCAGCAACGTACCGGCAAAGTCCTGGTGCACAACCTGATTTCCGGGACCTTTCCCGGCAGTCCGCTGGAACTGCGCTACATGTTCCGCCTCAACGAGCAGGGCAAGATCGCCCGGCTGGACATCTCTCTGTAAACCCGAGCGCATGGCATACTGCCGCGCATGAATGTCGACTCTCCCCTAAGCGCCTGGCAACACGCCATTGAACAGAAGGGCTTCGTCCAGGACGAAGCCCAGGAACATGCCGTGTGGGCGCTGCAAAAATGCCACGAAGCCCTGCATGAAGGCCGCACGCCGATCACCGGCGTTTACCTCTGGGGCCGGTCGGACGGGGCAAGACCTGGTTGATGGATCAGTTCTACCAAAACCTCAAGGTCCCGGCCCGACGCCAACACTTTCACCATTTCATGGGCTGGGTGCATCAGCGCTCGTTCCAGCTGACCGGCACCGCCGACCCGTTGAAGGCGCTGGCCCGTGAGTTGAGCCAGGAAGTGCGGGTGCTGTGTTTCGATGAACTGTTCGTCAACGACATCGGCGACGCGATCATTCTCGGGCGTTTGTTTCAGGTGATGTTCGAGCAGGGCGTGGTGGTGGTCTGCACCTCCAATCAACCGCCGGACCAGCTATACGCCGATGGCTTCAACCGTGACCGCTTCGTGCCCGCCATCGAAGCGATCAAAAAACACATGCAGGTGATCGCGGTGGATGGCGGCGAAGACCATCGCCTGCATCCCGGCGCGGGTCTGCAACGGTATTGGGTGGCGGCGCCCGGGCAGCCGAGCGCGCTCGGTGAGGTGTTCAACGGGTTGACCGCAGGCCAGCCCACGTCCAGCGATCCGATCACGGTTGGTTACCGCTCGGTCACTGTGGTGCAGGCCAGTTCGACAGTACTCTGGTGCCGCTACGCCGACCTGTGCGAACAACCGTTCGCCGCCATGGACTTCATGGCGCTGTGCGACACCTTCAGCGCTATTCTGTTGAGTGAAGTGCCAAATCTGAGCGCACAGAAACGTGAAGGGCGCATCGCCCGAGGCACGGAAGACGGTGCCGAACGGGTCGTGGCCGGTGATCGCGAGCTGCCGCAATTGTCGGTGCATGACGACGGTGTCCGGCGTTTCATTGCCCTGGTGGACGAGTGCTACGACCGCAAGGTGCCGCTGTACCTCGAAGCGCAAGTGCCGATGGCGGCGTTGTACACCGAGGGTTATCTGGAATTCCCGTTCCGCCGCACGTTAAGCCGTTTACAGGAAATGCAGTTGCAACGTTTCGCCGAAGCCTGATGGCCGGGAGCCGCGAATATGAATCAGCCTCTGTCTCACCATTTGCTGACCATGGCCTATCAGAATGCCTGGGCCAATTACCGACTCGCCAAGGCCTGGACTCAGCTGGGCCCGACCGAACTGGCGGCACCGCGAGTGAGCTTCTTCCCCAGCCTGATCGCCACCCTCAACCACATCCTGACGTGCGACTGGTTTTACGTGGATGCGCTGGAGCGGGAACTGCGCGGGGACGATCCGCATCCTGATTGCTATGTGTTCTTTGCCAAACAAGAGCCGTTCGCGTTGGCCGCCGACCTGCAGCGTGAACAAGCGCATGTGGACCGTCGCCTTATTGCCTATTGCGAACAATTGCGCGACGCCGATCTGGGGCGAATCGTGACCATCGCCCGGGACACGCCGCAACATGACAGCCGTCTGCGCCTGCTGTCGCATTTGTTCGAACACCAGCTGCATCATCGCGGCCAGGTCCACGCGATGCTCAGCGGCACCTCGGTCAAGCCGCCGCAGCTGGACGAGTTTTTCTGCGCCGGGGAATCGCACCTGAGGGCTGAGGATTTTGCCGAGTTGGGCTGGACCGAAACGCTGATCTGGGGCGTTTGAAACAGGTTCGGGTTGCCGCCGAATACACCTCGCGATAATGTCCATCGACCTCCCGGCGCGAGCGACGCGCTGGGCCAATTTGACGGGACGTTGACGATGGAAATGGAATCCGCAGAAATTCTAGTGCTTCAGGCCAGCTACACCAATGGGCTGCATGCCGAGGCAATCGGTGTGGTGCTCAATGCCTACGCCGAAGACCCGATGGGCGGCGGGCACCCACTGCCCGAGGACATCCTGCGGCAACTGCCGGGGGAACTGGCCAAGCGTCCCCATGCATTCAGCGTGCTGGCGTTTGTCGGTGGCGAACCGGCCGGGCTGGTCAATTGCTTCGAAGGTTTCTCGACGTTTGCCTGCCGGCCGCTGGTCAACGTGCACGATGTGGCGGTGATGCCCAGGTTTCGCGGCCTGGGGTTGAGCCAGAAGATGCTGCAAAAAGTTGAAGACATCGCCCGTCAGCGCGGCTGCTGCAAGATCACCCTGGAAGTCCTCGAGGGTAATGCCGTCGCGCAGGCGTCTTATGGCAAGTTCGGATTTGCCCCCGGCATGTTCGACCCGGCCCATGGCCGAATGCTGTTTTGGACCAAGGACCTTTAACGCCACATGAGCCGCCTCGATGACGCGCAAGGCAGGGCACCCGTGAAAACGGACAAGCCGTGGGCGATTTTCCTGATCTTTCTGCGCCTGGGGCTGACCTCGTTTGGCGGTCCTGTCGCCCATCTGGGCTATTTTCGTGACGAGTTCGTGGCGCGTCGGCGCTGGCTCGGCGAAGCCGCCTACGCCGAACTGATTGCCCTGTGCCAGTTTCTGCCGGGCCCGGCGAGCAGCCAGGTGGGCATGGCGCTGGGTTTGTCCCGCGCCGGCTATTGGGGGGCATTGGCGGCGTGGGCAGGGTTTACCTTGCCCTCGGCGCTGATCCTGACGCTGCTGGCATTGGGCATCACCCACGGTGGCTGGGCGTTGCCGGCCGGTTTGATTCACGGGCTGAAAATTGTCGCCGTCGCCGTGGTTGCCCAGGCCGTGTGGGGAATGGCCCGCACGTTATGCCGAGGTCCGGTGCAAGTGGGCATCACGCTGCTGGCAACTGCCGGGGTGTTGCTCTGGCCAACGATGGGCGGGCAACTGACGGTGATGGCCGTGGCGGCGCTGATCGGCCTGGTCTTGCTGCACAACGCCAATGCAGCGCCACGGGAGGGTTTGTCGATTCGGGTCAGTCGCGTGGCCGGCTGGCTGGCAATGGCTGTGTTCGTGACGTTGCTGTTGGGGTTGCCGTTGATTGCGCATTACTGGCCGGACTCGCTGACCAGCCTGTTCGACCGTTTCTACCGCACGGGGGCGCTGGTGTTTGGCGGCGGCCATGTGGTGTTGCCGCTGTTGCAAAGCCAGGTCGTGAGCACGGGATTGCTCGACAATGACGTGTTTCTCGCCGGTTACGCCGCCGCGCAAGCGATGCCAGGACCATTGTTCACGTTTGCGGCATTCCTTGGCGCGTCCATCAGCGGCTGGAGCGGCGCGCTGGTGTGCGTCCTGGCGATTTTCCTGCCGTCGCTGCTGCTGGTGATCGGCGTCCTGCCGTTCTGGCAGCGCTTGCGTGGCATCGGCCGAGTGCAAGCGGCGCTGGCCGGGGTGAACGCCGGGGTGGTCGGGTTGTTGCTGGCTGCGTTGTATCAGCCATTGTGGACCACCTCGATCCTCGGGCCGCTGGATGTTCTGATGGCAGTCCTGGCATTGATGGCGCTGCTGTTCTGGCGGTGCCCGCCGTGGTTACTGGTGCTGCTGGGCGGGTTTTGCGGGGTGCTGCTGGGCGCGTGAAAACTGTCGAGCGGGCATAAAAAAGGGCGTCCCTCAGAACGCCCGTTTGCCATCGTTTATGTCGGCCGATAGGTTTCGGTCACTTGCGCGGTCTGATCGTTCGGAACCCTCAGCTCGATCGTCCTGGTCTCGATGCCGTTGGCCTGCTGTTGTTTGAAGTGCAGGGTTTCGAAGTAATACCTCATGCGCTCGGCACCGCCTTCGGCAAAGGCTGCGGTCGAACCGAACATCATCAGACTGGCAAGGATCAACGCGGTACGTTTCATGGTGTGCCTCCTACTGCGGATAGGGTGCTCTTTCGTCCATGAACCAATGTTGCCAAGCCATTATCCGCCGATTCCGTCAGCTGGATATGATCTGCGTCAGAGCTTCCAGTCCAGGCTCAGGGTGACCGTGCGCGGGTCACCCCAGTAGACGCCGTTGTAGAAGCCGACGTTGTCGTAATACTTCTTGTCGAACAGGTTATCGACGTTCAGCGAAGCCGACAGGTGCTGATCAAATGCGTAGCGCGACATCAGTTTGACCACGGTGTAGGCCTCCTGACGGATGTGGGTGCTGGCGGTGATGATCTCGCCATCGGCGCCACGGCCGATCGGGCGCCTGGCGGCGCGGTAGACGTCGCTTTGCCAGTTCACCGCGCCGCCCACGGTCAGTGCCTGCCAGTCGCCGGGCAAGCGGTAAGCCGTGGAGAAGCGGAACATGTTCAACGGCTGGTTGGTGTTGTTGCGCTGCTTCTCGCCATTGGCCGAGTGGGTGTAGGTGTAGCCGGCCGTCATGTTCCAGCCTGCCATCACTTCACCTGAGACCTCGGCTTCGAAACCCTGGACTTTGTTGCCTTTGCCGCCCGATTTAAAGAACTCCTCTCCGGTGACCGGGTCCGGTGGCACCGAGTCGTCGAGTTCGGCCACGTTATCCTGCTTGCTCCAGAACACCGCGGTGGCGAGGTTCAGTCGCTCTTCGAGCAGGCTGCCCTTGAGCCCCAGTTCATAGTTGCTGCCGACCACTGGCTCGAGGTAGTTGTGATTGCTGTCACGCTCGTCCTGCGGCTTGAAAATATCGGTGTAGCTGACATAAGCGGTGTATTCAGGCGTGATGTCGTAGAGCAGCCCGGCGTACGGTGTCCACATGTCGTTGTGCTTCTGGCTGGTGGATTCGACACCGGTCAGTTGCAGATTGCCGTCGTATTGGTTGGCCTTTCTTGAAATTTCCCACGTGCCATAGCGACTGCCGAGTACCGCGTGCAGGTCGTCGGTCAGGGTCAGGCGCGTGGCCAGGTAACCGGCCTTTTGCCGGGTGCTTTCATCGGAGCCTTTCAGGCCGGTGACGGTGTCCGGGAATTTGGGAATGCCACCCATGTACTTCCAGTCGGGGACTTTCTCGTAATCCGGCGACCGCGGGCCGTCTACCGTGTAAGGGTTGTCTTCGCTGCGTTCGGCTTCGCCATAGCCGATCATCATTTCGTGCTCACGCCCGAGCAGCGAATAAGGGCCGGACACGTTGAAGTCATAGGCTTTCATTTTTTGCGTGCCGACCATGTGGCTGACGTTGGCGATCATGCCGCTGCGATCTGCCTCGGGGAAGCCGCCACCGCCGTAGTAGATCTTGCCGTCGGTGTCACTCTCACGGTGGGTGTAAGCGGCCTTGAGGTGCCAGCCGGCGCCCAGTTGCTGGTCCAGCGTGGCAAACGCGGTCTTGTCTTTCAGTGGCCAGGAACTCCAAGGCGTGGCCATGTTGGTGGAGCGTCCGAGGTTGGCTTTGCTGCCGTCAGCATTCCAGTAGGGCACAGTGCCCCAAGAGGTGCCTTGCACCTGTTTGTTTTGGTAGTCGTATCCCACGGCCAGCACGGTGTCATCGGTCAGGTCGGCTTCGAGAATCCCGTAGCCGACCTCCCGTTGCAACGCGTACTTGTCTCGGTAGGAACCGCTGTCGCGATAAGCCAGCACACCGCGACCGCGCAGACGGCCGTCGAAGGCCAGCGGTCCGCCGACATCGACGTAACTGTAGTAATCGTCATAGCTGCCGCCGCTGACACCGGTCTGGGCCTCCCATTGTGCGGTCGGCCGTTTGCGCACCATGTTGATCGTCGCGGAAGGATCGCCGGCGCCCGTGGTCAGGCCGGTCGCGCCGCGAACCACTTCGATGCGGTCGTAAATAATGGTGTCGGAATCGGACTTCATGTAGCTGAAGGTGTTGAGCATTCCATCGATCTGGAAGTTGTTGATCGAGTAACCACGGGACGAATAGCTGACGCGATCCGAATCGTTGTGCTGAACCACCACGCCGGTGGTCTGGCTCATGGCTTCGGAAAGCGTGCCGAGTTTGAAGTCGTCCATTTGCTGGCGCGTGACCACGGACACCGATTGCGGCGTTTCCTTGATCGACAGGTTGAGCCGCGTAGCGGTGCTCATGGCACCGGTGGTGTATGACTCGGTGTTTTCGGTGGTGCTGCCCAATCCCTGGGCTGTCACATTGGTTGCACCCAGTTCAAGGGTACGGCTCGGCTCTTGATCCGGGGCGGTTTCAGCCAGCAGGTCGGGGCTCAGGGCAGCACTGCAAATGCCCAGGGTAAAGGTCATGGAACGGGTGATAGGCGCGAACATCGCAGCCGACTCCTTGTCTTCGAGGGAAAAATTCCGTTTGTTCAAAGACGAAGGGGGAGAGGGGATTTAGGTCTAAACGAGAATTATTGTTATTTTAAGATGTTTCGGAGAGGTTAAGACGGGGGCTGGTGTAACCCTGGGGGAGCAAGCTCCCGCAGGGTTCTCGACAGAGTGAAAGATCGGCGCCGATCCCTCAGGGCATCATTTCTGCGCGACTGCCGGATCGGTCGGCGTGCTTTTCGGTTTCATCAGGCTGAAGTCGATCAGCGGGCGCGACTGACGCTCATACGGATTGCCGATCATCAATGGACGCGGCGTGAAGCTGTCGCTGACCAGGCTCTTGCTGCGGTCCAGCTCATCAAAACTCAGACCCGCCAAGTCCGCCCAGGTGTGGATCAGCTGCGAGCTGCTGTAAGGCCGTGCCAGGTCACCGGCAAAACTCCAGTCGTGGGTTTCACGCCATTTCGGCGAAGCCCAGGCCATGAACGGAATGGTGTACATCGGCGCCGTCGGCTTGGCCTCGTTGCGTCCCAGCGTGCTGTGGCCCACGGAGTCGAAGACATCTTCGCCGTGGTCCGAGAGATACATCAGGAAGCCGTTCGGATCTGACTTGGCGTAGTCCTTGATCAGGCTCGACACCACGAAGTCGTTGTACAGCACGGCGTTGTCATAGCTGTTGTACGTTGGTACCTGATCGTCACGCACGCCTTCCGGCACGCCTTTGCGATCGGTGAACTTGTTGAAGGTCGGTGGGTACCGGTACTGATAGCTCATGTGCGTGCCGAGCAAATGCACCACGATCAGCTTGCGCGGTGCGGCGTCTGCCAGGGCCTTGTTGAATGGCGCGATGACGTCGCCATCGTACTGCGCGGCGTTCTGGTTTCGATTGTTGTTCAGGTACACCTGCTCGTCGGCCTGTTCGGAGAACGTGGTGAGCATGGTGTTGCGCTTGGTCATGGTTTGCTGGTTGGTGATCCAGAAGGTCTTGTAACCGGCCTGTTTCATCATGCTGACCAGGGACGGCGTGGACAGGTAAAGGTCCGGGTTTTCTTCGTCGGCGAACGTCAGCACCTGCTGCAACGCCTCGATGGTGTACGGGCGCGGGGTGATGACGTTGTCGAAGACCGCCATCTGATCCTTGAGCTTGTCCAGTTCCGGCGTGGTTTCACGCGGGTAGCCATAGAGGCTCATGCGCTGACGGTTGGTGGACTCGCCGATCACCAGCACCAGGGTCGCTGGCTGGTTGGCCATCGTGTCCTTGAGGTTCTTGAGCGGTGGGATCTTGCTCGCGCTATCGAGCATGTCTTGCATGCCGGCCAGGGTGTCGAGGTAACGGTGATACGCCACTGCCATCTGCCAAGGCACCGCCGGCTCGATACGGGTTTCGAATTTCTCGAAGCCACCAGCCAGGCTGCCGGTACGCGCGGTTTGCTTGATCAGCGGGTAACCGACCACGGCCACCAGAATGGCGGTTGCAGCCACCAGCGCACGTCCACGGGGCATGTACACCGGGCGCAAGCGGGTCCACAGGAAATAAGCAAACAGCGTGTGGGCGAGGAACGCCGCCACCATCCACCAGGCGAAATACTGGGTCATGTACTCGCCCGCTTCACTGATGTTCGATTCGAACATGATGAAGATGACGCTCTGGGAGAATTCCTGCTGATAGATGAAGAAGTAACCCAGGCTGGCCATCGAGCAGGCCCACAGCACCACGCCGATCACCGCGGCCATGACACGTGTCTGTCTAGGGAACAGCAGCATCGGTGCAAGCCAGATGGCGCTCATCACAAAGGCTTGGCGGAACCCGGTGAAGCCCGAGGTGCCCGTCAATTGAATGAGTAATTGGGTGATGCCGGAAAAATACCAGAAGAACAGGAACAACCAGAGAAATCCTGCCCAATCAAAACCTTTCGCAGTCGTATTGCTGCGTTTAAACACAGTCATTCAGCGCTCCAGCCAAAAAAATCAAATCGCGTCGACCCGTCGGGAGCCTTCCATGTTGCCGACGAACGGAAACCGCACGGATACCGAGCGGCCATAATGAGCCGGAGTATCAACACTTCGATGTGAAAACTTTGTGAGTTGCCGCAAACGGCAAGGCTGGGAAGCGGTGTCGGAAACAGCAGAAGGCTGTTTCCGAGTCAGGCGGGGGATCAGGCGTGTGGTGCGCGCGCGGTGACGGGCAAGGGCTGAGCCGAAGAGCTTTGTGTGAGTAAGCGCAGCTGCGCGAGCTCCTGCTTCAACAGGTCGCGCTCTTCTTTCAACTGGCGCAATTCATCACGACGGATCGTGACGTAAAGGGTTTGTGCTGGCCGTGCTGCTTGTACTGTGCCCATTGCTCACCTCGCAAATGGCGTGCATCAACTGTAAAACCGCCCCGACATCGGGTGCTGTATTACTATCGGCACCGATTTTGATTTCTTTTGCCCCTGAAGGGAACTTTTTTATTTTTCATGGTCGTTGTGTCTTGAGTTCGATTTCCGACGTTATCAGTCAGGATCGGGCACAATGCCCGGAAACTTCACGCCAACGCTCTGGACTAACCCTCATTGGTCGCGTTGGGCTATAACCTTTGACACACTTTATTTGTAGTAGGGAGCATCAGCACATGCAACTCGGGATTATTGGACTGGGCCGCATGGGCGGAAATATTGCGCGTCGCCTGATGCTCAACGGGCATACCACCGTTGTTTACGACCGCAATACCGCCTTCGTCGACACCCTGGCAGCAGAAGGCGCCAAGGGCGTCATCGACTTGCCGGCGCTGGTCGCAGGCCTGGCCAAGCCACGTGCGGTGTGGGTCATGCTGCCGGCCGGCGCGCCGACCGAAGACACCATCGACTCCCTGAGCACCTTGCTCGAAGCCGGCGACACCATCATCGACGGCGGCAACACCTTCTATAAGGACGACATCCGCCGGGCGAAAACCCTGTCGGAAAAAGGCCTGCACTACGTCGATGTCGGCACATCCGGCGGCGTCTGGGGCCTGGAGCGCGGTTACTGCATGATGATCGGCGGCGAAGCCGAGGTGGTGAAACGCCTAGATCCGCTGTTCGACAGCCTGGCCCCCGGCATAGGTGACATCCCGCGTACCAAGGACCGCAAGTCGGAAGACGATCGCGCCGAGCGCGGTTACATCCACGCCGGCCCTGCAGGTTCTGGCCATTTCGTGAAGATGATCCACAACGGCATCGAGTACGGAATGATGCAGGCCTTCGCCGAAGGCTTCGACATCCTCAAGACCAAAGCCAGCGAAAACCTGCCGGAAGACCAGCGTTTCGACCTGAACGTGGCCGACATCGCCGAAGTCTGGCGCCGTGGCAGCGTGGTGTCGTCGTGGTTGCTCGACCTGACCGCCGACGCACTGGCCAGCGATCCGAAACTCGACGGGTACTCCGGCTCCGTGGCTGACAGCGGTGAAGGCCGCTGGACCATCGAAGCCGCCATGGAGCAATCGGTGCCTGTACCGGTGCTGTCGAACTCGCTGTTCTCGCGCTACCGTTCGCGCGGCCAAGGCACCTTTGGCGACAAGATCCTCTCGGCCCAGCGCTTCGGCTTCGGCGGCCACGTGGAGACTTCGAAAAAATGACCCGTCTGATCCGCAATAAATCGAAAGCAGAACCCGCACCACCGACCACGTTGTTTCTGTTCGGTGCCCATGGTGACCTGGTCAAGCGCTTGCTGATGCCGGCGCTGTACAACCTGAGTCGCGACGGTCTGCTAGGCGATGGACTGCGGATCATCGGCGTTGACCACAACGCCATCAGTGACGAAGCCTTTGCGCAGAAGCTTGAAGATTTCATCCGCACCGAAGCGGCCACCAAAGTCGGCAAGGGCGATGAAGCCCTTGACCCGGCACTGTGGGCCAAACTGGCCAAAGGCATCAGCTACGTCCAGGGCGACTTCCTGGACGACAGCACGTATCAAGCGCTGGCGGCGAAAATCGCCGCCAGCGGCACGGGCAATGCGGTGTTCTACCTGGCCACCGCGCCACGTTTCTTCAGTGAAGTGGTGCGCCGCCTCGGCACCGCCGGCTTGCTGCAAGAGACACCCGAAGCGTTCAGAAGGGTGGTGATCGAAAAACCGTTCGGCTCCGATCTGCACACCGCCGAAGCGTTGAATGCATGTCTGCTCAAGGTGATGTCGGAAAACCAGATTTACCGGATCGATCACTACCTGGGCAAGGAAACCGTGCAGAACATTTTGATCAGCCGGTTCTCCAACAGCCTGTTCGAAGCGTTCTGGAACAACCATTACATCGACCACGTGCAGATCACCGCCGCCGAAACCGTCGGCGTGGAAACCCGTGGCAGTTTTTATGAACACACGGGCGCCTTGCGGGACATGGTGCCCAATCACTTGTTCCAGTTGCTGGCAATGGTCGCGATGGAACCGCCGGCAGCCTTTGGCGCCGATGCGGTCCGTGGCGAGAAGGCCAAAGTGGTCGGCGCGATACGTCCGTGGTCCACGGAAGAGGCGCGGGCCAACTCGGTGCGTGGCCAATACGCGGCCGGCGAACTCGATGGCAAGTCCTTGGCGGGTTATCGTGAGGAAGCCAACGTAGCGTCCGACAGCAACACCGAAACCTACGTCGCGCTCAAGGTCATGATCGACAACTGGCGTTGGGTCGGCGTGCCGTTTTACCTGCGCACCGGCAAACGCATGAGTGTGCGTGACACCGAGATCGTCATCTGCTTCAAACCTGCGCCCTACGCGCAGTTCCGCGATACCGAGGTCGATGAGCTGCAACCGACTTACCTGCGGATTCAGATTCAACCCAACGAAGGCATGTGGTTCGACCTGTTGGCCAAGCGGCCCGGGCCGGCCTTGAAAATGGCCAACATCGAGTTGGGTTTTGCCTACAAGGATTTCTTTGAAATGCAGCCGTCCACCGGCTACGAAACGCTGATCTACGATTGCCTGACGGGTGATCAGACGCTGTTCCAGCGCGCCGACAACATCGAGAACGGCTGGCGCGCCGTGCAGCCATTCCTCGATGCCTGGCAGCAGGACGCGAGCGTGCAGCGCTATCCGGCGGGAGAGAACGGCCCGGAGGCGGCTGATGAACTGCTGGCCCGCGACGGTCGCGTCTGGCACAGCCTCGGATGAGTGACGTCACGCCACAATCCATCCGTTTTCTGCTGAGTGACATGGACGGCACTTTACTGCTGCCCGATCACAGCCTCAGTCAGCGCACCATCGAGGCCGTCCGTTCGTTACGTGAGGCCGGCGTGCTGTTCAGCCTGGCCACCGGGCGTCCACCGAAAGCCATGCTGCAGCAGATCGAAGCCCTCGGTGTCGACCTGCCGACGGCGGCATTCAATGGCGGCACGATCGTCCATCCGGACGGCAGCGTGCTGGTCGCGCATTATTTGCCGGCCACGGCTGCGCTGACGGCGTTGGCGCTGTTTGCCGATCAGGCGGATGTGGAAATCTGGGTGTTCAGTGGCGGTGACTGGTTGCTGAAAGACCCGAGCGGGCCGATGGTCCCACGCGAGCAGCACGGCCTCGGCTATCCGCCGGTGGTGGTCGAGAGTTTCGAGCCGTATCTGACGCGCATCGACAAGATTGTTGCCACCAGCCACAACACGCAGTTGTTGATTGAGCTGGAAGCCCAGCTGCTGCCGAAAGTGGAAGGCCAGGCACAAGTCTCGCGGTCGCAACCGGTGTACCTGGACGTGACAGCGATGCTCGCCAACAAGGGTGCCGCACTGGCGACACTGGCGGAGTTTCTCGGTGTGCCGCTGGAGCAGACTGCCGCGATGGGCGATGGCGGCAATGACCCGGCGATGTTTCATCGTGCCGGGTTGTCGATTGCCATGGGGCAGGCGGAAGAAGCGGTGAAGCGCCAGGCCGACGTGGTGACAGGTGCCAATACCGAAGACGGCGCGGCCCAGGCGATCGAGCAATACATCCTCAACGCGGGTTAAACCGCGTTATCGTTCTTCGCGGGCAAGCCTCGCTCCTACACTGACCTGTGGGAGCGAGGCTTGCCCGCGAAGGCGTCAAACCTGCTAACTCAAAGCCAGAAACTCACGGCGTACCAACCCAGCACACCCATCACCACCGTGTACGGCACCGCCATCCACACCATCCGCCCATACGACAGGCGAATCAGCGGCGCAATCGCCGATGTCAGCAAAAACAGAAACGCCGCCTGGCCATTGGGTGTCGCCACGCTCGGCAGGTTGGTGCCGGTATTGATCGCAATCGCCAGCGTTTCAAAATGCTCGCGGCTCATGTGGCCGGAGATGAACGCCTGTTTCACTTCGGTGATGTAAATGGTCGCCACAAACACGTTGTCGCTGATGGCCGACAGCAAACCGTTGGCAATGAACAACATGCCCGGCTGCTGATCGGCCGGCAGCGCCAGCACCCACTGGATCAGCGGCGTGAACAACTGCTGATCGTGGATGACCGCAACCACCGCGAAGAACACCACCAGCAATGCGGTGAACGGCATGGCGTCCTTGAACGCGTTGCCGATGCGGTGCTCGTCGGTGATGCCGGTGAAGGCGGTGATCAACACGATCACCATCAAGCCGATCAGGCCGACCTCGGCGATATGAAATGCCAGCCCGGCAATCAGGATCAGCGCCGCCGCGCCTTGCACCAGCAACGCTGCGCGCTGGCGTGAAGTGCGTTCGGCATTGTCTTCGGCCGCATAGTTGGCCAGCACGATGCGCACGTTGTCCGGCAGCAGCGTGCCATAACCGAACCAGCGCAGTTTCTCCAACAGTACGCACGTCACCAGGCCCGCTGCCAGCACGGGCAGCGACACCGGGGCGACCTTCAGGAAAAACTCGGCGAAGTGCCAGCCCATTTCATGGCCGATCAACAGGTTTTGCGGCTCGCCGACCAGCGTACAGACGCCACCCAATGCCGTGCCCACAGCGCCGTGCATCAGCAGGCTACGCAGGAAAGCACGGAACTGATCGAGGTCGTCGTGGTGCAATTTGGGCAGGTGCTGGTCATCACTGAACTCACTGTCCTGACGCGGATCATTGCCCGAGGCGACGCGGTGATACACCGAGTAAAACCCCACGGCGGCACTGATGATCACCGCCGTCACCGTCAGGGCGTCGAGGAACGCCGACAGAAACGCCGAGAGAAAGCAGAACATCAAGGCCAGCAGGGCCTTGGAACGAACCCCCAGCAGCAGGCGCGAGAACAGAAACAGCAGCAGGTCTTTCATGAAGTAGATGCCCGCCACCATGAACATCAGCAGCAGGATCACCGGAAAGTTGTGTATCAGTTCGTCATAGAGCGCCTGTGGCGTGGTCATTTTCAGCAGCAGCGCTTCAATCAGCAGCAACCCGCCGGGCATCAGCGGATAACATTTGAGCGCCATGGCCAGGGTGAAGATGAACTCCAGCACCAGGAGCCAACCGGCTGCTACCGGACCGACGGTCCACAACACCAGGGCGTTGAGAATCAGGAAACCGACAATGCTCGCCTTGTACCAGCGAGGCGAGTGGCCTAGAAAGTTGTGCGCGAAGGCCTGGGCCATTGAACCGGACATCGGCTACTCCTTGTATTAAGAAGCGCGCAACTTGCCGTAAGCCGACGGGAAGATCAAGTGGGGGGAAAGTCGTTGGCTTAGCCGAGATAGCGCACCACAACCGCCCGGTAGTTGCCGTCCAGCGAATAACCGCCTACGACGATGCCTCCATTCGGCTGAACGGCCACTGATGTGGCGGTGTCCAGGCTGCGCCCCAGACGGGTGCGAACCCAACAAGTGCCCTCGGCAAAACCAGGGTCGAGTTGCCCGCCCGGCAAGTACCGAGCCAGAAGAAAGTCGGCTTCGACTCCGCCAATCGTGGCGCCAACCGCCAGCACACGGCCGTCCGGCTGGAGTTGGGCGGCGTTCCACTGGCAGCCACTGGGTCCGATTTTCAGCAGGTGGGGCTGGCCACCGTTGCAATGAACGTTCGGGCGACCGTTGCTGTGCAGTGTCAGCGCCAGGCAATGCATCGGGTCGCGGCTGCTGCCAAAACAATGCAAATCACCATTTTCCTGCTGGACGATCTGGCTGACCTGAGCGCTGTGCCCCTCAACACTGAAAGTCATGAAACCATCCACGGCGAAGTGATCATCCAGACTGCCGTCGGGCAGGTAGCGCGCCAGCAAACCTTCTTCAGGGAAATTGATCGATCCACCCACCATGATCCGGCCGTCCCGCTGCAACAGCAGGCTGCTGAGCCAGGTGTTCATCAGCAAATGCCTGACCATGACAAAGCCGCGGCCGTTGAAGGAGGTATCGAGTTCGCCAGCGTCGGTCAGGCGAATCAGCAGGCCGACGTGATCGGCCAGTTCGAAAGGGTGATTGGCCAGCAGCAGGATTCGGCCGTCAGCCTGTACCTGGACGTCGCAGGCTTCGGCCCCCGGTACGCCGGGAGGGAGCCAGGCGTCGCGCACGCCCTGGGACAGATTCCCCGTCAGGCGTATGACACAGCATCCATTGTCGCCAAAGTCCCTGACCGGGTGACCTTGCGCGTCGAACATCGCCAAGGCCGGCAGCGTCCGATGAGCGTCCTCATAGTGCAGGCCGGCGACCAGGATGTTCCCGTCGCCCAATACGAGGACTTTTCCCGCCATGGCCTCATGACCGCGCTGAAATTGCCCGATGACGCTGCCATGAGCGCCGAATGCCAGGTCTGCCGAACCGTCTTCAAGCAAGCGAGCCAGGCCAAAGCAATGGCCGCTTCGAGTGCCGACTTTCGCCGCTACCAGTACGCGACCGCTCGAGTCGATCGCCACGCCGTTGGCGATGCTCGACGTACTGCCGGCGAAATACACCTGGGTTTTGCCGTTGGAGGCGAAGCTTTTATCGAGGAGGCCGGCCGTGCGCTGCGCGGCAGGTCGGGCAAAAGCAGTCAGGGTGGGCATGCGCGCATCTCCTTGCGAGCTGACCGAAACCCGGGAACCGGGAGGGCAACTGCGTGTGCAGAACATTCAATCCCTGAACGCTCGATTGCACAACTGTCACAACTCACAGGTGGAGGGTCGCTTTGTGCCAGAACAGTGACTTTTCGAACCACTGACAAGCCTGCCAAGTAATTCGTGGCGGGCAAGTTGGAATGGGGGGGCGTGACGAGCGACGTAGTTCGCTAAAAGAAAGGAGAAGAGGCGGACAACTTAAGTCATCCGCCAACGTCCTTAGTGTGGCATCGACCACGATTGCAGCGTGTAACCTTCCTCGCTCAATTCGGCGCGAGCTTCTTCAAGAATGTGTTCAAGTTGCGCGGGGTCGGAATAAGTACTGCTCGGAATTTGTGTGCGGCCAATGTGGGTATTGGTGCGGTCGATAATGGTCAGGCTGAGTTCGCCATTGCCGTCTTGTGGGGCCCAGGCCACGCATTGAAAAGGTTGGAATGCGCGGTTGGCAATCAAAAGAGCTTCGTTGATACGGAGCGGGGCAGTCATGGGGTCTTCTCTCTATATGCCCAATCAAGTGACAGGCCGTCGGTTGGGCTTACCGTTCGGCTGGTTACTTGTACTGATGCCCTCAACCGGGGGTCAGGTCACACTCAATCAAAAGAAATTTCAACTTTCTTTCATATACTCAATGGCAGAGCGGTTTTTGAAAGCTGAATGAAAGGTTGAACTCGTTAGGTAACTAACAAACTCATTCTTATAACTAATAATGCGGTGTTCCTATAGTCAAACGGTACAAGGGTGCGTCAAATTCTTGCTAATGTTACAGCCAGATCCGCCAAACGACTGTTTTTAATAATATTTCCTAAAGTTTGGCGTCAAGGAACAGTCATGATCGAAACGCCTGCGTTACGACGTCTGTTAGTAGTGGATCCCTGCGACGACTGCTATCGTCTGCTGCCGGGTCTGCGCTCTGTGGGCTGGGATGTTGACAGCTGTTCCCTGGAGAACGCCGCCGACCGAACGTGCGACGTTGGCCTCCTGCGATTACAACCTTTTCATCTGGAACGCCCGGAAGCGGTCAAAGAACTGATCAGCCGCAGCGGTACCGAGTGGATCGCCGTGCTCAACCAGGAAGTCCTGCGCCTGCAAAATGTCGGAGATTTCGTTTGCGAATGGTTTTTTGACTTCCATACCCTGCCGTTTGACGTGTCCCGGGTGCAAGTCACGCTGGGCCGCGCGTTCGGCATGGCGCGCCTGCGCGGGCAGGGCACGATTCATATTGATCAGCCTGAGCACGAGCTGCTTGGCGACAGCAAACCGATTCGCGAGCTACGCAAGTTACTGAGCAAGCTGGCGCCTACCGAGTCGCCGGTATTGATTCGTGGTGAAAGCGGAACCGGTAAAGAATTGGTCGCCCGCACGCTCCATCGACAATCCCAGCGTCACAACAAGCCGTTTGTGGCGATCAATTGCGGGGCCATTCCCGAACACTTGATTCAGTCGGAGCTGTTTGGTCATGAGAAGGGCGCGTTTACCGGCGCCCATCAACGCAAGGTCGGTCGGATCGAAGCGGCGAATGGCGGCACATTGTTTCTCGACGAGATCGGTGACCTGCCACTGGAGTTGCAAGCCAATCTGCTGCGCTTTCTGCAGGAAAAACATATCGAGCATGTCGGCGGCAGCCAGCCGATTCCGGTGGATGTGCGGGTGTTGGCGGCGACTCATGTCGACCTTGAGGCGGCCGTCGAGAAAAAAACCTTCCGTGAGGATTTGTACTACCGCCTTAACGTATTGCAGGTCGTCACCGCGCCGCTGCGTGAGCGCCATGGCGACTTATCAATGCTGGCCAACCACTTTTCCCACTTCTACAGCCATGAAACCGGCCGCCGCCCCCGCAGCTTCAGCGACGACGCCTTGATTGCCATGGGCAAGCACGACTGGCCGGGCAATGTTCGCGAGCTGGCCAACCGGGTACGTCGCGGGTTGGTACTTGCCGAAGGCCGGCAGATCGAAGCGCGAGACCTTGGGCTGATCAGCCAGCACGTCATTCCTGCGCCGATGGGCACGCTGGAAGACTACAAGACCCGCGCTGAACGCCAGGCCTTGTGCGATGTACTCAACCGCCACAGCGATAACTTGAGCATTGCCGCCAAGGTGCTGGGGATCTCCAGGCCTACGTTCTACCGTTTGTTGCACAAACATCAGATCCGTTAGACGCAGATTTAATGTTCCACACATAAAAGCCCCGCTGGGATTGAAGTCGCAGCGGGGCTTTGTTGTGGTGGATCAGAAGTAGTACGGGAATTTCAGGCTGAAGGAAAAGTCTGGCGAGTCGTCGGTCAGGCCGATGGCCAGGTTAGGTACGATCGTCAGGTTATCGGAGGCGGCCAGGGTCATGCCGATGTTGAAGTTGGCCGAGTTGTAGTCGCTGTTGGAAATCGACTGCCAGTCGCCGCCGTCTGGCCTGATCTTGCTCTTGCGGGCGAACTGATCGGTGAACGAGAACGACATACTCATCTTCTCGTTTAAGGCGAAGGCAATGCCGGCGCCGATCTGCCAGGAATCGCCCAGTTTCACGTCCCCTTTTACCTTGGAGCCGACCTGAGGGCTGATGTCGCTGAAAGAGTCCTGAACGTTGTAGGTGTAGGACAGGCTGCCGAACAGCACGGCAGGGTCGAAGGTCTTGACCAGCGAGATACCCGGGGTGATCGCCCAGACACCATTGCCGGTCGGCAAATCCTCGGGGACCGAGAGGTTATCGTTGGTAGGGTCGCTGACCAGCTTGATGCCGTAGGGGTCCTTGCCGGTCGGCGCCTTGACGCGCAGTGTAGCGACCGCATCGGGCAGGCTGACCGACTCATCCAGAAACTTGTAGGCAACGCCAACGTTCACATCGCCGATGGTCGGGTCGCGAGTCACGGTGGCGTCAGACGTCACCGGACCAGCGCCACCAGCGCCGCCGGAGGAGTACGTTGATTCGCGGTAAACCACGGGGACGTTAATGTCGAACTGCCAACGTTGTGCCACGTTGTAGCGGGCAGTCAGGTCCAGGGTCCAGTTGTCGGCCTTGATGCGGTCGAGGTTGATGTTGCCGAGGAAAATCGAGTCCAGTGCCAGGAAGCCGTTAAGCGTCAAGGCGCGGGTATCGTAGTGCGTGTAGGTCAGGCCGGTTTCGACGCTGAACTTGCCGCCACCGAAGAAGCCGCTGGCTTCGTCATACAGGTTGGAAACGCTTTGCGCAGGTTCCGAATCGTCCTTGAGCGATTGGCCATAGGAGCTGCCGCTGGTGCCCGGCGCACCAGCGGCGACCGCCTGGTTACCCCGGGAGGGTTCGGCGGGGGATTTGGTCAGGCGCTTGGGAACTGGTGGCTGCGGTGTTTCTTCGACTTGGCGAACGCGTTGCTCAAGTACCATCAACGCGTTCTGTTGTGCTTCGTAACGCTGTTTCAACTCCATGAGTTCTTGTTTTAGGATTTCGACCTGGGGGTCCGGTGCTGCGTATAGCATTGTGGCCGGGGCCAGGCTACTCAAACATACCAAAGCTCTGAACGTTGAAGATCGTTGCATGGGTTAGCCGTCCCTTCTGACTACATCTGATGAGACTGAGCGTAGATCAGAATCCGAGAGTGCGAAGACCTTTGAGCTGGTCCAGATTGCCGCTCACCGATCCGGCTGACGGCACGTTGTCACGCAGCACGACATTGAAGGATGTGAGGTTGCGGACCTGGTTGCTACTGCCGAGCAATGTCGTGTTCTGCATCAGGCCACCCTGGGCCAGGCGTTGTACGGTATTGCCCTGGTTGTTGTTGGCCACGATGTTGAATTGCACACCCGTACCGTTCGAGGAAACGCTCATTGAGCCCGCGCCATTGGCGCCGACCAATGTCGTGCCTGCGGCCAGTGCCTGGCCCTGCTGTTGCGTTGCTGGCGCTTGGTTTGCCTTGGTGACGTTGATATCAACGTTGTTGTAGGCCGTATTGTTGTCGCCGGCAGCCCGTACGACTTGAGTGACGCCTTCGGTGGTATTGAGGCCGTTGCCGCCAGTGACGGTGCCGGTGCCCGTGCTGGCGCCTTGCGAACGGGTTGATCCATTCCCTTTTTCGTCGATCATCGACACATAAAACTGTGGCTTGATGGTCGATTGTTGAATTTGCATCGTGGACGTTGCCCCGATCACTTCACCATTGGCATTTTGCCAAGTGCTGGTCATCGAAATGCCGAAACTGATAATCCGTCCTGGCATGACATAACGGCCACGCAGGGTTGCCAACTCCTGATCCTTCAGTTCAATGGGTTTGAACGTCTGTGCCTGGGTCGGCAGGCTGGCGGCCAGGCAGACCACGGCCAGCCAGATTGGAGTCTTCATGGGATGCTCCCGGAGCGTCGTGCTCCCTTGTTATTAGAAGAAGTCGCTTTGGATAAATCCAAAATCCATCAACTCTGCGTCTTGCACCGGGCTAAAGGCGTTGACGCGGTTCCTGGCGGTCAGCGGCATGGGCGGGTCGAGCAACGCATTGGTTTTGTCGTAACCCTGGCCGATGATGGCAAAGATGATGCCGTTCCAGCCTTTGATAAAGTCGTCGACTTTGTAGCGTTTATGACCGAGTACCGGATCTCCGATGTAGACCCAGCCCTGATGGACTCTTTGCATGACCACAAAGTGTTTGTAGCCACGGATATCCATGAGGACCACTACCGGGATTCTGATATCACTCAACGTTTCCGGTGCTACCCGATAGCCACGGGCTCGCATGCCGATGCTTTCCACGTAACGCTTCATGTCGAGCATGGAGAAGCCCTGGACACGGACAAGATCTTGATCGGAGTGTGCCAGCATGCCTTCGATGATCTGTTCTTCATTCACGTCCAGCCAATAGGCTTGGCGCAAGATGGTCGCCAGCGCCGCAGCGCCGCAACTGAAGTCGGTTTTCTGTTGTACCAGGTCGGCAAATTTGCGCTCGCGAACGCTCTGGATCGGCTTGTACACCAACGCGCCGCCCGGCAGGATGGAGAGCGGCATTTGTGCGGCCTCGATCACAGTGGCCACGCAAAGCAAAAATGCCAAGGCGAGAATACGCATGATTGGACGCCCTCTGGTGATGTTGAAAAAGGCCCCCGTAAGGGGGCCTCCAGAGACAGCATTTAGAACGATTGGTTGGAAATGGCCAACGAGTTGCTTTGTTGGTTGCCCACACCAGCCGCCACGTTGACGCCCAGGTTGCCACTGCCGCCATTCACCGAACCGCTCAGGGTTGCAGTGTTGGTCACAGGGTTGGCCCAGCCAGTTGGAGTCAGCACTTGATAAGAGTAGGTGTTGCTCAAATCATAAGAGCTGCTTTCACTGTAGCTTTTCGCTTTTGCATACTCAGACTCGGACGATTGACTGCCCGATTTTTCGTACGAGGAGTCAGACGACTTCGAGTACGACTTGTCATACGATTTTTCGAACGACGAATCGCGCGATCTGTCGTACGAGGAGTCGCGCGATCTGTCGTACGAAGAGTCGTGCGATCTGTCATACGATTTGTCTATCGATGCATCAAGCGTCGCGTCGAGCGATGCGTTAAGCGATGCGTCGGAAGACGAGCTGCGGGTGCGGTCGCCGAAGCCAAAATTGACGGTAGTGGAGTTGGAAGCCGCCGAAGTAGCGTCCAGCGTAGCGTTCAAGGAAGCACTCAAAGAAGCGCTCGAAGAACCGCTTGCACTACTGCTGTTGGAACCGCTGGCATTGCTGCTGTTGGAACCGCTGGCATTACTGCTGTGAGAACCGCTTATATCAACGCTTTTTGACCCGCTGGCGTCATAGCTTTTGGAACCGGCTTTGTTCCAGCTGGAAGAAGCGCTTTGACTGCCGCTTGCCTCAAACGACTTATCTTTGGAGAAACTGCCGCTCGCCGTATTGGTAACGGTGATCGTATCAACGCGGTAGGTCCGATCAGCGTTGTTGTTCACGATCAGGCCGGGACCGTTTTGAACGGCGGACGCGGTGGCGGTTGCATTACCCAGTGGAGCATTGGCGTTGGCAATTGCCATGGTATTTTTCTGCTGGTTCAGATCGCCGCCAGCAATGTTGATACCCATGTTGCCGCTGCTACCGCCGCCGGATCCGCTCATCACGGCAGAGTTGGTGGAGCCAAAGTTGTCGACGCGGTTATTGTTGCTGACTTGCCTCACGTCAGCGGTGGCAGTGGCCGTGCCGAACACAAAGCTGTTATCGATCGCGGCGTTGTCGGAGGCTGCGTTGGCGATGGCGGCGGCGTTGTCTTGCTGGTTGCCGTTACCTGCCGCCACGTTGACGCCGACGTTGCCGCTCGCGCCTGCGGCCGAACTGCTCATCTCGGCCGAGTTTTCTGTCCCTTCATTCCAGATGCTATTGCCGGTACTGTTCTGCCGGTCCGTCGCATTGGCAGTCGCATTGATTGGGACCATTCTTGCAGGAGGGGTTTGTTGTTGGCCACCGTTGTGATGACCATGATGGTTGCCACGCCGATCATTTTGCCCAGCTTGTACAGCAACAGCCATGACCGCAGCAATTGCGAAAACCAGAGGCTTTAGTGCCATCGAAGGTTTCATGGTGATTCTCCGTACTTTATTTTAGGTTAAGTGTTGTTTCTTACCTTTTCGGGTCAATCCACGACCCTTACGCTCAGGGTATTGGCCATTCGGTTTCCCACCCCGGCGCTCTGATTCAACTGGATCACCCCACGGCTACCGGTGAATGCCTGGTCACTGGTAGTGACCTGGCGATGGCCTGGTGCAGAGTCAGTTGGATCGGAGTTGTTGAGCAGCGCCACGTTCTGTTGCATGAGGACGCTGTCGTCGATGCTTTGCGGCTGTTTACTAATGCTTATCCGCAGTGCGTTGGCTTGCTGGTTACTGGCGCCCGCGCTCTGGTTGACACCCAGTACGCCGTTGCCGTGACTGAAGGAGTCACCCTGGATGTTGGACTGGGCATCAATTCTGGGGTCGACAACGGTGCGCAAACGCTGGCGAATCTGCGTGGTCGCACTGGCATTGGTACCAATAGCGATGGCCCGGGCGTTGACCTGTTGCTGAAGATCGCCCGCCGCCTGGTTGACTGTGAGGTTGCCTTGGTACTGCATACCCGAGCCGTCGATGTCGGCGTTATTGATGACGGGAGGTTGGGCAAAGGTCGATGCACTGCAAAACATGGCGATCATCAGCAGCGAACGATTCATCTTAACGGTCTCCCGTTATGATTTTCAGAGCACCCAGGCCTTGCTGGATGTTGGAATTGACCATGTTGGCAATGCCGTTGCCCGAATTTCCCGAACGTCCGGCAGGGAGGTTGGACAGTTGGGTTTGGTTGCTGATGTTGCCGCCCAGGTTGTTAGTGTTTTGAGTGACCAGGCGGTTGATGCCTGCACCACTGGCGACGTTGGCAAAATCGCCGTCGCTCAACTCGTTCGTTTGCTGGAGAATTTGTCTGGACGGGTTGGCATTGACGGTCGTGGGGTTAGGGTCGGGGATGAGCGGCGGGATGGTTGCGTTGCGGGTCTGCACATCACGTTTGATAGTAATGATGCCATTGTCAGCCTGCACGGGCAGGATGACTGTTGAGCCCAGCGCGCATCCGATCAACAGCAAGCTAAAGATGCTTCTATCAAATTTCCCCACGGCGGCAATTCCTTCTGTAAATGGAACGCTGGCCCTTATCAGCGTTGCGAGGTAGAGAGCAGAAGGTGTGCCGCTTTCGGTTATTCGTTTAAAAACAAGTGGTTGAATTAAATTGTCGGGGTGGTCAAAAAAATTGTGTAACGCCACTGAGACAGAGCTACGCAAAAACGACATCCATGCGGGCGGCGGTGCACGCCGGGGGCGTTGAACGCAGGTTGTATCAGTGGCTTAACATTTTCTTGCAGGAACGCTCGGGCCGCTTTAGTTCGCGGGTTTGCGTGGGATTGGGTGTTTCAGGAATGGACAGTTGCAGCGGGGCGGGGCACTCCGGTCAGGCCTTGAGCAAACGTGTCACCGCCTCGAATGCGGCGTCCTTGCGCTGTTGCCAGTCACCTTGCAGCACCCGACAAGGTTGGCGGTGCAGGTCAAGCCATGCACGGCTGGCCTGAAAAAACGCTTGGCGTTCTGCCAGTTGCGGCTGGCACCGCTGCCCGTCGTCATGCCAGGCCACGGTTTCAGGGCTCAGCAGCAAATGCAGGTCATAGTGCCGGGCCAGCAAGGCTTGCTCGATCCATGCCGGGCAATCGCTAAACAACGTGCGACTCCAAAGGATATTGCTTAAGAGGTGCGTATCGAGGATCAGCAGTGACGGTTGCCTGGCGCGTGCTTCGTCCTCCCACGAAAGCTGGCCATGAGCTATCGATGTAATGTCATCGTAGCGGGTTTCACGGGCTTCGCTGTCGATAAAGTGTCGAACGTACTCATTGACTAATATGCCGCCAAAATTGGCGTGAATCTCGCCCGAAAGCCAGCTTTTACCGCTGGATTCAGGGCCCGCGAGCACCAGCACTTTCATGCGCGCAGAGCCGGGTCGGTGCGCCATTCACGCCAGCCTTGTACGGCAAGCAACAGGAACAACGCATAGAGGGCAGCAGTCAGGTACATGCCTTTATAAAGGAACAGTCCGACGAAAATCACATCGACGGCGATCCACAACGGCCAGCATTGCACGCGTTTTTGCGCCATCCATAACTGCGCCACAAGGCTGAAACCGGTCAGCGCAGCATCAAGCCAGGGCTGCGCGGCATCTGTCCAGTGCGCCATGGCGGCGCCTAGCAGCAGACTGCCGATGGCACCGGCCGCAAGGCCCGCAGCGATCGATTTGCTCTCAAGCCGACTGACCTGCCGGCCGCTATTGGCTTCGCCCGCGCGGGTCCATTGCCACCAGCCGTAGAGCTGCAGCGCGGCGTAGATCACTTGCAGGAGCATGTCCGAATACAGCTTCACTTCAAAAAAGATCCAGCTATAAAGCAGCACCATGACCAGGCCGATCGGCCAGCACCAGGGGTTCTGTTTGACCGTCAACCAGACGGCGATCACGCCGAGGGTGGCGGCAAACAGTTCAAGGCCGGACATGGAGGTTCCTTGGTGAAAACGAAAGAGGGGGGCGGATTGTACCCAGAGAGAAGGCAAATGCGTTAGCAACCCGAAACTGGCGTCTGACGCACACTTGTGGCGAGGGAGCTTGCTCCCGCTCGGCTGCGAAGCAGTCGCAAAGGCGCTATCGCGGTTTACCTGAAAAAACGGGATTGCCTATTCAGGGCCGCTTCGCGGCCCAGCGGGAGCAAGCCCCCTCGCCACAGGGTTCTGTGTCTGCTTTTACACGCGGAACTGTTTGAGCAGGCTGTTCACCTGCTCGCTCAAGTCCTTGAGCCGAACGCTGGCCACACTCGATTGCTCGGCCGCCAGCGCAGTGCTGTGGGACAAGCCTGCCGCCTGGGTGACGTTCTGATTGATGTCTTCCACCACATGGGCTTGCTGCAGGGTTGCACTGGCGATTGATGCGTTCAGCCCGTTGAGGTTGCGCAGCGCCTGACCGATGGCATTGAGGCTGGCGCCGGCCAGACCGGCCTGTTCGATGGTCAGTTGCGAGGCTCGACTGCTGTCGCCGATCACTTTCACCGCCGCTTCGGAGTGAGTCTGCAGGCGCTCGATCATCGACTGGATCTCCGCCGTGGACTTCTGGGTACGCTGGGCCAACAGGCGCACTTCATCGGCCACCACCGCAAAGCCACGGCCTTGTTCACCGGCGCGGGCAGCCTCGATGGCGGCGTTGAGTGCCAGCAGGTTGGTTTGCTCGGCGATGGAGCGGATCACCTCCAGGACACTGCCAATCTGGGTGCTTTCAGCGGCCAGGGTGCGAATCACTTCCACGGCTTGATCGATGGTGCCGGACAGTTTGTCGATCTGCTGCAAGCTGCCATCAATGTTGATCTGCCCCTGCTGCGCCTGGGATTCGGCATCGCGCATTTCGCTGGCCGCATGCTCGGCATTCTTCGCCACGTCCTGCACACCGTAAGTCACTTCGTTGATCGCGGTCGCCACCAGCTCCATCTGCTGGGACTGTTGCTGACTGCGTTGCTGGGCCTGGGCGGCGTCATTGCCCAGTTCGCTGGACGACAGGCCCAGGGCGCTGGCGGACACTTGCAGCTCGCTGATCACCCCTCGCAGTTTGGCAGTGAAGGCATTGAAGTGCCGGGCCAGCTGCGTGACTTCATCCTGGCCATGGGTGTCGAGGCTGCGGGTCAGGTCGCTTTCACCGCTGGCGATGTTGGCCATGGCGTTCACCGTGTCCTGAAGCGGTCGCACGATACTGCGAGCGATCATGATCACCAGCAACGCCATGATCAGCGCAATCACCAGGCCGACGAACGAAGCCTTCCAGACCTGGCCGTAGAACTCGGCCTGCATGTCATCGATGTACACGCCCGAACCGATCACCCAGCCCCAAGGTTCGAACAATTTGACGTAGGAGGTTTTCCCGACCGGGTCGCTGGCGCCCGGCTTAGGCCAGCGGTAGTTGACCGTACCGGCGCCTTTGGCCTTGGCGACGGCCACCATTTCGTTGAACAGCGCAAAACCGTCCGGGTCGCGGATCGCCGAGAGGTTTTGCCCATCGAGTTTGGGGTTGGCCGGGTGCATCACCATCACCGGCGTCAGGTCGTTGATCCAGAAATAGTCGTTCTGGTCATAACGCAGCCCGCGCACGGCGGTCAGTGCCTGCTTCTGCGCGGCATCGCGGGTGAGTGTGCCGGCGGTTTCCAGGCCGTGGTAGTAAGTCAGAATGCCGCTGGCGGTCTGCACCACGTGCTGGGTTTTCTGGGCTTTTGCCTGGTATAGATCGGTATGGATCTGCTTGAGCATCAATACGCCCAACGTCAACAACATCAATACCGACACGATCAAGATGAGCCACAAGCGTCGGCTGATCGACACACTGCGCAAGCTGTTCATAACGCTGTCACTCCGATTTCTTTTTCTTGTAATAAACGATTGCCAGCATCCAACCACGCTTTGCCGGTCGGGCCTATACGACCCAAGTCTCATTACGCGGCAGCGTTATCGGGGCTTGTCTGATAGGATTTCGGCCCCGCGCGGAAAAACCTGAATCCAAGTTGATTTTTCACGGAGTTTTTACGGCTCCGTCTGGATCCTTTGCGCGCGGGACTTCAGCTACGCTTGGCGCGGTGAACGCTTAAAAAACTAATGGGGCATGCCTTGGCGCATCGCCTTTGGGGATTGATGGAACTTTGGACCGCCTTGCAGGCATTGATTTTAGGGGTTGTAGAAGGGCTGACGGAATTTTTGCCCATTTCCAGTACCGGTCACCAAATCATAGTCGCGGACTTGCTCAACTTCGGTGGCGAACGCGCGATGGCTTTCAACATCATTATCCAGCTCGGGGCGATCCTGGCGGTGGTGTGGGAATTTCGCCGAAAGATCTTCGACGTGGTCGTCGGTTTGCCGACACAACCAAACGCCCGGCGTTTTACCGCCAACCTGTTGATCGCTTTCCTGCCTGCGGTGATATTGGGGGTGATTTTTGCCGATCTGATCCACGAATACCTGTTCAACCCGATCACCGTGGCCACGGCCTTGGTTGTGGGCGGGATCGTGATGTTGTGGGCGGAGCAGCGTCAGCATGAAGTGCATGCCCACACTGTCGACGAAATCACCTGGAAAGATGCCTTGAAAGTCGGTTTCGCCCAGTGCCTGGCCATGATTCCCGGGACCTCGCGTTCCGGCTCGACCATCATCGGCGGCTTGCTGTTCGGGTTGTCGCGCAAGACGGCCACCGAGTTCTCGTTCTTTCTGGCGATGCCAACCATGGTCGGTGCGGCGGTGTATTCGGGCTACAAATACCGCGACCTGTTCGTACCGGCTGATCTTCCGGTGTTTGCGATCGGCTTCGTCACGGCGTTCATCTTCGCGATGATTGCCGTCAGAGGCTTGCTGGTGTTCATCGGCAGCCACAGCTACGCGGCATTCGCCTGGTATCGCATTGCGTTCGGCCTGTTCATCCTGGCCACCTGGCAATTCGGCTGGGTCGATTGGGCCGCCGCACGCCCATGAATGACTCCAGCGCGCGCAACAATCCCGGACGCAGGTCCGGGGGCGAGCGGGTCCAGCACCCTCGGCTGAAATTGCTGGTGTTGGCGATCCTGTGCGCGCTGCCACTGACGGGTTCAATGTCGTTGTGGCTGCATGGGGTGTCGCTGATTCCGCTGGCGGCTTACGGCATCGTCAGCGTGCTGGCGTTCTTTCTGTACTGGAGCGACAAGCGCAAGGCTCGCGCCGACGGCTGGCGGACACCGGAAAATGTGTTGCACGCGGTGGAGCTGGCGGGCGGTTGGCCGGGTGCCTTGCTGGCCCAGCAAGTGTTTCGGCACAAGACTCGCAAGGTCTCGTTCCAGCTGGTGTTCTGGCTCATTGTGCTGATGCATCAGGTGTTCTGGATCGACCAGCTGTTCCTCGGCGCTCACCTGTTTGCGCTGCTTTAAAGCAACAGGCTGACCTGGGTGCGCTTGGGCAGCTTGCTCACCACCAGTTGATGGGAACGTTTCAACAACGCCTGAAGCTCCTCGGATCCCAGCGGGTAGGGCGTTTGCATGATGATCCACTGGGCCCGCGCCAGGTACGGCGCCGGGTGAATCCCCGGGCGGTCGCAATGCCCGAGGAACAGATCCTTGTCGACCTTGAACGCCAGGGAATCGCCGCGCAGGTTCTGCAAGGCGAACATCTTGTTCCCGGCAATCGAAAACACCCGAACGCCTCCCCACTTGTAGTCTTCCCGCGCACCGGGCAGCGCGAGACAGAATTGCGCGACGTCCTCTTCGCTCATGCGTCCAGCCTTCATATCAATCGGTCCCCACAGGCATTGAATGATTCGATCAAATGGTCGATCCAGGCCCGCACGGCCGGCATCACCCCGCGCCGATGAGGGTAGACCGCTTGCAGCCAGCCGCCAGGCAATGACCAATCGGGCAGCAACTGCACCAGCGAACCATTTTCCAGCTCCTGTTCGCAATACATCATCGGCAGCATGGTGAACCCCTGGCCGGCAAGCGTGCAGGCCTTGCGCACGATGAAATCGTCAATGCCCAATCGCGCTTCCAGGCTCAAATCGTAGCTTTTGCCCTGCTGATCGAGCATGCGAATGTGCACCAGGCGGTCGGCTTCCAGCGCACCAAGCACCGGCAAGGATTTCAGGTCTTCGGGGTGGTTGATCTCACGTCCGTGCAGGAAGGCCGGGCTGGCGACCATCGCCATCTGTGCCTGGCGCAAGCGACGGGTCACCAGCAACGGATCTTCATCGCCCAACTCACGGACCCGCAGCGCGACATCAACGCCTTCGGTGACCAAGTCGACCCGGCGATTGAGCAACATGACTTCCAGTTGCACCTGAGGGTGTTTTTCGAGGAAGCGGCTGATCACCGTCGGCAGCATTTCGTGGGCCAGCCCGACGGGGCAGGACACCCGCAAGCGTCCGCGAGGTTCGCTGGACATACTCGCCACGGCTTCATCGGCCATCTCGGCTTCCAGCAGCATCGCCTGACAGTGCCGCAGGTAACGTTCGCCCACCGCCGTCAGCTTGAGTTGCCGGGTGGTGCGTTGCAGCAGGCGCGCGCCGAGGCGTTCTTCCAGCTCGGCAATGCGTCGCGACAATCGGGATTTGGGAATCCCCAGCAAACGCCCGGCTGCGGCGAAGCCACCGGCTTCGACCACTTTGGCGAAATAGTAAAGGTCGTTGAGGTCTTGCATGATTGGAAATCCGATTGTTCTATCAGTGGGACGAACTATCGCATTGTTGCGGACTAATCAGCTATTGGTTTCATCTGTAGGATCCTCCCCATCAGATCGCCCGGTGGCGATCCTCACCTGGAGATCCCTTATGAAACTGCTGCATATCGATTCGAGCATTCTTGGTGACAACTCGGCTTCCCGCCTGCTGAGCAGCGAAGTCGTCAAAGCCTGGCAAGCCGCCGAGCCAACCGCGGTGGTGACCTACCGCGACCTGGCCGCCGATGCCATCAGCCATTTCTCCGCCACCACCCTGGTTGCCGCCGGCACCACCGCTGAACTGCGCAACGCCGCGCAACAGCACGAAGCCGAACTCAGCGCCACCACCCTGGCCGAATTCCTCGCGGCCGACGCCGTTGTCATCGCAGCGCCGATGTACAACTTCACCATCCCGACCCAACTCAAGGCCTGGATCGACCGCATTGCCGTTGCCGGCCAGACCTTCCGCTACACCGAAGCGGGCCCTGAAGGCCTGTGCGGTGGCAAGAAAGTCGTGATCGTCTCGACGTCCGGCGGTCTGCATGCCGGTCAGGCGACTGGCGTTGCGCACGAAGAGTACTTGAAGGTGCTGTTCGGCTTCATCGGCATCACCGACATTGAGTTTGTTCGTGCCCATGGCCTGGCCTACGGTGACGAAGTGCGCACCAAAGCCATGAGCGATGCCCACACGCAAATCAGCGAGCAATTGTTCGCCGCCGCGTAAGGCTTGCGTAAAGCGCTCAAACAGCTCAGGCACCACCCAAAAAACTCTGTATTCTGATCACGCAAGTGCCAGATGCAGGGTTTTTTGTTTCTGGTCATTACAGGTTGTGGCCCGGGTTATGCAGTCGAGGGTTACCGACTCCGGTCCAGTAACAAGGTGGGGCATCCCATGGTGCGTCTTTGTGCAACGTTTCTGATTTGCCTGCTCAGCAGCCTGAATTCAGTGCACGCCGCGCCTGCGCCGCACCCTCACTGGAGCGTCGGCTTCCATGAGATGAGCTTTCTCGATCCTCTGGACTTGCAGCCGATGCGCGCCATCGCGTTCTATCCCTCGAGCGACCGGGAACACACCAGCAAAATCGAGGGTTATACGGTCGAGGCAGGGGAAGACACCCGCGTCGCCATGGGCCGTTTCCCGATGCTGATGCTGTCCCACGGCAACACCGGTACCCCGCTGGCGCTGCACGACCTCGCCACCTCGCTGGCACGCAAAGGGTTTGTGGTGGTGGCGGTGATCCATCCCGGTGACAACTCCAAAGACCACAGCCGCCTCGGTACGTTGAGTAACCTTTACGGCCGGCCCATCCAGATTTCCGAAGCCATTACCGCGACCCTGGGCGACCGTATGCTCGCGCCTTTCGTCAATGCCGATCAGGTCGGCGTGATCGGTTACTCGGCGGGCGGCGAAACGGCGCTGATCCTCTCCGGCGCCACGCCTGACCTGGATCGTCTGCGCCGCTACTGCCAGGAACGCCCGGACGACCACGATGCCTGCAACACCCAGGGCGAGCTGATTGTCGACCGGGATGATTTGCAGCCTGTGGCGGATCCACGTGTCCATGCCTTGCTGCTGATGGCGCCGCTGAGTCTGAAATTCGGCCGCCACACCTTGGCCGACGTGCATGTGCCAGTGCTGCTCTACAGCGGTGATGGCGACAAACTGGTGGCGTTCGACAAAAATGCCGCCGCCCTGGCGCGCAAACTGCCGATTGCACCAGACTTCAAATTGCTGGCCGGGGCAGGGCACTTCGTGTTCATGGCACCGTGCAACGAAGAGCAGATCGCCGCCATGCCGGCGCTGTGCACCGATGCCGATGGTGTTGACCGCGAGGACATCCATCGCAACATGGTGTCCGAAGCCGGGCGATTCTTCTCGCACGCGTTGGGCAAGCCTACCCGGGCCGGGATGCAGACTGCGGATCAGTAATTTCCGCGCCAGCCCTGCGGTGTCAGCTGATTGCGCGACGCTTCAGCAATAAGGTCAAGCCGAGCCCGGTGACAGACAACATCGCCGCACTGAAGAAAATCCACGAATACCCAAGATTCAACGCCACCGCGCCCATCAACGGCCCGGCAATCGCCAGTGCCAGGTCGAAAAACACCGCATAAGCACTCAAACCCGCGCCGCGACTGGAGTTGGGCACTTGCTTAATTGCTTCCACCCCCAGCGCCGGGTACACCAGCGAAAGACCGAACCCGGCCAGGCCCGCGCCGATCAGCGCATAAGCGGTCGAAGGCGCTAGCCACAGCAGCACCAGGCCCACCGTTTCAATGCTCATGCACACAATCGCCGAGGTGAAACCGCCGAAGCGGCTGATCGCGGAGATAAACAGCAAGCGCGACAAAATAAAGCAGATCCCGAAGACCGTCAGGCACCAGGCCGCGCCGGTCCAGCCGCGGCTGACGTAATACAAGGTGATAAAGGTCGTCAGGGTGCCGTAACCGATGGAGGCCAGGCTCAGGCTGGCACCGAAGGGCGCAATACGCCCGAACACCGCCCAGAAGGGCAGGCGTTCGCCACGAATCACCGGCACCGAGGGTTTATTGCGGATCAGCAACAAGGCGGCCAGGGCCAGCAATGACAACGCGATCCCCAGGCTGGCGAAGCCGTACTCGGCGACCATCACCACGCCCAGCGGCGCCCCGATCGCAATGGCGCCGTAAGACGCAATGCCGTTCCACGAAATCGAGCGCGCGGTATGCTCCGCGCCGACCTGGCCCATGCACCAGCTGATCGTGCCCACACCAATCAAGCCCTGGGCGATGCCGAGCAACAAGCGTCCGGCGATCAGGATCAACAGGCTCAGCAGTGGAAAGCTTTGCAGCAAGGTTGAAATCAACGTCAACACGCCGCTCAACACGATCCCAGACAGGCCGTAGACAATCGCCCGTTTGGTGCCAATGGTGTCTGACATGCGCCCGGCCATCGGGCGGCTGAGCAGGGTGGCCAGGTATTGAGAGCCAATGGTCAGTCCCGCGACGATCGCGCTGAAACCCAACTGCTCATGGACATAGCCCGGTAACACCGCAATAGGCAGGCCGATGCAGAGGAAGGCAATAAAGGTATAGAAAACGATGGAGACGATCTGCAGGGTGATCGCCATGGAGCTTTGCGGTGGCAGTTGCTGCACAGACATGACGGCTCGTTCGCGGTCGGCGGTGGGAGAACTGCATCATGGCTTGGGTGGGATATAAAAGGAAGCAGGCTAACTATATTCGTTGTGGTTGAGGGCACCCAAATCCATTCAGCCTCGAATGCAAAAAGCCCCGTCACCAGGACAGGGCTTTTACTTGCCGCTTGCAGCTTGAAACTAATAGCTGCTCTTAAAACACAACGCCCTGGCTACGCAGGTAGTCATCATAAGTACCGCTGAAGTCGATCACGCCGCTTGGGCTTAGCTCGATGATGCGGGTGGCCAACGACGATACGAACTCACGATCGTGGCTGACGAAGATCAGCGTGCCCGGGTAGTTTTCCAGCGCCAGGTTCAGCGCTTCGATCGATTCCATGTCCAAGTGGTTGGTCGGTTCGTCCATGATCAGCACGTTCGGCTTTTGCAGGATCAGCTTGCCGAACAGCATGCGACCTTGCTCACCACCGGAGATAACCTTGACCGACTTGAGGATCTCGTCGTTGGAGAACAACATGCGGCCGAGGGTGCCGCGAACGATTTGCTCGCCGCCCTGGGTCCACTGGCCCATCCAGTCGAACAGGTTGCAGTCGTCTTCGAAGTCGTGCGCGTGGTCCTGGGCGTAGTAGCCCAGTTCTGCGGCGTCGGTCCACTTCACGGTGCCGGCATCCGGGGTCAGTTCGTTGACCAGGGTGCGCAGCAGGGTGGTTTTACCGATACCGTTCGGGCCGATGATCGCGACGCGTTCGCCCGCTTCAACCTGGAAACTGAAGTCCTTGAACAGCGGCTTGCCGTCGAAGCCTTTGGCCATGCGCTCGACAATGACAGCCTGACGGTGCAGTTTCTTGGTTTGTTCGAAACGGATGAACGGGCTCACACGGCTCGAAGGCTTGACCTCGGCCAACTGGATCTTGTCGATCGCCTTGGCGCGGGAAGTGGCCTGCTTGGCTTTCGAGGCGTTGGCCGAGAAGCGGCTGACGAACGATTGCAGCTCGGAAATCTGTGCCTTCTTCTTGGCGTTGTCCGACAGCAGTTGCTCGCGGGACTGGGTCGCCACGGTCATGTACTCGTCGTAGTTGCCCGGGAACAGGCGCAGCTCGCCGTAATCCAGGTCAGCCATGTGGGTGCACACGCTGTTCAGGAAGTGACGGTCGTGAGAGATGATGATCATCAGGCTGGAGCGCTGGGTCAGAATGTTTTCCAGCCAGCGGATGGTGTTGATGTCCAGGTGGTTGGTCGGTTCGTCGAGCAACAGTACTTCAGGATCGGAGAACAGCGCCTGAGCCAGCAATACGCGCAGTTTCCAGCCCGGGGACACTTCGCTCATCGGGCCGAAGTGCTGCTCGATGCCGATACCCAGGCCCAACAGCAATTCACCGGCACGGGATTCGGCGGTGTAGCCGTCCATTTCGGCGAACTCGGTTTCCAGCTCGGCCACGGCCATGCCGTCTTCTTCGGTCATTTCCGGCAGCGAGTAGATGCGGTCGCGCTCGGCTTTAACCTTCCACAGCTCTTCGTGACCCATGATCACGGTGTCGATGACGGTGAATTCTTCGTAGGCGAACTGGTCCTGGCGCAATTTACCCAGACGCACGTTCGGCTCGAGCATGACCTGGCCGCCGGACGGCTCGAGGTCGCCGCCGAGGATTTTCATGAAGGTCGACTTGCCGCAACCGTTGGCGCCGATCAGGCCGTAGCGGTTGCCCGCGCCGAACTTGACCGAAACGTTTTCGAATAGCGGCTTGGCGCCGAACTGCATCGTGATGTTAGCTGTAGAGATCAAAGGTTTTTCCTGCGAAGCATTCAGAGTAGCTAGGGTTGCGGCAGTACCGATTCAGTACCCGTTTCCGTTTTTCAAACCACGGGAAATGCATCCCGGTCAGAAGCGGAAGGTCCATCTGGCAATAAGTGGACAGCAGCAGTTGGAGCGCTTGGCCCGAGTCGAAGTGCGCTGAGACGGGGTTCATTCCCGTCATCAACCAAGGGGGGCGCGTAATGTTTGGCGGCGATTGTACTGGTCTGGCTCTTTAAACGATAGGGCGTTGAGGCCGCACGGGCGCTTTGGTGGCACCAGCGGACAGATTTTCACATTTGAAGGTTAACTATTGGTTACAAAATGAGACTAAAATGCCACTTTTCAACAGGCGCCGACCGTCGGCAGAGGCTCAAGGACGCGCCACCGGGACCGCTGTTTCGTATTCAGACGCTGCACAAGACCCTTGGGCCGCTAGGTTGGCCGGGGACGCAGTTTGTTCACTTCTGACATGTGACGATTTCTGTGAAACTGATCATTGCCGCTATTTACGTTGTATCCATTGCCTACGTCCACCTGCGTGGGCGGGTGCGCCACAAGCTGGGCCGCCAACTGAGCGATCACTCGTCGTTTCTCGCGCCGATCAATTGCTTCCTTTATCTATTCTCGAAAATCCCCAACAAGCCTTATCTCGATCCGGCCGATTTCCCGGACCTGAGTCCGTTGCAGGCGCACTGGGAGGAAATTCGCGCCGAAGGCCAGAACCTGCTCAGGGCCGGGGAAATCAAGCGCTCGAACCAATACGACGATGTCGGTTTCAACTCGTTCTTCAAGACCGGCTGGAAGCGTTTCTACTTGAAGTGGTACGGCGACAGCCATCCTTCGGCGACGAAACTCTGCCCGCGCACCACTGAGTTGGTGCAAAGCATCGGGTCGATCAAAGCCGCGATGTTCGCCGAGTTGCCACCGGGTTCCAAACTGGTCCGCCACCGCGATCCCTACGCCGGCTCGTACCGTTATCACCTGGGCCTGGAAACGCCGAACGATGCCGGTTGCTACATCAACGTCGATGGTGAGAACTACCATTGGCGCGACGGTGAAGCGGTGATGTTCGACGAGACCTTCATTCACTACGCCGAAAACACCACTCAGCAGAACCGCATCATTCTGTTCTGCGACGTCGAGCGGCCGATGAAGTATCGCTGGGCGGCGGCGTTCAATGGCTGGTTCAGCCGTAACGTGATGTCGGCGGCGGGCGCGCCGAATGATGCCGGGGACAAGACCGGGGGCATCAACCGGCTGTTTGCCAAAATCTACGCGATTCGGCTGCGGGGCAAGGCGCTGAAGAAGCGTAATCGCAAACTTTACTACCTTGAAAAGTGGGCGATTTTTGGTGGGTTGCTGGCGGTATTTGTGCTGATCTGAATGTTGTATGCCGGCTTACAAACCCTTCGCGAGCTGGCTCGCTCCTACAGTTGACCGCGATCACTTGTAGGAGTGAGCCTGCTCGCGAAGGGGGCCTGACATCCAACGCGAAAACAACAATCAGCCACGAGACGTCTTCGTGGCTTTTTTGTTCGCTGCAGGTTTAGCCGCCGGTTTGGCCTTGCCGGCAGTCTTGCCACCCAGACTACGTTTAAGCAATTCAGTCAAATCAATCACATCAGCTGTCTTGCGTTCCTCTTCACCCGTCGCCGTTTCCACATCCTCGATCTTGCCTTCGTTCGCCTTCTTCTCGACCAGCGCCATGATCTTGTCTTCAAAACTGTCGCGATAATCCTCGGGCTTCCAGTCGGCGCTCATGTCCTGCACCAGACGCTTGGCCATGTCGAGTTCGCCCTTGGCCAGTTCGGGCTTGGTCACCTCAGGCCCCAGCTCTAGCGTATCGAGGCTGCGCACTTCAGCGGGCCAACGCAGTATGACCAGCACCATGGCCGATTCCAGGGGCATCAGCGCCGCAAGGTGCTGTCGGGTATGCAGGACAACATGGGCGAGGGCGACTTTATTGGTTTTGCTGAGGGTTTCGCGCAACAGCGCATAGACCTTACCGCCGCGTTTATCCGGCGCGAGGTAGTAGGGCGTGTCGATGTTTTGCAGGGGGATCTGTTCGGCGTCGACAAAAGAGAAGATGTCGATGGTCTGCGTGGACAACGGGTGCGCCGACTTGATTTCTTCCTCACTGAGGACCACGTACCGGCCCTTTTCGTACTGCACACCTTTGACGATGTGTTCCTTGGTGACCTCCTTGCCAGTGACCTTGTTGACGCGTTTGTAACCGACCGGCTCCATGCTACGGCTGTCGAGCCAGTCGAAATCCACCCCCTGCGAGGACGTCGCCGACACCAGCGCCACAGGGATATGCACCAGCCCGAAACTGATTGCGCCTTTCCAGATTGCCCGTGCCATGGTCGTCTACTCGCGAGTGATGTGTTCAGGTGACCCGCGGCGCGGAGCAAAAGTTTCAGCGGGCTGCGGCCCGGTCCTGCTGGACCGTCAACTGGTGTTACATCTTAAGAAAGAGGTTTTAGTTAACAAATCCGAACCCCGGGCGTAGCGTGCTATCGAAGATTCTATCCACGCTGACGCCCAGAGGCTTCCCATGAACAGATTCGTGCTCGCCTGCACCGTACTGGCATTGAGTGGCCTGATGAGTCAGCTGGCCCAGGCCTCGCCACCATCGTCGATGCTGCTGGCCCAGAGCCCCACGGGCAATTCCAGCAACCCCTACAACAGCCCGATCCGCCGGGCCAATCCCAATAGCATGCAAGGCACACAACCCGCTGCCCCGGTCATTCGCGGGCCAAATACCGTCCCGGTGCCCCGTCCACCGACCCTTGATAACGGCAGCATCGGCAATCGCTATCCCCAGAACCATACCGCTCCCGCCAGCCCACCCAAATTCATTCCCAATCCGCCCCCTCGAGATGCAGGCACAAGCAACCGTTGAACGGCAGGACAGCGTTCTTGCCAGCTATTCGAACGACAAAAGGAATCGTGCATGTTGCGTAAAACCCTCTTGGCCACCTTCTGCGCCAGCATACTGATCACCGCCACGGCACCCGTTCTTGCGGCACCGCCCCGGGAGATGAAAAGCGAACAAGGCACCCTTGAGGTCTGGCAAGTTGCGAAGGGCCTGGAACATCCGTGGGCTCTGGCGTTCCTGCCCGATCGCAGGGGCATGCTGGTTACCGAACGGCCCGGCAACCTGCGAGTGGTGGATTACGATGGCAAGCTCTCGGCACCGATCAATGGGGTGCCAAAAGTCTGGGCCAAGGGGCAGGGCGGCTTGCTGGACGTGGTGCTGTCGCCCGACTTCAAGCAGGACCGGACGGTTTATCTGTCTTACGCCGAGGGCGGTGGTGCGGGCGACAAGGCCGGTACGGCGGTCGGGCGAGGCCAGTTGTCCGAGGACCTGAAAACCCTCAAGGACTTCAAAGTGATTTTCCGCCAGGAGCCGAAGCTGTCGGTCGGCAACCACTTCGGCTCACGATTGGTGTTTGATCGCGACGGCTACCTGTTCATCACCTTGGGCGAAAACAACGATCGGCCGACCGCTCAGGACCTCGACAAGCTGCAAGGCAAGGTCGTGCGAATCTACCCGGACGGCAAAGTGCCGGACGACAACCCCTTTGTCGGGCAGTCGGGCGTACGCCCGGAAATCTGGTCCTATGGCCAACGCAATCCGCAAGGCGCAGCGCTCAATCCATGGACTGGCGTGCTCTGGGAAAACGAGCATGGCCCACGCGGCGGTGATGAAATCAACATCATCGAACGCGGCAAGAATTACGGCTGGCCGCTGGCGACCCACGGCATCAACTATTCCGGACAACCAATCCCGGAAGCCGAGGGCAAGACCGCAGAAGGCGCCGTGGCGCCGCACCATGTCTGGGAAAAATCCCCCGGCCTCAGTGGCATGGCGTTCTACGACGCTGATCTCTTCAAGGCGTGGCAGCACAACGTGTTCATCGGTGCGCTGGTGAGCCAGGAGCTGATCCGCTTGCAGGTCGATGGCGACAAAGTGGTTCACGAAGAGCGCTTGCTCGGCGAACTCAACAAGCGCATCCGCGATGTGCGACAGGGGCCGGACGGTTACTTGTATGTGCTGACCGATGAGGACGACGGCGGGCTGTACAAGGTAGGCCTGAAGTAACCCGATTCGAATTCTCTGGGGGTTTTGTGGCGAGGGAGCTTGCTCCCGTCGGACTGCGGAGCAGTCGCTTGAATGGGGCTCTTCGCACCCAGCGGGAGCAAGCTCCCTCGCCACAGGTCTATTTTCGGCAGTAGATAATCACCGCCGCCCGAAGCTTGCCCCGGCCAAAACTGCACATCTTGTCGAACTCGCCGTGGCTGACCGGCAAATGCTGGCAGTCCATCGGTTGGCGATGTTGGCTGTGGTCCACATCCGGGTCGTGCAGGTAGACAAATTCGTCATCGCAATCGGTGACGATCACCCAATGCGGCGCCTTGGAGCGGGTCAGCCGATAGCTGCTGATCAGCACCAGCGGTTGTCCGCCATCGTCCAGTAGCCGAGGGAGGTTCAGCGGGCCGCCGATCACTCGCTCCACATCCGTCTCGAGTAGCTGCGTGGTGAACTCCTCGTGCACCAGACGCATTACGTCTTTTTTATGCTCATCGCGCACGCCATCGAGAAACAGCGGCCCTTCCATGCTCAGTTGCAGACGCACCCGAAATCCACGGCGCCATGCCGCCAGCGCCAGGCCTTGAGGGCTGCAGCCGCCATGGCCTGCGGTCATGAACACCGTCGTCGCCTCACGCCAGATTTGCAGTTCTTCGCGACGCTCCAGCCATCGATTGCCTTGCAGCGCTGCCATGGCCATTAACAGGCAGGCCGGGCCGCAAGTGAAATCGGTGGTCTGCCGGTACCACGGGACCTGGATGTTGCGCGAATCGCAGTGCTCAAGAATGCGTTTTTCCAGGCGCAGCGCATCGGCATGGTCCTGGTAATAATCATGGATCAGCGCGAAACGCCGGTAACCATTGCGCTCATACAAGGCAATCGCCGCGGGGTTGTCGATCCGCACCTCAAGGCGCAAGTAGGCGCAATCATGTTCAAGGGCGCAGGATTCGATGCGTTCGAGCAATTGCTTTCCCAGTCCGCTGCCGCGGGCCTCGGTCGCGATCGCGATCGAGTAAAGCCGCGCCAGCGAGGTGCCTCGGTGAAACAGCACCACCGCATAGCCGACCAATTGCTCGCCATGCTGGGCCACCAACAACTGCCCGTGCGCTCGAGTGATCATCCACAGAAAGCTGCGACTGTTGAGCCGGTCCGTGGTGAAACATTGCTGTTCGAGTTCCAGCAGCGCGGGTAAGTCTTCAACTACCGCCAAGCGAAAGACAGTGTTCATATGACCGCCGTAAAAGTTACGTAACGAAACGGGACTTTCGAAAAAGTTCGTGCTTAATAGGAAAGGTCTTGTTCTCCAACGGATCAATCACTATGTCAGCGGTACAAGGTCATTGGCGCGAAGTATCCGAGCAAACTTTGCCGGCAGCAACTTATTTAAATGACGCAGGCAGAACTTCAAGTCAGTTGATAATCATCGTCGAACGCAAGGAAGACTGGGCCTCGTATTTCCCTAGCGAGGATATTGTCAGCGCCCAGGAATACCTCGAGCAGACGCGGGACAACGAACAGGGCAAACGGGTCCAGGTGATCAACCTGTGCCGCAGCTACAAGTATCTGGGGCACGGCTATTACTGCTCGTTGCTGGCCGAAGCGCGGGGACACAAGGTCATTCCGTCGGTGCGCACCATCAGTGAGCTGACCAAGAAGTCGTTGTACGGTCTGGCCCTTGATGACCTGGATAAACCCCTGGAAAAAGCCCTCAGCAACCATCTTTACAGCGACACTGAAGGCTTTACCCTGACGTTGTACTTCGGCAAAACCAATATAGAACCCTTGCAGGATCTGGCACGGCAATTGTTTGAAGTGTTCCCCTGTCCGATATTGTTAGTTGATTTTCGCCGAACGAATGGCTGGCACATCGAAGGTATAAAGTCCGGGGCGTTGCATAAGTTACGTGAAGACCAGGAAGATCAATTTGCCAACTCTCTGGACAGTTTCAGTCGCAAGATCTGGCGTGTGCCACGCTCACGACGGCTGGCCCGTTATGACCTGGCCATCCTGCATGATCCGCAGGAAGCCTTGCCTCCTTCCAATGCGAAGGCGCTGGATAATTTCGTGCGCGTCGGTAAGACCTTGGGCATTGATGTCGAGCTGATCGAGCGCAAGGACTACGCACGCATTGCCGAATACGACGGCCTGCTGATTCGCGAGACCACCAGCGTTGACAACCACACCTATCGCTTTGCCAAAAAAGCCGAGAGCGAAGGGTTGGTGGTGATGGACGATCCGGCGTCGATCCTGCGCTGCACCAATAAGGTCTACCTGACCGACCTGCTCAAGAGCCATCAACTCGGCATGCCCGCCACCGAAATCCTTTATAAGGAACGACCGGAAGATTTCGAACGGGTCGGCGAGCGCCTGGGCTTTCCCTTGGTGCTGAAGATCCCCGACGGCTGTTTCTCCCGGGGCGTGATCAAGGTCGAAAGCCAGCAAGCCTTGCTCGAAGCGACCGCCGAACTGTTCGAACACTCGGTGCTGTTGCTGGCCCAGGAATTCTTCTACACCGAATACGATTGGCGTATCGGCGTGCTCAACCGCAAACCGATCTTCGCCTGCCAATACTTCATGTCCAAGGGCCATTGGCAAATCTACAACCACAAGGCCAAGGGCCAGGACATCAACGGCGAATGCCGCACCCTGGCGGTCCACGAAGCGCCGCGCGCCGTGGTGGACCTGGCCGTGAAAACCGCCAATCTGATCGGCGACGGCCTCTACGGCGTGGACCTCAAGCAGTCCGGCGACAAAGTGGTGGTGATCGAAGTCAACGATAACCCGAACATGGACGCCGGCATCGAAGATGCGTACTTGCAGGACGATTTGTATTCGCTGGTACTGGAAGAGTTCGTTCGTCGCCTGGAACTGAAACGTCGCGGCCAGGCCTGGTGATCGGCCGATGATCAAAAGCTTTCAACTGGACGGCGGCGCCTTGCATGCCGTCGAACGACTGGATGCCGAGGTAATGCTGTTCAGCAACCCCGATGCCGCCGAACGGGACCTGTTGCACAGCCATTTCAAGCTTGATGAGCACGCGTTGGCCTCGGCCCTGGACCCTGACGAGGTGTCGCGCATCGAGTTCCACCCCGACAACCTGTTCCTGATCTGGAAGCGCCCGGAAAATTACTCCGGTGCCGGCAGCCTGGCCTTTGAAGTGTCGTCCTGTGGCCTGTTGTTTTCTGCGCAGCGCTTGCTGGTGATCGCCACCGACGATGCGCCGCTGCACGGGCTCGGCACCCGACAGCGGCTGAACACGCCGCTGGATGTGCTGCTCGATCTGCTGTTCAACAACATCCATCACTATCTGGGCCACCTGAAGGTAATCAAGCTGGTTGCCCGTGAGTTGCAGCAGAAATTCAACGCCTCGATGCAGAACCAGCACCTGATCCAGATGTTCAACCTGAGCGAAAGCCTGATCTATTACATCAACGCGATTCACAGCAACGGCGCAGTGCTGACGCGGTTGCGCAATCATGCCGCCAAGGAACATTTCAGCGCCGAGGCCATCGGGCTGATCGACGACCTGATCATCGAAAACAACCAGTGCTATAAGCAGGCGGAAATTTACTCCACGGTGTTTTCCGGGCTGATCGACGCCCGGGGCAACCTGATGAACAACAGCATGAACAACCTGCTGCGCAAACTGACGTTAATCAACGTGGTGTTTTTGCCGCTGAACCTGATTGCGAGTATTGGCGGCATGTCCGAGTTCAGCATGATGACCGGGGACACGCCGTGGTGGGTGTCGTATCCGTTGTTTCTGACGGCGATGATGATTGGGGCGGGGGCGATGGTGCTTGGGCTCAGGCGGCTGGCGAAATGACGATGTCGACTGTCAGGCCGTCTTCGCGGGCAAGCCTCGCTCCTACAGGGGGATACGCTCCAATGTGGGAGCGAGGCTTGCCCGCGAAGGCTCTATCCGCAACACAACACTACTGTGGATCAAACTCGCTGGCGTGCATCGACGCAATTCCTGCGATTCTTGAGCCCCCGAACCACGAGGTACAACAGCGGCCCGACGGACACGAAAACCGCCGTAATCAGCAGATACGGAATCACCGATAACCCCGACTGCCCACGCTTGCGCGTATCCTGGTACATCCAGACGCCTGCAAGTGTCGCCAACAGATAAAGATCAATCACCACCTGCGCAGTATCCGGGCGTGACATCAAACCGATGCCGAAGTCGATCAACGACTGCTCCGCCTGAAGCATCACGGAAACGGTGTAGCCAGCAAAGGCGATCAAGGCAATGAGGGGCAGGGCGACAGACTTCATGGTTTCCTTCCTTGGGACAATGAGCGATGTCCGCCAGCCTACAGAGACCGAGGAAAATTGACCATTGACTTGCCCGCAACGCCCGGCTAATTTCCAGCCATGACTTCCACCGTATTGCGCTGCCAGCCAAGCATTATTACCGCCATTCCTTATTTGGCGGGCTAGCTCACGACTGCAGCACCCAACCCGCCCTAGAGGCGGGTTTTTACTTTCTGTCTCCTGGGCCCCGATCAATGTCAGGAGACGACCATGAGCAGCACCCCCGCCCAGCAGGCCTTGCTTGAGCACTATGTGAAAAAGATCCTCGCCGCGCCGGTGTATGAGCTGGCCGTGCGCACACCGTTGCAACCCGCGCCAGCGCTGTCCGAGGCCTTGGGTAATCAGATCCTGCTCAAGCGTGAGGACTTGCAACCGACCTTTTCCTTCAAGATCCGTGGCGCTTACAACAAATTGGTGCAACTGAGCGATGAGCAAAAGGCTCGGGGCGTGATCACCGCTTCAGCGGGCAATCACGCCCAAGGCGTAGCGTTGGCGGCGCGTGAATTGGGGATCGCTGCGACGATTGTCATGCCTTGCACAACACCAGCATTGAAGGTGCACGGGGTGCGCAGTCGGGGGCAGAGGCCGTGCTGCACGGCGAGAGCTTTCCGTTCGCCCTCGAATACGCCCTGAGCCTCGCCGAGCAAACCGGTTGCACCTTCGTCTCACCTTTCGACGACCCGGACGTAATCGCCGGGCAGGGCACCGTGGCCATGGAGATCCTGCGCCAGCAACAAGGCCCCCTGGATGCGATCTTCGTCCCGGTGGGTGGCGGAGGTCTGATCGCCGGCATCGCGGCGTATGTCAAATACCTGCGCCCGGAAGTCCGCATCATCGGCGTCGAATCAGAACATTCCGCGTGTCTGTACGCGGCGTTACAAGCTGGCGAGCGGATCGTCCTGCCCACCGTGGGCACGTTCGCCGATGGCGTGGCCGTCGCGCAGATTGGCGCCTATGGATTTGAAGTCTGCCGGTTTTGCGTCGATGAAGTGCTGACCGTCAGCAACGACGAACTGTGCGCCGCCATCAAGAATATCTACGACGATACCCGCTCGATCACCGAGCCCTCCGGTGCCTTGGCGGTGGCCGGCATCAAGAAGTACGTCGCTCAAACCGGTGCGTGTGGTCAAACCCTGATCGCGATCGACTCGGGCGCCAATATCAATTTTGACAGCCTGCGGCATGTCGCCGAGCGCGCCGCGTTGAGCGACGCCTCAGCGTGAGGAGGGGCGCTGCGGTTACTCTTGAACGGCTTTCTCGACCTTGTCCGACGCCGACCAAATCCGATAGCGGACTTCGACGTCCTTGGGCACGTAGAGCACGATCGGCAACTTGCTGTTGTAACGAAGCATGAAGCCGTCACCGACCACCGGCACAAACGCCTTTTTACTCTTGCCGTCGGGGCAGGCCATCATCGTGCTCATCGGGCCGATGACTTTTTCCAGACGGTAAAAGGGGTAGCCCCAGCCTTCAAGGTTTTTTTCCTCAAGGATACCGCCCAGACGTTGGCGATTGCAGTCCACCGTCAGCGTCTTGCCCGCCAGCACCTCAACCTGGAAGTTTTCTTCCTGTGGCTGCGGCGCTACATGAATGACCTGGCGGGTAAAACCGCTTTCCGGTTTAGGGAACGGCGCGACGGTTTCGAGCTTTGCTGCACAGGCCACGCTCGAAAGGCTGGCAACAATCAGCCCGACGGTATTGATACAGGTCAAAGAACCCATGATGCCTCCTTGCGTGTGAGTAGGGTCAGCGGATACTGGATTGGCAGGCGCATTCTTACTGCCGACCGCCACCAATGCAAACCCGGTCGGGAATGTATGCAAATTGCAGGGTTCAAACTGCCCTTTCTTGCAGATTGCATGAGGCCATTTTCAGGCATGTCCGTTAAATCATTGATTTACCGATGAGCTGCACGGCGAAATTTGCGGCATGTTTTATGCTCAAGCAGATCTTAAGTTGACCAGGACAGTATTGAGTCAGCTCTAACCACAAGGACGGTCTGCTGTGTGAAACGTAGAAACTCCGTCGACGGAAGAAACGGCGGGAGACTTCACCACGGACCGACGTTGAATTTTTCTGGCAGTCTCACAATCAGGAGAGGGTCGCCATGTTTCTTTCTGCCTTGGAACTTCGCAATATCGTTGAAAGCAGTTTTCTGCCGAAACGCTGTCAGTGCACGCTGTCGCCGGACCTATCGATGACTGTCAAGGTGTATTCCGATCGTGAAACCGATCACCTAGATCTGATGGTGACCGGAATCAATGCCAAAAAACTGAATGGTTGCCGTGAAATCAACGACCTGATTGTAGGCCTGCGCTCAGAGATGCAGCATCAGGAAGCGAGTCAGACACTGCATCCCGACAGGAAAGCGCTTTAACCCGCTGTTTCGAGTTCTGCTGATACGCGCCGGGTCTGGATAAACCCCAGTCCCAGCGCCGATTCGACCATCACCGCCAGCAATATGCCCGGCCCGGCATGGCCATTGAGCCATTCGCCAAAACCCAGTATCGCCAAGCCGAAACAACCCACGGTAAACCCGGTGCTCAGCGCATTGCGGGTGACCGACGGCGCCTCGTTCCGAACCAGATAAAACATCACGCCCAACGCCGCGAACAGCACTGCACTGCGTCGCGCGACAAACCCTGCCACAGACGAATACTCAATACTCCAGATTGCCAGCAACCCATCCGGCATCAAACCCCAGACCAGGGCCAGCAGAAAACAGAGGAGGGAAGTGAAGGTCGACACGATACGAAACGATAACTGCATGGCGGATCCTTGCGGCAGTGAGGGAGGCGCCAAAGCATAGCGCCTGATCCCTCACAGGAGTACCGCAAAGTGCAAAATCAGACCTTTCAGTCAGTTCTGATAACTGCAAGCGTCAGAAAGCTTCCGGTAGCTGATTTCTTCAGGCTTGCCTGACGTATCGATGTACTTCATGTCAGCCGTGATCACTTTGCATTCCAGCGTGTTCGGCTCAGTCAGCGCGACCACTTTGCCGATGTTCAGCGGCATGCCGTAGTGATAGGGGGTGGCTTGCGAGGGCGACGTGTCATTGGCCTGCGCAAGACCAGTAAACGCGGTGCAGGCGAGGGCGGGAGTCATCAGCAGCATACGGATGTTCATGGGACGATCTCCAGTGCGGACGTTGAGTCAGTTCGACGGATAAAGCGTCGAACCTGCCGCACTGGGCGTCAGAGGAACCTGAGGGCGTGCGGTCCAGTAAAGTCTTGGACCGCGGAGTTAAGCGATGGTTAACCCGGTTGAATGCCGCCTGTCGTGAGGTTTTTTCTGTCGGATGATTCGTTAGGAAAGCGTCTACGAAGTCTTCGGCTTGGTCCTACAAAGACAGACGCCTTGTCGACTTTCGCCGGATGGGGTGAAGCGACTACTGTTTGGGCTCGCTGCAAAATCAGCGGACAGGTTTGGTCACCTGATTCCATCACATTTGTGTGCCATCATTCGCGCTTCGGACTTCTCAGTCCTCGTAGTGCGTTGCAATGGCGGCTGTGTGCTGGACGCCTTCGGGCGAGCCGATTTGATGGCGTCGGTTGACCAAGCCTGTACACAGCCGCCTCCCATCGTTTGGTCACGGTGCTGGCGATTACTAACTGCTCATCGAGTAATTACTATGCCAACGTTAAACCCGTTTCCCGATCGCTATCGCTCAATCAACAGCAGCGTTACCGACTCAAGTCCTTTGGTGATCGACACCGAAGCCAATCCTCAAGACATCCTCGAAGCCGCTCTACAGCGGGTCCGGGCCTCCAGTCAGCTGCTTGAAACGCTCCACTGCCAATGCTTCAAGCACGGCGATGTTCAGGATATCCCGCACATTACCCATGCGGTTTACCTTCTGACTCAGGACGGCTGCGACCTATTGCAGGTTGCCCAACAGCGGATGATGGGGTGGAAGGCACCGGTCTGACGCCACTGCGGTACATAACAAGCCAGTCTCCTGCGGACACTGGCTTGTTTACACGCGTACCGAGTTAAAGTATTCCTGAAAACTACGCTGTCCTCAGGTCACTGCTGCTTGCATCAGGAATCATCGCGAGCTGGACCTCGACACTGTTTTCTTTTTTTGCCATCCAGCGATCTACGTTAATTTTATGTTCCGGTGCTTGAGTGGCGGAGCCGTAGATGTCCTCAGGCACTAGTTTGAGGAAGCTAAGGGTGTGAATCCGTTGTCTTGATGTATCAAGCCGTCCAATTTCTGCTCTCAACACATTTGCCTCTTGCTGGTACTGCCGACGGTCAGATTGGTAAGCGAACCTCAGTTCAGCTTCTTTCGCCTTCAGCCGCTCCTGCATCTCTTGCAATTGGTAGTAAACCTGGTCGTACTCTGTTTTGGTAACCACGGTAGTCCCGCTTTCCTGGGTTTGCTGCCAGCGGCGCAATGTTGCCCAAGCGTACGGAATGTAGGAGGGCACCATGTAGTGATCGCTCATCTGGAACAGTTGCATCACAAAAGCATCACGGTCGGGCATATCGCCGAACTTTTTCAATGCCTTGGTGCAAGCCGCCTCTTCGATAGAGTCGCAACCTGGGTCCCAGAGAACCGCGGATTGCTCGCGCCCTTTAAAATGAACGGGCATGAAATGGTGCAGATTACCCTGGTGTTCGTATGGAGCACCGCCAGTTCGCGACAGGCCTATAGCGAAAATAAGTGCGCCTAAAGGGCGGTGACAAAACTGAGGACCACGCCGGGCATCCAGATACTTTTGCGAGTGTTCATCCAGGGCGCGGGAACACTTGGAATAGGGTCGTTGCTGTTGACCATGCGGTGATGGGCCAAGTCTGCCGCGCCGTTGACGAAGTCGGCGTCGCCGGCTCGTGGCGAGCCGTAGGTATAAAGCAATATGTCGTACGCATTTGGACTGCGTCGTAATGCTTCTGCGAGCAACGTCGCGATTGCCCCGCCTAGGCTATGTCCGCAAATAATGATCTTTTGCCCCGTGTGGAACTGGTCGAGGTAAACCTGAACAAATTTACTCATCGCCTTATAGGCCTTGTAGAAACCTTGGTGCGTTTTACCTACACCTTCTTCAAATGGAACTTGCTCTGCATCGGTGTCTCGCACAAAGTCCACGAGTTCTTTCGTTCCACGGACGGAAATCAGAATGACTTCGTCATGGTGGGTTATGAAAGCCTGAGTATCACTACCACCTTTTACTTTCCCATCATCAAAGAAATGCCATTTTGCAGGACATTCCTGCTCTTCGCCTAATTCAGGTTTGTTTTTTTCGTAGAGTGTCGGATCAAATGGTAGGACTTCGAAACGCTTCGAGTACGGCACATCTTCATAAAGCGGGTAGTAAGGGGTCGTCTGGGCTGAATTGATTTTCCAAGCTTCTTTGAAACTAGCCAGTCCATTCCCAAACAAGTATCCGACGCTCGGATCAAGAGGGAATTTGACAGTGTCTGTTGGCTGTTCGGCCGGTTCTTGACCAAAATCACAGTAGCTAAGACTGGCAAACAAAGAAAGCTGATACAAATTCAACGCGCTGAATTTATTGTCTTTTGAAAGCATGGGCCGAAAAGAGCGTAATGGACGAACTTCAAGAGCTGTGTGCTTTTCTGGAAGCAACACAACTCCCCATAGGCCCGGTTTTTCTTGACCGAATCCTAGGTCACCCATTAAGTTTAGAAGATTGTGATTCGGTGGGTATTTGCTTTTTGACTCAGGAGGAAGATGGGCATGTATTTTAACTAGGTGTTGAACTTCGACGTGAAAAAATTGGTCAGCTTTCGCTTTTGCAGGATTATTTTCAACCCGTAGGCCATCCTTGCGAATAAAGCGGGTTGTTTCGGCTCGCACCTGTAATTCGGTAATTTTTAGAGGGTAACTCGGTCGTGTCATTAGAGATTTATAGAGCTTATCGTCTCCTTTGTAGCCGCTATCAACTGTGAGAATGACAGGGCCTTCGTAATAGTCGCAAACCTTGGCGAAACCTTCAGAATCTAAAATCCCTTCATGGGATTGCTCGGTACTATCAACAAGTTTGTAGGCTAAACCGGCATAAGGTTTACCATTCCCTGACTCATCCACTAGTTGAAAACTAACCCACGTGCCTCTGAGTGGGCAAGCTTGTTTAGTGTCAGTCATTAGCGGTTGTACTGGCTTCTTTGCTGGCATGTGTGAATTTCCTTATTCGGTGCAAGCCGGATAGACGGTGCAGTCACGTCCATCGGGCATTTTGAAGGGTTTAAAGTCAGTTTTATTGTCTCCGCAGAACGCATAAGGATCCTCAAGGCTGTCACCCATGCAACGCTTCCAGCCAGACGGGAATTTTACCCAGTTATCACCTACGGCCGGTCTTTCTTCGCTTGAAATAGCAAAAACTACTTTAACCGTCTTTCCTACCAATTGAGCACGTTGCAGCGGACCTTTTGCAACTGCGCCACTTTCCTGTTCAGGCGTTGCCACAGATTTACATTTTAGAATTTTAGCTATGTAACGATTGGGACCTACCGTACGAAACAACCATTCGCACTGTTTCTGTAGTGTCGTAGGTGAAGGAGGGCTGAGATTGTCCGCAATTCCATCCTGAAACGAAATCCCTGTGTAATCCCTGCCTAAATTGAGGCGGGCAGCTCCGTATTTTGCGTCGACCTCATATCCGAAACTTTTAAGTACTAAAGGGCAGCCTCCTTCATTGCTTACCAGTGGGACTTCGAAATGTGCCGTCTGCGCTTCGTTATTAAGTTCTTGCTCAAAAAATTTTTTGCCAGGGTAATTACGCCCATTGCGAGGCGGGATCGTACAATTCTCTCCCGTTCTAGGCACATAAGACGCTTCGCCTTTAATGCTGAATCCGGGTGGCAGTTCAGTGATCAGCGTAAAGCTATCCTGTTGTGCGACGGAGCAACCTGTAGCCCCAAACGCTCCCAAACCGATAGCCGCTGCTCGAACAAGTCCAGTGTAAAAGTCGCGATAAAGCATTTTATAGTCCTTGTTCGGTGCAGTTGGGGTAGACAGTGCAGTCACGTCCATCCGGCATCTTGAATGGTTTGAAGTTAGTCGTATTTCCGTTACAAAACCCGTAGGGGTCCTCGATGCTTTTCCCCAGGCACCGCTTCCAGCCTTCGGGAAATTTGATCCAGGTGTCTCCCATATAAGGAAGCTCTTCATGTGCCAGTGAAAATATAGCAGTTAAAGACTTTCCCAAAAGCTCGTCACGTTGTATGGCTTCGGGAGTAGTAGGGGCGGCGACTGCCTTGCAACTAAGTATCTTGCTGATATTGTTTTTTGGTCCGGCTGTGCGAAATAACCATTGGCAGTTTCTTTGAAGTGTGTTTTGGTGCGTTATTGGTGAGGTACTGATCGCTTTATCTACAAAAGAAATCCCAGCGTAGTCTCTCCCTATGTTTAGCCGGGTTCGGCCATATTTTGCGTCTACTTCATAATCAAAACGTTTAAGCACTAAAGGGCAGCCTCCTTCGTTGCTTATAAGGGGGATTTCAAATCGTGCTGTTTGCGCTTCGATTTTAAGATCTTGTTTGAAAAATTTTTTGCCCGGTTGGTTTCTTCCTTCGCGAGCCGGGACTGTGCAGCTTTCCCCCGTACGCGGCACATAAGACGCTTCACCTTTAATGCTGAACCCAGGTGGCAGTTCCGTCAGCAACGTAAAACTATCGGCAGGCTTGATGGCCGAACAGCCAGAAGCCACCATCACGCCGGCCGCAGCGAGGAACAAAGGCAAACGACCAGAAAAGTGTTCAGCCGTAAACGCTGTTTCGCCAGCCGCCACAAACTTACTCACGCTCTGGTTTGCCCAAACTCGCGTCAAACACCCGCTGACACCGCGCAAAATGCTGCTCTGGGGTTTCACTCGGCAATGGCTGCCAAGCCACGTCTTCTGCGCATTTGGGATCAAGTCTCAGGCTGAGCATGAATTCGCGTTGTTCTGGCGTGTTCCATTGCCAGGTTTCAAGCAGGTCCATCTGTTCTTCCAGCCATTCGCGGACATTGCGGGTTTCGGAGAGTTTGGCGGCGGCCTCGACGTGGTACACCAGCAGCCAACGTTTCAGGTTTTCGCGCAAGATGCTGCGGGTACGCTCCGGCGCGTTTGGAATTCGCAACCACGGCGCGGGGTTGGGCACCGGGTATATTCCGGGCTTGGGGTTGTCCGCACTTTTCCATTGCTCCTCGTCCCAATACAGCACGCTGCTGATCGGGCCTAACAGCAACGGCCATTCGGTTTCGCTCAAGTTAGCGAGGCATCGAGCAATCACCCGATTGTCCTGAAAACGGAATAACGATCGTTCGCCGTCTTCCTCAATGACCATCCGCGCTTGCCAGTGTTGGGTCAGGCCGTCGAGGTCGGCTTTTTCCATGCTGCCGATCCAGCCCCAGTTGCGCTGCGGGTCGTCCAGCAGTTTGCGGAAGGCATCGGCGTTGGGTTCGTGCAATTCGGTCAGCCACGGGCTGATGGCGGCGAAGTCGGCATATTGGGTGCGTCGATAGAGCTGCACCGAGCGCTTCATCAATCCGGCGCTGTAGAGCGAAGTGACCGGGTTCGGCTCAGCGAGGCTGTCCAGGGCCAGGATCAGCACGCGATTGAGTTTTGCCTGTTCGCCGAGCCAGTTGTTCAGTGCGTCGCTCATGCTGCAGTCCCCAGATCGCACTTGCCTTCACGGCAGGCTTCGCAAATCGGGCAGCGTATGTCGCCCGCCGCACGGGCGGCTTTGGCCATGGCCATTTGTACGGCGGCCGGGACGAGCAGGGCGCCGGCTTTGTCCTGAGCGGCGGCCCACGGGATGACGGGCGGCAAAATCTGAATCCCTGTCCCCACCCCAGGCGAGCCCCCGGTATTCACCTTCACCTCAGCCCCACTAATCGTCACACCCCCCGCATCCACCTTGACGAAACTCCCGCCAGCCTTGGCCGTCAGTTCCATCCCACCCTCAACCACCACCTTCTCGCCAGCGTGGTAATGAATCTCCTGACCCGCCTCGACAAACTGCGCTGTGCCGATCTTCACATGCTGGGTCACCGCCACGGTCAGGTGATCATCCGCCCGCGCTTCAGTCTTGCGGTCCAGATGGGTAATCCGGTGTTCTTCAACCTTGAACTCGCTGAAAACATTGGCCTCGACCGTGTCATGGCGTTCATTGCCGATGCGGATCTTCTGGTCGTGCTCGATGTTTTCATCCCAGTCGCGCTGGGCGTGCAGGTAGATCTGTTCCGCACCTTTCTTGTCTTCGATACGGAACTCGTTGTAGCCCTTGCCGCCCGGGGAGCTGAGGGTTTTGAAGGTGCTGCGGGTCTTGTTCGCAGGTAGGTCGTAGGGGACGACGTTTTCCTTGTGGAACAGGCAGCCGGTGATCAGCGGTTGGTCGGGGTCGCCTTCGAGGAAGTTGACGAGGACTTCCATGCCGACGCGCGGGATGGCGATGCCGCCGTAGGCACTGCCGGCCCAGCCGGTTGCGACGCGTAGCCAGCAGCTGGTGGTGTCGTTGGCCTGGCCGTCGCGGTCCCAGTGGAATTGCACTTTGACGCGGCCGTATTGGTCGCAGTGGATTTCTTCGCCGGGCGGGCCGGTGACGATGGCGGTCTGGCTGCCGAGGACTTTCGGTTTCGGGTGTTCGAGGGCAGGGCGGAAGTGCGCGTCCCACGGGGTGGCAAGGAAGGTGTTGCGGTAGCCCTGATGGAAATCGTCTTTGTGGTGGGTGACGTCGCTGGTGACGTTTTTGCCGAGCACTTGCGGCTGCTTGCCTTCGTGCACGACTTCGAGCAACAGCCAGAGGTCGTTCCACTCGGCACGCGGGTGTTCGCTCAGGGCCATGAAGTGGCCGCTGACGAGGGTTGGCTCGTCGCCTTTGCCTTCGGCCAGTTTGTAATCGCTGCGATGGCGCTCCAGCGCGCGGGTGGCCAGTTGTTTGCCGCGCTCGCGGGTCAGGAAGCGGCCGGGGTAGTCGTAGTCTTCGAGGTCCGGGGCGAAAGCGCTCTTGGCGGCGCCTTCGGGCAGGATGCGTGGTTTTTCGAAGTCGTAGTCGCGGCGGCTGACGCGGGTGGTGCGGGTTTCCAGGCGCAGGTTGAAGCGCTTGATCACCGGTTTCGTGGCGGCCATGCCGGAGTCTTGCTGGTAGGCCACGGGTGCGAGTTTGCGGAACACCGTCTGGTCATCGCCGAAGACGAGTTTGTGGCCGCTGGCGCTGTGTTGGAAGTGGAAGTGAATGCCTTCCTCTTCACACAGACGCTGGATGAAGTGCAGGTCGGACTCGTCGTACTGCACGCAGTAATCGCGCTCGGGGTAGATCGCGCCGAGCTGGAAACTGTAAGCGTCAGACAGGATACCGCGCGCCTCCAGTACCTGGGCGATGATCTTCGGCACACTTAAATGCTGGAAGATCTGCTGGTCATGGTTGTGGCGCAGGTAAGCGAGTTGCGGGACCAGGCTGATGCTGTAGCGCGTCAGGCTTTTGCCGGAATCGCCTTGCTCGATGCGATAGACCAGACCGTGAATGATGCCCTTGCCGGTGGCGCCGAAGGTCAGGCAGCCAGGCTTGTGCAGCAACTCTTCAAGTTTCAGGTCGGGACGGGCGCTGACCAGTTCGATGTCGAAACAGAACGGTTGATTGAGGGTTTCGCGACCGACGAAGCTGAGCACTTGCAGGTCAACGGAAACGCCTTCCAGCGTCAGGGAAATATGGGTTGCGTTCGCGTCCAGCATGCCTTTAATTCCGTCCTTTGAATAAGCTGGTGCGGATGGTGCAGGATTAAACCGCCACGTTCAAGGCGCAAATGGCGTAGGAGTGGATGCGTTGGGCTATCGGGAAAACCCTTAGATACAAGGTTTCGGCCAATGAATGCAGGGGATTTTTAGTTATCTTTTCCTGGGTATCACTGCGCCACAACTTCCAGGCGGCCAAGAATCAACAGTCATTTCCAGACTAAAGTCCTCTTCGACCGATAAAAGCCTGCTGCCGCCATTGCCGATGATCCTGTTGATCGTTCCTGCGCTCTGCGTGGGAATGCCTCACTGACGCTCCGCGTCCGCTTTGGACGCGGAGCGCCCCGGGCTGCATTTCCACGCGGAGCGTGGGGACGATCTATCAGATGAGTTGCTGCCGATACGGCAAATCCGGCCCGGTCTTGCTGCACGTCAGCGCCGCTGCCTGTACCGCAAACTTCAACATCCCGTCGATTTGCCCGCGCTCAAGGGATTGCACACCCGCAACCGAATCCAGCTGCTGCTCGGTCAACCAGGTAATCAACGCCGCCTGGAACGTATCGCCCGCGCCCACGGTATCAGCGATTTTCACTGAGCTCGCCGGTACTGACCACGAACCCTGAGTGCGGCTGAACACCGTGGCACCCTCACCACCTCGGGTCAGGAACACCAACTGACAGCGATGCTGCAACCAACCTTCAATCACCCGCTGCGGATCCTGCTCGGGGTACAACAGACTCAAATCCTCATCGCTGACTTTGATCAGATCCGCCAACTCAACCAGCGTCGCAATCCTCGAACGCCACAGGTCGATATTCGGTTCAGGATTGAGGCGGACATTCGGATCAAGGCTGATCAGGCGTTTTCCGCTTTCCCGCTGCACCAACGCCAGCAGCGTGTCGGCAATCGGCTGCACCACCAGGGAGAACGAGCCAATGTGCAAACCACGCACTTGCGGCCCCAGCTCAGGCAAATGTTCAGTTCTGAGCTGCCTGTCCGCGCAACCTTCACCGCGAAAGCTATAGTGCGGCGAGCCATTGGCCCCGACCGCGACCATTGCCAGTGTGGTCGGTGCGGCGAATTCCACCAGGTAATCCGGGCGCACACCTTCATCCTGCAGTACTTGCTGCAAGCGTCGGCCAAGGTAGTCGGTGGAGAGTCCTGCAAAGAGCGCCGCTTCCACGCCCAATCGCCGCAAACCAACCGCCACATTGAACGGCGAACCGCCGGCAATTGCTTTGAAGTTCACTTTTGAAGCCAGGCCGCTGGCGTCGTCTTCACTGAAGAAATCGAACAGCGCTTCGCCACACACCAGATACATAGTTGTTCGCTCTTTAAAGGGTTGCGACATGTTGTTGATAACGTTCATAGGCCTGCTGACAGGCCGCCACATTGTCGGCAATCGGCGAGGTTTCACTGGCCAGATCGAGCTTTACACAACGCTCGCAAAGGTCCGCCAGACTGTCCTCGTGGCCGTTTGCCCAGGACTTGCACCACGCCGCCTGAATCGCTGCGCCCAGGGCTGCCGCTTCGCTCTGCTCGGTACAGATCACTGGGGTGTTCATGATGTCGGCGACGATCTGGCGCCACACCGGGCTTTTCGAGCCGCCGCCGATCAGGCAAATGCTGCGGCTTTGTAAGCCATTCTGGCGCAGCAGGTCCAGTCCATAACGCAAACCGAAGGTCGTGCCTTCGACGACTGCGCGGCACAGGTTGGCCTGGGTCAGGTTGGTCATGGTCAAGCCCAGCAGGCTGCCGGTGGCATGGGGCAAGGCGGGGACGCGCTCGCCATTGAGGAACGGCAGCATGCACACGCCTTCAGCACCGATGGGCGCCTGCTCGACCAAATCGTTGAAGTGTTCGATATCAAGGGCGAACAGCTCGCGAATGACCCCCGTGGCGTTGGTCAGGTTCATGGTGCAGATCAACGGCAGCCAGCCACCGCTGGACGAGCAGAACGTGGCGACCGACGCATCCGGGCTGACTTTCGGCTGGTCAGCATAGGCGTACACCGTCCCCGAAGAGCCGAGGCTCATGGTGATCGCGCCGGGCTTGATATTGCCGGTGCCGATCGCGCCCATCATGTTGTCGCCGCCCCCGCTGGAGACCAGCGCCTGCGGGTTGATGCCAAGCTGTTCGGCGATTCCGGGCAGGATCGTGCCGACTGCTTGATGCGCGTCGATCAACTCCGGCAACGCGGCTTGCAGGCGTCCGGTCGGGTCGATGTCGCGCAGCAACTGCAAATCCCATTGGCGGGTCCGCACGTTGAAATACCCGGTGCCTGACGCGTCGCCGTACTCGCTGCAACTGCGGCCGGTGAGCCAATGGTTCAGGTAGTCGTGGGGCAGGAGGATGTGGGCGATCCGGGCGAAAATGTCCGGGTGCTGTTCTTTGGTCCACAGCAGTTTGGAAACGGTGTAGCCGGGCGCGATGACGACACCCAGGCGCTCAAGTGAACCCTTTTCGCCACCGAGTTGAGCCAGGAGACGGTCATTTTCCGGGGTGGATTCGGTGTCGCACCAAAGCTTCGCCGGACGCAGCACCTGACCTTGGTCATCGAGCAATACCAGGCCGTGTTGCTGTCCGGAGACGCCGAGGCCAAGGATGTCCTGACCGTCGACTTTCGCCGCGAGTAACGCACGGCGAGTGGCCAGGGTGAACGCTTCGAGCCACTGGCCGGTGTCTTGCTCGCGGCGACCGTTGGCGCCGCTGATCAAGCTGTGCACAGCGGCGCCCTGGCCCAGGACCTGGCCAGTGTGGGCGTCCAGGATCACGGCTTTGGTGCCTTGGGTGCCGCAGTCAATGCCGAGGAATAATTGTTGGTTTGCCATCGAAGGTCCTTGGATCGTCAGGTTCGACATTTAGGTTGTCGGTCAGTCCGTCATCGCGGGTAAGCCCGCTGCCACAGGGGATGTTTAGTCATGTTCGACAACGATCCGATGTGGGAGCGAGCCTGCTCGCGAAGACGGCAGCATTGTCACCGCCGCATTTACGCCAGCAGCCGCTCCAGCGTCCGCGTCACACCCACCTCCCGCAAGCTGTTACAACACCATTCAAACGCCGCCACAAACGCCGACGAACGGGGAATCGCCGTACCAAAGATCTCCTCAACTTCCAGCAACCGCTGGGTCATCAACGCATCATCGGCCACCAAGGCCTGGCAGAACGCCGACCGCGGATCGGGAATCGAGTAGGTGTCACCATTCTCATCCACCCCCTTCAAATACAACGCCCAGGCTGCCACCACCAGCGCGGCACGCTTGGTTTCCTGGCCATCGGCAATCAGGCGATTGATCGTCGGAACGGTGAACTTGGGAAACTTCGACGAGCCGTCCGAACACACACGCTCCAGCTGATCGGCGATGGCCTGATTGGAGAAACGCGCCACCAGCGTGTTCTTGTAATCCGTCAGGTCAATGCCCGGCACGGGCGACAGTTGCGGGGTGACGTCCAGGTCCATGTAGGCACGCATATAGCGCACAAACAGCGGATCATTCATGGTCTCGTGTACGAAGCGATAACCCTTCAGAAACCCCAGATACGTCAGGGCCAAATGACTGCCGTTGAGCAGTTTGATCTTCATCTCTTCATACGGAGTGACGTCGTCGGTGAATTGCACGCCGACCTTTTCCCAAGCCGGACGCCCGTTGACGAACTTGTCTTCCAACACCCACTGCACAAAGGGTTCGCAGACCACCGGCCAGGCGTCGTCGACGCCATGTTTGTCGTGCAGTTGCAGCTTGTGTTCGGTGCTGGTCATTGGCGTGATGCGGTCGACCATCGCGTTGGGGAAGCTCACGCTGTTGGCGATCCAGTCACGCAGATCGGCATCGCGCAACGCGGCGAAGGCCAACAAGGCTTTGCGGGTGACGGCGCCGTTGTGCGGCAGGTTATCGCAGGACATCAAGGTGAAGGCCGGCGTGCCGGCGGCGCGACGTTCGGCCAGTGCGGCGCAGAGGAAGCCGAACACGGTTTTCGGTGCGTTCGGGTTGGCCAGGTCGTGCTGGATTTGCGGCAGGTGCGCCATGAACTCGCCGTTGCTGTCATCGATGCAATAACCACCTTCGGTGATGGTCAGCGAGACGATGCGGATCTCTGGGCTGGCGAGCTTGTCGATCAACACCTGCGCGCCGTCTTCGGCCAACAGCATGTCGCGAATCGCGCCGATGACCCGGACTTCAGTGTCGTCGGTGTCGCCCAGTTCGAACAGGGTGAAGAGGTAATCCTGCTCTTTCAGATCGTCCCGGGCGCGACGGTCTTCGGCGCGCAGGCCGACCCCGCAAATAGCCCAGTCCAGGCCTTCTCCGGTATTCATCAAGGCGTCGGTGTAATACGCCTGATGGGCACGGTGAAAACCTCCGACGCCGATGTGGGCGATGCCTTGGCGCGTATCGCTCAGGGCGTAGGCCGGCAGGGCCACTTCGGGCGCGAGGCGGTTGAGGTTATGTTGGTTGAGTTTCATCACAGGCTCTCTAAATCAGGCCGCTGCACGCAGCGGGCGGGTGAGCGCCACGCCGTCGGCATCGAATAAATGGCAGTGTTCGGCGTCCAGGTGCAGGCTCAAGGCTTCGCCGTAACGGCTGGCGAGGTCGCCACGAACGCGCATGGTCAACGCTTCGCCGGAAGCGGTGACGACGTGGCAGAAGGTGTCGCTGCCCAGGCGTTCGCTGACGTCGGCGGTGACCTGCAAGGTGCAGTCGCCGGTTTGTGCGAGGTTGAGGTGCTCCGGACGAATGCCCAGGGTCACCGGGCCGCCGACATTCAGTTGGGCACCGCTCAGCGGCAGGGTGATGCGGGTGCCGGCGTCCAGCAGGACTTCACAGCTTTGCCTCTCGACTCGGGTGACTTTGCCTTTGAGGAAACCCATTTTCGGCGTGCCGAGGAACCCGGCGACAAACAGGTTGGCTGGCTGGTGGTACAAGTCCAGCGGCGAGCCGACTTGCTCGATTTTGCCGCCGTTGAGGACGACCACTTTGTCGGCCATGGTCATCGCTTCGACCTGATCGTGGGTTACGTAGATCATCGTCGCTTGCAGGTCTTTGTGCAGGCGCAACAGTTCGAGGCGCATCTGCACGCGAAGCGCGGCGTCGAGGTTGGACAGCGGTTCGTCGAACAGGAAGATTTTCGGGTTGCGCACGATGGCGCGGCCGATTGCGACACGTTGACGCTGGCCGCCGGAGAGTTGCTTGGGCTTGCGCTCAAGCATTGGCCCCAGCTCGAGGATGCGCGCCGCTTCACCGACTTTCTTCTCGACTTCAGCCTTTGGTACGCCGGCCAGATCAAGGGCAAACGACATGTTCTTTTTTACGGTCATGTGCGGGTACAGGGCGTAGGTCTGGAACACCATCGCCAGGTCGCGTTTGGCCGGGCTGACTTCGGTGATGTCGCGACCGTCGAGTTCAATGGTGCCGCCGCTGACTTCTTCCAAGCCGGCGATCAGGCGCAGCAGGGTGGATTTGCCGCAGCCCGACGGGCCGACGAAGACCACGAACTCCTTGTCGTTCACTTCCAGGTCGATGCCTTTGATGATGGAAAAGCCTTCGAAGCCTTTTTGCAGATTCTTGATTTTCAGGTTGGCCATGATGATGGGCCTCCACGTGTTGTTATTCAGTTGAGCCGGGCGGGCTTTTCTGTGGGAGCGAGCCTGCTCGCGATTGCGGTAAGTCAGATGCATTAATGCTGCATGACACTCCCTCATCGCGAGCAGGTTCGCTCCCACAGGGATTTGCATGTCGGCAGGTCATTTCACAGCGCCAAACGACAGGCCGCGGACCAATTGTTTCTGGCTGATCCAGCCGAAAATCAGGATCGGCGCGCAGGCCAGGGTCGACACCGCCGACAACTTGGCCCAGAACAGGCCTTCGGGGCTGGAGTACGAAGCGATCAGCGCGGTCAGTGGCGCGGCTTTCGACGAGGTCAGGTTCAGCGACCAGAATGCTTCGTTCCAGCACAGGATCAGCGACAGCAGCACGGTGGAGGCCAGGCCTCCCTTGGCGATCGGCAGCAGCACCCGGACCATTTCCTGCCAAAGCGTGGCACCGTCGAGGCGCGCGGCTTCGAGGATGTCTTTGGGGATGTCCTTGAAGTAGGTGTAAATCATCCAGACCACGATCGGCAGGTTGATCAGCGTGTAGATCACAATCAGCGCGATGCGCGTATCGAGCAGGCCGAAGCTCTTGGCCAACAGGTAGATCGGCATCAGCACGCCCACCGGCGGCAGCATCTTGGTGGAGAGCATCCACAGCAGCGTGCCTTTGGTGCGCTGGGTTTCGTAGAACGCCATGGAGTAGGCCGCCGGCACCGCGATCAGCAGGCACAGAGCCGTAGCGCTGAACGAAATCACCACCGAGTTCCAGGCGAAGCTGAAGTAATCGCTGCGCTCGTTGATGTGCAGGTAGTTCTCCAGCGTCGGCGTGAAGATGAACTGCGGCGGCGTGGCGAAGGCGTCGATTTCGGTTTTGAAACTGGTCAACACCATCCAGAAAATCGGGAAGAAGATCAGGATCGCGATGGCCCAGGCCAGAGTGCCGAGCAGCAGGCTTTGCAGGCGGCGGGATTGTTGAAGAGTCATGGCGCAGGCCTCAGGCTTTGTCTGTCAGGTTTTTGCCGATCATCCGCACCAGCACGATGGCCGCGATGTTGGCGATCACCACCGCGATCAAGCCGCCGGCGGACGCCATGCCGACGTCGAACTGCACCAGTGCCTGGTTGTAGATCAGGTACGCCAGGTTGGTCGAGGCATAGCCGGGACCGCCGTTGGTGGTGGTGAAGATTTCGGCGAACACCGAGAGCAGGAAGATGGTTTCGATCATCACCACCACCGCAATCGGGCGGGCCAGGTGCGGCAGGGTCAGGTGCCAGAAAATCGCGATCGGCCCGGCCCCGTCGAGACGTGCGGCTTCTTTCTGTTCCTGGTCGAGGGATTGCATGGCGGTCATCAGGATCAGAATCGCGAAGGGCAGCCATTGCCAGGACACGATAATGATGATGGACAGCAGCGGGTAGTGCGCCAGCCAGTCCACCGGCTGTGCGCCGAACAGCTTCCAGACGTAGGCGAGAATCCCCGACACCGGATGGAAAATCAGGTTCTTCCAGATCAGTGCGCCGACGGTGGGCATGATGAAAAACGGCGAGATCAGCATCACCCGCACGATGCCGCGACCGAGGAATTCGCTGGCCTCCAGCAAGGCACTGATCAGCACACCCAGTACCACGCTGATCAGCAGCACGCTGCCGACCAGCAACAGGGTGTTGGTGGCGCCGGGCATGAACCCGGAGTCAGTCAGGAAGTAGGTGAAGTTCTCCAGCCCGACGAATTCGTTTTCGCCGGGATAGAGAAGGTTGTAGCGGATCATTGAAAAGTAAACGGTCATGCCCAGCGGCACGATCATCCACAGCAGCAACAACGCCACCGAGGGGCTGACCAGAAACCAGCCGGGATTGGCCAATCGGCTTTTACGCACCGGTTGGGGGATGTCCATGTGAGCTTTGGCAGTTGAAATATTCATGGCGATCACTTGCTCGAAATGCGGCGAGACCCTGTGGCGAGGGAGCTTGCTCCCGCTCGGCTGCGAAGCAGTCGTAAATCCGGAAAATGCGGTCTGTCTGATGAATCGCGTTTCCCGGATTTGGGGCCGCTAGGCAGCCCAGCGGGAGCAAGCGCCCTCGCCACAATTTGGATGGCTAGGGGTTATTTGGGATAACCGGCGCGTTTCATCTCACGTTCGGTGGTTTGCTGGGCCGCCGTCAGTGCCTGGTCGACCGTGGTCTGGCCAATCAGCGCCGCCGAGAACAACTTGCCGACCTGGGTGCCCACCGCCTGGAATTCAGGGATAGTCACCAACTGGATGCCGATGTAAGGCACCGGTTTGAGGGTCGGTTTGCTCGGGTCCGCCGCTTTCAGCGATTCCAGCGTGACCTTGGCAAACGGTGCGGCGCTCATGTAAGCCTCGCTGTAGGTCGAGGCCCGAGTGCCGGGCGGCACGTTGGCGATACCGTCTTTTTCGGCAACCAATGCGCCGTATTCCTTGGAGGTGGCCCAGGCACTGAAGGTTTTCGCCGCGTCCTTGGCCTTGGAACTGGTCGGGATCGCCAGCGCCCAGGAATACAACCAGGCTGAACCTTTGTCGGTGGTCTCATGCGGCGCATAAGTAAAGCCAACGTGCTCGCTGACCTTGCTTTGGGTTTTGTCGGTGACGAAGGAACCGGCAACGCTGGCGTCCACCCAGATCGCACACTTGCCGCTGTTGAACAACGCAAGGTTTTCGTTGAAGCCGTTACTGGAGGCACCCGGCGGGCCGGATTTCTTCATGGTGTCGACGTAGAAATTCAAGGCGTTTTTCCACTCAGGACCAGTGAATTCCGGCTTCCACTGCTCATCAAACCAGCGTGCCCCATAGGCATTGGCGACGGTGGTGATCAGCGCCATGTTCTCGCCCCAACCGGCCTTGCCACGCAGGCAGATGCCGTACTGTTCTTTGTCTTTATTGGTGAGCTTGCTGGCGAATTCGCCGATCTGGGTCCAGGTCGGGCGCTCGGGCATGGTCAGCCCGGCGTCCTTGAACAGGTCGGTGCGGTAATAGGTGATGGAGCTTTCCGCGTAAAACGGCAGGGCGTAGAGCGAGCCCTTGACCGAAAGGCCTTCACGCACCGAAGGGAACACATCGTCGAGGGCGTAGGTGGCCGGCAGATCCTTCATCGGCTCCAGCCAGCCCTTGGCGCCCCAGAGTGCGGCTTCGTACATGCCAATGGTCAGCACGTCGAACTGCCCGCCCTGGGTGGCGATGTCAGTGGTCAGGCGTTGGCGCAGGACGTTTTCTTCCAACACCACCCAATTGAGCTTGATGTCCGGATGCTCGGCCTCGAAGGTTTTCGAGAGCTTTTGCATGCGGATCATGTCGCTGTTGTTGACGGTGGCGATGGTCAGCGTCTGAGCGCCAAGACTGACGCTGCTGAGGGTCATGCAGGTGAGGGCAAACAGAGCTTTTACAGAAGGTTGCATCGTGCACTCCTTTTCTGCACCCGATGGGGGACAGAAGGACAGTTATTGTTTTTGTGTCTTCCGAGGGCAGGAAGAATGTGCACTGATTACAGCCTTCAATTGAGGATGTGACAAATCATCCGTCGCACTTGAATCGATACTTTTTTGCACTGGTATTAATGGGGGGAGATACAAGGACAGGCTTCACAGAGGTGAACAGTCATCGATTTTGTACAGGTTTTCCGGCCCATTCGCGGGCAAGCCTCGCGCTCCTACAGGTATGGCGTATGGCCCAGAACGCCCTATGACCAAGACGTTCAGGCCAGATTCTGTTCGGTCAGCCGCTGTACCGCCAGCCGCCGGTAATGCGAGGGCGTCATGCCCTTGAGCTGTTGGAACCGCCGATTGAAGTTGGAAATATTGTTGAAACCCGATTCGAAACACACATCGGTCACCGGTTTGTCGCCATCGGCCAGCAACTCGCAGGATTTGCTGATGCGCAGGCGATTGACGAACTCGATGAAGCAGCGCCCGGTGGCTTGCTTGAACACCCGGCTGAAATACGTTGGCTTCATGCCTAAATGCTCGGCGACTTCCTCGAGCGGCAGGTCCCGGGCGTAATGCGCAAAAATGTAATCCACCGCCCGGTTGGTGCGATCGATATTGTGTTCATCCGCCAGTTGCGGCGTGGTGGCACCCGACAGCAACTGAAAATCGTCAGAAGCCGCGAGCAGCTCCAGCAGTATGAAAAAGTGCCCGAGCCGGGTGACGCCTTTAGTGTCAGCGATGCGTTGCATCAACGTCATGGCCTGGCGGATGGTGCGCTTGCAACGAAATTCGATGCCGTACTGCGCGCGCTCCAGCAGTGGCGCAAGGGTCTTCAGTTCTGCGAATACCTGATGACCGCTCTCGAACAATTCATCCGTGAAGTTGACCAGCATGTCGCGCTTGGGCACTACCTCGTCTTCAGCCACCTGGCTGATCCAGTTGTGAGGCAGATTCGGGCCGGTCAAGAACAGGGTTTCCGGGTAGAAGTTGCCAATGTAATCGCCGATGAACACCTTGCCGGAACTGGCGACGATCAGGTGCAGTTCGTATTCCTTGTGGAAATGCCACCGCACCAACGGGCAGGGGAATCCATGCTGGCGATAGATGATCGACAACCCGTTATGGTCGTCCATCAGTTCGTAGGAAGGATCGGTGACTCTTGCGGTTCGGGTCATGTCAGGGCGCTTTTTATTATCATTGCGCCCTGATCATGCCTCTTTCCAAGCCCCTAATGCCAGTGTGCAACGTTCCGTGTGTCAGCCCGGTGTCCGCTCATGCAACGCATGGCCGTAAACCGCTTTCATGCTGTTGGCCGTCCAGCAATAACGAACGATCTCTGATTCGTCGAAAAAGTCGGTGTTGATGATGCTGCAGCGCGTGACCCAGTCCCGGGTGGGATTGAACCAGTCATTGATCTGGGTTTTGATGTCCTGAGGCCCTCCCAGAAACGCGTAGCTGGTGGCTGATAACGACCATAGAAACGTTTCGTACGGCGCGTCTTCGAGTGCGCTGGAAACATGGTTTTGCAGATCCTCGGTATCGGTAAACCGTTTGTTTACCCACTTGTGCGGGATGCGCGGCCAGAAGTAATCCTCATCCAGTTCCCGCCGTCCATGCGCCGCCAACACCACCCGGCGGCGAGGACTGATCCGCTTCAGTTCGCCGATGGTTTTTTCGGCGTCGCCGGGGGGGATCACTCGATGCCCGAGTCGACTCACCAGAAGATCGTTGAGTTTCTGATAATCAAAGGGTTTGGACCCATCCGCGAGTTGGTGGAAATCCAGCACGATGAACTCATCGGGATTGCGGTCAAGGAACGCTGACACGTCTGTCATCAGTTCATCGAGGACCCGATGTGACTGGTATCCGTTGTGGTGAAAATAGAAAATCGACTGGTCCGCGCCCTCGGTGTAACCCAGGCGGATATCAAAGACCCGGGCACCGTTGGACAGTTGCCAGGCAAATGAACCGTTTTGACACGTCGTCCAGTTGCCGATAACCACATCATAATTGGGTGCCTGTTTATCCATGCCGGCGTTATGGGCGCCCGGCCAGACGATATCGGTCAGTTTTAATCGATGGATATCCAGGACGTTACTCATCCACTTTTGTTTGTCTAACGTGCCCGCTGTGTTTTGGGTCATGACAGTTCCTTGTCGTTGACGCGCCCCCTCCGTGGGGCGACGAAGTTCATGTATCAGAGTTGGCTGCACGCCACACCTGTGTTGATCGCCCTGCGCAGAAAGGCTTTCATGACCCAGCATAGAAGTGAGTAAGAGGATTTCCAGTCATGGAAACAGTTACACATAGATAGCCGTTTAATGGCACGCCGATTAGTTGGCTCGTTTGGCGGCTTTATATACGTTTGCGGTTCGGCAATAGGAAACAATTTGCGACTCTTCAATGAAGTCAACATTGATGATGTTGCACTTTGCCGCCCAATCATTTTTTTCCGGGTCGAACCAGGCATTGAGTTCATCATGAATATCCACGGGGCCACCGAGGGCGCTGTAACTCGCTGCCGAGAGCGACCATGGTGCCCATGTGCCTGGCGGGTAGGTCAGGACGCTCGTAATGTGCTTCTGCAGATCGGCGGCGCTTGTGATACCGCTGCCAGACCATTGGTGTTCAATCTGTTCAAGGAACACGTTTCGATCAAGCTGCCAATGCCCAGGGGCCGCGACCAGGAGCCTTTGCTCAGAACTGATTTGCTTGAGTTGATGCAGGCTCAGAGAACGGTTTCGAGTGGGAATTATCTGGTGCCCCATAAGATGGATCATCATGTTGTTGAAAAAAGTGTAATCAAACGCATCCCCTTTTAGTTCGTGGAAGTCCAGGACAATGAATTCATCGGGGTTCTCGTCAAGAAACTGCCTCAGGTCGGTAAACAAGTTCCCCAAGGTACGATTGTTGCGGTAGCCGTTGTGATGCATTCGGAATTTTCCAAGCCCCGGTTCCTTGGCGTCAAATACGAGTCTGATATCCAACGCTCGAGAGCCTTTGCACAGTTGCGAGTAAAACGATTGGTGCTGACAAGCCAGCCAGTGGGCGCCTGGAATAAGCGGCCAAGAGGCTTTCCAGTCGCTGCCAGCGTTATGGGTGCCCGGCAGGGTCAATTCGCAGAGTGACAACGTGTCAATGGCCGGCGTGCTGGCCATCCAGTTGTTAAGTGTCAGGTTGTTTTGAACAATGGTAGTCATTTAATGCATCCTTGCATCAAGTGGTAAGTTAGATAAATGCCGCCGGATAAGTTTGTCTGAATCTAATCCGGCGAGTTGTTTATAAGGTGGGGTGTGGAAGGGGTCAATAAGCGTGACAATGCAAAGTGTGTAGCGATAGTGTCGATAGTTAGTGAGTGCGGTTTTTTGCTTCAATCCATTGCGCCATATACTGGGTACTTTTATGGTGGTGATGACGCAACATGCTGCCGGTAAAGTTATCCGTTCTAAGTTGGGCGAGGCGTTGTTGGCAGTCTATTAACTTTTCGATAAGTGCCGGGCCATGTTCGGCTTGTCTATAACGATTGGCCAACAACACCTGCCCTCTGGATTGGGCGTCCGTCCAGAGTGCTTCATCCTTGTACAACCGCACCGCATCATCGGCGAACTCCCGTGCCGTCCGGGCCACGGCGCCAGGCCAGGGATGCTGGCCGTGCATGGCTTCTGCGCCGATAGGCGTTGTGACTGTAGGCGTGCCACACAGCATGGCGTCGATGATCTTGCCCTTGATGCCCGCGCCGAAACGTAGCGGTGCCAGGCACACGCGCGCCGCCGACATCACTTGCAAGGCGTCTTCCGCCCAGTTCATGACATGGAACCCTTGGGCCGCGTTATGCAGCGCAGTGGCCTTGGGCGGCGTGTAAGCGCCATAGATGTGCAGTTGGGCGCCGGGTAGTTGTTCGCGGATCAACGGCCAGATCGCCGTTTTCATCCAGAGCACCGCATCCCAGTTCGGCGCATGTCGAAAGTTACCGATGCTGAGAAAGTGCGCCCGATCTTCAAAGGCAGCCGCCGGCACGCTCGGCGGTTCGACCATCAACGGGCACCAGTGCAGCAAATTGCGCGGCATCTTGAACTGCTCGACCAGCAACTCGATTTCCACTTCAGAGATCATCAGGTTCAAATCGCAACGATACAGCGCGGCCATTTCCCGTTTGGCCAGATCGGTATCGGCCATCAAGTCAAACTCTTCGCGCAATGCCGGTGCGAACAGGTCAGTGAAATCATTGTTATCGTCGCTGTTCTTCAAGCGATCCTTGAGACGCTGATGCCGGGCGTGCCGCAGGCTTTGCAGATCCGAAGTTTCAAGCACTCGCAAGGCGGCGGGGCAGTGTTTCTCGACACGCCAGCCGAATTGCTCTTCCATCATGAATTGATCAAACAGCACGATATCCGGGGCCAGTTGGCTGACGAAGTCGTCGAAACTGCTGTTGTTCAATTCGATCGGGACTTCGCGAATGCCTAGCGCCGTCAGATCCGCGCGATGTTCACCGGTACCGGCCGGACTGCTGAAGGTAATATCCCAGCCTTGTTTCAGAAACGTATCCAGAATCTGCATCACATGCCCACTGGCGGCCGAAGAGCGGGGCTCGGGCCAGACGTAACCAATGACGAGGACTTTGGTTGCGCGGGGCTGATTCATGAACGGTATTTCCTTGACTCGGGATGAGGGCTGAGTGACGCGAGAGGCGCGGGATTTAACCATATCTGGCCGCAAGGGATCACGACGTCGATGGAATGTTCTGCCATCCAGGGCGGCCTGTGCAACCGGTGGTGGGCAGGCTAAGGCTATGGAAAACGTGCTCAGGTTTATCCGCACAGGTCCGGTAGCAAGGTTGTTAGTGTGATGGATTGTTTCAATAAACAGGGAAGGCGCATTGATTGCTCAAGTGCAGCAGGATCATTTATAGGCAGCTAAGGTTTGCCGTTGATACGGCAAACCATTTTTTGGAAAAAGTGCGCCTAAGAAAATGTAATGAATGATTAAGCAAGCATGCCTTTGACCTTGTCGCGCAACTTATCAATCGAAAACGGCTTGCCGATCACTTGCATGCCCGCAGGGAGCTCGATGCTCTCGGCATAACCGCTGGCGAACAGGATCGGCAATTCATGACGCAGCATCCGCGCCTGTTTCGCCAGTTCTCTGCCATCCATATCCGGCAAACCCACATCGGTCATCATCAAATCGATGTGCTGGTCCTCATTGTTGAGAAACTCCAGCGCCTTTTCGCTGCCATCGGCCTCAAGGACCTTGTACTCCAGTTCCTCCAGTACATCGACGATCAGCATGCGCACGATGTCATCGTCTTCTACTACCAGGATGGTGGACGGGGTGGAGGACATAAGAGGGCTCTCAAGGTAAATTCAGGGTCGCAGGTCGATCGAAATCGCCGGGCTCTATCATGAGTAAGTGGCAGATCCCGACAAGTTCCCGGCGTTGTGCAAAAAAGAATAGCTGTACAAGAGACGGCAGGATAACCGCTCCTTAGATCGATCGCAGCTAAATGCGGGTATTTGCCCGGATCGGCCGCAGAAAGTTGGATCAATGTGCCCGTTTTGGGGCAAACTCCCTGGTTTTGAACAGTTCGACAAGGCCTCCCCATGACCCCTGCGTCTTCGGTTGATGAGCAACGATTCCGTAAACTCCTGAGCCGCAACATCAGTCTGCCGTTGGGCGTTGGCGTGCTCAGCGCGGTGTTCTTTGTCTCGCTGATCACTTACCTGCTGTCGGTAATCCAGTGGGTCGAGCACACCGACCGGGTGATCAATAACGCTAATGAGGCGGTGAAACTGACCGTTGATCTGGAAACGGGGATGCGCGGCTTTCTGCTCAGCGGCGATGAGCATTTTCTCGACCCTTACGAAACGGCCAAGCCGAGAATCGCGGTCGCGCTCAATACTTTGCTCGAGCTCACGGCCGACAATCCGGTTCAGACCGATCGTCTGCGCCGACTCCAGGCCTTGCAGGTTGAGTGGGCCAACTATGCGCAATCCATGATCGAGTTACAGCGCACCAACGGTGATTATCGTGGTGCTGTCAAAGCTGGGCAGGGCAAACGGCTGACCGACGAAATCCGCAAGCAATTCGAAGACGTGATCGACATGGAGCAGCAGTTGCGCACCACGCGCAACGAGGAAGTGCGCCGCACCACGATCTGGAGCATCTCCCTTTACCTGCTGTTCATCCTCGGCATCAGCGGTTTGCTGGCCTATATCGGTCGTCGCGATTTGCTCAACCTGTCCCAAAGCTATAGCGCCAACCTCGCCGCACAACAGGCCAGCGCCCGGCGCCTGGAACAGCAAGCGTGGCTGCGCAACGGCCAGACCGAACTGGCCGAGCAGGTGCTGGGGCAACTGTCCCTGAATCTGTTGGGGCGCAACATCCTGCAGTTCTGCGCGCAATATCTGGGCACTGCGGTCGCTGCTATTTATGTGCGCGAAGAACATGGCGGCCTCAGACGAATAGCGTCCTACGGTTTTTCTCGCGAGCAGGAAGAGCGCGACCAGCAGATTTACAGCGATGAAGGGATTGTCGGCCAGGTGGCGCAACAGGCTCGCCTGATCCGTCTCGATGACGTGCCAAGCGACTATTTCAAAGTCAGCTCCGGTCTGGGCGAAGGCCTGCCGCGTAGCGTGCTCGTGGTGCCCACCAGCGACGATGATCGGGTCAATGGCGTGATCGAGTTGGGTTTCCTGCGCCCCTTGGACGACCGCGACGTCGAATTGCTCGAGCTGATTGCCGGCAACATCGGCACGTCAATCGAGGCCGCTCGCTACCGTCAGCGTTTGCAGGAAGTGCTGGCCGAAACCCAGCAGCTCAACGAAGAGCTGCAAGTTCAGCAAGAAGAACTCAAGACCGCCAACGAAGAGCTCGAAGAGCAATCGCGGATTCTCAAGGAGTCCCAGGCTCACCTGGAAACCCAGCAAGTCGAGTTGGAGCAGACCAACGAACAACTCGCCGATCAGGCACAGATTCTGGCCGATCAGCGTGATGCGATGGACTTGAAGAACACCGAGCTCAACCAGGCCCAGGCCCAGCTTGAAGAGCGCGCCGAAGAATTGCAGCGATCGAGCAAGTACAAGTCCGAGTTCCTCGCCAACATGTCCCACGAACTGCGCACGCCGTTGAACAGTTCGCTGATCCTGGCCAAGTTGCTGGCGGAAAACCCTCAGGAAAATCTCAGCGCCGAGCAGGTGAAGTTCGCCGAGTCGATCTACTCCGCCGGCAATGACTTGCTCAATCTGATCAATGACATTCTCGATATTTCCAAGGTCGAGGCCGGTAAGCTGGAAATGCGCCCCGAGAACACCAGCGTTGCGCGTCTGGTGGACGGACTGCGCGGAATGTTTGAGCCGATGGCCGCTGACAAGAAGCTGGAGTTCGAGGTCGACGTGCAGCCCGGTTCGCCGATGATGCTGTTCACCGACCGCCAGCGTCTGGAGCAAGTCGTTAAGAATCTGCTGTCGAACGCGGTGAAATTTACCGAAAAAGGCATCGTCAGCCTCACGGTGGCGTCCCAGCCGAACGACGGCATCGCCTTTATCGTCCGCGATTCCGGGATCGGCATCGCCGCCGACCAGCAGGACAGCATTTTCGAAGCCTTCCGCCAGGCCGACGGCACCACCAATCGGCGTTATGGCGGCACGGGGCTAGGCCTGTCTATTTCCCGCGATCTGGCGGCGTTGCTGGGCGGTTCGATCAGCGTCACCAGCGAGCCGGGGCAGGGCAGTGTGTTCACCCTCGTGCTGCCGCAGCAATACGTAGAACCGGGTGATGCGCCCGTCGCGCCGATGCAGGCTACCCCGGTCGCCGCAAAACCTAGGGTGACAACGCCCGCGCTGGTGCCGCTGATTGCCGAAGTCGACATTCCACGTTTCGATGATGACCGCAGCAAGGCGCCATTCACCACCCGTTGCATCCTGGTGGTGGAAGATGAGCCGAATTTTGCAAACATTCTCTACGATCTGGCCCACGAACTGGGTTACCAGTGCCTGGTCGCTCACGGGGCCGATGAAGGCTACGACCTGGCCAAGGAGTTCATTCCCGACGCCATTTTGCTGGACATGCGCCTGCCGGACCATTCCGGGCTGACCGTATTGCAGCGTCTGAAAGAACATGCCGAAACCCGCCACATTCCGGTGCATGTGATTTCGGTGGAAGATCGGGTTGAGGCGGCCATGCACATGGGCGCGATCGGTTATGCGGTCAAGCCGACCACTCGCGAAGAACTCAAGGACGTGTTTGCCCGCCTCGAGGCCAAGCTGACCCAGAAGGTCAAACGGGTGCTGCTGGTCGAAGACGATGATTTGCAACGCGACAGCATTGCTCGCCTGATCGGCGACGAGGACATTGAAATCACCGCCGTCGGCTTCGCCCAGGAAGCGCTCGACCTGCTGCGCACGACCATTTTCGATTGCATGATCATCGACCTGAAGCTGCCGGACATGCTTGGCAACGATCTGCTCAAGCGCATGTCCACCGAAGATATCTGCTCGTTCCCGCCGGTCATCGTTTACACCGGACGCAACCTGACCCGGGACGAAGAGGCTGAGCTGCGCAAGTACTCGCGCTCGATCATCATCAAAGGTGCTCGCTCACCCGAGCGTTTGCTGGATGAGGTCACACTCTTTTTGCACAAAGTCGAATCCAGGTTGTCCCATGAACGCCAACGGATGCTCAAGACCGCGCGCAGCCGCGACAAAGTCTTCGAGGGCCGCAAAGTGCTGCTGGTGGACGACGATGTACGCAACATCTTCGCCCTGACCAGCGCTTTGGAGCAAAAGGGTGCAGTCGTGGTCATCGGGCGGAACGGTCGTGAGGCGATTGAAAAACTGAATGAAGTCGAGGACATCGATCTGGTGTTGATGGACGTGATGATGCCGGAGATGGATGGTTTCGAAGCCACCATCGAGATCCGCAAGGACCCGCGCTGGCGCAAACTGCCCATCATTGCGGTGACGGCCAAGGCCATGAAGGACGATCAGGAGCGCTGCCTGCAAGCCGGCTCCAACGATTACCTGGCCAAGCCCATTGACCTGGATCGCCTGTTTTCGCTGATTCGCGTGTGGTTACCGAAGATGGAACGCATTTAGTGGAACGCATTGAAACAGTGGCGCGAAACAGCGAGATCGAATTGCGGTTGTTGATCGAGGCGATCTACCTCAAGTACAGCTACGACTTTCGCGATTATTCCGGCGCTTCGATCAAGCGCCGGGTCAATCATGCGTTGGCGCAATTCGAGTGCAATACCATTTCGGCCCTGCAAGAAAAGGTGCTGCACGATCCGACCGCGTTCATGCAGTTGCTGCAATTGCTGACGATCCCGGTCAGCGAAATGTTTCGCGATCCTTCGCATTTCCTCGCGATCCGCAAGGAAGTCGTGCCACTGCTCAAGACCTATCCGTCGATCAAGATCTGGATCGCCGGTTGCAGCACGGGTGAAGAAGTCTATTCGATGGCGATTCTGCTGCGCGAAGAAGGCTTGCTCGATCGCACGATCATCTACGCCACCGATATCAATCCGCGCTCGCTGGAGAAGGCCAAACAGGGGATTTTCTCCATGGAGAATGTCCGCGCCTACACTCACAACTACCAGCAGGCCGGTGGCCAGCGTTCGTTCGCCGACTACTACACGGCGGCGTATGGCTACGCGATTTTCGACAAGACGTTGTGTGAGAACGTGACGTTCGCCGATCACAGCCTGGCGACGGACAGCGTCTTTTCAGAAACCCAATTGATTTCGTGCCGTAATGTTTTGATTTATTTCAATAAAAAGCTTCAGGATCGCGCGTTCGGTTTGTTCCATGAATCCCTTTGTCATCGAGGATTCCTGGTCCTGGGCAGTAAGGAAACCCCGGATTTTTCCGCCTTCGGCAACCAGTTTTCGCCCTTGGTCAAACAAGAACGGATTTACCGTAAATCATGAACAATGCAGCGGATTTGCCTTCGATAGACGCTATCGTGATCGGCGCTTCGGCCGGTGGGGTGGAGGCATTGCTCAACATTCTCAGTCCGTTGCGTAAAGGTTTCATGCTGCCGATCATCGTAGTCCTGCACCTGCCCGACGAGCGCCGCAGCCAACTGGCCGAAGTCTTTGCCCGCCGGGTCTCCATGCCTGTCGAGGAAGCTGGCGACAAAATTGATGTGGCAGCCGGAACGTTGTATTTCGCCACTCCGGGCTATCACTTGTCAGTGGAGCAGGACCGCAGTTTTTCCCTGAGCCTTGAGGATCGCGTGCATTACTCGCGGCCTTCCATTGATTTTCTGTTCGAGTCGGCGGCCGATGTCTATGGCCCAGGCCTGGCGGCCGTGCTGCTGACTGGCGCGAACCGTGATGGCGCACACGGATTGGCGCGGGTCAAACGTTGCGGCGGCCTGACCATCGTGCAGGACCCGGACGAAGCCCAGGTCGCGACCATGCCTCGGGCGGCGCTGGATTTGCACTGCCCTGACCACATTCTCCCAATACGCGGCATCGGCCGTCTGCTTGTCGAGCTGGAACGAATAGCATGCTAAGTAACATCCAAGCCAAATTGCTGATTGTCGACGATCTGCCGGAGAACCTGCTGGCACTTGAGGCGCTGATCAAGCGTGAAGACCGCATGGTCTACAAAGCCTTGTCCGCCGACGAAGCCTTGTCGTTGCTGCTGCAACACGAATTCGCCATGGCCATTCTCGACGTACAGATGCCGGGCATGAACGGCTTTGAACTGGCCGAGTTGATGCGCGGTACAGAGAAGACCAAGAACATCCCGATCGTGTTTGTCAGTGCCGCGGGCCGCGAGCTGAACTACGCGTTCAAGGGTTACGAAAGCGGGGCCGTGGACTTCCTGCACAAGCCACTGGATATTCACGCCGTCAAAAGCAAGGTCAACGTCTTCGTCGACCTCTACCGCCAAAGCAAGGCGATGAAGCAACAGGTTGAAGAGCTGGAGCAGGCTCGCCGCGAGCAGGAAGCGCTGCTCAAGCAGTTGCAGACCACCCAGAATGAACTGGAGCAAGCGGTGCGCATGCGCGATGACTTCATGTCGATCGTCGCCCACGAAGTCCGCACGCCACTCAATGGCCTGATCCTCGAAACCCAGCTGCGCAAGATGCATCTGGCCCGGGACAACGCGTCGGCGTTCACCCTCGACAAGATGCACGCCATGGTCGACCGTGACGAGCGCCAGATCAAAAGCCTGATCCGTCTCATTGAAGACATGTTGGATGTGTCACGCATCCGCACCGGCAAGTTGTCGATCCGCTCGACCAGATTTGACCTCGTGCAGTTGGTCAGCAACCTGCTGCAAAACTTCGCGCCGCAAGTTGACGCCGCCGAGTGTTCCGTTGCGTTTACCGCCGAGCAGCCAGTGGTCGGCAATTGGGACGAATTTCGTATCGAACAAGTGATTTCAAATCTGCTGACCAACGCCTTGCGTTATGGTGGCAAGAGCCTGATTGATGTCAGGGTCTACAGTCACGAGGGTCAGGCACGGGTCGAAGTGCAGGACCGCGGGATCGGTATCAGTGAAGAAAACCAGAAGCGCATTTTTCAACAGTTCGAACGGGTGTCAGCCAAAACCGTGGTCGCGGGGCTGGGACTGGGGCTGTTTATTTCCGAGCAGATCGTCGCCGCCCATGGCGGCTCCATCGCCGTCGAGAGCAAGATCAACGAGGGCGCCTTATTTCGCGTTTGTCTGCCGTTGTAGGAAAACAGCCGGATAAACGCAACCTCTGATCGACCCCATGGTCGTATCAGCAGCTATTGACCGAACAAAGGCTTCCCATGAGTGAAGATGCACAAGATGTAGTACTCATTGTCGAGGATGACCCCTCGATTCTGATGGTATTGTCCGCTTACTTGTCGGGTGAGGGTTACCGGGTGCTGCAGGCCGAAAACGGCGAGCAGGCCTTCGAAATATTGGCGAGCAAGCCGCACCTGGACATGATGATCACTGATTTTCGCCTGCCTGGCGGCATCTCCGGCGTGCAGATCGCCGAGCCTGCCGTAAAGCTGCGACCAGAGCTCAAAGTGATATTTATCAGCGGTTATCCGCAGGAGATCCGCGAGACCGACAGCCCGATCACGCGCAAGGCGCCGATCCTCGGCAAGCCGTTCGATCTGGATGTGTTGCAAGAGCTGATGCAGGAAATGCTGTCGTAAATAGCCCCGAAGCCCCCGTCATGGGGGCTTTCAGATTCGGATCATCTCCCGCACCTTGGCCGTCAACAGGTCGAAGGTGAACGGCTTAGTGATCATCTGCATGCCCGGGTCAAGGAATCCACCGCGCACTGCCGCGTGTTCGGCATAACCGGTAATGAACAATACTTTCAGATCAGGCCGGTACTGCCGACCGATTTCCGCCAGTTGCCGGCCATTCATCCCTGGCAATCCCACATCGCTGATCAACAAATCGATACGCTGGCCGGAATCGAGAATCGGCACCGCGCTGTCGGCATCGCCTGCTTCGACGAAGGCGTAGCCCAACTCACTCAGTACCGCGCTGACCAACACCCGTACCGCCGGATCATCCTCAACGATCAGCACGGTTTCTCCGTCCTGAGCATGAGGCGCGTGTGCGATGTCGATCAGCGTGTCCTCGACTAGCGCACCGTTGTAGCGCGGAAGATACAGGCTCACCGTCGTACCGTTGCCCACTTCACTCTCGATGGTGACGTGGCCGTGGGATTGCTTGCTGAAACCGTAAATCATCGACAAGCCCAAACCGGTGCCCTGGCCGATCGGTTTGGTCGTGAAGAACGGATCAAAGGCTCTGGTGATGGTGCCTTCCGGCATGCCGCAGCCAGTGTCGGTCACGCGCAGCACGACGTAATCACCCGGTTGCAGGTTGCTGTGAACCTGCGTGAAACCTTTGTCCAGATGCTGATTCGAGGTGTTGACCACCAGTTTCCCGCCTTCGGGCATGGCGTCGCGGGCGTTCAGCACCAGGTTGAGGAGGGCGCTTTCGAGCTGGTTGGGATCGGCCTCGGCCACCCACAAGTCCTCGCTCAACTGCATGTCCAGCTGAATGCTTTCGTTGATGCTGCGCTGCAGGAGTTCGCCCATGGACACCACCAGGGTATTCATATTCACGGGTTTTGAATCCAGCGACTGGCGTCGGGAAAACGCCAGCAGACGATGGGTCAGACCGGCCGCGCGATTGGCCGAGGTCACCCCCAGATCGATCAGGCCGTCCAGGTCATCGGTGCGACCTCGGGCCAGGCGTCGACGTAGCAACTCGAGGCTGCCGATGATGCCGGTCAACATGTTGTTGAAGTCGTGGGCGATACCACCGGTGAGTTGGCCGACAGCCTCCATTTTCTGCGACTGTCTGAGGGCTTCTTCGTTATGACGCAGTTGGGCGGTACGTTCCTCGACCTGTTGTTCGAGGGTTTCCAGCGTATTTTGCAGACGCAGTTCGCTTTGGCTCAGGTCAATCAACCGGTCCCTGGCTTCATACTGCCGTCGTCGCCCACGCAATGCGGTAGTGACCAGGCTGATCAATGTGACCGGATGAAACGGGCGCTCGAGGAAGGTCACGTTGCCCAATTGCGGTCCGAGACGTGACGCGGGGTTTTGTTCCGGCCCGCCGTGGTGGGTCAACAGTACGATCGGCAGGTCTGACCAGGCCGGTTGTTCCTCGATCAAGCCCAGCAGCGGTTCGAGGTCGCAACCCAGCAAGGCTTCCGAAGAAATCAACAACAGGCCGGCACCTTGTGCCAGCTCGCTGCACAGCGTGACCAGATCCCGTGTCACAAGACCTTCGAATCCCGCCTCGTTAAGCATCATCAGTGCAATCTGGCTGTCACGTCCCAGCGGCGCGAGAATAAGCGCGCGCTCGGACATCGCCTCGACAACGCTCACCGTTCATCATCCTTGAGCAGTGGCTGGCTGGCACCCAGATAGGTTGGAACGCCGCGCAATACACCCTGGAATGCATCCAAAGGCTCGCCGATGGTCATGCCTGCGCTGCCGATGCGGTATTCGCGAATGGTCGATTCGTGGCTGCCGGTGCGTTTCTTGATAATTGAAATGGCCCGGCGAACCTTGCCTACCGCTTCGAAGTAGCGCAACAGAATCACCGTGTCAGCCAGATAAGTAATGTCGACCGGGGCCTGCATGTCCCCGACCAGCCCATGTTGGGCCACGGTCATGAACGTCGCGGCGCCTCGGCGATTGAGGTACAGCAGCAACTCGTGCATGTGCAGCACCAGCGCGTTTTCCTCGGGCATTGCGGCCTGATAGCCGTTGATGCTGTCGATCACCACCGTTTTGATGTTGCGCTCATCGACGCAACGACGAACCCGGTGCGAGAACTCGCCGGGGGACAGTTCGGCGGCGTCGACTTGCTCGATCAGCAGGTTGCCGGTGTCTTGCAGCGCCTGCAGGTCGATGCCCATGTTTTTCATGCGTTCGAACAGCAGTCCCAGCTCTTCATCGAAGATAAACAGCGCGGCTTTCTCACCCCGGGCGACGGCCGCGGCGGCGAAGATCATCGAGATCAGCGACTTGCCGGTACCGGCCGGGCCGAGAATCAGCGTGCTCGAACCGGTCTCGATGCCCCCGCCGAGCAGGGCGTCCATTTCCTTGATGCCGCTGGTCAACTGCTGGCGGATATAACCGCCGCGGTGTTCAGCGGCGACCAGACGAGGGAACACGTGCACACCGTCGCCCATGATGGTGAAGTCATGGAAACCGCCACGGTACTTTTGACCGCGGTACTTCACGACACGAATGCGCCGGCGTTCGGCGCCGTAGTTGGGCGTCAGTTCTTCCAGACGAACCACGCCGTGCGCCACGCTGTGCACGGTTTTATCGAGGGATTCGGTGGTCAGGTCATCGAGCAGCAGCACGGTTGCGTCGTAGCGCACGAAGTAGTGCTTGATCGCCAGAATCTGCCGGCGATATCGCAGGGAACTCTGGGCGAGCAAACGGATTTCGGAAAGGCTGTCGAGGACCACACGGGTCGGCTTGACCCGTTCGACCACTTCGAAAATCTGTTTGGTTGCTTCGCCCAGTTCAAGGTCCGAGGAGTAAAGCAGACTCTGCTGATGCTCGGCATTGAGCAGGCTTTCTGGCGGTGTCAGTTCGAAGATGTGGATGTTTTCATCCAGCTCCCAACCGTGGGACAACGCCCCTTGGCGCAGTTCGCGCTCGGTTTCTGAAAGCGTGATGTACAACGAGCGCTCGCCGGCACGGGCGCCGGCCAACAGAAAATGCAAAGCGACGGTGGTTTTGCCGGTTCCGGGTTCACCCTCCAGCAAGAACACATGGCCGCGGGACAATCCACCGGCCAGGATGTCATCCAGACCGTCGATGCCGGTGGCGGCTTTTGCACTGAACAACTCGTTAGATGTAGACAAAAAAAACCCTCTCATGACTAGGGGAAGCGAGGCAGCAGGCTTGAAGTGCCTGAATGGACTGCCTGATCACTCGACCTTTTGCCGTGGCGACGGTTCAACCTTTTTGCCGGTGTGATATCAGTGGCGTTATAAACCCTGCTGCAACGCCGGATCGTCTGGATTGAGTTGTTCCAGCTGCGCCAGAAGGATCTGCACGTTCTGCAATTGTCCGCTTTCTTTCCAGTAGTTGATGAGCAGCACACGCGCCTTGCGATCCGCCGGATGGCGCTGGACGATTTCCTGCAACTGTTTCTGCGCCGCTTCCAGCTCTTGCTCACCGTGCAACGTAGTCGCAAGGTCGTAGCGGTAATCCTTGTTGTTCGGCTCTATCTCGACCGCTTTGGACAGCCCAAGCAGGGCAAATTCACTTTGCCCGTGATGCAGCAACCAAAGCCCCAGGGCATGTTGCAGGTAGGCAGAGTCGGGTTGAGCCTTCAACTGTTTCGCCAGCAATTGCCGGGCTGCGTCGCTTTGGCCTTGTTTATCCAGCACTTCAATCTGCATCACCAACGCCGGCAGATTGCCCGGCTCCAGTTGCAGCGTGCGTTCCAGCGCCTGCTGCGCATCTTTCAGTTCGGCATTGTGCAAGTGCAGACGGGCCAGTTGGTATTGGGTTTCGGCGCTTTCCGGGAGACTTTTCAGGTCCCGTTCCCAGGCATCGATGGCTTGCTGCAACGGCCCGAAATACAAGCCCAGGTCATCCGGCGATAAACCCAGCAGCGCGTTGATCGCGGCAGACCGGACGCTTTGTTCGCTGTCGTCGAGTAATGGTCCGATCAGCAAACTGCGCTGCCCACTGGGCACCAGTCCGCCAATGCTTTTGATGGCTGCGATGCGCACGTCGGCCGACGGGTTTTGCAGGTCTGCATCCGCCAGTTTCAAGGCTTGCGGGCTCGGGTAGTTCGGCAGTTCGGCATGCAGCCAGACACGGCGCTTGGGCGACAGGTCAGGGCGACCCAGCTGCTGGTAGAGCACCCGTGCGGCCCCCGGTTGCCCGGCACGTGCCTGGGTCAACGCTTCGCTATAGCCGCGCTTGATGGCTTCCGGCACCACGGGCGTCGTGCTGCGCAGGAAAAACCAGGCAAGAGCGATGGCGAACAGGACACAGAGGCTGATGAGCAAGTAGCGGCGGGACTGGGGCATGCAGGAATCCGGGGGCTGGCAGCTTTTGCAAAGCTGTCAGCTTCGGTCAGGTGGGCGTGTGAGTCAAACCCTGACTCAGTCCGATGCTGGCGATTTTGCCTACAAGTCACGTCGACATTGAAACCCGTCGAAGCCCTGAAGCAGTGACTACGCTTGCTGGAGATGGCTCGAAGAGTGTTCCCATGCAACCGCTGCTCCAGTACTTCAAGGCGATGATCAACCCCGGGCTCAAAACCGACCCTGATCCCTGCTATGGCAACGGGCTCACATTGTCTTCTGAAAAAGCAAAAAAAAGCCCCGCGACCGAATGAGGCGCAGGGCTAAAAAGTTGGTTGGTTGCGGCCAACCAAAGGAGCTCTTTAAAAATTACTTGCTGGCGACCGTCTCTGGTTGCCAGCCACCGCCAAGGGCTTTGTAGATCGCGACAATGCCGCGATAAAGATCGGTTTCCGCCGAGGCCTGGGTATCTTCAGCCGCCAGACGCTCACGTTGGGCATCCAGCAGGACGAGGAAGTCCACGGTGCCTTCGCGGTAGCGGATTTGCGCCAGGTCTGCGGCGGCGCGGCTCGCTTCGCTTTGACGGATCAGCGAGATCAGCCGTTGCTGACGTTTACCGTAGTCGCTGAATGCGTTTTCCGATTCTTCCAGCGCCAGCAGCACTTGCTGTTCGTAAGTCGCCAGCGCGCCTTCGGCATCGGCATCGGCGCCGCGCAGACGGGCTCGCACGCTACCCAGGTCGAACGCAGCCCACGTAATGCTCGGGCCGAGCGCCCAGGCATTGGCCGCCGCAGAACCGATCTGCGAACCACGGCCGGCGGTAAAACCAAGGAAGCCGCTGAGGCTGACCCGAGGGAACAGATCCGCCTTGGCCACGCCTATACGGGCGGTGGAGGAGGCCAGTTTGCGCTCGGCGCTGAGGATGTCCGGACGACGTTGCAGCAACTGCCCCGGGTCACCGATCGGCAATGCTTTGGCAATGGCCGGCAAGTCTTTTGGACTCAAGTCGACAGTCAGCTTGTCCGGACGCTCTCCCAGCAGGGTGGCGATACGGTTTTTCTGTCGAACCTGTTCGGCCTGTAACTGCGGCACGCTGGCTTCGACCGAGGCCAGGCGTGCATCGGCACGCTCGACGTCCAGTTGATCGCCGACGCCGGCATCACGCAGGCTTTCGGTGATCTTGCGCGACTCCTGCTGGTTGTTCAGGTTGGCCAGGGCAATCTTTTCGCGCAACTGTGCGCCGCGCAATTGGCCATAAGAATCCACCAGTTCGGCAATCATGGTGACTTGCAGTTGGTACAGATCGGCTTCGAGCGCCTGCTGTTCGGCATCGGCGGACTCGAGGTTGCGCTGGATACGCCCAAACAGGTCGATCTCCCACGCCATGTCCAGGCCGAGGTCGTAACGTTCGCTGTTGACCCGTTTGGTGGTCTGGCCCGGGATCTGACCCTTGCCCAAGTCACTGCTGGCGCGGCTGGTGATGGTGGGCATGGCGTCATTGCTGACGTCATCGCGAATCGCCCGGGCCGCTTTCCAGCGGGCGAAGGCCACGCGCAGATCACGGTTACCTTGCAGCGATTGAGTCACCAACTGGTTGAGGGTCGGGTCTTCGAACTGCTGCCACCAGATGCCTTCGAAACGCGAGCGGTCGAAGTTTTTCTGGCCGGCAGCGCCGTCAGTGGCAGTGGTGATGTTGGCCGGCTCTGTGGCGGGTGTCTTGTAGTCCGGGCCGACGGCACAGGCACTCAAGGCCAGTACCAGAAGGCTCGGCAGGAAGGCTTTAAGGCTCATTGTTGCGCCTCCAGTTTGAGGACCTTGGCCGCTTTGCGCTTTTCACCGCGCTCCACAAAGTTACGAATCAATACGTAGAACACGGGTGTCAGCAACAGACCGAAGAAGGTCACCCCGAGCATCCCGGAGAACACCGCCACACCCATGGCGTGACGCATTTCGGCACCGGCACCGCTGGAGAAGACCAGAGGCACAACACCCATGATGAACGCGAAGGAAGTCATCAGGATCGGACGCAGACGCAGACGGCATGCTTCCAGGACCGCAGCCAGCGGGCTGAGACCTTCGTCCTGCTGTTTATCCTTGGCAAACTCGACGATCAGAATCGCGTTCTTACACGCAAGTCCCACCAGTACGATCAAGCCGATCTGGGTGAAGATGTTGTTGTCGCCTCCCGAAGCAATCACACCGATGATGGCCGACAGCAGGGTCATCGGTACGATCAGGATCACCGCCAGTGGCAGGCTCCAGCTTTCGTATTGGGCCGCGAGCACCAGGAACGCCAGCAATACGCAGAGCGGGAACACGAACAGCGCGGTGTTGCCGGACAGAATCTGCTGGTAGGTCAGGTCGGTCCACTCGTAGGTCATGCCGTTTGGAAGTTCTTCCTTGAGCAGTTTCTCGATCGCTGCCTGAGCCTGGCCGGAGCTGTAGCCTGGGGCTGCCGCACCGTTGATTTCAGCGGTGATGAAGCCGTTGTAGTGCATCACGCGGTCCGGGCCCGAGGTGTCGCTGACCTTGATGAAGGTCGCCAGCGGGATCATCTCGCCTCTGTTGTTACGCACTTTCAGCTGACCGATCTGGTCCGGTTCGAGACGGAACTGCTGTTCAGCCTGGACGTTGACCTGATAGGTGCGACCGAAGCGGTTGAAGTCGTTGGCATACAGCGAACCCAGGTAGATCTGCAGGGTGTCGAAGATGTCGCTGACGGCCACGCCGTGGGTCTTGGCTTTTTCACGGTCGATGGCGGCATCGACCTGCGGCACGTTCACGGTGTAGCTGGTGAACAGCGCCGCCAGTTCCGGCACGTTGTGGCTCTTGGTGATGATGTTCATGGTTTCTTTGTACAGCTCGTCGTAGCCCAGGTTGCCCCGGTCTTCGATCTGCAGGCGGAAACCACCGATGGTGCCCAGGCCTTGTACCGGAGGCGGCGGGAAGATCGCCATGTAGGCTTCCTGGATCCCGGCGAACTGGCCGTTCAATGCACCGGCAATCGCACCGGCCGACATGCTCGGGTCTTTGCGCTCGTCGAACGGTTTCAGGGTCACGAACACGATGCCGGCATTCGGGCTGTTGGTGAAACCGTTGATCGACAGGCCCGGGAACGCTACCGCACTTTCCACGCCAGGCTGTTTCAGGGCCAGGTCGGACATGCGTTTGATCACGTCTTCGGTGCGGTCAAGGCTTGAAGCGTCCGGCAGTTGCGCGAAGGCCACCAGGTATTGCTTGTCCTGGCCGGGTACGAAGCCGGTCGGGGTGTGAGCGAAACCGAAGAAGGTCAGCACCATCAGGCCTGCGTACAACAGCAGGGCAATACCGCTGCTGCGGATAACCCGGGCTACGGTGCCGACATAACCATGGCTGGCGCGTTCGAAGAACCGGTTGAACGGACGGAAAAGCCAGCCGCCCAACAGTTTATCAAGCACTTTGGTAAAGCCATCTTTCGGCGCATGGTGGCTCTTGAGCAGCACGGCGGCCAGGGCAGGGGACAGTGTCAGCGAGTTGAACGCCGAGATCACGGTCGAGATGGCAATGGTCAGGGCAAACTGTTTGTAGAACTGGCCGGTGAGTCCGGAAATGAACGCCGCCGGGATAAATACCGCACACAGCACCAGCGCCGTCGCGATGATCGGCCCGGTCACCTCACGCATGGCTTTCTTGGTGGCTTCTACGGGCGTTTCTCCCAGCTCGATGTGCCTTTCCACGTTCTCCACCACCACGATGGCGTCGTCCACCACGATACCGATGGCCAATACCAGGCCAAACAGTGACAGGGCGTTCAGCGAGAATCCGAACAGGTGCATCACCGCAAACGTACCGATCAGCGAAACCGGCACCGCCACCAACGGAATGATCGAGGCACGCCAGGTTTGCAGGAACAGGATCACCACCAGAACCACGAGGATCAGCGCTTCGAAGAGGGTGTGGACCACCGCCTCGATGGAGCCGCGCACGAAGATCGTCGGGTCATAGACGATGCTGAAGTCCATGCCTTCCGGGAAGTTGTTCTTCAGTTCGGCCATCTTGTCGCGAACTTCGTTGGAGATCTCGATCGCGTTGGAGCCAGGGCGCTGGAAGATCGGGATCGCCACCGCAGGCTGGTTGTTCAGCAGCGAGCGCAATGCGTATTGGCTGGAGCCCAGCTCAACGCGAGCGATGTCTTTCAGGCGCGTGATTTCACCGTTGTCGCCGGAGCGAATGATGATGTTCTCGAACTCTTCTTCAGAAACCAGACGGCCCTGAGTGTTGACCGACAGCTGGAACGCAGTGGCATTCGGCGCAGGGGGCGCACCCAGTGCACCGGCAGCGACTTGACGGTTCTGTTCACGAATCGCGGTTACCACATCGGTGGCAGTCAGGTTGCGCGAAGCGGTCTTGTTCGGATCGAGCCAGACCCGCAGCGAGTAGTCGCCCATACCGAACAGTTGCACGTCACCGACACCGCCCAGGCGCGCCAGCTCATCCTTGATGTTGAGCAAGGCGTAGTTGGACAGGTAGAGCATGTCGTAGCGTTTGTCCGGCGAGGTCAAGTGCACAACCATGGTCAGGTCGGGCGACGCCTTGTCGACGGTGATACCGATGCGCGTCACTTCTTCTGGAAGTTTCGGCTCGGTCCGGGTCACGCGGTTTTGAACCTGCACCTGTGCATTGTCCAGGTCAGTGCCCAGTGCGAAGGTGATGGTCAGGGTAATCTTGCCGTCAGCGGTGGACTGCGAGGACATGTACAGCATGTTCTCGACACCGGTAATGGCTTGCTCCAAGGGAGCGGCCACGGTTTCACCGATGACTTTTGGGTTGGCGCCGGGGAAGTTCGCACGGACCACAACGGTCGGTGGCACGACTTCCGGGTATTCGCTGATCGGCAACTGGAACAGCGAGATGGCACCGGCGATCAGGATCAGCAGCGAAAGCACCGCTGCGAAGATCGGCCGTGAAATGAAGAATTGGGAAAAATTCATCGGAGTTGTCGTCCCTTAACCGCGTGGAGTCGCAGCAGCCAGTTTCACAACCGTACCCGGCGCGACCTTGGCAGGTGCGACTTGGGGCAGGTTGCTGGCTTCCAGCGCTTGTCGTTGTTGTGCGAGTGCCGCAAGGGTTTGTTCGCTGGCCATCGGGATCACTTCAGGGGTGACCGGCGAGCCAGGGCGAACCCGTTGCAGCCCCTTGACGATGACGGTGTCATCCTTGTTCAGGCCGCTGCGCACGATGCGCAAGCCTTCGATCTTCGGCCCCAGTTCGACGGAGCGATAGGCCGTCTTGTTGTCGGCATCCATCACCAGCACGAATTTCTTGCCCAGATCGGTTCCGACCGCTTCGTCGTTGATCAGCACGGCGGAGTAAGTGCCGCTGCCGACCAGTTTCAAACGGGCATACAAGCCTGGGGTGTACTGTCCGTCAGCATTATCAAAGACCGCGCGACCGCGGATGGTGCCGGTTTTCGGGTTGACCTGGTTGTCGACGAAGTTCATCACGCCCTGATGCGGGTTGCCGTCTTCGTTGGACAGGCCGAGGTAAACCGGAGTGGTTGCACCGCGTTTGCCCTGGCGAGCGAGCTGGGTGTATTTGAGAAACACACGTTCGTCGGCGTCGAAGTAGGCGTAGACCTTATCGGTGGAAACGACGCTGGTCAGCGCGGTGGTGTCGGCAGTCACCAGGTTGCCGGCGGTGATTTCCGCACGGCTGACGCGACCGCTGATAGGCGCGGTGACGCGGGTGAAGCTCAGGTTCAGTTTGGCCAGGTCCAGTTGAGCCTGGAGAGCGCCGACGGCGGCGCGGGCTTCTTGGGCTGCACTGGTGCGCGAATCGGCCAGTTCGGCGGAGATCGCGTTGCTGGTGCGCAAGCGTTCGCCACGCTGGGCTTCGTTTTCGCTGCGGGTGGCGTTGGCGCGGCCTTGGGCAACCAGTGCTTCGAGGCGGCGGACCTCGGCCTGGAATGGGCGTGGGTCAATCTGGAACAGCAGGTCACCTTTCTTGACCAGTGCGCCTTCGGTGAAGGCCACTTCATCAATCTGGCCGGATACCCGTGGACGAATTTCTACGGTTTCTGGCGCTTCAAGGCGCCCGGTGAATTCGTCCCACTCGTTGACCGGTTGTTCCAGGACCTTGGCGACGCTGACTTTCGCCGCAGGCATGGTAGCGGCAGACTCCGGAGCCTTGCCGCAGGCGCTCATCACCAGTACGGCCAACATGGCCAATGGGAAGCGCAAATGTTTGAGTGACTGTTCCATGGATGCATCCGCCAATGTATTGAGATGGGCGGATGATGAGCGGCGGGGTGGTATCGCACGAATCGAATGAAGCAAAGGTAACTATCATTCGGAATGATATAAGTCTGAAGCCAGCCCTCTAGCATGCGCCTTACATTGAACGGCGATCAATTGGATTGATGACAATTCTATGTTGCGCAGAATGCAAGGGATTGGCTTGAGACCGAGTCGTGGGCAAGCCCGCTCCCACAGGGAATTGTGGCGCTGATTAAATCCCTGTAGGAGCGAGGCTTGCCCGCGAAGAGGCCATCAGCCCCAACAAAAGATCAGGATCACGCCAGGCTATCCGGATCCCCGAAGAACATCTGGATCCTGGAGCGCAACCAACGTTCACCCGGGTCATTATCCTGCGACCCACGCCACGCCATGTGCAATTCAAAGCTGCGCACCGGCAAGGGCGGATCTTCAGCTCGCACCCCGCCAGCCGCCGTCAACGCCTCAGCGGTATAGTCAGGCACCGTCGCGACGATATCGGTCCCGCTGATGAGTGTGCTGAGCCCGTTGAACTGCGGCACCGCGAGCACCACATGACGTTTGCGCCCGAGCTTTTCCAGTTCTTCATCTATAAAGCCGCTCAGGTCACCGGCAAACGACACCAGCGCATGGGGGCGGGCGCAGAAGTCATCGAGGCTCAATGGCCCCGGCACCGTATCGGCGCGCAACAGCTTCGGCATGCTGCGGCGCAGCACTTTGCGCTTGGCGTTGGCCGGCAGGTCGGCGGTGTAGCTGACGCCGATGGAAATCTCCCCCGAGGCCAACAGGCTCGGCATCAGGATGTAGTTGGCCCGACGCACCACCAATACGATCCCCGGCGATTCCGCACGCAAACGCTTGAGCAGCATCGGCAGCAGCGCGAACTCGACATCGTCCGACAGGCCAATGCGGAACACCGCCGTACTGGTCGCCGGGTCGAATTCTGCCGCACGGCTGACTGCCGTGGAAATCGAATCCAGGGCAGGAGAGAGCAGGGCGAAGATTTCCACCGCGCGAGCGGAAGGCTCCATGCTGCGCCCGGTGCGCACGAATAACGGATCATCGAACAGCCCGCGCAGGCGTGAGAGCGCCGCACTGATGGCCGGCTGGCCGAGGAACAATTTCTCCGCAGCACGGGTCACACTGCGTTCGTGCATCAATGTTTCAAAAACGATCAACAGGTTCAGGTCGACACGACGCAGGTCATTACGATTCATCTGGAGTCCTGGCAGAGTCATCAAGCTTGACGAGAGCGGCCATATGAGAACAATGGCCGGCATGAATATTACGGGGAAAGGCTGCTACTCTGCACCGAATAATTCAGTTTCCCTGGAACGGATGCTCCGGATTTTTACGATAACCGTTGATCCAATGGATGCTGCGGAATCAATGACAGGCATGTCGACTATTAATAGCCACTGATAGTCTTGGGTAGAAAGCCCAGATAGAGTTCAGGGCATTAGAGGTTTCTTTGACGAGGTTTGCGATGTCCCGCACGATCCGTTTTCACAAGTTTGGTCCAGCCGAGGTGCTCAAATGCGAAGAGCATGCGGCCGCTCTCCCTGCGCCGGGCGAAGTGCAGGTGCGCGTCGAGGCGATTGGCATCAGCTGGTACGACATTCTCTGGCGCCAGAACCTGGCCTCATCCCATGCTCGTCTGCCTTCTGGCCTTGGCCATGAGATGTCCGGCGTCGTGACAGCAGTCGGCGAGGGCGTCGATGACCTGGCAGTCGGTGACAAGGTCGCCAGCTTCCCGGCTGAAAGCCCCAACGACTATCCGGTCTACGGCGAGCAGATCGTTCTGCCTCGCTCGGCATTGACCCGTTATCCGGACGTGCTCAGCCCGATTGAAGCGGCCGTGCATTACACGCCGCTGCTGATTGCCTACTTCGCTTATGTCGATCTGGCGCGTGTCAAACCTGGGCAATTTGCCTTGGTGACTGACGCGAGCCACTGTGCCGGTCCATCGTTTGTGCAACTGGGCAAGGCATTGGGCGTGCGGGTAATTGCCGCCACCAAGACCGCTGAAGAACGTGAATACCTGCTGTCACTGGGTGCCGAGAAAGTAATCGTCACCGAGGAAGAGGATCTGCTCATGCGGATCAACAAAATCACCGACAACCGCGGCGTGGATGTGGTGTTCGATGGCCTCGGCGGTCCGCAGATGTCACTGCTCGGCGATGTGCTCGCGCCTCGTGGCAGCCTGGTGCTGTACGGCCTGCAAGGTGGTAACCAGACGCCGTTCCCGGCCTGCGCAGCGTTCCAGAAGAACATTCAGTTCTTCGTTCACTGCATCGGCAACTTCACTGGCAAGCCGGAGCTGGGCATCATCCAGGATCAGGTCGCACTGCAACGTGCCTTGCGCGACATCAACCAGCTGACCGCAGACCGCGTGTTGCTGCCACTCAAGACTCGGGTCTTTCCGTTTTCCGAGTTTGTCGAGGCGCACCGCTACATGGATGAATGCCCGTGTCGCGAACGGGTTGCGCTCCAGGTCGATCCGGCGTAACACCACTGAAAAAAGTCCGTGCTTGCACGGACTTTTGCATTTCCCCCTCCGAAACTCCGAGACGTCCCCTCAACCTGCGACGAGTCAGTTCAGCAACTGAACTGGTTTTTGCTCTCAATCTGTATCTTCTAATCACCCTATAAGCCCCGATAATTGAATGATTACTTTCATCTCAAGGAATGAGCTATGGCTGGGTATTGGACAGATACTTTTCTTCGCGCTCCGGTAATACAAGCTCAACAAATAGCGTGTTATCGATCAATTGCCGAAAAATTAATTGCGACTTCTTTCTTTATTTCTCGTGCTACATGTCTGTGGGACGCTGTCGGACATTTCCTAGGATCCCTCGCGTGGTCACAGGACCCTTGTCCTGCGGGGCTTTCCTGCAATCATGCGCGGGCGGGGTCACAAGTAAGCTCGATTCATTTCAAATAATTACTCAAAACTAAGTGTTAGGATTTCATATCAATCGAAACACTTTAATCATGTCAGTCAGCCGTTTGCGCAATGCACACAGTTGTTTGCGTGACATCGAACCTATGCGTAACAGGTAAACAATGATGACCCATACCCATGAACAGGCAATGAACTATGTTTATCAGCAAGTATTGCAGCGATTGCTGAGTTTTTTTTCACGCGCCGAGCGCACGGCACTGCAGCTGATGATTCAGCGCCTGGTGGTCTCTGCGGGTGGCATGGAGCGGATCGGCGAATACAAGGTCTTGTCGATCCAGTCCGGAACCCGCGACTGTTGCTACACGCTGGCATTGCTGCGCGCCGCACAATTGAGCATCGCTGGCCGGGCGCCTGCGACGTTCCAGCTGCGAGTCGCGACCTTGCGCACGAATGGCGCAAGCCCGATGGCCCTTGAAAACATCCACCACAGTTGCAGTGCGCTGTTTCTCTACGACGATCCTCGGGTCGAAGTGGTGATGGTCGATAACCGGGAAGTCCTGCCATTCAGCCATCTGGCGCCGGTCTCCGATGCAGGTCGCGAGTCAAATCGTCTCAATCTGTTGATGGTGGGTCACCGGCGAACCTGGAACGGACCGCTTGACCTGTGGGATGACGGGTACCTGGCGGCGGGCGAGTTTTATGGGCAAATCTGCCGTTGGGACCGAGGCGTCGATGCGTTGGTCAGCAGCGATACACCTCGTCAGCAAAAGCAGTTCATGCATGGGTTGACCCGTGCGGCGCAAAAGGCTGGCCTCAATGCATCGAATGACCCTGAATCCGGTTATGAGGAGCTGTTCGCGCGACTGGATGAACTGGGCAGCGATTGCTACCGCGAGTTTTATTCTGAGCATGGGCAGGCTGAGTGGCGGCCGGCCGAATCATTTGAAGCGTGTCGGCGCACAACCTTCATCGATATTCACGACATGCTGGTCAGCAATCTGGAAGATCGCTGGCCGCTACTCACCGATTTCCTCGGGTTTCAGCCTGACGAACTGGCGGCCCAGCTTAGTGATAACGAGTTTGTCAGCCTGACGATTTCTGCGCACGTTCGGGGGCTGGAGGCGTGTTTTGTTCATGGCCGCACCTATGAAGCAGGCGTCGCCGATTACGTACAGCGGGCCTTGGTCATGATGCGTCGCAAACAGCTTCCCGAGCGCTATTGCGAGCAGGTAATGGAAACGTTCGTTAACCCGACGACAATGTCCGACCAGCGTGCATTGGCAGCGGCGCAGGCCCAGAAAAGCCTGGGCTTGAGTGAGGCTCAACTGGTGTGCTTGCTGTTCGCGCCCTTCGTCGATAACGGCGCCTCGCTTGAGCGTTTTCTACGCCAATGCCATCCCGGTATGCTCGTGGCGTTGCCTGATCTGCACCGGGCGATGCAGGGCAAGTCGGCTCCCGAGCAGGTGCTGCAATGGATGGTCGACGTCAGCGGGTTGACCGTCAAGTTGATCGGCACGCTTTACCGGATGGAACCGGTTGCGAGGGGCGAAGGGCCGGGCCCGGCAGTCGGTAATGCGGATGAGCCTGCGCTGGACCTCGACGCGGGCAACGCCGCAAATGGCGAACGGTCAACGGGTCGTTGAAAATGCTCGGGGTTACCGCGCTCATCCACCCACCCCACGCGGCGCGTGGCGTGCTCGGTCATCACCCATGAAAGGACCCCGCGAAACCGACTTTGCCTATCAGGCGGTGTACCGTTACCTGACTAACCTCATCAACGAGCCCGTCAGCGACACGCGGGTCCGCCTCCCTTCATTAAGGCAATTGGCGGACCGTTTGAGCGTATCGATTTCGACGATTCAGTACGCCTATTCGCTGCTGGAAAAGGAAGGGCGGGTGTATTCGGTCGCCAAATCCGGCTATTACGCGCTGCCGGTGTCGTCCATTCACCCGCTCAGCAGCGGCAATGACCTGCTCGAGACGGTTTATGTGAACGCCAGGCGACCGGGGATGCTGGTGTTGAGCGCGGATGAACCGGCGTTGTTGCAGCCCTTGGACAGCCCGTTGTTGCTGCTTGAAAGAGAACTGCTGCGTCAATATCCGCGTCAGCCGCAACCGACTTCACAACCTTGTGGTGAACTGGAACTGCGCGCCGCACTGGCCGCACGCTATACCTCGTCTCCGGCACGTTGCTGGCACGCCGATAATGTCTACATTGGCGCCGATTTGCGTGGTGTCCTGGAAATACTGATCGCTGTACTGTGTCTCAAAGATGCCATGGTAGTCGTCGAATCGCCCTGCGACTGGATGATCCTGCGCTTGCTCCAGGACGCTGACGTCCAGGTCATCGAGTTGCCCCTGCAAGCCCATGGTGGCCTGGACCTTGAGCAGCTCAAGCAACTGCTGGAGACCAAGCCGGTGCGGCTGGTCTTGCTTTCTTCCGGCCTCAACATGCCGCGCGGCAGCGTGGCTTCCCACAGCAACAGGCAGTCAACCGCTGAACTGCTGGAGCGTCATGGCAGTTGGGTGTTGGAGAACGACTGCTATGGCGAGCTCGCATTCGAGCCCGACGGCCTGCGGTTTCGCGATCTGCTGAACCCGGACCGGCTGATCGTTTTCTCCACCTTCGAAAAATCCATCGGGCCGGAAGCGCCTTATGGTTATCTGCTCTCGCGGCAATTGAGCGTCGAACTGCAGCGGCATTTCCTGTTACGTTCATTCCGGTTGTCACCGATTCGCCAGAAAGCCATCGCACGGCTTTACAGCAATGGACGAATCGATCAGCACTTGTTGGTATTGCGCCGGCTGCTCAAGGACCGCAAGGTGCACATGACCCAACTGTTACAGGAGCGTCTGGGGGATGCCTTGCACTTTGTCGAACCCTTGGGCGGTGCGACGATTTGGGTGCAATCGCTGCGTCAGGTCGATGTGCGTCGGGTGTTCCAGCGCCTGCTCAGGCACCAGGTGGTGATTGCGCCAGGGGAGCTGTTCAGCCTCCAAGGGTTGCACGCGCAACACTTGCGCCTGAGCCATACCTTCGGCGGCGACCACGACCTCGCGGCGGCCATGGGTTTGCTGGGCGATGCCTTGCGCCTGGAATCGATCGATTGAGCAGGGGTGGGCTTTGGCGATTGATAACATTTCCCTCGGGATCGATAACGTCGCGCTGCGGTCAAACTGCCAGTAAACTGCGCTCCTACTCCTGAACCACTCTATTCCAGAGGTTTTGCATGACACTCAGTCCTTTTGCGGGCAAACCGGCACCGGCAGAATTGTTGGTCGACATCCCGCGACTGGTAACGGCCTATTACACCGGCCAGCCTGATGCCGCCATCTCTACCCAACGCGTAGCCTTCGGCACGTCCGGACACCGAGGCAGCTCGTTCGATCTGAGTTTCAACGAATGGCACGTTCTGGCGATCAGTCAGGCGATCTGCCTGTACCGCGAAGCCCAGGGTATCGATGGTCCGCTGTTTGTCGGCATCGACACCCACGCACTGTCCACCCCGGCCGGCGCCAGCGCCCTGGAAGTGCTGGCCGCGAACGGCGTGACCGTGATGATCGCCGAGGGTGACGAATACACGCCGACCCCGGCGATTTCCCACGCGATTCTTTGCTACAACCGCGGCCGTACCTCGGGCCTGGCGGACGGTATCGTCATCACGCCATCGCACAATCCGCCGCAAAGCGGTGGCTACAAATACAACCCCACCAACGGTGGACCGGCCGATACCCACATCACCAAGTGGATCGAAGCGAAGGCCAACGAGCTGCTGGGCAACAAGCTGGCCGGGGTCAAACGCATCAGCTACGAGCAGGCATTGAAGGCCGGCACGACCCATCGTCACGATTACCTCAACACCTACGTCGCCGACCTGATCAACGTGATCGACTTCGATGCCATCCGTGATGCCAAGCTGCGTCTGGGTGTTGATCCGCTGGGCGGAGCAGGGGTGCGCTACTGGTCGGCGATTGCCGAGCACTACCGTCTGGACCTGGAAGTGGTGAACAAACAGGTCGACCCGACGTTCCGCTTCATGACAGTCGACTGGGACGGGCAAATCCGGATGGACCCCTCGTCGAGCCATGCCATGCAAGGCCTGATCGGTCTGAAAGAGCGCTTTGACGTAGCGTTTGCTTGCGACCCGGATCACGATCGCCATGGCATCGTGACCCCGTCCGGTGGTCTGCTGGCACCGAACAGCTACCTCGCCGTTTCCATCGATTACCTGTTCCAGAACCGTCCACAGTGGCGCGCCGATGCTGCCGTGGGCAAAACCGTGGTCAGCAGCGGCTTGATCGATCGTGTGGCCAAGCGCCTGGGCCGTCGCCTGTACGAAGTGCCAGTCGGATTCAAATGGTTTGCTGACGGTCTGTTCGACGGTTCGCTGGGCTTTGGCGGCGAAGAAAGCGCGGGGGCCTCGTTCCTGCGCAAGGACGGCGGCGTCTGGAGCACCGACAAGGACGGCTTGATTCCGGCATTGCTGGCGGCAGAAATGACCGCTCGTACCGGTCGCGACCCGAGCCAGGCCTACCGTGCGTTGACTGACGAGCTCGGCGAACCGTTCTCGGTGCGCGTCGACGCCAAGGCCAACCCTGAACAGAAGGCCTTGTTGAGCAAGCTGTCACCGGATCAGGTCACCTCGACCCAACTGGCGGGCGAAGCGATCCAGAGCATCCTCAGCCACGCGCCGGGTAACGACCAGGCCATTGGCGGTTTGAAAGTCATGACCGAGAACGGCTGGTTCGCGGCACGGCCTTCGGGGACTGAAGATATTTACAAGATCTACGCTGAGAGCTTCGTCAGTGACGAGCACCTCAAGCAGTTGGTTGCAGAAGCTCAGACCCTGGTGGATGGCGCTATTTCTGCGAAGTGATTGAGCGACCCTTCGCGGGCATGCCTCGCTCCTGCAAGGGCGGAGTCGATCACATGATTGTGAGCGATATCTATCCTGTAGGAGCGAGGCTTGCCCGCGAAGACGCCAGCACGGCCACTCAGGATTCAGATGTAAAAAAGGGGCGACCATCAACGGTCGCCCCTTTTTTTGCCCTGCATTTACCCGATCAAGCCAGATCCACCAACACGATCTCACTGTCCTCAATCGCAGTTACCCGCAACACCTGCTCATCCGCCACAGCAACACCGTCTCGAGCTTGTGCACGCAAGCCATTGACTTCAATGACCCCGGTAGCCGGAACCAGATAAGCGCGACGGCCACTGTCCAGGCGATACTCGGCGGATTCACCGGCTTTCAGATTGGCGGCCACCAGCCGTGCATCGGCACGGATTCGCAGGCTTTGATCGTCACCCGCCTTACCGCTGGCCAACGTCACGAAGCCTTCACGCTGGCCTTTCGGGAATGGCTTGGCGCCCCATGAGGGGGCCAGGCCTGATTCGTTCGGGATGATCCAGATCTGAAAGATCCTGGTTTCGTTCGCTTCCAGGTTGTATTCACTGTGAGCGATCCCGGTGCCGGCGCTCATGACCTGAACGTCGCCCGCTTCGGTGCGGCCCTTGTTGCCGAGGTTGTCTTCGTGGGTAATTGCACCTTCACGAACATAGGTAATGATTTCCATGTCCCGGTGCGGGTGTTTAGGGAACCCAGTGCCGGAGGCAATCACGTCGTCGTTCCATACCCGCAGGTTGCCCCAGTTCATGCGTTTCGGGTCGTGGTACTCGGCGAACGAAAAGTGGTGGTGGGCATCCAACCAGCCATGGTGGGCGCCGCCCAGGGAGCTGAAAGGTCTGAGTTCAAGCATGATCGTCTCCTGAAAAAGGTTCGTCATGGGGCAGAGCGCCTGAGCCACGAAACGAGAACCGGTGGTTGATGGCGGGCATCATCTATCAGGCACCAATCGATAAAAAGCGTAAAAAATGCCTCATCATGATCGGATAAGTTGATATCAAATAACCTCGAAACGTTCTCATCCAGCCTTCACTTCATCGTATAAGCCAATGACCTGTAAGCATTTCACTAGAACTCAACGGCAAATACGGACACCATAGCCCTCGTCAGCCTCACACCCTGGAGTCAGCCCGCGTGCCGCAACACACCCCGATCTTCCTCCCGAACTTCGTCCCCTGGCCGAGATGCCACTGCTCAAGCGCCTCGCCGCCCGGTTCTTTGGCCATGGCTTGACCCGTCTGCGCGCGCAACACCGTGCCTCGTGGTTGCACGGGCAAGCCGATGGGTTTCGCAGTGGTCACAGCGCCGGGGTCGATTACGGCTATAAGGAAGGCAAAGCCGAGGGGTTGGAAGAAGGCCGGCAGGTTCTGCTGATCCGCGATTCGCGCTCCACCGAGCACCGGCCACCTAATGTCGATCACAACTTGTTCGACGATTGGCGCCTGCCACTCGGCACTGACCTGAAGAAGCGCATGAAGGCCGATGTCGCCCGACTGCTGCCACCTCACGCTCAGCCCAGCGCCGCCCAGTGGAAAATGATTTTCAGCGACACGCCTTCGACGTCGGTGATTGCCGGGGCGGGTGCAGGCAAGTCGACGACACTGGTCCTGCGTATCCTGCTGCTGACCCATTACCTGGGCTTCGAGCTGAGCTCGATGACCGTGGTGACCTTCACCCGTGAGTCGCGCAAGGACTTCATTAATAAGCTGATCGAATTGTTTGGTGTGTGGGGTCGGGCACTGAGCCTCAAGGAGGCGCGCGACCTGGTGCGCACCTTCCACTCGCGAATCCTGCCGATGGTGCGCAGCCTGCCGGGCTTCGAGCGCCTGCAAGCATTCGAAAACCTCAGCAATCGCGCGCAAAACGGCGATGAGGAGGTCGACAGCAATCCCTTCGACCTGCGCATCAATGACGCGCAGCGTCAGCAACTCAATGCCTGTTTTCACAGCCTGCACACTCGCGATGAGCGTTTTCGCGAACTGATCAAGCCATTGTCCCGTCATGCCTTGCAGCTCAAGGAGCTTGAGCGCGATCACCCCGACGTGCAGAAGCGCGTGGCGGTGACCGAGTTGGCGGCCAAACGTGACGAGGAGCTCTGCGACACGATTGAAGACCTGTGGTTTCGTGCCGGCGCCTGGCCAGCCAAAGGCATCGAGCCCAATCGGCAGGCTTTCGATATCAATGGTGCGACTTTCCATTGTCACGGCTACATCCCCACGCTGGACGCCTGGGTGGTACTCGGTTTTGACCCACGGGAAAATCCGCAGGTCTGCCGCCCGAATGCCAAGTTGACTGTCCGCGCGGAATGGGCGGTTAAGCGCACCCTGTTTCAAGCTTTCTGTCGTAAACCATTGATATGGCTGGATAGTTACGAATCATCAAAGCGCGTGCTGGCTTCCCTGGCAGGGGATGCCAGTGCCGGTCCGGGTTTCGATTACAAGGTCAAGGGTGAGCTGGGATCAGCCCCCTTGCTGGATTGTTTTGTGGCCGCCGCCGGGTTTATCGAAAACCTCGGCCTGGATGTTCCGAGTGCCGTAGGCCAGATGAGTTTCGCCAAGGATGACCCGGACCGGTATTTCTTCGAGGCTCTGAGCCTGTTCTGGCGCGCCCTGGAAGATCATTTGCTTGATCAAAAACCACCGGTGATGACCTACAACCGGATGTTTGCCTTGTTTAGCGAGCATTCCCCGGAAAACCTGAAGCTGCTGAGCGATGAGCTGCTAAGGCCCTTGTCACACCTGATGATCGACGAATTCCAGGACGTATCGCCGCAAATTGTCTCGTGGATCCGTGCCAGTCTGGCCGAGATCCGCAGTCGCGGCCCGGCGATGCATGTGGGGCGAGGCGCGCAACGTTCGTCCTTGCTCTGCGTCGGCGATGACTGGCAGTCCATTTATGGCTGGCGCGGCAGTTCTCCAGCGTATTTCATGGAGTTCAACAAGGAATTCCCGTCACCGAGCACGACCAAAGTGATGCTCAGCGACAATTTCCGCAGTCATCAGCACATCATTGATGCGGCCGAGCATATCGTCCGCGCTGCGCCGTCGATCGCCGGAAAGAAGGCCAAGGCCAGCGGTGAACCCAAGGCGCTGTTGCCGGTGAACGTCATGGATCGGGATGATCAAGGCATGGCTCAACGCCTGATCCAGCATTACCGACAAGGTGATTCAATCTTGATGCTTTATCGAAAAAGCAGCGATAAGTTATTGATTGAACAACACATTCAATCTGTAGTTAATGTGGATTCTAACTTGCCGTATGAAGCGCGGCGCATCAAACAGCTGACGTATCACAGCGCCAAGGGCTTGCAGGCTGACGCGGTGTTTTTGCTGGGTGATTGTCAGCATCTGACCAGTTCTCCCTACAAGAATCAGGTCTATCGCATGGCGGGCCTTGGCAAGACGGGCGACAACGAGCCATACGACAACGCACAGAAAGACGAAATCCTGCGACTGGCTTACGTCGGCATCACTCGGGCGGTGAGTCATTGCTACTGGTATGTCGACGGGCAGGATACTCAGGCGGCGAACATGCCCAAGGCATCTGACCGGATTGGCAAGGACAAGCCATTCTTTGCTGATCATCGCCAGGGTCAGAAACTGGCCTGAACCCGAGCCCCACAAAAAAGCCCACATGATGTGGGCTTTTTGTTGGGCGTTTGGCCTTCAGGCATAACTCTTGAAGGCCTGGGGAAGTATGAAAGACTCTAACTCGTCTTCCACGGCTTCGATTATTCGTTCTACGTCCGCGGCATTCATCACGGTTGCGCATGGAATGCCTGCAATGGCGATCATGGTCTCGCCACTGGCGCGGTCAAACAGGCGGGCAATCATGCTGCCCGGCGCGTCCATGCTCGCCTCAAATCCCATGGGATGGAAATGCCAGCGCATCAGCTGACAGGCGTTTGGAAACGTGACTTTGCTGAAAGACCCTTTATTCATGTGTTGCCCGCCTTCTTCATCGAGCGCTTCCTTTAGCTCATGTTAGGAGGGAAGAGCCTTCAATGGCTCAACCGGTGACTGCCTTTAAAAGTAGCACCCGGATGTGAAAACCATGTGATTTTTTTCAGTCCGTTTGGCGATTGCTACCGTTTTTTTGATATGGATCACGTGCCGGGCCTTGCTCGGCGTTACCGGCGATCAGGCGAGGTCATTGAAGCCGCGGCCGAACTTCGGCAAGCTCGGCTTTTTTCGTCGAGTCCCTTATGCACGCCGATGATGATGGCCCCCTGCAAACCCAGGCCACGGGCGAGACGGTCATGCGCTACCACCTGTGCTGGAAACACCGGGATCTGGACGGTGTGATGGCGCTTTATCACCCGGACATTCAGTACAACGACTTTTTCCAGAACCGGGTCATGGGCCTGGATGAGTTGCGTGAGTACGTGCGCGGCAGCATGCCGCGTAACCCGGACGAAGCGCTGGAGCATTCCGATCGCATACGGCTGGACGGCAACACTGCGTTCATCCAGTACCAGATGACCTTGCGCGGCGGCGAAGGGCTGGTGTCGTTCCGTTCCAGTGAAGCGATCACGGTGCGCGACGGGTTGATCTGGCGAGTCAACGAATACGCATCACTGGTGCGCGAACAACCGCAACGCAACACCGCTACGAATTCGCGCCCGGCCGCCAGCCGACTTGGGCTTTCACCGCGCCAGCTGAGTTTCATGGCTGAGGACCTGCAACAGTATTTCCAGCGCCAGCAGCCTTATCTGGATCCCGAGCTCGATCTGCAACGGGTGGCGCAGGAGTGCGGTTACAGCCGCAATCAGATTTCCTATCTGCTGAATCAAGTGTTGGGCCAGAGCTTCTATCGCTATGTCAACCAGGCGCGGCTGCAGCATTTACTCGCGGCGCTGGACGCCGCCATGCCACCGCTGCGCATTGATGAGCTGGCGTTTGCCGCCGGCTTCAACTCCTTGTCGGCGTTCTACAGTTGTTTTCGCCAGCACACAGGGCTGTCGCCCAAGGCTTACATCAAACAAATTTCTTTGCGTGCACGCGCGCACGACAGCCCCTGAGGTCACGCACTAGGATCGACGCCATCGAAGTTTGAGTGGCGGAGTCTGGCATGTCGGCGTGGCGCACTATCAGTTTGTGGATGGATCAACTCGACGAGCCGTTGCTGGCGCGTCCTGCGCTGGAACATGACCTGGACGTCGACGTGGCCATCATCGGTGCGGGCTACACCGGGCTCTGGACCGCGTATTACCTCAAGCGCCTGGCGCCAGGCCTGGACATTGCCATCGTCGAAGCGCAAACCGCCGGTTTTGGCGCGTCGGGCCGCAACGGCGGCTGGCTGATGGGTAACTTGCTGGGCGAGGACCGTCTGTTGGCGGGTTTGCCGCCAGACCAACGTCGGGCCTCTTTCGATCTGCTGCACAGCATTCCTGATGAAGTCGAGATTGTCATCGAACGGGAGGGCATCGACTGCGATTATCGCAAAGGCGGGGTGTTGTACTGTGCCGCGCGTTATCCCGAGCAGGAAACCAGCCTGCGCGACTATCTGGACAAGCTTTACCGCCAAGGCCTGACCGAAAGCGATTACCGCTGGCTCAGCCCGGAGCAACTGACGCAACAGATCAGAGTGGCGAAGCCTTATGGCGGTATCTATGCACCGCACGTTGCGACCATTCACCCGGCAAAGTTGGTGCGAGGCCTGGCAGAAACGGTCGAGCGCATGGGTGTCAAAATCTACGAAAACAGCGCGGTCACGCAGTGGCAGTCGGGGAGTTTGCGCACGGCAAAGGCTCAGGTCCGCAGCCGCTGGATCGTGCCGGCGGTAGAAGGTTATTCGGTCACGTTGCCACCCCTCGGTCGTTATCAGTTACCGGTACAAAGCCTGATTGTCGCCACCGAACCATTGTCTGCCGCGACCTGGGACGAAATCGGCCTGAGCCGCGGCCAGGCGTTCAGCGAAAGCAGTCGACAGGTCACCTACGGCCAGCGTACGGCCGACAACCGCCTGGTGTTCGGCGCCCGGGGCGGCTACCAGTTTGCCGGAAAATTGCGCCATGACTTTGACCTGACCACCAGCGAAGTGGAGTTGCGGCGCTACCTGTTCAGCGAACTCTTCCCGCAACTCAAGAACGTGCAGATTACCCACGCATGGGGCGGCAACCTGGGCATGTCCCGGCACTTCAAGCCGCACATGCTCTGCGATCAGGCCAGCGGCATTGCCTTGTCCGGCGGTTATGGCGGCGAGGGCGTCGGCGCCAGCAACCTGGGCGGCCGAACCCTGGCGGATCTGATTCTTGAGCGCGATACCGAACTGGTTCACCAGCCTTGGGTCATGCCTCAAGGCGGTCTGGACACGCTCCGGGCCTGGGAGCCAGAGCCCTGCCGCTGGCTGGGTTACAACGCAATCATCCGCAGCTTCGTCCACGAAGACCAGACCCTGGCCAACCCGGCGACAGCCCCTTGGCGCCGCAAACTGGCGAGCAAGGTGGCGGGGTTCATGGAAGGTCTCATGCAGTAAACGCCGCGTTCTACATCTACAGGCTCAATCGACAGGTACTCCCATGGGCATCACGCAATTCAAGAACACCGCAACACTGGAACTGGAGGAGTCGAACCCCGTCGCCGTGCCGTTGGGAGCGCCGGTGGCGGTGGCTTCGACCACCAGCGTCGAACGCGACGATGGCGTCGAAACCGGCGTCTGGGAGTGCACGCCCGGCCGCTGGCGCCGGCAGATCGTTGCCCAGGAATTCTGTCACTTCATCCAGGGCCGCTGCACCTTCACCCCCGACGACGGTGAAACCCTCTACATCGAAGCCGGCGACGCACTGATGTTGCCAGCCAACAGCCTCGGCATCTGGGATATCCAGGAAACCGTGCGCAAGACCTACGTTTTGATTTTTTGATTTTTGATCCTTTGATTGCCTGCCAAAAACAACCCATACAGGAATCGACTCATGATCCGAAAGACACTGACCCTGGCACCCCTTGCGCTTGTCGCGTCCCTCAGCCATGCCGCCGAGACCGTCAAGATCTATAACTGGTCGGACTACATCGCGCCGGATACCACCAAAAACTTCCAGAAAGAAACCGGCATCGCCTTCAGCTACGACGTCTATGACAGCAACGAAACCCTGGACGGCAAGCTGATGACCGGAAAATCCGGGTACGACGTGGTATTCCCGTCCAACCACTTCATGGCAAGGCAGATTCAGGGCGGGGCGCTGAAGAAGCTCGACAAGAACCAGCTGCCGAACTGGAAGAACCTCAACCCGGTATTGCTCACGGCATTGCAGACCAACGACCCGGGTAACGAACACGGCTTCCCATATCTTTGGGGCAGCACCGGTATCGGCTACAACATCGCCAAGGTCAAGGCCGTGCTGGGCGACAACGCGCCAGTGGACTCCTGGGACCTGATCTTCAAGCCCGAGAACATGGCCAAGCTGCAAAAGTGCGGCGTCGCCATCCTCGACAACGGCCCCGAACTGCTGCCGGCCGCGCTGAATTACCTCGGGCTGCCGCACCACAGCAAGAACCCGGAAGACTACAAAAAAGCTGAAGCGCTGCTGATGAAAGTCCGGCCCTACGTCAGCTATTTCCACTCATCCAAATACACCAGCGACCTGGCCAACGGAGACATCTGTGTAGCTGTCGGTTTCTCCGGCGACATCCTGCAAGCCGAGAACCGTGCCAAAGAAGCCAAGAACGGTATCGACATCGGCTACGCCATTCCCAAGGAAGGCGCCGCGATCTGGTTCGACATGGTCGCCATGCCCGCCGACGCCCCGGACGAAAAGGCCGGCTACGCGTTCATGAACTACCTGCTGCGCCCGGACGTCATGGCCAGCATCAGTAACTATGTTCACTACGCCAACGGCAACCAGCAGGCCGACAGCCTGATCGAACCGGCCATCAAGAATGACACCAAGGTTTATCCGAGCCCGGAAATGATGGGCAAGCTGTTCGCCCTGGAGGCGATGCCGCTGAATATCGACCGGATTCGGACGAGGGTGTGGAACAAGATTCGGACGGGGAGTTGAGGCCATAACCCAATCGCGGCATTGACCGTCTGGACCTGTAAATTCTGACAGTAGATGGCTGGCAAAATCCTTTGTAGCGTTTCCGGCACAGACATAACGTCTGCAAAGGAGAATCGCGATGAACAAATCAGCTTTGCAAGCTTACGTTGAAGGAGAGATTAACCTCGCTGCCAAGCGAATCATCGATAAAGGCGCCCAGTCCGATGAAATCGCCTATGGCAGGTTGAAGGTCAACCTGAGCTTGCGTCGTATCTTGGTCGAAGCCCCGACACCTGAGGATCTCGGCCTATGGGGGGCATCAATGACATCCTCCAGCAACTGGGGATTCTGGACAGTCGAGAAACGGTCTTGTCCGTTGTTGATGAGGTTTAGAAAGCAGTGATGGCGGTGGGTAAATGCGATGGTGAACACGCAACGTGTTCACCATTGGCTCCTGTTCGTCTGGAAGTCATCGCGGATGACTGCCCTCATCGGGCGTTTGATTTGGCTGATGGCATTGCACTGGCACTCATATTAATAAGTCACGGAAAAGTGAGACGCTCTCGACAAAAACCAACTTACCTCTATTTAATATTTAAATACGCAATTGTCAGACAATTAGTCCGAAACCCTCAACTAAAAACTATATTTCGACAGCGCAGGCATTGTTTCCGGGTACTTGCCGGGGCAGAACAATTTGACGTCAAAAAAAATGTAGACGTTTGATTTCGAATTGTGTCAATTTTCTTTCGCCTTCATTGGGCGAGTGATAGGACGATCTCGCCAGAGATTGTCGCTATCTGACAAAAACTGTTCCATTGCTAAACAAGGAAGTGTGTTTATGTCGAAAGTTAAAAACAACGCTATTGATCTTGCCGAACAGGCCTTTTCGCCATTGCAAGCATTGGCTGCGCCCAGTTCTGCGTACAACCAGATCGACAGCTTCAGCCATCAGTATGACCGGGGTGGCAATCTCACGGTCAATGGCAAACCGTCCTACTCCGTCGACGAGGCAGCGACGCAATTGCTGCGTGACGGCGCTGCCTATCAGGACAAGGACGGCAGCGGCAAAATCGAACTGACCTACACGTTCCTGACCTCGGCGTCGTCGAGCACCATGAACAAGCACGGGATTTCCGGTTTCAGTCAGTTCAGCGCCCAGCAGAAAGCCCAGGCCGTGCTCGCCATGCAATCCTGGGCCGATGTGGCCAAAGTCACTTTCACCGAGAAAGCCACAGGCGGCGACGGTCACATGACCTTCGGCAATTACAGCAGCGGCCAGGACGGCGCAGCGGCATTCGCCTACCTGCCTGGCACCGGCGCCGGTTATGACGGTACTTCCTGGTACCTGACCAACAGCAGCTACACGCCCAACAAGACACCGGACCTGAACAACTACGGTCGTCAAACCCTGACCCACGAAATCGGTCACTCCCTGGGCCTGGCCCACCCCGGCGACTACAACGCCGGTGAAGGCGCGCCGACTTACAACGACGCGACCTACGCGGAAGACACCCGCGGCTACAGCCTCATGAGCTATTGGAGTGAAAGCAACACCGACCAGAACTTCAGCAAGGCCGGCGTCGAAGCCTATGCGTCCGGTCCGTTGCTGGACGATATTGCCGCCATCCAGAAACTCTACGGTGCCAACACCACCACCCGCACCGGTGACACCACCTACGGTTTCAACTCCAATGCCGGTCGCGATTTCCTGAGCGCGTCTTCGTCGTCGGACAAGGTCGTGTTCTCGGTGTGGGATGCGGGCGGCAAAGACACGCTGGACTTCTCCGGTTTTACCCAGAGCCAGAAGATCAACCTCAATGAGGCCTCGTTCTCCGATGTTGGCGGCATGGTTGGCAACGTTTCCATTGCCAAGGGTGCAACCATCGAGAACGCGATTGGCGGTTCGGGTAACGACCTGCTGATTGGAAATGGCGTGTCCAACGAGCTGAAGGGCGGTGCCGGCAACGACATCCTCTTCGGCGCGGGCGGTGCGGACAAGCTGTGGGGCGGTACCGGCTCGGACACTTTTGTGTTCGCAGCGAGCAGCGATTCCAAGCCGGGTGCGACTGATCAGATCCTCGATTTTGTCAGTGGCCTGGACAAGATCGACCTGACCGCCATCACCAAAGGCGCGGGCCTGCACTTCGTGAATTCGTTCACCGGTGCGGCAGGCGATGCCGTGTTGACCTCTTCGGGCGGTAACAGCCAGTTGGCGGTGGACTTCTCCGGGCATGGCGTGGCTGACTTCCTGGTCAGCACCGTTGGCCAGGCGGCGTTCTCGGACATCGCCGCGTGATGTAGCGCGATAAGGAGGGTGGCGCCGATGCGCCGCCCTCTGTGCCAAAGACCGCTGCCGGAGTACAACAACCTATGGCTCATAAAGCCTTTACCAACCTTACAACCGCGTGGCTCCAGGCGACGTTGATGATTTTTTTTGGAGAGACAGCCATGTCAAGCAGCCTGAAATTAGCGGATCCGTCGGAACTGGCCGGCAAATGGCAGGCGACTCTCAGCGCCAAAGATGACTCGCCAGAGTCCCGGGCGCTGCAAGACAAACCGTCCAACGTGTGCGTCATCGACTTTCAGCAAACCCAGACATTGGGTGAGGGCGCCAGCTGCCTTAGCGCCTGGCTGGATGGCAAAACCGCTACCGGTTGGTTCCCGGAACCGGACGGCATTGCGATCACCGGCAACGAAGGTTCGAAGATTCTATTTCTCAGCCGTCAACGTGACGGCGCTTATAAAGCCACATTGAAATCCGCGCTGGTCATAACACTTGTGCGCCAGACGCAGTAATTAAAAGGCAACGGCGAAAGAGCGACGGTCATTATCGTTATAAGCACCAAACCAGAATAAAAGTTGTTATTGGTTTGTAAGCGCTGATGCGCCAAACCTATATCTGCCTCTGCGCGGACAGTTAATGGAAACTTCGTCAGGCATGACGAGGATTAACACCTCAGGAAGAAACCATGAAGATGGCAATGAGCCCGGCCACCGCACCGTTATTCAAGGCACTGGGCGACTATAAGAGCATCCTGATCAGCGTCGGTTGTTTTACCGCGTTAATTAATGTGCTGATGCTGGTCCCGTCGATTTACATGCTCCAGGTCTACGACCGCGTGTTGTCTTCGCAAAACGAAACCACCCTGGCCATGTTGTCGCTGATGGTGGTCGGATTTTTCGCCTTCATCGGGTTGCTCGAGATCGTGCGCAGCTTCATCGTCATCCGCATCGGCAGCCAACTGGAGCGCCGTTTCAACCTGCGGGTGTATCAGGCCGCGTTCGAGCGCAACCTGCTCAAGGGCGAGGGCAACGCCGGTCAGTCCCTTGGCGATCTGACCCACATTCGCCAATTCGTCACCGGTCCTGCGCTGTTTGCCTTCTTCGACGCGCCGTGGTTTCCGGTCTACCTCTTCGTGATTTACCTGTTCAACGTCTGGCTCGGTGTGTTCGCGACCGTGGGCGCGCTGGTGCTCATCGGCCTCGCGTGCCTGAACGAGGCAATGACCAAAAAGCCCTTGGGCGAAGCCGCCGGGTTTTCCCAGAAGTCCAGCCAACTGGCCACCAGTCATCTGCACAATGCCGAAACCATCCAGGCGATGGGCATGCTCGGCGTGTTGCGCAAGCGCTGGTTCCAAGTGCATTCGCGTTTTCTCGGCCTGCAAAATCAGGCCAGCGACACCGGCGCCATCATCAGCTCCCTGAGCAAAACCTTGCGGCTGTGCCTGCAATCCCTGGTCCTGGGCCTCGGCGCGTTACTGGTGATCAAGGGCGATATGACCGCCGGAATGATGATCGCCGGCTCCATTCTGATGGGCCGCGTCCTGAGCCCCATCGATCAGCTGATCGCGGTGTGGAAACAGTGGAGCGGCGCCAAGCTCGCTTATCGTCGTCTTGATTCGCTGCTGCAAGCCTTTCCACCGAGTGACGAAGCCATGGCACTGCCGGCGCCGAAGGGGCAAATCACCTTCGAACAAGTCAGCGCCGGCCCTCCGGGGCAACGCGCGGCGACCCTGCACATGGTCAATTTCAGCCTGAGTGCCGGCGAAGTGTTGGGCGTACTCGGCGCCTCCGGCTCCGGCAAGTCGACCCTGGCCCGGGTGCTGGTTGGCGTCTGGCCAACCCTCGGCGGCACGGTGCGGCTTGATGGCGCGGACATCCATCGCTGGAACCGCGACGATCTGGGTCCCTACATCGGTTACTTGCCCCAGGACATCGAATTGTTCAGCGGCAGCATCGCGGAAAACATCGCCCGGTTTCGCGAAGCGGATCCGCAAAAAGTCGTCGAAGCGGCGCAACAGGCGGGCGTCCATGAACTGATCCTGCGCATGCCGCAGGGCTACGACACGGTGCTGGGCGAGGACGGCAGTGGCTTGTCTGGCGGCCAGAAGCAACGGGTGGCGTTGGCCCGCGCGCTGTACGGCAAGCCAAGCCTGGTGGTGCTCGATGAACCCAATTCCAACCTCGACACCGTGGGCGAAGCGGCGCTGGCCGGCGCCATCGCGCAAATGAAAGCTCAGGGCACGAGCGTGATTCTGGTGACCCATCGTTCCTCGGCCTTGGCCCAGGCTGACAAGTTGCTGGTGCTCAACGACGGTCGTTTACAGGCCTTTGGCCCCAGCCAGGAAGTGCTCAAGGCACTCTCCGGCGCCCAGGAACAGCAACGTGAAAAACCGGCTCAAGCACCAGGCGGGCTCAGCATGAGTCGCCAGTATCAGCCTACGACAAGGAATTCGGGTGTATGACCAGCGCTCGCATGAACACTGAAAACGAAGCGACGATGGAACACGATTACATCGCCGAACGCCCTGAGCGTGATGCTCGTTTCTTCTCCCGCATGGGCTGGATTCTGGCGATCGTCGGTGCTGGCAGTTTCTTCACCTGGGCCAGCCTCGCGCCGCTCGACCAAGGAATCCCGGTGCAAGGCACAGTCGTGGTCTCGGGCAAGCGCAAGGCCGTGCAATCGATGAGCAACGGCGTGGTCAGCCGGATCCTGGTGAGCGAAGGCCAGGTGGTAAAGCAGGGCCAACCGCTGTTCCAGCTCGACCAGACCCAGGTCGCGGCCGATGTGCAATCGCTGCAAGCGCAATACCGCATGGCCTGGGCCAGCCTGGCGCGTTGGCAGAGCGAGCGGGACAACCTCAAGCAGGTGAATTTCCCCGCGGAACTGAGCAACGATCCCGACCCACGCCTGGCGCTGGTCCTCGAAGGCCAGCGGCAATTGTTCAGCAGCCGCCGCGAAGCGTTTTCCCGCGAGCAGGCGGGTCTGCGCGCCAGCATCGAAGGCGCCAGCGCGCAATTGGCCGGCATGCGCCGCGCGCGTACCGACCTTTCGGCTCAGGCCAGCTCCTTGCAGCAACAACTGAGTAACCTTCAGCCCCTGGCAGACAACGGCTACATCCCGCGCAATCGCTTGATGGAGTTCCAGCGGCAGCTGTCGCAGGTGCAGCAGCAATTGGCGGAAAACAGCGGCGAAAGCGGCCGGGTCGAGCAGGGCATCCTCGAGTCGCGCCTGAAGCTGCAACAGCACATCGAGGAATACCAGAAAGAAGTCCGCACGCAACTGGCCGACGCGCAACTCAAAAGCGTGACCCTGGAAGAGCAACTGACCTCCGCCGGGTTTGATCTGCAACACAGCGAGATCATCGCCACCGCCGACGGCATCGCGGTCAACCTTGGGGTGCACACCGAAGGTGCGGTGGTCCGCCAGGGCGACACCTTGCTGGAGATCGTGCCGCAAGGCACCCGCCTGGAAGTGGAAGGGCACTTGCCGATCAACCTGATCGACAAGGTCGGCACCCACTTGCCGGTGGACATTTTGTTCACCGCGTTCAACCAGAGCCGTACACCGCGCGTACCCGGCGAAGTCAGCCTGATTTCCGCCGACCAGATGGTCGACGAGAAAACCGGCGCGCCGTACTACGTGCTGCGCAGCAGCGTCAGCGATCAGGCCATGGAAAAACTCAACGGGCTGGTGATCAAGCCCGGCATGCCGGCGGAAATGTTCGTGCGCACCGGTGAACGTTCACTCCTCAACTATTTGTTCAAACCGCTGCTCGACCGGGCAGGCTCCGCGTTGACCGAGGAATAAGGATGTTCGGCTGTATGAATAAGCTTTCAATGCTCACAGCCACCCTGGCGTTGCTGACGTGCAACGGTGCGATGGCCGCCATGGGGCCTTTCGATATCTACGAGCAAGCGTTGCGCAATGACCCGGTATTCCTTGGCGCCATGAAGGAACGCGATGCCGGCCTTGAAAACCGCATCATAGGCCGGGCCGGGTTGTTGCCCAGGCTCGGTTACACCTACAACAAGGGGCGCAACACCTCCAAGGTCACCCAAATCAATGAAGGTCGGCCGGACTTCACCGAGGACCGCAACTACGGCAGCTACGGCTCGAACCTGACCCTGCAACAGCCGTTGCTCGATTACGAAGCCTACGCGGGGTATCGCAAAGGCGTGGCGCAGTCGCTGTTTGCCGACGAAGCGTTCCGCGGCAAGAGCCAGGAATTGCTGGTTCGTGTGCTGGAAAACTACACCAATGCGCTGTTCGCCCAGGATCAGATCGACATCGCGCTGGCGAAGAAGAAGGCCTTCGAACAGCAGTTCCAGCAGAACGAGCAGATGTTCCGCCAGGGCGAGGGCACGCGCACCGATATTCTTGAGGCCGAGTCTCGCTACGAACTGGCGACCGCCGAGGAAATCGAGGCACGCAACGAGCAGGACGCGTCCTTGCGCGAACTGGGCGCGCTGATTGGTGTGCCGGCCGTCGACATCACCGATCTGGCGCCACTGGACCAGAACTTCCAGACCTTCAGCCTGCTGCCGGCCAACTACGACACCTGGCACGAGATGGCCGTGGCCAACAACCCGAACCTGGCCTCCCAGCGTCAGGCGGTGGAAGTCGCGCGGTATGAAGTCGAACGCAACCGCGCCGGACACCTGCCGAAAGTCAGTGCCTACGCTTCGGTGCGCCAGAACGAATCGGAAAGCGGCAATACCTACAACCAGCGTTACGACACCAACACCATCGGCATTGAAGTCAGCGTGCCGTTGTACGCCGGCGGCGGGGTGTCGGCGTCGACCCGTCAGGCCAGCCGCACAATGGAACAGGCCGAGTACGAACTCGATGGCAAGACCCGGGAAACCCTGATCGAGCTGCGTCGGCAATTCAGTGCCTGCCTGTCGGGGGTGAACAAGTTGCGCGCTTATCAGAAAGCCCTGAAATCGGCGGAAGCGCTGGTGGTTTCGACCAAGCAAAGCATCCTGGGCGGTGAGCGGGTGAACCTGGATGCGTTGAATGCCGAACAACAACTATTTACCACCCGCCGGGATTTGGCTCAGGCAAGGTACGACTACCTGATGGCCTGGACCAAGTTGCATTACTACGCCGGGACCTTGAATGAGCAGGATCTGGCCAAGGTGGACGAGGCATTCGGTCAAGGCCCGAGATCTCAATGATTTGAGCTGTTGCGTTGCAGCCCCTAGTGGGCAACCAGAATTCTAAAAACGCCAAAAAAGCGAGAAGTTGACATGGACGTACAGATCAAGCCGATGTCGGTCGGCACGTTATTGCTCTGGATTTCAGTAGCGCCAGGCTCGGCCCAGGCGCTTTATCAGGAAAACGGCACCCTGGGCGATGCGGCCAGTTGGCGCTCGGTGGAATTTCAGCGGGACTGGGGACTGGCCCGCATGCAGGCCGACCAGGCCTACGCCGCCGGCATCACCGGCAAGGGTGTGAAAATCGGCGAACTCGATTCAGGCTTCGATGCAGCCCATCCCGAATTCGCCACCGACCGTTACCACGCGGTACTGGCCAGCGGCAGCTACGTCGACGGCTCACTGTTCAATGTCGACGGCACCCTCAACGCCAACAACGACTCCCACGGCACCCATGTCGCCGGCACCATTGGCGCCTCCCGCGATGGCACCGGCATGCACGGTGTGGCGTACAACGCGCAGGTCTACGTCGGCAATACCAACAAGAACGACAGTTTTCTGTTCGGCCCCAATCCGGATCCGCGCTACTTCAAAGCAGTCTATAACGCCTTGGCCGACGCCGGTGTGCGGGCGATCAATAACAGTTGGGGCAGCCAGCCACCGGACGTCAGCTATCGCACCCTCGACGATCTGCACGCCGCCTACGCCCAGCACTGGAACAAAGGCACCTGGCTCGATGCGGCGGCTGACGTTTCCCGTCGCGGTGTGATCAATGTGTTCAGCGCCGGCAACAGCGGTTACCCCAATGCCAGCGTGCGTTCGGCCTTGCCTTACTTCCAGCCGGACCTGGAAGGCCACTGGCTGGCCGTGTCGGGGTTGGATCAAAGTAACCAGCAAAAGTACAACCAGTGCGGAATCGCCAAGTATTGGTGCATCACCACCCCCGGTGCGAAGATCGACAGCACCATTCCCGACGCCGGTTATGCGATCAAGTCCGGCACGTCCATGTCCGCGCCGCATGCTACCGGCGCGCTGGCGCTGGTGATGGAACGCTATCCGTACATGACCAACCAGCAGGCGCTGGAAACCCTGTTGACCACCGCCACCCAACTCGACGGTTCCGTCACCCAGGCGCCCAATACCCGCGTCGGCTGGGGCGTGGCCAACCTCGAACGGGCGATGCGCGGGCCGGGGCAATTGCTCGGGCGCTTCGACGCCAATCTGGGGGCAGGGCAGAGCGATGTCTGGAGCAACGACATCTCGGACAACGCGCTGATCCAGCGGCAGAGTGAAGACGCGGCCGAACGCAGTGCCTGGCAACAGACGTTGAGGACCAAGGGCTGGGAGAATGGCGTACCGGCCGGTGCCAGTCAGCAGGATCAGACGGATTACACCGTCGGCATGGCCCGCGATCTTGCCGCCACCACTCGGGTCTACGAAGGAAGCCTGATCAAGTCAGGAGCCGGACGCTTGATGCTGACCGGTGACAATAGCTATCGCGGGCCAACCACGGTCAATGGCGGCCTGCTGTCGGTCAACGGTTCGTTGGCATCCAGTGTGACCGTCAATGACGGGGGCACGCTGGGCGGTTCAGGACGAGTCGGGGATCTGACGGCCAATCGCGGCGCTACCGTCGCGCCGGGCAATTCCATTGGCACCTTGCAGGTCGCCGGCGACGTCACGTTTGCACCCGGCTCGACTTACGCGGTGGAGCTGTCGCCGACCGACAGCGACCGGATCGTTGCGAGCGGCACGGCCACGGTCAGCGGTGCGATGGTCAGCCTGTCACTGGAAAACAGCCCGACCTTGCTCAGCACTCAACAAGTGCAAAGCCTGCTCGGTCAGCAATACAACATCCTGCAAGCGGCCGGCGGCATTCAAGGTCAGTTCGGTGCGGTGTTGCCCAACTATCTGTTCATCGGCGGCAGCCTCGATTACGCCGCCACCGGTATTCAACTGAGCGTGGAGCGTAACGACACGACGTTCGCCAGCGTCGGCCAGACGCCGAACCAACGCGCCGTCGCTTCCGCCGTGGAAGGGCTTGGGGCGGGGAATGCGGTGTACGAAAGCCTGTTGCTGTCGCCCACCGCGACGTCCGCACAGCAGGCGTTCCAGCAGTTGTCGGGGGAAATCTACCCGGCGTTGGGTTCGGTGCTGATCAACGACAGTCGATACCTGCGCGATGCAATCGGTGAGCGACTGGTTGACGCCAAAGGCGCGCAAAGCAATGGCTGGATCAAGGCGCTTGGGGCCTGGGGCAAGACCGATGACCGCCATGACACCGCCGGTTACACCACCTCGATCGGCGGCTTGCTTGCCGGTGTCGATGGCGCGATCGACGAGCAAACCCGGATAGGCCTGGTCACGGGTTACAGCGACAGTTCGGTGAGCATGGGCTCGGGCACGCATTCATCGGCCAAGGTCGACAGCTATCACTTGGGTGCATACGCCGGCCGCGAAGTCGGTGCCTGGCGCCTGAGTGCCGGCGGTGCCTACAGCTGGCATCGTGCCGACGTGAAACGTGACCTGCAATACGGCGACGTCAGCGCGAAGCAGAAAGCCAAGTTCGACGCCGGCACCACTCAAGTGTTCGGTGAAGCGGCGTATCGCCTGAATCTGCAACCGCTCGCGCTCGAACCCTTCGCCAACCTGGCCTACGTGCACCTCGACACCGAGGGTTTCACCGAGAAAGGTGATGGCGCCGCACTGAAAAGCACCGGCGACACGCGGGATGCGGTGCTCAGCACCTTGGGCGTGCGCGCATTGAAAACGGTGAACCTGTCCGGCCAGCAGCAACTAGACCTGAGCGGCAGTCTCGGCTGGCAGCACAACCTGAGTAATACCGATGCTGAAGAACATCTGGCATTTGCCAGCGGCAGCACGGCGTTCTCGGTGGAAGGGGCGCCAATGGTGCGTGACGCGGCACTGGTAGGCGCGCATGCCAGCCTGGCCCTGAGCCGGGACATTCGCGTGAACCTCGATTACACCGGCCAACTGGCCAGCCGCGAGAAGAGCCATGGCGTAGGGCTGAGCCTCAATTGGCAGTTTTAAAAACACGAACAAAAAACGTGGCAAACATTAAATGTGGCGAGGGAGCTTGCTCCCGCTGGGTGGCGAAGCCGCCCCGAAACTGGCAGCGGTGATTTGGCAGACAAAACGCATCAGCCGGGCTCGCGACTGCTGCGCAGCCGAACGGGACGATGCGGCGTTCCGACAAGCCCCCTCGCCACAGGGATTTTGGCAAGACAACTAAGGATGGTCGCTGTATGAAAGTTAAGAACAACAACTTATTCGCCTTGAAAGCACTCAACCGAGCCCTGCTTTGTGCACTGGCTTCAGTAGGCACCGCACAAGCGGTGCCCTACGTGGAAAGCGGCAAAGCAGGCGATCCCAACAGTTGGCGTAGCGCTGAGTTCAACGCTGACTGGGGCCTGGGCGGCATCAATGCCCAGGATGCCTACGCCGCCGGTTACAGCGGCAAAGGCGTGAAACTGGGGATCTTCGATCAACCGGTTTACGCCCAGCATCCGGAGTTTTCCGGTGCCAACAAGGTCGTCACCCTGGTCACCCGCGGTATCCGCGAATACACCGACCCGTACATCCCGGTCAAAGCCGGCGATGCGTTTGTGTATGACGGTTCGCCCTCGGTCGGCTACGACGGCAAGCTCGGCTCCCACGGCACTCACGTCGGCGGGATCGCCGCGGGCAGCCGTGACGGCAATCCAATGCACGGCGTGGCGTACAACGCGCAAATCATCAGTGCCGACAACGGCGACCCGGGCCCCGAAGACGGGATCATCCTCGGCAACGACGGCGCGGTGTACAAGGCCGGTTGGGATGCATTGATCGCCAGCGGGGCGCGGATCATCAACAACAGCTGGGGCATCGGCATCACCGATCGCTTCGACCTGGGCGGCCGCGACCCGGCGTATCCGCACTTCACCGTGCAGGACGCGCAACTGCAATTCAATCAGATCCAACCCATCCTCGGCACGCGCCAGGGCGGTGCCTATGACGGTGCGATCGCGGCCGCTCGCAGCGGCATCGTGACGATCTTCGCCGCCGGCAACGACTACAACCTCAACAACCCGGACGCCATTGCCGGCCTCGGTTATTTCGTCCCCGAAATCGCACCGAACTGGATGACCGTCGCGGCCTTGCAGAAGAACCCGGACCTCAACAGCCCGGACCTCTACAACATCAGCACCTTCTCGTCGCGTTGCGGCTACACCGCGAGTTTCTGCGTGTCGGCACCGGGCAGCAAGATCTTCAGCGCAGTCATCGGCGGCACCAATGCCGATAACATGACCATCGGCTACGCCAACAAAAACGGCACCTCCATGGCGGCGCCGCACGTCGCGGGCGCGGTGGCGGTGCTGATGGAACGCTTCCCGTACATGACTGGCGCCCAGGTTGCCAGCGTGCTGCGCACCACGGCCACCGACATGGGCGCACCGGGTGTCGACGCGCTGTATGGCTGGGGCATGATCAACCTGCGCAAAGGCATCGATGGCCCGGCGATGTTGGTCACCGAGCAAGACATACCCGAGGAGTTCCGCATCCAGGGCGCCTACGGCTCCAGCCAGTTTGTCGCGGACTTGCCCGGCATCGGCGCGATTATCGATGCGGGCAAACCGACCGAGCGCGTGTGCAATGACGTGCAGTGTGGCCGGGACGTCTGGCGCAACGACATTTCCGGCCACGGCGGCCTGACCAAGCAGGGCATCGGCACGCTGGTGCTGACCGGCGCCAACACTTACGCCGGCCCGACGCTGGTCAATCAGGGTCGATTGGCGATCAACGGCTCGCTGCTCTCGGCGGTCACCGTCAACGACAGCGGGATCCTCGGCGGTAACGGCCGCATCGGCGCATTGACCGCGAAAAGCGGCGGCACCGTGGCCCCCGGCAATTCCATCGGCACCTTGCAGGTCGCGGGTGACGTGACGTTCGAGCCGGGCTCGACCTACGCCGTGGAATTGTCGCCGACCAGCAGCGACCAGATCATCGCGGGCGGTAAAGCAGTGATCGAAGGCGCGACTGTCAGCCTGTCCCTGGAAAACAGCCCGACCTTGCTGACCACCAGCGACGTGCAATCGCTGCTTGGCAATCAATACAACATCCTGCAAGCAGCTGGCGGCATCGAAGGGCGGTTTGGCGCAGTCCTGCCGAACTACCTGTTCATCGGCGGCGCGCTCGACTACTCGGCAACTGGCATCCAACTGGCGGTAGAGCGCAACGCCGCGTCCTTCGCCAGCGTCGGCCAGACCCCGAACCAACGTGCCGTGGCTGCCGCTGCCGAGCAACTGGGCGCGGGCAATCCGCTCTATGAAACCCTGTTGCTGTCGCCAACCGCTGCCGTCGCGCAACAAGCCTTCCAGCAACTGTCCGGTGAGATTCATCCGGCGATCGGCACGTTGCTGATCAACGACAGCCGTTACCTGCGTGATGCCGTCGGCGAACGCCTGCGTGAGCGTGATCTGTTCGATGCCGCGGCACCCACCGATGACCGCAGCAATGCCTGGGTCAAAGTCCTCGGCGCCTGGGGCAAGAGCGACGGCGGGCATGACAACGCCAGTTCCACCAGCTCCATCGGCGGCTTGCTGGCCGGTGTCGACGGTCTCATCACTGAAGATACGCGGCTCGGTTTCGTCACCGGGTATAGCGACAGTTCGTTGAGCATGGGCGATGGCACGCATTCGTCAGCCTCGGTCGACAGCTACCACTTGGGCGCCTACCTGGGCCATGAAATCGATGCACTGCGCTTGAGTGTCGGCGGCGCTTATAGCTGGCATCGCATCGATGTGAAACGTGACCTGCAATTCGGTGACGTCAGCGGCAAACAGAAATCCAAACGCGATGCGACCACCGCCCAGCTGTTTACCGAAGCCGCGTATCGCCTGGACCTGCAACCGCTGGCCCTGGAACCGTTTGCCAACCTGGCTTACGTGCACCTCAACCGCGACAGCTTCACCGAGAAAGGCGATGCCGCCGCGCTCAAGGGGGGCGAAGACAACCGCGACGCCGTGCTCTCGACACTCGGTGTGCGGGCAAGCAAAGCCATTGCCCTGTCGGACAAACAGCAACTGGAACTGTCCGGCACCCTGGGCTGGCAGCACAACCTGAGCAGCACCCGTTCCGAAGACCACCTGGCCTTCGCCAACGGCAACACCGGGTTCAGCGTGCAGAGCGTGTCCCTGGATCGTAACGCCGCCGTCATTGGTGCGCGCGCCGGTCTGGCGGTGGCCAAGGATGTGCGTGTGAGCCTGGATTACAACGGACTGCTGGGCTCCAACGAAAAAGACCACGGTGTAGGTCTGACACTCGACTGGCAGTTCTGATTTAACGCAAAGGAAGCAAACAACATGGGACTGTTTGATTACAAAAATGCTGACGGCAAGGCGCTGTACAGCGACGCCATCGCCCTGACGCTGTATGCGTACACGCCAACCGGTCAGCCGCTGCCGGCCACCGCGTGGGCGCCAATTGGCGCCAAGCAACTGGGTTATCAAGGCAAGGTCGGCGCTCAGGGCACTTTCTATGGTGAGAAGGACGGCTTCACCAGCGCCGAAGCCGAAGTGCTCGGCAAGTACGACACGGCGGGCAAGCTGATCGGTATCGGCATTGCCTTCCGGGGCACCGGAGGCCTGGGGTACAGCGACACCTTCGGCGACATGAAGAACAACCTGCTGGCCGCCGTCGGCCCGGTGGATTACGCGACGAATTACGCGAAAAACGCCTTTGACAACTTGCTCAAGGACGTTGCCGCGTTTTCCATCGCCCATGGCCTGAACGCCAGGGATGTCATGGTCAGCGGCCATAGCCTCGGCGGGTTGGGGGTCAACAGCCTCGCCGAGTTGAGCGGCAACAACTGGGGCGGCTTCTACAAGGACGCCAACTACATCGCATTCGCCTCACCGACCCAGAGCGCCACCGGCAACAACGTGTTGAACATCGGCTACGAGAACGACCCGGTGTTCCGGGTGCTCGACGGCACCACGTTCAGCAGTGGGTCCTTGGGCAAGCACGACGGTCATCAGGATTCGGCCACCAACAACATCGTCAACTTCAACGACCAGTACGCGTCCACCGCGCAGAACCTGGTGCCGTTCAGCATCCTCAATCCGCTGAACTGGTCAGCCCATGGCTCGTTGGGCTATGCCGACGGTTTGAACCGGGTGATCGACTCGCGGTTCTACGACCTCACCGATAAGGACTCAACGCTGATCGTCTCGAACCTGACGGAGTCGTCCCGGGGCACCACCTGGGTCGAGGACCGCGGACGCAGCGGCGAACCCCACACCGGCAGCACCTTCATCATCGGCACCGACAGCGACGATTTGCTCAAGGGCGGTGCCGGCAATGACTTCATCGAAGGCCGCGACGGTAACGATCGCTTGCGCGACGACGGCGGCTACAACCTTCTGCTGGGCGGCAAGGGCAGCAACACCTTCGAATTGCAGAAGCCGTTGCAGAACTTCAGTTTTGCCAACAACGGCGACGGCACCCTGTACGTGCGCGATGCCTATGGTGGCATCAGCATGACCCGCGACATCGGTTCGCTGGTGAGCAAGGAGTCGGGTTCATGGTGGGGCAGCAAGGAGGTGACTTACAGCGTCACCGCCAATGGCTTGCTCAACGGCAGTGAATTGACCCACTACAACCACTCGCTCAACGGTGACGCCTACGGCAACACACTGGCGGCCAGCGTCGACGGCGATTGGTTGTTCGGTCATGCCGGCGACGACCTGCTGCGCAGCGACAAAAGCCAGGTGACCTTCGTCGGTGGCGCGGGCAACGACCTGATGCAGGCCTCGGGAGGCCACAACACTTTCCTGTTCAGCGGCGCCTTCGGTTTCGACGCGATCAATGGCTACCAGGGCAACGACAAGCTGGTGTTCCTCGGCGTTCAGGGCGCGGGGCAGGGTTATGACTACAAGCAACACGCTTCGCAGTCGGGCCATGACACGGTGCTGAAAGTGGGCGATTTTGCCGTCACGCTGGTGGGAGTAGGACTGGACAACCTGTCGGCTTCAGGCATCACGTTTGCGTAAAGGCTGCATCCACTAAATGCTCCGGGGCGCCTCGTGAATGAGGCGTCCTGGTTGTGAGCTATCTCTGACAATTCCAACAAAAGAGAGGCAATACCAATGGGTGTGTATGACTACAAAAACTTCGGCACAGCCGATTCCAAAGCGTTATTCACCGACGCGATGGCGATCACGCTGTATTCCTATCACAACCTCGACAATGGCTTTGCCACCGGCTACCAGCACAACGGCTTCGGCCTGGGCTTGCCGGTGACTTTGGTTACCGCGCTGCTGGGCGGCACCGATTCTCAAGGCGTGATCCCCGGCATTCCCTGGAACCCCGATTCGGAAAAAGCCGCCCTGGAGGCCGTGCAAAAAGCCGGCTGGACGCCCATCACGGCCTCGCAACTGGGTTATGACGGCAAGGTCGACGCTCGCGGAACGTTCTTCGGCGAGAAGGCCGGGTACACCAGCGCGCAGGTCGAAATCCTCGGCAAGTACGATGCTCAAGGCCATCTCAGCGAAATCGGCATCGCCTTTCGCGGCACCAGCGGCCCGCGGGAAATCTTGATCGGCGATTCCATCGGCGATGTGATCAACGATCTGCTGGCGGCGCTAGGTCCCAAGGATTATGCGAAAAACTATGTGGGCGAAGCCTTCGGCAATCTGCTCGGCGACGTCATGGCATTTGCCCAGGCCAATGGCCTGTCGGGCAAAAACGTGCTGGTCAGCGGCCACAGCCTCGGCGGGCTGGCGGTCAACAGCCTGGCGGACTTGAGCGCGGAGAAGTGGTCCGGGTTCTACCAGGATTCCAACTACATCGCCTACGCGTCCCCGACCCAGAGCAGCACCGACAAAGTGCTCAATGTCGGCTATGAGAACGACCCGGTGTTTCGGGCCCTCGACGGTTCATCCTTCAACCTGTCGTCGGTGGGTGTGCACGATGCCGCCAAGGCCTCGGCGACCGATAACATCGTCAGCTTCAACGATCACTACGCCTCGACCGCATGGAATGTGCTGCCGTTCTCCATCCTCAACATCCCGACCTGGATCTCGCACTTGCCGACCGCCTATGGCGACGGCATGAACCGGGTGATCGAATCGAAGTTCTACGACCTCACCAGCAAGGACTCGACGATCGTCGTCGCCAATCTCTCGGACCCGGCACGCGCCAATACCTGGGTTCAGGACCTCAATCGCAATGCCGAGACCCACAAGGGCAGTACCTTCATCATCGGCAGCGACGGTAACGACCTGATTCAGGGTGGCAAGGGTAACGACTACCTGGAGGGGCGTGACGGTAACGACACCTTCCGTGACGGTGGCGGCTACAATATCGTATTGGGTGGCAAGGGCAGCAACGTGCTGGACTTGCAGCAGTCGGTGAAAAATTTCAACTTTGCCAACGATGGTGCCGGTACCCTCTATGTTCGTGACGCCAATGGCGGTATCAGCATCACCCGAGACATCGGCAGTATTGTCACCAAGGAACCGGGGTTCTTGTGGGGGCTGTTCAAGGATGATGTGACGCACAGCGTGACGGCCAATGGACTTGCCGTCGGCAACAACCTGACGTCATACGCGTCATCGGTGAAGGGCGGCACGGGGGCCGATACGCTCAAGGCGCATACGACGGGCGATTGGTTGTTCGGTCTGGACGGCAACGATCATTTGATCGGCGGCCAGGGCAACGATGTGTTTGTGGGCGGGGCGGGGAATGACCTGATGGAATCGGGGGGCGGGATTGATACGTTCCTGTTCAGCGGTGCGTTTGGTCAGGACCGGGTGGTGGGGTATCAGGCAAACGACAAGCTGGTATTCCTCGGGGTTCAGGGGGTCGCGCCGAATGATGACTATCGGGCTCATGCCACGACGGTGGGGCAGGATACGGTGCTGACGTTTGGCGGGGATTCGGTGACGTTGGTGGGGGTTGGGCTGGACAGTTTGTCTGGCGCCGGGATCGTAATCGCCTGAGGGTGATGTGGCGCCGGTAAGGGCCTCTTCGCGGTCAAGCCTCGCTCCTGCAGGGTTGTGCGATTCCTTGTAGGAGCGAGGCTTGCCCGCGAAGAACGATAACGCGGTAAACCTGCCTGAGAACGTGACCCGACAGTCACCTGCGGACTCCAATACCTTGCAACAACAGGATTGAGTACTGGATCAGGAGATTACGCAACGTGAGTAACAGCAAGAAGCACCTCATCGGTCTGGCGCTGGCCCTGTTATCAGGAAGTGCCGCTGCGGAGTTGCCTCATAGCTCGATTTTGAGCCGCTATGGCATGACGCCAGATCAACTGCCCACACCGGCACCGTCGGAACCCGCCGACCCGCTGGTAGAAAAAAGCCGTTTCCAGCTCCAGCCGGAAGAGCCTTTTGTGACATTTCGCTCGGGGGAAAAGCAGCCGGAGATGACAGGCAACATCAGCATCGACCACGCGATGCAGCAGGATTACGAGCGCTGCCAGAAGATTCATGAAGAACTGAGGAGGCGGGGAGGGAAGTTCATCTCCTGCGATAACAGTACGCCGTGGATGCCGTAGATTTTCGGCCTCTTCGCGGGCCAGCCTCACATCGCACAACCCTGTAGGAGCGAGGCTTGCCCACGAAGAACGATAATGCGGTTCTCAGTCTTCCTCGCGGACCGTGGCCACATCTTTGGCATTGACCTTCACCTTCGCGCCGGAAATATCCTCAAACTCGTAAAACCCGTCCTTGGTCTTGGTTTTCGGCATGTCCTCGGTCAAATACTGGGTGCCGTTCTGCAGCGTCACCACCGTTGGCGTGGAGCAACCGGCCAGTGCCAGGAAGGCTGCCGCTGCCAAAGGCAAACCCAGAGTCTTGATATTCATACCCACCTCTCAAATGCGTGAAAAAAGCCGCTATGCCGGTTGGTGCCGTGGAACGGCAGAAAGTTCGATGGCCACCTGAAAATAGCCAAATAGCGCCGCCGCTTATCCTTTTCCGTTTGCACCGAACGCGCTGTAACTGGTATCTGTACGCATAACCAGTACTCGCTCGCCATGGCCCTTTTTTCCTGTGACTGAAAATCCTCTCGACGACCCGTTCTATTACTTGAACAACTTCATGCAAGTGCTTGATTGGCTTGAGCATCGTTATGCCGATGTGCTGAGCGTCGAGGAGCAAGCCTTCATCCGCGATTTTCGTCGGCAACCCCGCGAGTCCCGGGCGCTGCTGGTCAGGATGGTGATGCGCAAGGGCCTGCATTTCAGGGCCGGCAAATTGAGTTACGTCGAGATTGGCGACATTGCCAGTGCTGCCGAGCCATTGCTGGCGGCAGGCTGGATCTCTGCGCAATCGCCGCTACAGATCGAGGAACTGTTCGACGTTCTGCTCAAGGCCGAGATTCTTCACTGCTTCGGTGCCGCCATCGATCAACCCAAAGGCAAGAAGACCGAATGGCTGGCGACCCTGAGCGAGCAGTTCTGCGAGTCGCAGAGCTTCGCGCAATGGTGCCCGCAACTGAACGACCGGCTGTTCACGCTGACCATCATGGACCTGTGCGACCGCTTGCGGCTGATGTTCTTCGGCAACCTTTATCAGGACTGGTCAGAGTTCGTGCTGGCCGATCTCGGCATCTTTACCTACGAGAAAGTCGAATTCTGCGCCGAATCCCGGGGCTTGCGCAGCCGTGAAGACGTGGACGCCTGCCTGTTCCTGCACCACTGCCAGCAACGTTTCGAGGCCGGTGAAGAGGTGGCGGACATTGTCGAGCAGATCAACGAGGTGCTACTCGACAACCCTTGGCTGCAACGACGCCGGGGCAAGTTGCTGTTCCAGATTGGTCAGCATTGTGAACGCATGACGGATTTCTCCACGGCGCTGTCGATTTATCGCGATTGCGCCTACCCCGGCGCTCGGGTGCGTCTTATCCGTGTGCTCGAACGCTGTGGTGAATATCAGTTGGCCCTGCACCTGGCCACGCACGCGGAGCAATCGCCGGAAAGCGCCACCGAGCATCAGCATGTGCTGCGTGTGTTGCCCAGGTTGCGGCGCAAACTGGGCGGCCCGGCAATGAAGCGGCCATCGCCCCGGGAAATGCTGCGCCTGGACCTGCACTTGCCCAGGACCGATCCGGCGCTGTCGGTCGAATTTCATGTTCAGGCACACCTGGCGGAGGATTCGGCGCCGGTGCATTACGTCGAGAACAGTCTGATCAACTCGCTGTTCGGACTGTTGTGCTGGCCGGCGATCTTTGCGCCGTTGCCGGGGGCGTTTTTCCACCCGTTCCAGCGCGGGCCGGTGGACCTGCTCAACGAAGACTTCCATGCACGTCGGGCGGAGGTGTTTCAGGCCTGTCTCGCCGAACTCGATGACGGGCGTTATAGCCAGACCATCCGTGAGCGTTACGTCGCCAAGTGGGGCGTGCAGTCACCCTTTGTATTCTGGGGCGCGCTGAGCGAAGAACTGCTGGATCAGGCGCTTGACTGCCTGCCCGCCGAACACCTCAAGCACTGGTTCAATCGCCTGTTGCTGGACATCAAGGCCAACCGGGCCGGGATGCCCGACCTGATCCAGTTCTGGCCGCAGCACAAGACCTACCGCATGATCGAAGTCAAAGGCCCCGGCGATCGCCTGCAAGACAACCAGTTGCGCTGGCTGGAGTTCTGTCACGAACACCAGATGCCAATCGCCGTCTGCTACGTGCAATGGGCGGAGCAGAGCGCTTGAGTTACAGCATTGCGGTGCGGGCGCTGTGTGAATTCACCGCCAAGGTCGGCGACCTCGACCTGCGTTTCACGCCGTCGCCAACCGCGCTGGAAGGCATCGTCGGACACCGCACTGTCGCCTCGCGCCGAAGCGAGGGCTATCAAAGCGAAGTCGCCCTCGAAGGCCTGTATAAAACCTTGAAGGTCAAGGGCAGGGCGGACGGCTACGACCCGGCGCAAAACTGCCTGGAAGAAGTCAAAACCTATCGCGGCGACCTGAGCAAGCAACCGGCCAACCACCGGCAATTGCACTGGGCGCAAGCGAAGGTCTACGGATGGCTGATGTGCCAGAAGCTGGAACTGGCGCAGATCAATCTGGCGCTGGTGTACTTCGACATTGTCAGCGAAAAGGAAACCTGCCTGGTCGAGGTCTTCAGCGCCGGAGAGCTGCAGTCGTTCTTCGAGCATCATTGCGGGCTGTTCCTGCTGTGGGCCGAGCAGGAGATGGCCCATCGCGAAGCACGCAATCACGCGGCGCAGCAATTGGCGTTTCCCCATGCCGACTTTCGTCCGGGGCAACGGCACCTGGCAGAATCGGTATTCAAGGCGGTCAGCACCGGTCGTTGCCTGATGGCTCAGGCGCCAACCGGCATCGGCAAGACCGTGGGCACGCTGTTTCCGATGCTCAAGGCCCTGGCGCCGCAGCAGTTGGACAAAGTGTTCTTTCTGACGGCGAAAACGCCGGGGCGCAAACTGGCGCTGGATGCCGCGCAAGTCATCCTGGAGAGCGCCGATGCGCCGCCGATGCGGGTGCTGGAGATGATCGCCCGGGACAAGGCCTGCGAGCACCCGGACAAAGCCTGTCACGGAGAATCCTGCCCGTTGGCCCAGGGCTTTTACGACCGTTTGCCGGCCGCCCGCCAGGCCGCCAGCGAACTCAGCCTGCTGAATCAGGACGCCTTGCGCCGAGTGGCACTGGCGCATGAGGTCTGTCCGTATTACCTGAGCCAGGAAATGGCCCGCTGGGCCGATGTGGTGGTCGCCGACTACAACTACTATTTCGATTTCAGTGCGTTGCTGTTCGGCTTGTCTCAGGCCAATAACTGGAAAGTCGCGGTGTTGGTGGATGAGGCGCACAACCTGGTGGAACGCGGCCGGCAGATGTACAGCGCCACGCTCGATCAGTCGACCCTCAGCGGGGTACGAAAAACCGCACCGGACGCCCTGAAAAAACCGTTGCAGCGGGTCAAACGTGAGTGGAATGCCCTGCATAATCTGCAATTGGCGCCGTATCAGGCCTACGACAAGGCACCGGAAAAACTTCTCCTGGCGCTGTCGTCATGCAGCGCGAGCATCGGCGATTATCTCAACGATCATCCCCAAGGCCTGGACAGCGCCCTACAGAGTTTTTACTTCGACATGCTGCAGTTTTGCCGGGTGGCCGAACTCTTCGATGAACAGTTCCTGTTCGACATCAGCAAGCGCGACCTCGAACGTAAACAAAACCTGTCGCAACTGTGCCTGCGCAATGTGGTGCCGGCCGGTTTCATCCGCCCACGCCTGACGGCTGCGCGCAGCACCGTGCTGTTTTCGGCGACGCTGAGCCCTCGGCATTATTACGCGGACCTGCTGGGTACGCCGCCGGATACAGTGTGGATTGATGTCGAATCGCCGTTCCATGCCGACCAGTTGAAAGTGCACATCGTCAGCCAGATATCGACCCGATTCGTCCATCGCCAGGCGTCCCTCGAACCGATTGTCGAACTCATCGCCCGCCAATTCAGCCAACGCCCCGGCAACTACCTGGCATTTTTCAGCAGCTTCGATTATTTGCAGCAAGTGGCGCAGTTACTGGCCGAACGACATCCGCAGATCAGTTTGTGGTCGCAGTCCAGAGGCATGGCGGAAGGGCAGCGTCAGGCCTTTCTCGACCAGTTCACCGTGCACAGCCAGGGCGTCGGATTTGCAGTGCTCGGCGGAGCGTTCGGTGAAGGCATCGACTTGCCCGGCGCACGCCTGATCGGTGCATTCATTGCCACCCTGGGGCTGGCGCAACTCAATCCGGTCAACGAACAGATGAAGCATCGAATGGCGGCGATTTTCGGCGCCGGTTATGACTACACCTACTTGTATCCCGGCGTACAGAAAGTCGTGCAGGCGGCAGGAAGGGTGATCCGCACTCAGCAGGATCAAGGGGTGGTGATGTTGATCGATGACCGGTTCGGCGACAGCAAGGTCAAGCACTTGCTGCCGCGTTGGTGGTCGGTCGAACAGGCGCATTTGGCTTCTGGTGCGTAGGATTATTTACCTTTTAAAACAGGTACATATCTTGAAAGACAGACGTATTTGAACAAGCGGTGAAACAGCGCTTTATTCAAAGGGCAGGCAATCAATTTCAGCCGGCTCTTTGATAAGGAAATCAAGGCATGTCCTCCGCACCTAACTACACCTACACCACTGAACAAGTCAGCGCCGCGTTCAATGCCATCAAAACCACGCTGTTCCGCGGTATCACGGCCGAGGAAACGCCGAAAATCCTGGTGGTTGCCGGGCTTCAAGGCTCGGGTAAAACCTTCCTGCTGGAAAACACACTCCTGCCGACCAGGCGCTACGACAAGTATGTTCGTCTCTACCTGCCCGAATACCGGCAGAAACATCCTCAATACGCAGAGATGATCAAGCTCGGCGTGCTGCATGCCTATGAACATACCGAAGCTTTCGTACGAGAGCTTTGCGCCAAAATCTTCACCGAAGCCTTCACACTCAAATACAACATCATCATGGAGTGTGCGTTCGACAGCATCGATTTCGCGGCATTTCCACCACTCGCGACGGCGGCCGGCTATCAGTTCGAAACGCATATCGTTGGCTGCACGCTGGAGTTCGCTCACGTTTCGTGCATCAAAAGAGCCTTTAAAAGCCTGGAAAACCGCGAACTGGAAAGGTTTGTCACGCGATCGACACTGGAGAGCTCCATGAGGAATGAGCAAGCGGTGATCCTGGCCTTCGAAACCGCCTCGAAGGCGGTCGATCGTTCACAAATCACGGTGTATGAACGCGGGTTCGGGGCGCTGAAGGAACGCGTCTCGCGTGCTCATATCACCTACACCACAACCGCTTGCGTGACGCCCTCTACGACGCCAACGGCATACAGCGCCTATGAAAGCATCATCAATAATCATGTCCACACCCTGAGTGAGCGTGACGAGATAGTTAAAGAATGCCACTTGGCGTTACTCAACACCCAGACTTACGCCCAGGTTGTTCCTGACTTCGTTTACAACGACCTGTACGCCTACATCGTCAAATACGTGAGCCGGTAAGCAGGCGAACCCACTCGGCGGCAAAGCGATGACAGTCTCCCGGCCAGCGCGCGGTCAACAACAGTCCATCACGGACGACGAACCCGCGTTGTGGCTGGTCCGCCGAATCACGCACCGCGAGGACGGGCCCGCGCAGGAAATCCGTCGGGCTGGACAGGGCGGCCGTGACTTCCGCTTCGACGGTTTGGGTATAGGTCCGGTAGTAGCGTCCGAACCAGGCGGCGGTGATTGCCCAGGCAGGCAGCTCCATGGTGTTGGCGACCAGGGCGGTGACCTTGCGTCCCTGCAACACCGAACGTCCGGTATCGGGGTCGAGGGTTCGGGCAAGCAACAGTACGCCGTGGCAGACCGCTGCCACGGGTTTGTCTGTCTTGAAAAAGTGCAGGGCGATCCGTCGCGCCTGCTCGGACTCCAACAGGCTGCGCATGCCCTTGGCATGCCCGCCGGGAATCAGCAGTCCTTGGAACTCGCTGGGGTCCACATCGTCATAGTTCAGCGGTCGGCGAAAGGAGGGGTCTTCGATCATCCGGGCGTAGCTGGCCAGGTCGGCCTTGCGCGTCATCAGCAGCGGGTTCAACGGGCCGAAACCGATGTCCACCAGACGCGAATCGGCGTAGGCGGGCAATCCCTCGGGCGACGCAAAGCGCACCTCGATGCCGGCCTGACGCATGGCCTGCCATGGAACGCTGCTCTCTGTGGGATCGTAGTCGGAAGTGGGCAACAGAATCAGGATCATCGGGGCGCCTTGGAACCGCCAGGAATGGCGTTTGGCATCGAGAATAGGCGGAGTGAACGCTATGCTCCAGTGCACAACCGTTTTCTGGCTTACCAAACCCACGGTTTGACGCATACTTCGCAAAACAACAGTCACGGGTGTGATCGATGAGTGATAACCAGTCCAAAACCAACGCCATCGAGGAAATGCGCTTTCGCCTGCTGATTGATGCGGTGGTGGACTATGCGATCTACATGATTGACCCCGATGGCATCATCACCAGCTGGAACGCTGGCGCCAAACGTTTCAAGGGGTATGAGGAGAAGGAGATCCTCGGACAGCATTTTTCGCGCTTTTATACCGAAGAAGACCGCAGTGCCGGTCTACCCCAGCGCGCGCTGGATACGGCGATTCGCGAAGGACGGTTCGAGGGTGAAGGCTGGCGGGTTCGCAAGGACGGAACACACTTCTGGTGCCATGTGGTGATCGATCCGATTCGCGACCCGGCAGGCAATCTATTGGGATTTGCCAAGATCACCCGGGACCTCACCGACCGCAAAATGGCCGAAGAGACGCTCAAGCAAAGCGAGCAGCAGTTTCGTTTGCTGGTTCAAAGCGTGACTGACTACGCCATCTATATGCTCGCCCCGGATGGACGCTTGACCAACTGGAATCAAGGCGCCCAGCGCATCAAAGGCTACCGACCCGAAGAAGTCATCGGTCAGCATTTTTCACTCTTCTATACCCCCGAAGACCGTGAAGCCGGGGAGCCCCAACGTGCGTTGGAGACGGCTATGCGGGAAGGGCGCTTTGAAAACAGGGCCTGGCGCGTGCGCAAGGACGGCACGCGGTTCTTTGCCCATGTGGTGGTCGATCCGATCTGGGGCGATACGGGCACGTTGCTGGGCTTTGCCAAAATTACCCGGGACATCACCGAGGCCACACAAGCACAGAAGGTTCTGGAACAAACCCGTGAAGCACTGTTCCAGGCGCAGAAGATGCAGGCCATCGGCCAACTCAGTGGCGGGATCGCCCACGATTTCAATAATCTGCTGACCGTTATCCTTGGCAACCTGGAAATCGTCCGTAAACGCGTGGGAGATAATCCGAAAGTCACTCGATTGGTCGACAACGCCACCCAAGGTGCCCTGTGTGGGGTGTCCCTGACTCAACGCATGCTGGCGTTCGCCAGACGTCAGGAACTCAAGTCCGAATCCGTCGAAATACCCGCGCTGGTGGAAGGAATCAGCGGCCTGCTGCGCAGCTCCCTCGGGCCTTCTGTACAGCTCGAAACCCGTTTTTCCCCCGACCTCGTTCCGGTCATGGCCGATGTCAATCAGCTCGAACTGGCCGTGCTGAACCTCGCCACCAATGCCCGGGACGCGATGCCCAACGGCGGAAAAATCGTCATCAGTACCCGGACGGAAGACGTCTGCGACCAATCGACACTATTGCCGGAGCCCGGACGCTATGTTTGCCTGAGTGTTGCCGATAACGGGGAGGGCATGGATGAGGTCACCCTGGCGTCGGCCATGGACCCGTTTTTCACCACCAAAGGGGTGGGCAAAGGCACGGGGCTGGGGTTGTCGATGATCCATGGCTTCATAGAACAACTGGGCGGGCGATTCATTCTCAAGAGTCAGAAGGACATCGGCACTGTCGCCGAACTGTGGATACCCGCCGCGACCACCGCTGCGCTCAATCATCCCGCCGAATCGGAAGTGGCCGCTCCGCCAGTGGCTCAGTTGTGCGTCATGGTCGTGGACGATGACAGCCTGGTGCTGACCAGCACCGGCCTGTTGCTTGAGGACCTCGGCCATCGGGTGATCAGTGCGGTGTCCGGTGCCCAAGCGCTTGAGCTGTTCGAACGCGAGCAGCATGTTGACCTGGTCATTACCGACATGGCCATGCCACAAATGAACGGTGAGCAGTTGGCCAATGCCATCCGGGCGTTGAAGCCGGACGTACCGATCATTCTTGCCACGGGTTATGCCGAGCGCCTTGAAGGCTTCGCGACCACACTCCCTCGCTTGTCCAAACCGTATACCCAACTCAATTTGGTCGAGGTGATTGCGCTGGCCATGAAGTAACGGGCGTCGTGCTCAGCCTTTCACGTTCTTCTTGAAACCGCGCAAGTTCATGGCACACAGGCAAAACTGCAACACGATCAATGCGTAGGCGTGGGTGTGGTAGCCCCAAATCACCCACAAGAGATTGCTGACGATAAAGCAGCTGAAGCCCCACACCCTGCGCGAGGGTGATTGCGAGCCGATCAACCACGCCGCCAATACCGTGACCAGCATCGCCGGCCATTGCACCCAATCGAGAGTGTCCATCCGCAATCCTTGAAGTCAGCCTGTGTATTTTGAAGGACCACGGCAGCGAAATAGCGTTCGAGCGAGGCGCATTAAATTCGGCTGAACTTTGCCGGGACAGTTTTCGTCATAACGCTTTCCCAGTCCTTGTGTAATTTCCGTGCCCAGAATACTGACCGAACCTACCGCCGAAGAAGCCTTGTCCGAACACAACGCCAAAATGTTCGGCTCGCCCAAGGAGCGTCTGGATTTCTACCGTCGGGAAATCCAGTACGAAACCAGCATCCTCGCCAATCGAACCGACGCTTACCTGGCCGCGCAGTCGTTCCTGGTGATTGCCTTTGCTTCCTGCATGGCCAACCTCAATCCCGAATGGGGAAAACTCTTCACCCTGGTGGTGCCGCCGTTCCTCGCGCTGCTGGGTTTACTGAGCTCGCTGAACGCCTGGCCGGGCATTCGTGCGGCCTACGACATCATCGACCACTGGCACTTCAAGCAAAGTGAGCTGTTGCGCAGCGAGCCATTGATGGGGCTGGCGTACGATGAATCCCCGCTGTTCAGTGAGATGGAATCGTCCCACAAGGGCTACCGCAAATCGCTGCTGTTTTCCGTGCGGACGCCGTGGATTTTCGCGACGTTCTGGGTGTTGCTGGGCACTTATGCGGTTTACATCCAGGTCACCAATCCCGGTGGCTGAATCGCAGACTAAAAAGCCCGGCATTTGCCGGGCTCTCTGACATCGACTACCAAATCAAGCCGCCAGATTGGACGCGCTCATTTCTTTCTTGTACTGAGCCTTGAGCGTTTCCATTTGCGCGCCCAATTCTTCCAGGGTGGCCTTGCCCAGCAGTTTTTTCGTCTGAGGGAACATTTCGGTTTCCTCTTCTTCGATGTGGTGTTCCAGCAGCTCCTTGACCACTTTCACCCGACCCGCGAATTCTGGGGTGGAAGGGTCGGTGACTTTCAGGTCCGGCAACACCAGGGAATCCACTGTGCGGTTTTCTTCCTTGGCTTCGTAGTACATAACGTCCTGTTCCTTGCCACCGGCTTTTTTGTACGCCGGGTACAAGACTTCTTCTTCGAGCCGGGTATGGATGGTGATCTCCATTTCGAGCTTGGCCAGCAACTCGGTGCGTTTTTTGACACCCCGTTCGGTGGACTCGCTTAACTGAGTCAGGATGCCTTTTACGCGTTCATGGTCGGCTTTCAACAGGTCGATGGCGTTCATGGTCGAATCTCTCAAATAGTCACGGAATAGGCGCAAACGGTCTCATGGCCGTAGGTCGCTTTTACACTGGGAGCATTTGTCGTGCCGATTTCACCGCCATGAGTAAAGCTATATAAAACAATTGGTTAAAAGATTTGATGGCGAATTGAGGTCGTGCAGGCTGCATGAGTCTGGAATTTGACTCATGCAGTTCGCGGCGCGAATTCACTCGTCGAAAAATGTGAATTGTCGGTGTTACCGTCGATCAGATTCGCCGCATCCTGACACCGGGTTCAAGGGATGTTCCGCTGACGGAGAGCGTGGAAACTGATGCGATAGCCGAAGGCGAATTCGCCAGCGGCTATATGGAGTGCGTCAGGGCTGATGCCCCGGGGTTTTTCAGGATCAAACCCGGTCTTCAAGCTGCTGGCGCAACCGGTGGGCGTTATTCACGGACATCGGGATCGGTGGGAAGTCCGCGTTGAGCAAACGCAGGTGCTCAATCGCTTCCTGAAACTTCAAATCAGCCTTCCTGCGCATCGCCCTGTAATGCTCGAACCGTTCCAGGTCCATGTCGCCGTCCTCAAGCATCTCGAAAGCGCTTCGGCTCAACGCCTGGGCGTCTTCGAACATCTGGCGATTGCATTCCAGGGCAAACGCCCGGCAGGCTTTGATTTGATCGGGAGTTGAATAGTGAACCATGACCGGCACCTTACTTTTTTCGAGGTCCCTTTTAATAGGCATCTTTGCCACAGTGGAACCGAACCTGTCGGGTTCCGCCGTATAAAAGAAAACAGGCGGAATTAAGATTGTGACTGTCGAGTTGCACAGGGATTTCAAATTCTTCGAGGCGAAAATTCGTTTGATTCAACCTGTAAACACGCAGGCAAAAATCAAATAATTCGTTTCTTGCGCCGTTCATAGCGGGCGAGGGTGGGTTGCGTGCTGATGCCGTGGATCAAAATGCTCAACGCGACCACGGACAAGGTCAGGTCCATGCACAGCGTCGACACCGACTGACCCAGCCCGTGATTCAAGGCGTAGAACAAGTAATACAGGCTGCCGATGCCACGGATGCCAAACCAGCCGATCAACATTCGCTGGCGCCAATCGAGCAATCGGCCCCACGGCATCACGGCGACACTCAAAGGGCGAACCAGAAAAAACAACACCCCGCCGACGAGCAGGGCGCGCCAGTCCCAGTGAGCGATCACCACGACGCCGAGCAGTGTCACCAGAAACACTTCCATCGCCCGCTCCACGAGGCTGCCAAAGGCGAGCATGTCACCCATCATGATGCCCGCGGCGACCTGGGTGTCTTCAAGGTTGTCGGTATCGCCATGCACCGCGTGTTGTGGTTCGACGTTCTGGTGACCGACCACCGGCTGGACCAGATGCTCGGCAGGGGTTTCGTCGTTGCCCGTGGAGCTGACTTCTTCCTGGCGCAATCCGAGGCCGGCGGCGAACACCGACAGAAACCCATAGGCGTGGATAGACTCGGCCCCGACATACGCCAGGGCAATCAAAGCAAGGGCCAGGTAATCGTTCGGAGACAGCGTGCTGTCATCGTTCTTGATCCGCAGCGCCAAGGTCAGGCGCCCGATGCCGCGTCCCATCCAGTACCCCGTCAGAAAACCGGCCGGAACCGCCCAGATCAGACTGCGCAGCACCCAGTCGCCCAACCAGCCGGGGTTACCCTCGTGTTGCAGCAGGAGCAGGCCAAGGATCACGAACGGAAACGCGATCCCGTCATTGAGCCCGGCCTCACCGGAGAGGCCGAAGCGCACGCTGTCGTCATCCCGCGCGTCGTTGACCTGGACCAGCGCGGCGAGCACCGGATCGGTGGGGGCCAGGATCGAGCCGATCAGCACAGACGCGCCCCATGACAATTGCAATGCGTAATGCAGCAACAAGCAGACGCCGACAATGGTCAGCAGCATCACCGGGCCGGCCAGGCCGACCGCAATCCGCCAGTTTTTATGCTTGAGGGGCGAGCGCAATTTCAGGCCGCAGACAAACAGCGAAAAGAGCACCGCGACTTCCGTCAGATGCTCCATCCAGATCGAAGCGTCAGCGGTGTCCAGTTTCAACAGCCCGAACCCGGCCGGGCCGATGGCGGCGCCCAGCACCAGGCACACCGCCGACGTGGTCACTGGCATCCATCGCAGGTAGGACGAGGTCAGCGCCAGCGTCAGGAGTACAGCACCCAACACGGCCACCCATAAAATGAAACTCATGCTCGGTTCTCGCTGGGGGTGGACCGCGTTTGTTGGCCTTTGCGGATCAACCGACCGTGGCGCGCAGGTATTCAGGCGTCAGCACGTTGAACCACAGCAGAATCATCTCTACCAGAATAGTCACCAATACCAGGAGCCCGACGCCCCAGACGCACGCCGCATTCAGCAGGCCTTGTTCCTTGCGCTCGTGCATGAACGTCGGCAGGCCGACGAACAGCAAAAACGTCGAATAAGCCGAAGCAGCCATCAACACAATGATTGCCAGCCAGCGACTCGGGTACAGCCCGGCAATCCCCGCCAGGAAAAACGGCGTCGCGGTATACGCCGCAAAACCGATGCATTGATTGATGGTCGGACGCGCGTCGAAGGTGCGCGACATCCAGCGGATGAATCCCCCCATCAACGCCACGCCGGCGATGATGGTGACGTACAGCAGCACGCAGAGCTGCAACGCACTTTGAGTACTGAGTTTGACGGTTTCGTTCTCGGCCAGGCTCCAGCCGACATAGGTGGTGCCGATGAACAGGCAGACGGCGGGGATCAAGGCGAGCAGCAGCAAATGCGCGAGGTAATGGCGCGGATGTGCTTCCTCCTCCCGGCGAATATCCGTCCAGGCGAAATTGGGCTGGGTGAACAGTTTGACGATAGGTGCGGACATGACGACCTCCTCCAACGGCCCGTGATGGGGGCCTAAACGTATTGAGGGGGGAGATTTGTCAGGGGTTCATTTTTTCGCGACTTCGCGGAATGACGTGTAGCCGTTGGCGCAGCTTGTGGCGAGGGGGGCAAGCCCCTCGCCACAAGGCTGCTGCTATTACAGCGGGCGGTCACAACATCGGTTTACCGCCGGTCACGCCGTAGCGCTGGCCGGTGATGTAGCTGGCCTCGTCCGACGCCAGCAGCACGTAAATCGGCGCCACTTCCACCGGTTGGCCCGGCCGGCCCAGCGGGGTGTGCGCGCCGAAGTTCTGCACCTCTTCATCGGGCATGGTCGAGACGATCAGCGGTGTCCAGATCGGCCCCGGCGCCACGCTGTTCACCCGAATGTTTTTCGGCCCGAGCATCTGCGCCAGGCCACCGGTGAAGTTGGCGATGGCACCCTTGGTCGTGGCGTAGGCCAGGAGGGTGGGCTTGGGCATGTCCGAGTTGACCGAACTGGTGTTGATGATCGAACTGCCGGCCTTCATGTGCTTGAGCGCGGCCTGGCAGATCCTGAACATGGCGGTGATGTTGACGTCGAAGGTCATCACCCATTCTTCGTCCGGGATGTCTTCGAAGTGTTCGTGCGTCATCTGGAACGCGGCGTTGTTGACCAGAATATCAATCCGCCCGAAGCGTTCGACTGTCTTGTCCACCAGGGCCTGGCATTGCGCTTTCTGCGCGATGTCGCCGGGCAGCAGCACGCATTGACGTCCGGCCTGTTCGACCCAACGTGCGGTTTCCTGCGCGTCTTCATGTTCATTGAGGTAGGCAATCGCGACATCGGCGCCTTCACGGGCGAAGGCGATGGCGACCGCACGGCCGATGCCGCTGTCGGCCCCGGTGATCAGGGCGATCTTGCCATCCAGCCGGCCCGAGCCTTTGTAGCTTTTTTCGCCGCAGTCTGGATACGGGTCCATTTTCTTTTGGGAGCCTGGGACAGGCTGGCCTTGTTTGGGGAAGGGTGGTCTTGGGTAGTCAGTCATGGCAAATCTCCGATCTCGGGGCACAGGATTCAAAGGGTTGACCCTGATGTTTTGCCTTGAGTTCGGTTGGATTCAGGTGGGTGCACAAAACCCCGAATCCTGGCAAATCCCTTGTAGGAGCGAAGCTTGCTCGCGAAGGCGGTGTGTCAGTCATACATGTGTCAACTGGCACACCGCCTTCGCGAGCAAGCTTCGCTCCTACAGAGGGATTTGTCGTGTTGTCAGGCCTTGAGGTTGAGCAAACTACGCGCCATGCGTGCCAAGCCTTCTTCGAGCAATGCCCGTGGGCAGCCGAAGTTCAGGCGCACGAACTGGCGGTTGTTGTCGCCGAAATCCAGGCCGGGGCTGAGGCCGACCTTGGCCTGATCGAGGAAGAACTGCTGCGGATTGTCCAGCCCCAGGGCGGAGCAATCGAGCCATGCCAGATACGTCCCCTGCGGGATGTTCATCGTCACGCCCGGCAAGCGCGTGCGAACCGCTTCCACCAGGTAATCCCGATTGCCTTGCAGGTACGCCGTCAACCCGGCCAGCCACGGGCCGCCTTCGCTGTAGGCAACGCGAGTGGCTTCCATTCCCAGCGGGTTGACGCTGTCGACCATGCCGCAACGGGCATGATTGACCCGCGCACGCACCGCCGAGTCCTGGATGATCATGAAGGAGGTTTTCAGACCGGCAATGTTGTAAGCCTTGCTCGCCGACATCAGGGTGATGGTGCGCTGGGCGATCTGCGGGCTGAGCGATGCCGTGGGAATGTGCACGCGCCCGTCGAAGCACAACTCGGCGTGGATTTCGTCGGAGATGATCCACGCGTTGTGTTCCAGGCAAATGTCCGCCAGCGCTTGCAGTTCTTCCCGCGGAAAAACCTTGCCCAGCGGATTGTGCGGGTTGCTCAGCAACAGCGCGCCGCCGCCGGTCAGTGCCTGGCTCAAGGCCGCAAGCGGCGTGTTGTACGTGCCATCGGCCAGCGCGTCGAATTCCAGTTCAACCTTGTTCAAGCCCCAATGACCTGGCGCATGACGCAGCGGCGGGTAGTTCGGCACCTGGACCACGACGTTTTGTTGCGGCTCGATCAGCGCCTTCAGGGCCATGTTGAAACCCGACTCCACACCCGGCAGGAAGATCAGTTCCTCCGGCAAGACGCGCCAGGCGTATTTGTTCCAGAGGTCGGCGACGATGGCAGCGCGCAAATCGTCCTGAGGCACGCTGTAGCCGACCATCGGGTGTTCCAGGCGTTTACGCAGGGCTTCAAGGATGACCGGCGGCGCGGCGAAATCCATGTCGGCGACCCACATCGGCAACACGTCGGCCGGGTAGCGGCTCCACTTGGTACTGCCGGTGTTGTGGCGGTCGAACACCTGATCAAAATCGAAGGTCATGCTCAGTCTCATAAAAAGCGGGGTTGAACGTGGCGCCATGATAAACGCCAAGCCCCTGTGGGAGCGAGACGGTAATCGCCCAAACAACACAAACCCCTGTGGGAGCGAGCCTGCTCGCGATGGCGTCAGCTCATTCAACATCTATGCAAACTGACCCACCGCTATCGCGAGCAGGCTCGCTCCCACAGGGTTATGCGTGATGGCTGGCATTTGGGCACTGCCCGATGGTCGGTTTTCAGGCAGTCAGTTCTCCCATTGTCTAGAGTTCAAAGTGTCGGTAGCCACGCTGCCGGCACCGTGATCGTCCAGAAAAACCCGGCAAAAGTACCGGGTCTCCACCTGATCAGGAGTGCACGATGGACCTCAACCGTCGTCAGTTCTTCAAGGTCGCCGGTATCGGCCTTGCGGGCTCGAGCCTCGGCGCGCTGGGCATGCTGCCCACGCCTGCCTTCGCCGAGCAGGTACGCCATTTCAAACTCGCCCACACCCATGAAACCCGCAACACCTGCCCGTATTGCTCGGTCGGCTGCGGGTTGATCATGTACAGCCAGGGCGATAACGCCAAAAACGTCGCGCAAAGCATCATCCACATCGAAGGCGACGCAGACCACCCGGTCAACCGCGGCACTCTGTGCCCCAAAGGCGCCGGCCTGCTGGACTTCATTCACAGCCCCGGGCGCCTGCAATATCCGCAGGTGCGCAAACCCGGCAGCACCGAGTGGACGCGCATCTCCTGGGATGAGGCACTGGATCGCGTTGCCGACCTGATGAAGGCCGACCGCGACGCCAACTTCATCGAGAAGAACGACAAAGGCCAAACGGTGAACCGCTGGCTGACTACCGGTTTTCTGGCGGCCTCGGCGGCGTCCAACGAAGCGGGTTATATCACCCACAAGGTCATTCGCAGTCTCGGCATGCTGGGGTTCGATAACCAGGCGCGTGTCTGACACGGCCCGACGGTGGCAAGTCTTGCCCCGACGTACGGCCGTGGTGCCATGACCAATCACTGGACCGATATCGCCAACGCGAATCTGATCCTGGTGATGGGCGGCAACGCAGCAGAAGCGCACCCGTGCGGTTTCAAATGGGTGACCGAAGCCAAGGCGCACAACAAGGCGCGTTTGATCGTGGTCGATCCGCGTTTTACCCGGACCGCTTCGGTGGCCGACTATTACGCGCCGATTCGCACCGGCACCGACATCGCGTTCATGGGCGGGTTGATCAATTACCTGCTGAACGAGGACAAAATCCAGCACGAATACGTGCGCAACTACACCGACGTGTCGTTTATCGTCAAAGCGGGGTACGGCTTCGAGGACGGCATCTTCAGCGGTTACGACGCGGCCAAACGTGTGTATACCGACAAATCCGGCTGGGGGTACGAATTGGGCCCGGACGGTTTCGTCAAAACCGACCCGAGCCTGCAAGACCCGCACTGCGTGTATCAGCTGATGAAGCAGCATTACAGCCGCTACAACATCGAACTGGCGAGCCAGATTTGCGGTATGCCGGTTGATGCCATGCAGAAGATCTGGGAAGAAATCGCCACCTGCTCGCAACCGGGCAAGACCATGACGATTCTCTACGCGCTGGGCTGGACCCAGCACTCGATCGGTTCGCAAATCATCCGCAGCGCGGCGATGGTGCAACTGTTATTAGGCAACGTCGGCATGCCGGGCGGGGGCGTCAATGCCTTGCGCGGGCACTCCAACATCCAGGGCTTGACCGACCTCGGCTTACTGTCCAACGCACTGCCGGGCTACCTGACCCTGCCGAACGACGCCGAGCAGGATTACACCGCCTACATCACCAAGCGCACGCAAATGCCGTTGCGTCCGGGGCAGCTGTCCTACTGGCAGAACTACAGCAAATTCCACGTCAGCCTGATGAAGGCCTGGTACCGCGACAACGCCACGCTGGAGAACAACTGGGCTTACGACTATTTGCCGAAACTGGACATTCCCAACTACGACATCCTCAAAGTGTTCGACCTGATGGGCCAGGGCAAGGTCAACGGCTATATGTGCCAGGGGTTCAACCCCATCGCGGCGCTGCCTGACAAGAATCGCGTCATGGCGGCCCTGGCCAAGCTCAAATGGCTGGTGGTCATGGACCCGCTGTCCACCGAAACCTCGGAGTTCTGGCGCAATGTCGGGCCGTACAACGATGTGGAAACCGCCGGTATCCAGACCGAAGTGATTCGCCTGCCCACCACCTGTTTCGCCGAGGAGGACGGCTCGCTGGTCAACAGCAGCCGCTGGCTGCAATGGCACTGGAAAGGCGCCGATGGCCCGGGCGAGGCGCGCACCGACGTGCAGATCATGAGCGAACTGTTCCTGCGGCTGCGCCAGCGCTATCAAGCCAAGGGCGGGGCTTATCCCGACCCGATCCTCAAACTGTCGTGGCCGTACAAGATCGCCGATGAACCCTCGCCGGAAGAACTGGCGCGCGAAATCAACGGCACGGCCATCACCGACTACACCGACGCCACGGGCGCGACGATCAAGGCGAATGCGCAACTGGCCGGGTTTGGCCAGCTCAAGGACGACGGCAGCACGGCGTGCGGCTGCTGGATTTTCTGCGGCAGCTGGACCGAGGCGGGCAATCAGATGGCCCGGCGCGACAACAGCGACCCCTACGGCATGCACCAACATCAGGGCTGGGCCTGGTCCTGGCCGGCCAACCGACGGATTCTCTACAACCGCGCTTCCGCCGACCCGCAAGGCAAGCCATGGGACGAGAAAAAGCGCCTGGTGTGGTGGAACGGTAAAGCCTGGGGCGGCACCGATGTGCCGGACTTCAAGGCCGACTCGCCGCCGGAAGCCGGGATGAATCCGTTCATCATGAACCCCGAAGGCATCGCGCGGTTCTTCGCCGTCGACAAGATGAACGAAGGCCCATTTCCCGAGCACTACGAGCCGTTCGAGACGCCGATCGGCATCAACCCGCTGCACCCGCAAAACAAGAAAGCCACCAGCAACCCGGCGGCGCGGATCTTCGATTCGGTGTGGGATTCCCTCGGCGTGGCCAAAGACTATCCGTATGCGGCGACCAGCTACCGGCTGACCGAGCATTTCCACTTCTGGAGCAAGCATTGCAAGCTCAACGCGATTTCCCAACCCGAGCAATTCGTCGAGATCGGTGAAGTGCTGGCCAAGGAGAAAGGCATTGTCGCCGGCGACCGGGTCCGGGTCAGTTCCAAGCGCGGGCACATCGAAGCGGTGGCGGTGGTGACCAAGCGGATTCGTCCGCTGCAGGTCAACAATCAGGTGGTGCACCAGATCGGCATCCCGCTGCACTGGGGCTTTACCGGCCTCACGCGCCACGGTTACCTGACCAACACCCTGGTGCCGTTCCTCGGCGATGGCAACACACAGACCCCGGAATCCAAGTCATTCCTGGTCAACGTGGAGAAAGTCTAAATGGCCAGCCAAGACATCATCGCCCGTTCGGCCACCACCACCGTGCCGTCCTCGGTGCGCAACCAGGAGGAAGTGGCCAAGCTGATCGACACCACCAAGTGCATCGGTTGCAAGGCCTGCCAGGTCGCCTGCTCGGAATGGAACGAGTTGCGCGACGACGTCGGCCACAACCTCGGCACCTACGACAACCCGCAAGACCTCAGCGCAGAAACCTGGACCCTGATGCGCTTCACCGAGCATGAAACCGATGCCGGCAACCTGGAGTGGCTGATCCGCAAGGATGGCTGCATGCACTGCGCCGAGCCGGGTTGCCTGGCGGCGTGCCCGAGCCCGGGGGCGATCATCAAGCACGCCAACGGCATCGTCGATTTCGATCAGGACCATTGCATCGGTTGCGGTTATTGCATCACCGGCTGCCCGTTCAACATTCCGCGGATCTCGCAAAAGGATCACAAGGCCTATAAATGCACCTTGTGTTCAGACCGGGTGGAAGTGGGGCTGGAACCGGCCTGCGTGAAAACCTGCCCGACCGGCGCCATCGTGTTCGGCAGCAAGGAAGACATGAAAGAACACGCCGCCGAACGCATCGTCGACCTGAAAAGCCGCGGCTTCGATCACGCCGGCCTGTACGACCCCGAAGGCGTGGGCGGTACGCACGTCATGTACGTGCTGCATCACGCCGACACGCCGACGCTGTACGCCGGTTTGCCGGGCAGCCCGACGATCAGCCCGCTGGTGGAATTGTGGAAGGGCGTGAGCAAGCCCTTGGGGTTGTTGGCCATGGGCCTGGCGGTGCTGGCCGGGTTCTTCCACTACGTGCGCGTCGGGCCGCAGTTGGTCGAGGAGGATGAACTGCCGCCACTCAACGACCCGGCCGTGCATGAAGTCGATCCGTCGGTGCATACCTTTGATCCGCGTGGGGAGGACAGACCATGATCCGCAGACAGATCCTGCGCTACACCCCAAACCAGCGCACCAATCACTGGCTGGTGGCGATCCTGTTTTTCACGGCCGCGCTGTCAGGCTTGGCGCTGTTTCACCCGGCGTTGTTCTGGCTCAGCCACCTGTTCGGCGGCGGGCCGTGGACACGCATCCTGCACCCGTTCCTGGGGGTGGCGATGTTTGTGCTGTTCCTTGGTCTGGTGATCCAGTTCTTTCGGGCGAATTTCTTTATCAGCAATGACCGGTTGTGGCTCCGGCGCGTCGGGCGGGTGATCCGCAATGAAGAGGAGGGTGTGCCGCCGATCGGCAAGTACAACCCGGGGCAGAAGCTGCTGTTCTGGATCTTGTTGCTGTGCATGCTGGTGTTGCTGTTCAGCGGGCTGGTGATCTGGCGTGCGTATTTCAGCGAATACTTCGGCATCACCTCGATTCGCTGGGCGATGCTGCTACATGCCTTGGCGGGTTTTGTGCTGGTGTTGAGCATCATTGTCCACATCTATGCCGGCCTCTGGATCAAAGGCTCGGTCAGCGCCATGGTGCATGGCGGGGTCAGCCGCGCCTGGGCGAAGAAGCACCATGAGCTCTGGTATCGGGAAGTGACCCGGGACGAGCACCCTGAGCGGCCGATCAGCAAAAAAGGATAAGCCCTTTGGCAACCATTCTTGAGCCTGGAGAGATCGAAGCGGCGGCGGGTTCTCCGCCGTTCCTGCACCTGCCACCGAACAACCTGTTCGCGTTGCGGGCGCTGCGCCTGGAAAAACTGGCAGACGGGCACCCACTGGCCGATTACCTGCGGCTGGTGGCGGACCTGTGCCGCGTTCAGCAGGACCTGTTGGACAATCCACCTGACTCGGCGCCACTCGATCCCGAGCGCCTGCGAATGTGCCAGCAACACGGTCTGCCACCGTTCGCCGCCGACAGCCTGGTGCGCGAAGACACCTGGCTCGCGTATCTCGACGCCTTGTTGCAGCGGTACTCGCCACCACCAGACTCCGCCGTCGAGAAAGCCATCGCGTCCTTGCGCAATGCCAACAGCGGGCAACGCAAAGCCTGGGCGATCGCACTGGTCAGCGGCCAGTATTCGCTGCTGCCGGCGGCGCTGGTGCCCTTTCTTGGCGCAGCGTTGCAGGCCGCGTTCAGTCATTGGCTGCTGCACACGCCGAAGCTTGCGCTCAAACCCGGCGACAGCCTCAACCAATGCCCGGCCTGTGGTTCGCCGGCCATGGCCGGGGTCATTCGCCATCGCGGCAAACACAACGGTTTGCGTTATCTGGTGTGCTCGTTGTGTGCCTGCGAATGGCACGTGGTGCGGGTCAAATGCGTGTACTGCGAACAAAGCAAAGGCCTGGAATACGTCAGCCTCGATGACGACCGCCATGCCGCTAATCAGGCGCCGCTGCGCGCCGAAACCTGCCCCGGCTGCCACAGCTACCTGAAACTGCTGTACCTGGAAAACGACGCCGAGGCCGAAGCGCTCTCGACCGACCTGACCAGCCTGATGCTGGACATGCGTCTGGAACAGGAGGGTTACGTGCGCCCGGCACCGAATCTTCTGCTCGCACCGGGAGGCGATTAAGCACAACGGCTACACTCAGGCGCGACAGTTAACGTTTGCGGGAGCGCCTGATGCCTGCCAGATCCGCCAGCCCAGCCTTGCGGCTGCCTTCCATCGACAGTTTGCTGCGCCATCCGGCGTGCGTGCCATTGACCGAGCGCTATGGGCGTGACGCGCTGCTGGCCAGCCTGCGGCAGTTGCTGGATGACCTGCGCGAACCGGTACTGTCAAGCCAACTCGACGCCGTTGAAATCACCCCCGAAGTCTTGGCTGGCAGAGCGGGCGAGCGCCTGGATCTCCAGCATCGCAGCCAGGTACGCCGGGTGTTCAACCTGACCGGCACAGTGCTGCACACCAACCTCGGTCGCGCGTTATTGCCAGACGAAGCCATCGAAGCGGTGCAAAGGGCCGCTCGCTATCCGCTCAATCTCGAATTCGACCTGCAAAGCGGCAAGCGCGGCGACCGTGACGACCTGGTCGAAGGCTTGATCCGTGAGCTGACCGGCGCCGAAGCCGTGACCGTGGTCAACAATAACGCCGCTGCCGTGCTGCTGACGCTCAACAGCCTGGGCGCGCGCAAGGAAGGGATCATTTCCCGGGGCGAGCTGATCGAAATCGGCGGTGCCTTCCGCATTCCCGACATCATGGCCCGGGCCGGCGTCAAACTGCACGAAGTCGGCACCACCAATCGTACCCACGCCCGGGATTACGAGGCGGCGATTGGCCCGCGCAGTGGTCTGCTGATGCGGGTGCATGCGAGCAATTACGCCATTGAAGGCTTCACCGCCCGGGTGCCGACGGCCGAGTTGGCTGAATTGGCGCACAAGCACGGGCTGCCACTGCTCGAAGACCTTGGCAGCGGCAGTCTGCTGGACCTGACCCGCTGGGGCTTGCCCGCCGAACCCACGGTGCGCCAGGCGCTGATCGATGGCGCGGACATCGTCACCTTCAGCGGCGACAAGTTACTCGGCGGTCCACAGGCTGGGTTGATCGTCGGCCGCAAAGACTTGATCGCGAAGATCAAGAAGAACCCGCTCAAACGTGCGTTGCGGGTCGACAAACTGACCCTGGCAGCCCTCGAAGCGGTGTTGAGTCTGTACCGCAATCCCGATCAACTGGCCGAACGACTACCGAGCCTGCGCCTGCTGACCCGACCGCAGGCCGACATTCTTGCGCAAGCCGAACGTCTGCAACCGTCATTGGCGCAGGCCTTGGGCGATGGCTGGAGCGTCAGCGCAGTGGCGGCGCTGGGCATGATCGGCAGCGGCAGCCAACCGGTGGCTCGCCTGCCGAGCGCCGCTTTATGTCTGCGGCCAAATGTTTCTAAACGATTGCGTGGACGGCAATTACTGGCCCTTGAAGCGGCGCTTCGTCAATTGGCTATCCCGGTTCTGGGCCGGATTGACGACGATGCGTTGTGGCTGGATCTGCGCCAACTGGACGATGAAGTCGCGTGGCTGGCGCAACTCGATCAGTTGCAGGTGCCTGGGTGATCGTGGGCACTGCCGGGCACATCGACCACGGCAAGACGGCGTTGCTCCAGGCATTGACTGGCCAGGCCGGCGACCGTCGCCGGGAAGAGCGCGAGCGCGGCATGACCATCGACCTCGGTTATCTCTACGCCGCATTGGAACCGGGCGCTGCATTGACCGGTTTTATCGACGTACCGGGTCATGAGCGCTTCACTCACAACATGCTGGCCGGAGCCCAGGGCATCGATCTGGTATTGCTGGTAGTGGCAGCGGATGACGGCGTCATGCCCCAGACCCGCGAACATCTGGCAATCGTCGAACTGCTGGGCATCCCTCGGGCGCTGGTGGCGATCAGCAAATGCGACCGGGTCGATCCGGCCCGCGTGCAGGCCGTGCGCGAACAAATCGAAAGTTTGCTGGCGCCCGGGCCGTATGCCAGCGCGCCGCAGATTGCCCTGTCGAGCGTGACCGGGGAGGGCGTCGAGACGTTGCGTCTGGCCTTGCTGGATGCGCAGCGTGATGTGCTGCAACGCAGCACCCGTGGCGGTTTTCGTCTGGCGATTGATCGTGCGTTCAGCGTGGCCGGGGCCGGTATCGTGGTGACCGGCACGGCGCTGTCCGGGCAGGTTGCCGTGGGCGATACGCTGATGCTCGGTCCGTTGGGCAAGTCCGTGCGCGTGCGTGGCTTGCATGCGCAAAACCAGGCCGCAGAGATTGGGGTTGCGGGTCAGCGAGTGGCGCTGAACCTGAGTGCCGAGCGCTTGGCACTGGAGCAGATTCACCGTGGCCACTGGCTGGTGTCCGAGTGGCTCTACGCACCGACCCAGCGCCTGGACATCGACATGCGGTTACTGGCCAGCGAAGCCAAGGCGTTCGAGCACTTTCAAACGGTGCATGTTCACTTGGGGACGCAGGATGTCACGGGGCGAGTGGCGCTGTTGGAAGGTGCCAGCGTTGCGCCGGGTGAACGGATGTTCGCGCAAATCCTGCTGAATGCGCCGGCGCAGGTGGTCAAGGGCGATCCGTTGATTCTGCGTGACCAGAGCGCTCAACGAACCCTCGGCGGTGGCCGGGTGCTCGACCCGTTCGCCCCGACCCGACACCGTCGCAGTCCCGAGCGATTGGCGCAGCTGCAGGCACTCGCCACCCGCCATGCGCTGGAAGACGTGCTGCCTGCGTTATTGCTGAACAGCGAAACCGGGCTCGACCCGCGACGCCTGGAGCGTCAGTTCAACCGGCCGCGTGACACCTGGGTCCTGCCCGCCAATATCCGTTTGATCGATACCCGCCAAGGCCCCTTGCTGTTCAGCGCTGACCGTTGGGAAGCGCTGAAAGCGCCATTGCTGGGGCATCTGGCTCGTTTCCACCAGCTCGAACCGGACCAGATGGGCCCCGACCGGGATCGCTTGCGGCGCTTCGCCGGGACATCTTTGGATCGGCCGACTTTCATCAGCCTGGTCGACGAATTACTCACCAGTGGCGCCATGCTGGCCAGCGGGCCGTGGCTGCATTTGCCCGAGCATCAGGTGCGCTTGAGCGAAGAGGACGAAGCGTTGTGGCAACAGCTGCAACCGTTGTTCGAACAGGCCGGATTCAATGCCCCATGGGTGCGCGACCTTGGCCATGACGAAGTGACGGTGCGCCTGCTGCTGCGAAAAATGGCGAGGCTGGGGCTGGTGCATCAGGTCGTCCGCGACCTGTTCTACACCGAAGCAGTCATTCGCCGATTGGCGGCTATGCTTGTGCAACTGGCCGCGCAGAACCCGGTGATTCAGGTCACGGCATTTCGCGATGCCGTGGGCCTGGGGCGCAAGCGCAGCATCCAGATCCTCGAATACTTCGACCGGCTGGGCCTGACCCGACGCTTTGGCGACAAGCGCCATCTGCGGCTCGACAATGCCCTGGCCCAGCCATCAGGAAACTGACTTCAAGGAAGGCAATCGCGCCCGGTGGCGCGGCCGGGCTTCAAACCCGGTTGGGGACGGCATCCGTTCCCGGGCAGGTTCGACTCCGGCTGCCTTCCGCCATTTCCCTTCATAGATGCCCGAAATTCAGCGGGTACTGAACGACCACGTACACCCGGTCAATATCATCGCCGGCCTGCGCCGCATTGGCCCGATGCGAGACATGGGACAGTTGCAGCGATAACCCCTTGGCCGCGCCGGACTGCACGATGTAGCGCAGGTCGATGTCGCGCTCCCAATGCCGGCCGCCATCACCTTGTTGTGGCACGTATTCGCCGATGGACTCATCGAAAGGGTTGTAGGCGCCGCCCTTGGGCGCACGGGTGCCGTCGATCCGGCTGCCCATGACGTAACGGGTCATGAAATTCAGGCCAGGTATGCCGAAGGTGCTCAAATCGAGGTCGTAGCGTGCCTGCCATGAGCGTTCGTGGGCGCCGTTGAAATCGGCGTACTTGATCGAGTTGGCGAGGTAGATCGAGTCGCCGCCGACAAAATCGAACGGCGTATCGCCATTGATTTTTTGATAGGCCAGGGTGAAGGCGTGGGCATCGACGGTGTACTTGCCCGACAGGCTGAACGCGGTGTTGTCGATGGCGCCGGCCAGCGCTTTGCCGGTGTCTTGCGTGTGGTAGAGATTGGCGTCGAGGAACACCCCGGGCTGCTTCAGGTGCAGGTTGGCGTAGTACTGATGCCAGGTGTCGCTGAGTTCTGAGGCATAGAGCGCGCCGCCGACGGGGCGTTGGGTGAATAAGTCAGCGCCCAGAAACGTAATGCCTCCGGCTTCGGTGTTGGCGCCGTAGCCGTAGAAATTGCCTTTGCTCGAAGAACTGTCCTGGTTTTTGAACGCGGTGAAATGCCCGGCCAGCAGATTCACGTCATCGATTTCGCGGCTGTTCAATAGAAAGCCTGTGGCGTATTCCGGTTGCAAGCGTTTGTCCGCGGTGTCGAACACCGGGGTTTCCACCATCATTTCACCGAACGCCAAGGTGGTTCGCGAGGCTCTGATTTTCAGTGCGCCGCCGCCACTGGAATAGTTGTCTTCGCTACGGCCGTCATCATTCACGGGCAGCAATCCGGTCCCGGAATGACCTTTGCCGCCATCCAGCTTCAATCCCAGAAAGGCGTGGGCGTCGAGGCCTAAGCCGAGCGTGCCGGGTGTGAATCCAGATTCAAAAGTGCTGATAAAGCCTTGAGCCCACTCGGCTTTATAGCTTTTACCTGTCGGCGAAGGGGACCGGTAGTCGCTGTTGAGGTAGAAGTTGCGGCTGAGCACGTCAAGCGCCGCGCCATCCAGAAACCCTTGTGCGGGTTCATCCGCCCAGGCTGTTCCGGCGAACAGCACCGACAACCAAAAGGGCAACCGGGTACGCAGGTCTTGCTTGCCAAACTTCATCATCAATCACCACGCAGCAGCGACTGCGGAGGGTCCGCAGTCGCTCGCTTTTCAGAGGAGGACCGCTTAATGGCCTTCCGAGGCACCGAACATTGTTTTGGCGTAGATCAGGCCAAGACCGTAGGAACCACCGTTGGCAATCGAGGTTTTCACGGTTTCTTCATAGGTTTCGGTACGTGCCCAGTCGCGTTGCAGTTCGAGCAGGTATTGCAGCGAGGTCATTGGACGGGCGCCGATCTGGATCATGCGCTGCATGGCCATTTCATGGGCTTCGGTGCTGACGTCGCCACAGGCGTCGGCAATCACGTAGACCTCAAAACCCTGGTCGATGGCCGACAGCGCCGGGCCGACGATGCACACCGAGGTCCACAGGCCGGCGAGGACGATTTTCTGTTTGCCGAATTTGTTGACTTCGACGGCGATGCGCTCGTCTTCCCAGGTGTTCATGCTGGTGCGGTCGATGACGTTGTGTTCCGGAAACACCGACTTGATTTCGTCGAAGATCGGCCCGGAAAAGCTCTTCTCGGCGACAGTGGTCAGGATGGTCGAGACTTTGAAGCCGCGCGCGGCCTTGGCCACGAGGGCTGCGTTGTTGCGCAGGGTGACGGCGTCGATCGACTTGGTCGCGAAGGACATCTGCGATTGGTGATCAATCATGATCAGGGTGTGGTCGGTCGGGGTCAGCAGGGTTTTGCCGGGAGCAGCTTTGGCGATGGCCATGGCGAGGTCCTTACGGGTGAGTGAGGAGGCCATGGTTGCGCAGATTCAGGCGGGAATATTGAAGCGATGTGCTGTGTTTGGTTATTTGCGAGGACGCCAGAAGAACGGCCCCGCGCAATATCGGTCAGTGCGCGGGGCTGTCGGTCATTGCATCACATAACGCCCGGGTGCCGATTCCAGCGCCGGGAAGTTCGCGTTGCCGATGTGCGACACCGAAGGCTGACGCTCGCCGGCCTGGTCTGCCAGCCAGACAAACCAGTCATTCCACCAGCTGCCGGCCTGTTCCTGGGCATTCATGAACCAGGTGTCGGGATCCTTCGACACTCGATTGTTGGTCCAGTAATGGCGTTTTTCCCTGGCCGGCGGGTTGATCACCCCGGCGATGTGCCCTGAGGCACCCAGCACAAAGCGCTTGGTCCCGGAGAGCAATTGGGTGCTGGCATAAGCGCTGCGCCACGGCACGATGTGATCGTCGTGGGTGGCGAGGATGTACGCCGGTGCATCGATGGCGCGCAGGTTGAGCTTGACCCCGCAGCAGTCCAGCTGACCGGATTTCAGGTCGTTCTGCAGGTAGGTGTGACGCAGATACCAGCAGTACATCGGCCCCGGAAGGTTGGTGCTGTCGTTGTTCCAGAACAGCAAGTCGAGGGGGATGGGTTTCTGGCCCTTGAGGTATTTGTCGACGTTGTAGTTCCACCACAAATCATTCGGGCGCAGCAGCGAGAAGGTGTTGCCCATGTCCTCGCCCTTGAACAGGCCGATGGGGCCCTCCTGACCACCGATGGTGCGCTCGCGGTAGGCCACCAGTTGTTCGTCGACGAAGATGTCGATGGGGCCGGTGTCGAGGTAATCGAGGAAGGTGGTCAACAGGCTCACGCTGCCAATGTCCTTGTCGCCGCGCGCCGCCAGTACCGCCAGCGCCGAACTCAACAGCGTGCCGCCGATGCAGAAACCCACGCAATTGGGGCGTTGTTCGCCGCTGATCTCGCGGGTCACTTGCAGGCCTTTGATGATGCCGGTGTCGATCAGGTCATCCCAGGTGGTGCCGGCGTGCGCCTGATCGAAGTTGCGCCACGACATCAGGAACACCGGGTGGCCTTGTTGCAGCAGATGGCGAACCATCGAGTTGTCCGGGCGCAGGTCGAGGATGTAGTACTTGTTGATCGACGGCGGGACGATGAACACCGGGCGCCGGTACTGGGTTTCGCTTTGCGGGTAGTACTGAATCAACTGGAACAGTTCGTTCTCGAACACCACTTCGCCGGGGGTGTTGGCCAGATCCACGCCGACCTTGAAAGCGCCGCTGTCGCACTGACGCATCTTGCCTTCTTGCAGGTCGCTGGCCAGGTGCAACAGGCCGGTGAACAGGCTGCCGCCCTGAGTGTCGACGACGCGTTGCAAGGCATCGGGGTTGCTCGCCAGAAAGTTGCTGGGCGCCCCGGCGGCAATCGCTTGCTCCACCAGATACAGCAGACGCTGGCGGGGTTTCTTGTCTTTGATCGGCAGTTTATCGAGCAGCTTCAGCAGAAAACCGGCATTGAGCAGATAGAACGCCGCGAGGGAGCCGAACAGCGGTGTGCTCCAGTTGCCACTGGAAAAACGTCGATCTTCAAAGGAAAACGGCTGGCCGGTCAGCAGCCTCTGGCCCAGATCACCCCATTGGGTTTGATACTCGGCTTGCAGGCTTTCCAGTGTGGTGCGTGGCAGGTCAAACCACTTCTCGTATTCCTGGCCGGTGAACCAAGGATTGGTGCTCACCCACAAGCGTAATTGTTGCACTGCAAAGGAGGCAATGAACGGGACCTGGCCTGACCAGAAGGTGTTGAAGGTGTGCGCGTTATTGTCCATGGAACTCCTTGCCCACATCGGTAAACCGGGCAGAAAAAAACCGCGGTGCCGCCATTCGGCACCGCGTCAGCAGTCAAGCAAGCAGTCCTGTGATTCTTGTTATCGTTCTATGACCAGGCTGACACCTTGGCCGCCACCGATGCACAACGTGGCCAGGCCTTTTTTGCCGTCACGGCGAATGAGCTCGTGCACCAACGACACCAGAATCCGCGCGCCCGACGCGCCGATCGGATGCCCCAACGCAATCGCGCCACCGTTGACGTTGACCTTGGCGGTGTCCCAACCCAGTTCCTTGCCAACCGCCAGCGATTGCGCGGCGAACGCTTCGTTGGCTTCGATCAGGTCGAGGTCGTCCAGGCTCCAGCCGGCTTTTTCCAGCACCAGACGGGTGGCCGGGACCGGGCCGATGCCCATGATCGACGGGTCGACGCCCGCACTGGCGTAAGCCTTGATGCGCGCCAGCACCGGCAAGCCGAGGGCCTGGGCCTTGGCGGCGCTGGCCAGCAGCAACACGGCGGCACCATCGTTGAGAGTCGACGAATTGCCGGCGGTCACGCTGCCGTCTTTCTTGAACGCCGGTTTAAGGTTGCTCAACGCTTGCAGCGTGCCGCCCGGGCGCGGTTGTTCATCCGTGTCGAACACCAGCGGATCGCCCTTGCGCTGAGGGATCAGGATCGGGGTGATTTGCCCCTTGAAGTAGCCCGCTTCGATGGCGGCAGCTGCTTTCTGTTGCGAGGCGGCGGCGAAGGCGTCCTGATCTTCGCGGCTGACGCTGTACTGCGTGGCCAGATTTTCAGCGGTGATGCCCATGTGGTAGTCGTTGAAGGCGTCCCACAAACCGTCCTGAATCACGCTGTCTTGCAACTGCGCATGACCCAGACGCAAACCGGTGCGTACCTTGGGCAGCACATAAGGCGCCAGGCTCATGTTTTCCTGACCGCCGGCAATCACCAGCTCGGCGTCGCCGCAGCGGATCGCCTGGACCGCCAGTTGCACAGCCTTGAGGCCCGAGCCGCAGACCTTGTTCAGCGTCAGGGCAGGGGTGGTGAAGGGCAGGCCAGCCTTGATTGCCGTCTGGCGTGCCGGATTTTGCCCCGCGCCTGCGGTGAGCACCTGGCCAAGAATCACTTCATCAATCTGCGTGCCGTCCAGGCCGGTTTCTTCCAGCAGACGGCGGATCACCGCTGCGCCCAGTTCAGTGGCTGGAATCGCGGACAAGGCCCCTTGAAAACTGCCGATGGCGGTACGTGTAGCGGCAACGATTACGACTTCGTTCATGCGTGACCTCATTAAGATGTTGTCGAGCGGGAGCAGGGCGTCCTTGCCCTGATCGGTCTACTGCATGTTCATGCCGCCGTTCACCGAGAAATCAGCGCCGGTGCTGTAGCCCGATTCATCGGAGGCCAGCCAGGCGACGATCGAGGCGATTTCTTCGGGTTGGCCGAGGCGCCCGACGGGGGTGGCGGCGATCATGGTGTCGAGGATGTCCGGGCGGATGGCCGCGGTCATGCTGGTCTGGATGTAGCCCGGGGAGACGGTGTTGACGGTCACGCCCTTGCCGGACACTTCCCGCGCCAGGGCCATGGTGAAGCCATGGATGCCGGCCTTGGCCGCGCTGTAGTTGGTCTGGCCGAACTGGCCTCGTTGGCCGTTGATCGAGGAGATATTGATGACCCGTCCCCAGCCCTTGGCCAACATTCCTTCAATCACCTGCTTGGTGGTGTTGAACATGCCGCTCAAGTTGGTGCCGATCACGGCATTCCAGTCCTCGGGCGTCAGCTTGCGGAAGGAGGCATCCCGGGTGATGCCGGCGTTGTTGACCAGCACATCGATCGGGCCGAATTGTTCCCGCGCCATCTCGAAGGCCTTGCGCGTCGACTCCCAATCGGTGATGTCGCCGTAGATGCATTCGAACTGATAACCGGCTGCCAATTGGCCGGCAATCCAGTCGTTTTTGCGGGCGGAATCCGAGCTGCAACCGACGATGACTTTGAACCCTTCCTTGTACAGGCGCTGGCTGATCGCCGTACCAATCCCACCCATACCACCTGTGACCAACGCAATACGACCAAGCGACTTCATAAGCTCCGTTCCTCTTTTTTGTTTTGCGCTGCAAGATGGGCGATTGTTCGGTATTGGCGGGGGATGCGGAAGTGTTTGGAGGTGACGGGCTGGTGTCCAAAGGCGCCATGGCCGGTTTAGTTGCATCCGGGCGACGAATGGCCGGGAACAGTGGCGAAAAATGAGGATTACCTATACTGGGATCAATATTGGCAACGGAACCACTCGTTAATATTTGATTTATTTCAGATCAGTCACGGCTCCGGACAGGATGTCCGGTTCCACAGGTCATTGAGGACGCCATGTATAAAATGAGTTCAGGCTATGCCAGCGTGCTGGTCAATACGCTCTCGGCCCAAGGACTGGATGTTGCCAGTCTGTGTCGGGAGGCTGGACTAGACATTGACCTCGCGGACCAACCAGGTGCGTTTTGCGAGCGAAAGGCCATCTATCGACTCTGGGAGCTGGCCGCCGAAGCCTCGGGCGATCAGGACATTGGCTTGAGGGCCTATGGCAGTTTCCACCCCGGCAGCTTTCAGATCATCGGCTACACCATGATGTCCAGCCTGAATCTGAAAAACGCCCTCGAACGCCTGGTCCGTTTCAGTCCGCTGATTGGCACCGGGTTCAGCCTTTTCTTTACCGCCGAACAGCAACATTACCGGTTGTCCGGGCTCGATCATCAGCAGCAGGGTTCGGTCAAACCGCGCCAATACACCGATGCCGGGCTGGCGTCGTTGTTGGGGTTCTGCCGCAAGCTGGCGGGCGGCAACGCACCGCAACCCTTGAGCGTCGAATTCACCTATCCAGAACCCGAAGACACCACCGAGCATCGACGGCTGTTTGGCTGCAATCTGCAGTTCAACGCGCCTTACGACAGCATTTTGTTTGACGGGCAGGAATTGATGCGACCGTTGAGCATGGCCAACGAAACGCTGGCGGTGCTGCATGACAGTTTTGCCGAGGCGCAACTGGACCTGCTGTTTGGTTTTTGCATTGTCGGGCGAATTCGCGCGCTGATTACCGAGCGCCTGAGTCAGGGCCAGGGGCAATGCGACATGGAATCGATTGCGGCGGCCTTGAACATCAGCAAGCGAACGCTGCAACGAGCGCTGGAAAAGGAAGGGACACAGTTCAAGGACGTGCTGAGCGCGGTGCGCCGGCAACTCGCTGATTTCTACCTGCGCCATTCTCACTTCAACATGAAGCATGTCGCCTATCTCCTTGGCTTTCATGACCACAGCAGCTTCAACAAAGCCTGTAGCCGCTGGTTTGGCATGACGCCGGGGCAGTATCGGTCCGATGAATCGTTCGAGATCCAGGAAGCCGCGCCAGTGTGACGCGGTGAACTGCTCTAACATTTTGTCGACAACGAACCCTTTGTGGGAGCGCGCTTTTGTGGCGAGGGAGCTTGCTCCCGCTGGGTCGCGAAGCGGCCCCAAAAGCTATGCGACTGCTTCGCAGCCGAGCGGGAGCAAGCTCCCTCGCCACACACATAGGCTCGCTCCCACAAGTTACTCATCAGGGAGCAGGAGGTTTCTTCGCGGCTTTTTTGCCCTTCGCGGGTTTGCGCGTTTTTGTCAGCGCTCCCGGAGCAATCGGCTCAACGACGACCACGGGGGCGCTTTGTTTGGCGGGCTCTGGTGCGACGACCGCGGTGTTCGGCTTGATCGGCTCCGGGGTTGTCGTCGGGGTTTCCTCCTCGACAACATCGGCTGCGCCCGGAGGTTGAGTCAGGTTGAACCCCGGCAGTGGCACGTCGAGCAGCGTGTGCAGCTCACACCAGAACGGATTGTCTGCGCCGCTGGTCAGCAGTTCTGGCAGCATGTTGGCGACGGCGGCCAGCACTTGCTGGCGTTCTTCGACCTCAGCCAGCATCAGGGGCAGACTTTGCAGGCTTTCCTGCGGATGGGTGGCGACCAGCAGTTTTTGCAGGCGCAGGGTTTCGCGCAAGTCCAGCGGCTCGGCGCTGTAGTCCTGCAGCAGCACCTGCAATTGCAGGATGAGTTTCTCGACGCTTTGCTTGCCCGGTTCGTCGCTGTCGCGGCCCAGCAGGAACAGGATCCGGATCAAGGCTTCCATCAAGCCGCCGAGGGGCAGGGCGTCCTGAAGGCGGTCGATCAGGACTTTATCGTGCTGCTCGGCATGCGCCTGGAGATTGCGAGCCGGTACGTTGCCGGTAAGGCTGTTGAGCACGCCATACACGCCGTAAAAGCTCATTTCCTGAGCGGCATCACGCAGGTCCCGATAGCCGTTCAAGGCATCCTGTATCTGGTTGGAAAACAATGCCTGCCAGGCCAGCAACGGATTGGACAGGTTTGCCGGCTGACGGTTCTTGCTCACCTGGGAGGCACTGCCTGCCAACCACCAGAGCGCCGGGTTCAAACTGTTCCACATCACCTGTTGCTGGTGAAACGGGTGGGCCTTGCGCATCAGCTCGGCGGTCGGCTCGTTGATCAACTGGCGCAACCACGGTCTTACAAACCCGTCGTAAAGGGTGTTGTTGAAATCAGAGGCACGCTCGACCAGCGCGAATTCGCGATCGTCGTCACGGGGCGACTGCACGTCACCGTGGATGTCGGCGATACGTCGTCGCTCGAAACGCACGGCATAGGGTGTTGGCGAATGTTCCGGCAGGTCCTCGATGAGCATTTCATAGAGCCCGCCCGGCAGTTCGTTGATCGCGTCGACGGCGCCCAACAACTCCCGGTGCTCACGCCGCGCGACTTCGCCGGAAACAAAGATGCCCAGATGGCCAATGCTCGCGTGCCGCAGGTAAACGATGGTGCGACCGGCATTTTGCAGGGCGAGATCGCTGGGGTAGACGTCGGTGATCCAGTCCAGTGCTTGCTGGGGCGAGGTGATGTTGTCGCCATAGGAACAGAACACCACCACCGGCACTTCGATGCGTTTGAGGTCGAGCCCGCTGCTCTTGCGCCCGAGGCCGCCGGACAGTTGGTTGCCGATGAACAGGTCATCGACAATCATCTCGATCTCTTCGCCATTGAGCAGGGTGGGGCTGCCCCACCAGCGTTCGAAATCCAGGAAGCGCGGGGCCTCGCTGTCGACTTCGCTGAACAGGTGGTAGTACTTGCCCCACCAGGTGTTGGCCGGGTCGAGGCTTTCGAAATTGCTCACCAGCCAAGTGCCGTCGAAACGGTCATTGCCCAAGTCGCTGCCCAGGCGTGCCATCCAGCCACCGCCCAGCAAACCGCCGGTGTAGCGCATCGGATTGCGCCCATTGACGCCCGCCCAGTAGGACAACGGCGCGCCATTGACGATGATCAGTCCCGGCAGTTCCGGACGGGTCGCCGCCAGGCCCATCAAGGCCCAGCCGGCCTGGCAGTTGCCGATCACCACGGGTTTGGTGCTGGCGGGGTGTCGCGCGCTGACCTCTTCGATAAACCGCGCCTGGGCTGCAACGATGTCCGCTAGGGTTTGCCCGGGGCGTGGCGAATGGCTGAACGAAATGAAATAGGTCGGGTGGCCGGCGCGCAGGCTTTCGCCGATGACCGAATCCTGTTTGAAGCCACCGATCCCCGAGCCGTGGCCGCCGCGTGGGTCGATGATGATCACCGGCTGCTTTTTGCTGTCGAGCTGTTGCCCGGGGCCCGCGATGATCTGCAGCAGCGAGTAGTTGACCGGGCGCGGCAGGTCTTCACCGGCAATCAGGGTTTCATGGTTGAACTTGAGCAGCAGCGGATACCCGGCGCGTTCGTGGGCCAGGGTGTTGTCGCCGCGCTGACGCAAGGTGTCCCAGAACAGCACGCTGCGTTGGCCAAGGTCGGTGAAGTATTCCTGCCAGTCAGCGGCGGTCGGCTGCTTGAGTTGTTCAAGACTTGAAGGTGCGTAGGTTTTGGCCTGGCGCTGTTGCACGGCGTCAATAACGTTGCGGGTATTGAGGCGCTGCAGATGGTTCAGGTGCTCGAACACACCGGACGCAGTCGAAAGCCCTTTATCTTGCAGCGCAATATTTTCTTCCTGACCCATCGTGAACTCCTGACGCCATGCGTGGGAACGTTGCCCTGACTAATAGCAATCAAGCCGGTCGTTCGATTTTCACGAGTGTATAGGGAATAACGGTCAAGGAAGCGAACTTTATTGTGCGCCGCACAAAATAGCCGTTGCCAAATAGTTTTGTGCACTGCAATATCAAGGCTAACGCGATGTCTGGCAGGATCGCTATCGCGTCCTCAGGCCCATCCGGGCCTTCCAGAACCAGGAGATAAAGCATGTCTTTTTTCAATTCGGAAAAACTGCAAACCGCTCAGAAAGCCAACCTCGATCTTTTGCAGCAGATCAGCGGCAAAGTCTTCGCCAGCGTTGAACAGCTGAGCCAGTTGCAGTTCAAGGCACTGCGCGACTCCACCGAAGAGCACTTCGAAGGCGTGCGCAAGCTGCTGGCCGTGCGTGATCCACAAGGTTTTGCCGATTTGCAGGCATCGTTTACCCAGCCGAGCGCGCAGGCCGAACGTCTGGCCGAGTTCAATCGTCAGGTTCAAGCGCTGATCGTGGGCACGCAGTCGGACATCGCCAAACTGACGTCGAGTCAGGTCGAGGCGGGCACCCAGCAGGTCAATGAGTTTGTTGAATCGATCAGCAAGAATGCACCGGCCGGCTCCGAGCCTGTCGTGGCTGCATTCAAGTCGGGCCTTGCCAATGCCAGTACCGTGTTTGAAAGCGCACAGAAAGCCGTGAAACAGGCTTCCGATGTGGCTCAGAGCAATTTTGACGCCGCCACCAAAGCAGCACCAGAAGCGAGCGCCAAGGCCACCAGCGGTAACAAGTAAGTCATTTCAGGCCAGCGGCACAAACGATGGCGATGGGTTTATTCCCCATCGCCATTTTTTTTCGGCCCTTTATCGGTGCCGGGCTTGGCGCCAAACATGCCGAACAGGTTCTGGGTATTGAGGTACAAGGCCTTGGACTGGTCGACATACTGGCGCATCAGGTCCTGCATGACCGGGGCCTGTTGATGCATGAAGTCGCTCCAGGCTTCGGATGACTGCGCGCCGGTCTGGGACTGGATGTCGATGACGGTCTGGATGCTTTTATCCAGGTAGCTGCCGAGCACACCCTGGTACGGACCGTAGAACTGGATAATCCCCATCAGCATCTCGCTGGTGAAGATCGGCTCGCCGCCGCTTTCGGCTTCCAGAATCACTTGCAGCAGGATACTGCGCGTCAGGTCTTCGCCGCTCTTGGCATCGACCACCTTAAACGCAACTTTATCGACGACCAGTTGGCGCACATCCGCCAGCGTCAAATGACTGCTGGTGTGGGTGTCGTAGAGTCGGCGATTGGGGTATTTCTTGATCAGGCGGGGGGTGGTATCAGTCATGCGGGGCGTCTCGCGGCGGGCCTGGTTTGCAGGCATCTTAACCTACTCTCATGTTTGGCGCCTTTGAGGCCGCCTTCGCGAGCAGGCTCGCTCCTACCGTTGACCGCGTTCCCCTTGTGGGGGCGAGCCTGCTCGCGAAGAGGCTCGCCATCTCAGCGAAAATCCACAACAAAAAGGGGAACTGCGCCGCCAAGCGAGTCCCCCTTGTGAAGCCTGAATCGTTACCAGATCGGCAGGGTGTAGCTGACAATCAAGCGATTCTCATCCAGATCGCTGCCGAAGTTGGTCGAACGCACTGTCGCATTACGCCATTTCACCCCGACATTCTTCAGCGGACCGCTCTGCACGACATAACCAATGTCGGTGTCACGCTCCCATTCCTTGCCTTCGGGACGGTTGCCGCCCAGGTCGATATTGTCGCCAGTGATATAGCGGGTCATGAAGGTCAGCCCCGGCACACCCATGGCTGCAAAGTTGTAGTCGTAACGCGCCTGCCAGGATTTTTCATCCTTGCTTGCGAAGTCACCGATCTGCACGAAGTTCACCAGAAACGCATCGGTGCCGTTGATGTAGGCAAAACCGGTGTCGCCGCTCATGCCTTGATAACCCAGGCCAAACGCGTGACCGCCGAGGCTGTAGGTGAACATGGCGCCAATCGCATTGTTGTCGACATTGCTGCCGCCATCATCCGTGGAGCGGGCAAAGCGCAGGTCAGTCTTGAACGATTGCCCCGTCGTTACCGGCATCACGTAGGTCAGGTTCACCAGGTGCTGGCTGTAGAAATTGTCGAGGTGGCCGTAGCTGTAGCCGGTGGCGAGGTTGCTGGTCCATTTGTAGTTCAGGCTGGCGAAATCAAAGCTGTCGCTGTCGAGGTGCCGCGTGGTGATGCCTTTGGCGCCGGTCCGGGTGATGCCCATGTCCTCGTAGTCCGAGGAGTCACGCTGATTGACCTGGGTTAGCCGCCCGGCATCCACGGTCAAGCCTTCAATCTCCAGCGAGTTCAATTGACCGCCCTTGAAGGTTTGTGGCAACAGCCGTGAATCGTTGGCCAGTACCGTCGGCAACTTCGGCAGCAGCGTGCCGAGTTTCAGGGTGCTTTTGGAGGCGCGCAGTTTGGCGGTCAATCCCAGTTCGCCGTACTCGTCCTGAGCGCCTTTGCTCGTGTCGCGATGGCGTTTGAGCAGGCCGGAACCGGCGCGGTCAGGACTCGAATCAAGCTTGACGCCGACCAGGCCGATGGCATCGAAACCGACACCGACCAAACCGTCGGTGAAGCCCGACTCATAGCGCAGCAGGAAACCCTGAGCCCATTCCTCTTGTTTGGATTGGGCGGCGTTGTCCTGGCGATAATCCCGATTGAAATAGAAGTTGCGCAGCTCAAGGCTGGCCTTGCTGTCTTTGACAAAGTCAGCCGCGGCGGGGGCCGAGAGGCTGATGACGCCGCCGGCCAGCAATAGTCGGGTAGCGAGGATGCGGGTGTTGCGGTCCATGGTGAAGCCCCTTTGTTTTTATTATGGAAAGACAGGTCCCGCGGCCCTCGCCGGGTGGACGAGGGCTTATCAATAAAAAAACGCGGACGCCGAATCGAGAGGAGCGTGGCGCCGCGTCGGTTCAATCGTTAGAACTGTTCGGCGCTCAGGCCGTACAACGAGGCGCTGCCGGCGAGAATGGAATGCTCCAGGCTCAATGTGCGCGGAAGCAGGCGACGGATGTAGAAATCGGCGGTGGCGATCTTCGCGCCATAGAACTTGGGGTCCTCGCTGAGTTTTTTCTTCGCGACCTGGGCCATGCGCGCCCAGAGCCAGGCGTAGGCGACGTAACCGAACAGGTGCAAATACTCGACCGAAGCCGCGCCGATTTCGTTGCGGTTGGTGGCGGCCTGGTCTTGCAGCCAGTCACTCAGGTTTTCCAGACGCTGCACGGCATCGAACAGTTGCACGGAGTAGGGCGCGTCAGGCTGATGGGCGAAACGACGTATCTCCCCGGTGAATTGACGCAGCGCGAAGCCGCTGTCGGCCAACACTTTGCGGCCGAGCAGGTCCAGCGCCTGAATGCCGTTGGTGCCTTCGTAGATCTGCGCGATGCGCACGTCACGGACCAACTGCTCCTGGCCCCATTCACGGATGTAGCCATGGCCGCCGAACACTTGCTGGCCGTTGATGCAGCTTTCCAGACCCGTGTCGGTGAAGAACGCCTTGGCCACTGGTGTCAGCAGCGCGACCAGGGTTTGTGCGCTGTCGCGCTCCTGGGCGTCATCGGAGAACTTCGCCAGGTCCAGTTGTTGACCGACGTAACTGGCAAACGCGCGGCCACCTTCGGTCATGGCTTTCATGCTCAGCAACATGCGGCGCACATCGGGGTGGACGATGATCGGATCAGCCACTTTGTCCGGGGCCATCGCGCCGGTCGGTGCGCGGCTCTGCACACGTTCACGAGCATAAGCCACGGCGCTCTGATAGGACGCTTGCGCACAGCCGATGCCCTGAATGCCGATGGACAGGCGCTCGTAGTTCATCATGGTGAACATCGCCGCCAAGCCTTTGTTGGCTTCGCCGACCAGCCAACCGCTGGCGCCGTCAAAGTTCATCACGCAGGTGGCCGAAGCCTTGATGCCCATCTTGTGTTCGATCGAACCGCAGCTCACGGCATTGGCGTCGCCAAGGGAACCGTCGGCATTGACCAGCACCTTGGGCACGACGAACAGCGAGATCCCTTTTGGTCCGGCTGGCGCATCCGGCAGCTTGGCCAGCACCAGATGGATGATGTTTTCCGTCAGGTCCTGATCGCCACCGGTGATGAAGATCTTGCTGCCGGTGATGCTGAAACTGCCGTCGGCCCGGGGTTCGGCGCGGGTGCGGATGATCCCCAGATCAGTGCCGGCATGCGCTTCGGTCAAGCACATGGAACCAGCCCAGCGGCCTTCATACATCGGTGGCAAATACAGATTTTTCAGGGTCTCGCTGGCGTGGGCATCCAGCGCCAGGCAGGCCCCGGAACTCAAGGCCGAATACAGGGCGAAGCTTGAGTTGGCGCCGTAGAGCATTTCTTCGAACTGCACGGCAAGCATCTTCGGCATGCCCATGCCGCCGAAATCGGCGTTACCGGACAGGCCCACCCAGCCGCCTTCGATGAAGGTGGCATAAGCCTGTTTGAAGCCGATCGGCGTGCTGACCTGGCCATCGAGCCACTGGGCGCCTTCTTCGTCGCCGCTGCGATTCAACGGCGCAATCAGGTGCGAGGTGACTTTCGCCGCTTCCTCAAGAATGGCGTCAGCGGTGGCGGCGTCGACCGTGTCGGCCAGGGCCGGCAAGCGCGCCCACAGGGCCGGGGCATCGAACACTTCGTGCAGCACAAAGCGCATGTCGCGCAGCGGGGCGTTGAATTCGGGCATAACGTGAACCTCAAAAGGTGTGCGGTGGGCACGGCGCCGTTACGGCAGACCGTGCCCTTTCAATCAATGAGCGGAAGCGCTGGCGGCGCCGAGGCCGGTCTGGGCGCGAACGAACTGGTCGGCGTAGGCGTCACGCTCCTTGTCGGCGCGCACGCTGCGGTCGAGTTTCGACACCACGACGATCACGAAGAACGCCAGCGGCATGGAGAACAGCGCCGGGTGGTCGTAGGGGAAGATCGCGTGAGCGTGACCGAGCACGGTGACCCAGACCGCTGGCGACAGGATCACCAGCACCAGTGCGCAGATCAGGCCGGCAAAACCGCCGAGGATCGCGCCTTTGGTGGTCAGGCCTTTCCAGTACATGGCCATGATCAGCACCGGGAAGTTGGTCGACGCGGCAATGCCGAAGGTCAGGCCTACCAGAAACGCGACGTTCATCTTCTCGAACAGAATGCCCAACAGAATCGCGATGATGCCCAGGCCTACCGTCGCCATGCGCGTCACGCGCATTTCCTGTTTCTGGCTGGCCTTGCCTTTCTTGAACACCGTGGCGTAGAGGTCATGGGAAATCGCCGAGGCACCGGCCAGGGCCAGTCCGGAGACGACCGCCAGAATGGTGGCGAAGGCCACGGCCGAGAGGAAACCGAAGAACAGGTTGCCGCCCACTGCTTTGGCCAGGTGCATGGCAACCATGTTGCCGCCGCCGATCAGGGCGCCGCCGACTTCACCGTTGACGTAGTACTGCGGGTCGGTGCCGATGATGACCATCGCGGCAAAGCCCAGGGTGCAGACCACCAGGAAGAAGAAACCGATAAAGCCTGTGGCGTAGAACACCGACTTGCGCGCTTCCTTGGCGTTCGGCACGGTGAAGAAACGCATCAAAATGTGCGGCAGACCGGCAATACCGAACACCAGGCCCAACGACATCGACGCGGTGTTGATCGGGTCGGCGAGCATCGAGCCTGGCCCCATGATGTTCCAGCCGCTGGCATGGGCCTGGACGGCTTTGTCGGCCAGGGTTTCATAGCTGAAACCAAACTGCGACATGGCCATCACCGCCAGGGTGGTTCCGCCGGCGAGCAGCAGCACAGCTTTGATGATTTGCACCCAGGTGGTGGCAATCATGCCGCCGAAGATCACGTAGACCAGCATCAATGCACCGACGATCACCACCGCAACCGGGTAGTCGAGACCGAACAGCAACTTGATCAACTGACCGGCCCCGACCATCTGCACGATCAGGTAGCAGCACACCACCGTCAGCGAACCGAACGCGGCGAAGATCCGCACCTTGTTCTGGTCGAGTCGATAGGAAACGATGTCGGCGAAGGTGTAGCGGCCCAGGTTGCGCAGGCGCTCGGCCATCAGGAAGGTGATGATCGGCCAGCCGACAAAGAAGCCGATGGTGTAGATGAAGCCATCGTAGCCCTTGGCAAACACCAGGCTGGACAGCCCCAGCAGCGTGGCGGCGGACATGTAGTCACCGGCAATTGCCAGGCCGTTCTGGAACCCGGTAATACCACCGCCAGCGGTGTAGAAGTCCGACGTGGATTTGGTTTGCCGTGCGGCCCACCAGGTAATCGCCAGGGTGCCCAGCACGAAGACAAAGAACATGCCGATCGCATGCAGGTTCAGCGGTTGTTTTTCCACTGCGCCCATTGTCGGGGCGGCGAGGACGATGGAGGCCGGCAACAGGCCGGCAGCGGCGAGGATGAGCTTACGCAGCAGGTTCATCACTTGCTCTCCTCGAGAATGGCGGCGCCCAGTGCATCGAAACGCGTGTTGGCGCGGTAGACATACCAACCGGTCAGCAGCCAGGAAAAAATGATGATCGCCGCACCCACCGGCATGCCCAGGGTCAACATCCGATGCTCGGCGACTGGCGCATGCAGCCATTGCGGGGCAAACGCCACCACCAGCATGAATCCGTAGTAAGTGCCCAGCACGGCGGCACTCAGCGACCAGGCCAGGCGCGAACGGCTGCTCACCAATTGAAGGAATTTCGGATTGGTCCGAATGCGTTCACAACGTTGGGTATCGGTTGAATGGATGTCGATCATGGGTGGCTCCACATTGTTTTTGTTATGTGTCTGGGGGCAGGGCAGGGCCGAATTCGGCCTGCACGAGCCCGAAGCGGCAGATGAAACACCTGCCGCCGGGTGGGTAAAACGTCGGTTCGGGTTAGAGCGCTTTAGCCCTGTCGCGCAGGACGTACTTCTGGATTTTGCCGGTGGACGTTTTCGGCAACAGGGTGAAGATCACCGTGCGCGGGACTTTGAAGCCCGCCAGATGCTCGCGGCAGAAACTGATGATGTCGGCCTCGCGAACGTCCTGGTGGTCGGCCTTCAAGGTGATGAACGCACACGGCGTTTCTCCCCATTTTTCATCGGGACGGGCAACCACGGCTGCTTCCATCACACCCGGATGGCGATACAGCACGCCTTCCAGTTCGATGGTGGAAATGTTCTCGCCGCCGGAAATGATGATGTCCTTGAGTCGGTCCCTGATCTCGACATAACCATTGGGATGACACACCGCCAGGTCACCGGTGTGGAACCAGCCGCCTTCGAATGCTTCGGCGGTGGCGGTCGGGTTTTTCAGGTAGCCCTTCATCACGGTGTTGCCGCGCATGAAGATCTCACCGATGGTCTGACCGTCCCGTGGGGTAGGTTCCAGCGTCTTTGAGTCGCCGACCATCACACCTTCAAGCGTCGGGTAGCGCACGCCCTGACGGGATTTGATCTGTGCCCGTTCGTCCAGCGGTAACTCATCCCATTCGGCATGCCAGGCGCAGAGCGTCACCGGACCGTAGGTTTCGGTCAGGCCATAGACGTGCGTGACCTTGATGCCCATTTCTTCCACGGCGCCGATCACTTTGGCGGGCGGTGCAGCACCGGCAACCATGGCGTTGACCGGATGGTCGATGGCCGCTTTCGCCGATTCCGGCATGTTGACCAATGCATTGAGCACGATAGGCGCAGCACACAGGTGCGTGATTTGATGCTCGCGAATCAGCGTGAGGATTTTCTGCGGATCGACCCGGCGCAGGAACACATGCACACCGGCCATGGCGGTGATGATCCACGGGTAGCACCAACCGTTGCAGTGGAACATCGGCAGGGTCCAGAGGTAGACCGGATGGTTGCCCATGGCCCAGGTCATCTGGTTACCCAGCGAGTTCAGGTACGCGCCGCGATGGTGGTAGACCACACCTTTCGGGTTGCCGGTGGTGCCTGAGGTGTAGTTCAGCGAGATGGCTTGCCACTCGTTGTCCGGCCATTGCCAGGCGTAATCCGGATCGCCTTCGGCCAGCAGCGCTTCATAATCCAGGTCGCTGACGGCCTTGCCTTCGCCGTATTCCGGGTCATTGACGTCGATGACCAGCGGCGGGTGATCGAGCATGCCGATGGCCGCGTGAATCACGTCATGGAATTCACGGTCGGTGATCAGCACCTTGGCTTCACCATGCTGCAGCATGAAGGCAATGGCTTCGGCATCCAGGCGCACGTTGAGCGGGTTGAGCACGGCGCCGATCATCGGCACGCCAAAATGCACTTCAAGCATCTCGGGAATGTTGGGCAGCATCACCGCCACCGTGTCGTTCTTGCCGATGCCGCGACCCGCCAGCGCCGAGGCCAGACGCCGGCAACGGGTGTAGGTCTGCGCCCAGGTACGACGGATCGAACCGTGGATCACGGCGGGGTAGTGGGGGTAAACGCTGGCAGTGCGTTCGATGAAGCTGAGCGGCGACAAAGCAATGTGATTGACAGCCGAAGGGCCTAGCCCTTGTTCATAGATCGACATGACGGGTACTCGGTGGCTGATTGTTAGCTCTATGGATGGGCCTGTTCAGCGTAGCCGCTGAGGTCATCCTTTATGTCCGGTGTGCTTTATATAACAATCTGCCATGGATATGGAAGTACAACCTACGCAGTATAGTAGATGTACTATATTTGATTCTTCTGCTTCCAAATGAATGCGGCGATACCTCTAGCGCCGGTATATTCTTGGCTCCCCCGACAATGCGGACCTGTGATGACCCTGACTCCCGTTCGATTGCACAGCTGGTTGCGCCTGCAGCGCGAGGGCGTGTCCCTGGCCGCTCGGGCGGATGCGTTGTGCCGTGCGCTGCAGGAATGTCCCGAGGTGCGGCGGGCGGTTTACCTGAGTTGGCAACCCACCGCGCGAATTTACAGCCACGAAGGCGCCGCCCAGCATTTCCCGCCGGGCCTTGGCGATCCGTCGCTGGCCAGCGATCAGCTGCTGTTTGATCGGCTGGGCGAGACCGGGCGCCTGGACCTGGCCCAGGTGCGGCAACTCGATTGCTGGCTGTCCGGCCGATTACGCCGCGCAGCCATCAGCCATGGCCAAGTGTTTGATCTGGCCTTGCAGGCGGGGCAGTCAGGCCTGTTGCTGGTGGAAGTCTGCGACGGCGTGAGTCTGGACTGGCTGGGTTGGGTGCAGGATTTGTTGACCACCTTGCTCAGCAGCGTCAACGGCATGCTGCGGGGGTCGCCGCTGGTGGGGCACGACCCACAACCGAGTCTGTTGCTCGATGCGCAGGGCCGACCGCTGGAGTTCAATGCCGCGCTGCTGGCCCTGCTCGCGGAAAAGCCGCTGACCGAGGTGTTGGGCTTTTTGCCGGTCAATCATCGGGTGTTGGTGCGTGCCTGCCTCGACCAGCAACGTGCCATCGAAGGGGTCGAAGCCCAGTTCGAGGCGCAGATTCTGATCTGGACGTTTATCCCCGATCCCCAGGACAACCGCGTGCTCGCCCGTTGCCGCGACGCCACGGTACAAGTATTGGCCGAACGCGAAGCCGCCACGGCACGGCGGCTGTACCGGCTGATCATCGAGAACACCACCGACCTGATTTCCCGGCACACCCCGGACGGGCGTTTTCTCGATGCCTCGCCGGCATCCTGGACATTGCTTGGCTACTGGCCCGAAGAGTTGCGCGGGCAAATGGCCCAGGGCCTGTTTCACGGCCAGGACCTCGCCAACCTGGTGCAGCGTGCGCGGGACGCGCTGGAGCAGGACGGTTATCACACCATGACGTACCGCATTCGCCACCGCGCCGGGCATTACCTCTGGTTCGAAACCGCCAGCCGGGCGATTCGTGAAACCTACACCGGCGCGGTGGTCGAGGTGGTCAGTGTGTCCCGGGACATCACGGCCCGGGTACAGGCCGAAGAGAACAAGCGGCGCCTGGCGGAAGTGGTCGAGGCCAACACCGATCCGGTGTTGTTCATCGACCCTGACGGGCAAGTCACTTACCTCAACCCGGCCGCACGGCGCATCCTCGATATCGACGAGCAACAACCGATGCCGGCCCTGGCGCAGCTGTTTGCCAGCGCTGACCTGACGCGCCTGCAACGTGACGGCTGGAGCAGCGCCGAACGCGACGGCGTGTGGAGCACCGATGCACGGTTGCAACCGCCCGGTGGCGGCACGTCGGTGCCGGTGTCGCTGGTGCTGCTGGCGCACCGTTCGGCCGGCGGCGAGCGCTATTACTCTTTGGTGGCGCGGGACATGACCGAGCGCGAGTTGCGCGAGGTACAACAGCGCCGCCATCAAGACGAATTGGCACACACGGCGCGACTGGTCACGCTCGGCGAGCTGGCCTCGGGCATTGCCCACGAAATCAACCAGCCGTTGGCCGCCGTGGTCAATTACGCCAATGCCAGTCAACGCTATTTACAGACGCTCGACACCAACCCCGAGGCCGCCGAACGCGTGGCGAAAGGGCTGCAACGCATCACCCATCACGCCACCCATGCCTCGGAAGTGATCAAGCGGTTACGGGCGTTTCTGCGCAAGGGGCAGCGGCGCATGCAGGCCCTGAATTTTACCGACGTCGCCCGTGAGGCCGTGCGTTTGTGTGCCTGGGAAGCGAGCAATTGCCAAGTGACAATCGAGGATCGACTGCCGGATAATCTGCCGCCCGTTTATGCCGACCGGGTGTTGCTGGAGCAAGTGCTGCTCAATCTGTTGCGCAATGCCATCGACGCCAATCGCGAACAACATCCGGGGCAGCCCTCGCTGATCGTGATGACGGCGGAGCAGGGTGGTGGTGCCACCGTGGAAATCCGTGTGCAAGACCAGGGGCCGGGCGTCAGTGAGCCCGAACTGGAGCAGATATTTACCCCGTTCTATACCAGCAAGGCCGATGGCCTGGGCCTTGGCTTGTCCATGAGCCGCAGCATCATCGAAGGTTTCGGCGGTGAATTGCAGGCCCGGCGCCAACCGGTCGGGCTGCTGATGGGTTGCCGCTTGCCGCTTGCCGGCCCAACAAAACAACAACAGGAATAACGCAATGGCAGGTGTGACTGAGCACGTGGTGTATGTGGTCGACGATGACCAGGGCATGCTCGATTCAACGGTCTGGCTGTTGGAATCGGTCGGGCTCAAGGCCTTGCCCTTTACCAGTGGCGTGGAGTTTCTCAGCGCCTGCGATGCCACGCTCGACGCCTGCGTGCTGCTGGATGTGCGCATGCCCGGCATGGGCGGGTTGAACGTGCAGGAAGAAATGCGCGCTCGGGAGTTGAACCTGCCGATCATCTTCGTCAGCGGCCACGCCGATGTGCCCATCGTGGTGCGCGCGTTCAAGGCAGGCGCCCATGACTTCATCGAAAAACCTTATAACGAGCAGTTGTTGCTGGACAGCGTGCAACAGGCGCTGAGCAACTGCGCGGCCAACCGTTCGGGTAATCAGGGCCATGACGCCTTGCAAGCCCGTTTGCTGACACTGACCCCCCGCGAGCGCGATGTCTTGCTGCCGCTGGTGCAGGGTTACACCACTCGGGAAATCGCCGAGCAACTGGGCGTCAGCGCAAAAACCGTCGACCTGTATCGCTCACGCGTGATGAAGCGCATGCAGGCCAGCAACCTGCCGGACCTGGTGGGCATGGCCATTGCCGCCGGACTGGTCGATCCACTGAAATTGCGTTGAGGCCTCACGCCGTGTATTGAGCGTCTATGCTGGGCTAACCGATCCGCTACCGTTGCAGTGATCTGCAAGGAGCCACCCGTGGAGCCCACACCCTTTACCGAGAAAACGCTGAGCCGCACCCTGCTCGATGTAATGATTCGTGCCGGGTTGATCGCGGTGCTGGTACTTTTCTGTTTCCAGATATTCAGCCCGTTCCGCGACTTGATGTTGTGGTCGCTGATCCTGGCGATCACCCTCTATCCGCTGCAAGAGCGACTCAGGGGGAGCCACAAACCCGGGCACGTCGCGACGCTGATCATTCTGATCGCCATCGTCATCCTGATGGTGCCGATCTACCTGCTGGGTACCTCGATTGCCGATTCGGTCGAACGGGCGATGGACGTCGTCAAGGGCGGTGGTTTTCACATTCCACCGCCGGCCGAATCAGTTGCCAGTTGGCCGTTGGTGGGCCGGCCACTCTCTGATCTGTGGCTTCAAGCCTCCACCAATCTTCCCGAGCTGACCGCCAAATACGTACCGCAAATCAAACACGTCAGCCTGGGCCTGTTGGGTAAACTCGCGGGTGTCGGCATGGGTTTCCTGACGTTCATCTTCGCCTTGATCATTGCCGGGATTTTCATGGCCCATGGCGAAGGCGGCAGTCGCGCCGCGGTCCAGATTGCCTCCAGAGTCAGCGGTCCGGCACGGGGCCCGAAAATCGCTGAACTGTGCACCGCCACCATCCGTGCGGTGGCGTTGGGCGTGGTCGGCATCGCGTTCATCCAGATGCTGCTGGTGGGCCTCGGCTTTGTCTTCAAGGGCATCCCCGGTGCCGGTCTGCTGGCCTTGGCGGTGCTGCTGCTCGGCATCATGCAATTGCCGGTGACGCTGATTACGCTACCGGTGATTGCCTTCGTCTTTGCCACCGAAGGCGCCAGCACCGCGACCATTATTTTCGCCATCTATGTGTTCATTGCCGGCCTGGTGGACAACGTCCTCAAGCCCTTGTTGCTGGGGCGCGGTGTCGACGTGCCGATGCCGGTGGTGTTGATTGGTGCGTTGGGCGGCATGGTCACCAGTGGCATCATCGGGCTGTTCATCGGGCCAGTGGTCCTTGCCGTCGGCTATCAATTATTCTGGCAGTGGGTGCAGGATCGACCATCGGAAACAGGAGGGCCGCCACTGTGAATGCGCAGGATCATCCACTGCTGGATCAGGTGCTGATCGCCCATGGCGGTCTGGACCGCTGGAACAGCTTCAACACTGTGCGCGCCACCCTGGTGACCGGCGGCTCGCTCTGGGCCGCGAAAGGGCTGACCCAAGACAGCGCCCCTCGCCAGATGACCGTTTGGCTGCATGAACAGAAAGCCTCGGTAACCCCCTTCGGTGGCCCGGATAAACGGACAGCCTATTCACCCGATCGAATCGCCATCGAAGCCACCGACGGGCAGGTGATCGCCGAGCGCCGGGCGCCCCGGGAATCCTTTGGCGACCACACCGAAAACACCCCGTGGGATCCGCTGCATCGCGCGTACTTCAACGGGTATGCGCTTTGGTCCTACCTGACCATGCCTTTTCTGTTCAAGTGGCCGGGTGTGGTGACCGAGGAAATCGAACCCTGGCAAGAAGCAACCGAGCGCTGGCGCCGTTTGCGGGTGCACTTTCCCGAAAGCATCGCCACGCACTGCGCCGTACAGGATTTCTACTTCGGTGAAGACTTCCTGCTGCGGCGACACGACTACAACGTGGATGTCAGTGGTGGTATGCCTGCCACCCAATATGTGTCTGACTACATCGAGGCTGACGGGCTGCGCATGCCCGGCAAGCGTCGTGCCTACCGACGCGGGAAGGACGGCCTGGCTGACATGGATGCCTTGCTGGTAGCCATCGATCTCAGCGAAATCGGCTATTCCTGATGCGCTGCGCAGGGAACAATCATGACCGTACATGCCTGGGAAAAACTCTACCTCGATGACCTGAGCCTGGGTCAGCAGTTCGAAAGCGACAGCGTGCGCGTCCATCGAGCGTCGATGCTGGCCTTCGCCCAGGAGTACGACCCGCAACCGTTTCATCTCGACCCTGAAGCTGCCGAGTTGAGCCTGTTCCGCGGCCTGGCCGCCAGCGGCTGGAACACCGCCGCCCTGACCATGAAGCTGCTGGTGGACAGCGTGCCGTTGGCGGACGGCATCATCGGGTTGGGCATCGAGCTGAGCTGGCCGACACCGACTTACCCCAATGACCTGTTGCGCCTGCAATGCACCGTGCACGCCATCGACCCGTCCAGCTCCAAGCCCGACCGGGGCGTAGTGACGATGTTCATGGAGACCCTCAATCAGAATGACAAGGTGGTGCAGAGAGCCACCGGCAAATTGTTGGTCTTCAGGAGACCGCCGCTTGACTGAAAAGAAGTCATGGGTTTTAGGGGGCGCGCATGATGGCGGAGGCCAGTTTTCACCGAGTCAGTCGAGTGCGCTCTGTCGATGGCAGGGACCGGAGGAGGCGTCGTGAAACCATTTCTGCCCAGGCCCAGCGCCTCAACAATGAACATGTTGCGTGAAGGGTGCCTGCAACGCCGTGATGCGGTGCCGCAAGACCTGACGGAACAAGCAGTCATTCCGGGCATCCCGAATGCGCGCTACTGGCTGGACCGGGACCTGACGGCGTTCATTGTGGATGCGAGCCTGGCCAACGATCGCGAGGTCGAGGCGCTCGCCGACACAGAGTTGCCGACCGATGCGCTGCCACTGGCTTACTACCTGGCCATTTCGGGGGCGGCGACGCCGGCACCTTCGCGGCGGGCATCATCGCCGGCTGGAGCTTGCATGGGAGTCGACCTCCTTTCAAAGTCGTCACCGGCATCAGCGCAGGTGCCCTGGTCGCACCGTTCGCTTACCTGGGGCCTGAGTATGACCCGGTCATTCTGGGGATCTGCAGCGCAATCGGTCCGAAAGATGTGTTCCATGCGCGAAGTGTGCTGACCCGCCTGGCCAGCGACGGCATTGCGGACAGCAAGCCCCTGGCGCGCCTCATTGCCAAGTACATCACCGCCGACGTGTTAGCGGCCATCGCTGCGCAATACGCCAAGGGACGACTGCTGATGATCGGCACCACCGACCTCGATGCCGGACGGCCCGTCACCTGGAACATGGGCGCGATTGCTTCCAGCGGAGCACCGGGCGCGCTGCACCTGTTTCGCAACATCATGATCGCGTCGATGAGCATTCCCGGTGCCGTTTCACCGGTCATGATCGATGTGGAGGTCGACGGCCAACAGTTTCAGGAAATGCACGTGGACGGAGGCGTCCTCACTCAGGTGTTCCTTTACCCGCCGGGCACCGTGATGGCGTTGAACAGCGTGGCCGGCGCGCGTATCCGCCGTGCCCGGCATTTCTATGTCATTCGCAATGGCAAACTGGAACCGCAGTGGTCCGGTACCAAGCGCCGGACCTTGAGCATTGGCGGGCGAGCCATCAGCACCTTGATCCAGACTCAAGGGATCAGCGACCTCAATCACATTTACCGGATCGCCCAGCAGGACGGCGCAGATTTCAATCTGGCGTACATCGGCGCGGATTTTATCTGCCCGCGCAATCAGAAATTCGATGGCGAGTACATGAAGCGTCTGTTCGATTACGCCTTTCAACTTAGCGCGCAAGGCTACCCGTGGCATAAATCGCCGCACACCTGAGTTGCCTGCATGAAATTTATGCTGTAGTTTTTCATGAAATTATAAAAATATAATTTCATGAGGCTTGTATGTTTCAGCAGTCCACGCAGCATGTCGCCAGCTATTACGCCCACAGTTGCGCTGATCGCCTGACCACCCGACCGGCGCTTGCCGGTGAGCAAACCACCGAAATCGTCATCATCGGTGCCGGTTTCAGCGGCCTGCATACTGCGTTGCGCCTGGCTTTGGCTGGTAAGCGGGTGACGCTGCTGGAAGCCAGCTGCGTGGCATGGGCCGCGTCGGGGCGCAATGGCGGGCAGGCCATTCTCGGCTGGTCGTGTGACATGCCGCCGCTGGAAGCAGCGTTGGGCTACGAGCGTGCGCGGCGGTTGTGGGACGGCATGCGCTGGGCTGCGCAAGAGCTGCGTGAGTTGCCGGCTCGCCATGGTTTCGACTGTGATTACCGCGCTGGCCATTTGTGGACATCGGTGATGCCCCGTCGGGTTGGTCTGCTGACGGAGTGGCAGCACGAAGCCAGCCACAAATGGGGCCACGATGGCTTGCAGTTCATCCGCCGTGAACAGTTGCCGGAATGGGTGGCCAGCGAGCGCTATCAGGCCGGGCTTTATGACCCTGAAGGCGCGCACCTGAATCCACTGAAACTGGCCCTCGGCCTGGCCGCCGCCATTGAGCGTGCGGGCGGCCGTATCCATGAACAAAGCAAGGCGTTGAGTTATCGAGAGGAGGGCGGTCAATTCCTGGTAAACACCGAACGCGGATCGATTCGCGCGGATGTGCTGGTGCTGGCCTGCAATGCCTATCTCGACGAGCTCGACCCGCAGCTGGCCAGTTGCGTGTTGCCGGTGGGCACTTATCAAGTCGCCACCGCCCCCCTGACGGCCGAGCAGGCCACGGCGCTGTTGCCGAGCAATGTCTGTGTCACCGACAACCAGTTCGTTCTCGACTACTTCCGTCGCACGCCGGACAACCGCTTGCTGTTCGGCGGTGGATGCACGTATCTGGGTGGGATGCCCAGGGACATTGCCGGCGCAACCCGGCCGTTTCTGGAACGGGTTTTCCCGCAGCTCAAAGGCGTGAAGCTAGAGTTCGCCTGGGGCGGGCACATTGACCTGACGCTCAAACGCACCCCAGACATTGGTCGCAAGGGTGATCGCTACTGGCTTCAGGGGTATTCCGGGCATGGCGTGCTGCCCACACTGGCCGCTGCCCGCGCCGTGTCCGACGCGATTCTCGGCCAGAGTGATGAACTGGCGTTGTATCAGGGCTTGAGTAACCCCAGCTTCCCCGGCGGTAAATACCTGGCGGCGCCGCTGGAAGCTATCGGCAAGGCGTGGTATCGACTGCGCGACAGCATTTGATGAATCACTTGGCGGAATTCCAGGCATGAACAAGCAAGAAGAAATCGCCGCGCTGGCGATCCTGATTCACGATCTGCGCAAGCATAAGAAGTACACCTTGAAGGATCTGGCTGACCAGATCGGTCGTTCCGTCGGCTTTCTCTCACAGGTCGAACGCGGCCTGTCACGACCCACCGTGGCCGACCTGACGGCGATCAGCGAAACCCTGGGCGTGCCGACCACCTATTTCTATAGCCTGCCCAAACCCAAGGAACTGTCGTGGGTCACCCGGCCGGATGAACGCCGCACGTTGTACTACGCCAACGGCATCACCGACATTCTGGTGTCGCCGAAGATGCGGGCTTCGTTTTCCATGCTCGAAAGTCACCTCGAAGCCGGCGCCAGCAGTGGCGAACGGCACTTGAGCGACAGCTCGGAGCAGGGCGGCTACGTGCTCGAAGGCGAGTTGACGCTGTGGCTGGGTGATGACGACGCCGTCACCTTGCAGGCCGGCGACAGCTTTCAGTTCGACAGCCATACCCGTTGCCGCTACGGCAACCTCACCGAGCACCTCACGCGAGTGCTCTGGGTCTACACCTGATCACCACAATAGGACCAACCATGATGGACGCTGATCTGCTGGCCGAGGTGCACGCCTTTCGCCAACGCTACCCTGATGTACGTTATGTCGACCTGATTTCCCTGGACATTCCGGGGCACTTCTACGGCAAGCGCTATCCCGTGGAGATGCTGGAAAAGGTCGCGTCCGGCAGCGCGCTGAAACTGCCGCAAAACTGTGTGCTGCTCGGTGTGCAAGGCGGTTTGTTCAAAATTGGCGACTACTGCTTTAACGACGGAGACCCGGATGCGCTGCGCCGCCTGGTGCCCGGCACACTCAAGCCGGTCAGCTGGGAAGCACAACCGCTGGGGCAAATGCTGATCACCTCGGACGGCACCGAGAAGCCAATTGTGTTCGAGCCGCGCCAGGTCCTGGCGCAGGTGTTGGACAGGCTCGCCGGCAAAGGCATCCATCCGGTGGTGGCGTTCGAGCTGGAGTTCTATCTGTTCGATAAAAAGCTGCGCGACGGACTGCCGCAATTCCCCCGGGATGATCTGACCGACGATGCCGACGATCAGCCGAACATGCACATCGAGCGCCTGTCACGTTTTGCGCCGGTGCTGGATGAGATGGTCGAAGCCTCGCGGGCCCAAGGCATCGATACCACAGTGATCACCGCCGAGCTTGGCCCGGGCCAGTTCGAGATCAATTTCGGGCATCTTGATGATGGCTTGCGAGCGGCGGACTGGGCGGCCTTGTTCTGTCGCAGCACCCGTGGCGTGGCCCTGAAACACGGTTACCGCGCCAGCTTCATGGCCAAGCCTTACTTGCAGCACCCGGGCAGCGGCATGCATGTGCACGTCAGCCTGTATGACGCCGCCGGCAATAACCTCCTCGCCGCGAATCAGCAGCAATCGTTGCGTCATGCCGTGGCCGGTTGCCTGGAATTACTGCCGCATTGCATGCCGATCTTCGCGCCGAACCAGAACGCCTTTCGCCGTTTGGGCGGCACCACCAACATCGCTACCCGGGCGAGCTGGGGCTTTGAGGATCGTGATGCGTGCCTGCGCATTCCGGAATCGGATGCGAAAAACCTGCGCATCGAATATCGCCTGGCCGGTGCCGATGCCAACCCGTACCTGGTGCTGGCGGCGATTCTGGTGGGGCTCGAACAGGGCCTGGAAGCAGGCAACGAACCGATCCCGCCGCTCAATGAAGACCGCAACAGTGGGGTCGACTTCCCGCTGGAGATGCTCGAAGCGGTACGCGCCATGCAGCATCAACCGCAGCTGCGCGAAGGGCTGGGAGCGGAGTTCGTAGACGTGTATTGCGAGAACAAGCGCCAGGATCATCTGGCGTTCATGCAGGAGATCAGTGCGCGGGAGTATCGCTGGTATCTATAAGCCAAGCGTGCGAATGCACTTTAATAAAGCTTTCGTGCGGTGGCATGCACTAAGCCAAGGCAGAAACCGGCAACGTTGATCTCCTTAAAGCCCCGGAAGGTGCCGTAAAACACTGACATTCAGCGCTTGGCACAATCGCTGCATTACATCGATCAGGCCCACCGTGAACGCAGTCGAGTGGGCAGCCCCCTCGGTCAACGACGATCGATTCGTGGGCAACATCGGTGGGTCAGGCATAGACGTCTGGTTTCAACACCGCAAAAGAACAGGCAAAGACGCCTGGAACCGCAAGGTTTCAGGCGTTTTTTTTTGCTTTTTGAACCGTGATGGGCTTAGTCGGGTACTTCTTATGAATTCCAATGTCGCCGCGTTGAACAAGCTGCAAACGCTGATCGTGATCGGTAACGGCATGGTCGGACATCATTGTGTCGAACAGCTGATCGAGCGCGGTGCCCTTGATCACTATCGGCTGCACGTTTTCAGCGAGGAGCCGATGCGCGCCTACGACCGTGTGCACCTTTCCGAATACTTCACCGGACGTGATGCCGAGTCGCTCGCCTTGGGTGAAGCCTCGTTGTACCAGACCCCGGGCGTCACCTTGCACTTGGGTGTGCCGGTCCTGGAAATCGACCGCGCCCGCTGCCAGGTGATCACCGCGCAAGGCTGCGTCGCCTACGACAAATTGGTACTGGCCACCGGGTCCTACCCGTTTGTGCCGCCGATCGAAGGCGCCGAGGGCGATTCGCGCCTGGTGTACCGCACCCTTGAAGACCTTGATGCGATCCGCGCCGCTGCGTCCAATGCCCGACGTGGCGTGGTAGTCGGCGGTGGCTTGCTCGGACTGGAAGCCGCCAATGCCCTGAAAAGCCTGGGCCTGGAGGCTCATGTGGTGGAATTCGCGCCGCGCCTGATGCCGGTGCAGCTGGACGAGCAGGGCGGTCGTGCACTCAAGGCCCAGATCGAACGCCTCGGCGTCGGCGTGCACCTGTCGCGAGGCACTCAATCGATCAGCCCAGGCGAGGAATATCGCTATCGGATGAATTTCGCCAATGACGAATTTCTGGAGGCCGACCTGATCGTGTTTTCCGCCGGGATCCGCGCCCAAGACTCCTTGGCCCGCCAGTGCTCGCTGGAAGTCGGCCCGCGCGGCGGCGTGGTGGTTGACGACCAATGCCTGAGCAGCGATCCAAACATCTATGCCATCGGCGAGTGTGCCGCGTGGAATGGCAGCATTTTTGGCTTGGTCGCCCCGGGCTACCAGATGGCGCGCGGCGTGGCTGCACGGCTGTGCAACGAAGTCGCCGAGCCGTTCATGGGCGCGGACATGTCGACCAAGCTCAAGTTGTTGGGCGTTGACGTCGGCTCCATCGGCGATGCGCATGGCAGCACGCCGGGCTCGCGCAGTTATCAATTCATCGACGAAACCACCGCCAGCTACCGCCGATTGGTGGTGGATGCGACAGGCAAGCATGTACTCGGTGCGGTGCTGGTCGGCGACAACAGCTATTACGACACGCTGCTGCAATACATGCAGAACGCGATTGCCTTGCCCGCGGAACCCGCCAGCCTGATTCTGCCCTCGTCCGAAGGCGCGCCGACCCTGGGCCCGGGCGCGTTGCCCGAATCGGCCACAGTGTGCTCGTGCCACAACGTCACCAAGGGCTCCATTTGCTCGGCCATCGACGGTGGCTGCACCGACCTCGGCCTGCTCAAGTCGCAAACCAAGGCCTGCACCGGCTGCGGCGGGTGTGCCGGGTTGCTCAAGCAGGTTTTCGAACATGAGCTGATTGCCCGCGGCGTCAGCGTCGACAAAAGCCTGTGCGAACACTTTGCCTATACCCGTCAGGAGCTTTACGCATTGGTACGGGTAGAAGGGGTGATCACCTTCGAAGAACTGCTGGCCAAACATGGCCGTGGCCACACCGGTTGCGACGTGTGCAAACCGGCGGTGGGCTCGATCCTCGCATCGTGCTGGAACCAGCCGATCATGGACGCCTCACTGGTGCCGCTGCAGGACACCAACGACACGTTCATGGCCAACATGCAGAAAAACGGCACCTATTCGGTGGTGCCGCGCATCCCAGGTGGCGAGATCACCGCCGACAAACTGATCGCCATCGGCGTGGTGGCGAAGAAATACGACCTCTACACCAAAATCACCGGCGGCCAGCGTATTGATTTGTTCGGCGCGCAGTTGCACGAGTTGCCGGACATTTGGGCCGAGCTGATCGAAGCCGGTTTCGAAACGGGGCACGCCTACGGCAAATCGACCCGCACGGTGAAGTCCTGCGTCGGCAGCACCTGGTGCCGGTATGGCGTACAGGACAGCGTGAAAATGGCCCTGCTCATCGAGGACCGCTACAAGGGCCTGCGTTCGCCGCACAAGCTTAAGTTCGCGGTGTCCGGTTGCACCCGTGAGTGCGCCGAAGCCCAGAGCAAAGACGTGGGCGTGATCGCCACCGAGAAAGGCTGGAACCTGTACATCGCCGGCAACGGCGGCATGCGACCGCGTCACGCCGAACTGTTTGCCACCGACCTCGACGATGAAACCCTGATCCGCTACATCGACCGTTTCCTGATGTTCTACATCCGCACCGCCGACAAATTGCAGCGCACCTCGGTATGGCGTGAAAGCCTGGAAGGCGGCCTCGACTTCCTCAAGGAGGTGATCATTAACGACAGCCTCGGCCTGGGTGAAGAGCTCGAATCGCAGATGCAATTGGTGGTCGACCGCTATGAATGCGAGTGGGCCAACGCCCTCAAAGACCCGCAGAAACTCAAGCGTTTCCGTACCTTCGTCAACGACAAACGCCCGGACCCGGACATTCACTTTGTCCAGGAGCGCGGTCAGCGGCGCCCGATCATGGCCGCCGAACTCAACCTTATTCCTGTCACCGAGGAGATTGCCTGATGAGCCAGCCCACTACCCAACGCATTGCGCCCCTGGAAAACACCGGCGCCTGGCAAACCGTCTGCGACCAACAGGACCTGGTCAGTAACTCCGGCGTGGTCGTCTGGCTCGACGGCGCACAAGTGGCGCTGTTCTACCTGCCCGGAGCCGAGGGGCAGACCCTCTACGCCATTGACAACCATGACCCGCAATCCGGGGCGAATGTCATCGGTCGCGGATTGATCGGCAGCATCAAGGGCGACCTGGTGGTGGCGTCGCCCATCTACAAACAGCATTTCCGGCTCGAGGACGGCAGTTGCCTGGAGTACCCGCAACAGCGTTTGCGGGTCTGGCCGGTGCGGTTGAACGGGGGAGGGTGGAGGTCGGGGCGGTTTGAAGGCCATTAACTGCATCACGCAATCGAATCGGAGCCACGTATGAAAACAGCCGCACAGTTGCTCAAACTCAAGGTCGTGCAGAACCGTCAGGTGCATAGCATCGCACCTGATGAAATGGTGCTGGAGGCCCTGAAGCTCATGGCCGAAAAGAACGTCGGGGCACTTCCCGTCATCGACAAAGGCCAGGTGGTCGGGGTGATCAGCGAGCGTGACTATGCCCGCAAAGTCGTGCTGCAGGGGCGCTCTTCAGTAGGGACGCCAGTGCGCGACATCATGAGCTCGCCGGTGGTGACTGCGCCGAGTCAGCAAAGCATCGAGCGCTGCATGGCCGTCATGACCGACAGCCATCTGCGTCATTTGCCGGTGGTGGAAGACGGTGAACTGATTGGCCTGCTGTCGATTGGCGATCTGGTCAAGGAAGCCATCGTCGAACAGGCCGATCTGATTCGGCAATTGGAGCATTACATTCGCGGGCACTGAGACGGTGGGTGGTTTTGCGCCAAAGCCATCAACTGACCGGTTCGACCGTACAGCTCATTTCCCGTGAGCCTGGCTTCTGGAAAAGCACCGCGTTGCCGTCTTGCCAAAAGCTGTAATTGCCCTGGTAATCCTTGCCGGTGTATCGAGTGCCCGAATCGCTCGGCACCTGGCTCAGGGTGATCGCGGTGTTGGCCCATTTCAGGTACACGACACCCGGCTGCGTACTGAAGAAAGTGGCAGTAATCAGCGTGTTAAAGCCTGCACAACGAAACGCCAGGGGGCCTTCGGTGAGTCGGTCTGGATCCTTGGTTCTCACGATGGCCGAGCCTTGGCGAAGCTGGTGCGCACGCTCGGCATAACTGCGGATGATGCACATCTTTTGCTCCGGTCCCGAGGCACACCCGTTGCGGGCATCGATCCAGAACTGCTGGTCGATGATGACTTTGTCCGGGGGCGGAACTGAACGTTCATCGGTGAGCGCCAGGCGATAAAGACGCGTCAGTTCGATGTCCATCTGCGTCAGTTGTGGATCGCGACAGATAAGCTTTTCGACGGAGGCCCTGGTCTTGGCGCAGTCGATGCCGGGAGGGGACGCAGCGTGGGCGCAGGTGCTCGCCGCCGCGCACAGGCTGGCAGCGAACAGGCATCTGAACAGGGCCGTGACCGTTTTCATGTTGGCTTCACCCAGATCATTTTGGGATGCCCGGATTGCCGAGGACCTGGCGATCCGTTGAACAGTCATTCGTTTGCATGGGTGTACGCAGTGTATGCCAGTGTTTGAAACTTGCCACACCCGCCCGGCGGCGGGTGACCTTCAGAATCGATCCAACCTGTAGGGCGCAATGTCCGGTAATTCATGGGTATGAGGCGCAGGCGAAGCCAGTTGCGCGATGAGTTCGGCTGTGACTGCGGCCTGTGTCAGGCCCAGGTGCTGGTGACCGAAAGCGAGCAGCACTTTGCCGTCGCACACCCGGTCGATGATCGGCAGGGAATCCGGCAAGGACGGGCGAAACCCCATCCACGGCGTCGCCGCCTCAGCGTTCAAGTCTCGTTTGAACAGGCCTTCGCTTAACCGGTGCAACTGCCAGGCACGCTCCATCACCGGCGCTCGGTCGAGGCCGGCGAACTCGACGGTGCCGGCCAAGCGCAGTCCATCGGCCATCGGGGTCATGATGAACTTGCGCTCCAGCGAGGTAACGGCGAACGGCAGCCGTCCGTGTTCATGGGGCAACATCAAGTGATAGCCGCGCTCGGTATCCAGCGGTACTTTTTTGCCGGTCAGCGCTGCCGTCAACTTCGCGGAGTGAGCACCGCAGGCGATCAGGGTCTGGCGGGCGGTGAAACGGCCCTGGTCGGTGATAAGCGAGACGCCGTGCTCATGCAGGTGTGCGCCCAGGACCTGGTGCTTGAGGAAGTGCACGCCGCAGGCTTTGGCGGCATGGACCAGTTCGCAGACCACTCGGTAAGGGTCGAGAAAATGACCGGTGCGCGGGAAGAACAGACCGCCCTGAATTCGCTCGCTGAGTTGTGGCGCCGCCTCGCGCACCGCGTTGGCCTGCCAGTAGTCGACCGGTACGTGTTGATGGCGCATCCGAGCCTGTAGCGCTTCGATTGCTTTATGCGAGTCCGCCCGTTCGAACACCAGCAACGAGCCATCTTCGCGCAGCAGATGGGGGCGGGCAATGTCCTCCAGCAGTCGGTGCCAGGCGCCCAGGCTGCTTTCGTTGAGTGCGCGCAGGCCGGCGATGGTTCGTTGGAAGGGGGCATGTCGCAGGTTCAGCAACAGGCGCGTGAACCAGGGCAGAGCGCGTGGCAGGTATTTCCAGTCCAGGCGCAACGGCCCCATTGGGTCTGTGAGCATGGCGGGCAAACGTTTGAGGATGGACAGGTCGGCGATAGGAAACACCTGTTCGGTCGCCAGGTGCCCGGCATTGCCAAACGAGGCGCCCCGGCCAGGGTCTTGCTGGTCGAGGACCACCACCCGCAGACCCTGACGTGCCAGCCGCACAGCGCAAGCGACGCCGATGATGCCGGCGCCGACCACGGCAATGTCGGCGATGTCGTGCGGGTTGTGTGCAGCAGGCAGAGTCATGGCGCTTTCCTGGAATAAGTGGCCCCGGCTGCAAAGCCGGGCGGGTTTACAGCGGGCGCAGTCAGGGTGGGATCAGGCAACGTTCTGTTCGGCCGACCAGTTTTTGTACCACTGGCGGAACAACGTGTACTGAGTCTCGGCATAGCGCCGTTGGGCATCGCTGAGCGCATCGGTTTCGTTGAAGTGCAGGGTGTATTCCTTGTCGCCATTGAGCACCATCAGGTGCTTGTAATAGAGCACCAGGTCGCAGCCCTCATCGAAGGACGACAGCACCTGCAGCGCAGATTCCAGCTCTTTGGCCAGGCGGCGAGCCGTGGCGTCACCCTTGGCCGCCTGCTTGCTGAGGGCCACCAATTGCAGCACTTCGCGGGGCAGCGCGTTGCCGATGCCGGTGATAGCGCCGGTGGCGTTGCAATTGACGAAGCCATGCACCACTTGGGTATCGACACCGACCATCAGGGTGACGTCATCGTCCTTTGACGTGATGTTTTCGGCGGCGTAACGCAGGTCAGCAGCACCGCCGAACTCCTTGAAGCCGATCAGGTTCGGGTGTTCGCGGCGCAGTTCGAAGAACAGCTCGGCACGGGTGGCGAAGCCGTAGTAAGGACTGTTATAGATTACCGACGGCAGATTTGGAGCAGCCTCCAGAATCGCCGCGAAGTGAGCTTTTTGCGCGGCCGGCGAGGCACCCCGGGAGAGGACGCGAGGGATGACCATCAGGCCCTGGGCACCGACCTTGGCCGCATGCGCCGCGTGGGAAATCGCTTCACGACTGTTGACGGCGCCAGTGCCGACGATGGTCGGAACGCCGGCAGCGACCAGACGCGCCACGCCTTCCTGGCGCTCGGCTTCGGTGAGCAGGGGCCAGTCACCCATGGAACCGCAATACACGACAGCACTCATGCCGATATCGATCAGTTCGCGACCTTTGGCCACCAGCGCGTCGAAGTCGGGTTTGCGCTCGGCGGTGCAGGGGGTCATCAGTGCAGGCATGCAGCCTGTGAAGATGTTTGCGCTCATTGTTGGCACTCCTTGAAGCGTTTATTCAGCTTGATTGAGGTGGGGAATGCAGCGTGTTCGCTCAAATGCCCCACGCGAAGGGGTCCTGTTCGTCGATCAGCAGCGTGCTGTCGGCGGTCATGAAGGCCTGGCCGGTAATGAACGGGCGGACACGTTCGCCTTCCCATTCGTAACTGCCGACGAATTGACTGGCGGTGATGCTGGCTTGTACCCAGGGCGCACCCGCGGCCAGTTTTCCATCGGCAGCCAGGCATGCCAGTTTGGCGCTGGTGCCGGTACCGCAGGGCGAGCGGTCGTAGGCTTTGCCCGGGCACATGACGAAGTTGCGGCTGTCGGCCTGGTCGTCGTCGGCAAACAACTCGACATGGTCGATGACGGCGCCGTCTTCGCCATGGATGCCTTGGGCTTCGAGGGCCTTGAGCATCGCCCAGGTGTAATCGGTGAGCGCTTCGACGTTATCGAGTTGCAACACTTGCCCGTGGTCGGACACCAGGAAAAACCAGTTGCCGCCCCAAGCGATGTCGCCGTAGACGCAGCCGTGCCCGGGGACGTCTACCGGCACCTGTTGGCGATAGCGGTAGGCGGGCACATTGCGCAGGGTCACCGTGCCGTCTTCATGCAACGTCGCGCTGACCGGGCCGACCGGCGTGTCGATCTTGTGCACACCCGGAGCGATGTGCCCCAAGTAATGTAACGAGTTGACCAGGCCGATGGTGCCGTGACCGCACATGCCGAGGTAGCCGGCATTGTTGAAGAAGATGACGCCGCAGGTGGCATCCGGCGAGACCGGCTCGCAATACAGGGCGCCGACCAAGACATCGTTTCCCCGGGGCTCCAGCAGGCAGGCCTTGCGCCAGTGGTCATGCTGATCGCGCAGGGCATCACGCTTCTCGATCATGGTCTGGCCGGGCAATTGGGGAAATCCGTTCATCACCAGGCGAGTCGGTTCGCCGCCGGTGTGGGAGTCGATGACATGTACTCGTTTCATGAACCCATCCTTTAGAAGTGTGCCGGTACACCGGTTGCCACCACCAGGCCACCGAACCTGCGGATAGAGTGAACGCGTCAGGGGCGATAGCGATTGATGTTTTCCATGAATGCAAATGACGAAATCAGCACAATCCTTGTGGCCTCGACACGGGGTAAACCTTGGGGCAATCTGCTTGCGCGCGCCTCGACAACGGCTCCGAAGTGAAGGCCAGTTGCTGAGCGGAGAGGGCGCAAGGGAGGATTTTTGCTTGTCCGCAGAGTGGGAGAACAAGCGTCATGACGCAGAACGCATTGGCGATCCTGTGCCAAGGAAACGACCTGAATCGCCCCGATACCCTCGAAGAATTACTGGCGGGCGTGGCACTGCTGTTGCCGATGCTGGACGTGATCCCCAATGCCGCGATCTTTATCAAGGACATGAAGGCGCGTTATGTCATGGCCAATAGCACGCTGGTTCAGCGCTGCGGGTTGAAACAGTTGCAACCGCTGCTTGGCAAAACCAGCGCTGAAGTCTTTCCAGCACAATTGGGGCCTGGCTACACCGAACAGGATCGTCGTGTACTGGAGCAAGGCTTTGTTCTGGAAGACCAATTGGAATTGCATTTATACGGGAGTCGAGAACCCGGTTGGTGCCTGACGCATAAACGCCCGTTGTATAACCGCAGCGGTGAAATCATGGGCCTGGTGGGAATTTCGGTTGACCTGCAATCGGCCAGTGATGCTCACCCGGCCTATCAGCGCCTGGCGGCGGTGGATGAATACATTCGCGCGCATTTCAATCGCCGTATCACCTTGGGCGAACTGACGCGGATCGCCGGTATTTCGGTGGCGCAACTGGAACGGTATTGCAAGCGCGTGTTCCACCTGACGCCACGGCAGATGATTCAAAAGATTCGACTGGAACATGCGCACCGACTGCTGCACACCGACATTCCCATTACCGACGTGGCATTGCAGTGCGGCTACACCGACCACAGTGCGTTCACACGACAGTTCAAGGCATTGACCGGGTTTACGCCGCGCCAGTATCGACAGGTGTCATGAATGCATCGGGGGACATTCATTCGCCAGAAACTAAGTTAGAGTGCCCATCAGTGTCTGCTCATAAGGGCCCTGCACTCGATTCGGGTAGTCGCGCCAAGCGGTTCCAGCGAACGAACAGGGCAAAAAAAACCGTGTATCAATCGTTATGTGAAGAATGAATCGTCCGCTGTTTGTTTCTCTAGATGGGCCCAAGGGAGCCGGCAAAACCACACTGTTGGAGGCCGTCACGAAAGTACTGAGGGCAGACAACAAAAAAGTGATCCGGCTTTGCGAGAAAAAAAGCGATCCCTACAGGGGTGAAACAATGGCCCTCGTGAACAAACTCGTCAGAAATCCCAGCCGGGCTCTGGAGTTGGAAGTTTGTGAGCGCTTCGCCGATAGCCGTGCCTGGATCTCCCGGCACGTGCTGACTAAACAACCACCAGGCAGCATCATCTTGATCGATCGCTGGTATCCATCTGATGCCGCGTTTCGCCGGATAATCCCGTTTGCAGAGATTCTGCAGTTGAACATTGATCGAAACGTGCGAGTGCCAGACCTGCATGTCGGAGTTGTCACCGCCCCTGATATTTCATGGGCGAGGGCAGCGGCACGACAGCGTGGGCTGAGCAGTACTGTGATCCATCGGTTGGAAGAACATGTCGCTTGTACCCAGGCGTTCGAACGAGCGATTGCAGATCACGGCTGGATTTTATGCCGTAATGAAGGAACGATCGAAGCCGCAACGATGCAGGTGGTTTCGCAGATCAATGGAGTCCTTTGATGTGCCCTGTAGACGAAGTTCGCTGCGCCGGTCTTGCGGCGCTGACAGTTTTTACGTAGCAACGACTTCTTCAAGAAGGTGCCCGCGCTTTTACACACACGCACACACAGCCTGGGCCAGAGGTCGGCAATCGAAAGCCTATGCGGGAGCAGCGTTGATTAGCTGTTTGAAATATTACATTTCTGACAGCTAACCGGCAGTAGGCAGTCCATGGGCTAGAGTGAAGTACCAACGTAGCTATTCAAAGGGCTTGCAGATGAACTTAGCCATTGATGCTATTGCAAACGTGATTGGTGGAAACGACAGTGAGATCTAATTGGCGTTGGAAATTGCATCCGCGATAGCTTCACTCAGCCAGGAGCACTTGAGATGACAAACACCCAAAAGTTGCTGTTCGCTTTAGGATCCGCAATAGCACTGCCAGTCGCCACATGCCTTGCGCAAGCGGAAGAGCCGCAGATCAAGACGCTCACCTCACCGAAAGATCCAACGGAAAGCGCAGTTCTAATAGGTAGAGTCATCAACGACGGGCTGACAATCCAGTTCGAGCTTGAGGGCGCCGAAGCTATGTGGATGCAGATGGGAACACCTGCTCAGTGGAGTGAACATGTTCCCGCAAAGAACGAGCGGTATCATATTGAGATCAAGGTGACGGACAACGCAACCAAGACGCGACTCCCGTACTCCACGGTTACCTTCGCTGCGACGAACAAAGCCAATGGAAAGAGCGTAGAAACGATTCTACCGCCGATGTGGGGCGGCAGTGGTTTGCATTACTCTGAAAACAGCCCCTTAGCTGGTGATGGTGTTTACGCCGCCACGGTCACTGTTGGTGTTCCAACGTTCGCTCGTGAAATGCAGGACAAAGACCTGTGGTCGAAACCGGTAAACGCCCACTTTCACTTCAAATTGAAGGAAGGTGTGCTTGTCGAGGTATCAGAACCCGTCTCGGCAGCAAACTAGCGGAGCCCATTTTGCCGAAGGAGGGCGCAGATAAGGGATTTCGGAAGAACTTCACCACGGTGCTGGAGCATAAATTCCAATAATGAAAACTCTTTCGCCGTTAGGTCGATCCGTTTCCCTCCTCGAAACGCCTGATGCTTGAGTAGGTCAAGCTCAAGATCACCGATTACTAAATGGGGCTGACTGGATGGAGGGTCTGCTCTGTGCAGCAAGACTCGGACTCTAGCAAGTAGCTCGGGGAACGCAAAAGGCTTGACCATGTAGTCATCAGCACCCAGATCCAATACTTTAACTCGGTCTTCTACGCCATCGCGAGCTGAGAGGAACAACACTCGCATACTTGCGCCTGCGGCCCGGATCTTTGTCAGGACGTCCCAACCGTTGAGCACCGCCATTAATAGGCTTTTTTGCTATCGTTGCATTAAATTGAGTGATCACAAAGGGATAAGAAATGGCGATTCCAATGTGGCAAGGTCAAGTCGCGCTGGTCAGCGGTGCGGGCAGTGAAAGTGGTATTGGACTCGCAATCGCCCGACGTTTGGGCCGCGAAGGCGCGCGAGTCTTGATCACTGCCAGCAGTGCGCGAATTCAGCAACGTGTCGCCGAGTTGCAGGCTGAAGGTATAGACGCTCGGGCGATGGCAGCCGACCTGACTGACGAATTGCAAGTCAAAGCGCTGACCGATTGGGCTCATGAGCAGTTCGGCCATATCGACATTTTGGTCAATAACGCCGGCATGGCTATGGTCGGCAGCCCGGAACCCTTCGTCGAAGTGGCGGACATGGATTTGGCGACCTGGAATCTATCTCTGGCGCGCAACCTGACTACCGCTTTTTTGCTGACTCGTGCGGTGTTACCTGGGATGAAGACGCGCGGTTACGGACGTATCGTCCACATTAGTTCGACGTCCGGTACACGCGGAAGCAATCCAGGTGAGTCGGCTTACAGTGCGGCAAAAGCAGCAATGCTGGGGATGAATATGGCCCTGGCGCTGGAAGTCGGTAAACGGGGCATCACCGTCAACAGTGTTGCACCAGGCTGGATTGATACGGGAGCATTGACCGAAGAAGAAAGCCGCGCGGGTACCTACACTCCGATCGGTCGCGCCGGTCGTCCAGAAGAGGTTGCCGCTGCAGTGGCGTTTTTGGCGTCTCCGGAAGCCAGCTATATCACCGGTGAAGTGCTGGTGGTGGATGGCGGTAATTGTCTGATCGAAAACAAGGCGCCCTGACGTTAGCTTGGACTGCTGTCTTTTAGTGAGCCTACTATTTAACGAAGAAATCAAACGCGCAGATACTTGCTAGCCTTAAGCCGGATGCTAGCTCCGCCAGCGTTGAAATAGTGACTCAGGTTGAGCGATTACTTTCAGGTGCTTCCATACCAGAACATCCGTGCAGCCCAGCCATCCTTAAGCACCACGTTTGTCTTTCGATGACGTAGGGCATCGGCATACACCAAACTCGGCCGAAGGCCGGGCCATTGGCATCTCGCCGGATAGCTGGAATGGGCCATGATCTTGTGCACCATCTGATTACGATTACGGCAGTGCACAAATTATGGCGGATGATTGCGAGGGTGGGGGTGGTACGTTGCTTGAGAGTTCACCAGTCCCTGGTTCAGAAACAGAGACGTTTTTACGGGTGGATACTGGATCGTTAACCATCAAGTGCGGATTCATCTAGGTTTTAGATTGTAATAGAGCCAGCTGGGTCTTCAGCTGTGCGACTTCAGCTTCCAGTTCACGCACTCGCTCCTTGGCCTCAACTTCGACGCTGACGTCCTTCTGGATACCGATGAAGTAGGTGAGTTGATCTGTGTCGTTGAACACTGGGGTGATCGACAGCTCGTTCCAGAAGGCGCTGCCGTCTTTGCGATAGTTGCGAATGACTTGGCGGCAGGGGAGCATGTTCCTTATCGCCTCGCGGATTACTGTCAAACCAGCTTGATTACGGTCATCACCCTGCAGGAAGCGGCAGTCCTGGTACAGGATGTCGTCAACGCTGTACCCCGTAAGGCGCTGAAAGGCGGGGTTGGCATAGATCAGGATGTTTTCGTCGCCTTCCTGCTCTGCTACCACGATGCCGTCGTTGGATGCTTCAACCACCAGTTTCAGCAGTTCTGCGTCGATCATTTTCAGAGCCCCAGTGAGTGACATCTCATTTTTAGCGGTTACCCGCCATACACGCAGTAATCAGTATAACCCTCGGCATTACCGCCATACACTGTGGCTGAGTTTAGAGGGGGCAGCGGCCAATCGTTCGAGATTCTGGCTGGCAGATCCGGGTTGGCCATGAACGTACGGCCAAAAGCGACAAGGTCGGCCAGTCCTGAATCCAGCAACTGCGTAGCGCTTTGTGCAGTGTAACGACCGGCGTAGATGATCGCACCGCTGAAAGAACTACGGACTGCGCGACGGAACGATTCCGACATCAGTTGTGCATTATCCCAGTCCGATTCGGCGATAACCGTAGGCGTTTGTGAAGGGAGTCGCCGTACTGGTCTTCGCGATGATTGCTATGGGCTGAAATGAACTGATTGACCAAGTAAAGCTAACCATTGGCATAGTGCAGCTCACTACCGTCGAAGCTTTCAATTACCACCAATGTGTCGGTCAAACCAGGATTTTGCTCAAGCCGCAAGGCTGAATCATCTAGCTAATGTCGACGAGTAATTGCTGATCGCGTGTACGACTTGGCGAGCACTATCCTGAATATCCAGAATCACTCGACCAGCCTCTCCGGCTAATTTGACCCCTTGTTCTGCCTTGTCTTTACTCGCCTCCATCCTGGCCACTGCCCCCTGGGCTAATAAACGATTGTGCTGCACCACTTCAACAATTTTGATGGTGGCCTGGCTTGTGCGCGAAGCCAGATTGCGCACTTCGTCAGCGACCACCGCAAAACCTCGACCCTGCTCTCCGGCACGAGCCGCTTCGATGGCGGCGTTTAGCGCAAGAAGATTCGTTTGTTCGGCGATGCCACGGATGGTCTGCACGATGCTGCTGATTACTTCTGACTGCTGACTGACATCATTGATACCTTCGGCTGCGTGATTCAATTCGCTAGCCAGGCTTTGCATGACACCCACGGTCTCCTGCACCACTCGGGCGCCTTCCTGTGCTGTATTGTCGGTTTTCAGCGAAGTCTCATAGGCCATGCGTGCTGCTCGTGACTCAGTTTCCTGCTGGAGAACCTGAGAAGTAATATCGCTTGCAAACTTAACCACTTTGTAAAGGCTGCCGTTGGCGTCGAACACCGGATTATAAGTCGCACGTAACCAGACGGTTTGTCCCTGGTGGTTGAGGCGCTTGAAGTTACCGGAGAAAAATTCGCCGTGATTCAGGCGCTCCCAGAACTGGCGATACTCGTTAGATTCACTTTCGCTACGCTCACAGAACAGACGATGGTGCTTGCCAACAATCTCATCGAGGCGGTAACCCATCACTGCAAGGAAGTTCTCGTTGGCGCTGATGACTTCTCCCTGCCGGTTGAACTCAATGGTTGCCATGGAACGGTTAATCGCGTTGATTTGACTTTCCTGCTCTTGTTCCTTCTGCACCCGGGCGGAGACATCAGTAGCAATCTTGACGACCTTAATCACCCGTCCAGAGGCGTCGCGAACAGGGTTATAGCTAGCCTCCAGCCAGATCTCACGCCCCTGTTTGTCCAGGCGCAGGAAGCGGTCGTTTATGGACTCACCATTACTCAGGCGGGACCAAAAACCTTGATAAGCGACGCTGTTGGCATAGGTCGTTTTACAAAATAAGCGGTGATGCTGGGAGTGAATTTCCTCGAGGCGATAGCCCATTACGCTCAGGAAATTTTGATTGGCGCCGAGGATCGTGCCATCGGGCTGGAACTCAATCAGAGCCATGGAGCCACCTAATGCTGCGAGGGTGGCTTCGCAGACAGCCAAACGCTGCTTGCTGATGGCCAGTTCTTTTTTGATTTGCGAGTTGAACATACGTACCTCAGTGGCTATGGACTGCATGGCACTTTCATTAAGCCGACGCAAAACCTGTACAGCATGATGCCATTTGTACAATAAAATTCAAGATTGAACACGAAGGGAAGCATGTTGATCGCGGGTAATGCGCTGATCGGGTAGGGGATTGAGCACCGGCAATTGCCTACCGCTCCCAGGCGCCGGTTCAAGCCGATCACAGCGAACACTAATAAATAATTGATGGGACCCATAGTCGCCTCTGCGCAGGTCTTTAATGTATAGAGCGCAGAACGGGCATTCATCAACAAAGGAAGGCGTCACCCACTGCTGATCAGCCTTGTGCGAATGACAGCATCTTGTATAGGTTTGCATCAAGTAAGCATAGGAACACACTGAGGATGGACGCTCTTTTTTGCGCCTTGAAGTCCACCGCATTCCCTTGTCTCGGCATGGCCAATCGGGTCGAGTGTTCAGTGGCCTGCAATTTACGGTCAGGGATCAGAAAGGCACTGTTACCGGCATCACACCTGTAACGTGAACCAAGCCTAAGGCGTGAACGTGGTCATCGCTGAAGGTTTTGATGCCCAAAAGTTAAGCGACAGTGCCGCCCTTTTGAGTAGGGGCGGCTGTCTTCACCTTCGGGCGGTATCCTTTGGTATCGCTTTACGATCAATTTCCTCGGTATGTGGAGAAACCGTAAGGGCTCAGAAGCAACGGGATGTGATAGTGAGGAACGGTACCGTCCACCTCAAAAATGACGGGTACCTCCGGAAAGAAGCTGGACGTTTTGTGCGACTTGAACCACTCACCAGTCTTGAAGGTGACACGGTAGGTACCTTTCTCCAGACCCCGACCTTGCGGATACAGCCCGGTGATACGACCTTGCTCGTTGGTAGCCGCGCTGTTGAGCATGTCCCAGTTTTTCCCATCCTGTTTTTCCAACGTGACATTGACTCCAGGGGAGGGCAGACCATCCTGCAAGTTGAGTACATGCACGCTCAACGGATTTGTTGCCGCTGATGCAAGGGCTGAAAGGGCACTCAATACAGCGCCAGCGAAGATACTTTTCAATACAGTCATGGTGATGTCCTTAGTTTTTAACGGCAGGTAAAACTTTGTTGATAGCGACCTCTGCGCAACTTTCATCGTGTGATGCGCCCCCCGCACCAGCCACCCCAATGGCGCCGATGACCTGACCATCGAATTTCAATGGCACGCCTCCACCGAGCAGTAACAACTCATCGAGGGTGTTGAGGTTTTCAGCATCTGGATTAGCGCGAGCGCGCTCAGCTAACAACCGCGTCGAAGTCTTGGTCGACAGGGCGGTATAGGCTTTGCGTTGCGCGGCTAACGTGTTGTGCGGGCCGACATTGTCATCGCGTTGCACGGCAACCAGATTGCCGCCTCGGTCGACAACTGCGGCGACGGCTGTGCGGCCATCGGCATGACAGGCGGTCAGCGCGGCCGTTAGCAAATCGTTGGCCATTGCAAGTGACACGTCCTGGCGCTGCGCAACCTGATCCGGAGCTGCAACGGCGAACGCAGAGTTCATTGCGAGTGTGATCAGCAATGAAGTCGATAGGCTTGTACGCATGCTGTTTCCTTGGTTGGTTGAGTCTGTCTGGGTCATTGCCAGACATCATGACCAGCCCGCTCCGTCAGAATGATTACCTCCTGATTACCAATATGTAATGTGAGAAATCAGCGAAGCGGGCTAGCCTGTGCGCCAGTCCTGGAGGAAAAAATGCGTATCCTGGTGGTTGAAGATGAAACGAAAATGGCGGATTACCTGCGCAAAGCCCTGACTGAATCGGGCTATTCGGTAGAGATCGCTCTTGACGGCCTCGATGGCCAGCATTTGGCACAGGAGAGTGAGTTCGATCTGATCATTCTGGATGTCATGTTGCCGGGGTTGGACGGCTGGCAATTGCTGCAAATCATCCGGCGTAAGTGGCAGACCCCGGTACTGTTTCTTACCGCACGTGATTCGGTTGATGATCGGGTCAAAGGGCTGGAGTTGGGGGCTGATGATTATCTGGTGAAACCCTTTTCCTATGCCGAGTTGTTGGCACGCGTACGCACTTTGCTGCGCCGTGGCCCGCCTCGCGAGGTGGAGCATTTTGTGGCTGGCGACCTAAGTCTGGACTTGTTGCGACGCAAGGTAACGCGCAACGGAGAGCGCCTCACCCTGACCAATAAGGAGTTCGCCCTACTGCACTTGCTGCTTAGTCGTGAAGGGGAGGTGCTATCGCGTTCGTTGATTGCCTCACAGATCTGGCAAATGAACTTTGACAGTGACACTAATGTGGTCGATGTCGCCATCCGCCGACTGCGCGCCAAGGTTGATGATCCTTACCCGCTGAAATTGATCCACACAGTCCGTGGTATCGGTTACATGCTCGAGGTGCGATCTTGACTCTGTTTCCGCGCACTCTGAGCCTGCGCCTGGCGATCATGTTCGCATTGGTCAGCGCACTGTTATTGGGCTCCATCGGTTTTTATCTTTATCAATCGTTACAGCGAGAGATTGCGTGGCGCGACGACCAGGCCCTGCTGGGACGCCTGGAGCGAATGCAAGCATTGATCAGCGATAGCGACAGCATCGAGCAACTGCGAGGTCGGCCCAAGCTCTACGAAAACATGTTGGGCAATCGCGACAGTCTGCTATGGATTGTCGATGACACCGGCAAGGTGTTGATCGAAATCAACCCGGTGGGTATGACTTTTCCAAAGTTGCCGGCTGCCCCCCAGGCGCGCCTTGTTGAGGATCACTCTTCCGAGGCTGTGCGGCTTGCCTGGCAGGATGTCATACAAGGTGATCGCGGCTTGACCTTGATCGCTGGCAAGTTGTTGGGTGAGCGCGAGCAGATGCTGGGGGTTTACCGACTCAGGCTTTGGCTGGCCATGTCAGTCGGAGCGCTATTGGCTTTTGGATTCGGTTGGTGGGTTAGTCAACGAGGCCTGCACCCTGTGCGCCTGCTGGCCAAGCGCGCGGCCGCTATCGATGTGCAGCATCTGCATCTGCGGCTGGATGAGTTCAGTGAGCTGAATGAACTCAAACCGCTCTGTAATGCCCTCAACCAGATGCTTGCACGTCTTGAGGACGGATTCGCCCAGCTTTCACGTTTCTCGGAAGACCTCGCCCATGAGATGCGAACCCCACTAGGCAACCTGATGGGACATACCCAACAAACTCTGAGGCGCAGTCGCTCTATAGAGGACTATCAGAACCTGCTGGTTTCCAATCAGGAAGAGTATGAAAGGCTGGCCCGCATGATCGACAGCATGCTGTTCCTCGCTCGCACCGAGCAACCAAACGCTTGCGTAAAATTCGAGCAAATCAACCTGCACGATCTGATCGAGCAGCTCTGTGAGTATTTCGAAGGGGTAGCGCAAGAACGAGATGTACAGCTGATAAACCAGGCCCAGGATCAATTGCTGGGTGATCCAGGCTTGATCCGTCGAGCACTTGCTAACTTGCTGGCGAATGCGCTGCGCTACGCAACTCCTACCTCTGCAGTGACGATCAGCAGCAGGGTTTTGGAGCACCGTCTCGACATCACTGTGCACAACCACGGCGAGCCGATTGCGGCAGAACATCTTCCACGATTGTTTGAGCGTTTTTACCGGTGTGACCCATCACGCAATCAACCCGACGATTCCGGAGGGCTGGGATTGGCCATCGTTCGTTCGATTATGCAACTGCATGGCGGTCGTATAACCGTTGATAGCACTGACGCAGGTACGAGCTTTCACTTGGAGTTTCCCCTTATAAACGCCTGAGCTCGAACCGAAGGTATTGCACACGACACAGCGAATACTGGCAAATTGCCCTATAGTGAGTTTCGTTGCGGTGGTGACCATCTAGGAAGCAGCAAATGGGGCTCGAAAATTTTTCTTTCGAGCACATGCGAAAGGGGTAGCCGCAGTGCAGAGCAGAAATCGTATCGGATCTGATTCCTTGGGAGTTGTTTTCAATGCTCAGCGACCTTCAAATCGGCATTTATCGGTCGTTCACCCGCGATCTCTTTTAGCTTCAACGGTGCTTGCCAAGGCTCGGCTCTCGCTCTGCGCTTTGGAAAAGTTAAAGTGATGCTTACTAGGCGGCGCAGCTCCCTGGCAGGTTTCATTTTCCTCGCTGTCGGATTGGTTGTTTTTTCAGCTCTGTTACTGCTGAAGTCTGAGACTGAACGTAGAGAAAAGCGTTTCTCGGAATACGTACAAAATATTTCCGGCATCGTGCGCAATCAGCTTGATACTAATGAGGCTGTGCTGGCGGGTTTCTCGGCATTTCTTCAAGCCGTCGATCAGAGCGATACGGAAGCTGCGGCCCGGTATGCAGCCGTCGTTTTAGCCGCTTACCCTCATATTTATATGCTTGAGGCGGCGCGGGCGGTACCCATCGCCGAACAGGCGGCTTTTGAAGATCTGTTGCGCCGTACTTGGCGACCAGACTTTCAACTCAAGGATTTTCCGAGTCTCACTCACCAACCTGCGCAACATCAGGTCTATCTCAATGAGACTTGGCCTGTATTGTTCATGTACCCCTTACTCCCTGAATCGAGTTCGATCTATGGCGTCAAGCTAGAAACCGTCGCCTATCTCTCCTATGCGTTGGCTCGAACACACAATAATCAGAAGCCGGTCGTATCGCCTGTTTTCTCAATGTATGAGGGGGGAACGCTTACATTCTGATGCAGTCAGTCATTCGTCCTGAACAGGATCGAGGGAACACTCGCCCCAATTTCTTTGGCAGCACGATGGTGTCTTTGCTTTTGATCAAGACGGACTCGCTACAGGAGGCTGTGAGTTATGCGAACGTAGATCCCCTGGTTCGCGTCAGTGCTGTCCTGAAAACCGCCGCAGGATCTGAAAGCAATGTTTTTTCAACGCAGACCGAGCAAGCCTGTATCTTGGATCGCTTCCTATTACCGGCGCTATCTGACCGAGTCGAGATCAGGAATGTTTCACAACCGATGATCTTGTTGTTTGAGCGTCAGTTGCGATTGGGGGATATTCTGACCGCGGAAACATTGATCATCCTTGCGGTTCTCGCGGGGGCATTCGTGCTTGTGCCTGTGGTATTGATTCGGCATTTCAAAGCGATCGAAAGAGCAGAGGTTGAACACGAACGCTCGGCTTATCTCGCAACTCATGACGTGCTCACCCAACTGCCTAATCGCTACCTTTTCGCCGATCGATTTGATCAGGCCTTCTCCGATTGGAAAGTGAACGGGGTTCCATTTGCCGTGCTGTTGATCGACCTGGATCACTTCAAGGATATCAACGATAAGTACGGCCATGAGGTCGGCGATCAGGTTCTCCGAGCGGTCGCAAATCGCATGCTTCAAGCCACTCGCTCGTGTGACACCATCGCACGCTACGGCGGGGATGAATTCGTGATTCTGGTTACAGACATTACCCACACCGAGAGTGCGGAACTGAAGGCGGCGAGGGTGCTCGAAACCATCGCGCAGACAGTCGTGACCAGTGCAGGAGAGCTTTCAATATCGTGCAGTATTGGCGTATCGCTGTGTCCTACCCATGGCAAGAGTCTCGATACATTGCTTAAGGCGGCGGATCAGGCCATGTATGGCGTTAAACAACTGGGGCGAAAAGGAGTCGCGATGACTGAGTCCCCGGAAGCTTGAGATGCTCACTAGCACCGCTAGTCGCTTAGTCAGGCAAGGATCCATCGGATGTAAATTTACTTTAGCGTCCCGTTGGCCTCGATGCGGCATTGGCCTTCGTCATATTTAAACTCGCAGCACGCCCCCCTAGAACAAAACGGCAACCCAACAAGGCGTCAGTTTTTATTTGCGCGTTACTGACTTAGAGGCGGCTTTGCCTTTTGCGGTCTTTCTTCGGTAGCGATCTTGCGTCTAGGATATTCCGGCTCATTTAATCGCTAAGTTCGGCAACAAAGACCCAGGGAGCCTGTCAGGTTCTGTTAGAAATGCTCTGAATACAGATATCATTTCTGCATATCGGCATTCCGACTTCCGATGCGGCCTATCAGGTTGAAATACCTTGAAATCCTTACGTGATTGAGACCCCCCGCGTCTCTCTAAGTTTGATTTCGCAATGCCGGGCCCCTCCGACAGCTACGCCGTAACCGTCCGCCAAACACACCTTCCCGACTCCGGCACTCAGGGTAATGATGCCAAATCAATCCAAAGTGGACACCTAAAATGCCCGTACCGGCGCAGTCGAATTAGTTTTGGCCAAGGTCAGTTATCCCACCACGCGTCGCGAGGCTGTTTTGCCTGCGATAAAAGGCGTGAATTGCCCATACCACCCCGACCAATAGCAACCCTGTCCCAAGCGCTTCCATAGGAGAGGGCCAGCGTTGGTTGATCAGCAGGCCCATCGTAGTTGCATAAATGGTTCCGCTGGCGATCAATTGCCCGCTGAGCGCCAGAGGTAGACGTCGAGTTGCAATTGACCATGCCCAGGCACCCGCAAGGGTAGCCCCTAACCCCTGAATCAACCCACAGACTAATAGCGCCTGAGTACCTGCTAACCCGCTCGGATGGCTAGCGAAGTGGGACAGGTTCAAGTGCAGACCAACGGGTATGAACGCCAGCATCTCGACGCTGCACATGAAGATCAACATGGCTGACCACAACATGGGGGACATGCTTGGGCGCTGAGCCAAAGCACTTTCATTTAACAATCCAAAACCAGTCCAAAATCCAATTGCCATTAACGATGCGAGCAGCCCCAGCAGTATGGAATGGGTCGGGAGCACCACCTTTGCGGCGTTAAAATCAAACACGCTCAAGTTGACCAAACTTATGCCCAATGCCGCCACCAGCAGCGGCCCGACAATGGCGCGCCAGGGCACGCTGGAGCTTCGCATGTTGCCGGCGATCGCAAGCACAATCGGTACTGACCCCATCATCACCGGAGGGATCACCGGCCCAGCTGCCAAGACTGCAGTGGTGATCAGGAAGAAGTAGCCGATGTATCCCAAGAAGCCCAGCAGTGCGGCACAGGCCCAGTCGCTCAGTCGCAATTGCCGAACTTCGCTGCGGTAAACAAACAGCACAAGCAGGCTACCTAAACCGGCAAAGGCATAGCTCACCACAGCCAGATCAAAAAGGCTGTAATCGCCGACCAACCCCGGAAAGATGTAGAGCAGCGACCATGAAAAAGTGGCGGCAATGGCCGCTAATAGGCCTAGGGTCATACGCTCTGCTCCTGTTGGGCCTGCTTCCGGATCCAGCAATGAGCTACGTGTCGGGCAGTGTCGAATACCCTGACGTCCTGGCCCATGGCGCCGCTGACAAAACTGCCCTCCAGTAAGATAAACAGCCCCTCAGCAACTACGTCAGGGTCACTTATACCGGCGCTCACGGCCAAGGTAGTGAGATTGTCGCGTATCCCTTGCTTATGCCTGCTCACTGCCAAATGCACAGGGTGGCTAAACTGGGGGAATTCGGCCGCACTGTTGACGAACAGGCACCCGCGTTCGCTGTCTTGTAAAAGAAAGCGTTGATACAAATCGAAAAAAGCGAGCATGCCACTGACCGGGTCAGGATGCCCTGCCAAGGTGCGCTCTACCTCTTCACGCCAGCGTCGGTCGCGCTCCTCAAGGCAAGCCACTATCAGCGCATCCTTGGAGGGGAAATGGCTGTAGAGCGTCATCTTGGTAACACCTGCCATCGCGGCGATGGCCATCACACCAGTAATGTATATACCTTGTGAAAGAAACAGCTTCAGCGCTGAGTCAATCAAGCGTTCACGGGTATTGTCCAATTTAAGGCACTCCGGCATAGGGACGGAGCTAACTATACTGACCGGTAAGATTGGGGTGCATCCAAATACGACCTGAATCATGGCCGTTACGACGCAGACCGCAGTATGCAAAAGCAGCAGTAAATCGCAGGATTTGGCCAGCCAGGACGTTCGTTACGCTAATTAAACGCACCCTGCACCCGAGTGGTTAACGCATACGCTCTTGCCTCTGGTATGTGACGGGAATCGATCCACGGGTAAGGATGTGCATTTATGGGGCTAGTTGTAGAGGTCGGCAAATCGCCAATAACATCATCTTTGAAGCCGATTACGCTTGCAGCGACGTTTGAGGGCTTGCCTATTACACCGGATAAATTACCGAAGCTGGAACAAGCCCGTTTTCTGGCAATTCAGTACCACGATGCTATCTTTTAACGGCTTCCAACCGAGATGGAGTTCTATGAAATGGCTAGTCGTCTTCAAGAAACCGATCGCTTCGAAGCAATAGGTAAGTCTGGACGGCAATATACGATTGTTGAATCAACGAGCCAGTCGTCACGAGACGCCATGATTGGCGATGAGTCAAAGTGGGTTAACGGATCATCATATTTGCGCGCGATAGATTTTGGGCCGGTCAGTCAGATCAGCGATTCCGAGTTTATAATTTTTCTCACCGGAGAAAAAGTTAGGAGGCTTAAATGAGCGCATTGCAATATTCCGATTACCAAATCAAGTAAAGCAAACCGAGCTTGTTAGATCGCGGATCTGAGTAGTAGCTAGAATATTAAGGTCTACGGTAAGACGCAATTAATGCCACTGACGCTTTATTTCCTGCCACTGCTCGTTTGCCAGCCATTTATCTGCCAACGGAAAGAAAATATTTTCCTCCGAGTCCATATGATCGAAGTATTTTTTGATAAAGTCATCGATAGTATCAGCAATTACTCTCGCTTCCTGAGTTGTGTCCTCCAACATCTTCAGCTGTCCAGCAATGCGCCCAAATGCTTGATGATCTCGCTCGATATCCTTAACCCGTTGGTGGATCGGCGCCTCAGTCGCTAGCAATGCCAGCCTAATAAGTTCTTCATTTTCATGGTGTTGTCGTTCTGCATCACCATGCATGGCTTCCAGCATCTTGAACAACAGCTTGCAGTCATCAGCACCATCGGATTCGGATTCATGCCTCATCTTCCTCAGCAACTCTTTGATCTGAGTGATTTTTATAGCGACCTCATGATGATATGCCTGAAGTTCTTTCAACAAGACGTTCATATCAAAACCTCTAAACGACACCAAACCGTCACGGCGAAATATTTCTTAACCCGCGACCTCCAAGGCAAACAATTTTTTAAATCTCCATATTTATCAATGCCTTGTTAGCCGAGCTCACCAGCATGATTTAACATTATTAGTATAGGCGAGCACAGAGTTCGCGCTTTGTCTCGCTGAAAGGAGGTCTGTAAACATCTTAAACTCGCCGCAGGGCAGGGAGCCTTGGACGACCAGGCAAAGCACAGCTGGCGCGGTTTCCCTATTAATTTTGGTTTCAAGAATCTGTTCATTGCATTGGAACGCTTTAAAAACCCGATCACTAAGAACTGAAGACTGGAAGGGTTCTAGGGTGCGGTCGACTTGGTAAATGCAGGCACTGAGCATGATCTCAAGGATGCGAAACTCCTTATATGCCGTCGCCTCCTTGCCCGCAAAGCAATGGGCAATGATCCAATTCTACAAAGCGATTCATTACGCTGACCCCAGCTTCGGATCGCCATCAATCTCGCCCAAGCGGGGCTTTTGGGCCTACAGTCTTGAGTGTCGCTCACTGCAAGGAATACAAATGAACGTGTTGCCTTCAACCTCTCCGCCAAAGCACGTCAGCCTGCTGGGTTATGGCGGTCTGTTGCCGTTTATTTTTCTGGCGCTACTGATCCCGTTCTCTCTCGACTATCGGTCGTTGTTTACGATTGCGCTTGTTAACTATGGCGCAGTCATCCTGAGCTTTGTCGGCGCCTTACACTGGGGCTTCGCCATGACCGTGCAAGACATGAGCGCCGAGCAGGGCAGAGACCGGTTCATCTGGAGTGTCATTCCTGCGCTTGTTGCTTGGATTGCCACGTTACTGCCAATGCCATTGGGTTGCTTGCTGTTGGTCATCGGCTTTGTTGCCCACCTCCGGCAGGACAGGCAGCTGTTGCGGGTTACGAGCTTGCCCGCTTGGTACTTGCCGATGCGATTACGGCTTACCTTCGTGGCGAGCGTCTGCTTGCTGCTTGCCGCGATCGTTGAGGCGCTTCATTCATGAAGCCTCGTGAGCCCGGTTCGTTGCCCGTGCCTGGCAGCCGCTTATCGCGGTTGATGCGTTTTGGCAGTTTGGCCTCGGGCGTCGCGGGCGGCATGCTAGCCGAAGGCGCTCGGCAGTGGGTTCAGGGCAAACGTCCGGCGCTCAGCGAACTTCTGTTGACGTCGGGCAATGTGCATCGGGTGGTCGAGCAACTGTCGCAACTGCGTGGCGCCGCCATGAAGGTTGGCCAGTTGTTATCGATGGACACAGGTGATTTGTTGCCGCGCGAGTTCAGCGAAATCCTTTCTCGTCTGCGTTGCGACGCTCACCCTATGCCTATGAGCCAGTTGGTGGCAGTCCTCAACGGAAGCTGGGGCAAGGGGTGGGAAGAGCGCTTCGAACGGTTTTCCTTCACGCCATTGGCGGCAGCGTCCATCGGCCAGGTTCATGCTGCGAAAGATAAGGACGGCCAACGCCTGGCGATCAAGGTGCAATACCCTGGCGTGCGCGAGAGTATTTCCAGCGATGTGGATAACGTTGCTACGTTGCTGCGCATGTCCGGGATGCTGCCTAAAGGCATGGACATCGGCCCATTGCTCCAAGAGGCCAAGCGTCAGCTACAGGATGAAGCGGATTACATGAAAGAAACCGAGCACCTACAGCGCTTTGATCAACTGTTGGCGGACAGTCCTGACTTTCTGGTTCCTCGTGCGTATGCCCAGTTCAGCACGCCAAATATTTTGGTGATGTCCTTCGTTGATGGAGTAGCGGTGGAGTCACTAGAGCACGCGCCGCAGGCAGAGCGCGACCGGATCATCATGTTGCTATTCGGCCTGTTTCTTCGCGAGGTGTTCGAGTTCCAGTGCGTGCAGACCGACCCTAACTATGCCAATTACCGTTATCAGCAAGGCTCCGGCCGGATGGTGTTGTTGGACTTTGGCGCCACGCGACTTTATGACCGCAACACTACCGAGGCTTATCGCCGCTTGTTGATTGCAGGCCTGCATGAAGACCGTGCCGCCATCACCAATGCCGCACTGGACGTCGGCTACTTTCAGCCTGAAACACTGCCCAAACACCGAGCGGTGCTCACTGATCTCATTACACAGGCCTGCGAACCACTGAGGCTTCAAGGTGCCTATGACTTTGCGACGTCTGACCTGGCTGTACGCTTGCGTGATACCGGTTGGGAACTAGGTGCTGACCGCGACTTCTGGCACACGCCACCTGTGGATGTACTGTTTCTGCATCGCAAGGTGGGAGGCTTGTACCTGTTGGCCGCGAAGCTGAAGGCGCGGGTGAATGTCCGGAGGCTGTTCGAGCCTTACGTGATGTGAGCGCTTTATGGACGATTAATGCTCGTCCTGGGTACCACTACTGCTTAACCAGGCCTTTACATAATTCTCGGCCCGCAAGTATCTGATCTCTGATTCAATTGGCGATTTGCTGGGCTGCGGAGCTATAGCTACATCGGCTATCGCTCATTCGGGCTTAAGCCCGGTTCGACCCAAAGTATTCATATGCCCTGAGCGATTCACTCCGCAGTTGGCCTGCCACGATTGATTCGCGAAGCGCATTGCAGCTGTCTCATTTCTCCTGGGCGTTACCAAGCTGCCTGCTATTCCATGCTTCCGTGAGCTCGTCTATCAGATCCGTGATTTGAGGCTTTTTTGATAGGACAAGGCAGCGCGTATTGCCAACAAATTCTTCTATCAAATACACAGCGTCGCCGACATCCAGTTCCAATTCCTGCAGCGCTTCGTCCGGAATTCGAATAGCGCCGTCACCATCCCATTCTTCAATGATGACCTTCAAAGGGGGCTTTCTCACGTGTGGTCTCCATTGGTTCTAATTCTGAAGCCGTCCAATGCCTTTAGATTCACTGCGGCGTGTTTTACAGATCTGGATAATCGTCCAGCCTAAGGCTAGGAGCCCCCGTCTCCTGAGACTCACGCTTAGGCGTATGTATCACTCCGGCTTCGGCATCTGCACGCATTTGCTCTAACTCTTTGTGAAAAGCCTTGTCCTGAACCGTGGGCTTACTGGTTTACAGATCTGGATAATCGTCCAGCCTAAGGCTAGGAGCCCCCGTCTCCTGAGACTCACGCTTAGGCGTATGTATCACTCCGGCTTCGGCATCTGCACGCATTTGCTCTAACTCTTTGTGAAAAGCCTTGTCCTGAACCGTGGGCTTACTGGTGTATGGCTTCCGTTCGGGTTCAGGCTGTGCTGCATAAGTCGTTACCGCATCAGGGTCGTGCTGTAGCTTTTCTTGAACTTGCGATTCGAGCATTGCACGTAGCGCATCTTTGTCGGGTCGAGTCAGCAATTTGTCACTCCTATGAGGAAACCAGGCACCCAGTAATCGACTAGGCCAGTGGCCGGTTGGGGAACATCCAATCGATCGTGTCGAAAATTTGGGCTGCAGATACAGCCACAGGATTTCAGGTCGAAGAGAGGAGGCGGATCATCAATTTCTTCCAACACGGCGATCGTGTGAAATTGGGAACATGCCAGGGATGATTCCGTACTCGATCTTATCGGTCGACTGGAGAGGGGAGTGCGACCGTGCCTGGCTCAGGCTTGGCTGATTCATGTAGATACCTTTGCAGGCTTCGATTGCTTGCCGTGCAGAAAGGCTTCCAGTGAATCGTCCATCGCATCCATCCACGGCGTGTGATGCACGGGCGCCATGGTGCCGGTCAGCGTGGAGCGGTAGCTTTTGTTGCGATAGCCGAGGATGTCCGCTTCTTTGTCATGCTCCCACTCCTTGAAGATATCAGCCACGGCGAGAACATCGAAAGGCGGGTAATCGGTGGGCTCAAGCAGGTCGAGTATGTAGGCGGCTTGATAGTCGATGGCTTCAAAGGGATCGGCCACTTGCTCTTCGCGAGCCACCCATTCACGGCTGTCGCTGACCATGGCTTGCTCTACTGGTAGCGTGATGCGGCCAAGCATAATGTCCCGGGCATACCAGGCCTGGGCATCGAACATGTTGAACGTGTAGTACTGATCCTGCATGCCGAGGAACATCAGCTTCGGATTGGCCAAAGACACGATGCCTTTGTACAAGCCTTCCGGGTAGAGCCGGTTGCGCGTGGTCAGCGTCAACTCGTTGGGCATGAACGGGAAGTGATGCTGATACCCGGTGCACAGGATGATCGCGTCGACCTCTTTGCTGGTGCCATCCTTAAAATGTGCGGTCTTGCCGACCACATGGGTGAGCAACGGTACTTCGGCAAAAGATTCCGGCCAATCAAAGCCCATAGGCTTGGTGCGATAGCTGAAAGTAACCGACTTGGCGCCGTACTTGTGGCACTGCGTGCCGATGTCTTCTGCGGAGTAGCTGCTGCCAACCAGCAGCAAATTTTTGCCTTGAAACTCGCATGCATCGCGGAAATCATGGGCGTGCAATACGCGACCGGGGAACTGCTCCAAGCCTTCAAAGTAGGGCGCGTTGGGGGTCGAGAAGTGCCCGGTGGCGACGATTACGTGATCGAATTCTTCGGTGATCAGTTGGTCTTGCTTGAGGTCGCGCACGGTGACCGCGAACTTGCCGGTGCTCTCGTCATAGGCAACCCAATGCACCGCTGTATTGAAACGGATGTGCTGTCGCACGTTGCTTTTGGCTACGCGGCCGATGATGTAGTCTCGCAACACGGCGCGTGGCGGGTAGGAAGGAATCGGCCGGCCGAAGTGTTCTTCGAAACTGTAATTGGCGAACTCCAGGCATTCCTTGGGGCCGTTTGACCAGAGATATCGGTACATGCTGCCATGGACGGGCTCGCCATACAGATCCAAACCGGTGCGCCAGGTGTAATTCCACAGACCGCCCCAGTCACTCTGCTTTTCGTAGCAAACGATCTCGGGGGATTCAGCGCCGTCGCAACGGGCAGCTTCAAAAGCACGTAATTGTGCCAAGCCGCTAGGGCCGGCGCCAAGAATGGCAACTCTAAAAGTCATAAAGACTCCTTTCTTCAGGCGGTTCATCGCGCGCGGGATCTTGGCCCTGACGACGACTGAGCGCGGAAAAGAGTGATGCTCGTACCGGCAACGGTCGGGCCATCAAGCTCTGTAGTGATGCGCACTAAAATCGGCTTTACCGATAGTGCAATGTGATGAAGGCAGCATCTGTCGGTGAAACAGAAGGCCGGAGGGTGGGCAGGCCACCAATGAAGCGAGGGTTCTCGAGAAAACGCTGGAAGGCAGCGTTCGATCCGGTCAAACAGGAGAAAAAATGCTTGAAACCGGTCAGAACGTTAACACACCCGACGTAGGGAGAAGCCTTTTTCCTGCAAATAACCATTGATGATGGTGAAGATCGCATGGGCCAACTTATGTATTTCCAGCAGGTGCCGGAAGGTCATGATCGTGGTGTCTTCGGAGTTAGACGCGCTGATGGTCAGGCATGCGAACTGACGTATTGGCGCGATTTCATATAGCGCTTCCTCCATCCTTCGAGCCACCGGCTCGGCTCAGTACGTCAGATGAATCCCAGTTGGTCATCGCACGAATCGCTTGAGTGACAGGCGACTCGCTATCACTTGCACTCAGAGAGCTCTGTCGGTGCGGGTGCGCCAATCGCGATTTGAGTGGAAATCCCTAAAACCCAGCAATTCCTATTCCAAACCCTTCTCTTACGGAAATTAGTGGAGTCCTTCAGGGTTTTTCCATTCAAGAAACAAAATAAATCGTGATTTTCCGCTCATTTATTTAAGTCCAATTCGTGAATTCCCACTCATTGATTCAAACCATTTTCAGCGTCCAGCAAAAATCTGGCTAACCCGCGCCGCCACCTCTCCTGTGTCTCCGCATGCGCCAGTCAGAGCAACCTGGCTGCCAAGATTCCTGTCAATACTCATACATTATTCATCCCCGCTCTCCGAAAGAACTAAGGAGAAAGTGGCAATATATCCATAATTATTAAGCAGTTGGATCGGCCTGGCATTTCAAATTTTTTGCATCTAAATTTTCGATAGATTTTGGCGTTAAATAATATTATTGAGTTCAAATGACTAACTGGAAGTCCTAATCGGCTGTCAATATAACCATAAAACCATGGGTGGATTTTAGGAATAAAAAATATTCGAAAATTCTGGAGTGCCCGTTACTTGGGGCTTCCAGCGATTTAGTGCGCCAAGATAAATTCAGAAAAATTTTTAATTTAGATATATTGACAGTACCAAGAGGCGCTCTTGACCTTCAAAATAGATTTGGGTTTACTGCTCGGCATCCAATAGCTGGAAAGTTACAACCCGCTCTTTAAAAAATCGAAAGTGGTCGATCTAGGGTCTGGCGATTATTTCGTCAACAATGTGAGTCTTTAGATCTGACCACATATTAGAGGAATGGTAAATGCAAAATGTTCCTGGGCATATTTTGGAAGCTTCTAATGTGAAGCTGGATTCAACCAGTACTCTCGCCGAAATAAGACGGCATGAAGAGGCGGTTAGGCGGTACGAAATTCTCAAAGACTATTTGACAGGAACAATCAGTGCTGATGTAGCTATGGAGATTCTGTGCGTCAAGAAGTCTCGCTTTTACAAACTACTGAAATACATGGCAGGAGCTAAAAGTTACAGGGCACTGGTACCGGATGTAACGGGAAGAAAGCCAGGCCTCACAGTGACAAATCCTGAGACACTGAAGCTGATAGAGGAGATGTTCGAGGAACACTACCCTAGCCACAAGACCATCGCGGCGGTATGGAAGCATTGTCAAACCCAAGCCGACAATAGGCGGACGCTTAGGCCGAGTTACCATACCGTTTCGACTTGGATCAAAGCCAAAACAGAGTCGCTCCTTTACAAGATGACTCACACGGGAGACCAAACCAAGCAAAGGTATGGGGCAAAGCCCGGTTATAAAGTTACTAAGAGGCCGCTGGAGTGGGTGCAGATCGATCATACGGTTGTCGATCTTATGGTAGTGGACGAGGACGACAGAACGGTCGTCTTGGGACGTCCTTACATCAGTTTGGCGGTTGATCTGCATACACGTGTGATACTGGGATTTTACGTCTCATTGCTTCCGCCAAGCGCTGTATCTGTTGCAATGCTGATGGAAAACTGCGCCTTGCCCAAAGTGGAATTTCTGCAAAGCCTAGGACTCCCAGAACACCTGCTTCCCTACTACGGACTGGCGGAAGTCATCCACACCGATAATGCAAAGGAGTTCATCTCTGACGTGTTCGTCCTCAACGCCAAGGACTTTGGCATTGACGTTGAGCACCGAGATATTCCCGAAAAGCACCAAGGTGGCCACATTGAAAGTCTGATTGGAAAGTTGATGATCAACACGATCCATCCGCTGCCAGGCACCACAGGCTCCAATGCTCAGCAGGGCAAACATCTGAAGAGCAACAAGAAGGCCGCGATTGGGTTAACTGGGCTGCGCCGTATACTGGCCTATACCTTACACGCCTACCATCAGACGAAACACTCGGAGCTAGACACGACTCCTGCGCAAGCATGGGATGGGCACTTTTCTAAAAAGCCGAACAGTCGGGTTTTGGAAACGTCCCAGTATGAAGACTTCAAATACCGGTTTTACCCAGAAGTCTCCAATAAGAAAGTAGTGCCGGGAGGTATTGAGATTTTCCGCAGGTTTTATTACGGACGCTTACTTAAGGACAGGATTCGGGACGAGGTCACAGTTAAGTATGATCCATACGATTTGAGCTTCATTTACGTAAAACTTGGCGAGATCTTCGAGAAGATTTCTTGTGTGCGCAATAGTTTCAGTAGGAGTTCGGACTATGAGATGTACCGTTGGCAACGCCAACAGAAGGGAGATCGAGATGGCACCATGACGAAGGAAGGGGCACAGTCTTATGGTGAAATTACCAAGCAGAAAAATAAGGAGGTGAAATTAACCACTCAGGAAAAACGCAGGAGGAAGGCGGAAAAAGGAAAAGCTGACTATAAAAAACAAGCAGGTTTACACGGCAAAAATTCAGAAGACGACAGCACTCTGAGCCGTACGACTCCGAACAAAACCAGCACCACCGGCAAGGCCAATGACACCGGCAAGTCATCTAAGAAATCTAATGTTTTTGACATTGGCGGTTTCTTCAAGAAAACCGAAGATGTTGACTACAACCAACCCCCGATTTTTTACGATAGCAACTGATTAAACACTTATCTTGTACTTAACCTGAGCGCATGGGTCTGGTTTTTCTTGCCTATTATTTGGACATCAGTCTAGGGGGAATCATGCGCTCATACTTTTGTGGACTACCATGACAGATTACTCTCACGTACACCCTGCATCTCACATCCACTTCAATGAGCCAGACGATGTTCGTCTTATCACCTGTTCCAACGACTTCTGGGTGCACCATCCTAGCGCCCAGAAAATCATACTAAGGATGGAAATGGCAATGAAGATGCGGAACAAGATCAACGCACCCAGTATGCTCGTTACCTCTCCAGGAGGAGGAGGCAAAACCGCTTTGATTGGCGAGATGAAGGCTAGGAATGCTACGAACGAAAACAAAATGATCTTCGTGACCATGCACCAAAGCCCTAATGGCTACTCACTCAAGGATCTTATCCTGAGCGAACTAGGTTTGGGGGTAGGGCGAAGGGCGCGGCAAGGCCATAACATTACTCCAGAACTTCAATATATCATTAGGACGGAAAATATTTGCGCCATTGTGATTGATGAGATTCACGATGCACTGACATTGACCGAGCTTCAGCAGCGCATCAACCTTTCGCTGCTGAAGAATCTGTCAGGCTCCACCTACGGCCTCTCGGTGTTTGCTTTCGGGGTACCGGCAGCTGCGCGTGTGCTCCGTCAGGATCCTCAGCTTGAACGCCGATATCCTGTAGTGGCCCTTAACGGGTGGGAAAATGGGCCAGAGTTTCGAAACTTCGTATCTAGCTATATCCACCATTTGCCGCTGAAGAACAAAACCAACTTTCAGGATCAGATGCTGTTCCTGAAAATTATGAACAAGGGGCAGGGTATCACCGATAACGTTGTGAAGATTCTGCAAGCATCAGCTATGGCCAGCATCATTGACGGCACCGAACACATCAACCACCGCCACCTCGATAACATCGACGACATTATGGCGAGTTTCAACTACGCACTGCGTGGCGCAGAGATGCCATTAGAGGAAGAGGGGCAGTAAAGATTAGATGAAGCGAAATCTGTCATTAAGTAAAAAGCGTCAGATTGCTCGCACGGTGCTGCAAGGCCTCCACGGGTTCCAGCATCGCTGGCCTGAACGCACAGAGGTTTACCAGGCTTTGGATGGCATAGCCAAATCCGACGACGCCATTTTTGTAATGTTGCGGGGAGATGCAGGAGCAGGAATTAGCTCGATACTCGAAGAGTTTTCTTTAAAATTTCACGACGAGGTAATTGTTGTGAAACCGCGCATTTACTCATCGAGTCTTAACATAATAGGTCAGGTACTCCACGCAATCTTTCCTTTTAGCGACTTCCGCACCTACAAGCGTGTGCCTAAAAGTTTGATTGAATGCCGTCAGGCTGCCAGAAAGATTATTATCTTCGACGATCTGGATATTATTTCTAATCAAAATAGTATGGAAGAGGTGATTTTTGACCAGCTCCATCAACTTGCGCGAAGCCTTGGTTGGTATAAAATTATCATGTCTACGAGAAACAAAAGGTTGCTTCAGCGTTACTCAAAGGTCATAGGAATAACTAGCATGGTGATCCCTGTCTCTGGGATAATTCCAGCAGTCAATGTAAAGACCGTTGTTCAAGGATTCTATGATTGGTGCAATCAGCACTACGGGACTAAAGCTCAACCGCCCTGCATGTCTCGATTTAGCAAGCTCGATCAAGATATGCCGATCGACCGTATCATCGACGTGTGCGAAACCCTGTACTGCTCGGAACTCCTGAAAGCACATCTGGATTTTAACAGCAAGACGATCACTTTTACCGGCACGCCTTTGATTTATAAATTTCCTGATAATTTTTTAGATCTTCGTCACGAAATTGAACATAATGCTTTTACCTAAAGATCAATGTGTACAAAGTAACCCTCAGTATGCGCGCAGGAGCCCTCAATACTTATAAGAAATCCTCAATGGCTTAGTGGGACTTGATAGCCTAGCAACTATTGATAGTGCGGATGATAAAGCGGCTAGTTAAGCCCCTCCCAAGAAAAGAGTAGCAATAGTGAGCCCAAGAATGTATGCAGTTCCGGAACCGCTAGCAGACGAAACCCTATCGTCATGGATGTGGAGAGTAAACTCAACAGCCCACATACCTATCATGTCTTATATGCGATTCAGTTCGCTGGAAGGCGAGATCATAGAGCGTGATAAAATAGGACTTCGGGGAGAGCGGTTCGCAGATCGCGACCTCTTGACTGAAAACGGATTTATTGAAACCTTCAAAAAAGAATTCAACATCTCTCAACCCTGGTTGATTAAACGATTTCCTGAATTCAGTCAACCCACCATACCGACTCAATTCAGAAGGGCGTTTTGCTCACAATGCTTCATCGAGTCTTTCCAGAAGATTGGCATTCCGGTTAGCAAGGTTCAGTGGTGTTATCTGACCAAGCCTCTCTGCGAGTTTCATGGTACTCCACTTCATGACTCGTCGATTTTCTTTATAGATCATGACGATTACACAATTCAGGCATTTGTATCCTACTGGGATGATCATCAGTTCAAGGAGGATTGCGATTTGATCCGTGGTGCTGGAGCGATGAGAAATTCCCTGGCGCTGAAGGCTCAACAGCAATTGGATAAGCTGACGAAGCGGGCATCCAAATCTGGCCATAGCTTTGGTGTGCAAATGTTCGTGCTGACCCTAATGAGGTCAATGATGATTCCCGCGTTCCATCACGGCTATCCCAAAATAGCATTCGCACATTGGGGTGGCAGCGACCCCTATGCGGGTCTCGGGATTCATGGCGATTTTTACAATGAAATCTATCGAAGTACTTGCCTGGCGCGGTTGTACGCTCTCTATTTCAGCGCGATTATTTTGGGTTGGATTACCAGTGAACAGGCATTTAAGACTCTCCGCGAAGGTTATTTTTCCCCTTGGAATACTCACATGATATGGTCAATACTGGATGATCGTCCGGGGATATTGAGATTGCTTTTTTCGGAACTTAAGCTTTATGAAACGCCATGCCTTAATCTTACTCATATGAATATACCCAAACTAACTCGGATTATTTATGATGTATAAGATTACGACAGTTTATTGGATACCGGGATGTATGTTACATCGCACCGGTAGCCGATCAAGCTATCATTTTGTCGTCGCTTTACATGTAGATGTGGTTGCATGGAAGATCTTGACTTACACGTTAGGGTTCAGGGAGGGATGTGATGGATTTTCTAAACCGACCTTGATCGACTTGAAGTACCCTAATCGTTTCTGGCTCTGGCAAGCATTTCGACGGGACTTGAAGGAGCGGACGGCTTTGGTCATCCCGCCACAGGCGGTAACCAGGCTGGATTTTGACTCCTTCGGCCCTTTCCGTGTCGTTCGGAAACTTCCAGCAGCTAAGGTAGCGCTCTTAACCAATAGCCTTATGAAGGCTTTTTACGACTTAAGCTTATGGCACATCGGTTATCTCTATAACCCTATACGAACTACTAGCGCTCAGCTGCATCTAAGAATCGATAGAGCGATTGCATGCGCGAATGGATTTGCGCCGCCGTGAGCTAATTGACCTGTCGCCTATCGACACTACAGAACGTTTTCGCTTCAATCTATATAGCCAAAACAACTATAAATTTGCGTGAGCGCTGACATCATGAAAGCAAGGTCGCGGTTTAGGGCGCATAAAAGCTGCTTCGGATGTTGGATGGTTCAAATCATTACGCGCCCGTTTCGTAGCATCGTAATAGCTACATGAACCAACCTCGTGAAAAATGGGAGGCGCGCTCTGGGAGACTGGTGTTTGATTAAATCACCACTAGGACACTACGCCAGAGTTAGGAGCGTGAGCTCATTTGCTAGGGGTGAACACCTGATTATCAGCTCTTCCTCCAATACTCCCTCACCGACGTCAACGCCAGCCCCAACTGCGCTGCTGCCTGCTGCTGCGTCGCACCTTCTGCCTTGAGTGCCAATACCGCTTTCTCATTATCTGCGTTTAACGGTTTGCCGCGTCCGCGCTTTATGAGGTTACCGTCGGCATCGAACTGTTCGGCGAGCACCTTCATACCACCTTCAGCTTCGAAGGCCGCCACGTCGGTCAATGCACGACCAATTACCGTCAGCGGTTGCTCACCCTGGCGGAGGGCAATGCAGAGGGTAAGCATCGCTATGGGATCGAGACCAAGAGATTGCGCCAGCTCGTCAAATTGCTCGACTGTGATGCTGGTCTGCGCGTTCTCGAGAGCACTGACTTTACGTCTGTGGGTCGCATCCGAGACGTCAGCATACCTAGCGCGCCGGACAAGACGGAGCGCCCGAAGTACGGCTGCAAATGCGGTTCTCAGTTCCATGACTTTCTCAAAAGTCAGGATATAGCCATAACTGAGCTTTACGAATAAACGTCAATATAGTGTATTATCCGTTTTGTCGGGTGCTCCTGTGGGCCAGATGCCTCGGTTCGAAGGTAGCAGGGCGCCACCAAAGCTTCCTCAAGGAGCACTAAAACCGAGGTACCTATGGTGGGTGCCCAGTTCGAGAGTTCCTCCGGATGGTGATCGCTCGATGAACACACCAGTTGTAGTGACGGAGATTACGAGATTGAGCACAGATACAAACGAAGGTGCTGAAGGGTTACTCGGCGGGCCTGGCAGTCCTCGCCAAGGATCGACTGACGACGACGAGATTCTCATAGAACTGGTTAAGGCTCTCTTCCCCCGAAAGCCTTACTGCCTCGTTGAGGATTGGACAATCTTCAAGGTTGACGTCACCGAAGACGAGCTACAGAAAATCCACGCAGCCGGAAAGCTACCGCTGGTGTTGTTTGCTCACAATGTCCGCTTTGACAGCGAGCGGCGATTTGACGTCGGCGACTGGGTACGCTCCACCATGGCGATTTCATTTCAGGACGGCTTCCTTTTTGAAACCTGGAACACGACTTATTTGTTGAAGGGGCCCGGTCACGAAAAATCAGCAAGCCTCGAGGCAATCTTTTCTTTCTTTTAGATGACGCGGTGCCTAGGCAACGATTTCAGATAGAGACAAAAATGTTCAGAACCAACATCGAAGACATTGAAGGTAAACCAGGAATGTTCGGGGAGGGGCTGGCGCACTGGCATGGCATTTCACGAGCTTTAAATATTCACTGGTACCACGTATGCGTAAAAAAGCGGCTCGACGGTCGATTCATAAACATGATTGATATGTTGAATGACGAGACAAGGCTGCTCGAGGCTATTGAGTTGCAGAACGAAGACTATGTCATTACTGAAATCCAAGCGTTGACACCCTCTTGGATGAATGGCGGCAAAAGTTGGCGAATGGAAATAATCAAGGCGATTTCCATCGGCCATGACCGTAATGGCTGCGTGATATGCGTGCTTGAGGTTGAGAGCGGCAAGATCTACACAGACACTCACGATCGCTCTTTCAAGCCGGAGTCGTTAACTAACGTCAGAAAAATTTACTGACGTTTTTACTCCATCGCTGGGCGAATCCTGAATCGGAGAAAATTAATGAGCGACATCCACGAAGTCGATCTTCACTCAAAGCGTCTTACGGATTTCCAGCTGCGTCGGATCGTTCGTGCAAGTGAATACGTCTATGACGCGCCCATCACTGCATGCTTGAGCGATGTCTTCGTATCAAATGGCGTGGCTGTTGGTGTGGTTTTTGGCCATACCAAGGTGGATCGATTTGGGCGTTTCGCGGATGGACATTTGATGCGCACATCCAGCATTCGCTATGCAAAAAAGGAGGGGAAGTTCTGGGTGTTGACGACCATGAATTCGCGATATTTGGTCGCTTCCTTCATGAAAGGGGTAGGGCGGCCAAGTTTCAGAGCTTTCATGCAACCCGCTACGAATGGGGCTCCCGTGTCACCAACTGTTCAGTGAGCACAGGGCACGCCAATTCAGCATGGGAATCTGGATTTGATATGGCTCGGGAAGACGACGATACCGTGTATTGCAATATTCAAATGTCCCTGGCTAGTGGCAAAGAGCTGCTTCAGCTAGTAACAGCCCTACGTGAGTCGGGATCTTATCCGAACCTCGGTACTGTTTTCGCTCGTATGCAATTTGAGCTGACGATGACCATCGATATTGTTGAGCATCCGCCAACGTGGGGTGCTGGTGAACCTACGAAACACTGATTAGCCCAGACAATTGTTCGCTGGGTGAAGAGGACACGGTAAAGCTAGGCGCTGGCGCGAAGAGGCGATTGCAGGTTGCAGGTTGCAGGTCAGGGTATCGAAAGTCGTCCTTGATCAGTGTGCGTCAACGAGGCGTGCGAGCTTGTCTACTGCCCCTGCACTAGCGGCGAGCTCTAATACAGAAAGTGGGGTATTGGAATCATATGACGGATGACCTGTTGCATATCTTACGAGGGCGCTATCCAGAGCTTTTCTCCAGTACCCATCTTCGGGAGATCGCGTGCTTGCCCGGGTGGTTAAATCTGATTGATGAACTGTGCCGCACTTTGCAAATTCACCTGGATTCTCATCCTGATGTTCCTCAGGTGAAGGTGCTCCAAGTGAAGGAAAAGTTTGGTGGGTTGCGCTTCTATTTTTCTGGCGGTGATACGGCGTGCCGTGGGGTGGTTGCCGCTGCAGAAGAACGGTCGCTCTCGACTTGCGAAGTTTGTGGGCAGGCCGGGATTTTAGGAGAGGGGCGTTGGCTGAGCGTACGATGCATTGAGCACATCCATTGGTCATCCTCTGACTACAGCAAATGAAGTGATGGGATGCTAGCCATTGCCCCAATGAAATAGCTGACCGCTCATACAACAGCTTAAGAATGTGCTGAGCACTGCTCAGGGCGGGTAATCCAATGAAGCTTCAAATCTATTCAGACCTGCACAACGATTCGCTCGATTCGATCGCGCTGCAAGCGATGCTGACGTCGTCATCCTTGCAGGTGACATCGATCTGAAATCGAGAGGTGTGAAATGGGCAAACGGTTAGGTTTTAACCCTCATGACCTCATGAGCAACCTGCAGTTTTTGCTCCCCAGCCAGCAGTTCAGATTCAATCTGAGAGATAGATCTGTCATGCCAAGTTCGAAACGCGCATAAGCCGCGCCGTGGCCGAGCGGCGGTCAGTGACAGCGCGAGAGCGATATGGACGGACTATCACCGGCATATCCGGCAGATGGACAGGCTGTGAGGTCGCGAGTCTTACTGCCCGTATGACTCGCAATTGACTGACGAGTTCGGATATTCAGCGTTGTGCTAATCGTCGGCTAAAGCCGGACTGCTGATAGGCGATGCGTCCCATAAGGTCATAATTTGCGTGATTGCTTTGTCTATCTTCTCGAAGGGCTCTCCGTCCCGGGCTAATACCGAAATCCCTAGCAGGAAGCTGTCAAACACTGTGGCCAATGCCTCGGGGACAACTGTGGGGGGAGCTCTCCGGATGCGATAGCGCGTTCGACACACGCCACCATCCCTGCACGGTTCAAGGATCTTGCGTCAGCCAGCGGCTGCGAGATGGCTTTGCTTTCATCCGTGCACGCACTCAGCAAACCCAGCGCCACCAGGCATCCTGTCGGGTGGTCGGGCTCAAACTGCATTTTCGCGGAGCGCCGCAGCGTGAGTTCGATCGACTCTCTCGGGGAGAGCGTGGTGTCAAACAGGCTATCGGTCACCCGGCCGTGGGTGTTCAGATAACGATCCATCACTTCATTGAAAAGCGCCTGCTTTGAGCCGAATGCCGCGTAAAAGCTGGGGGCGGTGATGCCGCCGCCGATATTTGCCTTGAGCTGGCTAAGCGATGTTGCGTCATAGCCGTGCTCCCAGAACAAATGCATCGCCTGAGTAATCGCCACGCCACGGTCAAAGGTGCGTGGACGTCCCATCTGTGCCATGTGAACCTCCTTTAGATCACTTAAATACTAATCGATATATAAGTCGTTGACTACATCGCGGCACACCTCCATATTATACCGATCGGTATATATGTGAGGTGGCAAATGACTAAAGATGAGCAACAGAGCGGAAAGCTTCCGCTTGGGGCCCTGCTTGCACTGGCGATGACGGGTTTCATTTGCATTGTCACTGAGACCTTGCCAGCAGGTTTGCTACCCGAAATCGGCAGTGGCCTGGGTGTCTCTGCGTCTCTGGCCGGACAGATGGTGACTGTCTATGCGTTGGGGTCGTTGCTGGCAGCAATCCCGCTGACCATTGCCACGCAAAGCTGGCGCCGCAGGACGGTGCTGCTGGTGACGATTGTCGGCTTTCTGGTATTCAACTCCCTCACGGCGCTGTCTTCCGATTACTGGCTGACGCTGATTGCACGGTTTTTCGCCGGGGTTTCAGCGGGGCTGGCCTGGAGCCTTATCGCGGGCTACGCACGGCGCATGGTCGCCCCTTATTTGCAGGGGCGCGCATTGGCGGTGGCGATGGTGGGTACGCCCATCGCGTTGTCGTTGGGGGTGCCGATGGGAACCTGGTTGGGTGGATTCATGGGCTGGCGCATGGCCTTTGGATTGATGTCTGGCATGACCCTGGTGTTGATCGTTTGGGTGCTGATCAAAGTACCGGATTACCCAGGCCAATCATCCTCACAGCGCATGCCGTTACGCCAGGTGTTTTTCACCCCAGGCGTCCGCTCGGTATTGGCTGTCGTCTTCACCTGGATGCTGGCTCACAACATTCTTTACACCTATGTCGCGCCTTTCGTTTCCAAGGCTGGGCTGAACAGTGACGTCGATTTGGTCTTGCTCACATTTGGTGTCGCGGCGCTGGCCAGCATCTGGCTCACGGGCCGACTGGTCGACCGGCACCTGCGAACAACCGTACTGGCCAGCCTTGCAACCTTCGCAGCGGTTTCGATTTTCCTCGGCGTGTTCTCAGGCTCCGCCGCAGCCATCTACGTGGGTGTCTTCATGTGGGGGCTGACCTTTGGTGGCGCGGCCACCCTGCTGCAAACAGCACTCGCCGACGCAGCAGGCAAGGGCTCTGACGTTGCGCTCTCTATGAACGTAGTTGTCTGGAACAGCGCTATTGCCGGCGGTGGACTGCTGGGTGGCGTGTTACTCGGCCAATGGGGAACGAGTGCATTTCCTAGCGTGTTGCTGGCGCTGCTATTGATCAGCCTGGCCATTGCATTTCGGGCACGGGCGCATGGTTTTCCGCAAGGTCAACGGCACACCACTCAGGCGATCCACGGTCATTGATCAGGGGATAGCACGCCTGCGCACAGTCGTAATTTTCAGCCATAACTCGATGGAGAAATAAAATGAAAAAGCGCATTAGATTGGCACTCGCAGCAGTCGCAATCACCCTGGCTTTGCCATGCTTGACTCAAGCGGCAGAGTTTCCTGTTCCCTCGGGATTCAAGAGTGAATTCAAAACGATAGACGGCGTCAGGCTCCACTATGTGAAGGGCGGTTCCGGGCCTTTGGTTTACCTAGTCCACGGATTTGGTCAAGCCTGGTATGAATGGCACAGCTTGATGCCCGAACTCGCGAAGACTCATACCGTCGTTGCGGTGGATTTACCGGGCCTGGGCGAGTCGGAACCGCCCAAGACCAGTTACACCGGCACTGACGTCTCGAAATATCTGTTCGCCCTCGCGACACAGCTAAGCGACAACCAGCCGTTTGACTTGGTTGCGCATGACATCGGTATCTGGAACACCTATCCCATGGCAGTCACCCACCAAAGCCAGATAAGGAAACTGGTGTACATGGAGGCACCGATTCCCGACAAGCGCATTTACGATTTCCCGGCATTCTCACCACAGGGTGAGTCACTGGTCTGGCATTTCAGCTTCTTCGCCGCTGGCGACCAGTTGGCTGAAAAGTTAATCACAGGCCATGAAAAGCTGTTCCTCTCGCATTTCATCAAAGAACACGCGACCAACAAGGATGCTTTTACGCCTGAGCTACTCGATCTGTACGCGAAGTCATACGCCAAGCCCCATACGCTGAACGCATCGTTCGAATACTACCGAGCACTTAACCAATCGGTCGCTGAAAACGTCGAGCTGTCGAAGACCTCCCTGAACATGCCCGTGCTGGCAATCGGCGGTGGAGGGCACGGCGGAATGGGGCAATTTCAAGTCGATCAGATGAAAGAGTACGCGACCAATGTACAAGGCCAGGTCTTGCCCAATTGCGGGCACTGGTTGCCGGAGGAATGCTCCGCTGAATTGAATCCTCTGGTGGTCAAATTCTTGAGAAACTGAAGGATATTCTTGATGCGTAAGGTGGCTGCTATTTGAAGCGCGGTGGCTACTGATGTGAGCCGTGTTCGGGGCTTGGCCAATGTCGGCTTTTGGCCGATTTCTGCCTATCGCGACCATCTTACAACGACCCTTTTCTCGGACGTCGGATAGATTCGTGAGCTAGCTGCTGTTTGGCGTTCCGGTTCACTAGGGGCTCAGCTCGCCGCCCTCGTCGACATTTTGCGTGCCACCGCGCGCGCTTCTGTCGACCATTGCGATAATCGTTTCGAAGAGTTCGTCCTGCGCCTGCTCGGGTGTGATTTCTCCGGTTGCGGCGGCATGGGACAGGGCCTCGGCCGCACCGAGCATCGCCCGAAGACTCGCGGGCTCGATAGCACCCTCTCTGGTAAATGGGGAGAGGGCCATCCGGCACTTGTTCATGAAGATCGCTTCGTATTCGCGCTTGATCTTTTCGAGCTCCGGTGAACTGGCCAACGCCGCGATCACGCCGGGTATCTCGTTGCCCTGGAGAAGCACGCAGTCGACGTAAGACGATGCGATGACCGTCGCAGTTTCCAGCAAGGTGGGTTCGCTCGTCTGAAGCGCGGCGTCCATGAGTGCGGTCTGGCGAGCATCGAACTCCTGATAGAGCGCTGCCAGCAACCTGGGCCTCGTGCTGAAATGATCGTAAACCACGGGTTTTGTCACGCCAGCTTGTACGGCGAGCCGTCCAAGCGTCAAGGCTTCCGTGCCTTCCTCCCGGACTAGCCGCCAGGCGACGTCCAGCAATTGGCGTTGCCTCTCTTCTCTTGACATGCGCCGACGCGGCTTTGGACTGGAATCCTGCTGTCTTGTCTCGATGCTTGACATGGCTATATACCAAAAGTAACTTACTGTGCGTAACTTACCATGAGTATATAAGGTTCGCCCTTTCGCCCTCAATCACTAGCAGGAGTTTTCGACATGCACGCACTCATCGTTGTTGCTCATCACGATCCCCAGTCCCTCACCCATAGCCTCGCTGCGCAAGTCGCCGAAGGCTTATCCCTGGCCGATCCCGGCAACTCCTTCGAAATCGCGGATCTCTCGGCGCAAGCATTCGATCCGAGGTTCACCGCGGCTGATCTCGCTGTCCATCACAGGGAGGCTCCGCCCCCCGCCGATGTTGCTGCCGAGCAGGCGCGGATCGATCGCGCCGACGCCCTTGTGCTGGTCTATCCCGTCTACTGGTGGTCGATGCCAGCGCTTCTCAAGGGATGGATCGATCGCGTGTTCGCCAATGGCTGGGCGTTCGATTTCAGTTCGGATGCCAAGCTGGTGAAGAAGCTTCGCCACCTGCGGGTTCATCTTGTCGGTGTCGGCGGCGCCGACGGGGGAACCTATGAGCGGCACGGCTATGCCGACGCCATGAAGACGCAGATTGACCATGGGATCTTCGATTATTGCGGCGTATGCGTCGTGACGTCCGAACTCCTGCTCGAATCGGAAACGCAGGATTCGACTGCTCATATGGACACTGCACGAGCTCTCGGTCGCGAACTTTTCACTGTATCGAAGCGATGCAGTAATAACGCGACAGATTTATTGCCCATGGCTTGAATGCCCGCTCTGGCGGTTTTCTGCCTGTCGTCACCGGCTGAAAACGACTCATTGCAGCCACTCGTGACGCGTTCCATTGGAAGATGCCAGGCCAGTCCATAGATGTTGGCGCAAAACCAGCCGAAACACTGGGGTGACTGTCCGGGCCATTATCCAAGACTGCTTGGATCCGTGAGTCAGAGGGGTTAGCGCATTTTTGGGTGCCTAGGGCAGCGAGCAGCAGGACGGAATCACTCAAGCAATTCCGCTATGGCGGCGTTTCATGCACTAACCCCCGCTATCCTGACTACCTGTAAGCTGTTTGCTTGCTTGTATAGTTCGCGGGTCAGGAATAGATTCAACCGTTCAAGGATGCCATCTAACCATCCGCCAAAGGGAAATTGCCGTGATTTATCCAAAATCGCTCGGTTACAACCTCACCCCTTGATCTCAACGACGTCTATGTTTGCTGTTGGCTGATAGTCAGTCACTAAGGCGTTGCTAAGTTACGTGTCAATCCAGTGAGGATTATCGAATGCGAGTGATGATTCTGGATGATGACCCTTGGATATCCGATCTTTTAAAACAGCTCGTGTTGAGCATCCGTCCGGTTGCTCAGGTCGATTGCTTTATCGATGTCGCTAGTGCTTTAGACGCTTGGCAGCCAAGCACCTATCAGTTGGTGATGGCCGACTGGAATCTACCGGATGCCCCGGGCGTCAACCTGTTGCAGAAAATTCGCGAAAAAGATCAAAGAACGCCGCTGATCATGATCACTGGGCGTGCTGATCGAGACAGTGTGCTGGCGGTAAAATCGCTGAGGATCAGTGCCTTTTTCACCAAGCCATTCCAGGTTTCGCGCGTCGTACAATGCCTGGATACGCTTCTTCCGCTTGATGAGCCCCCCGAGCGACCACTGTCAACGATGAAGACCTGATTAGCTATCTCAATGGTTTGTCTGCGGCAGAGTTGGACTTGCCTTTACTTGCTTCGGTAAAAGACAAGCTTCAGCTCGGCTATGGCGGGGCGGTGATGGATTTACGAGAACTCGCCAATGATTGGCAGTATGACCCGGCGCTATGTGCGCACTTGATCGCCGCCGCCAACGGTGCCGCGTATCTAGGGCTAGGGCAGCCATGCACGAATTTGAACGGTGCCCTGACGCGGCTGGGAGGGCTTACCAGCGTGAATCTGGCGATCAGCCAAGCCCTGCGACAGACCAATACTCAACCTGACGGCATGGTGATGACTTTCATCCAGGCTCATCTGGATGATGCCGAGCGTTTAGCTGAAAGGGTTGTGCTCCTAGCTCAACAATGTGGTCTGGATCCCGCTCCGCTGCAAAGTGCCGCCCTGTTGCACCGCATGGGCGAACTCTGTGTGCTGTACCAAATTCAGATATGGGAGAACCAGGGCAATAGCGTGACCGAAGAAACGCTTACCCACGCTACCCGTGATTTTTCAGCGCCTTTTGCCATTCGCTTGAAAGCGCGCTGGGGGCTGCCTATGGTTCTACGCGAATTGATAGGCGCAATTTATGCGTTGCCCCACATGCAAGTTCGCCGCGAACAAGTGGTGATGCGCCTTGCTGCCGCCATTAACAACGGCGAACCGGAAACAGACATAGACAGGCTTCAACGATTAGCCGGCCTGACCTGAGCGTATTCGTGACTTACAGGTTGGATATCTCGCGGCCCTCAACAGGGTTTGAACGTTAATCTTGAAGGCTGAAGGCCCTCTGCGATAGGACAATGCGGGTGAAAAAGCATAAGTTTTTTGCATGGAACTGGGGAGTAGCTATCACTCTGGCTGTGGGGTTAGGGGCGAGCATTCTGGGTGGCTGGATCCTTGAACGCATCAACGAACAGCAGGCTCGAGAAGCGATTACAGCAGCGACAGATGACGCCGCAGAGTTGGTTTTAATGCGTCTCAATCTTTACCAATACGGTTTGCGAGGCGCTCGTGCAGCGGTGCTGACAGCAGGCGAATATGACGTTAGCCGTGAAGTGTTTCGCCAATATCACAGAACCCGTGACCTCGCTTTCGAGTTTCCCGGCGCCAGTGCCTTTGGTTTTATCAGGCGTGTACCAGAGCGCGATGAAAACGAGTTTCTCAAGCACGCTCAAGCTGACGGCGCTGCTGACTTCTCCATCCATCAATTCTCAGCGCACTCAGGCGAGCGCTACGTTATTCAGTATGTCGAACCGGCTGAAGGTAACCGGGCTGCCATTGGCTTGGACATAGCGTCAGAAACATCGCGGCGAGAGGCGGCACAATCCTCGATACAAAGCGGTGCGGCACGGATCACTGGGCCCATCACGTTAGTACAGGCCATGGGAAAACCGCAGCAGTCTTTCCTGATATTGATGCCCATCTTTCGCGGTGGAGTCACTCCGGTGACCGCTGCTGAACGAGAGGCAGCTGCTTTTGGATGGAGCTATGTTGTGTTGCAGACCGAGGAGGTACTTAAAGGCCTGCGCATAGAAAATGAGACGGTACATTTGCGATTAAGGGATATCACCGTCCCAGGACAAGAGAAGCTGTTTTATGAAAGCACCGATGACTCGGCTCGCCTAGAAACGCTGATGACCCATCAGCTGGAGCGCGAGGTATACGGAAGGCGGTGGCAAATCGAACTCGACGCAAATTCGCTGTTCATCCAGCGCCTGCATCAGGTTTCACCAAAAGTTGTGCTGTTTTTCGGTGGTTTTCTCACACTGCTTCTGGCGACCTTGGCGAGTGTCGTGAGTGTCAGCCGTCAACGTCGGTGGCAGATATTTATCGAGCAGGCAAGGCTGGCTTCCATCGTTGAAAGCTCGGGCGATGGCATTATTGGAAAAAACCTCGATGGCGTCGTCACCAACTGGAACAAAGGCGCCGAGCACCTTTTCGGTTATACCGCCGAGGAGGCCGTGGGCCAGACACTGGCCAATTTGATTGTTCCTCTGGAGCTTGTCACAGAGGAAGCTCGTATCCTTTCGCGCATCAGGGCGGGTGAGCGTATCGGCAGCTTTGATACGCAACGCCATCACAAAGACAGGCGACTGATCGATGTCTCCGTCAGCATCTCACCCATTTATGGCGAGGGTGGTCGCGTCATTGGGGCGTCCAAGACGTTAAGGGATATCTCGGCGAAAAAAGTGGCAGAGGCCCGAATTCTTGAACTCAACTCCAGCCTGGAAGAGCAGGTTGCGCAACGAACATCCGAGTTGCGGCATCTCAATCTGTTGTTGGACACGGTGCTACGCTCGGCTACTGAGGTTTCGATCATTGCGACGGATCTCGATGGTGTTATCCGTGTGTTCAACAAAGGCGCCGAGCATTTGTTGGGTTATGACGCCGATGAGTTAGTGGGCAAAGACACCCCGGCGCTCTTCCATGTCCCAGAGGAAGTCGCTGCACGTGGCGTTGAGCTGAGCGAGGAGTACGCTCAGACTATCGACGGTTTCCGTGTGCTTACCCATAAACCTGAGCTTGAAGGCGCAGAAACCCGAGAGTGGACTTACACACGCAAGGATGGCTCGCGGTTTCCTGTGACGCTAGTGGTCACCTCCATGCGCGATGCCGATGGGGTATTGAGCGGTTATCTGGGTATTGCGGTAGACATCACCGAACGTAAAGCGGCAGAAAAGGAACTGGCTGCGAGCCTGAAGACAACACTGGAACAACGCAGCGAATTGATGGCGGTGCACGATCAACTGCTGATGGCTGCTGAAGTAGCTGAATTGGGCGTCTGGTCTTGGACGTTGGCGGACAATAACTTGCAGTGGAATGACCGTATGTTCGAGTTCTACGGGCAGCCACTAACGTTGCGCAATAACGGTCTGAGCTATATGCACTGGTACTCGCGTGTTCACCCCGAGGATGTCGTGGCAGCGGCGGCAAAGCTGAATGCCGCCGTCGAGGGGACTGATGTGTATGACACAATTTTCCGTGTCGTTCGCCCGGACGGCCAGATCCGCTTCATACATGCCGGCGCACAGATAGAACGCAGTCCAGACGGTACAGCGTTGCGCGTGACCGGCATCAATCGGGACATCACTGTTCAACGCGAGCTAGAGTCACATCTGCTTTACGCCAAGGAACAGGCCGATGCAGGGAGTGCGGCCAAGTCAGCCTTCCTAGCAAACATGAGTCATGAAATACGCACACCGATGAACGCCGTGTTGGGTATGTTGCAGTTGGTGCAGAACACTGACCTGAATGGTCGCCAACTCGATTATGTGACCAAAGCGCAGACCGCTGCGAAATCACTACTTGGTTTACTCAATGACATTCTCGATTATTCCAAGATTGAGGCGGGCAAGCTGCAACTCGATGTGCACCCGTTCGAGCTTGAACCGCTCATGCGTGACCTCGCCGTTGTGCTGGCAGGTAACCAGGGCGATAAGGAGGTTGAGGTCATGTTCGACCTGGACTCCAATTTACCCAACGACCTGATCGGCGATAGCCTGCGACTGCAACAGGTACTGATCAACCTAGCGGGTAATGCCCTCAAGTTCACCCTAGAAGGCCAGGTCGTGGTCAGCGTTGAGCAACTGATGCGAACGGAAAATGCTGTGAGCTTGCGCATAGCCGTTTCTGATACCGGCATTGGTATAAACCCGGAACATCTTCAGCACATTTTTGAAGGCTTCACTCAGGCCGAGGCTTCAACTTCCAGGCGCTTTGGTGGTACAGGTCTGGGCCTGGTGATCTGCAAGCGGTTGGTCACCTTGATGGGTGGTGAACTTCAGGTGGAGAGCGAGCAAGGTGTCGGGAGTCGTTTCTGGTTCGATATCACTTTGGATGTAGCGCCGACGTCACTGCTGAAATCCGCTTGTACTGGAGTCGATGTGTCCTTACGGGTTCTGGTCGTCGACGACAACGCCATGGCGGGTGAATTGCTGTTGCGCACCGTGCATGGATTGGGATGGAAGGCTGACCACGTGAGTGGTGGCACGCAAGCGGTGGAATGGGTGAAGAAAGCCCAGGCGCTAGGTGAAGCCTACGACGTGGTGCTGATGGACTGGCGGATGTCCGATATGGATGGGCTGAGCGCTGCGCAATTGATTCATCAGCAGGGTAACGGTGTGCCACCTCCGATGATCATTATGATCACTGCTTACGGCCGCGAAGTATTGGCCGACGCGCACCAGACGGGAGACGCCCCCTTCGTGGGTTTTCTCACCAAACCTGTCACTCCCAAGCAGCTAACCGACGCTGTTCAGCGAGCACTCAAGGGCAAAAACTTGCTGCAGTCCCCCGTAACTCGGTCAACGTTTGACAGGCCACAGCGTCTGGCCGGGCTGCGACTATTAGTGGTGGAAGACAATATGCTCAATCGCCAGGTCGCCGATGAGTTACTGACAAGGGAAGGCGCTCAGGTAACGTTGGCCGAAGGCGGGTTGGAAGGTGTGAGCAAGGTGATGAATGAGCGTGTGACCTTCGACGTCGTATTAATGGATATCCAGATGCCAGATATTGATGGCTTGGAGGCGACCCGTCGCATTCGATCGAATCCGCGCTTTGCTACGTTGCCAATTGTGGCTATGACCGCTAATGCCTCCAATACCGACCGTGAAGCCTGTCTTGCTGCCGGGATGAATGATCATGTCGGCAAACCTATAGACCTGGAACAACTCGTCGTAACACTGCTCTTACAAGCTGGCTCTGAGGATAGCCAAGCATCTTTAGCTTTGGGACAAGCCAATACTGGAGATGGCGTTATAGAGTCTCGTACATCAACTATTGACCGCTTTGGTGGTGACCTCGATTTGATCCGCAAGGTGCTACGTACCTTTGGCCTAGAGATGGAAAAACAGCTTGTCCAGTTGCGCGATCAAATCCAGCGGCAAGATGCATCGGGGGCCGCGTTTGTACTCCATACCATTAAAGGTAGCAGCGGTACTATGGGCGCCAAGGCGTTGTCGCTGTTGGCAGGCGACCTGGAGCACAAACTGAAATCTGCCGATTCAGAGTTTGTAGCGAGTCTCTTGGCCGACCCAACATGGTTTGACGGCTTGATCAGGTTATTGCAACAAAGCCTTGAGCAAATGAATGTCGATTTTGGCCAGAGCCTGCGTGTAAAAAGCAGTGCTGACGAGGACTCCATGGCGCCGGCGCTATGGAGAGAGTCCCTAGAGGAGGTTTTGCTGTTGTTGGAAGCGGGTAACCTTCAAGCCATAGAACTGGCAGACGCATTGGCGTCAAAAACGCCGCAAGCCCTCCGCCCACAGTTCGACGAACTTGTTGCCAAGGTGCAGTCGCTAGACTTTTCCGCTGCGATGCCGATTGGTCGTGACCTGTTGAGATCGGCCTGATGGAACAATCGATGGAAACGTGGTTACCACATTCCTTTAACCGTCCAAAACTCCTTATTGTCGACGACCAACCGACTAATATCCGGGTACTTCATGAGCTATTTCGTGAGGACTGTGATGTATTCATGGCCACCAGCGGTGAGCAGGCAATCAGCGTATGCCAGGCCCAACTGCCCGATTTGATTCTGCTGGACGTGATCATGGAGGGTATGGACGGGCATGAAGTATGCCGTCGACTCAAGGTTGACCCTATGACCCAAGGCATCCCCATCATCTTCATTACCGCACAGCAGCAGGAGTCAGATGAGGTGCTAGGTCTGGAACTTGGCGCGGTGGACTTCATCACCAAACCCATCAATACCACCATTGTCAGAGCACGTGTGCGAACACATCTAACCCTGAAACTACAGAGCGATCTGCTGCGTTCCATGGCGTTGATAGATGGTCTTACCGGGGTGGCCAATCGACGCAAATTTAATGAGGACATATTGGCGGATTGGCGTCAGTGCTTTCGAGAGCAAAAGCCGCTATCGCTCATTTTGGTGGATGTCGACTATTTCAAACGCTACAACGACCGGTACGGACACCAGGCTGGAGATGACTGTTTGAAATCCGTTGCCCAAACGTTATCTGAAACGGTTAGACGGCCCTATGACCTGGTCGCTCGGTATGGTGGCGAAGAGTTCGCCTGCGTTCTGCCCAATACTTTTCTTTCTGGTGCGGTCGAGATTGCAGAAAGAATGCAAGAACGTGTTCGGACATTGGGCATCGAACATTCTGCTTCTGATGTCGATCGTGTGCTGACAATCTCTCTAGGTGTCGCAACATTGACGCCCACTGGCGAACTAGGATTCGAGGCTTTGATAGAAGCTGCGGACAAGCAACTCTACGAAGCGAAGAACGCGGGCAGGGCGCGGGTATGTTCATCTGCAATGTCGTCCAGTTAAGAGTTACTCCTGTTTATGACTGCATGTTTGGGTGGAGCTTACTTCCGGCAACAAGGCGGTCAACGGAGCGCCTAATTAACGCGAAAATCAATGGATAATCTCCATTACCTTGCTTTACGTAGCTGGCGATCAGGACAAATCTATCTGTCCAGTTTGCTGCTTGGCTGCTTGGCTGCTTGGCCGGCCCTTCGCCACCGGCTGCTTCTGGCCGAGGCTGTGTAAAAACGTTTTTCAGCGCGGCAGGTACTCAAAACTGGATTGAAAATCGCGCTTCAACAGCGTCTCACAGTCGTTTGTGTTCAAATCAAATTCGATCATTTTGACTCCACTCTCGGTGGGCGTTGAGATGTTCCATGTCACGAATCCAAACCCTCAAAAATCAGTGCCAATCATGCACATAGCTTCCTTCCGAAAAACGTTCGGAGAGTGCATTGGCTGCTTCAAATCTCGTTCGCCAAACTTCCGGAATGTGCCGGTCTAGAACGATCACGAAATGGTGGCCATCGCGGCTTTCGTGAGGCGTTTCCGGTACAGAATCTCTCAACTCCTCAATCGTCATAAACTGAGCTTCCCCATGAGGTTGTTCGAGATCTTGCCTATCGATTTCATCGAGAGTTCTCAGGTGAGGTTTTGCGCGGTCATCGCCGGGTCGCAATTCCTCCAGATCCCACAAAGCCGCCCGCCTTGCACGCTCACGCTGCCACAGGCTTTTCAAATCGACTGCCATCAGTGTTTCCTTAATTCACCACATTCTGCGCTAACGCTTCTCTGCACGTGTGGGCTCAAGGCGACCACCATCTTCCAGGACTACCCAGGCGTTTCAACAGCAAGCGCAATCATACGTTGTTGGACGCTTAGATCTGGATGTGTTCGTCGCGCACTCTTCAAGCAAAGCGAGTATGGGGCGTTGTGATTTCTGGCTGGGCACTGTCAAAAAATATATTTTTTCAGATGGCCCCTTGAAAAATTTTTTCAGCAACGGATCTTTATATTTGAGACCAACAAAAAAGCAGCGATCTCGGCACCCCACTTTCCGCCGATCCTGCTGAGGAAACGGTGTTGGTTTTTGCTTTTTTGCAGTGCTTCTGCTTCTGGCCTTTTCTTGCGATTTATCCCGCTGGCGCTGATGTGTGACTGCCCTTATGGGCATAGCAAAATCGCCACTGCGCGGCGTAAGCCGCTGCTTTCCCGTTTGATTTCAAACAACGAGTCATTTTTTTTAAAAATACCCGTGTCGGACAACTTTCACGCGCGCGGAGTCCCGTATGAATTGGAGAGAGCAGATGGAAGATGAGCTGGAGATTAAGGTTTGGCGCACAGCGCAGCAGGCATGTGACGCGGGAGCGTTTGTGAGGCTGGTTGAAGAGGCTGTCAGTAGTTTCAAGAGAGATCCTGGGGTCGATCCTGCCTTGCGGCTGCACGCGTCAGGGATTGGCGTTGAGGGCATCAGGGTGCTGCGTGATGTTCTGAAACGTCGTGATATCTATGCAGGCCCAACGGCAGGCTACGTCGAGATCAGGTCACGCCTGAGAGTACACCTGAGACACCAGCTGCAATGGCATCTCATGGAGTCGGGACAGGCCACTGACGAAATGACGGATGACTATTTAGGGCGAGTTCTGGGGCTGTAGAAGGCCCCGCGTTGTAGCGCTCTGCACCCCCATTTGTCTAAATTTTACGGCCGAGATTGACCGCAAGCAGTCTTCGACGTTAACTGTATGTATATACAGTTTCGGCGTAAAGGCATTTCTAATGAGCGTCACATTCTTAGGGCCGTTGGCAGAAGGGGGAGTTCAGCTCCCTTTTTACTCGTTCAAAGTACCAGCCGGTTTTCCATCCCCTGCGGCTGATCACCTTGAACAACACATCTCCATCGACGAAATCCTGGAGATCCGAGCGCCGCATATCTACCTGGTGCGCATCGAAGGCCACAGCATGGAAGGCGCTGGGATCTTCGATGGCGATATGGCTGTGGTTGATCGCTCGATCACCGCTGAACACGGCCACATCGTGATTGCGGCTGTGAATTGCGAACCGGTGTGCAAGCGCCTGCGCAAGCGAGGCTCTGACATCATCCTAATGTCCGAGAATGCAGGTTATCCGCCGCGCTACATTCTCGAAGGCGATGAGCTGATCATCTGGGGAGTGGTGACGTTCAGTGTGCGCGCTCATGATCCAAAAGCCTGAGCCCGTCTTCGCTCTCATCGATTGCAACAGCTTCTATGCGAGCTGTGAACGAGTCTTCTGTCCCGACCTGGCGAAGACACCCATTGTGGTGCTCTCGAACAACGACGGTTGTGTGATCGCCCGCAGCGCGGACAGCAAGCCGTTCATAAAGATGGGCGAGCCGTACTTCCAGATCAAACACAAACTCAAGCAGCACGGCATCGTCGCGTTCTCATCGAACTACGCGCTCTACGGCGATCTGAGCCAACGCGTGATGACTGTCATCGAGTCCCTGGTGCCAGTCGTTGAGGTCTACAGCATCGATGAAGCCTTCGCAGACTTGGCGGGTGTACCGGGAGATCTAGAAGCGCTCGGGCGACGGATACGTGCGCAGGTTTATCGCAGCACAGGCATCCCTGTCGGCGTAGGTATCGCTGCGACTAAAACCCTCAGCAAGCTCGCCAACCATGCAGCAAAAAAATGGCAGGCGCAGAGTGGCGGTGTCGTTGATCTACGTGACCAGGTTAAGCGCGACTGGGTGCTTAAAAAATGCTCGGTCTCAGACGTCTGGGGTGTAGGTCGGAAGATGACTCTTCACTTGGAAGGCATGGGCATCAAGTCCGCTTGGGATCTCTCCAAAACCGATCCCTGGACGCTGCGCAAAAAATTCAGCGTAGTGATCGAGAAGACGGCACGGGAGCTCGCGGGTACGCCATGCCTTGAGCTCGATGAACCTGACCCAACGAAGCAAGAGATTTGCTGCAGCCGGATGTTCGGCAAACGGCTTACTGAGATTACTCCGATCAAAGAGGCCGTGGCGACATACATGATGCGGGCCACGGAGAAGCTCCGGGCTCAGCAATCGCTGTGCAAGAAAATCAGGGTGAGCATTCGCACCGGCATGTTCAATCCGGAGGAAGCAAAATACGCCAATGGAGTCTTGGTCGAATTGCCGTACCCAACGGACGACGTTCGTTTGATGACAAAGGCTGCGGTAGACGCGGTAGATCGAGTCTTCCGACCGGGGTTCAAATACAGTAAGGCTGAGGTACTTCTGCTCAACCTTTGCCAAAAAGGGGAGTACACCGATGACCTGTTTTCAATTTCCCAGCCGGTCGCCACTGAAAAGGTCATGACCGTGCTGGACTCCATCAATAATCGATGGGGTAGGGGAACACTGCGCTCGGCGAGTGTGCCAATCAATCCTGATTGGGGGATGCGACGGGAGATGATGAGCCAAAGCTTCACCACACGTGTGGATCAGCTTTGGACTGTGTACTGCAAATGAGCGGGTCTAAAGCCAGTGAACGAATTTTTTTTTGAGTTGCTTTCAATGTCGAACTTGGCAATGGGGTCGACGTAGGAGGTACCCCGTTCGAGGAGGCGCTGTTCATAGGGGGGCAATGACGTCAAGGCCTCAGCACGTTTTTATGACCGTCACACAAGGCTACGCGTCGCTCGCTAGATGCTATTTTAGCCTTCGGAAAAAAGCCTCCGATTATTGCGGCTCGGCTTTTACTGAACTGCTCGTGGAGTCACCAGACCGGGGCTCAGTTTACAGGCTATACAATTCCGACAAACGACAGAATCACCAGGACAATCACAACTGCTCCAACGATGTAGATAATATTGTTCATAACAACCTCTCTATCTCAACAGGGCGTAAGACACCAAGGTGCCTAATTCAAATGACACCCTGGTACGCATTTCCGTTCCGTAAAACGTTGCGACCTTGCATCATTCTCTTGTCGCCACTGGACGTTTTGGCTGCTGGTAATACTGCAATGGATGCTACTTACTGATCAAAGTGAACGCGCTTGCTTCATGTAAGTCCAAGTTTTGGTGTACCGTTAGGAAACTAATCACATAGAGATTTCTAATGTCTAAACTCGCAGAATTTCGTCAGCTCGAAAAACACCTAGCAGAGCAGCTCGAAGCTCTCGAAGTCCTGAAAGGCGATGCTGGCCTGAAGAAAGAAATCGAATTTGAAACTAAGCTGCGCGCTCTGCTTGCCGAGTACGGCTACAGCCTGCTGAACGTGATCAACTTACTTGACCCTAAGGCTGGTCGTCGCGCCCCAGCTGCCGAGTCAAAATCCGGCAGCCGTAAACCACGCCAGGTGAAGATCTACAAAAATCCCCACACTGGCGAAGTCGTCGAAACCAAAGGCGGCAATCATAAGACCTTGAAAGAATGGAAGGCTGAGCACGGTTCCGCGACCGTTGAGTCTTGGCTGACCAAGTGAGCTTGGTTTTAGTACGAAAGGGCCCGCGAGGGCCCTTTTTTGCTCTGGGCCCTGTGGCTAGGAGTGCAGTAAGACGACTCGCCGTAAGCGTCTGGCCAAGTCACCTCCCGAACTCCAGCATTAAGGGCGATGGTGTCCGCATATTTTTAAGCGGACGCGATAGTCCTTAACGTCAGGATTTCCATGCGCCAACGAAGCTCTTATCCAAAACTCTTCAAGGCCCAGGTTGTTCAGGAATGCCTGCAACCGGGGGCGACGCTACCGGGCTTGCCTCCGTTCGACTACGCAAGGTGCGTTAGCCGGACACTTACAGACAAACCACGAAAGCGCACTTTCGTATAACCAAACTGGCGCTTGATCACGCGAAACGGATGCTCAACCTTGGCCCGCATTTGCGCTTTAGGGGACGGCGGCGCAGTAATGCGCTGCTGTTACCCGACAAGAACCAACGTAAGCCCTACTCCCTTAGCTCGCGCCTTACCAGTACACCGCTCGCCTGGGTTTAGCTGCGGTCTGGTTGATCATTTCATGTTAAACATGGGGTGATGTGAGCATTCTGGTGTTCATAACCATTCTAAGGAAGCCCGTCAGCCCTGTTGCTGCCCAGCAAAAGCCCTGTCGATCAGGGCTTTTGCTTTACCTGCGAATTAACCCACGGCCTATCAGGGAGCCCATGCGATGATCGATCTAAGCACTTGGAACCTAACCATCCCGGTTGGCACGCCTGCCCGAGTCATCGAGACGCCGCGCATGGTGGACGGTTACTCGGATTCGTATTTCCGCTCCGGCAATACGCTGTTTTTCTGGGCGCCGGTGACGGGCGGGACTACGTCCAAATCCGAGTTTCCACGCAGCGAACTTCGCGAGACGTACAAGGACGGTGAACTGCGCAATTGGACATACCCCGAGGCCGATCACCGGATGACGGCCAGCCTGTCAGTCAACCAGGTGCCGTCGGAAGGGAGGGTGGTGATCGGGCAGATTCATATCTACCAGGGCAAGGGCCCGCTGCTGAAGGTCGAGTATGTCTATGACAAGGCCAAGCAGACCGGCAGCGTGATTGCCAACTATCGACTCAAGCCGGGCAGCGCGGACACCAAGGTGGTGATTGCCGAGGATATCGAGTTGAACAAGCGGTTCACCTACGAGGTTCGCTTGAGCTCGGCGGGCTACCTGCATGTGATTTCGCAAGGTTACCGGTGGGGCAAGCAGCTCAGCAAAAGCTGGCAGAGCAAACAGCTGTATTTCAAGGCCGGGGCCTACACCCTGGACAACACCGGCTACAAGACCGAAGGCGCGCAGGTGACGTTCAACAAGCTGGAGGTCAAGCACAGCAAGGGTTGACTTTGCGTGCTCGACCACGCCCCTGGATAAGCGGTAACTCTAAGTCACGATGAGCGGCAACTCGGGCCAGCGCTCAGCTAGCCTGGTGGGCACGGCGGCCAATGTGGCGGACGTAACACAGGTCGATCAGTTGCTGCATGGCGAGGAAATTTACGTCTACGGCGATGCGGGTTACACCGGCGTGGACAAGCGCCCGGAGCATCAGGGTCGCAAGATGATCTGGTCGATTGCCGCCCGCCCAAGCAGCTATAAAAAGCACGCGAAGAAAAGTTTGATCGGTCGCCTGCGACGCAAGATCGAATACGCGAAAGCACAGGTACGGGCCAAGGTTGAGCATCCATTTCGCGTGATCAAGCGCCAGTTCGGCTATACGAAAGTGCGCTTTCGTGGCTTGTCAAAAAACATCGCTCAGCAGACCACGTTGTTCGCCTTGTCGAATCTGTGGATGGTGCGAAAACGGTTGATGGGTATGGGCGAGGTGCGCCTGTAATGCGGGCTGATCGCCCTGAAGCAGCGCGATCAGCGGAAAGAACCATGAATTAAGGGTAAGAAAGGTCTGATTTTCGACCGACTTATGATTTTTTGAGCCTCAAGCAGCGAGGGCATGAAAAATCGGTGGGTACTTCAGACCTTCCCTAACGGTGATCAAGCAGACGACTACCTGGACTGCCATACAACGTGTCGATTAGGTTTGGCCAGGACTGAATAGGTATAGCGGGCATTAACCGGTATCCCACGATGGTCGCCGTGCGGTTGAAAGACGCAAATTTCAGAAGAGTGCATGCCATGCTTGTCTTCCTTCACGTTGTACCGCTTCCGCGACCGTTGAGTCACGGCTGACCAAGTGATCTGGTTTGAGTACAAAAGGGCCATTTAGGCCCTTTTTTATTACAGCGGTGAGGTAGCAAGCTTCCCGCCGTGCATGACAATTACGCGCATGCTGAGTAGCGTCCGGAGAAGGCACCTATTCGGCGAACCACAGTCGCGTACTCCACCCCAAGCGAGCGTGCCGCAACGGCTAAGGTGCCCTCATGAACAAAGGCAAAGAAAAAACGGAGGCTATCCCAGTCGAGCATATTAATCATCAGGTGTAGTACGAGAGGCTTTTCAGCAAGCTATAAGCCTAGCTTACCGAGTAATCAGGTGACACTGCCGCATAAAGGTTGGACTTAAAGTCGTCCCCACGTTATCCGTCCTCAAGAGCCTCTTATTCGATGACAGCAATCACGACGAACATGGCATATTCAGTCCCCCGAGGGTTGTAGAGCAACGGCTAAGTTTGCGGCTGACATGGGCACACCTGTCTTACCTTCATCGCTCTGACTTCGGCTTCATTGCTCACAACGCGCACGTCCATTTGCGCTTAAGGCATCGCTTCCAGCATCCCTGACGTTGCGATTGCGATTTCAACCCAGTGAAGGTCAGTTTCATTACGCAAGGTGTATTGGACAGACGCTTACACCGAGTCTACGCTGCGAAAGGCTCAAGATGAGGCACTTGCCAAGTCCAATAATCAAAAAACCTTAATTCCGCAGAGCGTCGGTCAAATGCTAAATGCTAGGTCAGCGCAACCGGCAGATAGCTCAAAGCTGAAACTGACCTGCATAGGCTATTGATGCAAAAGCGGAGCGATATCAAATGGAAATAGCATATCCAAAGTCGATCTCACTCGCCGGCACTCCGCCACGCATACCCCAGTTCTCTGGCTCTTGCTCAACCAGCAGTATCAGAGGGGCATGCTCTGAAATATCGAGCTGCGCAGCGATACTTTTACTGATCAACTGATAAAGCTGGCGCTTGGTTTCCAGCTTGCGTCCTTTGAAGACCGTGATTTCAATTTGGATGAACTCACTGCGATCTCCTGGGGAACGGAAGTGGTCTTTGTCATAGCAGACATAGCGCGCCTGGAGCTCTTCGTCACTGACCTTGAACACCGATTTCAAGCAACCATAAATTGTCTCGATTATGGCTAGTTGGGTATCGGCGTCACGCTGTACAGGGTCTTCTACTCTAACGATGGGCATACTGACCTCAGTTTGAATGCGGCTTGGTAGCAGCGTGCAGGAGCTCCATCAAGAGCTCGGTATGATCGTGTTTTCGGTTTTCGAGTAACCACCGCAGAGCCGCTGACGAATCCGGCGAGGATTTTTCTTGGGAGAGTTTAAAGCGCCCCTCGGTATTTTCCGGCTGTATGACCAACCCAAGAATGTGTGGCAGGTTCGATATCACCCGAGGGTCGCGCTCGTCGACCTGATAGTCAGAGGGCTGCTCTGACAACCGTTTCGCGGTTTTCTCGAGGATTTCGAGCTTTTGGTGTGGGGCGTCCACCACAGTTATGTTCGCCTGCATGTGAACGGCGAGGTAATTCCAGGTGGGGAGTTGGCGCGAGACGTAAGCCTGTGGAGGAATGTAAGCCGATGGCCCCATGAAGACGATTTGAGCACTCAGAAACTTTTCGCCTTTGAACTGTGAGTTATTGCCGTCGACATGTCCGAACAACGACCCATCCGGCTGACGCCATAGCGGAATGTGGCTACAAAGAAATTGTCCGTCCCGATGCGATGTGATCATTGCCAGCGGAAACACATCAACGAAACGGTCGATTAATCCCTTGTCTGTGGAACGGTATTGAGGATAATGAAAGGGGCATGCAGACATAGTGTGTACTCGAATTTGGTAGATAAGATCAGGACGCAAGCACGGTGCGACGTTGTTTCCGGCGATCAAGTGCGATGACCATTTGCGCCAGCCAAGTCAGGGCGTTACCCGTCTTGTAAGTGCCTGATGAAGGCGGCAGATGTAGGCCGTTGACCCCACACAGTCGATCCATCAACGTTCGCCCCATCAGCATTGAAAGCGCAATGCCTCGACCGTTACAGCCACTCCACCCCATGATTCGTTCGTCGTGCTGGTGAACCTTCGGCATCCCGTCTGTAGTGAGGCCCACCCACCCGGCCCACTGTTGCTCGGGTTCTTGCACAACAGTGCCGTAGAGGCGCTTGATGCGATCCTGGAGCAATGCACTGCAAGCGGCAGATCGCTGGAGCGGTAACGCGAAGCAGCCCGTCAGCAGCTTTGTAGGCCCCAAGCGGCGTGCAAACCACATGTCCTTGCGGTTGTCTGAAAATGGCAGCAGTCTTTCGGCACGGCACAGCTGCGGTACGGCGAAAGTCGCAAGCGTTAGGGCTAGCGGACTAACTGCTCGCCGAGTCGTACGGCTGGCCGCAGAACCATAGGCATTGCCGGCCATAAATACGCGCCCAGCCCTGATCTCACCCCGCTGAGTTTGGACGGTGACCCAGCCGCCCTGCGGTCGAACATCGAGCGCACTGCAACGTTCGATGATATGCCCACCTTTGCGGTTGACCGTGTCTGCCAGTTGGTACACGAATGCCAGGGGATTGATTGCACCAGCATCGGTAAAATGGAGGCCTTCGGCATACTCAGTAGTCCCTAATGCCGTTTCCAGTGCATCGGGCTCCATGGGGTCTACCTTGACCCCCAGGTGCGTCCAATCCTTTGCCAGTTTATGGGCCCCAACCCCCGCAGCTCCAACCATTGGTTGTACCCAGCCTTTGACCGTTAAATCCGATGGGGCGTACTCAAACACAGCCTTCGCTGTTTCGCTCAGAGCGGCTAAAAATGGCGCTGTATCCTCGCCAAGCAAACGTTGGAGTGACTCCGGCGAGTGCCTCGATGGTATGGGAACCACGAAGCCCGAATTGCGACCGCTTGCCCCAGAGCCAACATCCCCGGCTTCCAACACGGTTACCGAGTAACCTGACTCAAGCGCCCGTAGCGCTGCCGCTAATCCGCCAATTCCCGCTCCCACAATCACTACATCACTTTCAAACGGAAGGTTACCGGCGCGAGCGGTGCGGCAGGGCAGTTGTTTTTGCCAACAAGAGGGCGCCGCCAGCATTTCGCTTATGGCCTGGTTAAGCATGGCGCTGCACCCTGGCTTCCGAGTTCCTGGTCAGTGATTCCACGATGCTTTGTGAACGTAACGCCAGCAAGCTGAACGAGCCTGCGTCCCCCATGCCATGTGAAGACTCGCACAACCCGTTGAGGTAGGTGGGCAAGCCGTTGAGCAAGTCGACGCGATAATCCCTGGCAATGGTCAACGTGTCGATTTCATTTTCACGGGCGATTGGGGCTAGCAAGCTCGGGAAGGGCTCCTGACGATCTCCGGTGCCGAGGTCGAGAAAACCCGTGGCCAGAATCACCAAATCGAACGACTGGCTATGTATGCTCCCTTGAAGATACTGCCGACTTTCGATTTGCACCCCGGTAGGGGAAGGTATGCAACCGACCATGTCCTCACACGTTCGTAGCTGCAACCGACTTTCACCTTTCAGCATTTGCTCATATTTACGTACATAGAGCTGGTTTAGGACATCGATGTCCGCAGCCGAATAATTGGTATACACCAGTTCCTGACGTAACCGCGCCTTATGTTCTGCGCTGGCGTTGTGGAATGTGTCCACAAATGAGGGGAAGTAGACCTCGTCGGAAAACGGGCTTGTATCCTTCTGGCGATAGCCAAAATTACGTGTGAACCCAACGACCTCTCGTACGCCAGTCTGATCACTGGCGTGAAGCAAAATCTCTACCGCGCTCTGACTGCCGCCGATTACGGCTATGCGGCATCGTCCATCGGTGGCAGCCACAGCTTCAGCGAGGGCAGGCAAATAGTCGTTTAAATGGCGGACGCGTCGATCTTTGATGCCTGCGAAAGGGGCAGGAATGTGAGGCGTACGGCCAGGGGCGAGCACCAAAGAACGAGCAAGAAATACTCGGCCATCGACGCAGCACACTTTGTAGTGGGCGCCTTCGCCATTTGATGGGTTTACTGCTTCCACCGATGCAGCTTCACAACCGTAGGCGACGATGTCTTCAAAGAAATCTGCAGCCCAAGAAACGTACTGGGCATATTCCGCACGCAGGGGATGATGCAACGGAAGGTTCAAATGCTCGTACAGGCGGTCTTGTTCAAACAGGAAGTTCGTGAAGGTGTAACGGCTACGCGGATTGCGTGGGGTCACTAGATCTCGCAACGGATGATTCTGGATATCCGAGCCCGGCAGCAGCATGTTCGGCTGCCACAATGGGCCCAGGCGCTTTTCAAGAAATTGGACGCTCATCCCTGGAGCCAATTCTTCCAGGGCGATTGCCAATGCGATGTTTGCCGGGCCAAATCCGATACCCAGAACATCAAGGATCTTTCCAGGAGTGCTCATGCCAGCACCTCCGCGTGACGAGTACCTTTCGTGACCCGAGTTGAACTGACCATTTGTGTGGCCAGAGCACGGTCAAGCCGCTCCAATACCAGGTCGACTTGAGCACTGGTGATTACCAAGGGCGGGAGAAAGCGCAGTACTGCACCATGACGTCCTCCCGTTTCAATAATCAGGCCCTCGTTCAGACACGCACGCTTGAGACTTGCAGCTATGGCTCCCGCCGCCTGTGGGTGTCCAAGTGCATCGACGCGGCCATCCGGTTCAACCATCTCCATACCGAGCATCAAACCCCGTCCACGCACGTCACCGATGCATGGATAGCGATTCTGCAGCTGCAACAGGCCCTGGCGTAGTTGATCACCGACAACCTTGACGTGATCCAGCAGCCCTTCATTTCTGATGAACTCCAGGGTTGCGGCTCCGCTGACCAGAGCGATCTGATTGCCCCTGAACGTGCCGGTGTGTGCTCCCGGCTTCCATTGGTCGTACTGATCCAAATACAACAACAATGACAGTGGGTAGCCACCACCGATAGCCTTTGAAAGGAGGATGGCGTCCGGCACGATATCCGCCTGCTGGAACGCGAACAGGTCGCCGCTGCGACCAACACCGGCCTGGATTTCGTCAATGACCAGTGGAACGTCATGCCGTTGGGTGATTTCCCTCACCTGGCGCAGCCAATGCGCGCTTGCTGGAATGCAGCCCCCTTCGCCCTGGATTGCCTCAAGCAAAACCATTGCCGGTTTACCAATGCCACTTTCCGGATCGCTGAGGGCGTTTTCCAGGCAAACGAGGCTGAGCCGTTCTGTCTCTTCCGGACTGGTGCCGGCGCCAAATGGGCTGCGATATACGTAGGGGTAGGGCAGAAAGTGCACTTCGCCAGGCAGACCAGTAATCTCTTGTTTGGGTGCTAGGTTGCCCATCATGCCGAGCGTGCCGTGAGTCATACCGTGATAAGCACCCTGAAAAACGATGATCGGGCGGCGTTTCGTCGCGGTTTTGAACAGTTTTAGGGCAGCCTCGGCGGCGTCGGCTCCCGTAGGCCCGCAGAACTGGATCTTCGCTCGTTTGGCGAAGGCAGGCGGAAGCATCTCGTAGAGCTCCTGGACGAAATGCAGCTTTGCCGGAGTCGCGATATCGAGGGCCTGTTGCAACTGCCCGGACTGCAGAAACTGGATGACGCGTTGCTGAACAAATGGGTGATTATGTCCAAGGGGAAGAGCACCTGCGCAAGCAAGGCAATCCAGGTAACGGCGCCCATCGATGTCTACAACCTCGGTGCCTGCACCTTGGCTCAGAACTGTCGGAATATTCCTAGCGTACGTCCGGGCATTGGATTCCAGGCGCGTGAGAAAATCGATAGATGATTCAGTCATGGTTGACATTCCTTGTCAGATAGAAACAGATTCAATGAGCTGCGTTTGTTTACTGGTGGTTGCGGCCTCACCCAAGGCACGAATCCAGCGGCGGTACTCAATACCCATTCGATCGCTGACCACATGCATTTCCGCTTGTGGGTCTAGTGGCAGGCGCGGAGGGCGTTGGGATTCGACAATACGGCGATCCTGTTCGAAAACAATATTTTGCCGAGAAAGGATCTGTTCGAGCGTGAGATCCTGGCCAAAGTTAATAGCGACTATCAGCCAGATAATGCATTGCGATTCATCCACCGGAGTGGCATTGAAAAAGGTACAGAAGCGTTCCGTTTCACCTGTTTTTTTGACGAAATATGCAGTCGTAGGATTCAGGACTGAATAGGTATAGCGGGCATTAACCGGTATCCCACGATGGTCGCCGTAAGGTTGAAAGACGCAAATTTCAGAAGAGTGCAGGCCATGCTCGTCTTCCTTCACGTTGTACCGCTTCAGCGGTTCAGGTGCGTCCGGCAAACCATTGAGATTGGCATGCACAAAGGGAAAGTGTGACGCATCGATGAAGTTTTCGAGTGAGCGCAACGCGTTTGCGTTGTAAAGGTATGGGCCCGCAAACACCTTGCGGAAGCTGTCGTCATGCCACTGTGGCAATTCAGGCAGCGGTCGCAGCGGTTCCTCCAGGCTTACCCAGATATACCCGTAACGCTCTTCAGCGAAGTGGCGAAAAATGAGGCGCTGTGATGAGGGGCCTTTTCGCTCTGGATGTGCAGGAACTAACGTGCATTCGCCTTGGCTGCTGTAGCGCCACCCATGATAAGGGCACTCGATCTGTCCTTGTTTGACACAACCAAGTGACAATTTTGCACCTCGGTGGCCGCAGTAATCCTTCCAAGCATTCACTTTTCCTTGGTCGTCTCGCCATAAAACCAATTCCTCGCCAAGTAAGCGCACAGCCTTGGGTTGATCGGCGCCGACATCCGTACTCAGGCAAACCACATGCCATTGCCCTGCGAGCGCCCGGTAATCGAGTTCGTTAGGATTCCATTCGCCTTTGTATAACATGCCATCTCCTTGTAGTGCATATTAGCTAAAATCTGTTTTTACAAATCGTCGAGTGCTAGAAACTTTGCAGTTTGGATAATCAACTCGCGCTCCGAAAAACTCGTCAATTCAGCCGCCATGGCATGGCTATCTCCTGAGTGCTTGAGTTCAATCAGGGTTTTTTTCATAGCATGGATGGCTGCTCGCTGAAGATCCGATGGCACAATGACAAGTTGATAGCCGAGTTCTGCAAGTGCTGGCAGAGAAACGAGAGGGGTTTTACCGCCATAGAACATGTTCATGAGCTTAGGCCCAGGAAGCCGTTGGGCAATAATCTGAATTTGTTCCAGCGTCTCCGGCGCTTCTACAAAAATCATATCGGCACCAGCATCAACGTAACGTTGCGCCCTAACAAGCGCTGCTTCGAAACCTTCAATCGCTATCGCGTCGGTGCGCGCAATAACCAAACAATTAGCGTCCTGCAAGCTAGCACGCGCTACTTTGATCTTCTGGCACATTTCTTCGACATCAATAAGCGATTTGTTATCTAAGTGCCCGCATCGCTTAGGGAATGTTTGATCTTCTAGATGGAAGGCTGCTACACCGATCCGTTCCAGTGCCCTCACGGTGCGTTGTACGTTGGCAGTTCCGCCAAATCCAGTGTCCGCGTCTGCGATAACGGGGATATCGCTGGCTTCTACGATTTTCTCAATCCGCTCGATAACTTCAGTAAAGCTCAGCAGACCTATATCTGGATACCCAGCAGATCTAGCGATAGCGCCACCACTTGCATACACAGCGTCAAAACCAGCCAGGCTGACTAATCTTGACGACAGGCCGTCATATGCACCAGGAGCCATGATGGTTTTTCCTGAATTCAATAGATCACGTAGAGCTTGAGAGTTTTTCAATTGCAAACCTCGCTTCAAATAGTTAATTTCAGGCAAACATGCCAGATTTTTTTAATTACCGCCAAGATAGGCTCGATAAACGAGAGTAATGCCACTAACCAATATAATAATGTTGATTAGCCTGGTGAACGTGTTACGAGACATTTTAAATGAGATGTGATCGCCAGCCCAAAGTCCAAACATTAAGGCTGGCAATAAGTAGATCGCAGTCACAACTAACGCAAGATCGGAGTAGGCTCCTGCTACGGTGAGCATGGAAATGCGTACGAGCGTGCTAATTCCTATTAATGTGCTTTGAGTGGAGCTTGCTTTCTCTTTGGTGTTTATTCTACCGTTCAAATATATCGCGTACAGGAAGCCGCCGCTGCCAAACAGGGCGCCAAACAGGCCGCCGCAGACACCCAGGGGCATTGCCCACGCAGCAGATATGTAAATAGTTCGTACAGGCTTTGTAAGCATATACAACGCGTACAAGGTTACGAAACACCCCATCGCGAGCATTAAGACGTCAGATTTAGTTTTTAGTAGCACCGCTATTCCAGCCATGCTACCAATGGCCATAAATGGCAGCAGCCTAGCGAGTTCAATGCGCACCACATGCTGATGAGATCGCGCTAGTTTTCCAAATGCAGCCACGCAGTCAAGGAGCACCAATAGAGGGATCGCTTGCGACAGAGGCATGTAATTCACTAACACAGGCCCCGCTACCAGTGCCGTTCCAAAACCTGCAATAGAAAAAATTACGTATGCCAGGCTGATGGTCACGAACATTATTGCCAAGGTTGCATTGTCGAATGGGGCGTGGAGAAAAGCGTCTAGCATTATCGGGATTTCCGTGACGTGTTGTTTCATCACCCTACCCAACAGGGAAAAAATCTACTAATATGGAAATAACATCTTACTGATCACATTTTGGCATAGCTGTTATGATATCAATGAAGCAGTTGCGATATTTTGTAGAAATCGCGGAACATGGAAGCTTCAGTGTCGCAGCGCAGAGGCTGTTTATTGCTCAATCAGCGCTAAGTCGACAAATGAAGGAGCTAGAAAGTAACCTTGATACGCTTTTGTTCGAGCGCACCGCAAGACAGCCCCATCTAACACATGCTGGGTTAGCCTTCTTGCCAAGGGCCAAAGCAATTTTGATTGACGTCGACAGCGCAGCTCGACTGGCTACTTCGGTAGGCAACGGTCAAAGTGGTACTATTCGGCTTGGCCATGCCAGCACGGTGCCGCTCATAGGAAAGTTAAAAGATGCGCTTGGGCTTTATCTGGAGTGCATGACCGATGTTCATATTGAAGTGTCGGAGGAGTCTTCAGAAACACAACTAATGAATTTAGTTAACAATCGCATTGATGTGGGATTATTTCGACTGCCGGTTTTACATCAATTAAATGAGATTAAGCTTCTTACCCTGTTTAGTGAGAAAGTTGTCGTCGCAGTCGGCCCTACCCATCCTCTGTCATCAAGAAAGTCCATATCACTTGCCGAGTTGCGAGACGAGCCATTCGTCTCGATAGCACATCCAAAACGCGGTGGGCTTAGTTATCTTTCATTTGAACTTTGCGCTCGTGCAGGATTTGCTCCGAAGTCAGCTCAGGTTTATTCGTTAAAAAGTACGCAATCGTTGCTTATCCAAGCAGGATTCGGCATAGCTCTGCTTCCCGTTTCGATGGTTAAAGCTTCTTCCTTACATGCCATTGATATCACAGATGAGGGTTGTGAAAGCGGGGTCGTTCTTGCCCATCACGAGCGCGATTCCACTCTGGTCGGGGCTTTCGTTAAGCACTTTCGAGATGCATTTTCCGTCTCCGGCGCCACCACAGCAGGTCTCAGTCCATAGGCTATACAAGACCGACAAACGACAGGATAACTAGGACGATCGCAATTGCCCCAACGATGTAGATGATATTGTTCATGAAAACTACCTCTCTATCTGAACGGGATTTTCGACACCAAGGTCGTCTAATACAAACGACACCTCCGCTCGCAATTTCGTTCCGCAAGCGTTCAGATGCGGCGCCATCACCCCAATGACCCATTGCAAATTTACGAACCCTCTCTCGCCGCCAAATGTTGATTGACGGACGCTTGCTCAAGTGCGAGTCCTGCAGCGGATGCGACCGAATGAGCAAAGCACTCGCGCTTCCTTCATGCAATTCGGAGTTTTTGGTGTGACGTTAAGGATACTAATCAGATAGAGATTTCCCATGTCCAAGCTCGCCGAATTCCGCCAACTCGAAAAACACCTAGCAGAACAACTCCAAGCACTGGAAGCACTGAAGGGTGATGCTGGCCTGAAGCAAGAAATTGAATTCGAAACGAAACTGCATGCCTTGCTTGCCAAGTACGGTTACAGCTTGAAAGATGTGGTCAATTTGCTTGATCCGCAAGCGCGCCGCCGCACTCCAGCCGTCGAGTCCAAAGCCGGCAGCCGTAAGCCTCGCCAGGTGAATGTTTACAAAAATCCGGAATCTGGTGAAGTCGTCGAAACCAAAGGCGGCAACCACAAGACCTTGAAAGAATGGAAAGCGGAACACGGCTCCGCGACCGTCGAGTCTTGGCTGACCAAGTGAGTTTGGTTTGAGTACAAAAGGGCCTATTGAGGGCACTTTTTGTCGGCTAGGATGAGGGCGGATGGAGAAAAATGGAGAGGCAGAGAAGTTTCCTAAGCTTTTGCCTTTAGATGGCAGGCTTGCCGCCTGCCGGCCATAGCAATTTGCTTTCGACCCAAGTCGGACATAAAGCTCTTCCCCTCAAACAACAGTTTATTTCGAAGGAAGACCGAAGCTGGCGATGAGACTTGCCGTCGCTAAAGTGCTCATCACAACGAGCAACGGTGTTGAGCCGAGTTTGTCTAGAATAACAGCAGCTGCCACGGGGCCTACGGCCTGTGCGACCAGCATTGGACGGGCCAATAAGCCCATGCGAGTACCGTAGCCATCTTGCCCAAAAAGAGCTAATGGTAGTGTCCCTCGTGCAATGGTCAGAATCCCGTTTCCAGCGCCATATAGCGCCATCGCAATGAATGCCAGCCATGGAATAGCCGGTAACAGAAGCCCGATTCCTATCCCACTTAGCAATATAGCGACCTTGGCGGATGTGGTCGGATGCAAGTTTCGCCCAAGGGAGAACTCTGCAAGCCGGGCTACGACTTGCGATGGCCCGATTATCATGCCGATGGCCAGTGCGGTGGCCGTAGCAATGCCGAGCATTTTCAGCACATCAAGCAGATGGACAGAAATTGAAGAGATCACCAGCGACTGGAGTGTCAGTAGCGTTGCCAACAGCAAAAAGAGGCGATTGCCTGATTTTGTGTGATGGGCGGTGGCCACGGAAGAGGTGTGGGTAGGAACTGCAGCACTGTTAGGAATGCTCTCACTCTTTGGAATCAACAAGAGATGAATCGGTAATCCTATGACCAGATGAGCTGCGGCTAATGTGACGCAGCTATATCTCCAGCCAATCTGATGTTCCAGGCCGGCGATCAATGGCCAGCCTAAAGTGCTGGCGAACCCACCCAGTAGAGTGAGGCCGGTCATCGAAGTGCGTGCGCTGTCCCCAAATAGTCGTCCCAGAGTCGAGAAGGCTGCGTCATACAGGCCGGCAGCCATGGCGGCGCCAATGAATGTCCAGGCCAGGTAGTAGATGATCAGATTGCTAGCCAAACCCATCAGCAGCAGCCCCAGTGCCATCAGCATCGAACTGGTTGCGAGGACGGGGCGGCCACCATGCCGATCTATCTGCCTCCCGACCATAGGGGAGCAGGCCCCTGCGACCAACAAACCCCATGAAAGTCCCGCTACGGTGCTGGTAATTGACCATCCCATCTCTCGTGCAATCGGCGTCGCGAGGACTGCGGGCAAGTAGTACGTTGTACTCCACGCGAGTATCTGTGCGATGCCCATCGCCCAGACCAGCCCAACTCGATTGATTGTTACCTGACTGCTGATTGGATAACTCACAAGGTGCGAGCCTATTTTAGTTGTTAGATGCAACAAATTAGCGACGCCGGTACAGCATCGTCAACCAAAATGAAGGAGTGGTTGACCGTTTCCTAAGATCGGGATTATTGTTGCACCTAACAACTAATTTGTGATGATCATGGCAAAGCGAAAAAAAGACCAGCTGACTCAGGATTCCGAAGATATATACGAAGCCTTAAACCAGCTCGTTCGGGTGTATCAGTTCCGCGACCGGGATCGCATCTGCTGCTACGACGTTTCGGTCACACAATGCTATGCCATCGAGACTCTGGTCAAAAAGGGCCGACTCCGCCTGCAAGCGCTGGCAGAAGAGATGTTTCTGGATAAAAGCACCGCGAGCCGGGTGGTCGATACGCTTGAACGCAAAGGCTATGTGTCGCGTGTGGAAGACAGCGAGGATCGTCGCGCAGTGCAGGTTGAGGTTAGTGAGTCTGGTCATGAGCTTTACCAAAAGATCCGCGCTGACCTGATCGCTGAAGAGCGGGCAATGATCGAACAGTTATCACCCGAAGCGCGGCAAGGCGCGTTGAGCTTGCTGAAACAAATCACTCGAGCGACTGAGATTCGCTGTGGTTTGGTAAGTGGCTGCTGCCCGTCGGTGCCCGATGTCAATTGAGGGGGAAGCACCCTTTTTTTTGTTAGAAATGTTGTTACTACCAACTTGGTGGATTCAAGCATGCACATTCGATTTGCTGAAGTTAGGGACGCTGCGTCGATAGCTGATATCTACAACCAGGGTATTGAGGAGAGAAGCTCTACATTCGAGACCACGTTGCGCATGCCAAATGACATGCTTGAGCGCATTGCCTTGATAGAGCGCTACCCGACCCTGGTAATGGTCAGCGATGCAGATGAGGTGGTCGCTTGGGCAGGCTTGAGTAGTTACCGTTCCCGCGCTTGTTACGACGGTATCGCAGATTTCTCGATCTATTTGGATCGGAGTATTCGAGGCCAGGGATTGGGGAGAGTTTTGCTTCAGGCGCTACTGGAAGAGGCTCAAGCTCGAGGCTTTTGGAAAGTGCTTTCACGCATCTTCACCTTTAATGCGGCCAGTTTGGCGCTGTGCCGTTCGTGTGGATTTCGGGAGGTGGGTGTGTACGAAAAACATGCTTGCCTCGAGGGGCGGTGGCTCGATTGTGTAATCGTCGAGTATCTAATTCCTACCAATCAGCCGCAATAACGTGAGGAGTCAACCATGGACAGTACACTTCCTGTTGCGATCATAGGTGCCGGCCCCGTAGGGCTAGCTGCAGCCTGCCACGCCATCGCGAGGGGGCTGACTCCTTTGATCTTCGAGGTAGGGCCCAATGCAGGTGCAAGCATCGAAAAATGGGCGCGCGTACGGATGTTCTCTCCATGGGGATTCAACATCGACAAGCAGGCTGCCAAGCTGCTTGCGGCTCACGGATGGGTGGCGCCTGCTGAAGATACTTATCCATCTGGACGTGAACTGCTGGATCAGTACGTGTATCCACTTGCCGCGTTGCCATCCCTGAGTAGACACCTTTGCCTGAATACCGAAGTCTTGGCGGTGACTCGGTTTGGCCAGGATGTCATGAAGACGAAGAGCCGTGTGGCTGCACCATTTCTGCTACGGGTCAGGACTCCAGAGGGCGAAAAGGATGTGTTGGCCAGCGCCGTCATAGATGCATCGGGTACGTTCCGCTCGCCAAATTGGATGGGGGCACATGGAATTCCTGCCTTGGGCGAAAAGGATTTGGCTGACCGTATCGCTTATGGCATTCCCGAAGTGCTTCGTAGTGAACGGCAACGCTATGCAAATCGGCGAGTCATGGTGGTTGGCAGCGGTCACTCTGCGTTCAATGTCTTGCAAGACTTGGCTCGGCTTGCCCTGCAGGAGCCTCGCACGAGGATCTTTTGGGTGATTCGTGGCGCCTCCTTAGACCGCATATTGGGCGGTGGGGCAAACGATAAGCTGGAGGAGCGAGGGAAGCTGGGGCAGACGGTTCGCCAGCTATTGAATGATGGGGCCATTGAGCTGTTCGCCAACACCGCCATCGATAGGGTCACCGCAACCGACAAGGGCATCGTTGTTGAGGCGGGCGGTCAAGCTCTCCCCTTGGTGGATGAAGTCGTGGTCGCAACCGGCTTCCGACCTAAATTGGAGCTGCTTGCCGAGCTGCGTTTGGCGCTGGATTCAACGACTCAGAGCCCCATTCATCTTGCTCCGCTGATTGATCCGAATGAGCATAGTTGCGGCACTGTTCGCCCACATGGTGCCGTCGAGCTGGCTCACCCTGATGAAGGGATTTTCATCGTAGGAATGAAGAGCTATGGCCGCGCCCCGACCTTCCTGCTCCTGACAGGCTATGAGCAGGTGCGTTCAGTGGTAGCAGCGCTGGCCGGTGATTGGGATGCGGCTAAGCGAGTTGAACTGGTCTTGCCAGAGACAGGCGTGTGCAGCACGCAATTCGATGATTCTGAGTGCTGCGACCGAGCGGCAAACTCTGGCTGTTGCGAGCCAAGTTGCTGCACCGATTCGGATAAGGTTGCCGAAGTTGCGCCTGCGTTGAAGGGTTCCTGCTGCTCGTAACTGTGCGCGAAGTTGCATGCACTCAACTAGGCATTTGTATTCGACCAGACGTCTGCCTGGCTAACTGCCCCCATGCCCATTCAAGTAGGGCATGGAGGCTTGGCCTATAAGATTGTGCAACCGCAGTTACACATTAAACCTCCGCGACTTGAAGCTGATCTTCTCTTTGAATTCCTCCACTTTCCCGATGCGGCGAATGCTCGCCCACGTCCCTTTGTAATATGGGATTACGTTTCGGTCTGTCCATGGCGTGGTCAGATCGCCCATCACGCCGTTGAAATGGCCGAACTGCATAAACGTCTGGTTACGCTTGATATCCGGCTCCAGGTAGGCCAGCGCGTAGGATGAACCGTAGTCATTAAACACCTCGACCACGTCCCCAGATGTAATAGCCAAGACTTGTGCATCGTCGGGGTTAATTTCCAGATAGGCCATCGGTACACGCCGTTGCACGAAGTCGTTGTATTGATCGTGGTAGAGCGTTTGCCACACCTCGTTGATGCGCCCGCTGTTGACCCAGAACTGGTATTTCTCCTTCTGCTCTGCCACTGGCTTCGGCAGCCCTGGCCACTTCGCGGACTTGAACTCAGCCTTGCCGTCCGGAGTGTCAAACTTGTAGTCGGTGTAGAGCATCTCGGTGCCGATCAGCTTACCGTCTCGGTATTCTTTGGCGGGTAACTGGACTCCATTATTGCCCATGACCCTCAGCCGCTCGTAGGTGACGAGATTTCCCGTGGTGCCTCCCTGGCTGTCGATTGGGCCAGCACCGGGTTGGCCAGCCATACGGAAGCCGTCATTGAAGGCGTCCTCCTCGCTTTTCCAGTCGAACCCTGCAAAACGCGCCGCCATGTCCTGTTTCCCTTCGTCCGTATACATCTGCCGAAGGGTGTTAGCGATAGCCGCTGCGATGAGGCAATCGGCTTTCGCCGAACCAGGGGGATCCATGAATTTTTGTGAAAGGCGCATCCGGCGCTCGCCATTCATTGAGGTGAGATTCATTTCGCCAGGATGAGTCGCCGGCAGCATCACATGGGCGGCTTCTGCCAGCTTGGTAGGGTAGAGGTTGATGTTGGCGAAAAAGAGACCGCCTTTGTTTTTCACCGCGTCGTAGATTGCGTCCACCATCTGCGCAGTTGTACCGCCGCGAACATTGGCCATGGCCTCCCTGACAATGTTCGCGCGTTTTAGAATGACCGCACGATGTTGCTCAGCATTGAGTGTGGTCTGGAAGGGATTGGCCCCCCATGCCGTGTACATCATGCCTTTGCCGTTGATGATCTCCTGATCCACATAGATCTTGGTACTGCCTGGATAAGGGGGGCGAGTGTACCCCTCTTGGTGCCCACCCATCCGCACCACCCCCGTACCTCGTCGTCCGACGTTGTGAGTGGCCAGCACCAAGTCGACCAATGCCGACTGGATGAGGTAGTTGTCATTGCCCCAGATGATGCCTTTTTCGTAGGCGTGCATGGTGTGGGGGCGGTGACCGGAGGCTTTGGGTTTGTAAGCCCATTCGGCTGCTTGTTTGAGCTTGTCCACCGATACCCCGGTAACGCGACTGGTTTCCTCCAGCGACATTCGATTGGCTTGAAGTGCCTGGTCAAACGCTTTGGTATGGGCCGCGATAAATTCCTGGTCATGCCATTTTTGGTCGACCACGTAGGTCAGCAGACCATTGAACAGAGCGATATCCGTTCCCGGTTCGATATCCAGGTGAAGCACATTGTCTTTACCTGCTGCTTGCTCCGCTATAGCGATGGTCGGCGTCCTGCGAGGGTCGACAAAAATCACCTTGGCTGGGACAACGGCCTCTCCTGGAAAACGCTGCTTACGTTTGTCGACTGTCTGCCCCTGCAAGTTGGGCAGCCAATGCGCCAGGAAGTAGTTGGTTTGGGTTTCGTATGAGTTGCAGCCAATGGCAACAATGACGTCAGCCAACTCCGCATCTTCGTAGCTGTTGTTGAGTTCGCCAATGCCCATCTCGCGGGTGGCGTGGCACTCGGAGTTATAGGCAGGGCGGTTGTGAATTCGCACCAATGGGGTTTTCAGTGCGGTGAACATCAGCTTGCCGGTGCCCCAGGTATTCTCAAACCCGCCTCCAGCGCCTCCGTGATCGAAGCAGTCAAAGGCGAGAGCGGCTGGCCCGTCATTATCGAGAATTTTCTTGGTCACTCCCGCATAAAGCGCCAGCGCATCATCCCAACTGGTGTCCACCCACTGATCAGCCACATAAACGCGCGGACTGCGTAAGCGCTCCCTGCCTACCCCGTCGGGGCTGTACATGACCTTAGCCAGTTGTCCGCCTCGTGTGGACGAGAGCCCTTTATTAACGTCGCACTGTTTGTCCGGCACAATCATGATGTTGTAGCGCTTGCCATCCTTGTCGGTGATCGTGTTCTGCATTGCCGGTGTCATGGTGACAGCCAACGGGGGTAACTGTTTGCGGAAGTCGAGTCCGAGCGCATTTTCATCAGGAGCCCGTCCACCTTCCTGGCTCTCCGGCCATTTGTATACGTGATAGCCACAACCCACGATGCAGAAGTGGCATGTCAGGTTGGTCTTTTGGGCATCTGTCGGAGGCAGTGCCACACGATCTTTGTTGGTTGCCATTTTTAATCTCCTTATGAAAGGAGGTTGGACTGACGCCCGTAGATCAATCCTTCGACGGCAACTGCCCGTACCGAATCGTCTTTGGGGTTGTATTCGAGCACTATGTTCGGCAGGTTCTCAGTGGCTTGCCCGGAAACCATTTGGCCAATATTCTCTGGGTCGAAAATGCTGAAATGGCAGGGGCATTTGAACACCTTTTGCCCTGGGTCATAGGCAACCGGGCAGCCCATGTGTGTGCATAGGATGCTGTAGGCGACAATGTCACGTTCCGGGCCAACGCCGCCGTGAACAGGAGCGCCCATTTTGATCAATGCACAAGGCGAGGCGGCATCGGGATAGGAAAATTGGACTGGCGTATTGACCTGTAATTTCTGCGCTGTAGTGATCGCTTTCATTTGGTAGGGGAGATTGACTCGCCCCTCTACCGCAGGCGTTGATGTCGCCGCTTGTGTGAGTTCGGGCAGCCCGATAGCCACGCTCGCAGCAACCCCGCCTCCCATTTTCAGGAAGCCTCTTCTAGAAATAGATGCCATCTCTGCCTCCGCATTACGCTTGCGATGCAGTCGACCTCGTCTGTTTCGTAAGCGACTTTTTATTCAACTTACTCAGCATAGGATAGAAAGCCCTGTTCTGTGGCCAAAGTGGCTTTGGATGTCGAGTGAGTACACAGGGCCTGCTAGTGGCAATGCAAAAATCTCATCGCTGCGCGGCTACCACCAGTTCTGTACTTGTGGAACGCAGATGGCGTAGCAAATGTGGAAGGATGGCTTCAGCGTCAGGCCCTACACCTCTGAGGGTTGCTGAGGTGAAATTGCGCTGCTTTGGTAACCCCATAAAGTACAGGCCCGGGATGTGCAGTGCTCGTCCATCGCGCTGCATCAATCGCCCCCGATCATCCGTTACTGCGAGGCCTTCAAGAAAGGAAATATTTGGGCGGAATCCAGTGGCGAAGACCAGGCAATCAACCGCTTCGTGGTGACCATCCGCCCAAACAACTCCGGTTGGGGTTACTTGCCCGAACATCGACCGCTGATTGAATAGTCCTGACTTCAGCGCCTTTTTGTAAGTGCCGTCATCCAGCACCGGCGTGCTCTGATCATTGAGCCAGCGGGTTCTTTCCAGGCCTGTCCATTTCAGCCAGGCATGGAAATCCGCGCCGAGTAGCTTCTGCGGAAAGAATCGAATCGCCTCGCGCGTGGCAAGCGTGACCTCGGCCACCTTGGCTAGCTCGTAAGCAATCTGCACTGCTGAGTTCGCCGCTCCAATCACTACGATGCGTTGCCCACTGAGCATTTCCACATTCCGATACTCGGCACTGTGAAGGCGAACACCTTGGAAGCTTTCGAGCCCAGGAATTTCAGGTGTATAGGGGCGACTGAATGCCCCCGACGCCACGATCAGCGCCCTGGTAGAGAAGCGCTGCCCATTGGCAGCCACTATCTGGAACCCCCCAGCTTCTCTATTCACCTTTATGACCTGTATCCCCGGAAGAATCGGCAACTGGAAAAAGCTGGCGTACTGCTCCAGATAGCTCACTACTTCATCGCGGGAGGGGTAGTGCCCCGGTTCTCCAGGAAACGGCAGCCCCGGTAGTGAGGAGTACGCTGCCGGCGAGAACAGTTCGAGGCTGTCGTAGTAGTTACGCCAGTTACCACCCGGTTGCTGCTGCTCATCCAGGATAAGGAAATCGAGCCCCTGCTGTTTCAAATGCCGGCCACAGGCCAGTCCTGCCTGCCCTGCGCCTATTACGACAATATCGAATTGGCGATCTATTGTGTTCATGTGTGCGCACCTATACACATATTACGGTAAGAAAAAATCAGCTAGATCCGCCTGGGCAGCACAATAAAGCAATGCTCTTGGTGTGATGGAGGATGTCCTCCAGTCGCTTGACGATGGCTGGGCCATCTACTTCATAGAACATCTGACGTCCCACCTTCGTGGCGCGCACGATCCCGGCATCCAGCAGCACCTGAAGATGACGAGATACCACAGAACGCTCTTGAGGTAGGTCAGCTGCAATCGCGGTCACATCTGCTCGACCTAATTGCATCACGCGCTTCAGCACAGCAACTCTTGCCGGCTCGCAGAGGGCTCTGAAAAATGTGCCGTCGAAAGACTCAATGGCAGACTCAATGGCTTGTGATCGGTTGGTGGTGACGTCCATGTCGAGAATATATGTGCATGCACATGCACATGTAAAGCCCTGTTTGGAGGGTGGCACTGCCTCCTTCAGTAGAGAGCAGTGCCACTACAGCTTATTTCTTAATGGTCTGCAGATAGTCTTTCAGGGTTTTTTCATCAGCCGATTTCACCGTCATTCCGTTCGGGCCAGCACCGATGTCGGAGAACTGTTTGGCGGGCTCACCAGTTTTTTTGAAATCTACCAGTTCCTTGGAGCCTTCGCGGAATACCCAAAGTCGACCATCTTCGACCTCGGTAATGAAGCCTGGCTTGTCGTATTGACTGGCGAATGTAGCGCTGGCGAACAGGCTGGTGAGTAGCATCGCGGTCAGGGGCAGTTTGTTCATCGCAAGGTTCCTGCTTGAGGTTGAGGTGTGGGGGAGCCTAAAGCCGCTGCGATGACAGATTAATTACAAAATGCGCATATACGAGTAACCAGATGTTGCAGGGCGGAACTTGCTGAGAAACGACCGGCGCTTGCGCTTATGCTCCTAATTTTCTGCCAATATCATCTAAGTGAATCAGCTTCTCAGTCAGAAACTGGTGTTAGTGCTTTACTAGATATACGTAAAACCATATATTCGTTAAACCATATACTCTCCGAGACTTGGCAATGACCGATAAGACCCGCGTGCTATTTGTTTGTGTGGCTAATGCTGCCCGCTCGCAGCTGGCTGAAGCGCTGCTGCGGCACACTGACTCAGAGCGATTCGACGCCTTCAGTGCCGGTACTGCGCCTGGCGAGATCGATCCCCGTACCTTGGGAGCACTTCAGCACCTAGGTGTGAGCCCCGAAGGGCTGTACAGCAAGTCTATCGATGAGTTTGCGGGAGAGCGCTTCGATTACGTCATCACGCTGTGCGATAAATCGTCTCTGGAATGTCATGCCCTTCCAGGCGCCGGAGAGGTGCTGGCCTGGAACTTTGAAGATCCGGTGACCAGCACCAAGCACGATGCATTTCGTCACACCCTTCACGAGATCCATGAACGCATCAAGATGTTCGTGTTGGTGAAATCTAAACGTTGAGACCCCTATGGCTGACCATCTGACACCGACCACCGTATTCAAGTGCCTGGCCGACGAAACCCGCATTCGCCTTATGTTGCTTATCACCCGTGAGGACGATCTGTGCGTTTGCGAACTGACCTGCGCGCTCGATGAGAGCCAGCCGAAGATTTCCCGCCATCTGGCGCAACTGCGCAATTGCGGTTTGCTGGAGGATCGTCGGCAAGGTCAGTGGGTGTATTACCGCCTGCATCCCAGCCTGCCGGATTGGGTGATCGCCGTACTGAAAACCACTCTTGACGCCAACCAGCATTGGCTCAGTCCCGACGCCAAACGCCTCGACGTGATGGGTGATCGCCCTCAGCGCCTAGCCGCTTGCTGCTGAGTTAACGCGTGCCTGAGCAGCGCTCGGCCTCTACGAGATAGCCCAATGAAGATTCTGTTTCTCTGCACCGCCAACAGCTGCCGCAGCATTCTTTGTGAGGCCATGTTCAATCACTTGGCTCCGGCTGAGATGCACGCTTACAGCGCCGGCAGCCAGCCTAAGGGTGAAGTGCATCCGTTGAGCCTGAAAACGCTGAATATGGCTGGAGTCTCGACTGCAGGGCTCTACAGCAAATCCAGTGAAGTCCACGAGAACCTGGCACCTGATTTCGTCATCACGGTGTGCGACAAGGCTGCCGGTGACGCCTGCCCGGTATTTTTCGGGCCGGCCATCAAGGCCCACTGGGGGTTGGCTGACCCATCGGAATATCAAGGGACTCAAGAAGAAATCGATGCGGCTTTCGAAGCCACTCTGGAACAGATCAGAACCCGAATCGAATCCTTCCTGGCGTTACCGCTCAAGCAGTTAAGTGCCGAACAACTCAAGGCCGAGCTGGCCCTGATCGGCACCCTCTGACACTGGAGACATGACTATGAGTAAAAGCCGTCTTTCTTTTTTGGATCGCTATCTGACGGTCTGGATCTTTCTCGCCATGGCGATTGGTGTCAGCTTGGGCAGTCTGTTCGAGGGGCTGCCGGCCTGGCTTAACAGCCTTTCGGTGGGTTCGACCAACATCCCGATTGCCATCGGCCTGATTGTGATGATGTATCCGCCGTTAGCCAAGGTCAGGTACGAAGAGCTGCCGGAGGTGTTCAAGGACAAGCGCATCTTGGCGTTATCGCTGATCCAGAACTGGGTAATTGGCCCGGTGCTGATGTTCGTACTGGCCATCGTATTTCTCGCCGACAAGCCTGAGTACATGACCGGTCTGATCCTCATCGGCCTGGCGCGCTGCATCGCCATGGTGCTGGTGTGGAATCAAATCGCAGGCGGCAACAACCAATACGTCGCTGGGCTGGTGGCCTTCAACAGCATCTTCCAGATTTTGTTCTTCAGTGTGTATGCATGGATCTTCCTCGGTCTGCTGCCGCCATTGTTCGGCCTGCAGGGCAGCGTGATTGACACCAACTTTGTCAGCATCGGCGAGTCCGTGCTGATCTACCTGGGCATCCCATTTCTGGCTGGCTTCCTGACGCGCAAGATCCTCATCAACCGCAAGGGCCAAACCTGGTACAGCGAGCGTTTCATCCCGAAGATCAGCCCGCTCACCCTGGTCGCGCTCCTGCTGACCATCGTCGCGATGTTCAGCCTCAAGGGCGACATGGTGTTGCAGCTGCCGCTGGATGTGCTGCGCATCGCCATCCCGCTGACCATCTACTTCGTGGTGATGTTTTTCATAAGCTTTTGGATGGGGAAGCTGCTCCGCGCTGACTATCCACGCACCACCGCACTGGCCTTTACCTCCGCCAGCAACAACTTCGAGCTGGCCATAGCTGTGGCCATCGCCACATTTGGCCTGGCCTCGCCAGTGGCGTTCGCTACGGTGATCGGCCCTCTGGTTGAAGTGCCGGTTTTGATCATGCTGGTCAGTGTGGCCCTCTGGCTCAAGCGCCGCTGGTTCGATCATCCGAAGGGCGCCCTCGCTCAGGAGTAAATTTATGACTGAAGAAATGATCCCCAACCTCGATGCCGAACTGGTCGATCTGCCGACCCTTGATAAGCTCGGCAGTACGCTGTCGGCCACACACAAGCCGCGCATCCTGCTGCTCTACGGCTCGACCCGCGAGCGTTCGTTCAGCCGCCTGCTGACCGAGGAAGCTGCGCGTTTGTTGCAGCACTTGGGCGCAGAAACACGCATCTTCAACCCATCTGGGCTGCCGTTGCCGGATGACGTGCCGGACAGCCATCCCAGAGTGCAAGAGCTTCGCGAGCTGGTGCTCTGGTCAGAAGGTCAGGTCTGGTGCTCCCCCGAGCGCCACGGTTCGATGAGCGCGGTGTTCAAGGCGCAGATCGACTGGATTCCGTTGACCATGGGCGCGGTGCGCCCAACCCAGGGTAAGACACTGGCTGTGATGCAGGTCTGTGGCGGCTCGCAATCCTTCAACGTGGTCAACCAGCTGCGTGTGCTGGGTCGCTGGATGCTTATGTTCACTATTCCCAACCAGTCCTCGGTGCCGAAGGCCTACCTAGAGTTCGATGACAACGGTCGGATGAAACCTTCTCCGTTCTACGACCGTGTTGTGGACGTAATGGAAGAGTTGGTGAAATTCACACTACTGCTTCGCGACCGCCAGGACTATTTGGTCGACCGCTATTCCGAACGCAAGGAATCGGCGGAAGAACTCATGAAACGTGTTAATCAGCGCTCCATTTGAGGATATTTCGCCGTGCAACAACACCCATATTCCGTACTACCCCTGGCACAGTTCAGTGGCCAATTGATCTTCACCCCGTGCCCCGGCACGAAGGGCACCCTACCTTTCGAGGCGCTGAAAACCCTTAAGGAAGCCGGTGCATCGGCATTACTGACGCTGATGCCTACCGAGGAGTTGCTTCAGAACGAAATTGACCTGCTGCCCGAAGAGTGCCAAATGCTCGGCATCGAGTGGTTTCACCTGCCGGTGGACGATGATCAAGCTCCTGGCGAAGCATTCAAAACCGCATGGGAACAGCACCATTCACGACTTAAGCATCTGCTGAGCGAAGGGAAAACCATTGCCATCCATTGCAAGGGCGGCTCGGGTCGTACCGGCTTGATTGCGGCGCAGCTGTTAATCGAGAGCGGTGTGCCATTCAACGATGCCATCCGTGACGTTCAGTCGTTGCGTCCACGCGCTATCCAGCATCCTGCCCATATTGAATACATCGGCCAGTTTGACACTGAGTCGAACTCCCACTGACTACAGATACAGAGCAAAACAACATGACTATCAAAGTTGGTATTAACGGTTTCGGTCGCATCGGTCGTCTCGCCCTGCGTGCAGCCTGGGGCTGGCCAGAGTTCGAGTTTGTGCAGATCAACGATCCTGCAGGCGATGCAGCAACCCATGCGCACCTGATCAACTTCGACTCTGTACATGGCCGTTGGCACAGCGAAGCAAGCGCCGAAGGCGATCATGTCGTGATTGGCGGCAAGCGCATCAAGGTCACCGCGAACAAAGCGATTGGCGACACCGACTGGTCGGCTTGCGATCTGGTGATCGAGGCCAGCGGCAAGATGAAGACTGTGGCGGTGTTGCAGGCCTACCTGGATCAGGGCGTTAAGCGTGTGGTGGTCTGTGCGCCGGTCAAGGAACAAGGCGCCTTGAATGTGGTGATGGGCGTTAACCAACACCTGTTCGACCCGGCGCAGCACCGCATTGTCACAGCGGCCTCCTGCACTACCAACTGTCTGGCACCAGTGGTTAAAGTGATCCACGAGAACCTGGGCATCCGCCACGGCTCGATCACCACGATTCACGACCTGACCAACACCCAGAGCATTCTCGATCAACCGCACAAAGATCTGCGCCGTGCCCGCGCCTCGGGCATGAGCCTCATCCCGACCAGCACCGGCTCGGCCACCGCCATTGCAGAAATCTTCCCCGAACTGCGTGGCCGCCTGAATGGTCACGCAGTGCGCGTTCCGCTGGCCAACGCCTCGCTCACCGATTGTGTGTTCGAAGTGGAGCGCGCAACCTCGGTGGATGAGGTCAATGCTTTGCTCAAGGCGGCGGCAGAAGGCCCACTGAAGAATATCCTCGGCTATGAAGTGCGCCCATTGGTGTCCATCGACTACCGCACCGACCCGCGCTCATCGATCATCGATGCGCTGTCGACGATGGTGATCAATGGCACTCAAGTGAAGATCTATGCCTGGTACGACAACGAATGGGGTTACGCCAACCGCGCTGTTGAGCTGGCCAAACTGGTCGGTTTGGCCGATTAACAGGAAGCGATCATGAACGCGTTGTCAGCCCTTTCCCCGCAAGTGCGCCAGTACCTGTTGGTGACCGGCAATTACTGGGCCTTTACCCTCACCGACGGTGCGCTACGCATGTTGGTGGTGTTGCACTTCCATGCGTTGGGCTACAGCCCGTTACAGATTGCGTTTCTGTTTCTGTTCTACGAAATCTTCGGTGTCATTACCAATCTGGTGGGCGGTTACCTGGGGGCCCGTCTAGGCCTGAATCGAACCATGAACATTGGTTTGGGCTTGCAGGTGGCAGCCTTGTTGATGCTGACGGTGCCCGCCGCCTGGCTGACCATCCCTTGGGTGATGGGGGCCCAGGCGCTGTCGGGGATTGCCAAAGACCTGAACAAGATGAGTGCCAAAAGCTCCATCAAGCTTCTGGTTCCTGATGGGCAGCAGGGCAAGCTCTATAAGTGGGTGGCGATTCTCACCGGCTCGAAGAACGCGCTCAAGGGTGTCGGCTTCTTTCTTGGCGGAGCCTTGCTGGCATTGATCGGCTTTAAAGGCGCGTTGCTGGCCATGGCGGTTGTCCTGGCGCTGATCTGGATTAGCAGCGTAATTTTGTTGAAGAAGGATCTGGGCAAGGCAAAAGCCAAGCCCAAGTTTCGCGACATCTTGTCCAAGAGCCGGGCAATCAACATCCTTTCGGCGGCGCGGATGTTCCTGTTCGGCGCCCGCGATGTCTGGTTTGTCGTGGCCTTGCCGGTGTATCTGAGCAGTGTCTTCGGCTGGGACTTCTGGAAGGTTGGCGGCTTCCTGGCAGCCTGGGTGATTGGCTACGGCATCGTGCAGTCCTTCGCACCCAACATCACCGGCATGAAACGAGGGCACTTACCGGATGGTCGAGCGGCGTTTCTGTGGGCACTTGCACTGGCGGGTCTGCCAGCGGCCATTGCTCTCGGGCTCAACACTGGGCTGTCGCAACAGGTGGTGCTGCTCGGCGGATTAATGGTTTTCGGCGCGTTGTTCGCGGTGAATTCGTCGCTGCACAGCTACCTGATCGTCTCCTACGCCAAGGAAGATGGCGTGTCGCTGGATGTGGGGTTTTATTACATGTCGAACGCCATGGGGCGGCTGATAGGCACCGTGCTGTCCGGCTGGATTTATCAGGGTTACGGATTGGAGGCCTGCTTGTGGGTTTCCTCGGCCTTCGTATTGCTGGCTGCCTTGATTTCTATCGCCTTACCTAGGCATGCCGAGACGATATGAAGAAGTTATGCTGAGATAATTGCCATGTTCTCGAGATCCAGCTTGCAAGTCGCGAGAGGTTAACCGAGTGAGAATCAGTCCCCATTTCCACTGAAGAGATTTTAGGCATAACTGACAATTTCCTAAGGCATATGGCATTGCTCATACCCTAGCCCTAGCCGGAAGGTTTCATAAAATGACTCATTCGCATGGTTGTCATGCTGACGTACCCAAGAGATACGACAAGGCTTTCGGTCTTGGTATAGCGCTAAATTTCGGTTTTGTTTTAATCGAAGCGTTCTATGGCTGGAAAATCGACTCACTGGCTCTCTTGGCGGATGCAGGCCATAACCTTAGCGATGTGGGAGGATTGATTCTGGCTTGGGCGGCGTTGGCTGCTACACGCTTACAACCAAATGATCGGCATACCTTTGGTTGGCGACGCGGCTCGATTCTCGCCAGCTTTATCAATGCCGTAATTGTGCTGGTGGCCATGGGCTCGCTCGGCTGGAAGTCTCTCCAGCGCTTGCAGACGCCAGTTCCTATACCTCCTACTTGGCTCTATTGAGAACGCCCCATAGGGCTCTCACCTATTGCGGCTTGCGGTAGGCATTATTTGCCCTGCACTACTCGAACATGTGCATGGCTTATAGCTTTGTAGACGCGTATCGATCTTAAAAGCGGCCACCAGTCATATAGAAAAATCTGCAGCGGTCGCCACATTGCCACCCAGCCAACGATCATTAGGCTTTCGCGCGCTATGCCGACTACAGCGCCAGTACCAAGTTGGTCAATGACATCGACTGCAATCAGGCAGAGGGTAACAAAGGCGATGCCGATCACCAGGCTAATGCGGCCATCTCGAAGGAGGTGTTTTAACTCTCTGCGCGTGAGGCCTGCCTTGTGATCAAAGTAATTGTGGATTGCCTCGATCATGATCGCACTTGGATCGCCTTCTGCTGGCAGGTGCTCAAGGTGGATTGTGATACGAAGCAGACTGTCCGACGGAAACTCTGCTGCCCAGGTCTCGATGAACGCTTCAGCTTCGCGATCAAGATCCTTGTTAAGAAAAGGTGTCGGATCCATCGAGTTAAACAACTGTGCAAGTTCGCTTACCCGGAGTTGAAGGTGATGCTCATGGTGATGTTTTTTTTTCATGGCACTACTCGATTATCATGCATTAGCAGTTTCGATTCGCGCGACTCGCTTGGCCAATACTGACTTCGGTTTCATGCGCCTTAGCAGGGTAGCCCTTTCTTTGGACTCTCTGGGGCGAACATGCTAGCGATAATACGGGCATCCAAGAGAGCGTGATGCGGAAGCGGAGTTCCGTCGCTCACGGCATCTAGAGTGGTTGCGTCAGTTGGGTAATTCCGGACATTCCTTGGCCATTTCCCATCTGCGTATGCGAGCTCGCAGAAAAGCTCCCAGTCGTACTGAGGAGCGTCTGTGACAATCTCCAAGGCTTCCTCGAACGACGCAAGAAACTCGAACAGCGCTGACCTTGCCCCAATGATCGTTAGTGCAGAGCTTCCCCCCCAGAGCTGCGGAAGGACGATCTCTACGACGAAGTCGCTGCATTCTGCTTCTCACTGACGCCGAAGCACCCTCTGCGCATGGCGCAAGTGAGGGCGCTATAGAAGACGTGCATAGAGCCGTACCAAACGCACTCTTGATCGTGGCAGTTCTCGCTCCATGACTGACTTCAGGTGCCGTACATTGCGCGGGTAGGCACATGGATCATGGGGTAGATCACTCCGGTGCCATGAGCACCGCGAGAGTCATATTGATGAAATCTTCGTTCTTGCTGATCGTTTCCAGTGCACCACGCACATTCCCTCCAACCTCACCCGATCCACGCTGCTCGACCCATAGGGTGAGCTCCATGATGGCGGCCTCAAGGGCGAGTTGGTTTTGATTGATCTTAAATAGCAGGGAAGGGAGCAGGTCTGAATTTGGCATCGCGAATCCTCCATGAAAGAGGTCAGCGTAGCAAAAGGTCTGGGAAGCCGGACGCGGCTCCGACGCCGTCGAGTCTTGGCTGACCAAGTGAATTCGGTTTGAGTACAAATAAGGGCCTTGCGAGGGCCCTTTGTGCTAAACGCTTAAGTATCTCATTTTACGGACGAAGACAAAGCGGTACCCAGCAGATGATCCCAGATCGAGGGAACGTAGAAGATGTGTGGTTTAAATCTAAATCAACAAAAACCTCCCATTACACCCAACCTGATGTCTAACAGTTCGATTGGAATTGGGTCGTATCTGCCGTAAAATTTTTTTACGCTTTCTTTACGATAGATGCTTTTACCCGCAACGATACTGGCCGCGATTTTTTAGATTGTCCATGCGCCTCGCTTTTCCGATGGCCTTGAAAAAATGTATTGCCCAAGGATGGCGTGCAGTAACTCCACGATAATTGAGAGAAGCGCCCCTTGAGTGAAACAGCGACCGTTGCACACGAAGACTCTCCATCCAAAACGTCAGGAGTGGGCTTGCTCGTCGCGGCTGTCGGAGTGGTATACGGGGATATTGGCACCAGCCCCCTCTATACGCTGAAAGAAGTATTTTCCGGCCACTATGGAGTCCAGGTGAACCACGACGGTGTGCTAGGCATCCTGTCGTTGATTTTTTGGTCGCTGATCTGGGTCGTCTCGATCAAGTACGTGCTTTTCATCCTGCGTGCCAGTAACCAGGGTGAGGGCGGCATTATAGCGTTGACCGCGTTAGCCCGCCGAGCAGCCGCACCTTATCCGCACATGAGCAAAGTACTGGTTCTGCTCGGCCTGTTTGGAGCGGCACTTTTTTACGGGGACAGCATGATCACCCCTGCGATTTCGGTGCTCTCGGCGGTTGAAGGCCTGCAGCTGGCGTTTGACGGAATAGAGCACTGGGTTGTGCCACTGTCAGTGGTCGTGTTGGTGGCGCTGTTCTTGATACAAAAACACGGCACAGCACGCATCGGCATCCTGTTTGGCCCGGTCATGGTGCTGTGGTTTGTGGTACTGGGCGCGCTCGGAATCTACGGCATTTTGCAGCGCCCCGAAGTGTTGGAAGCGCTTAACCCTACTTGGGCAGTGCAATTCTTTGTGGTACATCCGGGAATGGGTGTGGCGATTCTAGGCGCCGTCGTGTTGGCATTGACCGGTGCTGAAGCGCTGTATGCCGACATGGGCCACTTCGGTCGTAAACCGATTTCCCGTGCTTGGTTCATTCTGGTGTTGCCGGGGCTGGTGCTCAATTATTTTGGCCAGGGAGCCTTGATCCTGGGCAACCCGGAGGCTGTGCGCAATCCGTTCTACCTTCTGGCTCCCGAGTGGGCACTGCTGCCGATGGTCGCGCTCTCCACGCTGGCAACCATCATCGCGTCTCAAGCCGTGATCTCTGGTGCTTTTTCCCTGACGCGCCAGGCCATCCAGTTAGGGTACGTCCCTCGCATGTTTATCCAGCACACCTCCAGCCAAGAGCAGGGTCAGATTTACATCGGCACGGTTAACTGGGCGTTGATGGTCGGTGTTGTGCTGCTGGTGATCGGCTTCGAGTCGTCCAGTGCCTTGGCCGCTGCCTATGGGGTCGCTGTGACGGGCACCATGTTGATCACGACCATTCTGTCTTCGGCGGTCGTCCTGCTTCTTTGGAAAACGCCGCGCTGGCTGGCCATCCCGATGCTGCTCGGATTTTTGCTGGTAGACGGTCTGTACTTTGCCGCCAATGCTCCGAAGATTTTTCAGGGCGGTGCGTTTCCGGTGATCGCCGGCATTGGCCTGTTCATCTTGATGACCACCTGGAAGCGAGGGCGAAAAATCATCGTCGAGCGGTTGGACGAGACCGCGCTGCCTCTGCCGTTGTTCATCAGCAGCATTCGTTCGCAGCCTCCGCATCGGGTGCAGGGAACAGCGGTTTTTCTCACGGCCAGGGCCGATGCTGTTCCGCATGCGCTACTGCACAATCTGCTACATAACCAGGTTTTGCACGAGCAGGTGGTACTTCTAACCGTGGTGTCCGAAGACAGTCCTCGGGTGCCTGCTGATCGACGGTTTGAGGTTGAAGCTTATGGTGAAGGTTTCTTCCGAGTCAGTCTGCACTTCGGTTTCATGGAGGAGCCCGATGTACCGACGGCCTTGAGTCTTTGTCACTTGAATGAGCTGGATTTCAGCCCGATGCGGACGACCTATTTCCTCAGTCGGGAGACGGTGATCCCTACCAAACGCATTGGTATGGCGCGCTGGCGAGAAAGTCTGTTCGCGTTCCTGCTGAAGAATGCCAACAGCAACCTGAAATATTTCAGATTGCCGCTAAACAGGGTGATTGAACTGGGGACTCAGGTGGAGATGTAAGGACGAACAAGGCCGCGCCTCTGTAGTACCCATGGGTAGCGTTCTTGCCGCGTTTATTGTTTCAAGCGGTCGCCGAGGGCGCGTGGCAGTTCTTAAGCTGGGTCAATATTTGGTGATCTGAGCATCTGCTAAGCTCGTTCTCTAACATTTCAATGAGATGACTGCATGTCTTTCGTAGACAAGTTCGTTGCTGAGATACTGGCGCTTCAGGTTGCTTTGTATCACTCGCGCGCTCGGCTGGAGGCGCGGACTGATGGCGAGGCTTTGCATGATCTCAGGATAGCTGTGAGACGCCTCAGGAGCTTACTACGACCGATGCGCAGCATGAGCGAGGTGGCGGGGCTGAACATCGCGGCAGCTGAGGTGGGAAGGATAACCACACCCACTCGCGATCTGGAGGTGATGATTCAGGAACTGGAGAGCAGGGGCTTTCTTGCCCAAGTTCAGCTCAGAAAAGCGCGCTTGGCATCTAACTATGCCAAGATTCTAAAAAGCCCCCACCTCAATAACTTGTTCATTCAATTGGACGAGTGGCCTACTGTTTTTCGTTCAGTTGAAGTCAACGGCGGCTTGAAGCACGTCCAGCCTCAAATTGAAAAAGCGCTAATAAAGCAGATCGACCGGCTACATGCTGCTGTGGATGACGCTGGATTTGATCGACATGAGTTGAGAATTCTGGTCAAGCAGACTCGCTACCTCACAGAGGCTTTTCCAAAACTGTCACCGCTTTCGGGTAAAGCGGCGAGTTCTCTCAAAGCCCTGCAATCGGCTTTAGGTGCCTGGCATGACCACTATCAGTGGTACCAAAAGGCACTGATCGAATCTGACCTACTCCCGCTGGAAAATGTTTGGCAGCGATGCGCAGCAACCGCACTTGAAAAAGCTGAGATCCAGTTGAAAGACTTGGCAACACGGCTGCCAAAATCGTCGGGCAAAAAAAATGCCGCCTAAAGTGGCAGCACAAGAATGAGCGCGTTTTGAATAGTCTGAGTATTGCGGGCAGAAGTTACAAACCGATGATGGTTTTTTGTCCATCGATGCCTGCGCCTTAAGACAGTTCAACCACAGGTCTGTTTATGCTGATAGACAAAGGGTGGGCTGCATTTACACGATCTTCCAGCGTTTTTACGAACGCCTCAGCTTCGGCATAGCTGCGAAATTTGACGTAACATGCATCCATCCACACAAGCCAACCTTCGGACGTGTTCGCTTCTTCGATTCTGATCAGCATCACGAGAATCCTTTCATGAGGTAGCTAGGGTCAATGACGAGCCTCAACAAAAGAGCTCGTACCCTTTTGACGTCTAAGTATCGACTTTCAAGCGATACAGGCAGTTGGGTGCTAGGTTTCATCTGATGGTTTTTCTCAGTGCCTCAATGCCCTTTCTGACGGACTCGGCATTCAAGTCGAGCGTGGCGATAGCGCCAAGGGCGGTGCTGGAAACGCCAGTGGATCCCCTCTGATCAATCCACATTGCTATCGATTCAATGGCGTCGGCAAGCGCGAGTTGGTTTTCGTGGAGTGTTTCGAGTATGTCTGGCAGCTGGGGAAGGGATGACATGGCGACATTTCCTCAGGTCGAAGTTAAAGCCTAGCAGTATCAAACCGAGCTTGCCTGAGTATCAAGGCCATTCAGCTAGGTTGTGCAACCGACAGAAATCAGCCCATGACATGTAGACCATTTCGGCTATCTCTCTGCGCTGCGAGGATACGTTGAAAAGCCTGTTCTTAGCAGCGCTCAAGCAATTCCATATTGATTAGCAACATGAAAGTTAGCGCTGAATAGTTTTGATACAAAATTGGTAGTGGCATTTTGATTGGTGCAGGCTGCGCTGATCTATACCCACTTCAAGGTTCCATTCCTGCGGGCCCAGCATTGCGATTAAGTCGCATCCGCTGCGACCTATTCACCGCACGGATATCCGACCTAGGGGGCAGTCGCCGCTTATCCAACGTGCATTTCCAGATCTTCTGCATTTTGCACAGACCAACTCCACTAGGAGGCATCATGAGTACATGGCAGAAGCTGCAAGAACGAATCAGACAAAAAGGCCTGCGCCGAACTTTCCATACGCTGTGGGAGCGCTACGTGTTCTTCCACTGGGAGCTGCTATGGATGGAGCGCGACCTAGTCACCCCGGTATCGCCCCATCAACTTAGACCCTATTCGGGGTTACGCTTGGTCGACATCGATACACAAAACGCCGATGCGTTCGCGAAGCACTTTGGTGACCGCGTAGAAACCATGCGCGAACTGGCCGCCGAGGGGCATACCGGACACATGTACCTGGATGACAAGGACGACGCCGTGGGTTTCATTTGGGGCAGCAAACGTAATTACCACGATCGCCACTATTACGGTTGCTGGTTCCCGGTCAAAGAGGGCGAGTTCTTCGAATTCGGTGGCGAGATGACGCGACCATACTTCGGTACCGCGCTTTCAGTCGATGCCCAAATCAGTCTGTGGCAGGCCATGCATGCTCAAGGCTTTAACAAGGTGGTGGACGTCTGCGAGACGCATAATATTCCTGCGCTCAAATTGCACATTCGCATGGGATATCACGAGCAGGGTAGGATCATGCATGTCTATGGCTTATTTGGGCGCTGGCGTTTCTTCCGCGAAAGCCGCTACAGCGGCTCGCGACTTGACCTGCTGCGCAAACCTGGACTCCTTACTGTTATAGCGCCAGTCTGAGATACAAAGCTCGGGGGGGCATATAATCACTTTGTCAACTCGCGGACTAAGTAGTAGCTAATTTTGAAGGTCTACGGGTGAACTCCAATTAATGCCATTGACGCTTTATTTTCTGCCACTGCTCGTTTGACAGCCACTTGTCTGCCAACGGAAAGAAAATATTCTCCTCCGAGTCCATATGATCGAAATATTTTTTTATGAAGTCATCGATAGTGTCAGCAATTACTCTCGTTTCCTGAGTTGTGTCCTCCAACATCTTCAACTGTCCAGCAATGCGCCCAAATGCTTGATGATCTCGCTCGATATCCTTGACCCGTTGGTGGATCGGTGCCTCAGTCGCTAGCAATGCCAGCCGAATAAGTTCTTCATTTTCATGGTGTTGTCGTTCTGCATCACCATGCATGGCTTCCAGCATCTTGAACAACAGCTTGCAGTCATCAGCACCATCGGATTCGGATTCATGCCTCATCTTCCTCAGCAACTCTTTGATCTGAGTGATTTTTATAGCGACCTCATGATGATATGCCTGAAGTTCTTTCAACAAGACGTTCATATCAAAACCTCTAAACGACACCAAACCGTCACGGCGAAATATTTCTTAACCCGCGACCTCCAAGGCAAACAATTTTTTAAATCTCCATATTTATCAATGCCTTGTTAGCCGAGCTCACCAGCATGATTTAACATTATTAGTATAGGCGAGCACAGAGTTCGCGCTTTGCCTCGCTGAAGGGAGGTCTGTAAACATCTTAAACTCGCCGCAGGGCAGGGAGCCTTGGACGACCAGCCAAAGCACAGCTGGCGCGGTTTCCCTATTAATTTTGGTTTTCAAGAATCTGTTCATTGCATTGGAACGCTTTAAAAACCCGATCACTAAGAACTGAAGACTGGAAGGGTTCTAGGATGCGGTCGACTTGGTAAATGCAGGCACTGAGCATGATCTCAAGGATGCGAAACCCCTCATATGCCGTCGCCTCCTTGCCCGCAAAGCAATGGGCAATGATCCAATTCTACAAAGCGATTCATTACGCTGACCCCAGCTTCGGATCGCCATCAATCTCGCCCAAGCGGGGCTTTTGGGCCTACAGTCTTGAGTGTCGCTCACTGCAAGGAATAGAAATGAACGCGTTGCCTTCAACCTCTCTGCCAAAGCACGTCAGCCTGCTGGGTTATGGCGGTCTGTTGCCGTTTATTTTTCTGACGCTGCTGATCCCGTTCTCGCTCGACTATCGGCCGTTGTTTGCGATTGCGCTTGTTAACTATGGCGCAGTCATCCTGAGCTTCGTCGGCGCCTTACACTGGGGCTTCGCCATGACCGTGCAAGACATGAGCGCCGAGCAGGGCAGCGACCGGTTCATCTGGAGTGTCATTCCTGCGCTTATTGCTTGGATTGCCACATTACTGCCAATGCCATTGGGTTGCTTGCTGTTGGTCATCGGCTTAGTTGTCCACCTCCGGCAGGACAGGCAGCTGTTGCGGGTTACGAGCTTGCCCGCTTGGTACCTGCCGATGCGATTACGGCTTACCCTCGTGGCGAGCGTCTGCTTGCTGCTTGCCGCGATCATTGAGGCGCTTTTCATTCATGAAGCCTCGTGAGCCCGGTTCGTTGCCCGTGCCTGGCAGCCGCTTATCGCGGTTGATGCGTTTTGGCAGTTTGGCCTCGGGGGTCGCGGGCGGCATGCTAGCCGAAGGCGCTCGGCAGTGGGTTCAGGGCAAACGTCCGGCGCTCAGCGAACTTCTGTTGACGTCGGGCAATGTACATCGGGTGGTCGAGCAACTGTCGCAACTGCGTGGCGCCGCCATGAAGGTTGGGCAGTTGTTATCGATGGATGCAGGTGATTTGTTGCCGCGCGAGTTCAGCGAAATCCTTTCTCGTCTGTGTTGCGACGCTCACCCTATGCCTATGAGCCAGTTGGTGGCAATCCTCAACGAAAGCTGGGGCAAGGGGTGGGAAGGGCGCTTTGAACGGTTTTCCTTCACGCCATTGGCGGCAGCGTCCATCAAGCTGGCCGCGTACTGCTTCAAACCTGCCTAAGCTTCAGAGAGGCTTAAATCGAGCCTCGCATACTTCCTCAGATGGATTACTACGCGTGGCCGATTGCGTCGCAGTTCAACGACGTGTACAGCATGTTGAGCGTATAGGGTAATTGACACCTCATGGGGCACCCTCCAGCTAGCCTAAAATCAGCCCGAGCCGGTAATTAAAACCAGTTCGTGCAGCTGAAATACTGATGAAACATTCTGGTCATATGATTCGCGTCACTGAAATCCAGGGAGTTGGAGATGAATCGACCATCAAGAAGCATGCGCAAACTGCTCGACTCCGTCGCCACTAACAATGAGGTAGCGGCGCTCGATATGATCGCGCGCAGTAGAGCAGCTTCAAGACGAAGTGCTACGCCAACGGTTGCTCAACATGATTCACCGACTCAACCAGGACGCTATTGACTTACGAATGGCGCGTGACGATATCCAGGGCGGAGCTATAAGGCTCGCGTGATCGGTCTCGGTGACGTCTCTTAGTTTGTTGCCGCACTGGTCTCAAGGGCGTGTTGACCCGTTCCGAGCTATCCCGGTGGATTTGGGTCTACGTTCATCGGCTTTGGAGCGGCCATCCTGACCATGCGTCGACAGGCTGCATAAGAGGAGGGCGGCTAGGTACCGATTGCGGTAGTAAAGGTGCCAAAACATCACCATCGATTTGGTGCAGAGCCTGCCTCTTTCAAACCAGGGTAGTCATCGAGCGCAAGGCTAGACTCACCATCGTCCATTGGTTCGCGCACTGATTTATGTGTCACTCCGGCTTCAGCAACCGCACGCATCTGATCGAGCTCTCTGTGAAATGCCTTGTCCTGAACCGTGGGCTTGCTCGTGTATGGCTTTCGTTCAGGTTCAGGCTGTGCTGCATAAGTCGTTACTGCATCAGGGCCGTGTTGTAGCTTTTCTTGAACTTGCGATTCCAGCATCGCACGTAGCGCATCTTTGTCGGGCCGATTCAGCAATTTGTCACTCCTATTAGAAGACCAGGCACCCAGTAATCGACTGAGTTGGTGGCCGGTAGGGAAATATCCAATCGATCGTAATGAAGATTTGAGCGGCAGTCGAAGAGAAGAAGCGGATCATCAATTTCTTCCAACACGGCGATCGTGTCAAATTGGGAACATGCCTGGGATGATTTCGTAATCGCCAGGAACGCTGGATGTTTTGCTCATGGACTTATGTATGGCTGCTTACTGTACATAAGGATATGCTGCCCCCCGACTTCATATATGCCAATAAAAACCAACCATAGTGACGTTATGAGCCAATCAGAGACGCGTGCGACTGCCCTAGCGCTGTATCCAGAGGACTCCCGCGAGGCTGCAACCTTGCTGAAGCAAGCTGTACCACTGATGGTGCGTCATAACATTCCCCCAAATCCGGTGCACTACGCGCTTTGGTACACCTACAGCAGAGGCCGGGAGCCCGAGCTCAATCGCCATCTGGACAGGGTGGTCAAAGACTTCAATTGCTTCCCCCCAGAGGCCGCTGCCAAGTTGTTTCGCGAGTTCATAATTCGCGATGAATTGGAGGACGCCCGTGCGGGGCAGCAGCAAGCGATCAAACTGGTCGACAATATGGAGCGCGATGTCTCGCGTAGCATGAATGGCAGCGTCAACTTTCAAACCAGTCTTTGGCATTGCCTGGAAATGCTCGAAGAGCCGGTTGACAAGGGGTTACCGGCCATACTCAACGAACTGCAACAAAGCACCCAGCTCATGCAGGATCAGCAAGCGCTATTTCTTTCTCAATTGCACTCTGCACAAAAGGAGATAAAGAGCCTAAGAGAAAAACTGGAGCGAGCGCAATTGGACGCGACGCTGGATGGCCTGACTAAGGTGTTGAACCGATCCACGTTCACTCGTCTGTTGGAGCAATTGCTGAAAGACGCACCTCAAGGGGTGGCGTTGGTCATGCTGGATATCGATCATTTCAAGCAGTTCAATGACCGGTATGGCCATCCTTTGGGCGACCGCGTACTTGAGCATGTTGGTCAGGTGTTGCGGAACTCAATCCCGCCTCAGGCCCTGGCGGCACGCTATGGCGGTGAAGAGTTCTGTGTAGTCCTGCAAGAGTGTTTTGATCTCACCAGCGCTCATACTTTTGCTGAGCAGTTGCGCCTAAAAATTCAGGCGCTGCGGATCAAGGTTCGTGGCACGGATGAAGTGCTAGACACCGTAACTGCGTCCTTTGGTGTCGCCCTCGCCAAAGCTGGTGACGATGTGGAAACCTTCTGATTCGGGCCGATGATGCCCTCTATCAAGCCAAACGCAGCGGACGCAACCGAGTGAACTGAAACTTGCGTTCGGACTCTAGCCGCAATCACATAGCCCACAGGATATGGTGATTCGATTTGTTTTTATTCCGCCTGGCAGCCGTAACTAAGCTGTGGTGTGACGCGTCATCAATGGAGAGGTCGCTCCTTCGGGCTTAAGCCCGGCTCGATCTCGCGCCTTCAGGTGATGTATCCAAGTATGCGTTTCCGGCTTGGTGAAGGACTCTGAAGTTCAGCCTGATGTACTGTTTCAGCGAAGCATTTTATGCCTTCCTCATTTGTCTTCGAGGCTGTCACGCTGTTCGCTATTCCAGGCTTCAGTGAGCTCGTCTATTCGATCTGTGATTTGAGGCTTTTTTGATAGGACAAGGCAGCGCGTGTTGCCGACAAACTCCTCGATCAGATACACCGCGTTGCCTACATCGAATTCAAGCTCCTGCAACGCTTCATCGGGAATTCGAATCGCACCGTCACCATCCCATTCTTCGATAGCAGTCACCGATGACACCGATCAGTAACAATCCTAGTAAAATTATCGAGCTAAGTACTACTCCTTTGAGATGCCCTATGAACTCTGAGTTAACTGAAGAAGAAATGCGTCGTGCCCTGTTCGGTACGGATGAGCCCGAAGTACAGGTTTCTGCTCCTCCGGTGCAGGAGTCTGCGCCCAAGGTTTTACTTACCGAGCCGGTTGCACCTCCGACCGTCAAGAAAGCAGTAACGAAAGCGTTTACGCCTAGGCTTAGGGTCACGCTCCGGGTTGGCAACGAATTTGAGGGGAAGATGCACGAATTGATTCACGAAGCCGACACGTTGAGCTCGTTGCTTGCTGAGCAAGAGGCTGTGAAAGCTGCCAGGAAGAAGTACAAGTATGTTGAAGTAGTATCGGTTAAATCGATGTAGCCCCCCAACTGACCTGGTTAGGCGAGGGAGCGTGTCGGTAACAGGATCATCGACTGTGCTGAATGTCGTGGCAGGAGTCGTGATTCTAGTGCTTTAGACTCACCTGCACTCGCCTCAATTAGATGTTGGCCCGAATTACCAACGTTACCTGCATCCTTGCTCAACCAGCCTGTGAGGAGCCCGGTTTGAAGTTGGTCTTGGAGTAGATCAGACATCGTAGCGCGCCCCAGAGACCTTAAGACCGCTCGCATTTTTGGGCTCTTGATGCCATTGGCGCTGATGCTATAGGATCAGATCAGGAGATGGCATTCCGGCGCATGCCAGCGCCGCCGACGCATCCAATTCTGCTTGGGCTTACTCCCCGCGCAGGAAGTTTACCGTTCTCGCTCTTGCGTTGATTCTGGCTAATTGAGGAGCCGCATAAGTCTCCATTGAATTGTGGTCAAACGATATATGGCACTTCTACGACAATATCACATTATTTCTTATAATCTTCTTAGTGCAACTTATCGCTCCGCCCTTAACTTTATAAGTTGCGATACCTCTTCATGCGGTACATTTCACTATCCGAGTGAGTGAGCAGTGTATCGGCATCCTTTCCGTGCTCGGGATAATATGCAACGCCGATACTGCACAATGGCATTTTGAGTGTGCCGAATTCAGGGCCCAGTGGTTCAGACAGGACTTTGTGAATCTGATCTAGCTTTTTGGAAATCGCGTCCCTCGACTGGACTTCTGTCAGCAGCACGGTGAATTCATCGCCGCCAATCCGAGCCACGGTGTCTGTCTCACGCACACAGTTTTTGAGACGTTGGGCAATAATGCACAGAACACGATCTCCCGCTGCGTGACCATGGACATCATTGATACTCTTGAAGTCATTTACATCCAAAAAAAGCAAAGCTAGCTCATTACCGTGGCGGTGCGCAGTCTGCAGTGCAGATATCAGTCGATCACTAAAGAGCGAACGATTGGTTAATTTCGTCAGCGGATCATGATGAGCAAGGAAGCGTAATTCCTCCTCAGCTTTAGCTAAAGCTGTCACGTTTCTTGCGACCCCAATCCTAGCACCAACCTCCTCCGACCAGAATGCAGCCCACAGGATGTAAACGACTGCCCCATCCTTGCGGATGTAACGGTTCCGGAAATCGAAATGAGGTTGACCATTCATGACCCGGGTAATCGAAGCTCGCGTCGCATCCAAATCTTCAGGATGCATATAGCTGGTGATAGTGGTGCCAATCAGTTCATCAGCGCGGTAGCCCAACAGGGCCTTACAGGCATCACTCACAAAAACAATGTGGTCGCTTCCATCAACCACAAATACAGTATCCAGCATTAGGTGGATCAGTTTGGGGTAGAGCGCCTGTAAATCGATGGCCATAAGTCATGTGCTATCCGAGTCGTAGAGCGCGATCATATCCCGATTCATAGGGTGGACTGCGAGGAATCTTGTAGGCATGAGGTAGCTCAGAGCATGAGCACGGTGCGCACTGCAGGCATGCGATTTAATTAGTCTGTAACGTGCTTTTTGCCCAATAACACTGCTTACGTTACAAGGGAAAAGCGACGTTACAGGCAGCCTGCGCAAACCCCTAAAGCAAGCGGAGCGCGCCGGCCCACGATGGGCCAAAGGCTTGAGGATGGACGCCCGCAGGGCCAAAACCTGGCGCAGCCGGATTTGGTTCACGACAGCCATACCCCGAAGGGGGCAAGCCCAAAGTGAATTTATTAAATCGCTGTTGTCGGTAGTCAGGCTACGTATGCTAAGGATACGTTTGCTGAGTGGTGCCCCATTTTCTCTCCCATAAGGCGTATCAAGTCCGCGTACCTAGGCACCTAGCGGGCGATATGGCCAAGCAACGTTTCTGTTATCGATCAGGCTGCCATTGTGAGTACCTTGGGAGATCTTCCCCATCCAGCCACGCTACGTCCTGCTCCGTCCAGATGTGATACTTGGGCCTAGAGCCAGGCTCCTCGTCTAACGTCGCAACGCGCACGATCATTGCAGCTGAGCCGTTACGCTCAGCTGCAAGGTGCGATCCGCAGCGGGAGCAGAAGTGCCGGATCTTGCCAGGAGATGACTCGAAAGCCCTCAATGCGTCCAAGCCTTGAGTCCATTTAAAATGCTCTCTCAGCACCCCTGCTGTTGAGACATAAGCAGCAGCATGGGTCTTCCGGCAGGTACCACAATGACAATGGCTAATTGGCGTATCAATGCTATCGATCTCATAACCTACAGCCCCACAAGCGCAGCTTCCTTTCATTTCATCCTCCGATTTCGACACAGTGCGAAGATTATGGTCACCATCGTAAATCGAACCAACAAACAGTGAATATAGTGCTACACGGAACGCATGCCTTCCGACTCTGTCCTTACTTTGAAGATACCCTGCTTGCTGGCTGAGGCCCTCGTTCGCGGCGCTTTCAGCATGACGGATCAACCTTACGCGTTTCATTGAGGCCTCGGTTTTGAATGCACGAGAATCTCTGGTAGCGGAACTATCGCCCAGACCGAAATCTGTGGCATATAGGCGTGCTGCCAAATCCGGTTTAATGACCGAGCATCTCATTAATTTCCGTGTCGGTGCGGCCCAAAGATCTCATCGATATGTTCCCGGCGTCGTTTTCTCCGACGTGCCATAGAGCATATTTCGGAAGGTTCAGCCAGGCTGGTGGCTTCGCCGCAATCGGGAAGGCTGAGCGGGTTTCGTAGGTAGCTGCACCGTCAATGATCGACACCAGCGCAATACCGTGTGCTGTCGCGTACTTTATCGCTCCGGATTGAAATCCTGACGTGGCGAATAGCATTCCTTTATGAGCGCCCACAGATCTGACCTTGTCGTGCAGTACCTGAACCAATTCCCGTTCGACTGCGCTACGGTATTTTTTGCACTCAATCAGCACGGTGAATTCGGCTCCTGCAAAGGCTTGGAATTTCGCTAGCACGTCGATCTGGTAGGTCGAGTCATAGGCCTCGACTTTCGCGTCGTGCGTAACCTCTAGGGATGTCAGCTCACCACCCTGTTTGAGGATCCAGTCCCTGACCAACCGCTCGAATTCGGTGGCTTTGATTTCGAGATTGGGGTTCGCCATCGGTGGGAACATTCTTTTCCTTATCGTTCAGTCGAATTGGCAGTGGTGCGATAGGTGCGCAGGGCTCGGGGTAGCAGCACCTAAGACTGTCGAATCCTCAAAATGGAATCGGTAATGGCTTGAGCATTTGCGTCCAGCACTTCCATGGCCGACGTCGCATGAGCGGCGACGCTTCCCACGCCATTTTCTGAAAGCCACTTGGTTAATTCTTCTATTGCTGCACCTAGTGCGTGCTGGTTATGCAGCAGCAATGTCAGGGCGTCCGCCGTGGCGATCTTGTAGTTCGAATTATCTGGCATGGCGGTCTTCCTTGGGATGGTGCACAGAGCCTAGTTCATCTCGCCGCAGGCTGAAGCGGCGTGGGTAGTTGCGTAGATCTACCCAATTTTGGCAAAGGGCGACCTAAGGCTGACTTTGTCGGCAGGGGGATGGTGGCCAGAAGGCTTACTCATCACCGTTTGTGCTTGGTATGTAGACCACAGATGTGATGGATACCTAGAGGCCGGCGCGAAGCGACCATTCCTCACAGGGGAGCTGTGATTTTCCCCTGCATGGTGGAAAGGTGCGATAGCAGGTCACAGAATCTCGATCTCTTCTGGCTTGAGCCATCCAGCGTCGATCACTCGCTGCTTAGCTATGTCAGGCTGCGCGCTGTAAACCACAATTGCGAGACCTTCTTCGGCCCGGCTACAAGTGACGTACAGCAGACGACGAGTGCGAGCCAAGGAGTCATCTTTGCCCTCACGTTGATTTTTTACGTCGCTATCAGAAGCTGGCTTGCCCCCCAAGAGCTTGTCGTAACTGAAAAGGAAGCCACCTGCTTCTTCATCATTGAGGATGACCATTACTCTGGGGAACTCCAGGCCCTTTACACCTTGGTGCGTGTCGAAAGGGGAAAGCCCCTCGGTATAGCCAGCGAATGCAGCCATTTCCGAAAAAGGGCGTCCCAGTAGAACCTGGTATGCATGTGTTTCTAATGCATCACGATCCGATGTTTCGGGAGGGGCATCAGTGGTGGCGCCAGTTAACAGTGCAGCGACGAGGCGATCAGGGAGATCTAGTAGTCCTGTTTGGTGTAGGACATGAGCCACGTCACCTATGAGGGGATCGTTGTCATCGAACAGCTCGCACAGTGACCCAGTAGCGGCTCCTGCTTTTTCAAGCAAGGCTAACTGGTCAGGCGCCTCTTTCATGGATTTAGTATCGAGAAGCGGAGAGTGAAGTCGGACAGCTTCTATGAGGCTGAAACTGTTCGTCTTAGCGGCTTGAAGAATCGGGGCTACCCGCTCGAAGAACAGTTTCAAGATTGGCAGTGTTCCGTCCAGTAGCCCCGTTCGCAGATGCTCTACCCCATACAATGGTGTGAACACACCCTCAAACCCCATTCGGCGTCCGGCCATCTTGTGTTCAAGTATTAGGGTCTTTCTTCCATCCTTGCCTGCTGCCCACTGAGCGTCGCCGGTGATGGCTGCCATACGCTGTGCGATATCTTCCTCCAGCCCGAAACCTTGCCCCGGTGTCTGTTGGGTACAAAACATTCGCACCGTGCCTTCTATAGCGTCCGGCTTTGACTTCTGCTGATGACTGTCTGCGCCCGCACGGATTACGTTGATAAGATCAACAACCCTTGTTGGGCAGCGACGGTTCATTCGTTTTTCGGGCACGGCCCAATCTGGAGGGATCGCTTCCTCCAAACGCACCTTCCCATCGTTGTAGATGCGTTGCATGGTATCGCCGAGAAGCCCGAGAGAGAAACGGTCGGGGATGAGTGATTGTGCTCGCAGAAAAGCGTCCATGAGCGGCCCATAAGTATCTTGGCTCTCATCGATCAAAAGTACCGGGTGCTGATCCGCCATAACGTTCAGCAACGGAGGCTGCTGGATAAATACAGCGGCCATTTGAATGACTTCACTATGGTTTAGGGCCTGCCTACCGCGATTGTCGCCGGTAGGGCTGTAAATGAATGTCGATATCTGATCCAGGGAATCGAGCCGACGAGCTTTGCTATCCCTCGAAGCTTGATTTGCTAGAAATGTTTTGTTTTGCCCTCGAGCCTTTCCGAGCTTCTCATTAAGCTCGCCAATGTCTTGGGTGAGCTTGACCCGAAGCCACTCACGAATGTCATCATTGAAACCCTGAATCATCCGCCAAGAAAAGGCGTGAATGGTTGACACAATCACCAGTGGGTCGTGTTCAAGACGGCGGGTAATTTCCTCGGACGCCGCTTTGGTATAGGTGATGATCGCGATTTGGCGTCCTTCAAAAGTCAGTCGTTGCCGTTCCCTATTCTTTAGAATTTTCACGGCTTCGACTAACGAATGGGTTTTTCCAGAGCCAGCGCCGGCGTATAGGAAAAAACTCTTTGGATGGTCGAGATTCAGACATTCCTGAATGATCTGATCGGCATCTGGAACATCATCCATAGCAGCTTCCGGCTGCCGGCTCATGGTGTCACCTCGACAATCGCTGAAGGGATGACCAGTAGCTCTTTGCTTTTTCTTTCGAGCTTGGACTGCAACCACGCCAAGCCTTCATGGATGTAAGTAGGCACCGTCAACTTGGCGAAATCAGAATCGCCGAGAACGTGTAGTGCGAACTCAGCCTTATCACCATCCTTGAGCTTGGTGAACAGCTCTGTGCCAAGCTCTAAGGATGTTTCTGCTTCACGTAGTGCCTTGGCAAAAGATCGCATCAGCCCGCGTCCCGCTTTGTTAGCAAAATGCTCTGTATTGCTCAAGACAAGGCTGTCTTCAAAGGTATTTGGTAATGCTTCGACATCTAGCCCAGTTTTGGGTAAACGGACAGTAATGGGCGTCTGATAAGCGATCCTGATCGAAAACAGCTCGTCAATTTGCTGAGCTTTACTGTCGAAGGGCAGATCCAGTAATGAGTCCACATCATGTCCTAGGCCTGCTGCTCGCATCCAATGGCGCACGGTTGGGTTGTTAGTGGTTTGGCCTTTCTTTCGCTCGACAGGTTTGCCGACCTGTAGGAGACCCGCGTCCAAGTCAGTTATCACCAGAGTGACAATACCCAACGCATCGATCAGGGGGCGGAGCCGATGCGCGTGGCTTCCCCCAATATCCAAAATGGTTATGTAGCACTGGTCTAGGAAACGAAAGTGTTGCCTCAAAAAATGTGGAAGCATCATGCGCTCAGCGGCCCCCTCAACGAGGATCACCGCATCCGCAAAGAACAGGTCGGCATGTTGGGCCCGAAGGTAACGGGTAACGAATTCCTTCGTTTGATTGGACTCGCCGAACACTGTACTTAGGTTCGAGACGGTAGAGACTGGGATTGATATCCCGGCCATGCCGGACGGAAGTCTGCGAAAGTATCTCAAGTTTTCGTAGTCAATTTCATGAGCTACGTGGCTGGAATGGGAACTGACCATCAGCTGTGTCCTGAGGTTCGGATACTTCGCTAGCAATGGGTCGCTGCACAGCACATGGTAGGCGTGTTTTATGAATGCTTGCTGAACCTGGACGTGCAGGTGGGCCTCCGGTTCTTCGATTAGAACCAAATGTATAGGCTCAACACCAGTAGCGCTTTGTTCTTCAGGACTTCTGTACTTCTTCAGCCATTCATCTCGAAATGCCATCAATCGGAATATCATTGAGATGAGGTTTTGGTAGCCGAGCCCGTTGGACGTCTCCGGAAGCCTAAGAGGCGGTGCGCCAGGGGCTCCTCCAACAGAATCCAATTCAAACAGCACAGCTGCTTCGTGGTTCATCCCGTCCGTAGGGGCGAGGCGGGTGGAAACTCGGATGGACGGGTCTGAGTTATTCGGATAGCCCAAGCCGGCGACTTCCCTGAGCGCAGGCGCGAAGCTCGTGCTCAAGCGAGTGTCAAAGGCAGTTTGAGCTGCCTCAATTGCTCTGAGTGCCTCCAAATCTGAAATATCTGGGCTATCGCCTGGATCGAGATGCCTGCTGTAGTACGCTCGCAATTGTTCCGAGAGCTTCCTGCCCGATCCATGTCCGCCCTCTAGGACGCCTTCGTCAGCGCTGTCACCAAAGCCGCGTTGAGCATTGATTTCGTGGACTCGAATCAGGTCTGTTAGGGGATTGCGCTCGAGTGGCGTTGCAGTGGCCGCAAGCGGTTGCTGGTTAGCTTTACGAGTTGCAGGATCTGGAGCCCGTAGCTGGCCTGGATCAAGTCGGTACCATCGGATCTTGAAGGTTTTACCGATTCGCCGATTCAGGTAGTCATGCAAGCTCTGCGGCCAGAGCGGAAGCGATGGTGGCTGCGTACCTAGCGCTGCCTGTTTTTGAATTTCTTGCTGAAGCTCCCTCACTCGTGCTCGCTCTTTGCGGTAATCGACAAACAGCGTTGGCATATCATCTGGTTCCAGCCGGAACCGCATACCGACATGGCCGCCTTTCCAAGTGAAGTTCGGTATGAGATCTCGAATGTGAAAGCTGCTTCAAGCCAAATATCTAGCGTTGGCAACCAGTCAGCCCATTCATTTGCGACAGGGATGGGGAAGCTATCATCTGCAGCCTCCCAAGCTTCACCAATGGCGTCGATTGTGGCGAGATGGCTCAGAGTAAGATCTTGCAATCTGAAAATCGACGCTTTCGAAAGTAGGAACTTGCGCAAGGCCAGCATCGCAGATGATTTGCCACTGTTGTTGGCTCCGACGAGGAGTGTGGTCTCGGCTGCGAGGTCGACCCGTACCGATAGGAGCTTGCGGAAGTTCGCGATTTCCAGATGCTGAATTTGCATAGTCTCTTCCCTGATGACTGCTCAGCAACGGAGCGTCCGGCTGATAGATGCTGGAACTCTAGCTTAGCCGGCCCGGCACTCCAACTGCTGTGATGGGATTTCGCCATCATTGATGCGTCTGTGTGCAGTGGAAACAAGCTCGTGGACTGAGTGATAGCACTGAGCTATGGTCGCTGGCAGGATGTGCGTGAAGGCGCGCGATGACTTGGGAAGGAACGGAAACGATGATTTACCAATGCAACGGATGCAACAGGACTACCTTCGAAACAGCATGCCCGTGGTGCATGGGCTCCCAAGTTTCGCCGTCATCTGAGCTCACGTTGCGGCACCTTACTCCGCTGGATCCTTCGTTCTATCCAGATTTCCAATACAGATCCAAAGGCTTAATTAAAGACTTCCTCGGTAAGAAGAAGGAGCAAGCTCAGCTCAACGACCTTCTGAACAACGTGTTGAGAAAATACGCTGAACTGAAGCAGCCATACTTCACTAACTTCATTCACACGACTCGCGAAAGAGCGGGGAGTGATGACACAGGTGTGCCTGGCCCTCGACTGGATGGCGTTTACAGCGAGAGGGAACTGTTCAGGGAGGTCTTGATTCGCAAAGGCTTTGACGAGCTAGAAGGGCTTCCATCTCTCTTGGACAAACTGCTGCAGACCACCGCCTTCAACTCGGCTTATCTGGGCTTCTCGAGAGAGCTGACCCGCCACATTCGAGTTGATCTGGCAGACACCTTACGTTCTTGGATTGAAGAGGCTGGGACAACGTTCAGGTCTGACTTAGCCCTGTTCTACTACTACCTTTGGGAAAATGATGTCCCCTTTCCCAATGTCCAATTCAATCCCCAGGCTGCCTCCACATCTGGCGTACCGCTGCTTCCGCTACAAGCTTTTCGGAATGGCTTGAGTCTGTGCGAGGAGATTTATTTCGATATCCTCGTCGAGCGGCTGGGCTCACAACTCGAGCATTTCAATCCAAACCAGTTCATCACCATGTACCTGGTGGACGCGATGGACGGTTTTCAGTTCGAAGCCTTCCTGGTCGAGATCTTCCAGACCATTGGCTATGACGTAAAAGAGACCAAGAAGACTGCTGACCAAGGTGCAGATCTTTTCGTCAACCGCTTCGGGAAAAACATGGTGATCCAGGCCAAGAATTACTCTGGCTCGGTAGGTAACGCGGCTGTCCAGCAAGCCATTTCCGCTAAGGCCTTTTATGGGTGTGACGAGGCCATGGTTGTCACGAACTCCTACTACACAAAATCCGCGAAAGAATTGGCCGGGACAGCAGGTGTCCGACTGATCGACCGGGAAGGACTTCAGAGCTACTTGGACGACTACAATCAGAAACTAATCGAGGTCTTCCAAGCCGAGGAAGAAAGTTACTAGCGTTGCCGTTGCCGTTGCCGTTGCATGAACGTCGAGGAAGAGATCATTTCTCTCACGGCGACAGAGCAAGTTGTGAATACAAACCATCTTGGCCCACTTGAGGGCTTATTTGCCAGGCATCGTCCGCTGGATGCCTGTCGAGAAGGTAACCAGGGCAGTTCGGCACATGGTTCCTGATTTCATACTCACGCCAGTCAGCCATAGCTGCGGCATCAAGTACCTCCGGCTTGCGCTCAATTAGCCAAGCCACTGAATTGATGAACTGACCATGTGAAAATACCGAGATGTCTTGGGCGGGATGCTTTGCGAGTTTATCCAGAAAGGACTGGACTCGAAATATGAAGTCCAAGAACGACTCGGCGCCTTCACCATCAGTGAATGTGGGTTCTGACTTGGCCCAATATGCTTCGACCCAATCCCGTCTCTGGGCAACAGTCGTGTTCGTACACCGAGCGGGTTCAAGGTAGGTGAATTCGTGAATGGGCCAAGTCTCAAGCGGGGTGGCAGGATAGGCAGCTACCGTAGCCTTCGCGGTTGCCTGCGCTCGAGTGAATGGGGAGGCAATGATTAAAGCTGGAGCATGGTTGAACGACTGGGCCACCAGATGCGCTTGTTCAACTCCCTTCGGAGTGAGGGGAATGGTTGCGTGATCCGGACTGGCTTCACCAACGTTGGCTGCACTTTCTCCATGGCGTATTAGTCGGACATGCTTCATTAATCAGATTCCCGCACAGCTTCGGCCATTCGCTTCTCCCAGATTCGCTAAGGTACTCGCAGCTGGTTTCTGCCCTTGGTCTAGGATACACCGCAGTTATGCGTACGGATTGGCATAGGAAGGAAGGCCATGAAGCTTTTTTTGGACTGTGAATTCACACAGCTCAACCAGAATACAAAGCTGATTTCACTGGCTCTAGTCTCAGAGGTTGATGACGAGTTTTATATAGAACTGACGGATAGGCTCAATCAAAGACATCAAGAGGTTTACCGTCTTCGTGTTCTCCACGCCATGGAGTCGGACGTAATCAACCAATCTAGCCTCCGCCCTAGAGCGATACAGAGGCTGGTAAAAAGGCGGTTAGCATGCAACAGGCATTCATTCTCAGAATCGCACCCAGCAACGTAAACAAGGTGCCGCTGGCGCTCAAAAGCGATCAAGTAATCATCGGCTGGTCTGCAACCGCCGGACTTCTTGATCAGACGCTATCTTGGAAGGCGTTTAGAAAGAAACTTCATGACACCCATTACGCAACCGAAAAAAATCTCCGCCGTGCTGGTGCTGCTGCCGGACATATGTGGCGGTTTGTCCGAGACATGAAGATGGGCGACCTGGTGGTCGTTCCAAACGGCCCAAAATTTTACCTGGCTGAAATCACAAGCGACGCGTTGTATCTCCCGGAACACGCTGGCGAGGATACGAGCTATCGGCGCAACGTACGGTGGCTCAACAATAAGAAAGCGATTCCACGTGATTTCGCAAAAGCTCCATTGATTTCCAGAATGAAGGTATATGGTACGACTGCCCTGGCAACCGATGTGCTCGACGACATTCGTGATGCTCTTGCACGGGCGGAGGCCGGGAACAAACCATCGTTTAAGGACGAACTGCAGACCGCATTGGTCAAAGAGACCGTTGAGCATCTCAGGTCAGGCCATATGGACAGCTTCGCTTTCGAGCATCTGATTAAGGATTTGCTGATCCAGATGGGCGCAAAGACAGCAACGGTTGTTCCCAGACTTTTGGATAAAGGTGCAGACATACTTGCCACGTTTCGCGTTGCCGAAACTTTCCAATACACACTCGCCGTACAAGCCAAACACTGGAATGACAAAGCCCCGGTGAACAACAAGGTCGTCGAGCAGCTAATTGACGGCATAGAGGCGGCGAACGCCAATCTAGGGATGGTTATCACATCCGGCACAATTGCGGAAAGCGCTGTAAAGGCGGCCGAGGAGTACGCCGAAGCTACGGGGATTCAGATCGAACTGGTAGATGGTGATCAGTTCGCGAAGCTTCTGATCGAGCAGGGCATTGGGAAGTGGTGACCAGCATCTCTCTGAGTTGACTACGAATATCCGGACTGAGATCGTCCATATACGGATCCTTTCACTGCCAGATTCAAGGATGTAAAGCAAAATGCCAAGCTTGAACTACACGACAGCTTTTAATCGCTACAAAGCAAAGCTTGATAACCCTAATTGGGCCGTTTCCGCCATTTCCGCAGATGGCGCTCTGGTGATCAGTTGTTGGGAGCAATACTTCGAACGCCCGGCGGATGGGGTTCTTCGATATGTCGACTCGCTGTCGCGGTGGAACGGCAGCAATCGTGCGGGCTGGAACTTGCTGCGAAGACACCTTGAAATGACCCTGGCAGGGAAACTGGAAGTTAGGCTCGTGCTTGCAAAGACCGATAATCCTACGGCGGTTGGGAAGGGTGGTGATGCCAGCAAACTGAACAACACCTTCTCCATCCGGGAAGACCTGATTGGTCGTCTCACCCACTATGATGGAGACCGCTTTACGATCGAGTTTCGTAAGTCATTGCAATCGCCAGATACCTATCTGTCACAGGCGTTGGCTGATTCCAAGCTTAAGGGTTGAGCTACCGGAAGGATGAAGAATGATGTGTGATTCGTGGATGGTGAGAAAGTCATTTTCTTGAGGAATCGCAGCACACCGTGGCAACGCAGGAAAGGGAAATCACCTCAACAGTGGCCTGCCGGGGTTGGGTATCCGCGATGCCCAAACTGGCATCTAACAGCGCAGGTACAATATTGGACTGTTCACTTCGGGGCTGATTCGCGAATGTGAGGCCCAATCCGAACAAGAAATTTTTGAGTGCAGCGCCCAAGGGCCGTCAGTAAGACCTAATACGGATAGTTAGCCTCTGGGCGTGCGTCAGTCATCGCAGCTTGGTCGCAAAGGCTTCCGCACCAGGGGACGAGGGCAAAACTCTTCATCAACCCTCTGCATCCAGTCGAGGTTTTCTGGCTGCCTAGCGGAACCCATGACGATCCGTACAGCGAATGCTCGGCACTCATCAAGCAGTGAATTTGGGATCTGTTCTAACAATCCTTTGTATTCTTCAACGTTACCGTCACGGTAGTCATACAGGTCTGCGCACCAAAGGCTGTAGACCCACTCGCTGATATCTTCATCTGTGTATGACGAGGTGTTGGCTAAGGATTTGACGAAGGCGTCTACGTGCTTGCGTTCACGCTTAGCGAATCCGCGAGTAGTCAGGCTGAAGAATTTTAGTGCCTTGATAGTGGACTTGCCCCTACCAAACCGGACACCAACTCCCCGTTAAATTGATGTTCCCGCTAAGCGCCTGAACTCCCTCGGTGAACGATATTTCAAGGCGCTGTGCGGATGCTGCTCGTTGTAATGCTCGAAGGCAATTGCCAGGTTGCGCAGCGCCGTTTCTCGATCCGGCTTGGGCATGTGCGCCACATAATCACGTTTGAGCGTCTTCACGAAGCTCTCGGCCATGCCGTTGCTCTGCGGGCTGCGAACTGGGGTGGTCACCGGCTGCAAACCGATCTGTCGAGCAAACAGGCGTGTCTGTTCGGCGGTGTACGCCGAGCCGTTGTCGCTTAGCCATTGCACCGGCGTAGCGGGCAGTTGATCACCAAAGCGCTTCTCCACGCTTTCCAGCATCAAGTCGCGGATATCATCGCCGCTGTACCCGGTCGGGCTCGCGACCCAGCCGATGGCTTCGCGATCACAGCAATCGAGGGCGAAGGTCACGCTCAGTTTGGCGCCGTCCTCACAACGGAACTCAAAGCCGTCCGAGCACCAACGCGTATCACTGGTTTCCACCGCAATACGGCCTTCGTGCCGACGCGGCACGCCGGGCTGTTTGATCCGGCGTTCAAGCAAAAGGTTGTGGTCACGCATCACCCGGTAAACCCGTTTCACGTTGACCGCCGGCAGCGACCGCTTTTCACGTGCACGACGCAGCAGTCCCCAGACGCGACGGTATCCATAGCTGGGCAGTTCGCTGACCTCTTGCTGGATTTCAGCGACCAGCTCAGCATCGTTCACAGGCCTGCTTCGCCGCACTTTGGGCGATACCGATTGCTTGATTCGAACCGTTAATTGCGAGCGCGCCACACCGAGACATTCGCTGACCAGCTTCACTGGTCGTCCCCCGGCAACAAGGGTGAGTGCGCAATCCATTTTCGCGACCGGGCGATCTCCACGGCCTCTTTGAGGATTTCGGCTTCCATCGTTTTCTTGCCCAGCATCCGTTGCAGTTCACGGATCTGCTTGAGCGCATCGCTCAGCTCGGAGGCAGGCACCACGGCTTCGCCAGCACTGACCGCCGACAGGCTGCCGTCCTGATACAGCTTGCGCCACAAGAACAACTGATTGGCATTGATGCCGTTGCGCCGAGCGACGACCGACACACTTTGTCCTGGCTCAAGGCTCTCGCGAACCATGGCCAGCTTTTGCTCTGGACTCCAGCGGCGCCGCCGCTCCTGGCCCAAAAGCTCCCCACTCTTGTCGTTGCTATTAGTCATAAACATAACCGTTTGCCTATCCCTTATCGTAAGGGGGAAACGGTGTCCTGTCTTTCATGGGGCTCGTTCAGATAGCCTGACGAAATTTCCAGGTTAGAGAGTCAAGTGATTCGGGATCACGCATCAATGGCACTAATTGATATGGGTTCAATACCTCTCCTGTATCAGGGGCCAGTGCATGCATTATCCGGTCGAGATTGAATGTCCGACGCTCCTCTCTGGTATGGCAAAACGCATCAATATTGGCATCGTTTTCCTTGCGCAGATCCGAGATTTCCCGTTCCGTAATCTGGCCCGAGCCATCCTGGTATTTGATGAGTACGCGCATCATTGCTCCTGTCATATGCATTCCGACACCCGGTCGACTCTGCTTGTAGTCTAGGGTCAATCATGTTGGCCGGATTGGCAATTCGATGATTGCGACCCATCGATGTATGCAGCGAGGAAATCACATGCCTGTTCTATTTTTTCTTCCATGGGTAAATTTCGGTATGACAGGGGCGGTAACTTTGTCGATGCGGAGAATTTGGACAAGGCTAACCTTAAGTCATCCGATTACAGTCGGATTATTGGAGCAGCTGAAAAGATACTGAACGAGCCCGACATTTCCCAATCCCGTGCTCGGGAAGCTCTTGAAGCTGTGATTCGAGCTAGGTCGCTTGGAGCCGACTCCAACCCTGCATGGACACCAAATGCTCTAAAGGTGCAAGGGCTCGCTCATGAGGTGCTGGATGAGCTGCATGAGGCTATCCAGGTTTATGAGGAAGCCATCGTTTTGAACCCAAAAATAGGTGTAAAGCGAAAGCTGGATGCGCTGAAGAAAAGGGTCGTGGGAAGAGAGTGAATTCGCATACAGGACTCCCCTAAAGTAGCCGGAAGTCCTATGCGATTTCCAATCAACGTGTGCTTAGATCTTTCAAATAGCGTCCGAGGTCTTGGAAAGCGGATGCGCGTAAAATCTCGGCGACTTTGGCCGACCTCTTCTCAGTTTTCGGTAAAAAAACCGCGCATTGATCGCTGTACGGGCGTGGCAGATCCTTCCAGTAGTAGGTTGCCTTGAAGCTCTGCATGGCCCTGTGAAAGCCCATTTGATGCCTGTGATGAGACGACATCACGAAGATTTCGAAATCTCGAGTGAGGCTCTCCAAAGCCACCTGATTGATGCTGTGAACTAGGTATCTACCGCTTAGAGGTACCTTGATGGTGAGGCGTTTCGCGATGTACTTAGATGCAGCAAAATGATGGGAGCCACCGCTATTCATCAAGAAAACTCGTCCATCCCACGACCACGTCTGAAAAAAGTCATGATCCACACGGCTGATGATTCGGATTTCATCCCAAGCCAAGTTCTCGGCTAGTTTCTCTGGGGTGATTTCATCGATCATCTCTCTCGAGTTTTTCTCCACCATCGCATCCATGCTTTTGAACAAGTGGAGCTCTGACTTTGAAGCCGAAAAGCCATCTACGTCCTGAATGTCGCATTCCCATTTCTCCACCTCTCGAGTCGTGCCGAGGTTGAGTAAGTCTTCACGACGTACCGACACGCCCCCATAGTTTCGATTGGCTCCAGGGCAGTGCCCAAACCCGTTGAGGCTCCCTTTGCATGGGCGGCTACGTTCATAAGAAAGGTTGCCGAACTCATGCCACTTCACGACCTCATCGCTGGAAATACCTTTGTCGTATTCAACCAATGGCTTGTTGAGACCCGGTTCCTTGGTAATCAGTTTTACTAAGGAGGAAGGGTGTCCTAATTCTTCTTTGATCGCGTCTACAACGAATTGAGCTGCCGCTTTGAGCATATGGTTTTTCTTTTGTGATGGGGTTCCTTCATTAGAATGCATTTACTGGCGTAGCAATGCGACTCAACCCAGTGTCAGAAACGACTTAGTCGTAAGCGAAGGTAGAAATTTCAATGGGTAGTTAAATATGCTCATTGAATGGAGGGGCATTCGTAATCCTGACTCAGGCTGATTGAGTTAACGGTGGCTACTCGCTAGCATTCGGGATCGCGCCGCACACCAGCCAGAGGCTGGTTTGTAATCATTAGAGTCAGGCGGTTGTCGCTTGAATGGGGAGCAAGGATGAGTAAGAAGGTAAAGGGGAGATCTGCAGGGCAAGCCAATGAGGAAATGCATCTTCCCTATGTAGCCCCGACGCGGGTGACCGCAGTCGTGGTTGCTCTGGAAAACTACCGTAGGGGCGAATTGCCCGCTGTAGCTTACGCTCATGCCGACGCAGACGCGTTTGCCGCAGCGCTTCGCCAAATTTACCCGGCGGATATCCTTCATCTCGATGTCATCAAAGATGGAGATGCCACCCTTACGGCCCTTCAAGACCTGAGCTACATCCTCAAGAATCTTGAAGAGAATGAGTTATTCATCTTCTATTACGCTGGTCATGGGTTCCACGGGGCTGGGCAAAATCGACTGAGCGTTTTCGATACCAATCGGGTTAACGTCGCGGATACCACCCTTAGCCTTCAAGGCGACTTGCTTGAGCACATCGAAGGCAGCCAGTGCCGTCAGGCTCTGATCTTCGTAGATGCCTGCGCTGAAAAATTCGCAGCGGTGGTCGAATCCCGAGATGTGATTTCAAGCCTTGTGCCGGCTGAAGTCGAACGGTTCTTGGACAGTAATTGGTACTGCGGTGTTTTTCTCTCCTGCTCACCTCGCGAAAAATCATATCCAGCGGAGCCCCTAGGCCACGGAATTTGGACGCATTTTTTGCTTGAAGCTTTGGAGGGCCGGGCTGAAGAGGCTCTGCGCGAAAGTTGGCTGACTGATACCAGTCTTCGCGATTACCTTCGCGCAAAGGTACCGCAGTACATCTCACGCGAAACGACGATAAAAGGCAACCAGACACCGCAGGCAATCCTCTCTGGCAGCGGAAGCTTCCGTATCCGTCACGTGGATAACCCCTCCGTCGTGGTTGCTCCAGCAAATGAGGCGTTGGCGAATATCGCCTTTACTAACAATAGCGAATATCTAGAGGGCGTCGAAACAGGCCGGATTCGGTCACTCACTGAATTCCGCTCAAAGCATCGAGAGCCGGACGGCCATAGCGATTCGGCTGATAAATTTTGTAGGGGACTGTTGGACAAGCAAATACGTGAAGAAATACAGCAGTTTTATCAAGCGACACTAGCGGCATTTGGCGCTCGCCGCAAAGAGGTGCAAAAGGGAGAGGACTATGGTGCTGGCGACCTAGCATATCAATTCTTTCGCTACTCCATTCATAGTGGGCAGAACCCAGATGATCACACAGAATATGTAATCTATAGGACACTGGAGCTGAGGGATGGATGGGACGCGCACCGGGATGCCATCGAAGAGGTTTTCGACTGCGAATTTGATCGCTTGGTAATTACATTTTCGCGTATGAAGGTCTCCTATGATGATCTCGTAGAGATCCTTGAAGATATTCGGGACACTCATGGAGGAGAACTTGAGGATGATGATCGTGCCAAGCGAGTCACATACTCTCGCAATGACGCCTGCTTTACCTTTGATCTAAACACTCGAAGACTGGAAATCGAGATTGCTGGTGCTGATACTTTAGATATTTTGGATGGAGTGAGAGATTTCCAGCTTGGAAATGCGCGGCCGAGCCCTATGCTTGCAGCCTCTGGAAGCTAGTCTCGCAGTTTCAATGAGCTGGATTGTCAGCCCTTGAGTAAGCCTCGGAGCTAAATTACTTTCTCTGAACCTGATTCTGGTCTTAGCCTTATGATTGACGCATTGAAACAAGAGATTTTTCAGTTTATCTACATGGGAGGGGTTAGATTTCCATCTCCGGAAATTCTCATAGTAAGGAAAGACGAAGCTCCCCGTAACGCTCCGATCAGCCTACAGGGCCGAACGACTGTAGGTTTTTACTTGCGGCATACCATCATTCACTCACTACTGGATGCCGTTTTCGAGTCGGAAAACCCCGACTTGGAGGATAAGGGATATGTGTTCAAGTATAAGTCCCTACCAGAGCAAAATAACTATGAAATTGCTGTAAAAGAGACTTATCGGATACTCACGATGCTTAGGAACGTCATCACCCACAACAAGAGCCAGCTTAGCTGGATTGATGAACGTTTGGTTTGCTCGTATAAAACCAAGAGAAAAACCCCCATCCATTTAGACATTACAGCAGATGGCCTTTCGATTTTGTATGGTATCGCTCTGATGCGTTCAAAGCTGAAAGGGGAGGTGGATCGTTACCACCAGATCATGGTTGCCGCCATGTACAACTCCGCCGTTGCCTGTGTGGCTGAGTTTAAGGACGAGTACCGGGCTGACAAGGGCGTAGAGCTTAGAAAGGTCAGTTTAGATAGGCCGATACGCTGGGGAAGACGCTATCGCGTAGAGTCGCCTGAGTTCGTGGTTCAGGGCGATAATCTGAAATTTTCAATCTATGATGTCCCCGAACCGGGGCGTTCTCCAGGTGGTGACGAATATCTATTTGACCTTGATGGTTGTGAATATCTCGTTCCTGGAGAATTCTTGGATTTTGATGGGACTATCAGCAAGAGCGAATTGGAGTGCTGGCAACCCATTAATAAAGTCATCGTTCAACCGTATCGAGTATAGCCCTCTGATGCAATACTGAAGTTTTTATGATGGTAATTCTGGAATTTCAATGAGGATAGAAAATTATATTAATCAAACCTTTAAAAGGGTTGTGGTAATTGTGCTTGAATTTAGACGTCATTATAAGAGGAGGATTCCATGGCTGCGGATATTGGTTTTATTGTAAACGCTCATGAACCCTCAAGGCTCTGCATTCGTGAAGTGATCTAATGAAGCCGGACACCCATTTAGGCGAGAATGCTCGCCAGATAGAGGTGTCTGGGCTACATGACGGCTCAAGAGGCGCACCGCGACATCAGTCATTACCTGATGCATCGGTACAACTGGATTAGACCGCACCAATTCAACAACGGACTGGCCCCAGCTCAGGCCGAGAAAAAACTTAACGTCGTGTCCGGGATTAGTTGACCACTACAGTAGGCAACGCGGCTGTGCAGCAAGCCATTTCGGCTAAAGCTTTTTACGGGTGCGACGAGGCTATGGTAGTCACGAACTCCTACTATACAAAGTCTGCAAAAGAGTTGGCCGGCACAGCAGGCGTCCGGCTGATCGACCGGGACGGGCTTCAGAGCTATCTGGATGAATACAACCAGAAGCTCATCGAGGTTTTCCAGGCCGAGGAAGAAAGTGCCTAATCGTTTGCCGTTTGGTGGTCATGATGTTGCGTAGTGGACGCCTTGGTCGTATTGAAAGCGTCGGGGCGGCATGACACGGCGCTTAAGTCTGAGAACATTGCATAGAGACTAAAAGGAGGGGGGCGATATGTCAGGGGTACGACAGCACTTCATTCCAAGGTTTTTGCAAAAAGGGTTCAGAATTCCAGGTAACGGAAAAATCGTCCGTTGCTGGGTGTACGAACAAAGCAAATCTCCCAGATCTGCAAATATTCAAGACGTAGGGCTGGAAAGGCATTTCTATGCCATCGACAGTGAGCCGGATTTGGACGATAAAATTACCGACGAAGAGCAGGACGTTTACGCACCGTTGGTAGACAACCTGCGTGCCGGCAATCTTAGTGAGGCGGTGGTCGAGAAGATCCCCGGGTTGTTAGCTCACCTGGAAATCAGAAGCCGGCACGTGCGCCAGAATATGCATTCAATGGTCGATAAATGTGCCAGTGGCATTCTTGAGCATCTATCAGATCCTGCGAACCTCAGTGCGTTGGCTAAAGATCATTTCAGGCCAGGCTCTCCGGTGTTTAACCAGGCCCTAGCCGAGCAAGGCCTCAGTCATCAGCAGGTTCATGCTCTGCTCGCCCTGGACGAGTCAATCCTCGACCAGATCTTTAAGCCCCTCGTTGCGATATTTGCCGCTCAGATGCCTGCCCAGTTGGATCGTTTCAAGTCTTCAATACCGGATTTGGTCAGACGCAGTCACGTTGGCGTGCTCAACGAATCCGTGTCGCCAGCTGCCCGTGCTCAACGCTTCACCGCGCTCCATTACTCCGTTCAAAAATTTGAGCCTGGCGACCTGCCTCTGGGAGATTCCGTTGTACTGTTCCATGTGAGAGGCGAGCGAGCCTTCAAGCCGTTTATGGATAAGGATGATGAGCTTGTTCACGTGATTCTGCCGCTGGCGTCGGACAAATACCTTCTAGGGGTGACAGATGTATCCCAGTCACCGCCTCCCCAAAACTTGCCGCTTGAAATCGCAAGGTGCTCTATGGGGTATTTCATATGCGCACACCAGAGTGATCGTGCTGCTGATGTTCAGGCACAGATAGGAAGTAATGCCAGCTGGCTTTCGGCACGAGAAATGAGCTCGATACTCACGGAGTTGATGAGCAAGAAGTTAGCTTGATGCAACCCAAGCAGAGCCAAATGCTGGTGAGTGATAACCCCAGCGACAACCCCTTGAGTATCGGGAAACGCTTGGGTTTGGAGGAGATGAAAGTGGTGTGCTAGCGCCGTGACAATACGTCGACGAAGCTCGGGTGTCTTCTCCAGCGTGGACTGCTGGTTCGCTGTAAGTGCGTTCTTCAGAACCTATGGCTCTGTGCTGTACGCATAGATGAACCTTGAGTAAACGGCGTCAGAGTCCATCGACAATTTGCTCAAGCACGCTGCGGTTTCAGGCGCGACCATGCCCGCCCAGGTAAGCGGTCTTCGTTACAAGCAAGTCTGCGCTCGCCAGTATTGATGGAGGAGTCGAATCGGGTACCCTTTTCTGAGAGACTGAATATCCTAAGGCATTCAGTCCTGGCAGATCACGCACCCAAAAGCCCCTACTTCGCTGCAAGCGGCAAAAAAAGAAGAGAGCAGCCAGTACAACTGTACGAAGTAAGGGTTCGCGGTACGTCCCGCCTGGATGTTACTGAACTCCTGCTCTACGGCTGCCTTGCTCAGTGACGAGGTAACGATAGCGACCCGTTTGACTGTATGTGGAGCGTTCCGGCAAAACTCAACTGCCGCCTGCGACTGGGCTGCTGTTCCCCGGCATGTGCGAGAAATACTAGTCCTCACTCTGTTATTCGTATAGGCACGACCCCAACGCGTAAATTTCTTTCCCATGGCGGTGGCGGGTAGCGAGAGGTTGCCTAGGTTTTTGATCGCCTGGCCGACAGACACGTGGAACGAACTTGCGCCAAGAGACAGTGGCCCATGCTTCGCGTGGTAAAAAGTGATTCGGGGCGAGGTCGGATTTGTCCAAAGACCAATGAAGTCAGCCCATTCCTCACCTAAGTCATCGCACACCATGACGTCGTCTTCTGGAGCAACCGTCGATAATACTGCGCCGAATGTAGAGTATCGATCGAACGTACGGTGCGCAGCCGTGAAGGCTCCTTTCTCGTCCGTGACACCTGCAAGTTCAGCGTTGCCGAACAAGTAGCCAAGGAATTGAGTTCCTCCGTTGATCAAAGAGTCATCCTGGTACAGGCTGCCGTCCAAGTAGGCAAAACGAGGCTGGTCGAAAAGGACGATGAACGTGTCCTCCTTATCGATGAACTGCTTCAGCAGGGTACGATTTTCGTCCGCGCCCAAGGCGAATTGGGTGTCCTCGACAAAGACATCGGAGAGCGCTGGAAGCGTCAGGCGCTTCAGTGCAATTCGCGTTTTGTTGATGGATATCTCTCCCACCTCGGCGCCTGTGTCGGACTGGGAGACCACCAACTTGCCAGTGGCGTTTTTACCAACCCCCAATACGTCCGTCAGCTCAGCTAATATCGGGTCGACCTCGGCCTTCGGCAGCTCGCGAAAACCAACACCATCACGCCTGACCAAACGAATTACTTTGTCGTCAAAGACCGCTTGCCCCAGGATGGCTGTGTCTACCGCAAATTGGGTAGGCGAAGCATTCAGATCCGATAGCTCGAGCGGTCTGGCGAAAGCTGCCAAGAAGGGAGAAGACGAAGGCCTTCCGGGTCGAGGATGCAGACGGTCGATAATACCGCAGGCGTAATCCACCAACTCCGGGTAGCCAGCACGATCCGCTCGAAGTGAAATTCGGCCGGTTCGTGGTGTAGTTGAAAAGTGCTCGTTCGCCTCAGTGAAGCTGTAACCCAGGGGGGCAAAACGAGCCGAGGAGGCCATACCCACGTTGTTCTGGAGATTCTCTCCTTCGAGTGTCTTACTTCTCAAAGCGAATCGGGACAGCGTCATGTGCCGCAGCCGAACCCGGGCGAATACTGAATCCTTGCTGGTCAAGCCACGGTCGACGTCTTGGGCACCGATGCGCTGAAGATGGCGCTTGGAGAAGTCCGGAGTGACATCGATCTGAGACTTGAAGATGGCTACGTGGCCACGGTGTTCGACGATTAGAAGATACCCCGTAACCCGGTCGATAACCTCGTCCGCGCCAGGCAGGAACGCCGGTGTTTTATCGAACTGAAAGCAAAGCGCAGACCAGATTGCGGCCCCTTGGGGCTGGCGGATGTAGGAGAAAAAGTTGTTCGAAGGGGACGTCTGGGCGCCCCTGACTGCTCTAAACAGGGCGGTAATCGCAATGGATGTGATCGAAACTTTCTGACGGTAGAAAAAGCAAGATTTACTGGCTTGAAGCTCATCGATCATATCCGTGTCCTTACGAAAACAGGGTCGCAATATGGAGCCCGTAGGACTAGAACCGTAGCCCATTGCCATTAGTGCGTCTAGATGACTATGGTGGTTGCTTTGATCGATTTGGCGATAAATGTCGGGCACCGCAAACGGCGGACTCTTGAGCAAGTTGAGATTGGCTAGGTTGAATTCATGCATAGGCCAGATCCCAGCGCGGGCCGGGGAAAGCAGCCAGGCTTGCGTGAGCGCCATGGCACCACAAAGCAATCAGGCCGCTCTCGCCATGAGGGGATCCGGAATACGAGTCGATCTCCCACCACAGGTCACCGGCGAAGACAGCATTCGAGTAGGATGGTGGAGACTCTGCAGCCCTCGTCGGGACTGCTCCTGACCTGCTTTGAGATCTGCTATGACCAAGCACTCGGACGCCTTCATTGACCTTGGCCGCACTTTCTCCAAAATCCCTTTTGATGCTGATGCGTCTGACGATGTCGACCTAAGCGGTAGGCATAGCCGGCAGGGAGAGCTCCACTGGCCTGACTTGCTAACTCATAATCGGGTGATACTGCTGTCCGAGGCGGGATCAGGTAAAACTGCTGAGATCCGAAACGTCGCTTGCCAGCTCCGGAGCCAAGGCAAAACTTCTTTCTTTCTTCGTATTGAGAACGTCACTTCAGACTTGGAGGACGCCTTCGAGGTGGGGACGTTTGATGAGTTTGAGAGCTGGCGCTCTTCAGATGCAGAGGGCTGGCTCCTCATGGATTCAGTCGACGAGGCTCGGTTAAATGATCCGAAGGATTTCGATCGTGCGATCCGAAAACTTGGCCGATTGACCCAAAACGCTTTGACCCGAGCGCACATAATCATCACTGGACGAAGCACAGCATGGCGCGCAAAGACGGATCTTGCTATCTGTGAAAAGGCTTTTGCTTTTGGGCCTGTAGCTCGGCGCGCATCTTCCAAAACTACTGATGGTTTTGTGGAAGTTATGCAAACGGTTACAGACAAAACCGAGCCAGAAACGTCGTTCCTCTTGGTGACGTTGGACGACATCCATGACGAGCAGATTGATCGCTTCTTAAATGCCACTGGCGTCCAAGACATCAAAGGGTTTCGTTCCGCAGTTGAGCGCAAGGAAGCTTGGTCGCTAACCACGCGCCCTCTGGATTTCCTGGAGCTCGTCGATTTTTGGCTTGAGCACCATCGAATAGGCTCGCGCTGGGAACTCATGAAAAGCAGCATTAATCGCCGCCTTGAAGAGCGTGACCAAGATCGCGCCGAATCTAGACCCATTGCTCCAGATAGGCTCAGAGAAGGCGTGCGCCTAATTGCAGCAGCAACAACATTAGGGCAAACGTCTGCGATCCGCATCCCTCCTGATGGTGAGACCAATAAAAGTGGGATTCCCATTCGCGACGTGCTGACGGATTGGAATGACACCGAATCAGCAGCCTTGCTGAATCGGCCAATTTTCGAGCCTGGCATCTATGGAACCGTTCGTTTCCACCATCGTACTGTCCGAGAATACCTAACAGCTGAATGGCTCCACGAGCTGATACGTGGCGCAGGTTCGCGGGTCAAAATCGAGAACTTGTTCTTCTGTACACAATACGGGCTGGAGGTTATCAATCCTTCGATGCGTCCAGTTTTGCCCTGGCTAGCGCTATTGGATGAGCCCATTTGTACACGGCTAGAGGAGGTTGCTCCGGAAGTGTTTTTTGAGGGCGGCGATCCTGGACAGCTTCCACTGAGTACACGTCGGAGAGTGTTGCGTAAAGCGTGCGAGCACTTGGCGCAGCCGGCTCACAGTTGGGCGATGACTGACTATTCAGCCGTGCAGCGATTCGCGCACCACGATCTCACTGAAGACATCAAAGAGCTACTGACGCTTTACCGTACCAACGATGACATCGCCTGGTTCCTTTTAAGAATGGTATGGCAGGGTGAGGTGGTGGGGGCACTTGCAGAGACTAAGCAATTTGCCCTCAATGCTCAGCACAAACATACTCGTTTGGCAGCAATCCGAGCTGTTATCGACCTGGGAACTGCCCAAGATGTAGCCGATGTGCGCCTAGCGTTGCTGGCAGGAGACTCCAAAGTTAACCGGGAATGGTTAGCTGAGCTGCTTGATGGGCTTGCGCTCGATACTCAATGGCTCCCTTGGCTGCTAAAGGCAATCGAGAGAAGTGCGAAGAAGGAGCGCTATAGCGGTAGAGATGCCCTAGCGTTGAAGCTTTCTTCCCTGGCGATGGATTGTCCGCTAGAAAATCTGCCAGCCCTCATATGCGGGCTCGGTGTGCTTTTGGACAAGCCTCCAACTGAACAGCACGGTTTCAGCGCTATCTCTAAAAGGTACGGCTGGCTAGCCGAGATAGCTGGTATGGCAGTGCTCCGTTTGCTCCAGGCACGAGACCCGTTTGCGCTTGATGACTCGGCCCTCGCGATTCTGAGCAAGCTGGCCCAAGCGCACAGTTATGAAGAGCGAGATACTCGAGAGCTCGGAGAAAAACTCCGGGAGATCGTGCCTACTTGGCCGGAGCTCGATTACAAGCTGTTTTGGTATGATGTTGGAGTAGCTCGTAACGGTCGAGTGCATCGCGGGGAACCTGTAGTTAACGTCTGGCAGTTGATTGGTTTCCGGCCATTCTGGTCGTTGAATAGCGAAAACTTTGGCCTCGCCTGCGACAACATCGCTAGCCTCACGAATATGCATGATCGACAGATATCGCTCAGCATGGCGTTTAACATCTACACACAGCACGGCAAACCATCCTCGTGGGAGACCCAACTTCGGCAATCAGCTGATGCTCAGGACGAGCTTCGCGAGAAGCTTGAAATTCTCTTAAACCCACCGGAGCGAGAAGTTGAGGAGTGGGAGATCAAGCAGGCTCAGTGGAAGGAAGAAGCCGCCCAGCGAAAGTCTGAAGAGGCAGAGCATCGGCGCTCTTGGCGAGAAGGGCTCGCCGCCGAAGTGGCCCAGATAAATGGCCCCAAGCCAGGCGTGATGACTCGAAGCCAATCTTACCTAATGGAACGGATGCGTGAGGGCTCATCGTCGTCAAGTACTTGGAGCAGCGGCGATTGGCAGTCGCTCATAACTGAGTTTAGCCTGCCAGTCGCCCAAGCGTTTCGTATTGGCGCTGTTAATTTCTGGCGGGAGTATTGCCCAACTTTGCCATCTGAGGGGGCTCCTGCCAATTCGACCCCATACCAGGTGATTTTTGGATTGGCTGGGCTCGCTATCGAGGCCAAAGAGGAGCCATCCCGCTTCTCGCAGTTGTCCGTCGATGACGCTGAGTACGCAGCTCGCTATGGGATGCTTGAGCTGAACGGTTTTCCGGAGTGGTTTCCCAAGCTCTTTGGGCTGTACCCGCGAGTTATCCAAGAAGTCGTACTGCGTGAAATCAATTACGAGATGGATGCGCCAAGTTTGGAGTTAGGCGGCAATCGGGTGCTACAGAGAATGCGTTGGGGGGGAGCTGGATGTACGAGGAGCTTGCTGCTCCGCTCATGCTCCGGCTGACACAGCACATAAGCGACCTTGAGTCGATCCAGCTCGTGCTGAGCATTGTGCAGGAGTCGTCGGTCGCTGATGAGTTACTGGCTGAGCTCGCCTGCAAGCGTGCCATAGAAGAGGTCAATTCGGAGATTGCGCCGACTTGGTATGCCGTGTGGGTTGGAGTGGAGCCGGCGCTTGCTATCCCAGCATTGGTAGCTCGCATCGACTCGTTATCTTCAGATGAGGAAAAAGCCACATTTGCCATGCTTTGCCTGATTGCGATTGTCGGAAGCCGCACTGCCAGCCGTTGTCGGCAGAAGTACAAAACGGTTGAGCATGTCAAATCGCTGTATCTGCTGATGCACACATACATACGTATTGCAAAAGACATTGACCGTGCAGGAAAAGGAGTCTATTCGCCAGGACTTAGGGACGATGCCCAGAATGCTCGTGATGGGCTTTTAGCTTTTATCCGAGAGACGCCTGGGAAGGAATCATTCCTAGCATTGCAGGAAATCGCACAGGCCCACCCTGCAGAGCGATTACGTTCCTGGAGTGCATTCTACGCTCAGCAAAAAGCTACAGCCGACTCGCAGACGCCGCCGTGGGAACCATCGAAGATCGTTGAATTTCATAAGTCGCTGGAAAGCACGCCATCCACCCACCGTGACCTCTGGAATCTCGCGATAGATCGACTTCTGGACTTAAAGCATGATCTTGAAGATAGCGATTCGAGCTACGCAGAAATTTTGCTCCAGACCAATCAGGAGACTTCCATCCGGAAGTTCATCGGTAAGTGGCTGAGGGATCATGCTGCGGGACGCTACGTCGTGCCGCAGGAAGAGCAGCTTGCCGATGACAAACGCCCTGATTATCGATTCCAAAACAGCCAGAACTACGCGCCCGTGCCTGTCGAGCTTAAGCTTTCACAGAACTGGAGCGGCCCTGGGCATTTCGAACGACTTGAAAACCAACTCTGCGGGGACTACCTACGCGACATAAGCTCAAGCTGCGGCATCTTTTTGCTGGTAAATCATGGAGGTCAGGTGACGTGGGAAACGCCCACCAAAGACCGGGTCGGGTTTAATGATCTAGTAATCGCATTGCAAGAACACTGGTTGGTCATAGCTTCGAGGTTTCCTAACGTCGAAGACATCAAGGTCATCGGCATAGATCTCACCAAGCGAGGAGGAGCTGCCGCGATCAAAGCCATCGAGGCCAATCAGGCGGAGGCTAGTCAGAGCACTGATGAATGAAAGCCAGCGGTGGCTGAGCAATTTGAAAGAGAGCGAGAAGGGTGGTGGAGCTTTAGGGATTTCTCAGCAATACAATCGCATCCACCCAAGATGGCTTGCATAGCTAGTGAGAGGAAGCTGATGCCGGACACGGCAGGGATGCCATGTCTCCACCAAACCAGCTCGTCTCAGCTTCCTATCATTAGGTGGGTAGTGAGCAACTGTGAAACCTTCTAAGCGAGAAGCGGTTCCCGGTTTGTAGCTTTCTCTCAATGAGGCCTATAGGAACAGAGCGGTGAAGCATCAGATTAAGCATTTGATGCAAGTACTGTGATGGCCGTTTACCATTACGGCCTCAACTCTCTGCTAGGCGCTTCTCATGTCTTACTTCGTATTACGCTCAGCCATTGCTAGCGACGCGGTCAACTGCCATCGTGTCGAAAGCGCCTCTTGGGTCGGCGACGGGTTGGCGACGCTAGATGAATTTGAACAATGGATTCGACTGAATCCTAATAACTTCATTATCTGTGAAATGAATGATGAATTTGCCGGGTTTGTCCATTTCGGCCACTCCAACGACGATTTTATTTCTGAAGACGGGTTCAAGGCTCAGTGCGGTCAAGGCACTACCGCACCTTACGCTCACATCAGATCGGTTGCAGTGGACACAATGAGCCATGACTATCGCAGCATCGCGATGCTGATAGGCTGCATGGAGGAACACTTTCAAAAGCTGAACAAAAAGGGCATCCATTTGCGTTGCAGAGATGAATACGTTGATCGCTTTAAAGCGGAAGGCTTCAGGTATATCCAGGCGTTGGCTTCCGATGACATCAGCACCTGGCATGAGATGGGCCTTCATCTGAGCTGGTGAATTATCATGCCCGTGGTTAAGCGCTGTACTAGAAGCTAATCACCACGGTAGATTTCAAGCAGCTCGCGAAAAAACCGATCGTATGCCGCATCGCGCGGGCGGCGTCGAGCCATCGCGCGAAGGTAGAGCGCAGGTATCGAAGGCAAATGATGATTTAGCTTGATCGAGCACTCAGCCCATACCTCTCCTATAACGGTCACTGAAGGTGCCTGCATTAACGTGGGGATCCGGGAGTACCACCAAAAATGAGCCAAGATGTTTGGCCATGGATTCGATGGGATAGCGAGCACGACTTCACAGGCCCAGCCACCTCTTCGACTTAGGTGCGGGTCGCTCTGGGCTTACAACCTGGGGGTAAGGTCGAATCCGTAAAATTGAGATGGATCAACTCACCATTCGAGAAGTCACGCATTCCGTTAAGCGCTTGGAGGGTACGATCTGAGAGAAGGGAGTGCTTGTGTGATTCAAGGGGTGGTAGTTGAGCACGATGCAATGCTGTCCCTGCTATCGCCCCTTCGAGCCTAAGGCTCGGCTCAATTCGTCAGTTGAATCCCAGTTGGTCATCGCACGAATCGCTTGAGTGACAGGCGACTCGCTATCACTTGCTCTCGTATCTCATCGGGATCGATCGACATACCGCCGTCTGGTGTCACGCGCAGAGAATTCAGATTGTTGAGGGCTGCTATGAACGCCCGATCTCTGGCTTGCTCTTGGCCAGATCTGTTGTCTCGACAAACAAGTCCTATCAATCGACCGAACCACTTCATGCCGCACTCCTGATTTCGTGTTCCATGGCAGCATTTTCAGCGATGTGCAGGAGATGTTAAATGAGTGAACGATTAGCAGCGAGATACTGGACGACCTGCTCCAGTCCTGCTCGGCATGCGATGAGATCGCGTGGTCGACCACTCAGACCTCGATTCATGCTGCTTAGCCAGATCTTCGCATTTTGCTCGGTTCCTGCAAGCGCGAGCAATGACAGATACAGCTCAACCAAGAGGATGGCCCGTCTCCGCGCTTCGGTGCTAGGTTCAAGCAGTTCATGTCCGTGATGTAGACGCAGCACAGTGGAAACCTGCTCGCCCAAGACAGCTGATAGATCAGTGTCATCAAGCCCCAACCCTTTTCCGGCTTGGATAAAAGCTTTGCTAAGCACAGCGTTTTCGGCGCTGGATGTGACTGATTTCATGCTCCACCATATGAGCTGTAACGTAATTTTGTGCTTTGTAACTCTGCATGCGTTACAGCGCACAAAGCTACGTTACAGCCCCCAAACGGGGCGAGGGGGCAGGCAAGCATAGCGCGCAGGCGTGCGGATGGAAGCCCGCTAGGGCCAAGACCAGCGCCTTGCGCGTAGGCTTGGTTTACGACAGCCATCCCCGACCAGGGGCACGCCCAAAACCATGGCCTCTCACCAGCCCGCATAATGAGTAACCAAGTGGCCCCAAGGGGAGGGTAGTGCTACACGCTGATCGGAGTATTTGAGTGAATGTGGTGCCGGCGCCATTCATCAATGGTCGCAATTATCAGTAGGTCGCGCTCAGTGGATTGGGTGTAGATCTGTTCGCTGTCTACCAGGGCTTGGGCATATCCCTCAGCCCGGGCCGAAGCTTTGTCAAACTCCGGAAGGGAGTCGGACGAACCGATGTAATTGATGAGTCGCTCCCACGCTCTGCGCTGCCGATTGCCTTGAATCGTTTGAGAAAACGCTATAGCGCCACTCAGGGACTGGGCAAAGTCAGTTGTTGATCGGTTCAAAATTGCTTTCTCGCTGAGGGCATACAGATGAAAAACGGATCGTTATAAAAAAACTTGAGGTCGATCGAGGATTATTTCAATAGCGGTAGGTGCGTGGCGTCACCGAAGCAGGGCCGCACGAACAACGCCAGTACCAGCGGGCGACAAAACTGGCTGACGCTTTCAGCTAGCGTATCGAAGCGAGTTCGCGATACGCCGTACCAGCTTGCACGAACCTAAGCCACTTTCTGGCCGCTTGGTTCAAAGGCCTAGAATTCTAGCGTCCAAAAATATTTCACCCTGTCGCTAAAGTTTTCCTGCGCAGCGTCCGTTGTTATTTTTAAGAACAACGTATTGGTGAAATTTGTGGGCAAAAATGAAGTACTACCAGCAACGTTTTTTGCGGAGCGCGAATTTGTTTGCTGGCGCGGGCGGGAACATGACGAGCTGTATTCGTGCAAGGTGTCCAGGCAGGGGGATCACTATGTCGGCCTGATTTTAGACATCATGCCGATCAGGCTCTCCGACGCCATAGCTGAAGATATCGCGAGCTGTCTCTACGATGCCGTGCTCGTTACCGTTGGGAATTTGGCAGGATTTGTACCAACGCCTACCGTACGCGATAGCAAGCTTGAGAGGACATTTCGAAAAAGGGTGTCGGGCGAATGGAGCTACAGTGCTGATGGCCGATTCGACGGCCATGAGACAAAAGATCAAGTCTATGTTGTTGAGCTTGCGGTGGATAAGAGCGACAAAACTGAGGCGGTGGGGTCTATACAATTGAAGGCGGTGGGGTAGAGCTTGTGTTCGACTTCATTGGTTATTCATTCAGCATGCACGATGCGGTTTGGCTTGCTAATGCACTAATGGAAGCGATGGGGCGTGAACCACTGGATACCCTGGAGACAACGAGCATGAGTTGCAGTCCAATGACAGGCATCCATCCAGCTGAAATCCGAGTGTAGCAATAGTCCATTCTGTGCAATCAGCTGCGCTTTTTGTGAAGTCCTGTTTTCCGAAGAGCGTTTTCGCCACGGGGATTGTCGAGTGATACGTTTAGGTGGAATCAGATACGGCGAAGGAGCTCCTCGAGCTGGCGATGCTCGGCAGGAGTCAGAAGGTCGATAGGTTCGGATGCATCTCTTGAGCTGAATTCGTACCTTCGGCCTTCGGGGCTGTAACAGCTATCGCAGTAGTCTAACTCTCCGCAGTCGCTGTAGAGCGTTATCACCCAGTCGTCGACGTTAACGGTCATCAGCCCGCAATAGATCTCATCCCAAGTGGCGTTTGTAATTCTGCGCACTGAGCGTGAAATCATGGAGACGTCACGCAGAACCAGGTAGACCTCTCGAGCAGTGAGCATTTTTTTATCTGACATGGCGTTCCTCTCGGCCTGCGGATCTCAAACACAACAGCGTACTTCACCTTGCATAGAAATTATTTGTCCCTTTTCAGTGTGACGAAATGCCGAAGCCCTAAGCGCGCCGCTATGACTTTGTCCTGAATCTCAATTGGGTCAATGGACATGCCTCCATCCGCGGTGACGGCGAGGGTCTTGAGGTTGTTAACAGCTTTGATGAAGGCTTTTTCTCTGTTTTTCTCCCGCTCCGAACGATCATCAGTAAACCATGCCATGGCGTTACTCCTTCCTCTCTAACTTGCCTTCACGTTGTGTAGCTTAGGGCCCATCGACTTGCGCCATTGGGGCTCGAACCGCCAGCCATGCAAACGCCCCCCATCATCGACATAGCACGCAAGGTAACACTGGCGGCTAGTGACGTGGCGCCGACGGGGCAGAGCAGAACACCTGTAGGCCTCGCATGCCTAGGAGTCAATCAGTGCGTGGGTGATCACCGGAAACTCTTCTACTCTCAATGGAGGGCGCCTGCTGGGCCGCGCGCAAAACGATTCCGCCGAACGACATGCTGGCATCCACGTAGCGCAGCGCCGACTTCATGTCCTTCCAGCCCACATAGCTCATCAGCCCCTTGATGTCCCACCCGTTGGCGGACGCCCAAGTTGCAAAGCCGCGCCTCATCGAGTGGCTGCTATACAACTCCGCTGGCAATCCTGCCTCTTTGAAAATGCGGCGCAGCACGGGATCAGGCTATGCGGCTGCATGGCGTTGCCTGACAAATTGCCCCAGCGATCAATCCGCTGGAACACCGGGCCTTTCGCGATCCCGGTAACTGTTATCCAGTTGATTTAGGCCTCCAGCCTAGTTGCAGCCACGAATCTTTGAGAGGCGGATGAGGAGCCGTTTGGGAAATAGCTTCGTCACGATGCCCGGAAAGGGATCGATCAGATCGAGTATCCGGGACTTTCTTTAACCTCTGTCGCGCATCCCTATGCCTCGCACCGAACGACTGCGCTCCTGGTCGTGCGAGTGGTAGTAGACATCCTGAGTTGTGCTGAGACTGCTATGACGCAAGTCCATCTGCAGATCCTTGGGACTTCGCAGCGGCGCATCGAGCGTCGCAGAGGTATGTCTGAGCCAGTGCGCGGAAGCCACCCGCAGACTATTCGTCTCGTGCTCGCCGCGCTCCTCCTCGCGCATCCGCGCCAACGCGTTATCGAATACCGATTGGAGGAGGGCGCGCACCTGCCGACCGGAGAGCCCTGGACGACCACGCAGAGTCATGAGCAGAGGCGTCTGTTCATTCCACTCAGGCAGCGGAGACAGCCCAACAAAACGCCGGTAGCGCGTCAGATACTTGGAAATATACTCTTCCCTGACCGCGACCTTCCCGGCCTTGTTACCTTTCCCGATCACGTGGTACCACCAGTTGCCCTCAGGATCGAGTCGGAAATCACCCATGACCGGATGCCAGTTCGGTCTGCCGACGATGTCGGACACCCGCAGATACATAGCGAACAAGGTCGCGACAATGAACAATGTGCGCTCATGCCGGTCGGGCTCCTCAACGGCCATATGCTCAGCGGTTTCCAGCACATAGTCCCACTGCAAAGGGGTCAGAGCACGGTTTGTCCCTTCCTCCTGAGGGGTTCCACGGTTGAGGCTTTTCTTCTTGATCATCCGGAAAGGTTGGCTGCAACCGTTCCGTCTTCAACCATGTACTCAAAGAAACGGCTGCAAATCGTGTAAATCTGGTTAATGGTGCTTTGGGAAGCCTTGTATCGCGTGACGACACCGGGAGCCGCGCCAAGCTCTATATCCTGGGAGGCATCGTCTGGAGCCGGTGTCAGTCCGTCCGATGAATCCTTAGTACATTTTAGGCTGAATGGTCTCCATTTTGGATTCGGAATGACGGGCTCACCCCACGCTGATTCGGTATGGTCACAAGTCACGAACCGACCGCGCACAATTGGGCCTATCCACTCAGCGGGAGGATTACGGCAAAATTCCAGATAATCTTCAGCATCTTGTCGTTTGAGCTGAGAGAAAGCTTTTTGCCTTATGATAAGTGCCCATAACAGCAACCGCTCGACATGAGTTCTATAAGAAGTGAAAGTCAGGCTATTGTCCGAAAACGCACGAAGAAATTCCCGAGTCGTCAGATAACCCTTGTTGGCCTCCACTAACGCGGGAAACTTTTCAATATACAGGCGAATGCAAGTCATACTAGGTTCACGCAAACTAAAGTCCATATCAATGAAAATTTCATAGGTCTCAAAAATAGGCATTGGTTGCGTAGACATCTTGGTGCACTACCGTATGATTTGGCTGTGATTGGAAACTTCCAGTAATGGAAGTAACTGGAAGTTAGGGCAGGGCGGCTGCATTTTTCATCTTCCCTAATCTGAACTGATGAACATTGATCGATGGTAGCCCCTGAAAGACGCCGCTGCAACTCCCCTTGCTCAGCGGATATAGTTTTTAGTTTCAACTTGACAAAAGCCTGAAGCGTGCACTAAGAGCGATTGCTCTGTTGGTTTTTCCGCTAATTTCTTTGTGTGGATTTTTTCTCTTTATGTCGTGCTCGGGATTTTTTTATTTAACTATGTATTGTCAGATCCAGCTTAATTCTCCGTACCATTATGGATTGAGATCTTTCTGAATTACTCCAAAAATCATTTAACCTAATATTGTCAGAGTGTGCGAATTCTGTTTTTGCTTCTTTGGGGTTTGTGGGCTTAAAGCGGAGTTGGGCTTGTTGGAGCGGCTTTTCTCGGCACACGGTCAGTGGCAATTGTTGTGTAATTCATGCTTCAGGCTCTGCATTGACCGAATGATATGCGCTGCAACGTAGTCCAGGCAGATCTCAATAAATGAGTGAAAAAGCACGAATGGTTTTTCCATTTAAATCTTTAAATGGAAACGCCCTCTGGAACATCCACTTATTTCGTTGAATACCTAAGAGAGCCCTGTTTTCGTGGGTTTCACGGGTTTTAATTACGATTAGCACATGGCATTTCCACTTATTGTTTTAATAAACAACGGCGCCATCGAGGGAGGCCACGATCCAGCTACGTGTTGTTGATCATGTCGTTCAGGAGCGGCGGCGAGCAGGCATGCATCAGTGCGTGATTGCAACACGAACGATGGTGGATATGGCGCTGGCCCGGTATTACGGGGCTTTGAGGAAGTCGCAGCGGCTTTGAGAGGCTTCGGTTTAGGGGCTGGTGTGCAAGCGGACGCTGAGTTTCAGCAGGTCTACGGAAAGACCTTGGCAGCGCTCTGTTGGCATGGAATGTCCACTTGTTTCGTCTCAGGAAACGGAGGGTGTGAATGTCCACTCATTACCTAAAAATCGCTGAAACCCCTGTCTTTCGTGGGTTTCAGGGCAGCCATGGATCCGCACCTTCGGATCTCAGTCCATTAATTTCTCCTTGGGCTAGGGAGCTATTACATTTGAGCTTAATTAATAAATACTGTTGTTAATCAGTAGTTTACGAATTTTCACCTAACAGATTTTTCCACTGATTTCGTTAAAAAAACCTGTCGCATTGGCATGCTGAATGCGCTCAAGCCCTCGGGAATCAAGGGTTTGAGGGGAATAGCAAGGGGTTTTCCACTTAAACCGCGATTGGCGCAGTGGTAGCTCGAAAGAACCTTCGGTAGAAGTTCCGCTCTGACACATCATTTAACATAATATACATTATGCGTACCACCTTATATGGGGCTGGGGGCTCTGGTGATCAGATTTTAAGGCAGGCTCACAGGTTGTCCGGCTCCTGATCGGAATCCGGCAACTGCGCCGGCGGCGGCATTCCATAAAACACGATGAACACATCTTTGCTGCCCAGCTCACGATACCAGCGCACAACGTCCTCAATCAGTTCGTCCAAGACACCGATCAAAATATCGTCGTAACCTCCAGGAGCACCGGCTTCATATCGATAACGCGCATTGGTGAAAACTTCACGATCCTTCTCGATCCAATGCTCGTGACGATCAAGCCGAATATGCTGCCTGATCGGTTCAGGTATCGCGTGAAACAACGTAAGCAGATCGTGCTTATTTGGCCCTCTGTCTTTCCGATAAGCCGGAATTCTGTCTGTCGCTTTCAAATGCTCATGCGCAGCTTTTATTGCTACCAGGTCTAGTTCGTAAGTTTCATTAACCTGGCCAAGGTTGCCATTGGGCTTTGACACGAAGCTTTTGAGCAGGATTTCCATGCCAATTGCAGCATTGATCTGCGCAATGTCCAGCATGTCATGGCCACGTCTAAGGTGCTTCGCAGCCTTCAAATAGCGATAAGCGCTTTCAACCAACCAGGGCGATAAATATGTCATTACAACAGTCTTTTCACTCGTTTTCGTTCAGCTCTTAGAAGCCAAAGCCAGAAGCTTCATAACGCTGGAGCCCTTGATTTACTTGGCTTGTTACCGATTACACGTGTCTGCTTGAAGCTTTGAAAGATACCGCACATGATTGAAAGATAGCGACCAAGGAAGAACGACCCCTAGTTCATTTAATGCACTACCCTTCCCTATTAATAACGGATAATTATAACTAAGCTAAATAGGCATTTAGTTTAGTTATATTAATGTGGCGAAATCTCATCGATGATCGATGTGATGTTTTTTGAGCAGCCTGCCAGCTATCCGAACTAAATATCCTAAAAAATGGTAACTAACAGCATGAAGCTGTCTGGTTGTTTGCTTCTGTCACCCGCTACTCGCTCCGACTGCCAGTCCAGGTGTCCGCAACATCATCTGTCGGCTTGTCAGTAGTGATGAGCTTCTCGATGCCCCAGTCACCAGGCACATTCCAATCCTCGCCGAAAAGTTCGGCCGGGTGCATCGTACGGTCGGAACCATTGCCGCAGGCCAGGGACTTCGCCGGACAATAACGGTCGCACCCCCAACAAATCCGTTCGGGGTGCTTGGGGTTGATGGGGAAGTTCTTGGCCATGCCGATCTCCGGTCATTGGGAGGCGTTTTTCCAACCTATAGCCCTTACGCAAAGCCAGCCTTGATACACATCAAGAATCGACATCAGATGACTGCGCTCTCCTCCTTCGCAATCCCGGGGCTAAGCTAACGCTTTAACAGACTTGGAGACGTCTCTCATGCTCAATAAAAATCCTTTCCCAAGCGGCCTATCAACTTGGGACGATCAAGATGCTGCAACATCTCTTGATGACAAAGCGTTTACCGCCCCGCCCGCCTTGACCAACGCTGAACTGGTTCATCTGCGTGTCCGAGTGATTGCCTTGGAAAACCTGGTCATCGCCCTGCTGGCCGATGGTTCGGAACATCAGTTCGCCATTGCGCGAGAAATGGCCACCTACATATCCCCCAGACCCGGTTTTACCCAGCATCCGCTGACCATTCACGCAGCCGAACAGATGACCCACACCGTCGAGCGCGCCCAGCGATTTCGCCAGCGTGATGAGGCATCGGTTTAATTGCTCGAAACTTGATGCCAATCATTATTGTTCGCAGCAAAGCTTCCTAGACTCGGGCTCCTACTCGTCAATGCCCAGGAAGAAATTATGCGTACCCCCTTGTCGCATTCGCTTGCCCTGCTCTTGCTCACACCGCTGGCTCACGCTAAGGAATACCCGATCGGTGAACCACAGTTGTGTCCTGGGCTGGAAGTCGGGGCGGTGTATTTGCAGCCGATCGAGATGGCACCTGCTGGAATGATGCGGGCCACCGCGGATTCCGATGTGCATCTGGAAGCCGACATTCGCGCCACGGCGGACAATCGACAGGGCTTTCAGGAAGGCAGTTTCGTGCCTTACCTCAATGTCTCGTTCAATCTGAAAAAACAGGGCAGCGAGAACGAACTCAAAGGCGATTTCCACGCCATGGTCGCCAATGACGGGCCGCACTATGGCGACAATGTAAAGCTGCTCGGCCCAGGCAAATATCAGCTGACCTTCACCGTCCTGCCACCCGGCGGTCATGGGTCCCTTGGCCGTCATACCGATAAGGAAACCGGCGTAGCCCCCTGGTTTGAACGCTGCGAATTGCACTACGAGTTCATCTACGCCGGCATTGGTAAAAAAGGCGGCTATTGAATGAAGCGCCTGCAGATTGCCTGGCTGATGCTTGCCGGAGCAGTGGCGCCGTTCACGGCCTATGCCGAATTACCCAGCTATGAACTCAGCCTGCGCGATGGCCACTTCACTCCTGCCCTGTTGGAGGTTCCGGCCGGTCAGCGCTTCAAGATCATCCTGAGAAATATCGGCCAAGGCCCAGCCGAATTTGAGAGCACACCATTGCGGGTTGAAAAAGTACTGTCGCCGGGCGTGACAACCTTCGTGGTCATTCACCCGCTCAGGCCCGGCCACTACCCCTTCTTCGACGAGTTCAATCCACAACTGCCCGAGGGCGGCATCCTCGCGAAATAACCCGTTCAAACACGGAGTTTTCATGTATCAATCAATGTTCATTGTCTGGCGCGAAAGCGTCGAGGCGCTGCTGGTGATCGGCATTCTCCAGGCCTGGGTCAGTCAGCAGCATCAGGGTGATCGGCTGGCGAAGTACTTGTGGGCAGGCGTCGTGCTGGGGTTGATGCTTTCGGGCCTGCTGGCGGTGTTGATTCTGTTTGCCGGTGAGGCCATGAGCGGTTCAGCCAGTGAATGGTTCCAGGCTGCACTTGCGCTGGTGGCCAGCCTGCTGATCGTGCAAATGGTCGGCTGGATGCACCGCCACGGGCGCACGCTCAAGCACGATTTGCAACGACACGCTGATAGCCACCTGGCTCGGCATGGTGGCGCGGGTCTGTTACTGCTGGCCCTGCTCGCCGTCAGCCGCGAAGGCAGTGAAACGGTAGTCTTTCTCTATGGCTCCGGTGCTCAGTTGCGAGGTCCGCAGCTCAGTTTGTTTGTCGTCGGCGGCGCAATGGGATTGGTGCTGTCGGCGCTGACCATTGCCTTGCTGCACAGCAGTCGCCGGTTCATCTCGTGGCAGCGATTCTTTTCCATCAGCGAAGCTGTTTTGCTGATACTCGGCGCGGCGTTGCTGGTCAGCGGTACCGAGCGAATTGGCGGCCAATTACTCGCCATGGATTTACCGGAGGTGATGTACAGCCTCGTTGGTGATGCGCTTTGGGACAGCAGTGCCTTGCTCAGCGACAGCCATGGACTGGGTGGTTTTGTTGCCGGTTTTGCCGGTTATCGTGCGACGCCCAGCGGCATGACGTTACTGGTGCTGGCCGGTTATTGGCTGACCGTCGGGGGTTGGCTGCGCCAGCGTGCTGTGGAAAAAGTCCCATGCCTGAGCTGAGTCGCCGCAATCAATGGCTGCAGCGCCTGGGCGACGGCATGCGTCGTCACGCGCCCGTCATCCGTGCCGTGCAGTGGGTCGTTGTACTGTTTTACGCGTTGCTGTTGGTGATCCCGGCGGTGTTGCCGCTGCCGGACAGCCAGGCACGGCTGCTCGATAACCTGACCCTGTTCGCGCAGTTTTTGTTCTGGGGCATTTGGTGGCCGTTCGTGTTGCTGTCGATCGTACTGTTTGGACGAATCTGGTGTGGCGTTCTCTGTCCGGAAGGCTCACTCAGCGAATGGGCCAGCCATTACGGCAAAGGTTTGGGTGTACCGCGCTGGTTGCGCTGGGGCGGCTGGCCAACCCTGGCGTTCTGCCTGACAACCCTCTACGGCCAGTTGATCAGCGTCTATGACTACGCCCAGGCGGCGCTGTTGATTCTGGGCGGTTCGACCGTCGCCGCGGTCGTCGTCGGGTTGCTGTTCGCCCGAGGCAAGCGGGTCTGGTGCCGTTACCTGTGCCCGGTCAGTGGCGTCTTCGCCCTGCTCGCCCGACTGGCGCCCGTGCATTTTCAGGTCGACGAACAACGCTGGATGGAAAACGCCGCGCCACGCCTGCCGCCGCCCAACTGCGCGCCCTTGCTCGATATCCGTCGTATGCAAGGCGCCAGTGACTGCCATGCCTGCGGACGTTGCAGCGGACAACGCGGCGCGGTTCAGCTGATCGCGCGCTCCAGCAACCAAGAGATTCTTCATGCGACGGCGCAGACGCTTTCACCATGGGACGCGCGTCTATTGCTGTTCGGTGTGATCGGTCTGGCCATGGGCGCCTTTCAGTGGACGGTCAGCCCATGGTTCGTCGCCCTCAAACAAACCCTCGCCCAATGGCTGGTCGAGCACGACCAACTCTGGGCCCTTGAGGACAACGCGCCCTGGTGGCTGCTGACCCATTACCCGCAGCTCAACGACAGCTTCAGCTGGCTCGACGGTTTCAGCATCGTCGCTTACTTGAGTTTGAGTTCGATGGTGTTGGGCACGGCGTTGATGATCCTTCTGCGCCTGACGGCTCGGCTAGCACAAGATCCTGCACTGTATTGGCCCCTGGCGCTGACACTCACGCCCTTGGGTGGTGCGGGATTGTTTCTAGGGCTGTCGGCCACAACGGTGAAATTGCTGCGCTATGAAGGTCTGCTGCTTGAGTGGGTACAACCGGCCAGGGCTTGTCTGTTAATGGCTGCGATGGGCTGGAGCCTGTTGCTGGGTTGGAAACGGCTGGACCGCGAAGGCCTTTCCCAGGTTCGTCGCTGCGCTGGCAGCACTTGCCTGTTACTCGCCATCGGCTTGGTAGGGTTCGACTGGTGGTTGCAGTTCTGGGGCTGGTCCTGAGCGCCCTCATCCACAACCACCAACCCGAATTACCTAGACTTTAAAACGCGCCACCGTCTGGTGCAGCGCCCCGGCCATCTGCGCCAAATCGTGACCTGCGGTGTGAGTATGTTGGGCACCCAGCAAGACCTGCTCTGACAAGTTGCGAATCCCCATCAGATTGCGGTCCACCTCACGCGCCACCAATGCCTGCTCCTCCGTAGCGCTGGCAATCATCATGTTGCGCTCGTTGATCTGCGAGATCGACCGGGTGATTTCATCCAATGCATCGCCCGACCGTTGCGCCACTTCCAGGGTGGCCCGCACCAGGTTGCTGCTGCTTTGCATGGCCGTCACCGCATGCCCGGTATCGAGACGAATGTTGCCGATCATCTGCTCGATTTCCTGGGTGGACTCTTGAGTGCGATGCGCCAGGGCGCGCACTTCATCGGCGACCACGGCAAAACCGCGTCCGGCATCACCGGCACGAGCCGCTTCAATGGCCGCGTTAAGGGCCAGTAAATTGGTCTGCTCGGCGATGCTGCGAATCACGTCCAGCACCTTGCTGATGTCCTGCACCCGGCCCGCCAGTTGCTCGATGCGCTGTGAGGTGTCGGTGACCCCATCGGCCAGTGCGCCGATTGAAACCACGGTTTCCTGAACCTGTTCACGCCCGCGTTGCGCGGTTTGCTCGGACTGCCGCGAGGCCTCGGAGGTGCTGACCGCATTGCGCGCCACTTCATCGACCGCAGCGGTCATCTGGTTCACGGCGGTGGCCGCCTGCTCGATCTCCAGCCCTTGCAATTGCAGGTTGCTGCTGGTCTGGCTGCTGACCGCACTCAGCTCTTCGGAGGAACTGGCCACCTGGTCCACCGACATCGCGATGTGCCTGACCATGGCATTCAGACTTTGCTGCATCTGATGCATGTTCATCATCACGCTGCCGCCGGCACTTGAGTTCACGGGTACCTGAATCGTCAGGTCGCCTTGAGCGATCTGACTTAAAAACCGTGCGGCATCGTCCGGCTCGCCGCCCAATGGACGGGTCACACTGCGCGTGACGATCACCGCCGCGGCGATGACCAGCGCCACACAGAACAAAAACAACCCGAGCATATTGCGCCGGGCATCGCTGTACAACGCCTGCGCTGATTGTTCTCTGTCGGCGAATATTTTGCCTTGCAGCGCCATCAATTGATCCAGGCTGCCATAAACCTCGCGTTCGGCCGGCACGACCTTTTGTTTCAGCTGTGCCATGGCGTCATCGAAAGCCCCTTGCCGGATCAACACCTGCACTTGAGTGAACGCCGCCACGTAGGCTTCACGATTCTTCTTCAACGCGGCATAAGCGGTTTTGCCCTCTGGCAAATAGAACAATGGTTCAAGCGTATCGAGTGCCTGGGTAATCCGTTTCTTGGTAGCGTCGATTGACTGCTGCACCTGCTGATTATCTTTATCGATCAGTAGATCCCGGGTGTTCCTGGCGTTATCACGTACGCCGGTGGCGATGACCATGATCGGATCGATCTTCGGCCAGTCCTGCTTGACGATTACTACCGCCTGTTCCTTGAGCGTTGCCAGATCGTGCAACGCGTAAAACGCCATGCCCATCAGCGCCAACGGCGCGATGGCAAAGCCGATGACGATACGTTGTGCTGTCGTTAATTTGGCCATATCAAATGCTCCCTGTTTGATACCTGCCGATTGGCAGCGCATTTGAAAACCTAATGATGGATGTCACCGTTAAACGTTGATTCGCAGCCACGGTTACCCCCGTAACACGAAAGCGGGAAACAGCTCGCGCATGGCTTCCCATAAGTCAGGTAGCAAGGCTTGTGCCGAAATACTCGGCAGCAACGGGTCGAACATCCGCTCGGTGCGAACCAGTTGCACGGCGAAACGCTTGACGCCGAGTTCGCTCAAGCGCTTGGCGAGGATCAGCAGACGCGCCGGTTCAAACAGATGCCAGTGCACGGTGGTACGACATTCATAATCGACACCACTGGCCAGCAGATGCTCAAGACTGCGCCAATTGGCGGTACCGCTGCCTTCGACCCGGGTGATCGCCTGGCAATCCTCCGGCAGCGCCTTCACATCGAAGCCAACCCAATCAGCGCCAGGCAATGCCTTGGCGAACGCAGCCGGCTTGATACCGGCACTGTGCAAACCAATGCGAAACCCCATCGCCCGCACCTCCTCCATGGCGCCGAGCAAACCGTCCTGCAGGGTCGGCTCACCGCCACTGAACACCACCGCATCGAGCAGGTCCTGACGCCGTTGCAGAAACGCCAGCACCCGCCGCCATTCCACTTCGTCTGTGCCACGAGGCGGGATCAACTGCGGGTTATGGCAGTAACGACAACGCCAGGCGCAACCCTGGCAAAACAGCACGCAGGCGAGCTGTCCCGGATAGTCGATAGTGGTCAGGGGCACCATGCCCCCGACCCGAAGCGTTCGACTCATTGGCGCCCGGCCAGCGCCGCGCTTTCAGTGAAGTGCACCCGCTCACGGTGCTCCGACTGTTTACCCGGATTGAACGCTGACACAGGGCGGTGATAGCCCATCACCCGGGTCCAGACTTCGCAGCGTTGACGTTGAGCCTGGGGCAGTGCTTGCGATGCAGTCATGGTGAAGCTCCTTGCGGTTGAGTGGATCGAAATCAATGAACGGTGCCGAGCTTCTGTTCTTGCAGCAGCAAGACCTCGTCGCATTTGGGGCAGAACTCATGCTCGCCATCGAGGTAGCCGTGCACCGGGCAGATGGAGAACGTCGGGGTCACGGTCAGGTACGGCAGGCGGAAGCGGCCAAGCGCTTTGCGCACCAGTTGCTTGCACGCCTCGGTCGAGGAAATCCGCTCGGCCATGTACAGATGCAAGACGGTGCCGCCGGTGTATTTGCATTGCAGTTCGTCTTGAAGCTCCAGGGCCTCGAAGGGGTCTTCGGTGTAGCCCACGGGCAGTTGGGAAGAGTTGGTGTAATACGGCGCTTGCACGCTGCCAGCCTGGAGAATGCCGGGGTAACGCTTGAGGTCTTCCTTGGCGAAGCGGTAAGTCGTGCCCTCGGCCGGCGTCGCTTCCAGGTTGTACATGTGGCCGGTTTCCTCTTGAAAACGCAGCAACGTGGCGCGCACATGATCGAGCATGTTCAGGGCAAACTGCCGGCCATGCTCGGTGTGCATGCCCTCCTCGTCGCCGGTGAAATTGCGCAGCATTTCATGCATGCCGTTGAGGCCGATGGTCGAGAAATGGTTGCGCAGGGTTCCGAGGTAGCGCTTGGTGTACGGGTACAAACCGGCATCCATGTGGTGCTGAATCACCTTGCGCTTGACCTCCAGGCTTTCCATCGCCAGTTCCATCAGTGTGTCCAGGCGCTGCAATAATCCACTGGTATCACCCTTGAACACATACCCCAGCCGTGCGCAGTTGATGGTGACAACGCCAAGCGATCCGGTCTGTTCCGCTGAGCCGAACAAGCCGCCGCCACGCTTGAGCAACTCGCGCACATCGAGCTGCAAACGGCAGCACATTGAACGCACCTGATTGGGTTGCAGATCAGAATTGAGGAAGTTCTGGAAATACGGCAGGCCGTACCGCGCGGTCATCTCGAACAGACGATCGGCGTTTTCACTGTCCCACGGAAAGTCATGGGTGATGTTGTAGGTCGGGATCGGAAAGGTGAACACCCGCCCTTTCGCGTCGCCGGCCTGCATCACTTCGATGTAAGCGCGGTTGAGCAGCTCCATTTCGGCTTGCAGGTCACCATAGGCAAACGGCATTTCTTCACCGCCGATGACGGGTATTTGCTCACGCAAATCCTGGGGGCACACCCAGTCGAAGGTCAGGTTGGTAAATGGCGTCTGCGTGCCCCAGCGTGACGGTACGTTGAGGTTGTAGATGAACTCCTGGATCGCCTGGCGTACTTCCTGAAAACTCAGTTGATCCTTGCGCACGTAGGGCGCCAGATAGGTGTCGAACGAGCTGAACGCCTGGGCACCGGCCCATTCGTTTTGCAGGGTGCCGAGAAAATTCACCATCTGCCCCAAGGCACTGCTCAAGTGCTTTGGCGGACCGGCTTCAACACGCCCCGGCACACCGTTGAGCCCTTCGTGCAACAGGGTGCGCAGCGACCAGCCGGCGCAGTAACCGGCGAGCATGTCGAGGTCGTGCACATGCAAATCCGCCTCGCGGTGGGCCTGGCCTATGGCCTCGCTGTACACCTCGTCCAGCCAGTAGTTGGCAGTGACCTTGCCCGACACGTTCAACACCAGTCCGCCCAGTGAATACCCCTGATTGGCGTTGGCCTGGACCCGCCAGTCTTCACGGTCCAGGTATTCGTTCATCGAAGTCGCCACCTCGACCATGGTCCGGCGGTCGCGGCGCAAGCGCCCGTGCTGTTCGCGGTAGACGATGTAGGCACGCATGGCGAGGAAATATCCGGCGTCCATCAACACCCGTTCAACACGGTCCTGGATTTGCTCGACATGGAGTCTTGGCAAACCTTCGAGCCTGGCCAATACCGCGTTAAGCAAGCCTTCAACCTCAACCTCGGCGTACTCCCCCGTCGCCTTGCCGGCGGCGATCAATGCCTGACGGATTTTGTCGGCATCGAAGGCGACCTGACTGCCATCGCGTTTGTGCAAGCGGTTACATCCTACTGCGATCAGCGTGCTTTGCATTTGGCCTCCAGACACTACATATAGACTTAAAAAAATCTAAAACCACAACATGCAGTGAAGGCTACGGAAAAAGTGCTGATCTGCAATTGATCGACATCAAGATTCCCCGGCGAAAGAACGTCCGATGACGGCAGAAGAAAATCTAATGTGGGAGCGAGCCTGCTCGCGATGGCTGCAGCACGCTCAACATTGATGTCGATTGTTCTACCGCTATCGCGAGCAGGCTCGCTCCCACAGTGATTTGCTGTGTTTTACAGATCAGCTCAACCGCCACTCATGTTCATGAACCGTACAATCTGCACCTCCCCTTCGGGGCTGAAATCGTGGCGCAACGGTTTGCCGCGCAAGGCCTTCTGCACGGCATTGATCACGGGCTGATCATCCAGCGGATAACGCCGCAGCAATCCTCTTAAATCCAGGGCATCGTCCTGCCCTAAACACAGCAACAGCTTCCCTTCAACGGTCATCCGTACCCGGTTGCAGCTGCCGCAGAAGTTGTGGCTGTTGGGTGAAATGAAGCCGATCCGGGTCTCTGGATGGCGTTCCAGACGCACATAGCGTGCCGGTCCGCCGCTGTTTTCGGTGCTGTCGAGTAACCGATGCTGGCTGGCGATCAGCGACCGAACCTCGTCGCTGGAACACAACGATTCACCCCGGGAACGCCCGACATCGCCCAAGGGCATTTCCTCGATGAAACTGATATCGATGCGCTGGTCGATGGCGTACTGCACCAACGCCGGGACTTCATCAAAGTTGCGGCCCTTCATCACCACGCAGTTGAGTTTGATCCGCTCGAACCCCGCGTCCCGTGCTGCCTCGATGCCGTTGAGCACTTGATCGAGATCGCCAATGCGGGTGATCGCGCGAAACTTCTGCCCGTCCAGGCTATCGAGGCTGATGTTCATCCGCTTCACCCCGGCATCGACCAACGGCCGGGCCAGACGGCCCAGCTGCGAGCCGTTGCTGGTCATCACCAATTCGCGCAAACCGGGCAACGCGGCGATGTTGCGACAAAGTTCGACAATGCCCGGACGAATCAGCGGCTCGCCGCCGGTCAGGCGAATCTTGCGTACACCCAGGCCAACGAACAGCGTTGCCAAACGCTGCAACTCTTCAAGGGTGAGCACCTGCTGACGCGGCAGGAAGGTCATGTTTTTGGCCATGCAATACACACAGCGAAAATCACAGCGGTCCGTCACCGACATCCGCAGATAATCAATCTGCCGTCCAAAGCCATCCTGCATTACAGCGTTCATCACATCTCCCGGTTTGCCTCGATGCTCACTGCACCAGCGGTGAGTCGGCGCCCTGCAAATGGATACCGCGAATATCCGCCGCACCAATCAGGGTTTGCAGGTATTGCACCAGGGCTTTTTGCCACACGCCTTGCTGCAACTGCGTGCGGATCGCCGTCGACACCACTTCATAGGGCAACGGCATGCCTTCGATCCGCTGATCGACACTGACCACATGCCAGCCGTAGCGACTTTCCAGCGGTTTGCTGGCCAGGCCCGGTGCCAGAGTGAACAACTGACGTTCCAGTTCAGGCACGGTCTGGCCCTTACTGATCTGCCCCAAAGAACCACCCTGAGCCTTCGAAGGGCAGGCCGAATATTTCAACGCCAGTTCGGCGAAAGTGCCGGGGAATTCATCCAGACGTTGCAGCAGGACTTCCGCCTGAACATGCGCAAGGCTGCGCGCCTCTACATCGTCCGGCGCACATTCGAGCAGGATGTGCCGTACCGCCAGCAATGGTGCGCTGTGAAAGCGCCCGCGATTGTTTTCGTAGTAACGAAGACTGGTTTCCTCGTCGCACTGCGGCACATGCACCTCGCGTTCAAGCAACAAACGCGTGGCCGCTTCTTCTTCGTTCTCGCCAGCACCGATCTCCATCGATACGCCGAGTTCGGCAATGCGCTGCTGCAACAACTCGCGGATCACCAACGCCCTGGCGGCCAGGTACACCGCTTCTTCGCGGCTTTCGGCCGGATGATATTGCAGCTCCAGCGCCATCGCTTCCGGGGTGATCGACACCTCGTTGACGCTGATGATCGGCCACTCCTGTTCACTGCTGGCGATCAACTGCGCCGGGGCGTCATCGGCCCCTGCGGGCTCAACCGGCAGCGCCTCGAACTGCGCCTCTGCGACCGGCGCCATGTCGAGAACGGCCTCCGCTTTTTTTGAAGAACCGCAGCCACCGCTGCCCCCATTACCGCCACCACATCCGCATCCACCTGACATGATTGTCTCCTCAGTACTTCTGACGAACGATTTGATAACGACGCCCCAGGTACCAGATCGGTGCGCTGATCATGTGTACGAGACGGGTGAAGGGGAACAGCACAAACAGGGTCAAACCGAGAAACACATGCAGCTTGTAGATCAGCCCGACCGGCGCGATGGCCGCCGCGGCTTCCACCGGACGCAACAACACGGTGTTCTGTGCCCAATCGGCGAGCATCACCATCACCGAGCCGTCCATGTGCGCGGTGGACGCAACGATCGTCAGCAGCCCCAGCAGCAACTGCGCCAGCAGCACCAGCAGAACCAGAATGTCCGAGGGGCTGGACGTGGCGCGGACCCGTGGATCGGTGAGCCGCCGATTGACCAGCATCAGCAAGCCAATCAGGCACAACAGACCAAAGAAGCCACCGGACACCATCGCCAGCAACTGCTTGTTCTCAGTGCTGATCACGTGGTGATACACCGACGCCGGGGTCAGCAGGCCGACAAAGTGTCCGGCCAGTACGAACAACACACCGATGTGGAAAAAGTTGCTCGCCACGCGCATGCCGCGCTGATTGAGCATCTGGCTCGAGCCGGCCTTCCAGGTGTACTGCGACAGATCGAAACGCGCCCAGCTGCCAATCAGGCAAATCGCCAGGGCGACGTAGGGATAGACCCCGAACAACAACAGGTTCCATTTAGACATTGCCTACCTCCTTGGCCGGCACGACGGCCAACCCTTCATGCTGAAAATCCACCCAGTGCAACGGCACCGCGCTTTCTTCCCGGGCCTTGCCCGGTGCGCTTGGCAGTCCACTGCAACGGTCCTGCTGTTCGGCCTGGAGAAAGTCCACGGCCTCCTCTTCCCAGATCTTGTCGAGGGCTTCCAGGGAGTCGTCGCGCGGCTCCGCCGCCACCTGCGCCCGCAGGTCGGCCACCGCTTGATGCGGCTCGGCCCCGGCAATTTGCAGCAGCGCCCGGAAGCAGCTGGCATAGGCACTTTCACGCTCTTCAAGACGCGCCGCGAGCAAGGCCAGCAAGTGCGACACATCCGCCAGGCCCTCCCGGGCCTCGATGTCTTCGCGGGTGGACAGGAACTCCAGGTACAGCGGGATGTAATCGGGCAGCTCTTTGACACCGATGGCAAAACCGGCTTCTTCGTATTGCGCCATCATGTCGACCATCGCCTGGCCACGATCGCGGGATTCGCCATGCACGTGCTCGAACAAGAGCAGCGACAGCGAGCGACCTCGACCGAACAGCGCACCGTAGTGCTCCTGCCCATCCATCAGGTCATTGGCGCAGATCAACTCCAACAATTCGAACAACGCGCCGCGTTGCTTGGGGCTGATTTCCCGTGACTGGATGATCGCTTGCTCGAGTTCGTCGCGACCGCCAATCAGTGTCTCGGTCGGGTAATCGAGCAGCAGCGAAATCACTTTGAGAATTTGCATGCTCATTCCTCCCACAACTGGACGGTTTTCAGGATGTCGCGGCGGTTGGCTTTCTTCGCACCGAACATGTTGGTGTCGGAACTGCCGCTGCAGCCGCTACCAAAGCTGAAACCGCAACCGGAGCGCTCGGCAAAGGCGTCGCTCATGGCGTCTTCACGGTGCGCGCTCGGTACCACAAAGCGGTCTTCGTAGTTGGCGATTGCCAGGTAGCGATACATCTCCTCGACCTGGGCCACACTCAGGCCGACATCCGCCAGCACCTGCAGGTCCTGCACGCCGTCGACTTGCTCGGAACGTTTGTAGGCGCGCATCGCCAGCAAGCGTTTAAGCGCACGCTTGACCGGTTTTTCATCACCCGCCGTCAGCAGGTTCGCCAGGTACTTCAGGGGAATACGCAGGCTGTCGACATCCGGGATCACCCCGTTCATGCCGACGGTGCCGGCAGTGGCAGCGTTCTGGATCGGCGACAGTGGCGGCACGTACCAGACCATCGGCAAGGTGCGGTATTCCGGGTGCAGCGGCAGGGCGAGTTTCCAGTCCACGGCCATTTTGTAGACCGGCGAACGCTGGGCTGAATCGATCACCGATTGCGGTACGCCATCGGCCAGGGCCTGACGAATCACTGCCGGATCGTTCGGATCGAGGAAGATCTCCAGTTGTTTCTCGTACAGGTCCTGCTCATTGGCGGTGCTCGCCACTTCGCTGATGCGGTCGGCGTCATACAGCAGCACGCCGAGGTAGCGGATGCGCCCGACGCAAGTTTCCGCGCAAACGGTCGGCATCCCGGCTTCGATACGCGGGTAGCAGAAGATGCATTTCTCGGACTTACCGCTTTTCCAGTTGAAATAGATCTTCTTGTACGGGCAGCCGCTGATGCACATCCGCCAGCCACGGCATTTCTCCTGGTCGATCAGGACAATGCCGTCTTCTTCACGCTTGTAGATCGCCCCGCTCGGGCACGACGCCGCGCACGTCGGGTTGAGGCAGTGCTCGCACAGGCGCGGCAAATACATCATGAACGTGTTTTCGTACTCGCCGTAAATGTCCGCCTGAATCTTGTCGAAGTTCTTGTCCTTGCGACGTTTGGCGAATTCGGTGCCGAGGATTTCTTCCCAGTTCGGACCCCACTCGATTTTTTCCATGCGCTTGCCGGAGATCAGCGAACGCGGACGCGCGGTGGGTTGATGCTCGCCCAGCGGCGCGGTGTGCAGGTGCTGGTAATCGAAATCGAACGGTTCGTAGTAGTCGTCGAGGCTCGGCAGGTCCGGGTTGGCGAAAATGTTTGCCAGCACGCGGAATTTACCGCCGATGCGCGGGTTGATCGTGCCGTTGGCGTTGCGGATCCAGCCGCCCTTCCACTTGTCCTGGTTTTCCCATTCTTTCGGGTAGCCGATCCCGGGTTTTGATTCGACGTTGTTGAACCAGGCGTATTCCATGCCTTCGCGGCTGGTCCAGACGTTTTTGCAGGTGATCGAACAGGTGTGGCAACCGATGCATTTGTCCAGGTTCAGAACCATGCCGATTTGTGAGCGAATCTTCATCTCAGTTCTCCTCAATATCGGTCGGCAGCGGACGTGGCAGGTCATCGCCACTTGAACCATCGAGCCAGTCGACTTTGGACATTTTGCGCACCACGACGAACTCATCGCGGTTGCAACCGACCGTGCCGTAATAGTTGAAACCGTAGGCTTGCTGCGCATAGCCGCCGATCATGTGGGTCGGCTTGAGCACGACGCGGGTAACCGAGTTGTGGTGGCCGCCACGGGTCTTGGTGGTTTCCGAACCTGGCACGTTCACGATCCGCTCCTGTGCGTGATACATCATCACCATGCCGTCCTTGACGCGCTGGCTGACCACCGCCCGGGCGGTCAGTGCACCGTTGACGTTGAAGCACTCGATCCAGTCGTTGTCCTCGATGCCGGCGCTTTTCGCGTCATTCTCCGAGAGCCAGACAATCGGCCCGCCGCGGCTGAGGGTGAGCATCAGCAGGTTGTCGCTGTAGGTGCTGTGGATGCCCCATTTTTGATGCGGGGTAATCCAGTTCAGGACGATTTCGATCTCGCCGTTGCTGCGCTTGCCTTTCACCCCTTCGATGGTGCGGGTGTTGACCGGCGGGCGATAACTCATCAGTTGTTCACCGAATGCCTGCATCCACGGGTGATCCTGATAGAACTGCTGGCGACCGGTGATGGTGCGCCACGGGATCCCTTCGTGAACGTTGGTGTAGCCGGCGTTGTAGCTGACGTGATCGTCTTCGAGGCCCGACCAGGTCGGGCTGGAAATGATCTTGCGCGGCTGTGCCTGAATGTCGCGAAAACGAATCGCCTCGTGGGCCTTGGACAGCGCCAGGTGGCTGTGATCGATGCCGGTAAATTCCGACAGCGCGGCCCAGGCCTTGACCGCAACCTGGCCGTTGGTTTCCGGCGCCAGGGACAGAATCACTTCAGCGGCATCAATGGCCGTGTCGATTTTTGGCCGACCCTGGCTGATACCGGCATCGCCTTCTTTGTGATTGAGTTCACCGAGGAATTTCACTTCGTCTTCGGTGTTCCAGTTGATGCCCTTGCCGCCGTTGCCGTGTTTTTCCAGCAATGGCCCGAGGGACGAGAACTGTTTGTAGATGTTCGGGTAGTCACGCTCGACCACATGCAGGTTGGGTGCGTTCTTGCCCGGCACCGGTGCCACGCCGTCGCTTTTCCAGTCGGTGCCGCCAAACGGCTGGGCCAGTTCGCCGACGCTGTCGTGCATCAGCGGGATGGTCACCAGATCCTTCTCAACGCCCAGGTGCCCTTCGGACATACTGGAAAACGCCTTGGCGATGCCTTTGTAGATTTCCCAGTCGGAACGCGATTCCCACGCCGGGTCGATCGCTGCCGACAACGGGTGAATGAACGGGTGCATGTCCGAGGTGTTCATGTCGTCTTTTTCGTACCAGGTTGCGGTCGGCAACACGATGTCGGAATAGACGCAGGTCGAGGACATGCGGAAGTCCAGCGTAGTGACCAGATCAAGCTTGCCGATGGCGCCCTCATCCACCCATTCGGCTTCTTCAGGTTTGCAATCGCCGACCTGGCCGATGTCTTCGTTCATCACCCCGTTTTTGGTGCCCAGCAGGTACTTGAGCATGTACTCGTGGCCCTTGCCCGAGGAGCCCAGCAGGTTGGAACGCCAGATGAACATGTTGCGCGGGAAGTTGACCGGGCTGTCCGGCTGTTCGCAGGAGAAGCGCAGCGAACCGTCCTGCAACGACTTGACCACGTAGTCTTTCGGGTCCATGCCGGCCGCCGCCGCGTCACGGCAAATGTGCAAAGGGTTAGTGTTGAGTTGCGGTGCGCTGGGCAACCAGCCGGCGCGTTCGGCGCGGATGTTGTAGTCCAGGGCATGCTCAGGGAATTGTGATTTATCGGCCAATGGCGAGAGCACGTCGTGCATGCTCATCTTCTCGTGGCGCCACTGCGAACTGTGAGCGTAGAAGAAGCTGGTGCCGTTCATCTGGCGAGGCGGACGGTTCCAGTCCAGGCCGAACGCCAATGGCAGCCAGCCGCATTGCGGACGGAGTTTTTCCTGGCCAACGTAGTGCGCCCAACCGCCACCGGTCTGACCGACACACCCACAGAGCATGAGCATGTTGATCAGCCCGCGGTAGTTCATGTCCATGTGGTACCAGTGGTTCATCGCCGCGCCGACGATGATCATCGAGCGGCCCTTGGTCTTGTCGGCGTTGTCGGCGAACTCACGGGCGATCTGGATGGCCTTCTCGCGGCTGACGCCAGTGATCTGCTCCTGCCAGGCCGGGGTGCCGGGCACCGAGGCGTCGTTGTAATCCTTGGCGACGTTTTCACCCCCCAAGCCACGGTCGATCGCCAGATTGGCCGCCGACAGGTCGAACACGGTGGCGACTTTGGCCACACTGCCGTCCGCCAGCACCACGCTGTGTACCGGCACGCGGCGGTATTGCACGGCATCGCCGGCCACGTGCTGGAAGTGTTCGTGGGACTCGCCGGCAAAATACGGGAACGCCACTTCGGCCACGTCATCGCCGATCAGGCTCAGCTTCAGATCGATCTCACGGCCTTCGCCGCCTTCGCGGGGAAGGATGTTCCACTTGCCCTTCTCGCCCCAGCGATAGCCGATGGAGCCCTGAGGGGACACCAGTTCGCCACTGACATCCAGCGCGATGGTTTTCCATTCCGGGTTGTTTTCCTGGCCGAGGTTGTCGGTCAGGTCGCTGGCGCGCAGGAAACGGTCTGGCTGGTAACCGGCGCCCGGTGCCTTGTCGACCATTTGCTTGAGCAGCACCAGCACCGGCAAATCGGTGAAGCGCTTGGCGTAGTCGGTGAAATAGGCGCTCGGTTTGTCCAGGTGGAATTCTTTGAAGATCACATGGTTGAACGCCTGGGCCAGCGCCGCATCGGTGCCTTGTTTAGGGTTCAGCCACAGGTCGGTGAGTTTGGCGACTTCCGAGTAATCCGGGGTGATCGCGACCGTCTTGGTGCCCTTGTAACGGACTTCGGTGAAGAAGTGCGCGTCGGGGGTACGGGTTTGCGGGACGTTGGAACCCCAGGCAATGATGTAGTTGGAGTTGTACCAGTCGGCCGATTCCGGCACGTCGGTCTGCTCGCCCCAGACCATCGGCGAGGCCGGTGGCAAGTCGCAGTACCAGTCGTAGAAACTCAGGCAGGCGCCACCGATCAGCGACAGGTAACGCGAGCCTGCGGCATAGCTGACCATCGACATGGCCGGGATCGGCGAGAAGCCGACGATCCGGTCCGGGCCGTATTGCTTGATCGTATAGACGTTGGCCGCGGCAATGATCTCGTTGACTTCCTCCCAGTTGGAGCGGATGAAGCCACCCATGCCACGCTTGCTTTTATAGGAGTCGGCCTTGGCCTTGTCCTCGACGATGCTGGCCCAGGCTTCCACTGGCGCCATGGTCTGCCGCGCATCGCGCCAGAGCTTGAGCAATGGCTTGCGGATTTTCGGGTACTTGAGCCGGTTGGCGCTGTAGATGTACCAGCTGTAACTGGCACCACGCGGACAGCCACGGGGCTCATGGTTCGGCAGATCGTTACGGGTACGCGGGTAGTCGGTCTGCTGGGTTTCCCAGGTGATCAGGCCGTTCTTGACGTAGATTTTCCACGAGCAGGAACCGGTGCAGTTCACCCCGTGGGTGGAACGCACGATCTTGTCGTACTGCCAGCGCGAACGGTAGACGTTCTCCCAGTCACGGGACTCTTTGCGGGTCTCGCCATGACCGTCGGAAAACTCGTTTTGCTTGCGGTTGAAAAACCGCAATTGATCCAGTAAATGACTCACGGTGTAGTCCTCTCAGGCTTTGTCGCGGGGTCTGTGCCCCGCCCACGCAATGGTTGGATGCAGCTCGGCTCAGCAGGGTGTCGCGGCGCCTTTGCGCGCGTACCACCACCACGTCACCACGATGCAGCTCAGGTAAAAGCCGACGAACATGTAGAAGGCCATCTCCGGGCCGCCGGTCAGGGCCATCGAAGAACCGAAGGATTTGGGAATGAAGAACGCACCGAAGGCGCCCATGGCCGAACTGAAGCCCAGGACGGCAGCGGACTCTTTGCCGGCATTTTTCAGCGCTTGTTCGCGCACGGCGGCTGATTTTCCAGCCGAGGCTTTCTCATGCTGGGTGCGGAAGATCACCGGGATCATGCGGAAGGTGGAGCCATTGCCGACGCCGGTGGTGATAAACAGCAGCATGAACAGGCCGAGGAAGCCGTAGAAGTTGCCGCCCTGGCCACTTTCGGGAAGAAAGTGCAGAACACCGAAGACCATCACGATCATCAGCACGAAGTTCCACAAGGTCACCTTCGCACCGCCGAGCTTGTCCGCCAGCCAGCCGCCCAATGGACGCACCAGCGCACCCACCAACGGGCCGAGGAAAGCGAATTTCAAGGCAATGACGTCAGGGAACGAGGTTTTGATCAGCAGCGGAAACGCGGCGGAGAAACCGATGAACGAACCGAAGGTCGCCAGGTACAACCAGCACATCAGCCAGTTGTGTTTGCGTTTGAAGATCACCGCCTGTTCGCTGAACGAGGCCCGGGCACTGGACAGATCATTCATGCCAAACCAGGCCAGCACGGTCACCAGGACAATAAACGGTACCCAGATGAAGCCGGCGTTCTGCAACCACAACTGGCCGCCGTCCGGCAGTGCTTGCGGCGAGCCGCCCATGAAACCGAACACACCGAAGGTAATCACCAGCGGCACACAGAACTGCATCACCGAGACGCCCAGGTTACCCAGCCCCGCGTTGAGGCCAAGGGCCGTGCCCTGCTGCGACTTGGGATAGAAGAAACTGATGTTGGACATGCTCGACGCGAAGTTGCCGCCACCAAAACCGCAGAGCAACGCAATCAACACGAACACGCTGTAGGAGGTGCTCGGGTCCTGCACGGCGAAGCCCATCCAGATCGATGGCAGCAACAGCGACGCGGTGCTCAGGGCGGTCCAGCGACGGCCACCGAAGATCGGCACCATAAAGGAATAGAAGATCCGCAAGGTCGCCCCGGACAGCCCCGGCAACGCCGCCAGCCAGAACAGCTGGTCGGTGGTGAAGGAGAAACCGATGGCGTTCAAACGCACGATCACCGTGCTCCAGACCATCCACACCGCAAAGGCCAGCAGCAGCGCAGGAATGGAAATCCACAAGTTGCGCGTTGCGGTCTGTTTACCGCTACTTCCCCAGAAAGCGGGGTCCTCGGGGCGCCAGTCATGAATGACCGGGCCTTTGTCAGGCTTTTGCAGAACGGACATGTTCTTCTCCTAGGGCAATGCTGGAAATCGGGGACGGTGTCAGCAGCGGCGCTTTACCCAGCACCGGGCTTTTGCGTATTTCGCTGAAGTACATCCAGGTGAGGGAGACCCAGACCACGCCGTACATCAACATGAAGCAGGAAGAGCGCACGCCGGTGAGGTCCACCAGGGCGCCGAACAGGATTGGCAACACGAAGCCGCCCAGGCCACCGGCGAGGCCGACGATGCCGGACACCGCACCCATGTTTTTCGGGTAGTCATTGGCGATGTATTTGAAGACCGAGGCCTTGCCGAACGCGAAGGCGATGCCCATGACGAACAGCAGTACGGTGAACAGCGCAGGGTTGAGGCCGATGTGAAAATCCACCGGGCCGTTGATCGTTTGCACTTGCAGTTGGGTCTGGGGATACGAGAGCAGGAACAGGCAGATCCAGCTGACCCACAACACCCACCAGGTCACGCTTTGCGCACCCCAGCGATCCGACATCCAGCCACCGACCGCACGCAGCACGCCACCGGGCAGGGAAAAACAGGCCGCCAGCAGCGCCGCGCTTTGCAGGCTGAAACCGTATTCCTGTACGTAGTATTTGGTCATCCACAGCGCGAGGGCGACGTAGCCACCGAAGACGATCGAGTAGTACTGGCAGTAGCGCCACACGGCCGGGTCCTTCAGCGAACTCAATTGCTCACGCAACGTGGCGCCCGAAGCGCTGCGGTGGTTTTTGTTCTCGGCGCTGAGGAACCAGAACAACAGCGCGGTGATAAATAGAATGGCGCTGAAAACTTTCGGCACCAACTGCCAACTGCCGGCAGCGATCAATGCCGGGGCCAGAAACTTGGTCACCGCGGCTCCGGCGTTACCGGCGCCGAAGATGCCCATGGCGAAGCCCTGATTATCCTTGTCGAACCATTTGGCGACGTAGGCAATCCCCACCGAGAACGAGCCGCCGGCCAGGCCGACGAACAAGCCCAGCACCAGGAACTGCCAATAGGCGGTGGCGTGACTGATCAGGTACAACGGCGCGACGCAGGCCAGCATCAGCAGGAAGAACACGCTGCGCCCACCAAAGCGGTCGGTCAGCAGCCCCAGTGGCAGACGCACCAGCGAACCGGTCAGCACCGGCGTCGCGGCCAGCAGGCCGAACTGGGTTTCGTTGAGCTGGAGAAGGTCCTTGATCGGCACCCCGAGCACGGCAAACATCATCCAGACCATGAAGCAGACAGTGAAGGCCAATGTGCTCATGCCCAGCACCAGGCCTTGTCGTACACGGGGTTCGGTCACAATGCTCTCCAGTCAGTTAGCCATGGCGGCAGACTAGAGAGGCCAACCCCGCAAAAACTTGACCTACGTCAACGAAGCCCATGGGGGCATAGGCCTATGCTTGCGGGGTCTACCTCTAAGGAGGTAGTACAGAAGAACCCTAAAACCGTTTTTTTATCAGTGTCTTAAGGTTTTTCGCCAAGGTTTTTGCTGACAAGGATCAGTCGACAACTCTTTAGAGGTAGCGCGCCCGGGATCGGCGGCAAAGCCCTGACCTGGGGTTCCGCATGCTCTGTTTTCCTGAAATTTTCCGGGACCTGCGCTGATGATGCGCTGGTTGCGCAGCTCCCTGCCCGCTCGCGCCGGGCTGGCCGTGATCCTGATCGCCGTGCTCGCCCTCGCCAGTTCGTTGAGCGCCGGACTGATCGCCTGGTTCAGCCAGGGTGATGCGGCTGCCATCAACACCGCAGGCTCTGTGCGCATGGAGACTTACCACCTGAGCTGGAAACTGGCCGCAGGGGCAACCGGCGAAGAAATCCTGGCCATCACCGACAGCCTGCAAACCCGTCTAAACAGCCAGTCACTCAAAGCCGTGCTGGAAGATGGCCCGACCACCGCGCTGCAGATCAGCTACGGGCAAATCCAGCAACAATGGAACGAGGATTTGCGTCCGGCGCTGGAGCGCGGTGATGCCGCCTATTTTCAGGTCCAGGCCCTGTCCTTCGTTGAGCAACTGAACCATTTCGTCGACCTGTTGCAGCGCCAAAGCGAACAGAAGCAAGGCTGGCAACAAGTTATCCAGGGCTTGGCGCTGTTCACCACGATGATCGTCCTGCTGCTTGGGCTTTACGAACTGCAATATGGCGTGGTCACGCCTTTGAAAGAGTTGGTGGACGCGACCCAGCGTTTTCGTCGTGGCGATTTCAAGGTACGGGTCAACCATCAGTCCCAGGACGAATTGGGCCAATTGGCCATGAGTTTCAACGCCATGGCCGAGACGATCGAAGACTCGCATCGCACCCTTGAGAGTCAGGTGCAGCAAAAAACCCTGAACCTGCAACAAGCCAATGCTGCCCTTGAATTGCTGTACCAAAGCAGTCGAAGCCTGGCCACACGCCTGGCCAATGCCGAAGGTTTGGATGAGTTGATCCGGCGCTTCCAGCAACGCCTGCCCGGCTTGCGCCTGTCGCTGTGCCTGCAAGGTCAATTGCAGGCCCCGGCCCAACAGTTGCTCGCCCTGCATGGCGCCAACATCCGCGAAGTTTGCGCCAGCAGCGATTGCGCCACGTGCCAGAAGCACCATAAAGCCAGCCCGCAAACCTTCAGCATCAGCAACCAGGGCAGCGAACTGGGTGAGCTCAAGGCGCATTTTGTCGATGGACACCCGACGCAAGCCTGGGAAACCCAACTGATCCAGGCCCTGGCCAACCTGATCGGCACCTCGCTCTCGCTCAAGCGCCAACGGGAACAGGATCATCGCCTGCTGTTGCTCGACGAACGCACGATCATTGCCCGCGAGCTGCACGATTCACTGGCCCAGGCCCTGTCCTACATGAAGCTGCAAGTCAGCCGCCTGCAAACCCTGATGCGTCGTGGCGAACCGATCGAGACCCTGGAAAACGTCACCGCCGAACTGCGCGAAGGGTTGAACAATGCCTACCGCCAGTTACGCGAATTGCTGACCACCTTTCGCTTGCAGATTCACGATGCGGGGCTGGTACAGGAGCTCAAGGACACCGCCGAAGAATTCTCCCGTCGCGGGGAGTGCCAGGTGCACCTGCACGTCGACGCGCTGGCCTTTCAATTATCGGCCAGCGAACAAATCCACATTCTGCAGATCACCCGCGAGGCGCTCTCCAATTGCCTGCGTCACGCCCATGCGCAAAACGCCTGGCTGCAACTGCGTCAGGACGGTGAAACCGTGAGGCTCATCGTCGAAGACGACGGGCGTGGCTTCAGCGGCAACGTCGACCAACGCGAGCATCACGGCCTGAAAATCATGGATGAGCGGGCCCGCAGCTTGCGCGGTCAACTCGAAATAGTCTCCAGGGAGCCGCAAGGCACCCGTGTCCAACTGGAATTCCAACCGGAGTTTCTGGGACAAAAAACAGAAGGTAGCGTCACATGAACCCATCCCTGCAACACACCATCCTGCTGGTCGATGACCATCCGATGATGCGTCACGGCATCCGCCAGATGCTCGAACTCGAAGATGATTTCCTGATCGTCGGTGAAGCCAGCAACGGTGAAGAAGCGCTCGGACTGATCGAGCCGCTGCAACCGGATCTGGTGTTGCTCGATAACAACATGCCGGTGATGAATGGCATTGAAACCCTGCGCCAGTTACGGGCGATGCACTACACCGGCAAGGTGCTGCTGTTCACGGTCTCGGATGCCGAAGACGATATTCGCGACGCACTGCGCCTGGATGCCGACGGCTACCTGCTCAAGGACATGGAGCCCGAACTGTTGATTCAGTACATCCGCAATGCCTTGAACGGCGAATTGGTGATCAGCCCGGGGCTGACCCAGGTCATGGCCCAGGCACTGCGCTCACCCCAGCGCCAGACCGTGGTGGAACTGACCGAGCGTGAACGTCAGGTGCTGAAAACCATCGCCAGCGGCTTCAGCAACAAAGTCATCGGGCACAAGCTCGGCATCACTGAAGGGACGGTCAAGGTTCATGTGAAAAACCTGCTGCACAAACTCGGTTTGCGCTCGCGGGTCGAGGCTGCGGTATGGGCCATGGAGCATCTGCGCAATGCCGGATGACGGGTATGCCTCTTTGGAGGTAGACCGGCAGAGGCATAGGTCATCCGGCCGACACTCTCTACTATGAGCGTCAGCGGAGGTACGCCATGCTGACCCACCCTTCCATCGTTTTAACGTTGCGCCGTCACCATCTGTTCAGCCAACTTCCGGAGAAAGTCTTCGAGGAAGTCTGCGGCCTGGCGATGCTCAAGCGCCTGAGTTGTCACAGCACACTCATGCACCAAGGGGATCCGGCCAAGCGTTTCTTCCTGCTGGTCAGCGGCCAGATCAAGTTGTATCGGCTGACCGGCGAAGGCCAGGAGAATCTGGTGGAGATCATCCAGCCGGGCCAGACCTTTGCCGAAGCCTTACTGTTCAGCCAGGCCCGTCTCTACCCGGTCAGCGCCACGGCGCTGAAAGACAGCGTACTGGTGAGTATCGAGGGCAACCACTACCGCAATGCCCTGGAAGATCAGCCGAAAGTCTGCCTGGCGATCCTGGCGAGCATGAGCGTGCACCTGCACCTGCGTCTGCGCGACATCGACACCTTGACCATGGCCAGTGCGAGCCGCCGGGTGATCAATTTCCTGTTGCAGGAACGCAACCCGGTCAGCGGTTTGATTGTGTTGCAGGTGTCCAAACGCCTGGTGGCCTCGAAGCTGGGCATTCAGCCGGAAACCTTTTCGCGGATCTTGCACCGCCTGGTGGACAGCGGCCTGATCGCGATGGAACGCCGCACTATCAGCATCCTCGCCGAAGAGGATCTCGCGGCCTTCCAATAGTCGTAATTGACCGCCGTCAATGCGCAATGCCACCGCTCTTGCAGACTGAAGAAGTCCCTCCATGGAGAGTGCTCATGCCCCGTTCAACCTTGCCGCTGATTTATGCCTGCTCAGGCTGTTCCAACGTTGCCCAACTGGCCAATACCCTGGCCGTGCGGCTTGATCGCAGCGGACTGGCGGAAATGTCCTGCATCGTCGGTGTTGGCGGGCATGTGGCGGCGCTGGTCAACAAGGCCCGTTCGGGACGGCGGATTTTTGCGTTGGACGGCTGCCCGCTGCAATGCGTCGAAAACTGCCTGAAGCAACATGGCCTGCACGCGAACGTGCACTTGATTCTTAGCCATTACGGGTTGCGTAAACGCAATGGCGAGGATTGCACGCCAGCGCAGGGGGATGAGTTGTTCGAAGAGATCAGGCAGTTGATTGCGAGTGATGCTCGCCAGCATGAAAAACGCCAGTAAACAATGGTCTGACGGCCACCGAAATTCCAACAGGGGGAGCGCGCCTGCTCGCGAAGGCGGCGTGTCAGTCAGCCTCCATATGGATGGACTGGCCCCTTCGCGAGCAAGCTCGCTCCCACTGTTAATCTGTGTGGGTCAAACCGTCGCCAACCCCTTCCCTGCCCGCTCCAGATTGCGCCACAGCCACACAGGCAACACGTCGGGATCGAGGCTGTCGATCAGGTTCTTCAGCGCCAGCCCCAACTCCGTATCACCCTCAATCACCAAACGCCTGCGAAAGAACAACGTATCCGGATCCTCCTGACGGCTGGCCAGCAATAAAAACTCGCGCCAGTTACCGCTGATGGTCACATGCGCCGTGGCATGCTCGGCAATTCGCAACCCTTGACGGGTCAGCGTCAAATACCAGGACAAGCCCAAATCCGGAATCCGCAGGCACAACCAGCGCCCACGCAACACTTCAAACTCGCCGTCGCGCAAAGGCTCGGCAAGGCAACGATTCAACGCCTGCTGCAACGCCAGACGCTGCACTGCAAAAGGCACCCGGCTCACCAGTGGCAATAACCGGTCGGCACCTTTCAACAGCCATTTTTTTCGGTTCAACACAAGCCGACCTCCTCGATGCGCAACATGCCGGCCTGGCCATGCCAGTAACCGTTACAACCGTCGACGAACACCGGCGGTGTCTCGCCCAGACGAACCCGTTGATAGGCGGCAATGACCTGCGCCATGCCTTGATAACGAGGGCTCAGTCGCAACAAATCAGCGCCGCAGGCCACCAGCCCCGCGTAATCTGCCAGGAGATTGGTCACCTCGGCCGACATTGTTTGAATGCCGTTAATGGTGAACAGTGCTTGCCCTTCCTGACTGGTCAGCGGCAGACCATCGGGGTAGTTGATGCAGCAAAACTGGCAGTTGTCCTTGGGCCGGTTTTCCGCCCGCGCGGTGAAGCAGCGTGCGGAATAGGCCAACGGCAAATGCCCGTAAGCAAAGACTTCGACTTCCGGGACCTCTCGACCCAGTTCCCGCACCTGATCGAGCACATCGCTAATCAGCGTCGCCGAACACTCCACGGGCGGCACCCAACGGGTCATCCCGCCGTCCAGCAGTTGCGTGAGCGTATGCCCGTTGTACACATTCAGCGCAGGACCGCCCACGAACGGCAACTTGCGCTCGGCCAGAAACTGCACCGCGCCCATGTCGTTGGCTTCCACCAACAGTTGGCCGTTGTCGCAGAGCCGCCGCAGGCTAGAGAGCTCAGAGGCCGCTTCGATAAGCGTCAGGCTGGAGAGAACCAGTTGTGCCTGGCTGCATTCTTGTAACTCGCGCCCCAGGCCCAACCATTGATCCAATGAAAATGACCGGCGTTTCGAGCACACGGTTTCCCCCAGATAAATCACATCCAGGGGCAAGGCCGACATCTCGGCGTAAAAGTTGCTGAGTTGCGCTTTGTCCCAATAAAACAGGACCGGTCCAAGGCTGAGCTTCATGTCGCCTCCCTCATTGCCATGATCGATGGTAAGCACCCAAAGTGGTCTGGCTGCCTTCGGACAAACCGGCCAACACCCGGCGCCATTCCTCCTTGACCCGAAAACTGCCAGGCGAGCCACGATGGGCATCCAGCGCCGCACGCCAGACACGGGTGACTTGTTCGACATACGCCGGGCTGCGTTGCCGGCCCTCGATTTTGACCGCCTCGACGCCGATGGCCGTCAATTCCGGCAGCAAGTCCAGGGTGTCGAGGCTGGTGGGTTCTTCCAGCGCATGAAAGCGTTTGCCGCCGACCAGGAAACGGCCTTTGCACAAGGTCGGATAACCGGCGGGTTCCTCAGGGGTGTAACGGTCGATCAGCACTTCACTGAGCCGTGCGCTCAAGCCGTCGGCGTCTTCGCTCCAGCGCACCGCTTTGGCCGGCGAACAGACGCCACAGAGGTTCGGCGACTCACCGGTAATGTACGAAGACAGATGGCAACGCCCTTCAGCCATGATGCACAAGCTGCCGAAGCCAAAGACTTCGATGGGCACCGGGCTGCTTGCAGCGACCTGGCGCACCTGCGCCAACGACAACACCCGAGGCAGTACCGCGCGACGAATTCCGTAGCGTTGCGCATAAAACTCCAGGGCCGCGGCATGGGTCGCCGAGCCCTGCACCGACAGGTGCAGCGCCAGTTGCGGATGCCGCTGGCTGGCGTAGTTGAGTACGCCGGGGTCGGCGGCGATCAGCGCATCCACACCAAAATCGGCGGCGCGATCAACCGCGCGCTGCCAGCGTTCCCAGCCCTTGGGTTGCGGGTAGGTGTTGACCGCGACGTAGAGTTTGCGTTGGTGCTGACGGATGTGGGCGACCGCCGCGTCGAATTGTTTGTCGTCCATGTTCAGCCCTGCAAAATGCCGGGCATTGGTGTCATCGCGAAAACCGACATAAACGGCATCGGCGCCTTGGCGCACCGCCGCTTTCAGCGCAGGCAGGTTGCCTGCCGGGCAGACCAGTTGCATGGGTAATCCTCATGGAAAAACGCGTCTGGACCCTCCCTCGATGCCTGTGGCACAGCGATCGAAAAAGGCGCTGCCAGTCTAGCGAGACCGGCAGGCACGGCCTTGACGGCAATCAATTGCGATTAATGCATCAGGTCGGCGAAGGACAGGAACATCACGTTGTCGTGCTTGAGCACTTGCTGCTCGCACTCGATCACCGCAAGGCCATCGGCCCAGCACGCGGCGGTCAACATCGCCGAGCTTTGCTGAGGGTGCAGCTCCACGCTCAACTGACCATCAGCACCGGGTGTCAGCCGAGCCCGCAGGTACTGCCGACGTTTGTTGCGCTGCAACCAATCGAACCCGGCGGGCACGGCCAGTGGCGCCGGCAACACATCGCTGACGCCCTGGGCCCTGAGCAGGAACGGGCGCACCACCACCAACGCGGTAATCAGCGCCGCCGAAGGATTGCCCGGCATGCCGATCCAGGGTTTGCCGGCGACTTCGCCGAAGGCCAGCGGCTTGCCCGGCTGAATGGCCAGCCGCCAGAAATCCAGGCTGCCGAGTTCCTCGATCGCTTGTTTGAGGTGATCTTCCTCACCCACCGAGACGCCACCGGAACTCAACAACAGGTCGCATTCCGAAGACGCCAGGCTCAAGGCATGCCGGCTGGCGGCCAACTCATCGGCCATGACGCCATAGTCATGCACCTCCACCCCCCAACCGCTCAACAACGTGGCGAGGCAGTAGCGATTGCTGTTGTAAATCTGCCCGGGCGCCAATGAATCACCCGGCTCACGCAGTTCATTGCCACTGCTGAGCAAGCACACCTGCAACGGACGATAGACCTCAACCTGCCCGATGCCAGCGCCAGCCAGCAACCCCACTTCTTGCGCACGCAGACGTTTGCCGGCCTGGATTAACAGGTCGCCGCGGCGAACCTCCTCACCTTCTTTGCGCACGTGATCGCCAGTACTGACGGGCGGGAACCACACGCGCTCGCCCTCGATCCGACAGCGCTCTTGCGGCACCACGGTGTCGGCGCCTGCAGGTAATGGAGCGCCGGTAAAAATCTGCACTGCTTGCTGCGCGAGCAACGGTGAGCACGCCGAATCCCCCGCTGCGATTCGTCCGCCAATCAACAACCAGCCACCCTCCGGTGGCAGGTCAGCGGCCCTGAGGGCATAACCGTCCATGGCGCTGTTGTCCCAGGCCGGCAGGTTGACGGGGGAATGAATGTCCGCCGCCAGCACCCGACCCAAGGCTTGATCCAGGTCGATCTTTTGCGGCAGGGGCGGCGGCGGTGCCTGGTCCAGCAAACGATTGATGGCCTCGTCCACCGGCATCAAGTGACCAAGGTCACACACCCGGCCGGTCATGAGCGGGTCTCGCAGGCGTCGACGACCCGTTGCCCTTGCGGTTTCAAATGGGGGGCGAAATTGCATGGGCCGGTGCGGCTGTCCAGCTGTTCGAGCAGAATCTGGTTCCAGGCCGTTCGACACGCGCCCGGCGAACCCGGAACGCAGCACACCAGCACGCCATTGCTCATCCCCGCCAATGCCCGTGACTGCAGGCTGGACATGCCGATTTCCGCAAGGGACACCTGACGAAACAGTTCACCGAAGCCTTCCACGTGTTTGTCCAGCAACGGCAAGACCGCTTGTGGTGTGTTGTCGCGCGCGGTGAAACCGGTGCCGCCGGTCATCAATACCACCTGCACCTTGGAGTCGGCGATCCAGTGGGAAACCTTGGCGCGGATCTGATAAATGTCGTCCTTGACCAGACCACGATCGATCAATACATGCCCGGCCGTTTGCAGCAAATCCGTGAGGGTCTGCCCCGAGGTGTCGGTGTCAAAGGTGCGCGTATCGCTGATGGTCAGTACGGCAATGTTCAGGGGTTCAAACGTGCGTTGCGCCAGATGGGCCATATCCAAGCCTTCCCGTAAATGAGGGTATGGGGCAAAGCCTGAACTGGAATGCCCGATGAGCCTATTCCTCCAAGGAGGTACCTCTACAGGGACATATGAAGAACGTGTAGGCCACACGATACCTGTGGGAGCGAGCCTGCTCGCGATAGCGGCTTGTCAGGCAACATTGATGTCGACTGACCCACTGCTATCGCGAGCAGGCTCGCTCCCACATTGTTCTCCATCGCTGCGCGTTCTGCGGGTTCAAGGTGCCAGGCGGTTGCGTTGCCATACGCCATCGCGCAACCGGTAATCGAGGCGGTCATGCAAGCGGTCGGCACGGCCTTGCCAGAATTCCAGGCGATCCGGCTGCAAGCAGTAGCCGCCCCAATGCTCGGGCCGCGGCACGGTCTGGCCGGCAAACCGTTGGGTGGTTTGTGTCAACAGCGACTCAAGCTCGGCCCGATTGGCCAATGGTCGGCTTTGCGGTGAGGCCCAGGCGCCCAGGCGACTGTCCTGTGAGCGGGAATCGAAGTACGCATCCGACAGCGTCGGGGCGAGCCTGGACACCTGACCCTCGATCCGCACCTGACGCTCCAGCCCCGGCCAAAAAAAGGTCATCGCAGCATACGGATTAGCAGCCAATTGCTGCCCCTTGTCGCTCTGGTAATGACCGAAAAACGTGAAGCCTTCATCACTAAAGCCCTTGAGCAGCAGGACCCGACAGTGCGGGCGACCTTCACTGTCGACGGTCGCCAGCACCATGCTGTTGGCTTCGACAGGCGCACGCTCGGTGTCGCGGGCCAGTTGCATCCACTGTCGGAACATGGCCAGCGGGTCGTCCAGCGCCGCTTCGTCTTGCAGGCCAAAAAGGGTGTAGTTGCGGCGCATCTGTGCCAGAGAAAGGGGCATGACGGTGATCTCCGAAAAGGTTCTGCCCAGCGTGCGAGACTTCGCGCAACAGCACCTTGACCACCATCAACACTGAGCATGCCCCGCCTTATTTGAGGCGTAACCGCCGCGCCAGTTTGTGCAGGTTGCTGGGATCGATTTCCAGGATCCGCGCGGCGCTGGCCCAGTTATCCCCGGACAGGCTCAAGGCCTGGAGAATTTTCTTGCGCTGGTAATCGTCGACCGCTTCCCCCAGGGGCTGGAACGGCGCGTCAGCCGTTTCGTCCAGAGGACTTTCGACGACCACGCCCTGCCCGCCCATGGCACTGTCGAGGTCCAGAATCTCGGGTTCCAGCGTCATGATCAGGGTACGACTCGTGCCGCGGCTGAGCGTCTTCAACGCGGCTCGGCTGATCACATGTTCCAGCTCGCGCACGTTGCCCGGCCAGTTGTAAGTCAGCAGCGCGCGCTCGGCGGCCGGCGACAGACGCAAACCGCGCAAGCCAAGCCGCGCCCGATTCAGCTCAAGGAAGTGCCCGGCCAGCATCAACACATCGTTACCCCGCTCGCGCAACGGCGGAATCGGCACCGGATAGACCGAGAGCCGGTGATACAGATCCGCCCGAAACAAGCCATCGCGGATGCTGTCCGGCAGGTGCCGGTTAGTCGCGGCGATGATGCGCACATCGACGTGCAACGGCTTGTCGGCGCCGAGGCGCTGGATCTCGCCGTTCTGCAGGGTGCGCAGCAGTTTCGCCTGCACAGCCAACGGCAATTCACCGACTTCATCGAGAAACAGCGTGCCGCCGTTGGCCGCATCGAAACGCCCGGCACGGTCACTGGTGGCGCCGGAAAACGCGCCTTTGACATGGCCGAACAATTCACTTTCCGCCAGAGACTCCGGCAAAGCAGCGCAGTTGACCTGCACCAGCGGCTTATGACTGCGACGCGACAGACGATGCAAGCGCCGGGCGAACAGCTCTTTGCCGACGCCGGTCTCGCCCAGCAGCAACACCGGCAGCTCGGAATCGGCCAGTACATCCAGTTCATTGAGCAACTGGTGCAGCACTTCACTTTGCCCGAGGATTTCGCCTTCGTCCGCCGGTCTGCGTACGTCTTGAATATCGCTGCGGGACAAGCGCAGGCTGCGGTTTTCCTGTTCCAGTCGGGTGACTCGCACGGCGGCTTCGATCTGCAAGGTGCAGCGCTTGAGTTCTTCCCGCGCACGGCTGTCGAAGGTCCCGGCATGCAGCGCATCGAGGGTGATCGCCCCCCAGATCCGACCTTCCACATACAGACTCACGCCCATGCAGTCATGCACTGGCATCGGTTCGCCGGCGTGATTGTCGAGCAAGCCATCATAGGGATCCGGCAGCCGACTGTCGGGCTCGAACCAGGTGGGTTCGCGCGACGCCATGATCGCCGCCAGCCGCGGATGCTGAGCGATGACAAACCGGCGGCCCAACGCTTCATGCACCAGCCCCACCGTCGCGACCGGCCTGAGGCTGTCGTCATCCAGACGCAGCAATCCCACGGCGCCACTGTTGAAGTACTCGCGCAGGGTCTGGACCAAACGTTGCAACCGCACAGCATTCGGCAACTCGACGATCAGGTCGGCCGCCAGGCTTTCACGCAGCATGGTAGTTATTACCCTCTATGGTTGGATTCACCCTAAAGCGTCCGGGTGTCTATCACCACAACTAAAAATTAAGCCATATTTTTCAATATGTTAAATATGGCATGCCGGATGCAATGAGCCTGGGAAACCGTTGAAATCCAAACAAGGAACCCCTGATGAGCCTGACTCTATTGGAACAAAGCCTCGGCCAACTGGCGTGCGACATTCCCGGCGCCACACGGATTTTCCACACCTTTAAACTGGACTTCTGTTGTGGCGGGCATAAAAGCCTGCTTGAAGCGGCCGCTGGCAAAGGCCTCGATCCGGCCCTGATTGCCGATGCGCTGCACCGGCTGCAAGACACCGGCGAAACCCAGCACGACTGGCGCAACGAACCCTCGGAGCTGTTGATCGCCCATCTTCTGGCGCGCTACCACGCCCGCCATCGCGAACAACTGCCGGAACTGATTCGTCTGGCCCGCCGCGTCGAGCAGGTCCATGGTGCCCGCAGCAGTTGCCCCAACGGCCTGGCCGATCTCTTGACCGACATGCAACAAGAACTTGAAGGCCACATGCTCAAGGAAGAACAAGTGCTCTTCCCGATGCTGCAACAAGGCATCGGCCCTCAGGCCGCACCGCCGATCCAGGTGCTGCGCTTTGAACATGATCAACATGGCGAAGCACTGGAAAGGCTGCTTGCGCTGACCAACAACATAACCCCGCCGGCCGATGCCTGTAATACCTGGCGTGCCCTGTATCGCGGGCTGCTGGAGTTCCGTGATGACTTGATGCAACACATCCATCTGGAAAACAACGTGTTGTTCGTCAACGCACTTAAACCTCGCCATTGATCGATTGCGGGTCATACAAAACCAGTGACACAGCTTTCGCGAGCAGGCTCGCTCTCACAGGGGAACGGTATCCCAATGTGGGAGCGAGCCTGCTCGCGAATGGCGCCGTTACAGGGTTGCGGGTTCTCCAGCGCGATCAACCGTGCCAATAGAACATGGCCTTGGCCAGGATCACGATCAACACCATGTGCCCGAGGATGCTGCGGCGAATCCAAGTGGCGCGGGTCGTGGTCAGGCATGCGCTTTTCAGCCAGTACGCCAGCAGAAAGTAATGGCCGATGATGCTCAGGGCCAGGATGATCTTCAGGCTCAGCAACGTACCAAAACTGCTCGCCAGCGGCTGACTCAATACACCCCGGTGTTGCCACGCCAGGCTGATACCGGCGCCATACAACAGCAGCACCACGCCATGCAGCACCTTGCGCGAACGCACTGCAATCGCTTGATCGGCGCTCGTTTGCGCGCTAACCGCCACCTGCCGGCGGGCGTTGTGCCAGATCACCACCTCGAAAAACAGCGTGCCGATGAAGGCAATCGCCGCCAGCAAGTGGGTGACCAGTAAAAAGGGATACATCACCGGCAGCCTCCATCAGTTAGCGTGCTTAGCCCGGATGGCCGTCCACCCGGGACTGCAACAGCATCGGCCCATAGCGCCAGGCGTATAGCGCAAACGCCAGCACCCAACACAGACCGGCCAGCCACAACGCCGGCAAGGGGAAAAACAGGATCAACACGACCCGGCTCAGACAGGCCAGGTTGAGCAGAATGAACGCCAGGGTCATGGCCGACGGCGGCTCCAGCGCGCGGCCGGTATGCCCCAGGCTGACCCGTGCAATCATCGCCAGCACCAGGCCGCCCATGGCGCCAATGGTCAGGCAATGCACCGCCAGACTCGGATTGATCGGCACACCGAAATGCCACAGCGCCATCCCGAGACAGGCCACCGCCAGCCAGGCATAAGCCAGGTACAACGACCACAACAACGGCACATGCCAGAGGGCGCGATCATGCCAGCGCACCAGGCGCACCAGATGCCCAGCGGCCAACACCGCGAACAACAAGCCCACCCAGAAATCGGGGGCAAGCGCAGGTCCCGCGGCATAGAGCAACGCTACCAGCGGTGAGCCAATCAGCAGCAGCCAATCCAGCCACGGCCAAGGGGTTACGCCCTCGACCTTGCCGAGGCCGCGCTGGATGAAGAACGGAATGACGCGCCCACCGATCAAACCCATCATTGCCGCCACCAGCCACATACCCGTCAACACGCCTTGACGCTGCCAGCCTTCATGACCTTCGACCAGACCATACAGGGACAACCCATCGGCCGCTGCTAACAGCAGCAACACCACCGCAATGGGGTAGTTACGTTTCTGCCGCACCTTCCACAAGGTGAATCCCATGAGCGCAGCCACCGCCAGCGGGAACGCCAGTTCCAGCACCGCAAGCACCGGCAACGGTGCATTGACCAGCCAGGCCACGCGCGCCAACAACCACAGCAGCGCCAGCATGGCCAGTGGTTGCCCGCTGATGCCGGGGCGACCGGTCCAGGTCTGCACCGCCGTCAGCAGAAAGCCGGCGATGATCGCCAAGCCGAATCCGAACAGCAATTCGTGTCGATGCCAGCTCAGCCAGCCACCCGCCGGCTGCCAGCCGGAAAGCTCACCACTGAAGGCGAACAGCCAGAGCGGAATGACCAGCACCGCCAGCAGGCAGCTGGCGAGGAAAAACGGCCGAAAGGCCAAACGCAACAGCGGCGCGATAGCCATCGCTTTACGGCGGTCAAGCACTTGCATAAAGCTACTCCTTTACCTTGCTGCTGACCTGACGCCAACCCACACGCGTCGAGGCAAGTCCGGGGGCAATCATCGGGTATTGACGATTAATTGCCTTTGTCGCAGATCAAGTGTGCAAGGGCCGTGCCCTGATGTTCATTCGCCCGCTGTGGTGAGAGGACCCGCGCCCTTGCGGGACCGGGCCAGGGTAGAAATGACCATCAAAGGGTTATTTGAACCCTAAACCCCGTGGTCGTTTTTACCCTCCTATCTGGCAACCCCAGTAAACAAAGGACTCCAGGGATGGCCCGCGTCTTGCTCAATGGTTCAGAAATTAAGGAAAACCTGATCCTTCTCGATCCCCAGGAGTCGTCATGAAAAAAGTCATCCAGCCATTGGCCTGGTTTGTGGTGCTGACCTCGGTGCTGGCGTTGGCCAGCGGTGTCTCGCTGGGCCTCGTTTGACTTGATCGCCATCCCCTCTTCAAACTTCAGGATGAATTCTTATGGTGCTTCATCGCGTCCATCACCAGATTCTGCGCAGTCATCACTTGTTCGAGCCGTTGAACGAAGAACAGCTGGATGAGTTGATGAGTACCAGCCATTTGCTGAGCATCGACAAAGGCGAACCGTTGTTCCGTCAGGGCGAGCCGGCAGACTCGTTCTATTTCGTGATTGCCGGCGCGGTGAAAATCTATCGCCTGACGCCGGACGGGCAGGAGAAAGTGTTTGAGGTCATTGGTGACCGGCAAACCTTCGCCGAAGCGATGATGCTGATGGACACCCCGAACTATGTGGCCTCGGCCGAAGCGATCTGCCCCACTCAGCTCTATCGGTTATCCAACAGCACCTATATGCGCCTGCTGCAAAGTAACAGCCGCCTGACCTTTGCGCTGCTCGGCAAGCTGTGCGTTCGCTTGCATCAACGGGTCAACGAAATCGAAACCCTGTCACTGAAAAACGCCACCCACCGGGTCGTGCGTTATCTGCTGACGCAACTGGTGCGCCAGCAAACCGTTGGCAGCCAATTCGAATTGCCAATGGCCAAGCAACTGATTGCCGGGCACCTGTCGATCCAGCCGGAAACCTTTTCGCGGATTATCCGTCGCCTGATCGATGAAAACATCATCACCCAGGACGGCCGCCAGATCGCCATTCTCGATCGTCTGCGCCTGGAGCAGTTTGAGTGAGTGCCATGCCCGTCTGCTTGTATTGCCAACGCGCCAACCCCGCACAAGAAACCGAGTGCCGCCAGTGCGGCATGCCCTTGCCAGTATTGGCCGCACACGCGGCGCAATGTCGGCTGCGCCGATTCACGTGGTTCTGCATTGGCCTGACGATCTTCTGCGTGACGATGTTTTTCTGGCTGCCACGCGGCATCAGTTGATGCTGCGTCCCCCCTCAAGGTTGGGTCAACTGGCGGTACAGCTGCGGCAATCGCAGAGGTAATTGCTCGGGCTGACGGATCAAGGTGTAGCCATTGGCGCCGAACATGTAAGGCAGGTAATCCCCGGCCTCGCGATCAATCGTGATGCAAAACGGCGTCAACCCCTTGCGCCGCGCCTCCAGCACCGCTTCGCGGGTGTCTTCAACACCGTAACGTCCCTCATACAAGTCCAGATCATTCGGTTTGCCATCCGTGAGCAGCAGCAACAATTTGCTGCGGCGCTTGCTCTTGCCCAGCAGTTGGGTGGCCTGGCGGATGGCGGCGCCCATGCGCGTGTAATAACCCGGTTTGAGCCCTTGAATACGACCGCGGGTGTTGTCGTCATAACGCTGGGTGAAAGACTTGAGTTCCTGCATCCGCACTTGATGACGGCGCAACGAGGAAAACCCGTACAGGGCGAAATCGTCACCGAGCACCGACAGGGTCTCACCGAACAGCAGCAAGCTGTCGCGGATGACATCAATCACCCGATGCTCATCGTTCAGGTGCGCGTCGGTGGACATCGACACATCGGCCAGCAACAGGCACGCCAGGTCACGGCGTGTCTGCCGTTGTTCCATGAACAAACCGCGTTCCGCACACTGGCCATGCTCGCGTTCAACGTGAAAATCCAGCCAGGCCTGCATATCCAGTTCAGACCCTTGGGGTTGCTGGCGTAACCATTGGCGGTCATTGCGCAGGTGCTCGAACTGGCGCCGCAGACGGTGCGCCGAAGCTTTCAGCCGTGGCGGCAGTGGCTGCGCCTCGCAGTCCCGGGGCACCATCATTTGCAGATTGACGAAGGCGTCTTGCATCTGCTGTTTGCGATAGTCCCACTCCGGCAACTTGATGCCCTCGCCCAGGGGAATATCGTCGACATCGGCCGGCGGTAAATCCAGGTGCAGCTTGAGGCCGCCGCCCTTGCGCAGACGGGTGCGCGACAGGCTCAACTCGTCGAGGTCCTCGGCGACTTTGGCCGCGTCCGGGTCCTCGCTGTCGTCCGACCAGCGATCCAGGTCCACGTGTTCGGTCCAGCTGAACAGGTTCTCCAGACGCACGATCAACAACCCGCCGTCACGGGTGCTTTCATCTATCCGCTTGGCGCGTTTGCTTGCGCCCTTTTGCTCACCGGGCGGGGTCGTCAACGATTCTTCGGACTCCTCCCCCAGGTCGGCAGCCTGAGGGCTCGCAAGGTTTTGCGGCGGGTACAACCACAGGGGCAACGGCCACGCGGCCCGTTCGCTGCGGGGAAAATGTTCGACACTGCCGGGCTCGCGCAGCGCCTGGCATAACGCCCGTTCCAGGGCCGCTTCGCCGCTACTCAATGTGGCCGGATCCGGGCGCAATTGCAGGTGAGCATCGACCAGACGTTTGTACCGGGCACGCAACGCGGGATAACGCCCTAACAGCAGTTGCGTCCAGCGTTGATTGTCCCGTCCCCAGTGCCGCATCTGGCCGGCCTGTGCCGCCAGCAAGGCGAGCCAACGATAGAGTTCTTCGTTCAGTGCGACTTCGGGAAACACCGCGAGGCTCGACGGTAGACGAAGGTTGCTCGCATCGCACCACGCCAGGGGCACTTGCTTGCAGGTGCCGGCGATCTGCTGCAACACGTTGCGCCGCAACAGCAGATCGCGGTCGCTGGCGGCTTCGACACCGATACCACTGGCACCGCCCATGGCGCGAAACAGCAGCGCCAGCGGACGTTGCTGGCTGGCCAGTTCAACGCGTGCTTCGGGGAAGTCCGGGCTGGCGCGCCGGGTGATGAAGCGATGCCAGACGCTGCCGACCCACTCTTCCAGTTCGACGGTAAAGGCCATGATCATTGCCCTTTTTGTAAAGCAAAAAAACGGCCCGCTGTATCAGCCGGGCCGACCTTTTCTAACCTTGACACCGGCTCATGAAGGCACCACGGCCGCCGGGGCGCGCAAGGCTGCGCGGCCACGTTGCTTGAAGCTGAACAGGTAACAGAGCAGTCCCGCAAGGAAACCAAGACCGGCACCAAAACGGGCCCAGAACAGCACCTGCAGTTGTTCGACCGTGGCCATGAAGGGCAACGCAACACCATCGACCTGCCAGCGTTGCAGGTAGACCTGAACGACACCGGCTGCGGTGAGGAACAGCGTGATCATCACCATCGACAGGGTCATCAACCAAAAGCCCCAGATTTCGAAGGTCTGCGAGCGCTCATCGCCTGCTTCACCCAACCCGCGCAGTCGTGGCATGGCGTAGCTGATCAAGGTCATCACGATCATCGCGTAAGCACCGTAGAAAGCCAGGTGGCCGTGCGCCGCCGTCAGTTGCGAACCGTGGGTGTAGAAGTTGACCGGTGCCAGGGTATGTAAAAAGCCCCAGACGCCAGCACCGAAGAACGCTGTGACGACGGTTCCCTTGGCCCACAGGGTGGCGGCGCGGTTCGGGTGTTGTCGGCGGCGGTTCTTCACCATGCTGAAGGCGAAAATCACCATGGCCAGGAACGGCAGCGGTTCGAGTGCCGAGAAGATTGAACCGACCCACAACCAGACCTCAGGCGCACCAATCCAGAAGAAGTGGTGACCGGTGCCGATGATCCCGGTAATCAGCGCCATGGCGATGATCACATACAGCCATTTCTCCACGACTTCCCGGTCTACCCCGGTGATCTTGATCAGGACAAACGCGAGCATCGAACCCATGATCAGTTCCCACACGCCTTCCACCCAAAGATGCACCACCCACCACCAGTAGAACTTGTCGCGGGCCAGGTTGCCGGGGTTATAGAAGGAGAACAGGAAGAACACCGCGAGCCCGATCAACCCGGTCATCATCACCATGCTGACGGTGGTCTTGCGACCTTTGAGCAGGGTCATGCCGATGTTGTAGAGGAAGCCCAGGCACACCACCACAATGCCCATCTTGGTGATGGTCGGTTGCTCCAGGAACTCCCGGCCCATGGTCGGCAGCAATTCGTTGTGGGTCAGCCTGGCCAGGCCGGCATACGGCACCAGCAGATAGCCCAGGATCGTCAGCACACCCGCGGCGGCGAAGACCCAGAACAGGATGATCGCCAGCTTCGGACTGTGCAGTTCGCGGTCGGCATCTTCCGGAATCAGGTAATAGGCAGCGCCCATGAACCCGAACAGCAGCCAGACGATCAGCAGGTTGGTGTGCACCATCCGCGCCACGTTGAAGGGAATGATCGGGAACAGAAAGTCCCCTATCACGTATTGCAGGCCCATGATCAACCCGAACAGCACCTGCCCGAGAAACAGCATCAGGGCGAACACGAAGTACGGTTTGGCCACGGCTTGCGAGGCAAATTTCAGATGCGGATTAGCAATGCTCATCGCTTAGCCCTCCTTGTTTGGCGGCCAGCCATTGGTGTTGATGTTCGAGCTCCATTTGAGGAACTCGGCGATGTCATCCACCTCCTGGTCACTCAACTTGAACTGCGGCATCGCGCGCCGGCCGGGTACACCCAGTGGCTGCATTTTCATCCAGGCATGCAGAAAGGGTTTGAAGCCCGCTTCCCCACCGCGCCGCTGGAACACGTTGCCCAGCTCAGGCGCAAAGTAGGCGCCCTCGCCCAGCAGCGTGTGGCAGCCGATGCAATTGTTTTGCTCCCAGACCAACTTTCCGCGCACCACGGATTCGGTGAGCTGCGCCTCATTGCTGCGGGCCGGAAAGGTCTGTTCCGTGTGATAGGTCAAGGCCAGGAATATCAGGAAGAAGAAGATGCTTCCCCCGAAATAGATATTCCTGGCCATGCCTTTGGTGAAGGTCTCTGACATGGTCGCTTCCTCTTTGCTTGGCCCGTCCATGATAGGAAGCGAAGGGTTGGAACCTGCTTGATGGCGATCAAGAAAGTCAGATGGTTTTGGTCGGGTATTACTGACAACGCAGATCGAATGTGGGAGCGAGCCTGCTCGCAAAGGCAGAGTGTCAGTCAACTTGGATGTTGAATGTGACGGCTCCTTCGCGAGCAGGCTCGCTCCCACGTTATAAAGTTGTGCTGTTTTACGGGCTGTATTCCTTCAGCGGACCACCTCCAGCGTCAGGCCTACAACCGTCGCCAACACCAGCGCCCAGCTCAACATCAACCGGCGCCACAGTCGCGGTGCGTGGCGCATCTCCATGAAGCCGTCGGTAATCAGCCACGCCTTGCCCACCGCCACCAGCAAGATGGCCATCGACAGCAGCGATGTCGCGCCAACGTGGGCCAACACCACCGTGCACACACTTAACGTGGCAAGCGCCGCCCAACAGACGAGCAATACCCTGGAAACAGACATGAGAACCTCGTCAACTCAGCACGTAGACCAGCGGAAACAGCATGACCCAGATCAGATCGACCATGTGCCAATAGAGCACGCCGGATTCAAACCCGCTGCGCTTGCTGGCGTCGTACAAGCCACGGCGACAGCGCTCCGCGAGCCACCCGAGAATGACCATGCCGAGCAGTACGTGGAGAAAATGAAAACCGGTGAGGATCCAGTAGAGGGTGAAAAAGGTGTTGTGCTCCATGCCCAGCCCCGAGGCGAGCAAGTGCCGATATTCCGTGAGTTTCAGCACCACGTAGACACTGGCGGCGAGTAACGCCATCAGCAGGAAGACCGCACCGTGACGCGGCCGCGAGTGCCTGACTTGCTCTTGCGCCAACGCGGCGAACAGCCCCGCAGTGAGCAGGCTCAGGGTCATCGCCAACCCGGTTGAGGTGTTCAGCAATAGGCGGCTTTCACTGAACATCTGCGGTTTGAGCGCTTGGGTCACGGCGAACGCCAGGATCAGGATGGCGAACACCGACAGCTCGGCCAGAATGAAAAACCACATCGCCAGATCGCCCGGCAAGTGACGGCGCAAGACGCCCGCGGACTCAGCCGAAGTGGACATCAACCACGTCCATCAGCGCGGCAACGGTCAACGGATCGTCGCTCAGCGGCTCGGCCAGGCAGGCCATGCAGGCCTCACGCGGGCTCATGCCGGAGCGGATCATGCGCGCGGTAAAGATCAGCAGCCGCGTTGAGGCGACCTCTTCCAGATCATGTTGATCGAGCCGGCGCAGCGCCTGGCCCAACCGCACCACTTGCGCCGCCAGCGCGTTGTCCACCTGGGCTTCCCGGGCCACGATACGTTCCTCGTCGGCCACCGGTGGATAGTCGAAACGCATCGCCACGAAACGTTGGCGGGTGCTGGGTTTCATGCCTTTGAGCAGGTTCTGGTAACCGGGGTTGTAGGAGACCACCAGCATGAAGGACGGCGGCGCCTTCAGCACTTCGCCGGTGCGTTCCAGGAACAGTTCACGACGATCATCGGCCAATGGATGCAACACCACCACGGTGTCCTGACGCGCCTCGACCACTTCGTCGAGGTAACAGATGCCGCCTTCACGCACCGCGCGGGTCAGCGGTCCGTCCTGCCACCAGGTGCCCTGGGCACCGATCAGGTGGCGGCCGATCAGGTCGGCCGCGCTCAGATCGTCATGGCAAGCCACGGTGTACAGCGGCAGTTTCAGCCGATGAGCCATGTGCTGGACAAAGCGGGTCTTGCCGCATCCCGTCGGGCCTTTGATCAGCACCGGCATGCCGTGTCGCCAGGCTTGCTCGAACAGCGCCTCCTCATTGTTGAGCGGTTGATAGAAGGGTTCGCAAGACGGGTTACGGTCCATGGGCTGCCTGTTCCAAAAGCGGATTCAAGGAACACGCTACGGGCCCCTGCGACAACCTGGCAAGTGAGATGGCCGGCAAACTTGATCGTCGTCAAGCGAACATTGGCCTGCTCGGGCATAGCCTTGCACGGCACTAAGAACCTGCGTTCTGTGCTGCCGTTTCAGCACATCGCAAAGGTCTTGCCTGAGGAGAAATGGAATGCTGATCAGCAATAGAAAAACGTTTGCCCTGACCCGCGCTGCATTGTGTTCGTCACTGGCCCTGGTGGTGGGTCATGCCGCCAGCGCTGAAGAGCCCGCCGCAGTGGTGGCCAACCTGCCCATGGTTAAAACTGCTGGCGCTCCCGACATGAGCCAGGCCGAGTTCGACTCATCCAAGGAAATCTATTTCCAGCGCTGCGCAGGCTGCCACGGCGTTTTGCGCAAAGGGGCCACGGGCAAACCGCTGACGCCGGACATTACCCAAAGCCGCGGGCAACCGTATCTGGAAGCCTTGATTACCTACGGGTCACCGGCGGGCATGCCGAACTGGGGGACGTCCAATGCACTGACCAAGGATCAGATCACGGTCATGGCCAAGTTCATTCAGCACACGCCGCCAACGCCACCGGAATGGGGCATGGCCGAGACGCTGAAAACCTGGAAAGTGTTGGTCAAACCCGAAGATCGTCCGAAGAAGCAGCTGAGCAAACTCTACCTGCCGAACCTGTTTTCGGTGACGTTGCGCGATGACGGCAAGATCGCCCTGGTCGACGGTGACAGCAAGAAGATCGTCAAACTCATCGAGACCGGTTACGCGGTGCACATCTCGCGAATCTCTGCCTCAGGCCGCTACCTGCTGGTGATCGGTCGAGACGCCCGGATCGACATGATCGACCTGTGGCCGGTGGAGCCGACCAAGGTCGCCGAAGTCAAAGTGGGCATCGAGGCGCGCTCGGTCGAGACCTCCAAGTTCAAGGGCTACGAAGACAAATACACCATCGCCGGTTCTTATTGGCCGCCGCAGTTCACCATCATGGATGGCGAAACCCTGGAGCCGAAGCAGATCGTTTCGACCCGCGGCATGACCGTCGACAAACAGGAATATCACCCCGAGCCTCGGGTCGCGGCGATCATCGCCTCCCACGAATGGCCGGAGTTCATCGTCAACGTCAAGGAAACCGGCAAGGTCATGCTGGTCAATTACCAGGACATCAAAAACCTCACTGTCACCTACATCGATGCCGCGCCGTTCCTGCATGACGGCGGTTGGGACAGCACGCACCGCTACTTCATGACCGCCGCCAACAACTCCAACAAGGTCGCCGTGATCGACTCCAAGGAGCGCAAGTTGACCGCACTGGTGGACGTCGGCAAAACCCCTCACCCGGGTCGCGGCGCCAACTTCAACCACCCGACCTATGGCCCGGTCTGGGCCACCAGCCATCTGGGTGATGACGGCATCTCGCTGATCGGCACCGACCCGACCAAACACCCGCAATACGCCTGGAAGCAGGTCGCCTCGCTCAAGGGTCAGGGCGGTGGATCGCTGTTCATCAAAACCCATCCCAACTCCCGTCATCTGTACGTCGATACCACCCTCAACCCGGATACAAAACTCAGCCAGTCAGTGGCGGTGTTCAACCTCGACAAACTCGACGCCGGCTACACCGTGCTGCCCATCGCTGAATACGCGGGCATCAAGCAAGGCGCCATGCGCGTCGTGCAACCGGAATACAACAAGGCCGGCGATGAAGTCTGGTTCTCCGTGTGGAGTGGCCAGGCAGACGAGTCGGCGCTGGTGGTGATCGACGACAAAACACTGAAGCTCAAGTCAGTCATCAAGGACAAGCGACTGATCACACCCACCGGAAAGTTCAACGTCTACAACACCCAACACGACATCTATTGAGCTCCATCAATGCAAGGAAACACCATGAAAAATACTCTGTTTTCACTGTTCGCCCTGACCGCTGCGCTGAGTGTGCAACCGGCCATGGCCCAAGAGGCGCTGGAGCTGTTCAAGAGCAAACCCTGCGCAGCCTGTCATTCCATCGACACCAAGATTGTCGGCCCTGCGCTCAAGGATGTAGCGGCCAAGAACGCTGGCGTACCCGGAGCCGTGGACACCCTCGCGAGCCACATCAAGAACGGTACACAAGGCAACTGGGGGCCGATGCCCATGCCGGCCAACCCGGTGACTGAAGAAGAAGCGAAAACGCTCGCGACTTGGGTACTGACACTCAAATAACCGCCAGGAGGGCGTCTTGATGGTGTATCGACACGCTGTGATTCTGGCGGCCCTCCTCCTCATTTGCGCAACCGCGGTTGCGGCGCCGGACGCCCAGCGTCAGGCGCAACTCGAACACCTGCTGACCCAGGACTGCGGTGCCTGCCATGGGCTGCACCTGACTGGCGGGCTAGGCCCCGAACTGACGCGCGCAGCGCTGGCCGGCAAATCCAGGGACAGCCTGATTGCCACCGTCACCCAAGGCCGGCCCGGCACCGCGATGCCCGGTTGGGCCCCGTTGCTCAGCCCCGGCGACATCCGTTGGCTGGTCGATCTACTTCTCCAGGGATATCCCGCACCATGATCCGTTCAATCCTGCTGTCAGCGGCGACCGGGCTGTTGTTGTCCGCTTGCGTTCAGCCACCATTGCGTGGCACCGGCGACTTGGGCCTGGTCGTGGAGCGCGCCACCGCAAGCGTACAAATCATCGAAAGCGACACCCACACCGCACTGGCCCGACTCGAGGGTTTGGGCGATCTGTCCCATGCCTCGGTGGTGTTCTCCCGTGACCAGCGCTACGCCTATGTGTTCGGGCGCGACGGCGGGTTGAGCAAAATCGACTTGCTGACCTGGCGTATCGACCATCGCGTCATCCAGGGCGGCAACAGCATTGGTGGCGCCATCAGTCAGGACGGCAAGCTGATCGCCGTGTCCAACTACGTGCCCGGCGGGGTCAAGGTCTTTGATGCCGACACCCTGCAACTGGTGGCCGATATTCCGGCCACGCCCCTGGCCGATGGCAGCAAGCGCTCCCGGGTGGTCGGCCTGGTCGACGCGCCGGGGCAACGTTTTGTCTTCAGCCTGTTCGATACCGGCGAGATCTGGACCGCCGATTTCAGTCAGGGCAGCACACCACAAATCAGCCGTTTCACCGGCATTGGTGAGCAACCCTACGATGCCTTGATCACCCCGGACGGACGCTATTACATGGCCGGCCTGTTCGGTGAAGACGGCATGGCGCAACTCGACCTCTGGCATCCAGAACGCGGCGTGCAGCGAGTACTCGGCGATTACGGACGCGGTCAGGCGAAACTCCCGGTCTACAAGATGCCGCACCTGGAAGGCTGGGCCGTCGCCGATAACCAGGCCTTCGTGCCCGCCGTCGGCCGGCATCAAGTGTTGGTGATGGATTCACGCACCTGGCAGCAGACCGCCGTGATTCCGGTGGCCGGCCAACCGGTGTTCGTCACATCGCGCCCGGACGGTCGGCAGCTGTGGGTCAATTTCGCCTACCCGGACAACGATCGGGTTCAGGTCATCGACACCGAAACCCACGCCGTGGTCGCCGATCTGCGCCCCGGGCCAGCGGTGCTGCACATGGAATTCACCGCACGCGGCGACCAATTGTGGCTGTCATTACGCGACGGTGATCAGGTCCAGGTCTGGGATCCGTACCGCCTGAAGCTGCTGAGCACTCTGCCCGCCAGAGCACCGAGCGGCATCTTCTTCAGCAGTCGCGCGCAGAAAATGGGGTATTGAAATGGACCTTGTACGACTCAGCCGCCAACTCATCGACCGCTTTCAGCACGGCATGCCGCTGTGTCCGTCACCGTACAAGGAGATGGCCAGGATTCTCGGTTGCCGCGAATCCCAGGTGATGGCCTGCCTGGAAGAAATGGATCAGGCCGGCACCCTTTCACGCATCGGCCCGGTGTTCGAACACAGCCGCGCCGGGGCCAGCACCCTCGCCGCCTTCGCCGTGCCCGCCGACCGCCTGCAACAGGTGGCCGAGCGCGTCAGTCAGTACCCGGAGGTCAATCACAACTACGCACGGGAGCATTTCTACAACCTGTGGTTTGTGCTGACCGGCCCTGATCGCCAACACATCGACCGCGTGCTCAAGGAACTGGAGGACGACACCGGCCTCATGCCGCTGGACCTGCCGATGTTGACCGCCTACCGCATCGACCTGGGCTTTGCCCTGGGAGAAAACTCATGACACCAGGATTGAACCCCAAACAAGCATTGGCGCTGCGCCGGCACCTCGAAGGCGGGTTGCCGCTGGTGTCGCGCCCGTATCAGGCTCTCGCCGAACGGCTCAACGCTGACGAAAACCAGGTACTCGAACAGATGCGCCAATGGAGCGAGCAAGGGCTGTTTCGCCGTATCGGCCTGGTGCTGCACCATCGAGCGCTGGGCTTTACCGCCAACGCCATGCTGGTGCTGGATGTTCCCGATGCGCTGATTGACGAAGTCGGCCAGCGCCTGGGGCGAGCGCCCGGCATCAACCTCTGCTATCAGCGGCCCCGGCGCCTGCCGCAGTGGCGGTACAACCTGTTTTGCATGGTGCACGGGCGTCAACGTGAGCAGGTTGAGGCGCAGATCCAGGCGTTGTTGGAGGAGCATCTGCTGAGCGACCTGCCCCATCAATTACTGTTCAGCACCCAGGTCTTCAAACAGTGCGGCGGCCGCTTTGCGCCCTCGCACACTGGAGTACCGACCCATGGATGACCTCGACCGCCGACTGATCAACCGTTTGCAATTGGGCTTGCCGCTGGTGCGCCACCCCTGGCGGGTATTGGCAGCCGAACTGCAGAGCAGCAGCACTGAACTGCTCGACCGATTGCACACCCTGCTCGCTGATGGCGTGCTCACACGCTTCGGCCCGATGTTCGACATTGAACGGCTGGGCGGCGCCTTCACCCTCGCCGCGTTGGCGGTGCCGGAAGAACGTTTCGATGACGTCGCCGAACAGCTCAATGGCCTGCCGGAAGTGGCGCACAACTACCGACGCGAACACGCCTGGAACATGTGGTTCGTGCTTGGCTGCGCGACCGAAGAAGGCATCGCCGAGACGCTGCAGCGCATCGAAACCCTGACCGGCCTGCCTCTGCTCAACCTGCCTAAAGAGGAGACTTACCATGTCGGTCTGTATTTCCCGGTCTGAAGACACCCTCGCCCAGCGTCTGATTGCGTTGACCCAGGCCGGTCTGCCGTTGCTGGATGACCCGTGGGCGTGGCTCGCCGAACAACTGCAATTAAGCATCGAATCCACCCTGGACCTACTTAAGCGCTTGCAGGCCGAGGGCGCGATTCGGCGCATTGCCGCCGTACCCAATCACTACCGACTGGGCTATCGCCACAACGGCATGACGGTCTGGGATGTGCGCGACACCGACATAACGCGCCTCGGCGCGCTGATCGGCGCGCAGCCTTTCGTCAGCCACTGCTATCGCCGCCCGCGCCGAACCGGATGGCGCTACAACCTGTTCGCCATGGTGCATGGCCGCAGCCGCGATGAGATCAACAGCTACCGCGAGCACCTGCGCTATTTGTTGGGCGAGGCCTGTGTTGGCGACGAGATGCTGGTGAGCAGCCGCATCCTGAAGAAAACCGGCTTGCGATTACCTGTCGCTTCGCACTGAACACGCCCTGACTCAAGGAGAGTTGCATGTTGAGGATCAGCCAATACTTGCGTGCGCTGGCACGCCAGGCGCCTGCACCCAGAACCAGTCCACCGGGCAGTAACCGGGCGCCGGTGGTGATCTGGAACCTGCTCAGGCGCTGCAACCTGACCTGCAAACATTGCTACGCCACCTCGGCCGACAGTGTCTTTCGCGACGAACTGGATACGGCCGCCGCGCTGACCGTGATCGACGATTTGCACGATGCCGGGGTGAAGGTATTGATTCTTTCCGGTGGCGAACCGCTGTTGCGCGAGGATCTGTTTGTGCTCAGCGCCTACGCCCGGGCCAAAGGTTTCTATGTGGCCTTGTCCACCAACGGCACGCTGATCGATGAGCAGAACATTGCGCAGATCAGCGCAGCGAGTTTCGATTACGTCGGCATCAGCATCGATGGACTGGAAGCCACCCATGACGCCTTCCGCCAACTCAAGGGCAGCTTCGCCCGCTCCATGCAGGCGATCCGGCTCTGTCGCGAACAAGGCATTCGCGTCGGGCTGCGAACTACCCTGACCCAGGAAAACCATCCGCAGTTACCCCAATTACTGGCGCTGATGCGCGAGTACGACGTGCAGAAGTTTTATCTGTCGCACTTCAACTACAGCGGTCGCGGTAAACGCAGTCGCAAACTCGACGCGCACCAGCAGATGAGCCGCGAGGCCATGACGTTGATCTTTGAGCGAGCCTGGGAAGACATCCAACAGGGGCGCGACAGCGATTTTGTCAGCGGTAACAACGATGCCGATGCCGTTCTGCTGCTGCAATGGGCAGCCCTCAGTATTCCCGAGCATTACCCACGCCTGGAAAACATGCTCCGCGCCTGGGGTGGCAACGCCTCCGGCAGCGGCATTGCCAATATCGACAACACCGGCGAAGTGCACCCGGACACCTACTGGTGGCAGCACTCGGTGGGCAATGTCCGCCGCACGCCGTTCCGCACGTTGTGGCTGGATCAGCCGGATGCCCTGCTGTTGCGCCTGCGTGAGCATCCCCGCGCCGTCGGTGGTCGTTGCGCGCAATGCCGCTGGTTGCCCATCTGCAACGGCAACACTCGCACGCGTGCCTGGGCCGAGGGAGATCTGTGGGGCCAGGACCCCGGCTGCCACCTCAGCGATGACGAAATCGGTGTTACGCCGTCAACGAACATCCCTTGCATCACCCACTGAATAGCCCGTCCGGCCAACCACCTGACAAAGGCTGGGGCCGGCCAACCTGATGAAGCACCAAGGACGTCCCATGCCTCCATCAATTGCTATACCGGCCACACTTGAGTCGCCGTTCCGGCCGGGCGAAGTTGCCCTGGTCGGCGCCGGCCCCGGCGATCCACGCCTGCTGACCCTGCGCGCCTGGAGCCTGTTGATGCAGGCCGACGCCGTGGTGTACGACCGGCTGATCAGCCCCGAACTGCTGAACTTGATTCCCCTGACCTGCGCTCGGCATTACGTCGGCAAGGCCAGTGGCTGCCACAGCCTGCCCCAGGAACAGATCAACGAGCTGCTGGCCGACCTCGCCGATCAAGGGCAACGCGTGGTCCGGCTCAAGGGCGGCGACCCGTTCATTTTCGGTCGCGGTGCCGAGGAGCTGGAGTACCTGCTGCAACGCGGCATTGATTGCCAGGTGGTGCCGGGAATCACCGCCGCTTCCGGCTGCAGCGCCTATGCAGGCATACCGTTGACCCACCGCGATCTGGTCAATTCCTGCCGGTTCATCACCGGCCATTTGCAACGCGATGGCGAGTTGTCGTTGCCTTGGAGCAGCCTCGCCGACAGTAGCCAGACGCTGGTGTTTTACATGGGCTTGTCGAACCTGGGGATCATCGCTCAACGCTTGATCGAAGCCGGGCTGTCGGCCGACACACCGGCGGCGCTGATCAGCAACGGCACGCGACCCGACCAGCACGTCGCCCGCGGCAAGCTGCACCAATTGCCGACCCTCGCGCTGGATTGTCCACCGGGTATTCCGACACTGACGGTAATCGGCTCAGTGGTCGATATGTTTGACGCAGAACAGCTGGAATACCCGGCGCGACTCTACCCGACCCAAGCCCTGCTACGTCGCGCCAAGGTGGCGATATGAGGCGCATCGTACTTGCCCACCTGTTAGGGGTCAGTGCGGCCCAGGCCGGCGCAGCAGTGCCGGCACTTGAACACGCGGCGCAACTCTATCAGCAGCATTGCCAGAGCTGTCACGGTATCAACCGTCTCGGCGGCGCAGGGCCGGCGTTGTTGCCTGAGAGCCTCAGCCGGATCAAACCTGATGAAATCCGCAGCGTGATTCAAAACGGTCGCCCCGCGAGCCAGATGACCGGCTATGCCAACGTGTTCAGCCCCGCGCAGGTCGACGCGCTGGTGGATTACCTTCAGCAACCGCCCGCCACCCCGCCCACCTGGAGCAATGACGACATTCTCGGCAGTTACTCGATGCTCGCGGACCTGAGCAAACTGCCCTCCACGCCCCAGCACGGCGCCGACCCGCTGAACCTGTTTGTGGTGGTAGAAGCTGGCGACCATCACATCGACATCCTCGACGGTGACCGATTTGAGGTGCTCGCGCGGTTCGCTTCGCACTTCGCCGTGCACGGCGGACCGAAGTTCTCGCCCGATGGGCGCTTTGTCTACTTCGCCTCCCGTGACGGCTGGATCAGTCTGTATGACTTGCACAACCTGAAGCTGATCGCCGAGGTCCGCGCCGGCCTTAACACCCGCAACCTGGCGGTGAGCAAGGATGGACGCTGGGTGCTGGTGGGCAACTATTTGCCCGGCAACCTGGTGGTGCTCGATGCCCGCGATCTGTCGCTGGTCAAAACCATCCCGACCATCGGTCAGAACGGTACCGCGTCACGGGTCAGCGCGGTTTACTCCGCTCCGCCGCGCGACAGCTTCATCGTCGCACTCAAGGACGTGAAGGAAGTCTGGGAGCTGTCCTGGGCGGGCACACCGGATTTCGAACCCCGGCGGATTCCTGCCGGGGATTTTCTCGATGATTTTTCCTTTTCGCCCGACTACAAACAGCTGCTGGCCACGTCGCGCAAGGCCCTGGGCGGCCAGGTCATCGACCTCGACAGCGGCAAGGTGGTCACCGACATACCGCTGCCGGGCATGCCGCATTTGGGGTCGGGGACCTATTGGAAACGCAACGGTGAATGGGTGTTCGCCACGCCGAATATCAGCAAGGGTCTGATCTCGGTCATCGACTTCAAGACCTGGAAACTGATCAAGGAAATCCCGACCCTGGGGCCGGGCTTCTTCATGCGCAGTCATGTCAACTCGCGGTACGCCTGGACTGACGTGTTCTTCGGGCCCGACAACGATGCGATCCACCTGATCGACAAACAGACGCTGGCGATTGCCCACACCTTACGCCCGATGCCCGGTAAAACCGCCGCTCATGTTGAGTTCACCCGGGATGGCCGTTTCCTGCTGTTGAGCATCTGGGCCACCGACGGTGCGCTGATTGTCTACGACAGCAACACCCTCAAGGAGATCAAACGTATTCCGATGAACAAGCCTTCGGGCAAGTACAACGTGGGGAACAAGATTGAGTTTGCCGAGGGGACTTCGCACTAGGCCTTGGGGGTATATCCGTTTCTTTGGTAACGGCGGCTATTGGTTTCGCTTTTACAGCGAGTCACTTTGGAAAAGCGCCAAAGTAACCAAAGCGCTTCTACCCTTTTCGTTCGGTGGGCCTCTCGAGGGGGCGACTACCGCAAAAACACTGCGAGGCGGCCTACCGGCCGGCCTGTATCTTCAAGCGTACGCATTCCCCTGTGGGAGCGAGCCTGCTCGCGATGAGGCCCTGTCAGTCGACATCAATGTTGAATGTCAGTCCGCCTTCGCGAGCAGGCTCGCTCCCACAGTTGGATTTTTGGCGGGCATGACATAGAGGTCCACCGCCGATGACCTTGACAGACATCAGGTCGGCTATCAGGCCGCCTCGCTTTGGCTTTTGATCTGGCTTTTGAACTTGATCTTGATCTGCCCCGTCGGAAGGCCGAGCGCAGGTTCTGCGCAGTGGGCACCGCGGCAAGGATGCCGCGGTAGCCGCCCCCGGCCATGGATGGCCGATGGCGGCGGGCCCACGGAGCAGGACCGGAGCGAGGGCATGCCGAGCCTAGGCGAGGCACCGTACGTCAGGGGCGAAAGCGTTTGGTTACTTGGCGCTTTTCCAAGTGACCCGCTGTAAAAGCGGAACCAATAGTAGCCGTTACCGCAGAAACGGATATGTACCCCGAACGGACTTCAGCCCAAGGTGTAACCGTTATCAACCTTCCAGTCCTGGCCGTAAACACCCCGAGCCCCCTGCGACAGCTGAAAAACAATCACATTGGCCACCGCCGCCGCATCAAGAAAATGCCCCGGCAACAGACGTTTACCAAGCGTGTCGGCAACATCGTCAAGCTCCCCATCGCTCAACCCCAAGTGATCCCACATCGAGGTAGCCGTCGGTCCCGGCGAGACCAGATTGATGCGCACATCAAAATTCGCGAACTCCACCGCCAACGTCCGCGCCTGAGCCGCGAGCGCAGCCTTGCTGGCAATGCAAGCGGCCAACCCGGGAAAGCTCGATCCGGTCAGGAAGCTCCCGACAAACACTACCGAAGCCGGGCTCGCCAATTCACCGCGTAACGCCGCCAAGGTGTTCAATGCACCGGCGCCGTTGACCGCCCACTGACGCTGGAAGGCCTGCATATCCAGGCTGTCGGCCATTTCGGCGACACCCGCGTTAGGAACCAAATAGTCCACGGGGCCCATCGCCGCAGCGCGCTCGGCCAGTTCGCTCAGGTCTTGCTGACTTGTGACGTCCCCGGCAAACCACTGCAACCGCTCGCCGTAGATCTGCTGCAAGGCCGGCAATTCACCGAGGGTCCGTGACATCGCCAGCACCTTGACCCCGCGCGGTAACAGCGCGGCGCACAGCGCAAGGCCGATCCCGGAGCTGGCACCTGTGACCACCGCCAAACGATCTTGAAACTCGGTTTTCATCATTTTCTCCTGGGCATCACGGATGCCAGCACTGAGGACGTAGCGAGCCCTATCTTTGAGCAGGAGACAAAAAAACGACTTGACGGCGATCAGGCTTTTAAAACGACGTTAGTGTTGTTGCAGCAGCGCCGGAGTGATCTCGCTGAAGCGCAGCAAGCGACCGCCCTGTTCAGCGGCAAGCTTTTCAGCGGCCTCGCGACTTGAGAACGACGCCAGCACCACGCCCATGGCGCCTTTGAGTTGGGTACCGACCACGTAGAAGGCGTCTTTGGCATCGATCAGGTGGGCGTCATTCGGCGCGTTCCACGGGCTGCGGCCCATGTCATGGACATACAGTTTTGCATCGCCATGATGGTTTTCCGGCTGCAACCACCAGCCGATCATTTCCGCCGTGGAACAGAACTTCTTGATCCCCGCCCGCTCGACCACTTCGCCCTTGGGCCCGGGGAATCCGTCGATAATCATCCCGCAGACATGGCATTCATCACTGGGATGAAAGGCCGCGGCGGTGTCGCTGTAAGTGGCTTGCACTGGGTTGTCACAGGCCGTCAGCAGGAGGCACATCATCAGGCCCGCCACCGCGCGCATCGTCGTCAGATAAAACGCATTCATCGTCAACTACTCCAAAACCATCAAAGTGAAAATTCATGTCGCTCGGCGACGAAACAACAACCAGGCCGAACCCAATGGCACCGCCACCCACAGCGACAGGCATAGCCAGAGCATCGAGCCCGGCATCGGCAAATCGCTGCCCAGCGTCAGCACACCCGTGTTGCCGGCACCGGGTTCAAAACCGGAAAGGTTGATCAGGCGATAGATGTCAGCGGGGTTGAGCAGCAGCAACCAGGGCAGCACTTTCGGGTTGAACTGCCCTTCGCTGAGCACCAACAGCGCCAGCAGGGCCAGATCGAACACCAGCACGAAGAAGAACCACACGCCCAGCGCCAGCCCGGCCGCCGTGGATTTCTCGGCCGAAGCACTGCTCAGCACATAGGCCAACCCCAGAAACCCCCAACCCAACAACGTCGACGACGCCATGAACCGGCCAAACGCCCAAAGCAGCAGGCTCAGTTCGACGTTGTCCACCAGCACCGCGATGGCCAGCATGGCGCAGCCGAAACCGATCAGCGTCGCCAGCGCCAGGATCAACCCGTGGCCGACAAACTTGCCGAGCAGAATCTGCCCGCGACCCAAGGGGTATGTCAGCAACAGCAGCAACGTGCCGCTCTCGTCCTCGCCGACGATGGCGTCATAAGCCAACAGCAACGCAATCAACGGCATCAAAAACGTTGCCAGACTGGCGAGGCTGGCAATGGTGGCTGGCACCGAGGTAAAACCCAATTGCCCGGAGGCCGCCGCGCCCAGCCAGGCGATGCCGATGGCCAGCACCGCGAACAACACACTGATTGCCAATAACCAGCGATTGCGCAAACCGTCACTGAATTCCTTGCGGGCCATGTTCCAGACAGCGTTCATACGGCCTCCCCGATTGGCGTCGCACCGGCCCGGCTCATGTAGTAGCGGTAAATATCTTCCAGCGACGGTTGATGGATTTCCACGTCGGCCGGTTCGTCTTCATTGAGCAGCTGGCGCAACAGCCCGAGCTTGCTGCCATTGAGCGCGGCCACTTCAAGACCTTCGACGCCCCAGCGTTCGGTGAGATGCCCGGCGTTGTTCCAGCGTTGCTGCAAGGGCCCGGCGTGCTTGAGGCCGTTGGCGCGAATCAGCGTCGGCAACCCGGCTTCCTCGCGCAAACTGCGTAGACTCCCCAGTGCCAGCAGACGTCCCTGGGTCAGAATCGCGGCGCGGTTGATGTGCGCCTCGACACCGGGCAAGACGTGGGAACACAGAATGATGCTGGTGCCTTGGCTGCGCAGGCGATCGAGCAACCGATACAAGTCCTGAGTGGCGATGGGATCGAGGCCGACTGTTGGTTCGTCAAGCAACAACAAACGCGGCTCACCAAGCAGCGCTTGCGCCAGCCCGAGGCGTTGACGCATGCCCTTGGAGTAGGTCTTGACCCGTCGATGCGCCGCACCGGCCAGGCCGACTTCCTCCAGCAGTGCGTCCACTTGGGCGGACGCGGCGCCTTTGAGTCGCGCGAAATGGCGCAAGGTTTCAACACCGCTCAGCTGCGGGTAAAACGTCACGTTCTCCGGCAGATAACCGAGCAGGCGTCGTACGTGGGGATCGCAGGGCAAGCGACCGAACACCCGGACCTGCCCTTCGCTGGGCTGGAGCAGGCCCAGCACCAGTTTCATGCTGGTGGTCTTGCCCGCGCCGTTATGACCGAACAAACCCAGCACTTCACCTTCCGCCAGGCTGAGGTTGAGCTGATGCAACACGGTGGCATGCCCATAGCGCTGGCTGACGCCTTCGATGTCGATGACGTTCATGAGTTGGGCTCCTGGGTCAGGGGTTGAGTGGATGATTTCATCAGCGGATGGCTGTCCAGCACCCCCGGCGATTTCATCACCGGAAAGGCCCGTTGCACCCAGCGCAGCAACTCGATGCCGGGGCTGTTCATCAACAGTCGTACCTGCGGGTACAGCCAGAGCAGGCGGTCGACGTTGTCATTGGGTTCGTAGGCGATATCGCCGAGGCCGTCGTTGTTGCGGTCCCAGCCCAGGTAATCGCTCCAGTAGTTACCACGGCCATCCACCGACCATTCCTGCAAGCGGGTGGCGACGTACTTGACCTGCCGCTGGTTGCCGACAAACGCGTTGTCGGCGATGCGGTTGTCTTCCGAGCCGGCGGTGAGATGGATGCCCACGGCGCTGTGCTCGAAGTGGTTGTGTTCGATGCTGTTGAACAGCGAGTTGAAGATGAACAGCGCCTTGCCCTCGGCGCCGCTGATCATGCTGTCGCCGGTCGAGCCGTCGCGCACGTCAGTGACGAAGTTGTCACGCAAGGTTGAATAGGTGATGTAGTTCATCAGGATCCCGTAGTTCTGGTCCTGTTCGGAGCGATTGCCGATCACCGTGAGCTTGCGGCTTTGCATCAAGGCGTAGCCGGTGCGGGTGCGGCGGGTGGTGTTGCCGATCAGTTGGTTATCGTTGGCGAACATGTAATGCACCCCGTAGCGCAGGTCTTCCAGGGTATTGCCCTGCAGCAGGTTGCCGTTGGAGGTGTCGATGTAGATGCCATCGCGGGTGTCGCGCACCTGGTTGCCAATGACCTTGGCGCCATGCACGGCATACAGGTGAATGCCGTTGCCGCGATCTTGCGAACGCATCGCCGGATCACCCTGAATGCGGTTGTCGATCAGGCTCACATCCTGAGTGCCGTCGACCCAGATACCGAAGCCCTTACCCTGCAGGCGATTGCCTTTAATCACCGCACCATGGGCCTTGGGCTGGATAAACACCGCCGCATTCATGGCGGTGAGGTCGTGTCCCCAGTTTAGAAAGGTGCAGCCTTCGATGGCGACATCCGGCGCGCTGATGATCACACCGTTGCCCTGCCCCTCCCCCTGAAATACCGCGCCGGGCTCGCAGAGAATCTGCATCGGTTGATCGACACTGAACGAGCCCCGGTATTCCCCCACCGGCAGGTGCCAGCGTTGATTGGCGTCCACCCGCAGCGGCAACGAGGTGATGGGTTGCACCGCCAGCGCGCTGCCGGACATCAGCAGGAGCGCAAATGCAATGACCGTCATCGGGTTTCCCTTGCTATCAGTCATTGCTTCGCTCCTGTCGATGGGCAACGGTCAGGCCTTCTCGACCTTCATGCGGCCGACCATTTCCATGTGCAGCGCATGGCAGAACCAGCTGCAGTAGTACCAGTGCAGGCCGGCCTTGTCGGCGATGAAGGTGATCGACGAGGTCTGCTGCGGGCTTATTTCCATGCTCACGCCATGGTTGGTCATCACGAAGCCGTGGGTCACGTCTTCAATCTGGTCGATGTTGGTGATGGTCACCGTGACCTCGTTGCCTTGTTTGACGGTGAACTCCGGCAAACCGTAGGCCGGAGCCATCGAGGTCATGTAGACGCGGACTTTGTTGCCGTCGCGGATGACCTTGTTATCGGTCTCCAGCTTGATCCCGTCTTTGGCGGCGATCGCCACCGTCTCGGCAAAAAACGGGTCGTTGCGGTCCCAGATCTTCTTGGTCTTGATCTGGTCGCGGCGGGCCATGACGCAGTCGTGGGGTTCGGCGAAGGCCGGGCCGTCATGCACCAGTTTCATTTCCTCGCCGGAGATATCGATCAGTTGATCGTTTTCCGGGTGCAGCGGGCCGGTCGGCAGGAAGCGATCCTTGGAAAACTTGCTGAGCACCATCAGCCATTGGCCGTCGGCCTCACTGGTTTCGGTCAGCGACGCATGGTTGTGGCCTGGCTGGTATTGCACGTCGAGTTTCTGCTTGATGTAGTTGACCTTCTCGCCGGTGTACGCGCGAATGGCCTCCTCGACGTTCCACTTCACCACCTGGCTGTCGATAAACAGCGTGGTATAGGCATTGCCGCGGCCGTCGAAAGTGGTGTGCAGCGGGCCCAGACCGAGCTCGGGTTCACCGACCACCACGTCGCGCGGGTCCTTGAATTTGTCGTCGAACAGATCGTCAAGCTTGGCGATGGCAATGATGGTGCAGGTCGGCGAAAGCTTGCCGTTGGCAATGAAGTATTTGCCATCAGGCGAGGTATTGAGGCCGTGGGGGTTCTTCGGCGTCGGGATGTAACGGGTGAATGCGCTGTCCTTGCCATCGGTTTTACGACCGTCGACCACCGGCACTTTCGAGCCGTCCAGGGTGATGAACTTGCCAGCCTTGATCGCCGCTTCGATGCGCGGGATGTTGAACACCACCACCCAGTCGCGCTCGTTGCGCATCATGCCGCCCAGGTCGTAGGCCTTCTCCGAGTTGTAGCAGGTGGACGCCGCGTATTTGCCGGTGTAGTCGGCATCGGTGTTGTCCAGATTGCCATCGACAATGACCTGGAAGGCCATCTCCATTTTCTCGGCATCGATGGCGTTAAACATCGTGTAGCTGTTCTTGTCCTGCAGGTCGAAGGTGCTGCCGTCATTGGGGTGTGGAATCACGAATTCGGCATTGGCGAACACGTATTTTGTGTGCGGCACTTTTTGCAGGCGCAGCCCGTGAACGGCCTGCACATTGGGCACGGTGAGCATCTTGTCGCACTTCATGATGTCCAGACGGATACGCGCAACACGGCTGTTGGCCTTGTCATTGATGAACAGGTATTTGCCGTCGTACTTGCCGTCAGTCATGGACAAATGCGGGTGGTGGCAGTCGCCATTCTGGAAATGCGCGCTGTCGCCCATGATCCGTTTGCTTTCGTTGGTCAGGCCCCAGCCAGTGGCGGAGTCGACGTTGAACACCGGTACACGCAACAGCTCGCGCATCGACGGAATGCCCATGATCCGCACTTCCCCCTGATGACCGCCACTCCAGAAACCGTAGTACTGGTCCAGTTCGCCCGGCCCGACGTGGGTTTTGAGTTGCGCGTCCTTGGCCGCTGCCGCCCAGGTCTCACGGGTAAACACCCCGCCACCGATGGCCGTGGCACCGGCCAGTACCGCACCGGTCACCGCACTGGTGCCCAGGAAACCGCGACGACTGAGGCCGGTCGATTCCGGCACTTCAGTGGTTTTCTTGGATTCTGTGTCGTTCATCAGGTGTGTTCCTTGAAGGGATAAAAACGGTCGCAGCGCACAGGCGCTCGCGGGATTCATTCCAGAGCGCTCACTTCCACGACAGGTATCAGTTGCACAGCGATGGGTGCCGGTTTGCCGCGCTTCTTGCGCTTGTTGATCAGCGGCGGACACTTGTTGTCGTTCTGGTAAGTCATCTGGCAATCGAGGCAGTAGTGGCACTCGTTGGCATTGATTCGGCCATCGGGATGAATCGCCTGGATCTCGCACTCCTTGGCGCACAGCTGGCAGGGAGTGCCACAGTCCTTGCGGCGTTTGAGCCAGTCGAACAGGCGAAATTTGCTCGGAATCGCCAGCGCGGCTCCCAACGGGCAGATGTAGCGGCAATAGACTTTGCGGGTGAAGAGGTTGATGACCAGCAGTGCTACCGCGTAGAGGACGAACCACCATTGGCGGTCGAACTTGAGGGTGACAGCGGTCTTGAACGGTTCCACCTCGGCGAACAATTCGGCGGTGGACATCGACTCAAGGGAGAGGCCGAACAGCAGCAGCAAAATGATGTATTTGATGGCCCACAGCCGTTCATGCACCGCGAAAGGCAATTCGTATTGGGGGATTCTCAGCTTGCGCGCGGCTTCGTTGATCAGCTCCTGCAAGGCACCGAACGGGCACAACCAGCCGCAGAATACGCCCCGCCCCCACAGCAGAATGCTCGCAGCGGTGAAGACCCAGAGCATGAAGATCAGCGGGTCGGTGAGAAACAGCTCCCAGCGAAAGTGATCGAACAGCGCATGGGCGAAGGTCAGCACATTGACCACCGACAGCTGTCCCAGCGCATACCAGCCGAGAAACACCACGGTAAAGACCAGGTAACCTCGGCGCAGCCAGTGCAAAAAACGTGGCCGACGTGTGAAGGAGTCCTGCAGGAACAGGATCGCCATCAGCAGCAGTAATGCGCTGCCGAGCACGGTGATCTGAAAGGATTTCTGGTACCAGATGGTCAACCACATCGGCCGACCGGCTTCCTCGAGGGCGGCCAATTCTTCGGCGCTGGGCAGTGGCCGCTCAAGGTATGGCTCGGGCAGTTGATAAGGCAGTTCGAAGCTGCTGAACGTGCCACTGAGCGGCCCGGTTTGACGACGCACCAGCAATTCCAGGGACCAGGGCGATCCCGGGTCGAACCGGGCCGGCTCGCGCACAATGAAAATCGACATTTCGGTGAATTCCGGCATGCCCTTGGCAAAGACGTCGGAGAGCCGCTGATGGTCCATGTCGCGAAAACTGATGACGTTGCCGAACTGGCGCAATTGCACCCGATCGAAAATCCCGCCGCGCACATACCCCGAGCCTTTATAGGAAAAAAGCCCACGACCCACCACCACAATGGCCTGCTCGCCGGGCTTGAGGTCCTGCATAAGTAAGCGATATTGATTGTCGCCCAGCAGCGCACGGCCGATGGTCGGCGGATTCAGGTCGGCGGTGTAGAGCTCGATAAAGGTCTCATCCACCTGATCGGCGGCGGCGTTTTCCACGCCTTCGGCGTCGGTGCCCTTGAAGGCGGCGTCGACCTGGCCACGGGTCAGGTTCAAGCGGCGGATGGCGCCGTTGCCGGTCAGTTGTTCCCAGGTGGCGGGTTCGAAAAAGTCCTGGCGCACGGTGGCAGGCATGCGTGCCACACCGCCCGTGTCCTCGATCAGCTTGAGCGATACGGCCACGTCGTGGGCGGCGCGCATGATGACCTCGTTGACCACCATCGCCGTGACGGTAGCCCCGGCAATCGCATCGACGGTGACGGCCTTCGGGTCGCTGGAATGGCCGACGACCACCCGCTGGCTGACCTTGATGCCCTTGTACCTGGCGCTGAAGCCGTGAAGTTTTGCCTCAGGAATGCCGATCAGCAGAATGGGCTCATGGTGCTCCAGCACATAGGCATCCTGAATCGCACCAGCAGTGTCGAGGATCACCTGGGTATTGATCGGCTTGCCCGAGTAGGCAGGAATGTCCACCACGTCCAGACTCTGGAACACATAGCCGAGCACCTTGCCGGCGGCGGACAGCGTGCGCACCTTGAACCGGCCTTCGGGGGCGGAAACGGAATCGGTCTGAGGGAAGGTTTTCTCGATGCGCTGCTGCTCGATGTCGCCGTATTCCTTGGCTTGCACCGCCTCAAAGGTGGCGAGCATCAGCATTAGCATGACCACCAGCCCGACGCCCCAGGCGCGTAGGTTGCCGTGTATCGAAGGCGGATGGATTGTCATGGGCTCGCTGATTTCAAAAGGGCTTTCGGTCATGTTAGGGAGCGTTGCGCCCCCTGCCCTTGATTGAAATCAACTTGAGAAATTAGCCCATGAGGACAGGCGCCAATGACTCAAACCGTGCGTGAAAACAGGCCTTTTTGCTCACTACCCAGATAGGCGTCAAACGCCATCGCGGCACTGCGCATCATCAAGTACCCCTGTGGTAACAGCACCAGTTCGTCGCAGTGGATCTGCAGCAGTCCGTCGCGAACATGCTCCTCCAGTTGGGACAAGGCGTCGGCAAAGTACTCGGTGAAGAGAATGTCATGACGCATTTCATAGCGGTTAAACGTAATACGGCCATGGCACATCAGGTCGCTGATCACTTCGCGGCGCAGCAAGTCGTCTGCGCTCAAGCGGTAACCGCGATGCACCGGTAGCAGGCCTTGGTCCAGACGCGCGTAGTACTGAGACAGCTCCTTTACGCTCTGGCTGTAGCTGTCGCCGACCTTGCCGATCGAGGACACGCCGAGGCCGATCAAGTCGCAGTCGGCGTGGGTGGAGTAGCCCTGAAAGTTACGCTGCAGGGTGCCATTGGCGCGGGCCAGCGACAGCTCGTCGTCCGGCAAGGCGAAATGATCCATGCCGATATAGACGTAACCGGCCGCGGTCAGACGGCGGATGGTCAGTTCAAGCAATTCCAGCTTGCGCTCCGGCGGCGGCATGTCGGCGGGACGAATCAACCGTTGTGCGCGAACCATTTCCGGCAGATGCGCGTAGCTGTAGGCGGCAATCCGGTCCGGACGCAGCGCGATGATCTTGCCGAGGGTGACGTCGAAACTCTGCACGGTTTGCAACGGCAGGCCATAGATCAGATCGACGCTGATCGACTTGAATTGCGCCTCGCGTGCCGCAGCAACCAGCGCATAAATCTGCTCTTCACTTTGCTGGCGATTGACCGCGGCCTGCACGTCGGGGTCGAAATCCTGAACACCGAAGCTCAGGCGATTGAAGCCCAACTGGCGCAGCGACCGGATCTGCTCGGTGCTGATGGTGCGCGGGTCGACTTCGATGGAAAATTCATGGTCATCGCTGTCATCCATGTTGAACGCCTGGTGCAGGCAATCCATCAGGTCCGCGAGCTGTTCACTGGTTAAATAAGTAGGCGTGCCGCCGCCCAGGTGCAATTGCGTGAGTTTACGGGTGCTATCGAACAAGGCCGCCTGCATCGCAATCTCAAGCTTGAGGTACCGAAGGTACTCGACGGCGCGATGGGTTTTCTGGGTAATGATTTTGTTGCAGGCGCAGTAGTAACAAAGACTTTTGCAAAACGGAATGTGGATATACACCGACAGCGGTTTCGACGCGCTCGCCTGGTTGCTCTCGCGGGCGGCGCGCTGGTAGTCGTCAACGGCAAAGGCCTGATGGAACTGTGGCGCGGTTGGGTAAGAAGTGTAGCGCGGCCCCGGGCGGTCATACTTTTCGACCAGGGCGCGATTGAAATCAAAGGAAGGCTTCATGATCAATCAACTCGCAAATGGGTTAACACCTCGCACCGCCCACATCCTTTTCAAACAGGTTGCAGATGGCATCCACTTCCGGCCGACCGGCAGGGAGAATGCTGATGAAGCGGTCCGACAACTCAATCAACCCCTCACGACTCAATTGCTCCAGCAACGGCCAGACCGACGAGAAATACCTGGAAAAAACCAGTCCATAACGTCTTTCGATGGCGCGTATATCCAGTTCCAGATCACACGCCAGTCGCTCCATGACCATTTGCCTGATTTGCTCCCCCGCCTCGAAGCGCCAGCCTCGACACGTCGGCAACTGCCGCATGTCCAGTTGCTGCTGATAGCATTCAATCTCGTCGGTGTTTTGCGTGTACAAATCGTCGATCTGGCTAATGGCACCCAAACCGAATCCAACATGATCGCAATAGCCGTGACGGGAGAAACCCTCACAGGTACGGCGCAACCGGCCTCGCTCCTGGGCGACGGCCAAATCATCATCGGGCCGGACAAACTGCCCCATACCGATGTAGTGATAACCCGCGCAAAGCAGTTGATCAAAGCAGATTTGGCGCATCGCGCCTTTATCGACCTGGCTGCACGGCGCTCTGACTTTGTCACCGGGCACCGGACGATAGCGCCGTGGTGGCCGGGCATAATCGAACACCATCAGCCGGTCTGGCTCCAGCTTGATAATGCTCGCCAGCTTCAACGCAAAACTGTCTGGCGTCTGCCAGGCATGGCCAAAACCCAGATCGACGTTGATGGATCGAAAACCAAAGGTCCGCGCCGCGTCCATGAGCGACTGGATCGGCGCCGGGTTCTGGTAACAGGCCACCGACCTTTCACAGTCGCTGTCGAAATCCGGAACGCCGATACTGACATGGTTGAAACCGTGGTCGCGCAGCACACCCATGGTCGCCCAATCGGTTTGATAGAGGTCCACCTCGACGCTGTAGTCGCCGCAATCATGTAAGAGAAAGTTGAAACGGCTACGCAGGTGACTCATCAGCCGCCCTATGTGAGCAGTGGTGAGTGTTCCGCCGCCCAGATGAAACTGTTCCACCCGTTGCTGCGCATCCAGGTGGCAACCGACGAGGTCGATCTCCTGCTCCAGATGCTGGAGGTACTGCTCAATAACCTGGTGCTCGTCGGCGCTGTCACGAGGGGAACAAAAGGAAAGCTTGAGGCTGGAGGGTAGCTGCACGTTCAGGGACAGCGGACGTCGCTTCTGGCGGCTGACGCGCAAAGCGCGAAGCAGATCCAGTGATCCGATACCCTCATGGAATTTTTGCGTGTCGGCATGACAGTTGGGGTCGAGCACGCCCTGATCGCACCGGGCGACCAGCTCGCCGGGGTTGTGAAAGAAATCGAGCATGAAGGTCTCCGACACTGGCTGCGGATCATCAGTGTCGGGGTCCAACGATCAATACGCCTTGATTTGCATCAAGCACAAGCAAAGTCTTGGAAGAACAGACTACCCGTCAAAGCCGATCACCAGGTCAGATAAAACATTCCCTTGGCCAGCAGCACGATAACGACCATGTGACAAAACAGGCTGCCGTGGATGAACTGCAGGTACCGCGGACTCATTCGGCCACGTTTGAATAAAAACATGGCCACCAGGAAGTGCAGCAGTACGCTCACGGCCACCGCGACTTTCAAGGCAAGCAATGTGCCTAACGATGAAGCCAACGGTGAGGCAAGGACTGGCAGGTAGCGCAGCCAGACCATGCCGAGCCCCGCACCGAACAATACCAGCAGCACCCACGGCATCAGCGAGCGCGCTCGCCGGCCGATGCCTTCCTCCACCAGCAACATGACTCTGGTGGGTAGCTGTTTGCGGATGCTTTCAAGGAACAGCACTTCGAAGAACACCGTGCCGATAAAGATCAGGGCGGCAAACAGATGCAACGTCAGAATCAGCGGATAGATCATGGAGGTGTCGCCTTGAGTCAAGGCAACCCGTTACGCACGGGTATGTCGATCTCTGGAGACTACAGAACCGTCCGCTCCATGTGGTTGACATCGATCAAGAAAGCCACAAAACCCACACTCACCGCACTCCATCAGTATCGAACGTGCAGGAGCGACCGTTCTTATCGTTGGTCGAGAGAAAAAACTGAAACCTGGGTCACCACTGAGTCAGTTGGCAAGGCAATACTTGTTTCAATGGACGTACCGAGTGGCCCTGCCTTGATTTAAATCAGACGAATCGACAACGAACGAACTCATCCTGCGTTATCGCTTCTCCAGTCTCGACGATGTCAGGGCGCAGCTGGGTTTGAAGTCGGGCGAGCCGGTCAAACCCGAGCATGTGGACTAACCTGATGTTTTGATTTCGGCTGCGCCTCGTCCTGGCAATGACATCATTGCCTTTACATCAACCTGGATAAGCAGGTCTGCGATGTATCAGAACTTAGCTCTGCTTGCCGCCTTCCTCCTGACCTACAGCATATTTGCGGGGCGCTTCGAATCTCGCCTGCTCAACGGTCCACTCATGTTCATGCTTGCCGGCCTGATTCTTGGCCCTGCGTTCTTGGGAATTCTGCAACCCCGGATTGACAAGGACGGCCTCAGGATTCTGGCAGAGCTGACATTGGCCATTGTTCTCTTTAGCGATGCGGCCAACGCTGATCTCAAGGTTTTAAGGGCGCACGAAGGGTTGCCATTGCGTTTATTGATGATAGGTCTGCCACTGACCATGCTCAGTGGCTGGCTGGTCGGTATCTGGCTGTTCCCGCAAGTACCGCCATTGGAACTGGCCATACTGGCGACCCTTCTGGCGCCCACCGACGCTGCGCTGGGGAAGGCGGTGGTGAGTAATCCCAAGGTGCCCGCCCCCGTGCGTGAAGGACTGAACGTAGAAAGCGGGCTGAATGACGGGATCTGTGTTCCAGTGCTGCTGATGTTCCTTGCACTGCTGGTCGAAGAGCAGACGCAGTCGCCGCTTTCACTCGCGGTAGAGTTGGTTATCGAGGAGCTGGGCATCGGTGCAATCAGTGGTGTGGCGCTTACGCTCATTGCCTGGCTGTTGCAGCGTTACGCCGCAAAACACCATTGGCAAGCCCCCATGTGGTCGCAACTGACGCTGCCGGGGCTCGCCATTTTGTGCTTTGCCACCGCGCAAACATTGGGCGGTAGCGGTTTTATCGGCGCGTTCGTCGGTGGGTTGCTCGCCAGCTTTTTGTTTACCGAACAAAAGCATCATCTGCTCGAAGCCAGTGAAGAATTCGCCAGCCTGCTGTCGGTCATCACGTGGGTCGTATTCGGCGCAATTGTGATCCCTTGGGCCTGGAACAATCTCACCCTGAACATCTGCCTGTATGCAGTGCTTAGTCTGACCGTGATTCGCATAGTGCCCGTGCTGATCAGCCTGACAGGAACCGGCTTTGATTTCGAAACCCGCCTGTTCATCGGCTGGTTCGGCCCACGCGGCCTGGCCAGCATCGTCTTCGCCGTCATGATATTGGACTACCCTCTAGAAACCAGTCGCACCTTGGTATCTGTCGCTGCCTGTACCGTTTTACTCAGCGTGCTGCTGCACGGCTTGAGCGCCAATCCATGGGTCTCGCGGCTGGCCGGTCGTATTCATTGATTATTGTCAGAAATGCCACGGTCTGCGGGTGTTAGCGTTTTACGAAAGCGTGGCTAAGCGTTTAGGGAGCGTGAGAATGGGCGCAAACATGATTGTTGTCAGGCAGCTCGTCGGTTTGCCTGTTGCCATTATGGTCGGGGTCTTGAGCCTGGTCGGTTGCGGCAAAGAGCCCGTGACCCTGGCTCGCCAAGCCCCCGATGTGACGGTCATGACGGTCACCGCCCGCGACACCCCGGTAACATTCGAATTCGTTGCCCAGACACAAAGTTCCCGCGAGGTTGAGATCCGCGCCCGGGTTGCCGGCTTCCTGGAGAAGCGGCTGTACACCGAAGGCGATTTGGTAAAAACCGGGCAAACGCTGTTCCAGATGGACCGTAAACCTTTTGAAGCGTCATTGCTGTCGGCTCAGGGCCAATTGGCTCAACAACAGGCACGCTGGGAAGTCGCCAAGGCTACGCTGGCCCGTGTCCGTCCCTTGGCGGCGCAGAATGCGGTCAGCAAGATGGATCTGGACAATGCTGTCGGTGATGAGCGTCAGACACGGGCTGCCGTGCTTGCCGCCGAGGGCACGGTTCGAACCGAACAGTTGAACCTCAGTTACACCACCATAGCCTCGCCCCTCACCGGCCTTTCAAGTTTTGCCAAAAAGCAGGAAGGCAGTTACGTCACGCCGGGTGAATCCGGGCTGCTGACCACCGTTTCACAGATGGACCCTATCTACGTCAACTTCAGTCTTTCGGAAAACGAGACGCTCAAGTTCCGCGACGAGATTGCGTCTGGACACCTTATATTTCCCCTGCGCAGTGAGTTCGTCGTAGAGGTCGTCCTGGCCGACGGCACCGTTGTCCCTGAGCGTGGCCGCCTGAATTTTGCAGCGCCTTCTTATAGCCAGGATACCGGGACCTTTCTGGTCCGGGCGGTGGTTGCCAACCCGACAGGCCTACTTAGACCCGGACAGTTCGTGCGGGTGCGGGCCATCGGGGCTTCCAGGCCGAACGCCATTACGGTGCCGCAGAAAGCCGTTCTGGAGGGAGCCAAAAGCCGTTTCGTCTGGGTGATCAATGCACAGGGCAAGCCCGAGCAACGGGTGGTCGAAGTGGGTGACTGGCATGGCAATGACTGGTTTATCACCCAAGGATTGCAAGCCGGTGAACGCATCGTGGTCGATGGTGCGATCAGAGTGACCCCCGGAGGGCCGCTGAATATCATCGCCCCCCTCCCCCGGCAACCGAGACGACGGCAAAACCGACAGCCACCGCGTCGGTGCAAGACAGTGGGCGTCGCCCATGAGCATCTCTCACTATTGCATTGATCGCCCCATTTTTGCTTCCGTTATCTCGATCATCATCACCTTGGCCGGTGCAGTGGCGATGGTCAGTTTGCCGGTCGCCCAGTACCCGGATATCACACCGCCGCAGATTACGGTGTCAGCCACCTACCCGGGCGCGGATGCCCAGGTCGTGGCCAATAATGTGGCAGCGCCTATCGAGCAGCAGGTCAACGGCGCCGACAACATGATCTACATGAACTCGTCGAGCTCAGCGACCGGCAACATGACCCTCAATGTGTTCTTCGAGATTGGCACCGACCCTTCCCTTGCCCAGGTAGACGTGCAGAACCGGGTCAACCTGGCCCTGCCGCAACTGCCCTCCGCGGTTCAGAGCCAGGGTATTCAGGTGCAGAAGAAATCTTCGGCCTTCATGATGGTCCTCGCCGTGTACTCCGCAGGTGATCGTTTTGACAGCACCTATGTGGCCAACTACGCCAACCTCTACATTCTGGATGCGATCAAGCGTATTCCGGGCGCCAACCAGGCCAGTATTTTCGGCACACCCGACTACGCCATGCGGATCTGGCTCAAGCCCGACCGGATGGCCCAGTTGGGCATCACTGCGGCAGACGTGCAAAAAGCCGTGTCCAATCAGAACCAGCAATTTGCTGTCGGTCGCGTTGGCCAGTCGCCCACCGGCCAGGCGGTAGAGCAGTCGTTTGCCGTGACCACCAAGGGACGTCTGACCGAGCCGGTAGAGTTCGAGAACATCATTCTGCGCGCCAGCAACGAAGGGGCGGCAATCGTTCGTCTCAAGGACATCGGCCGTGCCGAACTCGGACAAAAAGACTACTCGCTGCGCAGCACCTATCAGGGCCGTCCGGCGACGCTGATTGCGGTGTATCAACAACCGGGCGCCAACGCCCTCGACGTGTCTGCTGCGGTTACCAAGACCCTGGCAGACATGAAGACGACCTTCCCCGAGGGCATCGAATACAAGATCGTAATGGACACCACCGCGTTTACCCGCGCCTCGATTTCCGAGGTGATATACACCTTTTTCGAAGCGCTGGTGTTGGTGGTCATCGTGGTGTTCATCTTTCTGCAGAGCCTGCGTGCCACCCTGATCCCGGTGCTTGCGGTGCCGGTGTCGATCGTCGGCACCTTCATCGGGATGTCGGCATTGGGCTTTTCAGTGAACATGCTGACGCTGTTCGGGATGGTCTTGGCCATCGGTATTGTGGTCGACGACGCCATCGTGGTGATCGAGAACGTCGAACGCAACATGCATGTCCACAAGATGACGCCCAAGGACGCCGCGAAAAAAGCCATGGATGAAGTCGCAGGCCCGGTGGTGGCCATCGTGCTGGTGCTGTGCGCGGTGTTCATCCCGGTGGCCTTCATGGGCGGGATCACGGGCCAGCTCTACAAACAGTTCGCGATCACCATCGCCATCTCTGTGGTGATATCCGGTCTGGTGGCGTTGACACTTTCGCCTGCCTTGGCCGCCCTTCTGCTCAAACCCCAACACGGCGAAAAAAATGCTTTTTTCCGCTGGTTCGAGCACAGCTTCGAACGCATGACCGAGGGCTACTCGCGCTCGGTGGCCTTCATGATCAAGCGCTTCGTGCTGGCGTTGTTACTGTTCGCCGGCATGATCGCGTTGATTCTGCTCATGGCGCAGCGCATTCCCAGCGCCTTTTTGCCGCCGGAAGATCAGGGGTATCTGCTGGGGGCCGTGATCATGCCCGATGCCGCCAGTCTCGATCGCACCGGCGAGGTGGGCAAAGTAGCCAGTGACTTCTTCATGAACGATGAGGCCGTCGAGGGCGTTGCCATCGTTAATGGTTACAGCCTGCTCGACGGCCAGAACAAGAACAATGCCGGCGCCTTTTTTGTCGGGTTCAAGGATTTCGAGGAGCGCTACAAGGACTCGGACACAATCAAGGAACAAAGCGCCCCCGCCGTCATCCAGAAAGCAGTCCATGCTTTTGCCAACGTTCAAGGCGGGATCATTCTGCCGGTGAATCCGCCGTCCATTCCCGGCCTTGGCACCACCGGCGGCATGGAGGTATGGATTCAGAGCAAAGGGGACGCCGGCGTTAATCAACTGGCAGAAATGGTCGGCACGTTTGTCGCCAAAGCCAGGCAGCGCCCCGAACTCGGCGCCATCACCTCCACCTTCAACGTGTTTTCCCGGCAATTGCTGGTCGACGTAGACCGGGAAAAGGCAGAGTCGCTGGGTGTGCCGGTGGAAGAAGTCTATAGCACCATGCAAACCATGTTCGGCTCGCTCTATGTGTCGCAATTCAACAAATTCAGCCGGCTGTGGCAGGTGATCCTGCAGGCAGAACCAAGCTATCGCCTCAAGGCCGAGGACCTGCAACAGATCTACGTGCGCAACAAAAACCAGGAAATGGTGCCGCTCAAAGCCGTGCTGACAACCCGCTACGTCACCGGTCCCGACCTGCTGACCCGTTTCAATAACTTCCCCGCAGTCAAACTCACCGCCAACGCAGCCCCCGGTTACAGCTCCGGCCAGGCACTCAAGGCGCTGGAAGAAATAAGCGCTGAAATCATGACCAACGACTACGCCCTGGCCTTGAGTGGTGAAGCCTTCGAGGAGAAAAAAAGCGGCGGTGCCTCGTCCCGGGTGTTCATCTTCGGCCTGATCATGGTGTTCCTGATCCTGGCGGCTCAATACGAGAAATGGTCACTGCCTGTCGGGGTGCTGCTGGCGGTGCCCTTTGCATTGTTCGGTGCGCTGCTGGCTGTGCTGATCCGTGGGTTGAGCAATGACGTTTATTTCCAGATCGGCTTGACCATGCTGGTGGCCCTGGCCGCCAAGAACGCCATCCTGATTTTCGAGTTTGCGGTACTGAACCGCGAAAGCGGCATGTCTGCTTACGATGCCGCCATGACCGCCGCGAAGGAGCGCTTGCGCCCGATTGTGATGACATCCCTGGCGTTTATTCTTGGCTGCGTCCCGCTGGCCATTGCCGTCGGTGCATCCGAAAACAGTCGCCACTCCATCGGCACCGGGGTCATTGGCGGGATGCTGGCGGCGACAGTCATCGCAATCTTCTTTATCCCGCTGTTTTACTACCTGGTCGAACGGTTGACCGAGAAAAAAGGCACGGTCAAGCAGACCACTCAACCACCGCCGTCTACGTCGACCGGGGAAATTCCCGGCGGCGCTGCGCAACACCGACATGAGGGGGATTGAGATGCGCACCTTTCATCTTCCCCTCGTGGTGTGCCTGGGCCTGACGGGCTGCATGCTCGGCCCGGACTACCAACGTCCGACCACGGACACCCCGGCAACCTACCGTTATGCAGACCAGGAGGCCCATGACCTGTCCAATACGCTGTGGTGGGAACAGTTCAAGGATCCGGCGCTCAATGACCTGATTCGCACGGCGCTGGCGGAAAACAAAGACATCAAGATTGCCGCCGCCCGGGTCGAGGAATTCCAAGGCCGTTACGGAGTGGTGCGCTCGCAGATGTTTCCGCAAATCGGCGCCGGCGCGCAAGGCAGTCGGTCCAGGGCGCCACGCGACAACGGCCCGGTGCCTTTGGATGCCAACGTCGATCCGATTTACAACAACTACCAGGCCACCCTCAGTGTCAGCTGGGAGCTGGATATCTGGGGTCGTTTGCGGCGCCTCAATGAATCCGCACGTGCTGACCTGCTGGCCTCTGAAGAAGGCCGGCGCACGGTCATTCTGAGCCTGGTGTCGTCGGTGGCATCCAGCTACATCCTGCTTCGCGATCTCGACCGCGAACTGGAAATCGCCCGCACCACTGCCAAGGCCCGCGGCGACTCCTACGAGATTTTCAAACTGCGCTTTGGTGCCGGCACCATTTCCGAAATGGAACTGGCGCAAAACCTTTCCGAGTTCCAGCGCACTCAGGCCTCTGTATCGCAATTCGAGTCCCAGGTTGCACAGCAGGAAAACAACCTGGCCGTGCTGTTGGGACGCAACCCGGGCCCAATCCTGCGCGGACGTGACCTGGCCCAACTGACGCTACCGTTGGTGCCTGCCGGTTTGCCTTCGGACTTATTGGAACGACGCCCCGATCTGCGTCAGGCCGAGCTGGATCTGATTTCCGCCAATGCCCGCATCGGTGCCGCCAAGGCGCTGTATTTCCCGACGATCTCCCTGACCGGGCTACTGGGCTCAGTCAGTGATCAACTCTCGAATTTGTTCACCGGGCCGGCCGCCACCTGGTCCTATGGTGTCGCCGCGAGCATGCCGATTTTCACCGCGGGTGGCATCGCCGGTGAAGTCCAGCAAGCCGAGGCGTTCCAGCAACAAACCTTGCTGGCCTACCAAAAGACCATTCAGTCGGCTTTCAGGGATGTTGAAAACGCACTGGTGGCGGCGAGCAAATCCCGCGAGCAGATGATGTCCCAGGCCAATCAGGTCGAGGCGTTGCGCACTTACACCCGGTTTGCGCGCCTGCGCTACGACAACGGGTACACCAGCTACATAGAAGTACTGGATGCCGAACGCAGCTTGTTCGACGCCGAGTTGAATTACACCCGGACCCGGGGTTCGGTGTTCAGCGCCATGGTCGATGTTTACAAGGCTACTGGCGGAGGCTGGGTTACCGAAGCGGACAAGCTGACTGTCACTGCAAGCGAAAAGCCACCCTGATTAGCGCTAGACAGATGGGGTCACAAAAACACCAAGGTTAAGCCCTTGCCCGACGACAAGTATCCAAGCGTCGGGCACAGGGTCAATGCGTCGAGCAGATCCAGGAGTTTCCGATGGCCGACTCAAGCAAGAAAATGAGCCTCATGGGGCTCACCACACTGGTCACGGTGAACATGATGGGCTCAGGCATCATCATGTTGCCGACAAGCATGGCGCAACTCGGGGCCGTTTCATTGTTGTCATGGATCGTCACGGCCATTGGCTCAATGTCCATCGCCTACTGCTTTTCCCAGTGCGGTATTTTCTGCCCGCGTCCAGGAGGGTTGTCTGCCTACACCGAAGAGGCACACGCCAAATCAGGGTTTTTCCTCTGCTCGTACCTGTACTTCCTTTCGCTGGCCATCGCCAACGTGGCCGTCGCCATCTCCGCGGTGGGGTACATGACATCGTTCCTGCCGTGGCTGGGAAGTGGCGCCATTCCATTGTTCATCGGAACGGTCGGCTTGCTCTGGTTGACCACCGTGGCCAACTTTGGCGGCCCCGGCATCACCGGCAAGATCGGTGCAATCACCGTGTGGGGTGTCATCATCCCGGTGGCCGGCTTGTGCATCATCGGTTGGTTCTGGTTCAAGCCTGACGTGCTGGCTGCCGCATGGAACCCGAACGAACTGCCCATCTCCGAAGCCATCAGCAAAGCGATCCCCCTGACGCTGTGGGCCTTCCTCGGCATGGAGTCGGCGGCTCAGGCTTCCGATGCCGTGGACGATCCCAAGCGCACGGTGCCGCTGGCTTGCCTGTTCGGCACGCTCGGTGCAGCAGTGGTTTACGTGCTGTCGACATCCGTTATTCAGGGCATCATACCCAATGCCGAACTGGCCAACTCATCGGCCCCTTTCGCGCTCGTCTACGCACACATGTTCAACCCGACAGTCGGCAACATCATCATGGCGCTGGCAGTATTGGCTTGTGTCGGTTCGCTGCTGGGCTGGCAGTTCACCCTGGCACAAACGGCCAAGATGACGGCTGACCAGGGCATGTTTCCCAAACTGTTCAGCAAGGTCAGCGCGCTGAACGCGCCCATTGTCGGCATGCTTGTCTGCGGTGTGTTGCAGACCTTGATGGCGCTGTCGACCATTTCGCCCAACGCCAGCGCTCAGTTTGCAAAACTCGTCAGCCTGGCGGCAGTGACCAACCTGATCCCCTATGTGACGGCGGCCACCGGCCTGCTGGTCATGATGTACAAAGCCAAAGTCAGCGCAGGCGTATACACCCGCAATACGGCGCTGTTACTGATTGCCGTGGCTTACTCCTTGTACGCTTTGTATGCCTGCGGCAAAGAAGCCGTGTTCGGCGGAGCCCTTGTCCTGGCGTTCGGCTACCTGCTTTACGGCTTCCTCTCCAAACGATTTGTCGAGCCATCTGCACCGCCTCAGACTCAGGCCAACATCCCTTGACCGTCGTCTTCAGGACTGCCAGCCATCTGAATTCGGGGAACCAGGATATGAACGTTAAATTGTCCAAAGCCAACAACCTGCTGCTCGTCTGCCTGCTCACGCTGATGCCGGTATTGGCGGGTGCCGATACGCTTGAGCGCGTGCGGACGACTCAATCCTTCACCCTCGGCTACTTGCCGAACTTCCCCCCTTTTAGCGTCCAGGCAAGCGATATACCGAGCGGTTATGCGATCGATCTGTGCCTGAAGATCGCCGACAAGGTCAAGACCGAATTGGCTTTGCCTGGTTTGCAAATACGCTACCTGTCGGTCTCACCCACCGACGAGATAAATGCCGTCAGCTCGGGGAAAATCGACATTCTCTGTACACCGACCGCCCCCACTCTGGAGCGGCGCAAGAGGGTGAGCTACTCAGTACCGGTCTACACGGCTGGCCTCTCGGTAGTGGTGCGTCAGGATGCACCGCAGCCGTTGCTCAATGCGCTTGCTGGCAAGGTGGCTAACACCGGACCAACGTGGCGAGCGACGATCAACCATGGGTTATCCAACCAGACCTATGCCGCCATTGCAGGCGGAGTCACCGAGACATGGATCCGTGAGCGGATGCGATTACTCGGGGTCGTGGCCACGCTTGTCACTGTCGAAAATACCGCGGCAGGCCTCAAGCAGGTCGCCGAAGGCAAGGCCGATGCCTTCTTCGCTGAACGCATGGTGCTGAAAAATCTTCTCGCCACGGATAAGTCTGCAAGCAATCTGGTTTTGCTCGACCGAATTTTCGAGTACGCACCGACTGCAATGGCAGTGGATCAAAACGATGAAGACTTCCGTTTGCTGGTCGATACCGCGCTAAGTGACATGTACCGCTCGGGCGATATTGAGCAGGCATTCGACAAATACCTGGGTGGCGCCGACGACACGGCCAAAAAGCTGTTCAAGGTCTATGCATTGCCGCAATAACACACCCCGTTTTAGCGAGCGACAAGTAACGTATCCAGCAACGCCTGCAACCCCATGGGCTTGGCAAAATAATAGCCCTGAGCCTGCCCTGCCCCCATTTCGCGCAGCAAGATTAGCGTCGCTTCATCCTCGACACCTTCGGCCACCACGCTCAGGTCCAGCGATTCGGCCATCCGCACAATTGCCCGCACGATCGCGCGACTGCGGGCGCTGGTGGTCAGTTCAAGGATGAAAGACTTGTCGATCTTCAAGCCGCTGAAACGGTATTGATGCACGTAGCTCAGGGATGAAAATCCTGCACCGAAGTCATCGAGCACCACCGACATGCCATTGTCGGCCAATTGCTGCATGTTCTGCCGGGCAATAGCCGGCTCGGCCACCAGGGCACCTTCGGTCAACTCCAGGCAGATCCGCGACGGCGCGACCCGGTGCTGCGCCAACAGGGCAAGCACATCACTGGCAAAGTCCGGGCGCGTCATGCTGTAGCTGGAGCAATTCACGTGCACCGGCGGCCAATTGGCGTGTTGAGGGAGTGCGAGGATTACTGCGACGCTGGTGAGCATGTACAGGTCCAGTCGACCGATCAGGCGCAACCCTTCGACGTTCGGCAAAAACTCCCCTGGTGCGATCACTCGGCCGCCCGGCTGATGCCAGCGGATCAGCGCTTCAAGGGCCAGGAGTTCACCCGTTTCAACGCTGACAATCGGCTGGAAATACGGTAGCAGTTCGTCGGTGCGTTTCAGCGCATTGCGCAAGGCCCCTTCGCGCTCCATCTGGTCCGAGACTTCTCGGCGCACTTCCTGATTGAACACCGCGTAGCTGTCGCGACCGGCACTCTTGACCCGGTACATCGCCGCATCGGCATCGCGCAGCAAGTCGGCCGGTTCGTGATGGAACTGATTGTCGGCGCTGACAATACCGATACTGCAGGATGAAAAAACCTCATGGCCATTGATAAAAAACGGCAGGTCAAACGCCACCAGGATCCGTTCGGCGATTTCGATCACCACGTCCAGCGGCGCTTCGGGAGCGAGCACCGAAAATTCATCGCCCCCCAGTCGTGCGAGCATGTCGGTGTCACGCAGGCAACTGCGCAAACGGTGGGCGGCTTGCCTCAACAGCAGATCGCCAAAATGGTGGCCGAGGCTGTCGTTGACCATTTTGAAACGATCAAGGTCGATGAACATCACCGCCAGGTGCCCGCCTTCGCTGCCGAATCGCAACCAGGCCTGATTGAGGTGCTGTTGCAGGTAGGTTCGGTTCGGCAGCCCGGTCAGCGCATCGTGGGAGTTTTCGTGTTGCAGCTTGGCATTGGCGTGATCGAGTTCTCGGGTGCGGCTCTGCACCCGGGCTTCGAGCTTGAGATTGGCGGAATGGATGGCTTCGGCGGCCGTGCGTCGCGACAACGCGGTGTCGATGTGCCGCGACACAAACGTCAGCAGTTCCTGATCACGCAGGGTATACCGCACTTGCGAGGTATAGCTTTGTACCGCCAGTACACCACGCACCACATCGCCATCGAACAAGGGAATGCCCAGCCAGGAGTAGGACCGGTAACACTCTTCGGCAATTTCGATTTCACCGTGCACATGCAATCGTTCAGCCTCGTCGGCGTCAATCAAGCAAGGTCGACGCTGACGAATAACGTACTCAGTCAGGCCCCGGCGTCCACGCCGTGCCGACGGACAAGTTGTCTGCCGATCATCAACGTAATACGGAAAAGTCACTTCAGTGGTCGTGTCGTCGAACAGTGCGATGTAGAAGTTCTGCGCGAACAGCAGATCACCGACGATGCCATGCAATGTTTGAAACAGTTCAGCCATATCGCCAGGCTGGCTTGACAGTTCAGCAATCTGGAACAGCGCGCTCTGCAAATGTTCGGCGCGCTCACGTTCTGCCACTTCCTGCCTCAAGGCGTCGTTGAGTGCCGAAAGCTCCAGGGTGCGACGCATGACGATCCCTTCGAGATTCTCGCGGTGCAGGATCCGGTCCAGCGCCATGGCCACGTGGCGGACCACCACCAGAAACAATGCGCGGTCTTCGGCGCTGTAGGTACGGGAAACGTCGTAGACCTGCATGGCCAGCATGCCAAACACGTCATCCGAGGCATTTTTCAACGGCGCGCCCATCCAGAACTCGGGACGATCCCCCACGCAGTAGAAGCGGCCCTCGGCCTGAGCCGCGCGAATACCGGCGGCGTCGATCAGCAACGGCTGGCCGGTGGTCAACACCTGGCCGGTCAACGACAGGTGTGAAACATCAAGGTACTCGTAGTGTTCGGCCTCCACGGCATCAACGTCGATGATGTCGACGTAATACGGATAGTCAATCTTGCCGGTGTGCGGGTCATACAGTGCGAGATAGAAGTTCTCGGCGTCGATCAGGCTGGCGAGTAGCCGGTGAACCCCCACCAGAAATACAAACCGGTCGCGGGTCGAGCTCGCGAGGTAGGTAATTTCATACAGCACCCGTTGAGTAATTTGCGCTCGGGCAAGGGTATCGGTCTGTACCTGCATGCCCAGGCGCTGGGCAAATTCGGCGAGCGCCGGCTCCGCAGCATCCTTGATGGGCGCGAGCAGCCATCCCAATACACTTTCACCTCGACCGGTCGGCCATCGGCGCAAGTGCTGGGCCTGGCAAAAGGTCTCAAATTCTTCACTCGCCACACTGGACGGCCAATTCGCCTGCGGGTCGCCCTGCCCGACCAGATGCATTTGTTCGCCGGCACGGTACACCCCCCATGCGGTGGTGTGAGACCAGTGGCGAGCCGAAGTCAGCAATTGTTCAACCGTTTCTTCATGGCCCTTGCAGGCTGTGCCGACAGCATCCGGCCGACTCTTCGGTAGCGTGGCGACAACGGATTGCTGCGGGGAGTCGGACAATAGACAAAAACTCATCAGCGCTCCCTGTGCCAAAACTGGCGATATCCACTTTTTAGTTGCTAGCAATACGCCAGTGTTCTTCCCGTTTAAAGCTTATGTGCCTTTTTATCAATAGTTTTATTCGCTTTAGTACCCATGAAAGATTTGACGACGCACTCAGAACTTTTCGGGAATGCGTTTTAGTGGGTAATCCGGTTCGTGATAACCGCCTGGCCGCTGACGCTTGGGCAACTTCACTTTCTCGCGCGGCACCTCTTCATAAGGAATGCGGCTGAGCAAATCGGTGATGATGTTCAGACGAGCCCGTCGTTTGTCGTTCGAGTTGGCTACCAGCCAGGGAGCATGTCCGGTATCCGTCGCCTTGAACATGTCATCACGTGCACGCGAGTAGTCATACCAGCGGCTGTACGACTTCAGGTCCATTGGGGTGAGCTTCCAGATTTTGCGGCCGTCCTCAATCCGCGCTTCAAGCCGTCGGGTCTGTTCCTGCGGGCTGACTTCCAGCCAATACTTGAACAACATAATCCCCGAGTCGACGATTGCGCGCTCGACCAAGGGGACAGCCCTCAGGAAACTGACCGCCTGCTCTTTGGTGCAAAACCCCATCACGCGCTCGACGCCCGCACGGTTGTACCAACTGCGATCAAAGATCACCACTTCCCCAGCCGCAGGCAAATGTGGCAGGTAACGCTGCACGTACATCTGGCTTTTTTCGCGATCGGTCGGGGCAGGTAACGCCACAACGCGAAAGATCCGTGGGCTCACGCGCTCGGTCAGCGCCTTGATGGTGCCGCCCTTGCCCGCCCCGTCGCGGCCCTCGAAGACAATGCAGATCTTGATGCCCTCATGCCGCACCCATTCCTGCAACTTCACTATTTCGACATGCAGTCGGCGCAGTTCACTCAGGTAGTCCTTGTTGGACATCTTCGCGATGTCGACGGAATGACGTTTCTTGGTGGATTTCTTGTCCTTTGCCATGAACAACACCTCGCAGTCGATTGGCTCGCTGAGTTTAGTCCATGGTTGAAGATTTACCGGCGCCGAGGACGCCGTCGAGGATTTAAAAGACAACACAAAACAAAAGTGGGAGCGGGCTTGCTCGCGAAGAGGTCGTGTCAGTCAACATCAGTGTTGAATGACACACCGCTTTCGCGAACAAGCCCGCTCCCACGGGGATTGCATCAAGCCGCCAGTTACCTCAACAACATTTAGGCCCGGCCTTGCTCCCGTAACGCGCTTCCTGGCGTTCCCGGAAGAACACTTCGTAGCTCATCACCGGCTTGTCCGGGTGTTTGCCCTGCATGTGTTCGACGTAGGTGTCGTAGTCCGGCATGCCCACCATCAAGCGCGCGGCCTGACCGAGGTATTTACCGAGGCGACTCAGGTCATTGAACATTTGGCGCCCTCCTCCCTCACGCTTGCGGCAGCGCCTGGTATGGGGCTTCTTTATCCGTACGCTCCTTGGAGCCCCAGGCCGCAATGCCGACCTTGAGCGCAAAGAACAGGATGCTGAAGACCACCAGCAGGAACAGCGCGGTCAGCGTTGCGTTGGTGTAGGCGTTGTAGATCACGTGGTGCATCTGGTCGATGCTCTTCGCCGGGGCGAGGATCTGGCCGTTGGCCAGCGCATCGCTGTACTTCTTGGCCAGGGCCAGGAAACCGATCGCCGGGTTGGCATCGAACAGCTTGATAAAGCCTGCGGTGGTGGTGCAGATCAGCAGCCACACGGCTGGCAACATGGTCACCCAGACGTAGCGCTGACGTTTCATTTTGATCAGCACAACGGTCGCCAACATCAGCGCGATACCGGCCAGCATCTGGTTGGAGATACCAAACAGCGGCCACAAGGTGTTGATGCCGCCCAGAGGGTCGATCACGCCTTGGTACAGCAGATAACCCCACATCGCCACGCAACCAGCGGTCGCGATCAGGTTGGCGGTCCAGGATTCAGTGCGCTTCAGCGACGGTACGAACGAACCGAGCAAATCCTGCAACATGAAACGCCCGGCACGGGTGCCCGCATCGACGGCTGTCAGGATGAACAACGCTTCAAACAGGATCGCGAAGTGGTACCAGAACGCCATGGTGTTTTCACCTGGCAGAACGTGATGCAGGATCTGCGCGATACCGACCGCCAGAGTCGGCGCACCGCCGGCACGGGCCAGGATCGTGGTTTCACCGATGTCCTTGGACACCGCTTGCAGCGCTTCCGGAGTAATTGCAAAACCCCAGCTGCTGACGGTCTGAGCAACCGAAACAGCATCAGAGCCAACCAGCGCCGCCGGGCTGTTCATGGCGAAGTACACGCCCGGTTCGATCACCGAAGCCGCGACCATCGCCATGATGGCGACGAAGGATTCCATCAGCATGCCGCCGTAACCGATGTAACGGGCATGACCTTCGCTGGCCAACAGTTTCGGCGTGGTGCCGGATGCAATCAGTGCATGGAAACCCGAGACCGCGCCGCAGGCGATAGTGATGAACAGGAACGGGAACAACCCGCCTTTCCACACCGGGCCAGTGCCGTCGATGAACTGGGTCAGTGCCGGCATTTTCAGGTCGGGCATGGTGATCAGAATGCCGATCGCCAAGGCGACGATGGTGCCGATCTTCAGGAAAGTCGACAGGTAATCACGCGGGGCCAGAATCAGCCACACCGGCAATACCGCGGCGACAAAACCGTAGCCGATCAACATCCAGGTGATCTGAATGCCAGTAAACGTAAACGCTTTGGCCCAGACCGGATCAGCAGCAATCTGCCCACCGAGCCAGATCGAACCGAGCAGCAACAGCACACCAATGATGGAGATTTCACCAATGCGACCCGGGCGGATGTAGCGCATGTAGATGCCCATGAACATCGCGATCGGGATGGTCGCCATCACCGTGAAAATCCCCCACGGGCTCTCGGCCAAGGCTTTCACGACGATCAATGCCAGCACCGCAAGGATGATGATCATGATCAGGAAGCAGCCGAACAGCGCAATGGTCCCGGGGATGCGGCCCATTTCTTCGCGGACCATATCGCCCAGGGAACGGCCGTTGCGGCGGGTGGACATGAACAGGACCATGAAGTCCTGAACCGCACCGGCCAGCACCACGCCGGCAATCAGCCAAAGCGTACCGGGCAGATAGCCCATCTGCGCCGCCAAAACGGGACCGACCAGCGGACCTGCGCCGGCGATGGCCGCGAAGTGGTGACCAAAAAGTACGTGTTTGTTGGTCGGCACGTAGTCCAGGCCATCATTATTGATGACGGCGGGCGTGGCACGATTGGGGTCGAGTTGCATCACCTTGGTGGCGATGAACAGGCTGTAGTAGCGGTAGGCAACGAGGTAGATAGCGACTGCTGCGACTACGATCCACAGGGCGTTGATCGCTTCGCCGCGGCGCAAGGCCACGACACTTAGCGCAAACGCTCCCAGAACAGCCACGGCAAACCAGGCGAGGTGTTTAGCCATACGGGGCATAGCGTGTCTCCTGCCGACAGCCAGTGGACTGCGGCGGTAATTTTTTATAATTGTGTCCGCGGTGCGGAGCTGGCCCAATATCCCCGCATGCCGTCCACAAATAAATCCGCGTTACTACGTACATGGCGCCTACGTAGTTCTACGTAGACGCGCTGATTCCTCTCTAGGAGCGAGCCTGCTCGCGATAGCGGACTGACATTCACCATCAATGTCGTCTGACTACCGCTATCGCGAGCAGGCTCGCTCCTACAAGGGTTTTGCATTTCACCTGACAGACATCCCCGCCGCAGGTCATTCCGTCCAGCACCGCTACTGGACGCGCGTATCTTTGGCATATGATGCCGGGCCATCGCCTTCCCTCGGTCCGGTCAGGAGCCAAGATGCAGCTCAAACACAAAATCGTCGCGCTCGGGATTCTGCCGCTGGTGTTGGCGATCGCGGTGATCTGCGCGCTGGTGATTTCCCTCAATCGCCAACTCGGCGATCAACAGGCGCAGCTGATTGAAGACAGCATTCTGGCGAGCAAACGCGCCGAGCTTAAAAACTACGTGGAAATGGCCCAGAGCCTGATCGCGCCGCTCTACGACGACGGGCACGGTGACGAGCACGCCCAGCAACAGGTGCTGGAAGAACTGCGCAAGCTCAGCTTTGGCATCAACGGCTACTTCTTCGTCTACGACCGTGAGGGTCGCAGCCTGATGCACGCGCGCCAGTCGGAACTGGTGGGCAAATACCTGTGGGACATGAAAGATCCCCAAGGTTTGCCGGTGATTCAGGCACTGCTCAAAAGTGCGCAATCCGGCGAAGGTTTTCAGCGCTACGCCTGGAACAAGCCTTCCTCCGGCCAGGTCACCGACAAACTCGCGTATGTAGTGATGCTGGACCGTTGGGGCTGGATGCTCGGTACCGGCATCTACCTTGAAGACGTTGAGCGCGCCACCCAGCAGGCGCGTGACGAAGTGGCCCACGGCATCCGCAAGACCATGCTGGCGATTGCCGCGGTGGCCCTCGTGGCCGTGCTGTTTGTCTTCGCCAGCGGCATGACGCTCAACGTCAGCGAGCATCGCCTGGCGGACAAAAAGCTCCAGCGCCTGACCCAGCGGATCGTCAGCCTCCAGGAGGAAGAGCGCTCACGGGTTTCCCGGGAGCTGCACGACGGCATCAGCCAGGTGCTCGTCTCCATAAAATTCCAGTTCGAACTGGCCAGCCTGCTGCTGGAGAATGGCCAGGCCAACGACAAGGGTTTGAATACGCTGAAAGATGCCACGGAGCGCCTTGGCGACGCGATTGGCGAGGTTCGCAGCCTCTCTCACGACCTGCGCTCGTCATTGCTCGACACGCTGGGCCTGCCGGCGGCGATCGGCCAGCTCGCCGCCGAATTCGAGCAGCGCAGCGGTCTCACCGTGACTTACGACGATAATGAATTTGACTGTGACCTGGTCGACGGCGCGGCGGTTTCGCTGTTCCGGATTGTGCAGGAAGGCCTGACCAACATTGAACGCCACGCACAGGCCAAAAACGTTTCGATTACCCTGCATGGGTCACAGGAATCCGTGCGGTTGACGGTGGTCGACGACGGTGTCGGTTTTAATGTCGCCCAGGTCGAACGTCGCCACGCGGGCATCGGTCTGCGTAATATCCGTGAGCGTGTCGAACATTTTGGCGGGCGGTTCGACCTGATATCGATGCCTGGAAGAAGTGAGCTGGACGTGCTGCTGCCGATGAAAATGCCCGGTGCGAAACGCTGACCCACCCCCTTACAACAAGAGTGAATATCTGCGATGAACCTGCCCTATCCGATCCGCGTCGCCCTGGTCGACGATCACTCCCTGGTCCGCGACGGGATCAAAGCGCTGCTCGCGGTCATGGCGCCCCTGGAAGTGGTGGGCGAAGCCGAAAGTGGCGCGCAGGCCATCGAGATGGTCGGGCGCTGCCAGCCAGACTTGTTGCTGGTCGACATCAGCCTGCGCGACATGAACGGGCTTGAGCTGACCCGCGTGCTGCGCAGCCAGTATCCGTCGCTCAAGGTGCTGATGCTGAGCATGTACGACAATTATGAATACGTAAGTGAATCCGTTCGCGCCGGCGCCAGCGGCTATGTGTTGAAGAACTCACCGTCGCGGGAAATCATTGCGGCCATCGAAGCCATCGTCAGTGGCGGCACGTTCTACAGCGCCGAAATCGCCCAGCGGCTGATAGCCGACAAAAGCACCGACAATGAGCTGACCCCTCGCGAAAGCCAGGTGTTGTACAAAATGGCGCAAGGATTGAACAACAAGGAAATGGCCCGCGAGCTCGACATCAGCGTGCGTACTGTGGAAACCCATCGTTTGAGCATCCGCCGCAAACTGAACATCGACAAACCCGCAGCCCTGGTCAAGTACGCGATCGATCACGGGATCATTTCGCGCTAGCAGGCACGCCTTACACCGCCTCGGGATTGACCACCTTGGCAGAGCGGATAAACAACGCCCGCGCCTTCTCCCAGAAATTGCCCCCCAGCACAAAAAGACTCATGAGTGTCCTGCCTATCAATGATCGCAGAAGGTTTGAGGTTGCCTGAGAAGCTTAACAGCCGGTTGCTCATTTGGACGGCTATGCTCCAGTGACCTTCTCTGGTTGGACGATACGCGATGCCTCGAGGCCGTTCCTTGCAAAGACTGCCAGGCCACCTCCTCCTGCTCGGCGCACTTGGCCTGAGTGGCTGCGTGCGGCTGGGGCCGGACTTCCAGCCGCCGGGCGAAACGTGGGTCGAACACTGGAATACCGCAGCCCTTGAACACGCCAGTCAGCGCGGACCGAATCCGGATATCCGCCAGTGGTGGCAGGTCTTCAACGATCCGCTACTGAATCAGCTGATCGCCGAGTCGGATGCAAATAATTCCAGCCTGAAAATCGCCGGCTTGCGCGTGCTGGAAGCCCGTGCCCAGCTGGGCATTGCGCAAAGCGCTCTGTACCCGCAACTGCAACAAGCCAGCGCCGACAGTTTGTACTTCAATCGCCGGCAATCGGGTGGTACCAATCCCCAGGACAGCCATTTCTGGCAATACAGCGCTGGGTTCGACATGGGTTGGGAGCTGGACTTCTGGGGGCGTTTCAGCCGGGCCATCGAATCGTCCGACGCCAGTTATTTTGCCGCTCAGGCCAACTATGAAGACGTGCTGGTATTGCTGCGCGCCCAGGTCGCGGACACCTACTTTTCATTGCGCACCACTGAGGCCCGGTTACGCGTCGCCCGGGAGAACGCCAAACAACAAAAGCGTAATTTCGAGATCACCGAAAAACTGTTCAACAGCGGCCAGCAAGCGGAACTCGACCTGCAACAGGCCAAAACCCAATACCTCGGCACCCTGAGCACCATCCCCTCCCTCGAAGACCAGTTGCAACGAACGCGTAATGCGTTGGCCGTGCTGATCGGACAACCGCCCGGCGCGTTACCGATGCTCGTGAGCAACGAAGGCTTGATCCCGCTGGTCGATCGCGCCGTGCTCCAGGATGTGCCGGCCAATCTGCTGCTGCGTCGGCCCGATGTGCGCGCCGCCGAGCTGAATGTCGCCGCCCAGTCGGCATTGATTGGCGTGGCCGAAAGTGATTTCTATCCGTCGCTGACCTTGCTTGGCAGCATCGTCTGGTCTGCCGACACGCTCAACGGTACGTCCCGAAGCCTGGACCTGATCGGCGGCCCCAGCCTGCGCTGGAACCTGTTCGACCATGGTCAGATCAGCAATAACGTGCGCGTCCAGGATGCGCGGTTGCAGCAACTGATCGAGGCGTACCGCGACAAAGTCCGCCAGGCCGCGCGGGAGGCTGACGATGCCGCCACTGGTTTGATCAAATCGCTGGAGCGCGAACGCATCCTGAGCGAAGCCGGAGTGGCCGCCAAACGCTCGCTGGTGCTGGCCAGCACGCAGTACCGCGAAGGTTACTCAGACTTTCAGCGGGTGCTCGATGCTCAGCGCGCACTGCTCGAACAGCAGGACAGCTACCTGGTCGCCCGCAGCAACGCGGTGAGCAACCTGATTGCCCTGTACAAATCCCTCGGTGGCGGTTGGTACAGCGCCCAGCCCAAAGTCGATGAAGCCACCCGCCAGCAGATGGAAAAACGCACCGACTGGGGCGACCTGCTGAGCGAGCCCGCCGCCCTCCCTGCCCCACAAGGTAAACAGCCATGAGTGAAACCGTGCAGCCTGTCCCCGAGGTGCCCGCCCCAAAGCCTCCTGAGCCTGCCGCTGACCCGGCGAAAAAAGGCATCAAATGGGTGCTGCTCCTGATCCTCCTGAGCCTGGCGTGGTACTTGGCGGCCGACCGTTTCACGCCCTATACGCAACAAGCCCGCGTAGGCGCCTTTGTCATTCCGGTCGCCTCGGAAGTCGCCGGCCGGGTGATCCGCGTCAACGTGCGCAACAATAAGGACGTCCAGGCGGGCGACGTGCTGTTCGAAGTGGACCCGCAGCCGTATCAGATCGCCGTCGACCGCGCCCGCGCAGACCTTGAATCGACCCGTCGGCAGATCGGCGCCAGCACCGCCGGCATCGCTTCGGCGCAAGCCAACTTGCGCGCGGCCCAGGCCAACGAACTGAAGGCGAAACAAGACAATCAACGTTTGGAAGGTTTGTACCGCGAAGACCCCGGAACCATTTCCGTGCGTCTGCTCGAAGTGTCTCGCGCCAATCGTGAACAGGCGGTCAGCCAGGTCGCGGCCGCCCGCGCCGAAGTGCAACGCGCCCGCGAGCAAGAAGGTGGCAGCGAGGAAGACAACGCCCTGCTGCGAAGCGCCGCCACGGCGCTGTCGAAAGCCGAGCTGGATCTGTCCAACACGCAGATTCGCGCCCGCTCGGCGGGGTTGGTCACCGACCTGCGCACCGACGCCGGGCAGTTCGCCGCGGCCGGTGGCCCGGTCATGACCCTGATTGCCATCCACGATGTCTGGATCAGCGCGGACATGACTGAAAACAACCTCGGTCTGGTGAAAGTCGATACGCCCGTGGCGATCGTCCTGGATGCATTCCCGGGCGAAGTGTTCGACGGACGCGTGCGCAGTGTCGGTTATGGCGTCAGTGTCGGACAGACACCGGCGCCTGGCACCTTACCCAGTGTCCAGAACAGCCGCGACTGGCTGCGACCGGCCCAGCGTTTTCCGGTGATTATCGAGCTCTCCGAAGACGCCCGAAAAACCTTGCGTGACAGCGGCGCCATCCGTGCTGGCGGGCAGGCCGAAGTCATGGCCTTCCCGACTCAAGGCAACCCGCTGAACCCGTTGGGTCGGCTGTTTGTGGGTTTCATGAGCTGGCTGAGCTATGCCTACTAAACGCACGCCCCGGGAACAGCGCGCATTACGCCTGGCCACTGGCACGGCGCTGTGCCTTGCCGCCAGCTTCGGCCTCGGGTTGCCGATCCCCTTTCTCGCGCCGGTGCTGTGCCTGATCCTGCTGGCCTCGATCAATCGCCCGTTGCCGTTCAAGGCAGCCGTGGTGCTCGCACTGGCTGCGATGTTGACCACGGGCCTTGGCCTGTTGTTGATCCCGATCCTGCGTTATTACCCCTTCAGCGGCGTGCTGCTGATCGGTCTGAGCCTGTTCCTGGTCTTCCGTTTTGGCCTGCGCGGTGGAAATGCCCTGATCGTGACCTTTCTGGTGATTGGCCTGACGATGATTTCCTCGGCCGGCGTTGCCGAATTCGATCTGGCGGCGATGGTCATCGGTGCCCTGGTCAAGGGCTTGCTGCTCGCCGTAGCGGTCGTGGCGATCAGTCACGGGTTATTCCCGGATCCGCCCAACGCCCCTTCCCCGCCGCCCACCCCGACGTTGCCCGCCGAAGAGGTCAGCCGAGTGGCGCTACGTGCAACCCTGATCGTGTTACCGACGTTCCTGCTCGCGTTGATCGACCCGGCCGGTTACCTGCCGATCATCCTCAAAGCCGTCAGCCTGGGCCAACAAAGCTCCACGACCAACGCCCACACAGCCGGTCGCGAACTCGTTGGCTCAACCTTGCTCGCAGGCCTGCTGGCGATCCTGTTCTGGAGCGCCCTCAGCCTGTTTGTGCACCTGTGGATGTTCTTTCTGTGGATGCTGCTGTTCGGCCTGGTGCTGGCGCGCAAGCTCTACGCGCTGAGCCCGACCGGGTTCAGCCCGGGGTTCTGGCTCAACACCCTGATCACGCTGATTATCCTGCTGGGCCAGTCGGTTCAGGACAGCATCGCAGGCAAGGACGTGTACACCGCGTTTGCGGTGCGCATGGGCTTGTTCCTCGCCGTCACGTTGTACGCCTGCCTGATGGTTTATCTGCTCGAGCAGCGGCCGCGAAAGGCTCAGGGGTTAACCTGATACCCCTTGCCCTGCAGGCAACTGGTGTACGCCGTCGAGGTGGTTGCGGCACTGGTTTTCTCTTGTGCCCGGCGCTCCTGACGCTGACGCGAGCCGCCCACCACGGCACCGGCCACGGCGGTCTCTTTCGCGCGGTCCTGCCGATAGTCCTGTTTCGTGTCGTCATCGATGCGCTCATAAAACTCGTCATGCTGACGCCCGCGCACTTCTGCCCCGGCCGATCCCGCGGCGGCCCCCGCGGCAGCACCGCGCAATCGCCCTCCGGAAGCAGGCTGTGCGGTCGACGCGGCCTGACTGGACGCGATGCTGTTGCATTCATTGATGTCCAGTTGGGTCTGTTGCGAACTCTGCCCTTTCATCGGAACGACCGTTGCAGCCCAACCCTGGGTGCACGCAACCGCCAATGCGATGCTCAGGCCGATGGATGACACCTTGCTCATAATGACCTCCAACGCAGCCCGTCACTCTGCATTAACCCCGGGTAGCTGATCCCGGGCTTGATTCAGCAACAAAGAGTGTAGATCACGCGGCACTCACTCTCTGCACGGTATTGCCTGATCCTGACGGCGAACAGGATTCTTTTCGATCGTTTTGGCGTGATGGCCTAACCTCATAGGTTGAGCGACCCACCACAGAGTCGAGCACCCCCATGCGTAATGCATTGAAGTCAATGATGTTCGTCGTGCTCACGCTGCTTGCAACCAGTGACGGAGCGCTGTCGGCCGCCGACATACCGCCGGCTGCAGGTATTACATCGGGTACTTCGTCGTTAGTCATTTCTCAGAGTGATCTGCAAAACCTGCAAATCCGCCTTGACCGAATCAAGCAACAGATTTCGCTGGCCAATAACCTCACCCAGATGGTCGGCCTGCAAGATGCTGTTCAGTCGTTTATCAACGACGTGGATAGCCTGCAGTCATCCCTGCTGCCCGAACAGAAGCAACTGCAAGCCCAACTTGATGTTTTGGGCCCGGTATCACTCGACGATGTAGAGTCAGAGAAATCGGATATCGCGACGCAAAGAGCCTATCTCTCCGAGCAAAAGACCAAAGTCGATTCCAGCCTCAAAACCCTGACAGCACTCAGAAACAATGCTGCCGGTCTCCTTATTCAAATCGCCGGCATTCGCCGCAACCTGCTGGAATCCGAAGTCACGCTGCGCAGCGGCAGTATCCTGGGGCCGGGGTTCTGGGCGCCATTGTTCAGTCCGCTGAAGGAGGACCGCCAGCGGCTGAGCGAATTCATCCAGCAGGCTTCCAGCGCAATCAAGGCCGCCTGGCAACCCGGCGAACGCCTGTTCACCATCGCATTGATCGTGCTGGCCCTGGGTGTTTGGTCCTGGGGCCGAAGAATCGCGGAGCGCGGGCTGACCTGGGTGTGTATTCATCGAATGCCGGAAGGACGTTTGCGTCGAAGCTCGCTCGCACTGGCCTCTGTCGTGGCCACGCTGCTGACCACGGCTTTTGCAATGCAACTGCTGTTTTATGCGCTCACCCGGCAATTGCCGTTGTCGCCTTTGATTCAGAACTTTGCCGATGAATTCGAAAAAATCATCTATGTGTGCATCCTGATTACCGGTCTGAGCCGGGCGCTGCTGTCGACCCGACATCCTTCCTGGCGGCTGCCGGCCATCTCCGATCCCGTGGCACTGGCAATTCAGCCCTTCCCCAGGATACTGGCCGTCACACTGCTGATTCTGGTCAGCCTGGCACAAATCACCAACGTCACCGGCATGAGCCCGCCGGCCATTCTGTTTGGCCGCGGTTTGATCGCGCTGGTGGTCACGCTGATTATCGGCACGTTGTTCCGGCGAGCCAGCAGAGTCCGCAGAGCCGTTGCGGCTACCGGGGAAGCGCCCGAATCGAGTACCACCCTTGCCGGCCTGATTTATTCGTTGGCCGGTTTTGCGACGGTGGTATCGCTGATTGCGCTGCTGATCGGCTACATCTCCCTGGCACGGTTCATTACGTACCAACTGGTCTGGGGTTTTATCATCCTGTCGGGCTTCTACTTGCTGACGCAATTGTTCAGAGACAGCTGTGAGTACCTGTTTTCACCCAAGAGTCCAAGCGGCAAGGCGCTCAAACAATTGCTCGGAATCGGCGATGTACGCCTTGAGCAAGCGTCGATCATTCTGTCCGGTGTCGGTCGCGCCGGTTTAATGCTGCTGGCGGTCATTTCACTGTTTGTCGGTGGCGTCGGCACGACGCTGGGACAACTGTTTACCCAGACGTTCGCCATCCTCGGCGGCGATGGCCTGCGCAAACTCAATATCATCCCGGGCCATTTGCTGAATGCGCTACTGGCCCTGTTCATCGGCATCTACCTGATTCGCGCACTGCGCCGATGGCTGGATAACGAGTTCCTGCCCAAGACCGACATGGACCCCGGCATGTGTGCCTCGCTCAGCACACTGTTCTCCAATATCGGTTACGCCCTGGTGATACTGCTGACCTTGTCATCCCTGGGCATCGAGTGGACCAACCTGGCGTGGATTGTCAGCGCCCTGTCGGTGGGGATCGGCTTCGGCTTGCAGGAAATCGTCAAAAACTTCGTCTCCGGGCTGATTCTGCTGACCGAGCGCCCGGTCAAGGTCGGCGACCTGATCAGCATCAGTGGCGTCGAAGGCGACATCCGCCGCATCAACGTCAGGGCCACCGAAATACAACTCAGTGACCGCTCGATCGTCATCGTGCCCAACTCACAACTGATCTCGCAGAACCTGCGCAACGTCACCCTTGGCGGCAGCGCACAAGGGGTGGCGACACTGGAGCTGATGTTCCCGCTGGACATCGATCCGGAGCAAGTTCAAAACCTGCTGTACGACACGTACCGCGAGAACGAAACCATCCTCGACAAACCGGCTACCTTCGTCCGGTTCAGCAAACTGACCCCCGAAGGCATCACGCTGACGGTCACGGGCTACGTCAGCAGCCCGAGAATCGTCGGCACGACTAAAAGCGATTTGTTGTTTGAAATTCTCAAGCGATTGGGTGCGGCCGGGATTGAACTGGCGAAACCTGCATCGACGGTTTGAACAAAAAACCGGTCGTTCAGCCAGTCACTGCGCCCTCTCGGCGAGGCTGAACTTGCGAATCAGGTCCTGCTCGGGCGAATGCGCTTGAGCGTTTCACTCGGCAGTTCCTTGAACAGCGCCCGGTAACTGCTGGAAAACCGCCCCAGATGCCAGAACGACCAATTCATCGCCACTTCGGCAACGGTGGTGTCATTCGGTGTTCGCGCGAGCAATTCGCGGTGGGCGCTGTTGAGGCGGCGCAGGCGCAGCCAATGGGTGGGCGTCATCCCGGTGAAGGCCTTGAACGCGTGCTGCAACTGCCGCAGTGAAACCCCGGCCACCTGGGAGAGCTCCAGCAGGTTGAGGGTTTCTTCCGGTGAGTCGGCGGCCCATTCGCCGATGCGTTTCATCACTGCGCGTTCTTCGGTGCGGCGCTGCAGGCCGCCGTGATCGAGGCACACACAGGCGTTGTCGAGGATGTACAGGCAGTCTTCGAGCAGTTGCTGGGTCAGCGCTTCTTTGCTCGGCGGGTCGAGCGTTTCGGCGAGGCGGGTCAAGGTGCCGCTCAACCAGCGGCTGAACAAGGCGTTCTGCCCCGAGTTCAGCGGCGACATGAACAAGCCTTCCAGCCGCGCAACATTCAAACCGTGACGCTGCACGAACTCCGGACCAAACACCACGGCGACTTCCTGGTAGTTCTCCGGGGTGATCCAGATGTTGCGGCTTTCGCCATTCAACACATACAGCGCGTTGTCGCTGCGATCGAAACAGAACGCCAGCGAACCCTCGGGCGCGCTGAAATTCTGTTCGACCCGGGTGTTCATCTGCTCTTCGTAAATCTCCACGCCTTGCAGGTCCAGGTAGCGCACACGCCCGGCGAAATGCCCCGGCGACATTTGCTGGTAATGCTGGACCCAACCCGGCGTGGCGCGGATTTGCGCAGCGACATCGTCGGTGTTGAACGCTTGAACCTGTATTGGACTGGACGCTGACATGAATGACCTTACGCACTCGTTTGGTGCGTTTTGGTGCTGCTGAAAGTGGATAGATGGAACCGCAAGGCTCGCCCAAGATAGTCGTCAACGCGTCTCAGGGGAAGTGTGCGGTGGATGAAACCGTCCTCCCCGACGTTAAAAAAAACCAATAACGAGGTCTTTATGAATGCCCCTTTCGATCAGCTCCTCACGTGGCTGAAAGATCACAAGATTACCGAAGTCGAGTGTGTGGTCAGTGACTTGACCGGCATTGCACGCGGCAAAATCGCACCCACCAACAAGTTCCTGCATGAGCGAGGCATGCGCCTGCCGGAAAGTGTGCTTTTGCAAACGGTAACCGGGGACTTTGTCGACGACGACATCTACTACGACCTGCTCGACCCGGCCGACATCGACATGGTCTGCAAGCCCGTCGCCGACGCGGTGTATGTGATTCCATGGGCCATCGAGCCGACCGCCATCGTGATCCACGACACCTTCGACAAGTTCGGCAACCCGATCGAACTATCGCCGCGCAACGTGCTGAAGAAAGTGCTGCAGCTGTACACCGACAAAGGCTGGCGGCCGATTGTCGCGCCGGAAATGGAGTTCTACCTGACCCAGCGCTGTGAAGACCCGGACTTGCCGCTCAAGGCGCCGCTGGGCCGTTCGGGCCGTGCGGAAAGCGGTCGTCAGTCGTTTTCCATCGACGCCGCGAACGAATTCGATCCGCTGTTCGAAGACGTCTACGACTGGTGCGAACTGCAAGGCCTGGACCTCGACACACTGATCCACGAAGACGGCCCGGCGCAGATGGAAATCAACTTCCGTCATGGCGATGCGCTGGACCTGGCCGACCAGATCACTGTGTTCAAACGCACCATGCGTGAGGCGGCGCTCAAGCACAACGTCGCGGCGACGTTCATGGCCAAGCCGATTGGCGACGAGCCCGGCAGCGCCATGCACATCCACCAGAGCGTAGTCGACATTGCCACCGGTCAGCCGATCTTCGCCAATGCCGACGGCACGATGAGCGAGCTTTTCCTGCACCACATCGGCGGTCTGCAAAAGTACATCCCCAAAGTGCTGCCGATGTTCGCGCCCAACGTCAACTCGTTCCGCCGCTTCCTGCCGGACACCTCGGCCCCGGTCAACGTTGAATGGGGCGAAGAAAACCGCACCGTCGGCCTGCGAGTGCCGACCTCGACGCCAGATTCGATGCGCGTGGAGAACCGCTTGCCGGGGGCTGACGCCAACCCGTACCTGGCGATCGCGGCCAGTTTGTTGTGCGGTTATCTGGGCATGGTTGAACGCGTCGAACCGAGTGCGGCGGTGCAAGGTCGAGCCTACGAGCGCCGCAACCTGCGCCTGCCGATCACCATCGAGGATGCGCTGACGCAGATGGAAGAGAGCGAAACCATCGGACGGTATCTGGGCGACAAATTCGTGCGCGGTTACGTGGCAGTCAAGCGTGCCGAACACGAGAATTTCAAGCGAGTGATCAGTTCCTGGGAGCGTGAGTTCTTGATGCTTAGCGTCTGAAAACCACGCGAGATCACGCGCCCCCCTGTAGGAGCGAGGCTTGCCCGCGAAGAGGCCGGTCCGTTCAACATCATCGTTGACAGTCAGGCCTCCTTCGCGGGCAAGCCTCGCTCCTACACAGTCTAATAACTAAAGAGGTGTCGAATGCGTCTATTGAAATCCATGGTGCCGGCCGCGCTTGCCGTGCTGTTCAGTGCCGTTGCCCAGGCTCAACCCACCGTCAGCGTCTACAACTGGACCGATTACATCGGCGAAACCACCCTCGCCGACTTCCAGGCCAAATCCGGGATCAAGGTGATCTACGACGTCTTCGATTCCAACGAAACCCTGGAGGGCAAGTTGCTCGCCGGGCGTACCGGGTATGACGTGGTCGTGCCGTCCAACCACTTCCTCGCCCGTCAGGTGAAGGCCGGGGCGTTCCTCAAGCTGGACCGTGCGCAGTTGCCCAACTTCAAGAACCTCGACCCGAAATTGTTGGCGCTGCTGGAGAAAAACGATCCGGGTAACGAGCATTCCGTGCCGTACCTGTGGGGCACCAACGGCATCGGCTACAACGTCGACAAGGTCAAGCAAGTGCTCGGCATCGACCGCATCGATTCCTGGGAAGTGCTGTTCGAACCGGAAAACATCAAGAAACTCAGCCAGTGCGGCGTATCGATGATGGACTCGGCCGATGAAGTGTTCCCGGCGATTCTCAATTACATGGGCATGGACCCGCGCAGCGAGAACCCTGAAGACTTCAAAAAAGCCGAAGCCAAACTGTTGAGCATCCGGCCTTACATCACCTATTTCCACTCCTCCAAATACGTATCGGACCTGGCAAACGGCGACATCTGCGTTGCCTTCGGCTATTCCGGTGACGTGTTCCAGGCCGCCAACCGGGCCAAGGAAGCCAAGAACGGCGTGAACATCGCCTACGCCATTCCGAAGGAAGGCAGTAACTTGTGGTTTGACCTGTTGGCGATTCCTGCCGATGCCAGCAACCCGAAAGAAGCCCATGCCTTCATCAACTACCTTCTGGACCCGCAAGTGATTGCCAAGGTCAGCGCCTCGGTCGGCTATGCCAACCCGAACCCCGCCGCCAAGGAATACATGGACGCGGAGCTGGTGAACAACCCTGAGGTTTACCCACCTCAGGCAGTCCTCGACAAACTCTACATTTCGACCACCCCGCCCCAGGCGATCATGCGACTGATGACCCGTTCCTGGAGCAAAGTGAAGTCCAACAAATGAATAACGAACACGCACATTCCTACTACGCGGCCACCGCCAAAGGCCTGACGCCCTGCCCCACGCTGGCCTCGGACCTTGTGGCCGATGTCTGCGTGATCGGCGGCGGTTTTACCGGCGTCAACACCGCGATCGAGCTGGCTCAGCGCGGGCTCTCGGTGATTGTGCTGGAGGGCCGGCGGATTGGCTGGGGCGCCAGCGGGCGCAATGGCGGGCAGTTGATCCGCGGAATCGGCCATGACGTCAGCGGTTTCACCCGGTACGTCGGTGAGGACGGGGTGGGCTATCTGGAGCGCGCGGGGATCGAATCGGTGGAACTGGTGGGCAATCGCATCCGTGAACACGGGATTGAGTGCGACCTGCGCTGGGGGTTCTGCGAGCTGGCCAACACCAAGGCGCAATTCGCGGTGTTCAAGGCGGAGCGGGACAGTCTGGCCGAATCAGGTTACGCCCACGAAACCCGTCTGGTCGGGCCGGAGCAGATCCGTGAGCAAGTGGTGGACTCAAGCGTCTATGCCGGTGGTCTGGTCGACATGGGTTCGGGCCATTTGCATCCGCTCAATCTGGTGCTGGGCGAAGCAAGGCTGGCGCAATCCCTTGGGGTGCAGGTCTTCGAGCAGAGCCCGGTTCTGGAGTTGATCCATGGCAGCACGGTGCAGGTTCGCTGTGCCGGTGGCACGGTACGCGCGGGAAGTCTGGTGCTGGCCTGCAACGCGCACCTTGAAGAACTCGAACCGAAGCTCAGCGGCAAGGTGCTCCCGGCCGGCAGCTACATCATTGCCACCGAGCCGTTGGCACCTGAGGTTGCCGCGCAGTTGATCCCGCAGAACCTGGCGTTGTGCGACCAGAAAGTCGGCCTGGATTACTACCGGCTCTCGGCGGACCGGCGCTTGCTGTTCGGCGGCGCCTGCCATTATTCCGGGCGCGATCCGGCTGACATCACGGCGTACATGCGCCCGCAGATGCTCAAAGTCTTCCCGCAATTGCGCGATGTGCGCATCGACTATCAATGGGGCGGCCGGATCGGCATCTCCGCCAATCGCTTCCCGCAAGTTGGCCGCTTGAGTCAGCACCCGAATGTGTTTTATGCCCAGGGTTACTCGGGGCATGGGCTGAACGTCACGCATTGGTGCGCGAAGCTGTTGGGTGAAGCGATCCATGCCGGGCACAGTCGAGGGTTCGACGTGTTCAGCGCCGTGCCGCACATGACCTTTCCCGGCGGGCCGATGCTGCGCTCGCCGTTGCTGGCGCTTGGGATGTTCTGGTATCGACTGCGCGAACTGGTTGGCTGACAGGCCGCTATCGCGAGCAGGCTCACTCCCACAGGGGATTTTCGGCGGACACAGCATTTGTGAACGACGACGATCCCTGTGGGAGTGAGCCTGCTCGCGATAAACGATAACGCGGTCAATCAGTTGTTTAGGCCTTTCGATTTGCTCAATCGCAAGGCACTTCTATATTGAGGAGGTGCTCTGACTTTCCTGCGTCCTGGCGAGTGCGGCCAATGGCTACGACTGACCAACTGATCATCTGCGAGCACTGCGACTGCGTGTATGAAAAAGTCACGCTCGCCAAACATCAAAAAACCCTGTGCACACGCTGCGGCGGTGTGCTCCAGCGCTATAACGGCCTGACGGTGGAACAACGCCTGGCGTTGACCTGGACGGCGTTGATGCTATGGATTTTCGCCAATTTCTACCCGGTCATGAGCATCAGCCTCAAAGGCCTGAAAAACAGCGCAACCCTCTGGGACTCGGTGCTGGCCCTGAGCCTGGGGCCGATCACCTTCATTGCCATGGTGGCGGCGATCGCGATGATCATCGCGCCGATTTTCCAGCTGTTGCTGCTGATCTGGGTGCTGAGCTATGCCCTCGCCTCCCGGCGCTCACCCGGTTTCAGCTTCTGCATGCGCTGGCTGGAAACCCTGCGGCCCTGGAGCATGCTCGAAGTCTGTCTGCTGGGGGCCATGGTTGCGGTGATCAAGCTCGCCGGGTTGCTGGATGTGCTGCCCGGCATCGGTCTGTTTGCCCTGGCCGTGCTCAGCCTGATGATGATCCGCATCGCCGGGCGCGATATCCGTGAGCTGTGGGACATTCTATGACAACGCCTCCGGTCGCCAGCGAACTCAACCTCTGCCTGTGCCACAGCTGCGGACTGGCCTGCGACATGACAGGTGAACCGCACCAATGCGAGCGCTGCGGCGCGCCGTTGCATCGGCGCAAAACCAACTCGCTGACCCGCACCTGGGCCTACCTGCTGACCTCATTGGTGTTTTACGTCCCGGCCAATCTGCTGCCGGTGATGAATACGAAGATGGTCGGTAACGGTGCTGACAGCACGATCATGGGCGGCGTGCTGGATTTCTGGCAGCACGGTGCCTGGGACATCGCCCTGATCATTTTTATCGCCAGCATCGCGGTGCCGGGCGTCAAGTTCGTCGCGTTAATGCTGCTGCTGATTACGGTGCATCGCAACAGCCTATGGGCGCGCAAGGAACGATCGACGTTATACCGCTTCGTCGAGCTCATCGGTTATTGGTCCATGCTCGACGTGATCGTGGTGGCCCTGGTGGCCTCACTGGTGAAGTTTCAAGCCCTGGCCGATATCGAACCGCGTCCGGGCATTCTGTTTTTCGGACTGGTGGTGGTGTTCACCATGCTGTCAGCGATGAGTTTCGACCCGCGTCTGATCTGGGATAACGAGCAGGATAAAAACTCACACACCGAGGAGGACATGGATGAAGTCGCAAGCCACTGACGGGCCGCAAGCCCCTGGCCAGGCCCCAATCAAGACTCGTCGTTTCAGCGTTTCGCTGGTCTGGATCGTGCCAATCGTCGCAGTACTGGTGGGCATTTCCCTGGTGGTCCACAGCATGATGCAGGAAGGCCCGACCATCACGGTCACGTTCAAGACCGGCAGCGGCCTGACTGCCAACAAGACCGAGGTCAAATACCGCAATGTGGTGATCGGACAGGTCTCGGACGTGGAACTGAGCAGCGACCAGAAGAGTGTCAACGCCACGATCAAACTGGCCAAACAGGCGGAAAGCTTCACCCGTGAAGACTCACAGTTCTGGGTGGTGCGTCCGCGTATCGGTGCCGGCGGCGTGTCGGGCATCGATACCCTGTTCTCCGGTGACTACATCGGCGCGGATATCGGCCAGTCCAACACCCGTTCGAAACACTTCAAAGGCCAGGAAAACCCGCCAGCGATTACCTATGGCGAACCGGGCAAACGCTTTACCTTGCACACCCAGGACCTCGGATCGCTGGACATCGGCTCGCCGGTCTATTACCGAAAAATTCCGGTCGGCCAGGTGGTAGCCTATGCGCTGGACCCTGACGGCAACGGTGTGAACATCGACTTGTTCATTCACGCGCCCAACGATGCCTATGTCACCGAAAACACCCGGTTCTGGAACGCCAGCGGTATTGATGTCAGCGTCGGCGCCAATGGCTTCGCGGTGAAGACCGAGTCATTGTCATCGCTGCTGGTTGGCGGCATCGCCTTCCGCGCGCCGGAGTACAGCCCCAACGATAAACCGGCGGCCGAAGAGTATGCCTATGAACTGTTCCCCGACCAGCAAACCGCCCTCGCCCCGCCCAGTGGCAAGGGCCAATACTTGAGCCTGCGTTTCGACCAGGCCCTGCGTGGCCTCAAAGTCGATGCACCGGTGGAATTCCTCGGCGTGGAGTTCGGCAAAGTGGTGTCGATCAATCTGGATTTCGATGCGAAAAAGCGCAGCTTCCCGGTCAACGTTGGCATCGTGATCTACCCGCAGCGCCTGGGTTCGGCCCATACCAAAATGCTCAAGGCGCTCAATCATGATCCCAATGATGAAGCCGCAGCCGTGCGCTTGATGGGTTCCTTTATCGAGAACGGTCTGCGCGCCCAGGCACGCAGCGGCAATCTGCTGACCGGCCAGCTGTACATCTCACTGGATTTCTACCCCAAGGCCGAGAAAGTCGCGTTCGATCCAAGCGCCCGTCCGGTCAGTATTCCGACCATTCCCGGCAGCCTCGAACAGTTGCAGGAAAAACTCGAAGGCATGGTCAACAAGATCAACCAACTGCCGATCGAGCGAATTGCCGGCAATCTGGACAGTAACCTCGTCGAACTGCGCAAAGGCCTCGCCCAATTCAACGCCAAGACGCTGCCGGGCGTGCAAACCACCCTGGCCGACGTCAGCAAGACCCTGCAATCGGCCAGTTCGACGCTCGCCGAAGATTCGCCGCAGCGGGAACAGCTGACCCAGACCCTGGACGAACTCGGACGCATGTCGCGCTCCTTGCGTGAGCTCTCGGATTACCTGGGACGCCATCCGGAATCGCTGATTCGCGGCCGCCCCAACAACGCCGCACCGATGGATCTGCAGGCGCCACCGCGCAACTGACCACAGGAGCAACACCATGGCTTTTTCGCTGAAGATCACCTTGGTCACCGCGCTGTTACTGCTCACCGCTTGCCGCAGTGACCCGATTCAGTTTCACACCCTGATTCCGGCGCAATTGGGTAATCAATCCAGAGGCGGTACCTCGGAGATCGAGATTGAAAGCATCAGCGTGCCGCCCCAGGTCGATCGTCCGCAGATCGTGATCCGCCAGGGCAACAGCGGCCTGGCGATACTCGAAACCGAATGGTGGGCCGCGAGCTTGGTGGATGAATTGCGCAGCGCCATGGTTGACCAACTGCTCAACAGCCATTCACAACGCAAAATGTCACTGCGCCTGGATGTGCAGCGCTTCGACTCGATTCCAGGGCAATACGCGCTGATCGACGTCAAATGGCGCCTGCGCAGCCTTGGCGACAGTGATAACACGCTGATTACTTGCCGCAGCACGTTGCAGTCACCTTCCGGCCCCAGCATTGATGAGTTGGTGGTGGCGCATCAGAACAACGTCAAGCGTCTGGCCGCTGCGATTAATCAGGCGGCCGGCGGAACTTCGAAAGGCTGCCCATCGAGCCAGTGATCACACCGTTTGATTCAGACCCATCGGGCAAGGGGTCGAGGTGCTGCTAATCTGAATGTAAATGACATGTATTAACGGTTTCTTTGACGTTTTTTTCTCATTTTGAGCTCTACATTCCCTGCGATTCAAACATGCAAATGGTTCGCATTGATTGATCCGCGAATGGACGTGCATGCCTTCCAAAAGAACAGGAGCTGCCGACAGAATGTTCACCCCTACCCCTTCCTTCCTCAAAGCGGCCTTGCTGGCCACTGCCCTGCTCGGCGCCACACAGGTGTTTGCAGCGGATGACGGCATTGTGGTCTACAACGCGCAGCACGAAAGCCTGACCAAAGCCTGGGTCGAGGGCTTCACCAAGGAAACCGGCATCAAGGTCACCGTGCGCAATGGTGACGATACCGAGATGGGCAATCAGATCGTGCAGGAAGGCGCCGCGTCCCCGGCCGATGTGTTCCTGACCGAGAACTCCCCAGCGATGGTGCTGGTGGACAACGCCGGCCTGTTTGCGCCGGTTGCCCCGACAACGCTGGAGCAAGTCGAGGCGGCTTACCGTCCGGCCCATGGCAAATGGGTCGGGATTGCCGCGCGCTCAACCGTGTTTGTCTATAACCCTGCGAAGCTGCCCGAGGCCGACTTGCCGAAATCACTGATGGACCTCGCGGGTCCGGCGTGGAAAGGTCGTTGGGGCGCTTCTCCGGCCGGTGCCGACTTCCAGGCAATCGTCGCCGCAGTGCTGGAACTCAAGGGTGAAGCCGCAACGCTGGAATGGCTCAAAGGGATGAAAAGCAACGTTACGGCCTATCGCGGTAACAGCGCCGTGCTCAAGGCGGTGAATGCCGGGCAGATCGACAGCGGCGTGATCTATCACTATTACAGCTTCGGCGATCAAGCCAAGACCGGCGAAAACAGCAACAACACGGCCCTGCACTACTTCAAGCACAAGGACCCGGGGGCCTTTGTCAGCGTCTCGGGGGGCGGCGTATTGGCGTCCAGCAAGCACAAGGAACAAGCCCAGGCGTTGCTCAAATGGATCACCGGCAAGGACGGCCAGGACATCCTCAAGACTGGCAAGTCGTTCGAATACGCCGTGGGCAAAAACGCCCCATCCAATCCGAAACTGGTGCCTTTGTCGCAACTCGACGCCCCGGTGGTCGATGCGTCGAAACTCGACAGCAAAAAAGCCGTGGACCTGATGACTCAGGCGGGGCTGCTCTAATTGATCCCTGAATCCCTGCCAACCGGTATCCCTGCGGCGATACCCGTCAACCTGCGACGACGCACCCGTGGCGTCTTCGCCGGTCGCGGTGGCGCCTGGGTAATCGGTTTGTCGGTGCTGGTGTCGTTGCTGGCACTGATGCCGATTGCCTTCGTCATCGGCGTGTCGATACAAACCGGCTGGGCAACGCTGGTGCCGCTGGTGTTCCGGCCTCGGGTCGGCGAGTTACTGATCAACACCGTGTTGCTGGTGGTGATCACGATTCCGTTGTGCATCAGCCTGGGCCTGGCCCTGGCCTGGTTGACGGAGCGCACCAACCTGCCCGGGCGACGTGGCTGGTCGTTGCTGGCGATCGCGCCGCTGGCGGTGCCGGCCTTCGTGCACAGCTATGCCTGGGTCAGCCTGGTACCACCGATTCACGGCCTGTTTGCCGGGGTTCTGGTCTCGGTGATCGCCTACTTCCCGTTCCTGTACTTGCCGATTGCAGCGACGTTGCGCCGGCTCGACCCGGCGATCGAAGACGTGGCCGAATCCCTGGGGCTCAAGCCCTGGGCGATCTTTTTCCGGGTGGTGTTGCCGCAACTGCGCCTGGCCATCTGTGGCGGTGCGTTGCTCGTGGGCCTGCACCTGCTGGCCGAATATGGCCTGTACGCGATGATCCGCTTCGACACCTTCACCACGGCGATCTTCGATCAGTTCAAATCCACCTTCAACGGCCCCGCTGCCCACATGCTGGCCAGCGTGCTCGCCCTGTGTTGCCTGGTGATGCTGACCGCCGAATCGGCCGCTCGCGGTACGGCGCGTTACGCCCGGGTCGGTTCCGGCAGCGCGCGTGAACAACGGGTGGTGCGCCTGGACGCTCAAGCCACGGTGCTGGGGTTGATGCTGCAAATCACCACCTGCGCCCTGGCCTTGGGTGTGCCGCTGATCACCTTGGGCAAATGGCTGATCGCGGGCGGCCCGCAAGTCTGGGACTTGGCAGAGCTTGTGCCGGCGCTGGAACAAACCCTGCTGCTGGGGATTTGCGGCGCAGTCCTGACCACCTGCGCCGCCATCCCGATCGCCTGGCTGTCGATTCGCTCGCCGGGTCGGCTGCAGCGGTTGCTGGAAAGCTGCAATTACATCACCAGTTCATTGCCCGGCATCGTCGTGGCCCTGGCGTTGGTGACTATCACCATCCATTTCGCCCGACCGATCTACCAGACCACGATCACCGTCCTGTTGGCGTATCTGCTGATGTTTTTGCCCCGCGCCCTGGTGAGTTTGCGTGCGGGCATCGCGCAGGCACCGGTCGAACTGGAAAACATGGCGCGCAGCCTCGGCCGCTCGCCTGCGCGGGCACTGTGGCTGATCACCCTGCGCCTGGCCGCGCCCGGTGCCGCCGCCGGTGCCGCGCTGGTGTTTCTGGCGATCACCAATGAGCTGACCGCGACCCTGCTGCTCGCCCCCAACGGCACGCGCACCCTGGCCACCGGTTTCTGGGCCATGACCAGCGAAATCGACTATGCCGCCGCGGCGCCCTACGCCCTGCTGATGATTGTGCTGTCGCTTCCGTTGACCGCAATTCTTTATTACCAATCCAAACGAACGGCTGGACGATGAACGCTCTGGAACTGCACGCGATCTGCAAATATTACGGTTCTCAGCGAGCGCTGGAGAACGTCAGCTTGTCGGTGCCAAAAGGCAGCCGGACAGTCATCGTTGGCCCCTCGGGTTCCGGCAAAACCACGTTGCTGCGGATGATCGCCGGTTTCGAATTCCCGGACACGGGCAGTATTTCGCTCGACGGCCAGACACTCGTCGACGACACCCATGAAGTCCCGGCGCATCAGCGCTTGATCGGCTATGTCCCCCAGGACGGCGCGCTGTTCCCGCACATGACGGTGGCCGCCAATATCGGTTTCGGGCTGTCGACCAAAGGCGAGGCGAAGCACCAGCGAATCGCTGAGTTGATGGACAGCGTGGCCCTCGACTCGAGCATGGCCCAACGTTGGCCCCATGAGCTTTCCGGCGGTCAGCAACAGCGAGTGGCGCTGGCGCGTGCGTTGGCGCAGCAACCACGGCTGATGTTGCTGGATGAGCCGTTTTCGGCCCTTGATACCGGCCTGCGGGGCGAAATGCGCAAAATGGTCGCGCGATTGCTGTCCGACGCCGGCGTCACCACCATCCTGGTCACCCATGACCAGAGCGAAGCCTTGTCGTTCGCCGATCAGTTAGCGGTAATGCGTGACGGCCGGCTGGTGCAGTCGGGCCATCCGCTGGACCTTTACCGCTATCCCGACGACGAACAAACTGCGCTGTTTCTTGGAGATGCCGTGGTCATGCCCGCCAGGATCGAGGCCGGGTGGGCCCATTGCGATCTGGGCCGTATTCCGGTTAACAACCACCGTAATAACAATGCGGCGCAGATCATGCTGCGCCCCGAGCAGCTGCAACTGGTCAGCATCCAGCCCAGCCCGACCGAAGTCGCCGGGTGCCGCGCCGTGGTGACCGAGCGGGATTTCAGCGGCAACACCTGCACCTTGACCGTGGAGTTGCAGCCTGCCGTCGCCGGCGACCCGCACGGTCGATCACTGATGGTGCGCAGCTCTGGCCTGTACGCGCCGCCCGCTGGCAGCGAGGTTCACGTATCAACCATCGGCCATGCCCATGTGCTGAGTGAACCGTGAATCAAGTCCATCAGAGATCGAAGCGGTCAACCGCCCGACGCCGCTCGTTGTCGTCGCGCACATCGTAGTTGGCCGTCGTCTGGATGTTGCTGTGATGAGCGAGTTTTTGCGCGATCGACAGGTCATGCTCTTCGATCACCCGGGTGATGAACGAGCGCCGGAAATCATGCGGCATGATCTTTACCCCGACCTGCGCACCGCGCTGCCGGGCGATGTAATAGATCGCGTGTTTGGTGATGCGCTCGCGGGTGATGTGGCTGCCGCGACGGATGCGGTTGAACAGGAACGGGTCGTCCACCTCGCCTTCCTTGAGGTGCGAACGGCGCAGTTCCAGCCAGGCCTGCAGTTTTTCAAAGGCCCAGGCCGGGGCGTATTTGATCAACTGCTTGTTGCCCTTGGCGGTGACCCGCAAGCTGCGCTCGCTGAAATCCACCTGTGACAGGTCCAGGTTCACCGACTCGGATTTGCGCATTCCCGAACCGTACAAAATCCCGATGATGGCGGCGTCTCTCAAGCCTTGAGGACGCGGGTCGGCGGCACACACCGCCATCATCTCCTGAATCAGCGAGCGCCTGAGGTTGCGCCCCTGGGACAGACGCGTGCCGGCAATCCCTTTCACCGAGCGCATTTTCAGCAAGTGTTCCTGACTGATCAGGCTCATGCGCCACGCTTCGTTCATCACCCCGCGTACCGCATTGACGTACAGCGACGAGGTATTCGGTGCGTACCCGTCTTCACGCAGCGCTGCGACCAGCGCAATCACATTGTCGGGTTGGAGCTGATGCCAGGGAATCTCCTCGACGTTCATGTCTTCGAAACCCAAACGGTCGGCCGCATCCTGCAAAACGTAGCGCATGGTCAACTGACTGGAGGGCGCCAGTCGGGCCAGGTAGACAGTCATCGGGTTGGTCTTCGAAGCAACAGAGTGGGTATTAACTAAGTCAATCAAACGAAACGGCCTTGAGTGGAAACAATTCAGTAAAAACAACTAAGGATTGAAACATTGTTCATATAAAGGGGAACACTTCCGCAGGACTTCTCTTCTAAAAATCGCGATAAACGGCAGAAGTCTGAACAGTGGCTGTATGACTTTCAGATAAACGATTCGAAGACCGGTTTTTCATGTTCCTTTCACAAAATCGGGCATAACCTTCAATCAACCCGACGAGCCCTTGTGGGTCGTCACGCTGCCGGTCGCGGCCCGGAAAGTCAATTGATGGCTTCCTGCTCCGGTAGTCAACCCCTTGAAAACACGCTTCTTTCGGCGATTTTGCTGAAGGAAGCCGTTCGCCCGGAGATTCTTATGAATGAGGCGTTTCTCCCCTTCTCCCGCCCGACTATCGGCGATGAGGAAATCGCAGCCGTAGAGCAAGTATTGCGCTCCGGCTGGATCACTACCGGGCCGAAAACCCAGCAACTGGAAGAGCAATTTGCCCACTATGTCGGCTGCCGTCATGCCGTTGCACTTTCTTCGGCCACTGGTGGTATGCATATCACGTTACTGGCCTTGGGAATCGGTGCGGGGGATGAAGTCATCACGCCATCCCAGACCTGGGTGTCCACGGCCAACATGATTTGCCTGTTGGGTGCCAAACCGGTCTTTGTCGACGTTGACCGCGACACGCTCATGTGTGACCTGGCCAGCATCGAGGCGGCGATCACGCCGCGCACCCGGGCAATCATTCCGGTGCATTACGCCGGTGCCGCCTTCGACCTTGATCCACTTTACGCATTGGCCGACAAACACGGCATCCCAGTCATCGAAGACGCCGCCCATGCAGCAGGCACCTTCTATAAAGGTCGACATGTCGGCGCGAAAGGCACGGCGATCTTCTCGTTCCACGCGATCAAGAACATGACCTGCGCCGAGGGCGCGATGTTCGTCAGCGACGACACCGCGTTGGCCAACCGGGTACGCATGCTCAAGTTTCATGGGCTGGGCGTTGATGCCTACGATCGGCTGACCCACGGTCGCAGACCTCAGGCACAAGTGATGGAGCCGGGTTTCAAATACAACCTGGCCGACATCAATGCCGCCATCGCCCTGGTGCAGCTGGAGCGTCTGGGTGCGATCAACGCCAAGCGCACCGAGCTGGCGCGCACCTACCTGCAACGCCTCGAAGGTTTACCGGTGCAACCGCTGGCCATCCCGACGTATCCGCAGCGGCACGCGTGGCACCTGTTCGTCCTGCGCATCGACGCCGAGCGTTGCGGACTGGATCGCGATGCCTTCATGAGGGCCTTGCAGGAACAGAACATCGGCACCGGCATTCACTTCATCGCCACGCACCTGCACACCTGGTACCGCCAGCGTTTCCCTGACCTTCACCTGCCCAACACCGAATGGAACTCGGAGCGCCTGTGCTCGATTCCGTTGTTCCCCGACATGACCCTCGATGACGTCAATCGTGTCGTCGACGCCATCGAAAACACACTGGAAAAAAGCCTGTGAAACCGTATCCGATCCGTTGCGTGTCGATCGTCATCCCGGTCTACAACGAACAGGACAGCCTGCCCGAGCTGCTCAGGCGGACCGAAGCGGCCTGCCGTTTGTTGCGCCATGACTATGAAATCGTGCTGGTTGATGACGGCAGCCGCGACAACTCCGCACAAATCCTCGAGGAGGCCGCCAATCGAGAGTGCAGCCCGGTGGTGGCGGTCATTCTCAACCGCAACTACGGCCAGCACGCGGCAATCATGGCCGGTTTCGAGCAGTGCAAAGGTGATGTGGGGATCACCCTCGACGCCGACCTGCAAAACCCGCCGGAAGAAATCCCTCGCCTGGTGGCGCAGGCCGAGCTGGGCTATGACGTGGTTGCCACGGTACGCAACAACCGCCAGGACTCCGCGCTGCGCCGCTGGCCGTCGAAGCTGATCAACCTGGCCGTGCAGCGCTCGACCGGTGTGGCCATGAGCGATTACGGCTGCATGATGCGCGCCTACCGCCGCAGCATTGTCGACGCGATGCTCGCCTGCCGCGAACGCAGCACCTTCATTCCGATCCTGGCCAACAGCTTTGCCCGGCACACCACGGAGATCCTGGTGACCCACGCCGAACGTGAACACGGCGAATCCAAATACAGCCCCATGCGCCTGGTCAACCTGATGTTCGACCTGATCACCTGCATGACCACCACGCCGCTGCGGTTGCTGAGCATCGTCGGCTTCGCCATGGCCGGACTCGGCTTGCTGTTCGCCACGGCTTTGATCGTCCTGCGCCTGGTGTTCGGCGCCGAATGGGCCGGCGACGGCACATTCGTGTTGTTCGCCGTGCTGTTTGTGTTCACCGGCGGGCAGTTCATCGGCATGGGCCTGTTGGGCGAATACCTGGGCCGCATGTACAGCGACGTCCGCGCCCGCCCCCGATTCTTCGTCGAGAAAGTCCTGCGTAGCCAACCCGCCACGCCAGCACCCGTTGTCACCGTCGACGGCCTCACTAACACTTCTTCCGATCAGGTTCTCTCATGAGCGCAAAAGCTGTTGTCTTCGCCTATCACGATATCGGCTGTGCCGGCATCGAAACCCTGCTCGACTCAGGCTTCGAGATCGCCGCGGTGTTTACCCACGCCGATGATCCGAAGGAAAACGCGTTTTACGCCTCCGTGGCGCAACTGTGTGCGCGCAAGGGCATCCCGGTTCATGCCCCGGAAGATGCCAACCATCCGTTGTGGATCGAGCGCATCAGCAAGCTGAAACCCGATTACCTGTTCTCGTTCTACTACCGCCAGCTGCTGAGCGAACCGCTGTTGGCCACGGCACGCAAAGGCGCGTTCAACTTGCACGGTTCGTTGTTGCCACGCTATCGGGGTCGTGCACCGGCCAACTGGGTGCTGGTCAACGGTGAAAGTGAAACCGGCGTGACCCTTCACCGTATGGTCAAGCGCGCCGACGCCGGCGCAATCATCGCCCAGCAACGGGTGGCCATTGAACGCAGCGACACGGCGCTGAGCCTGCACGGCAAATTGCGTGTGGCCGCCATCGACCTGCTGCGCGATGCCTTGCCGGCGTTGCGTCAAGGCACCGTCAGCGAAACCCCGCAGGACGAATCCAAAGCCACGGTATTCGGACGTCGCACCCCGGCCGACGGCAAGCTTGTATGGAAGCGCCCCGCCGAAGATCTGTTCAACCTGGTTCGCGCCGTCACCCAGCCGTACCCAGGCGCGTTCTGTGCCGTCGGCGAACACAAGCTGATCGTCTGGAGCGCAGAAGTTGCCAAGGGCAACGCGGGCCTGGCACCGGGCCGGGTCATCAGCGTCGATCCGCTGCGCATTGCCTGTGGCGAAGACTCTTTGGTCATCACCTCCGGCCAGCGTAACGACAACGGCTTGTACCTGAGCGGTCCGCAACTGGCCAGTGAACTGGGGCTGGTCGACGGTTCCGTGTTGCGTGGCGCCGAGTCCGGCCGCGCGCCACGCCGCACTCGGGTGCTGATCCTGGGCGTCAACGGCTTCATCGGCAATCACCTGTCCGAGCGGCTTTTGCGCGACGACCGATACGAGGTGTACGGCCTCGATATCGGCTCCGATGCCATTGACCGCTTGCGCAGCCATCCGCGTTTTCACTTCGTCGAAGGCGACATCAGCATTCACTCCGAGTGGATCGAATACCACATCAAGAAGTGCGACGTGATCCTGCCGCTGGTGGCGATAGCCACGCCAATCGAATACACCCGCAACCCGCTGCGGGTGTTCGAACTGGACTTCGAAGAGAACCTGAAACTGGTGCGCTACTGCGTCAAATACAACAAGCGCGTGATCTTCCCGTCGACCTCCGAAGTGTATGGCATGTGCCAGGACCAGAACTTCGACGAAGACAGCTCCAACCTCGTCGTCGGCCCGATCAACAAGCAACGCTGGATCTACTCGATCTCCAAACAGTTGCTCGACCGGGTGATCTGGGCTTACGGCCAGAAAGGCCTGAACTTCACCCTGTTCCGTCCTTTCAACTGGATGGGCCCGCGCCTCGACCGGCTGGACTCGGCGCGGATCGGCAGCTCCCGGGCCATCACCCAACTGATCCTGAACCTGGTGGAAGGCACGCCGATTCGCCTGTTCGACGGCGGCGAGCAGAAACGCTGCTTTACTGACATTGCCGACGGCGTCGAAGCGCTGGCACGGATCATCGACAACGAGAACGATGCCTGCAATGGCCAGATCATCAACATCGGCAACCCGGACAACGAGGCCAGCATTCGTCAGTTGGGCGAAGAACTGTTGCGTCAATTCGAAGCGCACCCGTTGCGCGCCAACTTCCCGCCGTTCGCTGGTTTCCGCGACGTGGAAAGCAAGGCGTTCTACGGCACCGGCTACCAGGACGTGTCCCACCGCAAACCGAGCATCGCCAACGCCAAGCGCCTGCTGGACTGGACGCCGACGGTGGAGATGAGCGAGACCATCGGCAACACCCTGGATTTCTTCCTGCGCGAGGCCATGCTCGAAATAGCCGAGCACTCCAAAGAAGAATCATGCTGATGCGGGCAGGCCTTCGGATCGATGTCGACACTTACCGGGGCACCCGTGAGGGGGTGCCGCGACTGCTGGAAATCCTCGATGAAGCGCAGGTCAAGGCGACGTTTTTCTTCAGTGTCGGGCCGGACAATATGGGGCGCCATCTGTGGCGCCTGATCCGCCCGCAATTCCTCTGGAAAATGCTCCGTTCCAACGCGGCCGGCCTGTACGGCTGGGACATTCTGCTGGCCGGCACGGCCTGGCCGGGCAAACCGATCGGCCGCGACCTCGGGCACTTGATGCGTCAGGCCCGGGATGCGGGCCATGAAGTCGGTCTGCACGCCTGGGATCACCATGGCTGGCAGGCCAATGCCGGGCGTTGGAGCGAGGCGCAGCTGATCGAACAGATCCGCCAGGGCGTCGACACCCTCAGCGACATCCTCGGGCAAGCCGTCGAGTGCTCGGCGTCGGCCGGTTGGCGTGCGGACGAACGCGTGATCGAGGCCAAGCAGGCCTTCGGCTTTCGCTACAACAGCGATTGCCGCGGCCAGAGCCTGTTCCAACCAAGGTTGGCCGGCGGTGGCTTGGGGGCGCCGCAGATTCCGGTGGACCTGCCGACCTTCGATGAAGTGGTGGGCCCTGCCGTCGCAGCCAAAGACTTCAACGGGTTCATCCTCGACCAATTCTCCGCTGAAAAACTCAACGTCTACACGATCCACGCCGAAGTAGAAGGGATTCTGATGGCCAACGATTTCCGTCAACTGCTGGCCGATGCGCGCCAGCGTGGTATCGGCTTTAAACCCTTGGGCGACCTGCTTCCCGCAGCCCCGGGCGCCTTGCCAGCGGGCCGGGTCGTGCGCGGCCAACTCGAAGGCCGGGAAGGCTGGCTGGGAGTGCAAGGCGCATGAGCAGACGCTGGGGACTGCCGCTGCTATTGGGTTTTTTTCTGTTGGCGTATCTGTTGCCGTTGGGCAGCCACGGCTTATGGATTCCCGATGAAACCCGCTATGCGCAGATCAGCCAAGGCATGCTCCTGAGCGGCGACTGGGTATCGCCGCATTTCATGGGCCTGCGCTATTTCGAAAAACCGGCAGCCGGGTACTGGGTGATTGCGGCCAGCCAGGCCTTGTTTGGCCAGAACCTGTTTGGAGTGCGCTTTGCCTCGGCGCTGAGCATGGGCCTGAGTGTGTTGTTGTGTTTTCTGATCGCCCGTCGTTTGTGGAACGAACCGCGCAAAAGCTTTGCCTGTGCGTTGCTGTACATGAGTTTCACCGTGGTCGCGGGCCAGGCCGGCTACGCCAATCTCGACCCGCAATTCACCTTCTGGGTCAATCTGAGCCTGGTCGCGTTATGGTTCGCGCTCGACAGCGACCGCCGGGGTCCGCGCCTGACCGGTTGGGCGGTGCTGGGGGTGGCCTGCGGCATTGGATTCATGACCAAGGGCTTTCTCGCCTGGTTACTGCCGGTGCTGATCGCCCTGCCCTTCATGATTTGGCAAAAACGCTGGCGTGAGCTGCTGGTCTACGGCCCCGTGGCGATCATCGTGGCTATTGCGGTCAGTCTGCCGTGGGCGCTGGCGATTCACTCGCAGCAACCCGATTACTGGCGATTTTTCTTCTGGCACGAACACATCCGTCGCTTTGCCGGTGACGACGCCCAGCATGACGCGCCGTGGTGGTTCTATTTGCCGTTGCTGGTGGCGTTCAGTCTGCCGTGGGTGGCATTGCTGCCGTCGGCGTTGCGGCAAGCATGGACAACCCGTGGCCAGGTCCGCATTGGTTTTCTGCTGCTGTGGCTAGTGATGCCGCTGCTGTTTTTCAGCCTGAGCAACGGCAAATTGCCGAGCTACATCTTGCCCTGCCTGCTGCCATTGGCCTTGCTGTTGGGGCATACCCTGGCCGACCGACTCAAGCTGGAGCAAGGCCGGGTCCTGGGCCTCAACGGTTTGCTGAACTTGCTGCTGGGGCTGACCGCCCTGCTCGCCCTGGTCTACCTGCAACTGAAAAAGCCGCTGTATAACCATGAACTGCACAACCTGGTGCTGGTGTTCATCGGCCTGATCGGCTGGATCATGGCCAACCTGCTGCAAGCTTTCAGACCCCTGCAATGCTGGGCCGCACCGGCCTTCGGCAGCCTGCTGCTGATCGGTCTGCTGCCCGCCGGGCTGCCCGACTCGGTGGTGGCCAACAAGATGCCCGACCAGTTCATCCGCCATCACTCCGATGAACTGGCGCAGACCGGGAAACTGTTGAGCAACGATCTCGGCGCCGCGGCTGCCCTGGCCTGGCGTCTGAAGCGCCCGGACGTGGCGTTGTACAACACGATAGGCGAACTGAAATATGGCCTTGCTTATCCTGACTCGGTGCAGCAGCGCGTCGATCCCGATCAGGTTCAGCAGTGGATGCGCAACGCCCGTCAGAGCGGCTCGGTCGGCGTGGTGATGCGGGTCAAGGGTGAGGACGAGCTGCAAGAAATCGAACGGCTGCCCAAGGATGGCAAGCGCTATGAACAAGGCAATCTGGTGATTCTGATCTTTCCTCAGGGTGCGTCATGAGCCTGCTCCTGCTGTTGGCCGCGTGCCTGCTGACCTGCCTGGGCCAGATCGCCCAGAAGTACGCCGTCGACAGTTGGCGGGCGAAGCCGTCAGCCTGGGGCGAGAAACTGCGCTCGCCGTGGTTGTGGCTGGCACTCGCTGCGCTGGGGTTGGGTTTGCTGGTCTGGCTGCTGGTGTTGCAGCGCCTTGAAGTCGGCATTGCCTACCCGATGCTCAGCCTGAATTTCGTGCTGATTACCCTGATCGCCCGGTTTGTCTTCCACGAGCCCATCGACCGCCGGCACTGGCTGGGCGTGGCGCTGGTGATCGGCGGTGTGATTCTGCTGGGGCAACACGCATGAGCCTGCGTCGCGGAATCACCTTCGCCATGGGCAGCGTGCTGCTCGGCAGCGCGGCGCAGTTGGGCATGCGCTGGAGCATGACGCGCCTGCCGTCCCCCGAACATCTACTGACTTCCAGCATCGATCCAGCGGCGGTCGCCGTGGTGCTGGGAGCGATTCTGGCCTACGGAGTTTCAATGCTGTCCTGGCTCGCCGCCCTGCGGGATGTGCCGCTGGGCCGGGCCTATTCGCTGCTGAGCATCAGCTACGCGCTGGTGTATCTGCTGGCCGCCAGCCTGCCGGTGTTCAACGAAGCGTTCAGCGTTACAAAAACCATCGGCGTGGCCCTGGTCATGCTCGGAGTCATCACCATCAACTCACGTCCGGCTCGCGCGCCCGAACGCAGGAGTGCCTCATGAAAATCAGTGTATTTGGTAGCGGTTACGTTGGCCTGGTGCAAGCCGCCGTCCTGGCGGAAGTCGGCCACGACGTGGTCTGCATGGACATTGACGAGAAGAAAGTCGAATTGCTGCAACAAGGCCACGTGAGCATTTTCGAACCGGGGCTGGCCAGCCTGGTGCGCGAAAGCCTGGAAGCCAAACGCCTGCAATTCACCACCGATGAAAAACTCGCGGTGCAGCATGGTCAGGTGCTGTTTATCGCGGTCGGTACACCGTCCCGGGACGATGGCTCGGCGGACCTGCGTTACGTGTTGTCGGTGGGCGAAGCGGTTGCACGGCATCGTGAGCAGCCGGTGATTCTGGTGGAGAAATCCACGGTACCGGTGGGCACGGGCGACACCTTGCGAGCGCATATCGACAAGTGCCTGATCAAGGTCGGCCGCTTGCTGCAGTTCGATATCGTCTCCAACCCCGAATTTCTGAAGGAAGGTTCGGCCGTGGCGGACTGCCGGCGCCCGGACCGGATCGTCATCGGCTGCGACAGCGATGACGTGCGCGACGTGATGCGCGACCTTTACGCGCCGTTCAATCGCAACCACGACCGCATCATGTTCATGGACCTGCGCAGCGCCGAGCTGACCAAGTACGCCGCCAACTGCATGCTGGCCACCAAGATCAGCTTCATCAACCAGATCGCCGAACTGGCCGAGCATCTGGGTGCGGACATCGAATCGGTGCGCCTGGGCATCGGCGCCGACTCGCGCATCGGTTACCACTTCATCTACCCCGGCTGCGGGTATGGCGGTTCGTGTTTCCCCAAAGACATGCGCGCGCTGATTCACAGCGCCGAAGAGGCGCACTGCTCCAGCGACCTGTTGCAAGCGGTGGAAGCGATCAATCAGCGGCAGAAGCACAAGCTGTTCGAGCGTATCAACGCGTTCTACAAGGGTGACTTGCGCGGCAAGACCTTCGCCGTGTGGGGCCTGGCCTTCAAACCCAACACCGATGACATGCGTGATGCGCCGAGCCGGGTGCTGCTGGAATCACTGTGGGCCGCCGGCGCCAGCGTGCGCGCATTCGACCCGGAAGCCATGCAGGAAACCCAGCACCTGTATCCCGAGGAGTCGAAGTTGATGCTGATGGGCACACCGGAATCGGTATTAGCCGGTGCCGACGCGCTGATCATTTGCACCGAATGGCAGCAGTTCAAGGCCCCCGATTTCAACCTGATCCAGCAACGGTTGAAGGCGCCGGTGATCTTCGACGGACGCAATTTGTACGACGCCGAACGCCTGGCACGCAGCGGTTTCCTGTACTTCCCGATAGGCCGTGGGGAATCACGCAAATTGCCGATTCCGTTCCAGCAGTGGCCCGCGAATCAGGTCGTCGCTTGATCGCCGTATCGGCGCCCATACGCCGGCAGTCCTTGTGGCTGGGGCTGATGGCGCTGGGGCTGTTCAGCGCCGGGGTTTATCAGCAGGCCGCCATCGGTTTCGATTCGCGTTTTGTGCTGTTTGCCGAGGAAATGCTGCGCCATGGGCCGTCGGTTTTTCCGACCACCTATGGCCAGCCCTACGCCGATTACTCGGCGCTTTCGACCCTGTTCATCTGGGTCCTGTCATTGCCCTTCGGACAGGTCAACAGCCTCAGTGCCTGGTTACCAAGCGCAATTGCCGGGGCGGTAATCGTTACGCTGATGTACCGCTTGCTGGCGCCCTACTCCCCACGTTGGGCGCTGCTGAGCATCGCGTTGATGTTGATGACCAACACCTTCGTCACCGAAGTCCGAGCGGTGTCCCAGGACCTGATGCTCGCGGCGATCGCCTTTGCAGTGTTCTATCTGGGTTATGCCGCGGACCACTTTTCGGCACCCCGGCGCTGGCTGCTGATTTTTGCCCTGTTGCTTCTGGGCTTTGCGGTTCGTGGCCCGATCGGGCTGGTGGTCCCGACTGGCATGCTATGCAGTTATTGGCTGCTCAATCGCCAATGGCAGCGGCTGTTCGGCTTCGGCCTGACGGCGGCGGTGCTGCTGGCCGCAAGCGTCGGCACGTTGTTATGGCTGGCCGAAAGCCGTGGCGGTCCCCTGTTCATGCAGGATGTCGTGCGCATGCAGTTTCTGGGGCGAATGGACGGCAGTGAAGGCGTGAGCGGTTCGCTGTATTACTTCACCGGATCGCTGGGCAACTATGCGCTGGCGTATCCGTTGGCGCTGCTGGTGTTGGCGGCAGTCTGGCTGCCCCATCAGCGCCAGGCAGGTCCGGCGCTGCGCCTGTTGCAGTACTGCACGGCGGCGGCGTTGATCGTGATGGTCGGACTGTCGATTCCCCAAGCAAAAAAGGCCCGCTACCTGCTGCCGATGTTGCCCATGGCCGCGATCATTGCCGCGTACCCGTTCCAGGTGGCGGGGGGGCGCGTTTTCGTTTGGTTGCGCGGATTGATGCAAGGAGTGTGGTTGTTGACGCCCTGCGTATTGATCGGCGTGTTGCTGTACGCCCATCGACGGTTTCCCGAGCAACTGCCCTCGATCACTTCGATGCTGATCATCCTCGCCGCGCTGCAAGTGATCGCACTGGCCACGCTTTTCAGGCCCCGATGGCGGGCACAAACCTTGGCGTTTTGCGCGGTTCTGGCGTTGTGGTCGGTGTACATTCTGGTGTTCGAACCGGTCGAACGCCGGCTCTACGACACCCAGACGTTCAGCCGCGCGGCCTTTGCGCTCGTGCAAAACGATCCGGCGCCGCTGGTATTGCATGGCATGGGTAAAGACGCGAAGGCGATCAAGTTCATGGTCAATATCGATGAGGACTTGCAACCGGTGTTCACCGAGTCGATTCAGGAGCTGGAACAGCTTCAACTGCCGGCGTGGTTGATGATGGACGCGCGTGACTATCGGGCCTTGCAAGGCACGCCGTTCGCAGCCGTGCCGCCGGTGTTAAGCGGCCGATTCGACAAAGATGATTACGTCTTGCTGCACCTCAACCCGCCTTCGCAGATGCCGAGCCCGTGAGGCTGCTGCTAAAGTGCACGGATCAATGTCATTGCCCGCCGCCCACTCCACCGACGCCGCCCTCCCCGCCATCGAGCGTTCGGCGGCTGGCCACCGCCAAGTTTAAAAGAAGAATATTTTTCGCAAGAATTTACTTGTTGATCATTTCTTGCGCTGGCTTCCACACCATGATTGTTTTTTCCGTGATTACTGACTTTGCAGATATTGATTCTATTATTCGCAGAATAAGGGGCGGGACTTGTTATATCGGCTTATCATTTTATCTTTTGATCGCCTTGCCAAAAAAACTTGAGAAGGTACTGTAAAAAACAAATCAGATTGATTAAAACAGATGACGATGCGCAGCCTGAAATAATCCCTGTCTTGCGTATCAGATGTGTCTGACTTTCAAACCGGCGCCTTCAGATCCACACCCAATGCCTGCGCAAACGCCTTGACCAGCAGGCTGCGCACGGTGTTGTGGCGCAGGATCAGATTGAACGGCGTGACGATGCTGATCAGGTCCGGGCGCACCGCGCGAAATTGTCCCTGAGCCGCCATCGATGCGGCGTAATGCTGCGGCAAAAAGCCCAGGAAACGTCCGGTCTTGATCAGCAATGCCACGGCTTCCACCTGAGTTGCCGAGGCTGAAAAACTGTCGTAGTGGACGAAATTGAGTTTGTCGCGATGAATCGCGTAGCGGTGGTTGATGAACTCGTAATCCTTGAGCACGTGGCTGCCGATTTCGGCGTCCGGCATCGAGAACAGCGGATGACCGAGCGCGCAGTAAACCTCCGAGCGCTCTTCATACAGCGCGTAGTAATCGAACTCTTCACGCTTCTGATAAACAGGAACGATGCCCGCCACTAACCGCCCCTCTACGACGCCTCTTTCGACTTCATCCAGTTGCGATGACTGAAGCTGGAACCTTACTTTAGGTGACTCTTCATTGATTCTTCTAAGCGCGGCCACTAACGGTGAATTATCGTCGGAGATTGTATTGTCAATAACACCCACCCCAAGGTCACCGACAAGTTCATTCTGCGCCGAACTAAGCCGATCACGAAAGTTGTCGACCGAGGCAAACAAGTCGATGGATGCCTGGTACACCAGACTGCCTTCTTCGGTCAGGTGAAAGCCTTCCCGGCCTCGGGTGCACAGGCGCATGCCGATGCGGATTTCAAGGTCGGAAATCTGTTTGCTGATGGCTGCCAGCCCCACATTCAGCTCGTTCTGGGCGGCACTGAAGCCTCCGGCCTCGACCACGGCCTTGAACACTTTGAGCAGTTTGAAATCCAGGCCACTGAGGGCCAGCGGCGCCCGATGCGACGTTTTCGGTGGCGGGTTTCCGGAATTGGAAAGTGGGGTTTCCATAATGCTTATTTACCTCTGGCGCCCTATTCAACACTCTGTGTCCAACAACAAAAATAGTGCTGGTAAATAATAATGAACACAGAAAACCAGGCTTGGCAACCGCTAATAATCCCCGTACTTCAGTGCCAACTCACTGATTTCGAACTATTAAAAGCTGACACTTCGATCAGCTCTCGCAACGATATAACTGCCCCTATTGAAACTGCTTTGGCCTGACCACGCCCGGTTGATTTTTTAACGATCCCGGCACGGGTTCCAGGTCCGGCATACCGATCTGTAGGAGCGAGGCTTGCCCGCGAAGCTCTTCGGCATCACACCAAACTAATGACTAACTTCCGGCTACGACGAGGAAAACAACAATGTCTCAAACCACCGACCGTCTCTGGGGTGCGCGCTTCAAAAGCGGCCCATCCGAAGCCCTGGCGGCCTTGTCCCGTTGCCCCGAACGCTACTTTCGCCTTACCCCGTATGACCTCGCCGGTTCCAAGGCGCATGCCCGTGAATTGCAGCGCGCCGGGCTGTTGAGCGAGCAGGAAACCCTGACCATGCTCGACGCTCTGACGCGCATCGGTGATGACTTCCGTGCCGGCAGCATCGCGCCGACCCTGGACGACGAAGACGTCCACACCTTTATCGAACGCCTGCTGACCGAACGCCTCGGCGCCCTCGGTGGCAAACTGCGCGCCGGGCGGTCCCGTAACGACCAGACCGCCAACGACCTGCGTCTGTTCCTGCGGGATCACGTGCGCACCCTGGCCGTCGAAGTACTGGCCTTGCAGCAAGCGCTTGTGGATCAGGCCGAGCAACACATCGAGAGCATCTGTCCAGGCTTCACTCACTTGCAGCAAGCGCAACCGATCGTCTTCGCTCACCACTTGCTGGCTCACGCTCAATCGATGCTGCGTGACGTGCAACGCCTGGTGGACTGGGACAATCGCACCTCGCTGTCGCCACTCGGCGCGGCGGCCATGGCCGGTTCCGCCATCGCGCGCCTGCCGCAGCAGTCGGCCAAGGAAATGGGCTACAGCGGCGTCTGCGAAAACTCCATTGACGCCGTGGCCAGCCGCGATCACGTCGCCGAGTTTCTGTTTATCGCCAGCATGCTCGGGATCAACATTTCCCGCCTCGCCGAAGAGTTTTGCCTGTGGTCGTCGCGGCAATTTCGCTGGGTCGCGCTGGACGATGCCTACGCCACCGGCAGTTCGATCATGCCGCAGAAGAAGAACCCGGACATTGCCGAACTCGCACGGGGCAAGGCTGGCCGCTTGATCGGCAACCTCACCGGGTTGTTATCGACGTTGAAATCCCTGCCGCTGTCGTACAACCGCGACTTGAGCGAAGACAAGAACGGCGTGCTCGACAGCGTCGACACGCTGCTGCTGGTGTTGCCAGCCATGGCCGGGATGGTCGCAACCATGAAGGTCAACGTCGAAGAACTGCGTCGCCAGGCACCGCTCGGTTTCACCCTGGCCACCGAAGTCGCCGACTGGCTGGCCATGCGCGGCGTACCGTTCAAGGAAGCGCATGAAATCACCGGCGCGCTGGTCCAGGCCTGTGAGAAACACGACATTGAATTGTGGGAAGCATCGCCGGCGCTGCTGGCCGAGATTGATCCACGCCTGACCGCGGAAGTGCGCGAGAGTCTGACCCTCGAAGCAGCCATCGCCGCCCGCAGTGGCTGGGGTGGCACGGCGCCGCAACAGGTGCGCGAGCAGATCGGCCGTCTGAAAACCGCCCTCGCGGCGCAGCAGCAATGGACCGAGAACTATCAGGGTTTCCGCCTCTGAAGCAGCACGCAAAAATCCGTAGGAGCGAATCTTGCTCGCGAAGAAGTCATGTCAGTCGACCTCAATGTTGAATGTCACACCGCTTTCGCGAGCAAGCTTCGCTCCTACAGGGGATTTTGGTTGATCTGAAAGAACAGTGTACGGAGAAACAACATGAGCCAGACTCAGGCAGAACGACTCCAGCGGGAGCGAAAACTGGCGGAAAACCAGTTCGACATTACCCAATACCACCACGTGCCCCGGCGTTATTACGGGCGGATTTTCTTCGCCACCGTCATCGTCATTGCGATCCTCGGGCTGGTACGCGCCTTCGCCGAAGGCAAGATCGAATGGTCGTACATCGGCCAGTTCCTTACCTCGCAAGCGATCATGTGGGGTTTGCTCAACACCATCGTCATGGCGGTGCTGGCGATGGCCCTGGGCATCGTCTTCGGGGTGATCACGGCGATCATGCGCATGTCGGCCAATCCGATCCTGCGTTATGTGGCGGTGACCTACACCTGGCTGTTTCGCGGTACGCCGCTGATCCTGCAACTGCTGTTGTGGTTCAACCTGGCGCTGATCTTTCCCACCATCGGCATTCCCGGCGTGTTCGAGATGGACACCGTGACTCTGATGACCCCGTTCGTGGCCGCCCTGCTCGGCTTGAGCATCAACCAGGGCGCCTACACCGCCGAAGTGGTGCGCGCCGGCCTGCTGTCGGTGGACACCGGGCAGTACGAAGCCGCCAAGTCGATCGGCATGCCACGCCTGCAAGCCCTGCGCCGGATCATCCTGCCGCAAGCCATGCGGGTGATCATTCCGCCGGTGGGCAACGAGTTCATCGGTATGGTGAAAATGACCTCCCTGGCGAGCGTCATCCAGTACTCGGAGCTGCTCTACAACGCCCAGAACATCTACTACGCCAACGCCCGCGTGATGGAGCTGCTGATCGTCGCCGGTATCTGGTACCTGGCCACCGTCACCGTGCTGTCCTTCGGTCAAAGCCGTCTGGAGCGTCGTTTCGCTCGCGGCGCCGGCAAGCGTTCTTGAGGAGCCCCACATGAGAAGCATCGTCAAGGCCGTGAGCCTGAACAAATATTACGACCAGTTCCACGCGCTCAAGGACGTCAATATCGAAGTCGAGCAAGGCGAAGTGCTGTGCATCATTGGCCCGTCCGGCTCCGGCAAAAGTACCTTGCTGCGTTGCGTCAACCAGCTGGAAAAGATCGACAAGGGCGGCCTGTGGGTCGACGGCGAACTGGTGGGTTACCGGGTCGTCGGCAACAAATTGCACGAGCTCAATGAGTCGCAGATCGCCCGTCAACGCCTGTCCACCGGCATGGTGTTCCAGCGTTTCAACCTGTTCCCGCACATGACTGTGCTGCAAAACATCATCGAAGGGCCGTGCCAGGTGCTCAAGCGTTCGCCCAAAGAGGCGCACGAAGAAGCCGTGGAATTGCTCGCTCGCGTCGGCCTGGCCGACAAGCGTAACAGCTACCCGATCGAACTCTCGGGTGGTCAGCAGCAACGCGTCGCCATTGCCCGTGCCCTGGCCATGCGTCCCAAGCTGATGCTGTTCGATGAACCCACTTCGGCACTCGACCCGGAACTGGTCGGTGAGGTGCTGTCGGTGATGCGTGACCTCGCGCAAACCGGCATGACCATGATCGTCGTCACCCATGAACTGGGCTTTGCCCGTGAGGTTGCCAACCGCATGGTGTTCATGGACGGCGGGCAGATCGTGGAGGCTGGAAGCCCCGAAGAAATACTAATAAGTCCGCAAAACCCGCGCACCCAAAGCTTCATTTCTGCCGTTCGAACCTAAGCGCCGTTTGGCGCTCACAACACTCATAAGAGAACGACCATGAAGAAAATAGTTATCCCAACAGTACTCGCAGGCGTTATGGCTTGCGGCTTCACCTTCGCCGCTGAGCTTCCGGCCGGCATCAAGGAAAAAGGCGAGGTCGTTGTGGCGATCATGCCGAACTACCCGCCGATGGATTTCAAGGACCCGGCCACCAACACCCTCACCGGTCTCGACGTTGACCTGGGCAATGCCCTGGCCGAACGTCTGGGCGTGAAGATCAAGTGGCAGGAAACCGGCTTCGAGCAAATGATCAATGCCCTGACCACCGACCGCGTGGACATGGTGATGTCGGGCATGACCGACACCGCTGAACGCCAGGCCAGCGTGACCTTTGTCGACTACTTCACCAGTGGCCCGCAGTTCTACACCTTGCAGAAGAACAAGGACTTCAACGAGATCACCGACCTGTGCGGCAAGAAAGTCGGCACCAGCCGTCGTACCACCTTCCCGGCGGAAATTGCTGAATACAGCAAGGCCCACTGCGAAGGCGCCGGCAAACCGGCCATCGTGGTGGTCGGCACCGAAGGCTCGGCCGATGCCCGCGCGCAATTGCGTCAGAGCCGTATCGATGCGGCCATGCAGGGTAGCGAAACCCTGCCGTATCTCAAGACCCAGGAAAAGGACATGTACAAGACCGTGGGCCTGCCAATCTCCCAGCAGTTCACCGGCCTTGGCGTGAGCAAGAAAAAGCCTGAGTTGAGTGAAGCGGTGAAGGTCGCGTTGCAGAGCATGGTCGATGACGGCAGCTATCAGGCGATCCTCAAGAAATGGGACCTGGAACTGGGCGCGATCAAGACCGTGACCATCAACGCCGGCAAGTAATGCTTGCCCTGTAGGCGCGAGGCTTGCCCGCGAAGGCGGTGTTTCAGTCAGCAGAGATGTTGAATGTACCGGCCTCTTCGCGAGCAAGCTTCGCTCCTACAGGAACTGCGTTTTACTTATAGATAAAATGGAGCGCCACGATGTCCTCCTCCCCCCAACCCACCTGGCCCGACCCGAACAAAGCCTGCCTCGCCCTGGCCTTCGACCTCGATGGCCCGACGGGCGATGCGATGCTCAACGGTTCGATCTGGCGCAAGCCCGAGTACTTCGGTTTCGGCGGTTATGGTCCTTACCGGGCCTTGCCGCGGATTCTGGATTTGCTCGACGAATACCGGATCCCGACGACCTTTTTCGTCCCGGCCTGGGTCGTGGAAAACTGGCCGAAACAGTGCCAGGCGATTGTCGAGCGCGGGCATGAGGTGGCGTACCACGGCTACAAACACGAATCCTTTTACGCCCTGGCGCTGGAACAGCAAAAGGACGTGATGAACAAATCCCGCGAGGTGTTCTGGAAACACCTGAACATCCGCGCCGAAGGTTTCCGCACCCCCTCCGGCGACTGGCGAGCCGAGACCCCGGCGATGCTGGTGGAAGCCGGCGTGACTTACTCCAGCAGCATGCGCGGCGATGACCGCCCGTACCTGGTGAAAGTGCCGGGCCATGAAACCCCGCTGGTGGAAATCCCCGGCCGCTGGGAAATGGACGACTACGCCTCCCTCGCCTATACCCGTGCGCCGGACTTCCCCTCGGGGCTGGACCGCACCGCCAGCTACGCACTGACCCTCGACAACTGGTGCCGCGAGTACGACGGCGCGATGAATGAAGGGCTGTGCCTGACCACCCTGTTCCACCCCAAGATCACCGGCAAGCCGGGGCGCATCCTGCTGTTGGAAAAACTCTTCGAACACATGCGTCAGCGCGACGACGTGTGGTTTGCCACCTGCCGCGATGTCGCCCAGTGGTGGCTCAAGGAGCATCACCATGGCTGATTCCACCGTCTGGCCCAAAGGCTACCGCTGCGCCGTGGTCCTGACCGTCGACTACAACGACATCCACGGCATCCTGACCCAGGCGCCTGAAGTCGCCGGCCGCGACAAGACGCTGTCGGTCTGGCGTTACGGCACCCAGCGCGGCGTCGAGCGGTTGCTCGGTTTGTTCGCCGAACTCGGGGTAAAAAGCAGCTGGTGCATCCCGGGCATCGTTGCCGAGGAAAACCCGCAACACCTTCGGGCGATTCAGGCCGGCGGGCATGAGATCGCCTGCGCCGGCTATCGCCACCAGAACTACGACCTGCTCGATCTGGCCGGACAAAGCGCCGAGATTGCCAAGGGTTGCGAAGCGCTCGCGGCACTGACCGGCCAGCGTCCAAGCGGGTTTCGAATCCCGGCCGGTAACGGTGCGCCGGGCTTCATCGAGGCGCTGAGGAACCAAGGCATTCGCTGGTCTTCGTCGTGGCGCGGCGATGATTTGCCGTTCGCTCACCCCACCGCCCCCGAAGTGATCGAGCTGCCGTTGCACTACGAACTGGAAGACGAGCCCTATTTCGCCTTCAATCTCAGCCCGGCGGTGCCGCCGGCACAATCGCGAATCGCCTCTTACAGCCACACCCTGGGCAACCTGCAAATGGACTTCGCCGGGTTTCGCCGGTTTGGCCTGTGTTACGTGCTGCGCCTGCACCCGGAAATCATTGCCACGCCGGGGCGAATTGGCGTGTTGCGTGAATTGCTTGAGGGCATGCAGCAGCACGATGACGTGTGGATCGCCACGGCCGGCGAGGTCGCGCAATGGTGGGCCGATTCGGCAGTCCCCGTGACCGAGGATCATCCGGCATCGGTGTATGAGCGGCATTACCGGGATTACCTCGTATGACTGAACGCATGCAGCGACTCGCGCAGTTTTGCGTCGACACGCGCTTTGAAGATTTGCCACCGGCCCTGGTGGCGCAAGCCAAACGGCACATCCTCGACACCTTCGGCGTGACATTGGCCGGGGCTGACAGCGAAGTGGCGAAACAGGCGCGTCAGGTATTCGCAAGTGAAGCCGGTGACACCCTGGTCTGGGGCACTGATCTGCGCATGGGCGCCGCTCAGGCCGCGATCCTTAATGGCATCGCCGCCCACGCCCTGGAACTGGACGACACCGGGGGCTGCGACCACTCCGGCGCGGTGGTGCTGCCGGCGGTGATGGCTGCGGTGTCGATGAAGACCGAACCGGTCAACGGCCGCGAGTTGATTACCGCCGTGGTGATTGGCTACGACGTCAGCCGTCGCGTGCTCGAAGCCTGCGGCGGCTATTCGGCGCACAACGGCGCGGGCTGGCATTCGACCGCGACCTGCGGGGTGTTCGGCGCCGCAGCGGCGAGCGCGCGGATCCTTGGACTGGACGCCGCGCAAACCGTGTCGGCACTGGGCATCGCTGGCAGTTTCAGCGGTGGGCTGTGGGCCTTCATCCACGACGGCTCGCAGAGTAAAAAGCTGCACAGCGGTCGAGCGGCCGAAGGTGGATTGCTGGCGGCGCGGTTTGCTCAACAAGGCATCAGCGGACCGAAAAAGTTGTTCGAGGATGTCTGGGGCGGTTTTCTCAGAACCCTGGCCGGCGTGGCCTCAGACCCGACCGCGCTCGATGCGGATCTGGGCGTCGTGTGGAAGCTCGCCCGCTGCTCGATCAAGCCCTACGCCGCGTGCCGGGGGACTCATTCGGCAATCGATGCGTTGGGGTTGTTAATGGATCAACTGCAGGTCGGCGCCGATCAGATTGAAGACATCGACGTCTCGTTGTGCGGGTTTCTTCAGGACATGTGCGGTGGACAGGATGTCAGCACGCTCGCGGCGGCACAGATGAGTTTGCCCTATGCCCTCGCCGCCCGGCTGGTTCATGGTCATTGCCGGCTGGAAGCCTATGACGAGGCGCAACGGGGCGACCCTCGGATTGCTCACTGGATGGCGCGCATTCGTCTTGAAGTGGATCCGCAACTGTCAGAGGATGGCGAGCCCGTCATCCGCGTGCGGACGGTGGACGGTCGGCAGGCAAATCTTTGTATCGACCCGCCATTGGGCGCGCCGGGGAATCCGTTGAGTGATGCGGCGCTGGAGGAGAAGTTTTTCAGCCTGGCCGGGCGGGTGATGCCCCAGAAGCAGGCTGGGGAATTGCTTGAGCAATTGTGGCGGTTGGACACACTTGAATCGGTGTTTTGCCTGTGCGGGCCTCTTCGCGGGCAAGCCTCGCTCCTACAGGTCCTGCGTTGATCATGCGGACACCAACAACCTGTAGGAGCGAGGCTTGCCCGCGAATGAAGGCGACGCGGCTCCACGACGAACACTACACAACCTAAATAAGGACATTTGCCCCACCGTGGCCACTTACTCGCTCGTAATCCGCCGGTTGATGATCGTTTCGCTGACCATCGTCGTCAGCCGCGCCATCACCAGCCCGCTGCTCACCTTGTTCCTGAGCAACAAGCTCGGCCTCAACCAGCAGGACGTCGGTTTGCTGCTGGGCATCGCGGTGTTCATCGCCACCCTGCTCGCGCTCTATGGCGGCTACATCATCGACCGCCTCGAAAAACGTCGGCTGCTGATTCTGGCGATGCTCTCCAGCGCCATCGGCTTCGTCCTGCTGACCTTCGCCGAAAACCTCTACCTGACCACCGCCACCCTGGTCATCACCGAAACCGCCTCGGCGCTGTTCCTGATCGGCTCGAAGGCGATCCTCAGCGAAAACCTGCCGATTGGCCAACGCGCCAAGGCGTTTTCCCTGCGCTACACCCTGACCAACATCGGCTACGCCACCGGCCCGATGCTCGGTGTGGTGATTGCCGGGGTGTACCCGATTGCGCCGTTCCTGATAGCCGGCGGCATCGCGTTCTTCAGCATTTTCCTGATGATCGGCATTCCCAGGGACTCGTCGCAGACACCCCCGATCGGCCAACCCCAAAGTTTTCTCAAGACGCTGATTACTCTGAAGAACGACCGCACACTGATCATGTTCACCTGCGGTTGCCTGCTCAGCACCGTGGTCCACGGTCGATTCACCCTGTACCTGTCGCAATACCTGCTGGTGACCCATGATTCCAAACGCGCGCTGGAAACCATGGCCGCCCTGCTCGCCTGCAACGCCATCAGCGTGATCCTGCTGCAATACCAGATCGGCCGATTCCTCAAACGCGAACAGCTGCGTTACTGGATCGCCGGCGGCACCAGCCTGTTTATCGTCGGGCTGATCGGCTTCAGTCTGGCCGACAGCCTGGTGAGCTGGTGCGTGGCGATGTTCATCTTCACCCTCGGCGAAATGATCATTTACCCCGCCGAATTTCTCTTCGTCGACACCCTGGCCCCGGAAGAACTGCGCGGCAGTTACTACGGCGCACAAAACCTCGCGGCCCTCGGCGGAGCCCTGAGCCCGGTGATTTGTGGTTTCCTGCTGATGCACACACCGGCGCCCACCATGTTTTATGCCCTGAGCGCGCTGACGGCCATGGGCGGGTTCCTGTGTTTCATGAGCGGTCGCCGAGTCACGTTACAGCAAAAATAATGCACTCAAACTGCATTAATATGAATTTGTCAGCATCGGGAATGAACGGCACACTGTGCCCCGTTCCTCCCCCAATAGTTGGAACACCTTCAAGGGCTTTCTGGGTTTCCCAGTTAAGCCTTTTTTTTTCCTGGATTTTTACCAACGGATCGTTTGCCTCATGCTCGCTCGCTGGTTACCTGCCGCCATCAACACCCGTCCTTCCGAATGGAGCCGTGCTGCCATTGGCATGTCCCTGGGCACGCTGTTCAGCGTCTGGCTGTGCGCCCAAGTGTTCGGCATGGAAGTGGCGCAACATTTGATCGGGCCGTTGGGCGCATCGGCGGTGTTGCTGTTCGCGGTGTCCTCCGGCGCCCTCGCCCAGCCATGGTCGATTCTGGGCGGATACTTGAGTGCCGGCGTCGTTGCGCTGCTGGTCGCACATGTCCTCGGCCGAACCCTTGGCAGCGCCTGCCTGGCGGCGGGCATGGCGCTGATCCTGATGTGCTGGCTGCGTTGCCTGCACCCACCGGCCGGAGCGCTGGCGTTGCTGTTGGTGCTGGCCGATCCGGCAACCATCGCGCGGGACTGGAAAGCCCTCGGCGCGGTGATGCTCGCCGCATCGACCATGCTGCTCTGCGCGCTGGCCTATAACAACCTGACGCGCATTCGCTACCCCAAGCGCGCCGCCGAACCGGTGCCCATGGTGCCGGCGGATCATCCGCCGATCGACAGCCAGGCCATCACCGCCCAGGACTTGAAACTGGCATTGGCGGATATGGAGGCGTTCTTCGATGTCACCCCGGAAGACCTGGAACAACTGATTCATATCAGTGAGTTACACGCCAAACGTCGCAGTATTAGTGAAGTGCTGCGTCATAGTTCCTGACGGCACACCTCCCTGCTCGCGAAGACGCCCTGCCCGTCAACCTCAATGTTGAATCACACAACGCCTTCGCGAGCAGGCTCGCTCTCACAGGCCCATGCAAATATGCAGAAAGCACCTGCATATATCCCGGTTGTACATCATAAATTTGCACTGGTACGATCCGGGATCGCTCGCGCGCGAGCTTCTCTATAAAGAACAATAAAAGCAGGGAGTTAGTGATGACTGCTCAGGTTTCATCGAAAGAGACTTCGTTCATGGATGCCACGCAAAACGAAGTGCTGGCTGAGGTCCGCAACCACATCGGTCACCTGATCCTCAATCGCCCCGCCGGTCTCAACGCCATTACCCTGAACATGGTCCGCCACCTGCAGCGCCAGCTCGACGCCTGGGCGCAGGATCCGCAGGTTCACGCGGTGGTCTTGCGCGGTGCCGGCGAGAAAGCGTTCTGTGCCGGCGGCGATATTCGCTCGCTGTATGACAGTTTCAAAAGCGGCGACACGTTGCACGAAGACTTCTTCGTCGAGGAATACGCCCTCGACCTCGCCATTCATCACTACTGCAAACCGGTGCTGGCCCTGATGGACGGTTTTGTCCTCGGCGGCGGTATGGGCCTGGTGCAAGGCGCTGACTTGCGGGTGGTTACCGAGAAAAGCCGTCTGGCGATGCCGGAAGTGGCCATCGGTTATTTCCCGGACGTCGGTGGCAGTCATTTCTTGCCACGGATTCCCGGTGAGCTGGGGATTTATCTGGGCGTCAGCGGCGTGCAAATCCGCGCAGCCGATGCGCTCTATTGCGGCTTGGCAGACTGGTTTCTGGAAAGCGAAAAACTCGGCGCCCTCGACGAGCAACTCGACCAGCTCGAATGGCGCGACACGCCGCTCAAGGACCTGCAAGGGCTGCTGGCGAAACTCGCGGTGCAACAACTGCCCGATGCGCCACTGGAAGCGCTGCGCCCGGCCATCGATCACTTCTTCGCCCTGCCCGATGTGCCGAGTATTGTTGAGCAACTGCGTGAAGTGACGGTCGCCGACAGCCATGAATGGGCCATGACCACCGCCGACCTGCTGGAGAGCCGTTCGCCGCTGGCGATGGGCGTGACCCTGGAAATGCTGCGCCGTGGTCGGCACTTGAGCCTCGAAGACTGTTTCGCCCTTGAGCTGCACCTGGACCGTCAGTGGTTCGCGCGCGGCGACCTGATCGAAGGCGTGCGCGCCTTGCTGATCGATAAAGACAAGCAACCACGCTGGAATCCGCCAACCTTGCAGGCGCTGGACGCCGAGCACGTCGCGAGTTTCTTCAGCGGTTTTGACCAGAGCGGGAACTGAGCCATGCACGATATCGAATTGAGCGAAGAGCAAGTCATGATCCGCGACATGGCCCGGGACTTTGCCCGCGGCGAAATCGCGCCCCATGCGCAAGCCTGGGAAAAGGCCGGCTGGATCGATGACGGTCTGGTGGCGAAGATGGGTGAACTCGGCCTGCTGGGCATGGTGGTGCCGGAAGAATGGGGCGGCACCTATGTCGACTACGTCGCCTACGCCCTGGCGGTAGAAGAGATTTCGGCCGGCGACGGCGCCACGGGCGCATTGATGAGCATCCACAATTCCGTGGGCTGCGGCCCGGTGCTCAACTACGGCACCGAAGAACAGAAACAAACCTGGTTGCCGGATCTGGCCAGCGGCCAGGCGATCGGCTGCTTCTGCCTGACCGAGCCGCAAGCCGGCTCCGAAGCGCACAACCTGCGCACCCGCGCCGAACTGCGCGACGGCCAATGGGTGATCAACGGCGCCAAGCAATTCGTCAGCAATGGCAAGCGGGCAAAACTGGCGATTGTGTTTGCCGTGACCGATCCGGACCTGGGCAAGCGCGGCATCTCGGCGTTCCTGGTGCCGACCGATACCGCCGGTTTCATCGTCGACCGCACCGAACACAAAATGGGCATTCGGGCCTCCGACACCTGCGCGGTGACTTTGAGCAACTGCACGATTCCCGAAGCCAATCTGCTGGGTGATCGCGGTAAAGGGCTGGCCATCGCCCTGTCCAACCTCGAAGGCGGCCGCATCGGCATCGCTGCCCAGGCGCTGGGCATTGCCCGGGCAGCGTTCGAAGCCGCACTGGCGTATTCGCGGGATCGGGTGCAGTTCGACAAACCGATCATCGAGCACCAGAGCATCGCGAATATGCTCGCTGACATGCACACACGGCTAAACGCGGCGCGCTTGCTGATCCTGCATGCGGCTCGGCTGCGCAGTGCCGGCAAACCGTGCCTGTCCGAGGCTTCGCAGGCCAAGCTGTTTGCGTCGGAAATGGCCGAGAAAGTCTGCTCGTCGGCGATTCAGATTCATGGCGGGTACGGGTATCTGGAAGATTACCCGGTGGAGCGCTATTACCGGGATGCGCGGATTACGCAGATTTATGAAGGGTCGAGCGAGATACAGCGGATGGTGATTGCCCGGGAGTTGAAAAACTATCTGGTGTGAAGCTTGAAAGCTTCGCGGGCAAGCCTCGCTCCTACAGGTTATCGGTGTTCGCATGAACGACCCGTAACCCAGTAGGAGCGAGGCTTGCCCGCGAAGGCGTCGGTGAGGTCGCTACATCACTTACCCTGGAACTGCGCCTCACGCTTGGCAATGAACGCCGCCATCCCTTCCTTCTGATCCTGCGTCGCAAACGCCGCATGGAACACCCGGCGCTCAAAGCGCACGCCTTCCGACAGGCTCACTTCAAACGCGCGGTTGACGCTTTCCTTGATCATCATCGCGATCGGCAACGACTTCTTGGCGATCAACGCGGCGACTTTCAGCGCTTCTTCCAGCAGTTCATCCGCCGGCACGATCCGCGCGACGATCCCGCAGCGCTCGGCTTCTACCGCATCAATCAAACGTCCGCTCAGGCACATTTCCATGGCCTTGGCCTTGCCCACGGCGCGGGTCAGGCGCTGGGTGCCGCCCATACCCGGCAGCACGCCGAGGTTGATTTCCGGCTGGCCGAATTTCGCATTGTCGCCGGCAAGGATGAAATCGCACATCAGCGCCAGTTCACAGCCACCGCCCAGGGCGAAACCGTTGACCGCTGCAATGATCGGCTTGCGGCGGTTGGCCACGCGATCGCTGTCGCTGAACAGGTCGTCCAGATAGATCTGCGGGTAGGTTAGTTCGGCCATTTCCTTGATATCGGCGCCGGCGGCGAAGGCTTTTTTCGAGCCGGTCAGCACGATGCAGCCGATGTTCGAATCAGCTTCCAGGCCATCGAGGGCGTGGTTCAGTTCGCTGACGATCTGCGCATTCAACGCGTTCAGCGCCTGCGGACGGTTGAGGGTGATCAGGCCTACACGACCGTGGGTTTCCAGCAAAATCGTTTCGTAACTCACAATGGACTCCTTCTTAAAGATTGCGCGAAATAACCATGCGCTGAATATCGCTGGTGCCTTCGTAGATCTGGCAAACCCGCACGTCGCGGTAGATCCGCTCCAGCGGGAAGTCGTTCAGGTAACCGTAACCGCCGAGGGTTTGCAACGCCGAGGAGCAGACCTTCTCGGCCATTTCCGAGGCGAACAGCTTGGCCATGGACGCTTCGACCAGGGCCGGTTGACCGCTGTCCCGCAGTGCCGCTGCGTAATGCACCATCTGCCGGGCGACGGCGATTTGCGTCGCCATGTCTGCCAAGCGGAAGGCTACGGCTTGATGTTCGATGATCGGCTTGCCGAAACTCTCACGCTCACGGGCGTAGTCGCGGGCCGCTTCAAACGCGGCGCGGGCCATGCCCACCGATTGCGAAGCGATGCCGACGCGGCCGCCTTCAAGGTTGGCCAGGGCGATCCGGTAACCTTCGCCCTCCTCACCTAACCGGTTGGCCACCGGCACTTTGACGTCTTCGAAGAGAATCTGGCAGGTGTCGGAGGCGTGCTGACCGAGTTTGTCTTCGACCCGGGCGACTTTGTAGCCCGGCGAATCGGTCGGCACGATCAGCGCCGTGATGCCGCGCTTGCCGGCACTCGGGTCGGTCACGGCAAACACGATCACCACCCCGGCGTTCTGCCCGGACGTGATGAACTGCTTGCAGCCGTTGAGCACGTAGTGATCGCCTTCCAGGCGCGCACGGGTTTTCAGGCCGCTGGCGTCGGAACCGGCCTGCGGTTCGGTCAGGGCAAAGGCGCCGAGCATCGCGCCGCTGGCCAGTGGCTTGAGGAAGCGTTCTTTCTGATCGTCGTTGCCGTACTTGAGGATAGGTACGCAACCCACGGAGTTGTGCACGCTCATGATCGTCGAGCAGGCGCCGTCACCGGCGGCGATTTCTTCCAAAGCCATGGCGTAGGCCAGGTAACCGGTGTTGCAACCGCCCCACTCCTCCGGCACCAGCATGCCGAAGAAGCCCAGTTCGGCCATCTCACCGATGGCTTCCTTGGGGAAGCGGTGTTCGCGGTCCCACTCGGCGGCAAACGGTTTCAGCCGTTCCTGGGCGAATTGTCGGGCCATGTCGCGGATCTGTTGTTGGTCGTCATCGGGAATCATGGTGAATCCTTAAAAATTGAGCCTGACGCAGAACCTGTAGGAGCGAGCCTGCTCGCGAAGAGCCGTGTCAGTCGACATTAACGTTGAATGACACACCGCATTCTCGAGCAGGCTCGCTCCTACAGTGGGAATTGCGTCAACCTTAGTAAAGGCATTCCACAGCCATGGCCGTGGCTTCACCGCCGCCGATGCAGATCGCTGCAACGCCGCGTTTCAGGCCTTTCTGGCGCAGGGCCGAGAGCAAGGTCACGAGAATCCGCGCGCCAGACGCACCAATCGGGTGGCCCAGGGCGCAGGCGCCGCCGTGCACGTTGATCTTCTCGTGGGGGATTTCCAGTTTGGTCATGGTCACCAGACTGACCACCGCGAATGCTTCGTTGACTTCGAACAGCTCGACGTCGTCCACGGACCAGCCGGTTTTCTTCAGCAGCTTCTTGATCGCGCCCACCGGTGCCACCGGGAACAGGCCCGGGGTATCGGCAAATGCAGCATGGCCGTGAATCACTGCCAGCGGTTTCAGACCTTGTTTCTGTGCTTCGGACCGGCGCATCAGCACCAGCGCCGCCGCACCGTCGGAAATCGAACTGGAGTTGGCCGCGGTCACCGTGCCGCCTTCGCGGAATGCCGGTTTCAGCGAAGTGATCTTGTCCAGCTTGGCTTTCGGTGGTTGTTCGTCGCTGCTGATCAGCACCTGCTCTTTTCCGACAGTCACGGTAATCGGCACGATCTCGTCCTTGAAGCTGCCGTCCTTGATCGCCTGCTGCGCGCGGGTGGTCGAGGCAATGGCGAACGCGTCCTGGGCTTCGCGGCTGAAACCGTTGGTTTCGGCGCAATCCTCGGCGAAGGTGCCCATCAGGCGGCCCTTGTCGTAGGCGTCTTCCAGACCGTCGAGGAACATGGAATCGAGCACGCGGCCATGGCCCATGCGGTAACCGCTGCGAGCGCGGTCCAGCAGGTACGGTGCGTTGGACATGCTTTCCATGCCGCCCGCGACGACCACGTCGGCGCTGCCGGCAACGAGCATGTCGTGGGCCAGAATCGCTGCTTCCATGCCCGAGCCGCACATCTTGTTCAGGGTGGTGCAGCGGGTCGATTTATCCAGCCCCGCGCCCAATGCAGCTTGCCGCGCCGGTGCCTGACCGAGCCCGGCGGGCAGTACGCAGCCAAACAGCACTTCTTCTACGGATTCAGGTTTGATACCCGCGCGTTCGACGGCAGCGCGGATCGCGGCAGCCCCCAGTTGCGGCGCGGTCAGGCTTTTCAGTTCGCCCTGGAAACCGCCCATCGGGGTGCGGACGGCGCTGACGATAACGATGGGATCGTTGGCAATAGTCATGACAAATCCTCCTTATTTAGCGGCCATGCGCAAGGCACCGTCGAGACGGATCACCTCGCCATTGAGCATGCTGTTTTCAATGATATGCCTGACCAGCGCGGCATACTCGCCCGGTTTGCCCAGACGTGGCGGAAATGGCACACCAGCCGCCAGGGACGCGCGGACTTCCGGGGTCATGCCGGCCATCATCGGGGTTTCAAAAATGCCGGGGGCGATGGTCATCACGCGGATGCCGAAGCGCGCCAGTTCACGGGCGGCGGGCAAGGTCAGGCTGACGATCGCGCCTTTGGACGCTGCATAAGCGGCCTGGCCGATCTGGCCATCGTAAGCCGCGGCTGAGGCGGTGTTGATGATCACGCCGCGTTCGCCGTCGGCATCCGCTTCGGCTTCGGCGATGGCCGCCGAAGCCAGGCGCAGCATATTGAAGCTGCCGATCAGGTTGACGTTGATCACCTGGCTGAAACTGGCCAGCGCGTGCGGGCCGGTCTTGCCGAGGATCTTCTCGCCACGCACGATGCCGGCGCAATTGACCAGACCGTTGAGACCGCCGAAGGCTTTCACCGTCGCCTGCACAGCGGCTTCGGCGGCGGTTTCGTCGCTGATGTCGGCCACTACGCTTTGCGCGCCGAGACGTTGCGCCTGGGCCGCGACCGCCTCGGCCTTCATGTCCACCAGCATCACTTTGGCGCCAGCCGCGACCAGCATTTCAGCGGTGGCCGCACCGAGGCCCGAGGCACCGCCGGTGACGAGAAAAACCTTGTTTTCGATCTGCATCATTGTGTCCTTGATTCAAGCTAAACGTTCTTCGCCGCAGCCTCTTGAGCCTTGGCGATTTCCTGGTTGCGCAAGATAAAGCGCTGCAATTTGCCGCTTGGGGTTTTCGGCAACTCGCTGACAAATTCGATTTCACGCGGGTACGAATGCGCGGCCAGACGCTTGCGCACGTGTTGGCGCAGTTCTTCGGCCAGCTCCGGCGTCGGGCGGTATTGCTCGCAAATCACGACGAAGGCTTTGACCAGTTCGGTGCGCTCCGGATCGGGTTTTCCGACGACGGCGGCTTCGATCACTGACGGGTGTTCGATCAATGCACTTTCCACATCGAACGGGCCGACGCGGTAGCCGGAAGTGGTGATCACGTCATCGCTGCGCCCGACGAAGCTGATGCTGCCGTCCGGGTTCCACTCGACGGTGTCGCCGCTCAGGTAGTAGTTGCCAACGAAGGCCTTGGTTGGCGCGCCTTCGTAACCGGCGAACCAGCACATCGGCGACTGGGTACGGTCGATGGCGAGGATGCCGGGCTGGCCGACGCCGAGTTCCTTGTATTCGTCGTCGAGCACCACGATGCGGTGGCCCGGCGAGGCAAACCCGGCGGCGCCCATGTGGATCGGGTGCTCCAGGCCATGGTGATTGCACAGGACCATGCCCAGTTCGGTCTGGCCGTAATGGTCATGAATGACCACCCCGAGGTTGTCGGCGAACCAACGGATCACTTCCGGGTTCAGCGGCTCACCGGCGCTGCTGACAATGCGCAGTTTGCCCTTGATCGACTTGGCGAACTCGTCGCCACCGGCAATCAGCAAGCGATAGGCCGTCGGTGACCCGGTGAGGTTGGTGATCCCGTATTTATTGATCACCCGGCAGGTGCTTTCGAGGGTGAACGGGCCATCGTAAAAGGTGATCGGATGCCCCATCGCCATGGGACCGGTGACGCCGAAATAGATGCCGTAGGCCCAGCCCGGATCGGCGACGTTCCAGAACGCGTCTTCGGGGCGCAGGTCCACGGCGTCGCGGGTGTAGCTCTGGAAAGCGACAATGGCTTTGAGCGGCACCGACAGGGCTTTCGACGGGCCGGTGGTGCCCGAGGTGAACATCAGCAGGAACGGTTCTTCGCCGGTCAGCAACACCGGTTCGCACTCGGGGGAATAATTGGCCAGTTCGGCCCAGAAGCTGTAATCGCCACGGACGATGCCTTGGCCTTTCGCACCGCCAACGGTAACGATGGTCGGGCAGTCGGCGACTTCAATGAGTTTGGGGCGATTGACCGCATCGGTTACCACCACTTTGGCGCCGGAGCAGCTGAGTCGGTGTTCGATGGCTTTCGGGCCGAAGGCGGTAAACAACGGCTGATAGACCGCGCCGATGCGCCAGGTGGCGAAGACGGTGATCAGCAATTCGATATTACGTGGCAGCAGGCCGGCGACCTTGTCGCCTTTTTTCACGCCCTGGGCCAGAAGGAAGTTGGCAAAGCGCGCGGCTTTGTCCTGCAAGTCCTTGAAGGTGTACGTGGCGCTGGTGCCGTCGCGGCCTTCCCAGAACAGCGCAATACGCCCCGGCAAGGCATGCCGGTCGCAACACTCGACGCAGGCGTTTAGGGCAGTCAGATCACCCGCCAGGGCGGCGTCGACGGTGTGCTGATAATTGAACTGTGACGTGGCAGACAAGTAATCGCGCATTGCCAGAATCCCTGTGTATTTTTATTAGGTTGGGGGAACCGTAAAAACCACAGAAATACTCACCCCACGCGGGGCTCGGGGCAATGGTCAAAGCTATCAAGTTGTCTGACTGGTTTGGCCAAGGTAGCCAATGATCGTTCCCACGCTCTGCGCGGGAATGATCGGTATCTAGCTCGCTTCGTTGAGGATCAAACTCCGATAATGCCCCGGATTGGACCCCGACCACTTGCGAAACGCCTTGTAGAACGAACTCGCATCCGCAAACCCCAGCCGCGTGGCGATCTCGGCAAAGCTGATACTCGGCTCAGCCAGCCAGACAATGGCCAATTCCTTGCGCACGCTGTCCTTGAGCCCTTGATAGGTCTGCCCTTCCTCCGCCAGGCGCCGGCGCAAGGTCGAGGCCGACATGCACAGTTGCTGCGCCAGAGGCTCGGTCTCCGGCCACTGATCGGCGGGCAACTGGCGTAGATCATGCTTGATCCGGCTCGCCAGGCTCTCCGGGTCGCGGTACTTGACCAGAATATTCGCTGGCGCATGGGCCAGGAAGCGCTTGAGTTCTTCCGGGCTGCGCTTGATCGGCAGGTCCAGGCAATCCGCCGAGAAAATCATCCGCGTGCGGGGCCGGTCGAATCGCAGGTTCTCGGAGAACATCACCTGATAGTCATCGCAGAAATCCGGCGCCGGGCAGCGTAATTCAATGGCCAGAATCGGTATCCGTCGCCCCGCCAGCCAACAGGCAACGCCGTGCACGATCATCCAGTAGGTGAAATAGGTAAAGGCCCGGCGCGGGTCCAGCTCATCTTCCAGCAACACGATCTCTGCCAGGCTTTGCTGACGAACCAGCTGCGCCGGCATGCGTTCGAGCATCAACGACAGGAAACTCAGGCCTGAGGTCAGGCCGGCTGCCAGGCTCGGCTGGATCATCGAGCTGCGGCAGAGAAACTCAAGGCTGCCGGATTTGAGCTTGCGCGGGTCCATGCCAAAAAATTCATCGTCCCCGCGCCGGGCCAGCAAGCGCCAAAGCCGTGCATACGCCGTCGCCGGAACGCGGGCATCACTGGTTTGCAGCAGCTGCGGATCAATGCCGACCTTGTTCAATACCTCGTCGGGGGCGGCTCCGGGGGCGCAGCTTTGCAACAGGGCTTCACGCACCAGTTGGATGGCGATGGTGTCTTTTTCCGACATTGAGCGAGGTGGGCCTTGATCTTGTTTGAGTGCCGGCATCTTAGCGCACAGCGACCCAATCCTGTAGGAGCGAGCGGTGCGGCGATCCGACTTGCCCGCGAAGCAGGCGACTCGGTCTTGCCCTGATACCGAGTAATCGTTCTTCGCGGGCAAGCCTCGCTCCTACAAGGGGGGGGATGTGATCTTTAGAGTTGTTCAGGTTAGGTTCAGGTAAATGCTAATGAATGCCATTTGAGAACATGTGTCATCATGTTACAACTTAGCACCCTATCTAATCCTGAGTCGGTGCTGAATGCTTGTTCCTTTTCTGATCATGCTGCGCGAAGGTATTGAAGCCGCGTTGATCGTTGGCATCATCGCCAGCTACCTCAAGCAGACCGGCCGTGGCCAGTGGATGCCCGCCGTTTGGATCGGCGTTTTCCTTGCCGTTGCGCTGGCCTTGCTGGTGGGCGGTGGACTGGAGCTGGTGAGCGCCGAATTCCCGCAGAAACAACAGGAGTTGTTTGAAGGTGTGGTCGGCCTGGTGGCTGTCGGCATTCTCAGCTCCATGGTCTTCTGGATGCGCAAAGTGGCGCGTTCGATCAAGCACTCGCTGCACGTCTCCCTCGACCACGCGCTGACCGGCTCCAAACACCAGGTCACGGCACTGATCGCCATGGTGTTTTTCGCCGTGGCCCGGGAAGGCCTGGAGACGGTGTTCTTCCTGCTCGCAGTGTTCCAGCAGAGCGAAGGCCCGGCGGCACCGATCGGCGCCCTCCTCGGCCTGATCCTGGCGATCATCGTCGGCTTCCTGATCTACACCGGCAGCATGCGCCTGAACCTCGGCGCGTTCTTCCGCTGGACCGGCTTGTTCATCCTGGTGGTGGCGGCGGGCATTCTCGCCAACTCGGTGCAGGCGCTGCATGAAGCCGGAGTCTGGAATCACCTGCAAACCGTGCTCTTGGACTTCAGTGCGACGCTGCCGATGGACGGCCCGGTGGGATCGGTGCTGGCCGGCATGTTTGGTTACCAGGACGCGCCGACGGTCAGCACCCTCGGGGCCTATCTGATTTACCTGGCAGTGGCGCTGGTGATGTTCTTCATCCCAGCCCCGGCACCCGCTGAACAACCTTCTTCCGTTTCCAGCCAATAAGGGCACCCATGCCAAATCAAGCCCCTCCCCAGGCCTCGCCTCCCCGCGCCTTGCGCTGGGCGGTGGCCGGTTCGGTGATCGTGATGATCGCCGCCGGCGGCCTGTTCTACTACGCCTCGAAAATGGCGGCGGCCAAGCGCCAGGTTAACCATGACGAAGTGCTGGTGACCATTCACCCGCACAGCTGCGAGCCGAATGCGCTGTCCGTTCCGGCGGGTCGCGCCAGCTTCCGCATCGTCAATCGCTCGGATCGGGCGGTGGAATGGGAGATCCTTGACGGCGTGCTGGTGGTCGAAGAGCGGGAAAACATCGCGCCGGGCCTGAGCCAGGTGATCAATGCCAACCTGCTACCCGGCGACTATGCGATCACCTGCGGATTGCTGAGCAACCCGCGAGGCACCTTGCACGTGACTCCGACTGCCGCCTCCGACGCAGCCGCCAAGGCCAAGCCGTCGATGGTCGCCTTCGTAGGGCCGTTGTCGGAATTCCGTGTGTACCTGAGCAGTCAAAGCAGCGCGCTGATCAAAGCCGTCGCCGCCCTTGAGCAAGCAATCGCCGCTGGCGACCTGAGCCAGGCACAAGCGCTGTATGTGCCCGCCCGCGCCGCTTATCAACGGATCGCCCCCGCCGCCCAGCGTCTGGCTGAACTGGACAACGCCATCAATGCCCGCGCCGATTACTTCGAGAAACGCGAACAGGATCCAGCCTTCAGCGGTTTCCACCGCATCGAGTACGCGCTGTTCCAGCAACGCAACCTCGACGGTCTGGCACCGGTTGCCCAGCGCTTGAACAGCGACGTCGCCACGCTCAAACAGCAACTGCTCGCGCAATCGCTGCCACCGGAGCAGTTGGTGAGCATTGTCGTGCGCAATCTGCACAGCCTCGCCGATGTGCGTGCCAGCAGCGGTGAAGAAGAACGCTACAGCCACACCGACCTGAACGGTTTTGCCGCCAACCTATTTGCTGCGCGCAAAGTCGTCGACCTTTTGCGCCCGTTGCTGACCACGTCCGCCGTCGAGTTGCTGCCGAAGATCGACAGCGCGATCACCGCCCTCGATGCCGAACTCAATGGGTTGAAGGTCCAGGACGGCTACGCGAGCTACGACACGGTGAGTGCCGCGCAGCGTAAACAGATCGCCGACAAGGCCAAGGCGCTGGCCGACGCACTCGATGGAATCGATCCCGCCCTCGGCCTTTCCGGCCTTTAAACAGAAGACTCAAAACCGATGAACGATTCAGAACACTTCAACCTCCAGCGTCGCCGGGTATTGATGGGCATGGGCGCTGCGGGTGTTGCGCTGGCAGGCTCCGCACTGAGCTGCCCGGCGATGGCCGCAAGCCCCGCGCAAGTCACCGAAGCGCCAAGCAGCGACAAGACCGAAGACCGCCACGCGTTCCATGGCAAGCACCAGACCGGCATCGTCACTCCGCGCCCGGCGTCCGGCATGCTGGTGTCGTTTGATGTGTTGGCCAGTGATCGCGAGGACCTGGAACGGTTGTTCCGCACCCTCAACGAGCGCATCGCGTTCCTGATGCAGGGCGGACCGGTGGCGCAAGTCGATCCGAAACTGCCGCCGGTGGATTCGGGCATCCTCGGCCCGGTGGTCACGCCGGACAACCTGACCATCACCGTATCGGTGGGCGAGTCGCTGTTCGACGAGCGCTTCGGCCTGGCCGCGGCCAAGCCCAAACGGTTGAGCCGCATGGTCGGTTTTCCTAACGATGCTCTGGACGCCGATTGCTGCCACGGCGACCTGAGTCTGCAGTTTTGCGCCAACACCACCGACACCAACATCCACGCCCTGCGCGACATTGTGAAAAACCTGCCGGACCTGCTGCTGGTGCGCTGGAAACAGGAAGGCAGCGTGCCGCCCCAGGCGCCGACGAAACCCGGTGTGCCGGCGCAGAGCGCACGCAATTTCCTCGGTTTTCGCGACGGCTCGGCGAACCCGGACTCCAACGATGCCAAGTCCATGGACAGCATCGTCTGGGTGCAACCGGGCAGCGACGAACCGGCGTGGGCCGCCAATGGCAGCTATCAGGCGGTGCGGATCATCCGCAACTTCGTCGAGCGCTGGGACCGCACGCCCTTGCAGGAACAGGAAAGCATTCTCGGACGCATAAAAGCCACCGGCGCGCCCATGGGCGGCGCCCATGAAACTGAAGTTCCGGACTACGCCAAGGACCCGCAAGGCAAACTGACCAAACTCGACGCGCATATCCGCCTGGCCAACCCGCGCACTGCTGCGACCCAGGCCAACCTGATCCTGCGCCGGCCGTTCAACTACTCCAACGGCGTGAACAAGAACGGCCAGTTGGACATGGGTTTGTTGTTCATCTGCTACCAGGCCGATCTGGACAAAGGTTTTATCACCGTGCAGACCCGACTCAACGGCGAGCCGCTGGAGGAATACCTCAAGCCGGTCGGCGGCGGTTACTTCTTCACCCTGCCGGGTGTGACGGGCGACCAGGACTTCATCGGTCGCTCGCTGCTTGACGCTGCCTCACCCAAAACAAACACCTGAACAACCCCCATACGGAACCGTCCCATGAAAAAGTCGCCCCTCGCGTTATTGCTGACCCTAGGCTTGCTCAATACCCCGCTGTCGGCTTTCGCGGCGACGGCGCCGCTGGAGTTGGTGCAGCCGATTTCGGATTACAAAATCTATGTCACCGAGCAACTGGATGAGCTGGCCAGCCACACACAGCAGTTCACCGATGCAGTGAAAAAAGGCGACTTGGCCACCGCCAGGAAACTGTACGCACCGACCCGGGTTTTCTACGAATCGATCGAGCCGATTGCCGAGCTGTTCAGCGACCTCGATGCGTCCATCGACTCACGCGTTGATGACCACGAAAAAGGCGTGAAGGCCGAAAATTTCACCGGTTTCCACCGCATTGAATATTCGCTGTTCTCGCAAAACAGCACCCAGGGTCTCGATGAACTGGCCGATGGCTTGAACAAAGACGTCAAAGACCTGCAAACCCGCGTCGCCAGCCTGACCTTCCCGCCCGAGAAAGTGGTGGGCGGCGCCGCTGCCTTGCTTGAAGAAGTGGCGGCCACCAAGATCTCCGGTGAAGAAGACCGCTACAGCCACACTGACCTGTATGACTTCCAGGGCAACATCAACGGCGCGAAGAAAATCGTCGACCTGTTCCGTCCGCAGATCGAAAAGCAGGACGCGGCGTTTATTGCCAAGGTCGACAAGAACTTTGCCAGCGTGAACAAGATTCTGGCGAAGTACAAAACCGGGGATGGTGGGTTCGAGACGTATGACAAGGTGAAAGAGAACGACCGCAAGGCGTTGGTTGGGCCGGTGAATACGTTGGCTGAAGACCTTTCCACATTGCGTGGGAAATTGGGTTTGAACTGATTTTTTGTAGCGTTTTGGCGGGCCTTTTCGCGGCCAAGCCTCGCTCCTGCAGCGAGGCTTGCCCGCGAAGGCATTATCACGCTCACCGATATTCCTCCTGCCTTGCACATAACCCGCGCTAACATCCCCCGCCAATAATAAAAGCTCACGGAAGACTCACCATGACCACCCCTGCCTTCGACCTGCGCCCACTCATGGTCGCCAACATGGCCTGTTCCATGTCGATGATGGCGTTCGTCTCCCTGATCGGACCTATCGCCCGGGTATTGGGCCTGGCCACCTGGCAGGCCGGCGCGGCGGTGACGGTGTCCGGGGTGATCTGGATGTTGCTCGCCCGCCCCTGGGGCCGGGCCAGTGATCGCTATGGCCGGCGACGGATTCTGTTGATCGCCACAGCCGGCTTCACCCTCGCCTACTGGGCCTTGTGCCTGTTCATCGATGCCTCGTTGCGTTTTCTGCCGTCGGCGCTGTTGGGGTTTATCGGGTTGATGATCGGACGCGGCCTGATCGGCGTGTTCTATGCCGCGATTCCGGTGGGCGGCAACGCGCTGATCGCCGACAACATCGAGCCGCAACACCGCGCCAAAGCCATGGCGGCCCTGGGCGCGGCCAACGCCTGCGGGCTGGTGATCGGCCCGGCGATTGCGGCGTTGTTGTCGCGCTTCAGTCTGAGCCTGCCGTTCTATGCCATGGCGATCCTGCCGTTACTGGCGTTTGTGGTGCTGCACTACAAACTCAAGGGTCAGGAACTGCACCTGCGGCAAGCGCCGCGCAAGGTTCATCTGAACGATCCACGACTGCGTCGCCCAATGGCCGTCGCGTTTGTGGCGATGCTCTGTGTGTCGATTGCGCAGATCACCGTCGGCTTCTTCGCCCTCGACCGACTCGGCATGAACCCGGCCGATGCCGCGCAAACCGCGGGCATCGCCTTGACCATGGTCGGTTTCGCGCTGATCTGTTCGCAACTGCTGGTGCGCCGGCTTGAATGGCCGCCGCTGCGGCTCATCCGCGCGGGCGCACTGGTGGCGGCCGTGGGCTTTGCCGGCAGCATCCTGGCGGATGCTGCGTGGGGTTTATGGCTGTGCTTTTTCGTGTCGGCGGGCGGGATGGGGCTGATCTTTCCGTCGTTCGCCGCACTGGCGGCCAACGCGGTCGACGCCTCGGAACAAGGCGCCACCGCCGGCTCCATTGGTGCCGCGCAAGGCTTTGGCGTGGTCATCGGACCGCTGGCGGCGACGTTGATCTACGACGTCGATCCGCGCCTCCCCTACCTGTTTGCCGCTGCGCTGTTGCTGCTGGTGGCGTTGTGGCCACAGACGCGGCAGCACTGAGGGTTACAAAATCCGATAGAGCAACCGCTCGATCCGCACCCGACTGACACGCTTGAGGAACTTGGCCACCGCCGCCGGGTATTCCAGCAGCGTTTCCAGATCCTGATATCGCTGGATGCGCGTGGTGTTGTGGAAAATCTCGCCCAGTTCTTTACTGCGCGGCTCCAGCAATTCGCCTTTCGGGTCATCGATCAGCAACGCGTTCTCAAGGTCGAGGCGGAACGCCCGTGGGTTGAGGTTATTACCGGTCAGCAAGGTGTAGCGCTTGTCGATCCACATGCCCTTGAGGTGATAGGTGTTGTCGCCGTCCTTCCACAAATGCAGGTTCAGCTTGCCGCTGTCGATGCTGTGTTGATGGCGTTTGGCAAAGCGCCGCAGGCTGATCTCGTAAAGATACGGCAGCGCGGCGATCACCTTGAACGGCTCGCTCGGCGGGATGAAGAAGTCGTTGGCGGTCTTGTCGCCGACCACGATATCGATTTTCACGCCGCGCCCCAGGGCCCGGTTGATTTCCCGGGTCACCGCCAATGGCAGGTTGAAATACGGTGTGCAGATGGTCAACTGATGCTGAGCGCTGGCGATCAACTCGCAAATCACTCGGCTCAACGGGTTGTTCTTGCCCACACCGAGCAGCGGACTCACCGACAAACCGCCCTTCGCCGTACTGCCGGCCGTGGTGTCGTACGCGGCGTGCTTGAGGCGGCTGCGCAAATCGCCAATGTCGTTGCGCAGGCTGCGGGTGGTCGGCAGGTTCGGCAGGTCGAGGCGATGCACCGCTTTGGAAGCGATCAGACCGTGCTGGATCAAGTGCTGCATGGAATCAGCCAGTGCGTGGTTCTGCAGCAGGTGATAACGGTCGTAGCGGTACTTGTCGAACTTGTGCAGGTAAACGTTGTTCAGGCTCGCGCCGCTGTAGATCACGCAGTCATCGATCACAAAGCCTTTCAAATGCAGCACGCCGAACAACTCGCGAGTCTGCACCGGCACGCCGTACACCGGCACAACACTTTCGTGGGTGCGCGTCGCTTCCTGGTACCAGGCCGAGTTGCCCGGCTGTTTGCCGGCACCGATCAAGCCGCGCTGAGCGCGCAGCCAGTCAACCACCACGACCACGTCCAGTTCCGGACGCTTCAGTTTGGCGGCGTGCAAGGCATCAAGGATTTCCTGGCCGGCCTCGTCCTGTTGCAAGTACAGCGCAACGATATAGATGCGTTGGGTGGCACTGGCGATTTTTTCCAGCAGGCAACGCCGGAACTCGGCAGCGCCGGAAAGAATGGTGACGGCATCGGCGGTCAGCGGAAAACTGCGCAGCTTAGGCAGCAGAGAGCGTTTGAAAAGCGACGGCATAGGGCTCGCAAAGGGTCAATTCCGAAGAGTCCGAGAGCTTACACCATGGATCCGCTTGGGTCTTCCCACGGCACCGATCGTTCCCGCGCTCTGCGTGGGAATGCCGCCATGGACGCTCTGCGTCCGCTTCGAAATGTGACGCGGAACGTCACGGGATGCATTCCCACGCAGAGCGCGGGAACGATCTTTCTAAAAATCTGTTGACCAAGGAGAACGATCGTTCTACTGTTCGCCACATGAACGAAATCACAAGCAACGACACACGCGACATCATTCTGGATGTCACCGAAAAGTTGATCTATAAAAGTGGCATCGCCGCCACCGGCATGGATCTTCTGGTAAAGACCGCCGGCGTCTCCAGAAAAAGTATCTACCGCTACTTCGCCAACAAGGAGGAGCTGACCGTCGCCGCCCTGCAACGCCGCGACGCGCGCTGGATGCACTGGTACAGAAGTGAAGTCGACCAGGCTGAAACCCCGGCCGACCGCCTGCTCAACCTGTTTACCGTGCTCAAGGCCTGGTTCGCCTCTGAAGGCTTCCGTGGCTGTGCGTTCATCAATACCAGTGGTGAAACCGGCGACCCGTCAGACCCGGTTCGCCTGGTCGCCAAAGACCACAAACAAAAGCTGCTCGACTACGTGTGCGAGCTCTGCACCGAACATGGCGCTAACGACCCGGAGACGCTGGCCAAACAGCTGCTGATCCTGATCGACGGCGCCATTACCGTAGCGCTTGTGATGGGTGATCACAGTGCCGCCGATAATGCGCAATGCATGGCGCGAAAGTTATTGGACCTGTAACACTTGAACCAAGCCTGACAACTTGCTCGAACTCTAACTTGAAAGGGAGACTATATATGTCTAACGCCGAAGTTCGTCCGCCATTGCCGCCGTTTACCCGTGAATCAGCCATTGAAAAAGTTCGCCTGGCCGAAGACGGCTGGAACTCCCGCGACCCGGAACGCGTGTCGCTGGCCTACACCCTGGACACCAAGTGGCGTAACCGCGCCGAGTTCGCCTACAACCGCGAAGAAGCCAAAGGTTTCCTGACCCGCAAGTGGGCCAAGGAACTGGATTATCGCCTGATCAAGGAACTCTGGGCCTTCACCGGCAACCGCATCGCCGTACGTTACGCCTATGAATGGCACGACGACTCGGGTAACTGGTTCCGTTCCTACGGCAACGAAAACTGGGAGTTCGATGAAAACGGTTTGATGGCCAACCGGTTTGCCTGCATCAACGACATGCCGATCAAGGAAAGCGACCGCAAGTTCCATTGGCCACTGGGACGTCGCCCGGATGATCATCCGAGCTTGTCCGACCTCGGTCTGTAACCGCTGATCCCCTGTAGGAACGAGGTTTGCCCGCGAAGGCGATGTAACAGGCCACTTATTTGTTGACTGTGAATCAGCCTTCGCGGGCAAGCCTCGCTCCTACGGGATTGTGGTCATCACAAAACGGGCGGACGACATAAATCCTGTAGGAGCGAGGCTTGCCCGCGAAAGGGCCAGACCAGTCGCCGCAAAGTCTGGATCTAGGTAAGATATCGGCCCTTCCCCGCAGCCCCTTGCTGCACCCCGCCGAATAAGCCGATTTCCATGCCTTTTGAACTCAGCGTTGACCTCACCACCCTGGCCATTCTGGCCATTGTCGCCTTCATTGCCGGTTTCATCGACGCCATCGCCGGCGGTGGCGGTCTGCTGACTACCCCGGCGCTGTTGACCGCCGGCCTGCCGCCACACCTGGTGCTGGGCACCAACAAGCTGAGTTCGACCTTCGGCTCCGCCACCGCCAGTTTTACCTTCTACCGCCGCAAGCTGTTCCATCCCCGGCAGTGGGTGCACGCCATCGTCGGTACGCTGGTCGGTGCGCTGACCGGCGCCGTGGTCGCGCATTACCTGCCCGCCGAATGGCTGAACAAAATGCTGCCGGTGATTGTGTTTGCCTGTGGCCTGTACCTGTTGTTCGGCGGCACGCCAAAAGCGCCGCTGGACAGCGACGCTCCGATCAAGAAAAAGTGGCAATCGACCCAAGGCTTCAGCCTCGGTTTCTACGACGGTGTGGCCGGTCCGGGAACCGGCGCGTTCTGGACTGTCAGCAGTCTGCTGATGTATCCCATCGACCTGGTGAAGGCCAGCGGCGTGGCGCGCAGCATGAACTTCGTCAGCAACATCGCGGCGCTGTCGGTGTTCGTGTTTTCCGGGCAGGTGGACTGGATCATCGGCCTGAGCATGGGCCTGTCGGTGATGGTCGGCGCGTTCTTCGGGGCTCGCACCGCCATCAGCGGCGGCGCGAAGTTCATTCGCCCGGTGTTCATCACCGTGGTGCTGGGCTTGACCGTGCGGCTAGCCTGGCAGCACTGGTTCAGCGTGACCTAAGCGCCGCGCCACGTAGACGTCGATGAGGTAACGGGCAATCGAGCGCGACGCCGGCAAGGGTGGCAACTCATGAACGTTGAACCACTGGGCGTCTTCAATCTCGTCTTCCTGACAGACAATCTCGCCACCGGCGTACTCGGCGTGAAAGCCGAGCATCATCGAATGCGGGAACGGCCAGCACTGGCTGCCCAGGTACTGGATGTTCTTGACCTCGATCTGCACCTCCTCGCGCACTTCGCGAATCAGGCAGTCCTCGGCTGACTCGCCCGGCTCGGCAAACCCCGCCAACGTGCTGTAGACCCCGGTCACGAAACGTGGCGAACGGGCCAACAGCACCTCGTCGCCCCGGGTCACCAGCACAATCATGCTCGGCGAGATGCGCGGGTAATAGCGTAAATCACACGGTTCGCAGTACATCGCACGCTCACGAGGAACTTGCGTCGCCGCCTGACCGCAATTGCCACAAAAGCGATGTTCGCGGTACCAGGTGCCGATCTGCGCGGCATAACCAAGCACCTTGTACACCGTGTGATCGCCATCGAGCATGAACGCCCGCAAGCCTTTCCAGTTGCAGCCCGGTACTTCGCTGTGACTGCGCAATTCCAGCAGGTAGACCGGTTCGCCATCCAGGTGACCGATGCCATGTTCGGCCAGGATCGACAGGTCCTGGCGTTTGAGCCATTCGCGGGGGAACAGCGCGCCATTGTCGTCGAACAGAAAGCCTTCGGGGCTGCGAGCCACGGCCCAGCCGCCAGGTTGATCGGTGTCCAGTACTGCGGTGGTCCAGCGTGAAGTCATTTTAATCAGTCCAGAAATTCGGGTTTCTGTTTGCTCATATGGGCAGCCATGGCCACCCGCAAATCGGTGGATTGCAACATGGCGGCGTTCCAGGTGGCAACGTATTCGAGGCCGTCGTCGATGCGGTGGTCGCGCATGTAGCTGATCATCTCTTTGGTGCCGGTAACCGCGATCGGCGACTTGCTGGCGATTTCCCGGGCAATGCCCATCACACCATCCAACAGGCTGGCCTGGTCGCTGTAAACGCGATTGACCAGGCCGATGTTGCGCGCTTCCTCGGCGCCAAAGGTGCGACCAGTGTAAGCCAGTTCACGCAGCATGCCGTCACCGATGATCCGCGGCAAACGTTGCAAAGTGCCAACGTCGGCGGCCATGCCGATGTCGATTTCCTTGATCGAAAATTGCGCGTCCTCGGCGGCGTAACGCATGTCGCACGCGGCAATCAGGTCGATGGCGCCGCCGAGGCAATAACCCTGAATCGCCGCCAGCACCGGCTTGCGGCAGTTATCGACGGCGTTGAACGACGCTTGCAGAGCGAGGATCTTGCGGCGCAGCAGACGTGCATTGCGGCCGACGTCCTTGCCCAGTTCATTGGCCACTCCGGCCAGCATCATCAGGTCGATGCCGGAGGAAAAGTGCTTGCCGGCGCCACTGAGTACAACAACCCGGGCTTCATCGGTGTCATCGATCCACTGGAAAATGTCGATGATCTCGCTCCAGAACGCGGCGTTCATCGAATTGATCTTTTCCGGGCGGTTGATCTGCACATGGGCGATTTTATCGGCCAGTTCGACGGTGAACGCGGTGTACTGAGACATGGCAGTGATCCTTTTACCGGGCAAAAATGAGGACCGGACTATAACAAGGCATTGCGTGGGGGAGTAAGGCAGTGGTTCGGCCAAAAGCGGGACTGCCTCGGGTTCTCCAGTGTCTGATCTGACCTCTTCGCGGGCATACGGTGCCTTTGTAGGAGCGAGGCTTGCCCGCGAAGGCAGCACCGCCGATCTAACTGCCCTTCACCGCCACAAACGCCACGGTTTCATAAGGTACGGTCACCACATCCTTGCCGCGCAAGTCAGGCTCCCCGGCAATCAACGCCCGCATCTGTTCATCCACCCTCTCCCGCTGCTCCTCGGGCAACGCCGCTATAAAACTGGTCGAGCGCACGCGATTGAAGATCACATCTTCCGGCGCCCCCGTGTGCCCATGGCTGAAATACTGGGCTTGCAACGGCCCGAACGCCGGATGAGGAAAGGCCTGACGCCAGGCTCCCGTGTAGTAGCGCGGCGTATCGCCTTCCAGCGCGTTGACGATCGCATCCAGTTTCGGCACCCAACTCACCTTGGTATCGCGCAGGTTCCACACCAGGCCCAGCCTGCCACCGGGCTTGAGGATCCGGGCGATTTCGGTCAGAGCTTCAGTGCTGGCAAACCAGTGAAAGGCCTGGGCGCAGACCACCACGTCCACCGATGCATCCGGCAGCGGCAAATCCATCGCGGTGCCGCTCACCGCCAACACATCGGGGAACGCGTCGGACAACTTCTCAAGCATCTGCGGCACCGGTTCCACGGCAATCACCTGCGCGCCGGTCGCGACCAGGCGCCCAGTGAATTTACCGGTGCCCGCGCCCAGATCGATCACGGTTTTGCCCGCGTTCAAGCCCAGGGTTTCGCTCAGCCACTCGGCCACTTGCGGCGGGTAGTCCGGGCGGCCGCGAACATACGTATCGGCCCCGGTTTTGTAACCCGCAGCCGCAGAATGATGGACCTGATCTTTCATGGCAGTGCTCCTGAACAACAACGAATGCTGTCGAGCATAGCGCCTCGATTTGAGCTTTCCCCGCCAAAGAAATGAATAATTGTTCACCCTGCGGTGTTCTCCAATCAACGCCCCATGAGAATTGCCCCTGCGGCTGCCGCCTGCGGCCGGGGCGTGGTTTACACTCAATCGAATCAACTCGCCGAGCATTTTCCATGACTATCCGTTTTGCTGTTTTCACCGCCCCGCTGTTGCTCGCCGTTGCGTTGTCCGGTTCACTGGCCCTGGCCGATGGCGACGATGACGCTCCGGCCAAACCCAACTGCCCCAAAGGCCAGGTGTTCGACACCAAATCGCAGAAGTGCGTCATGCAAACCAGCAGCCTGGTCCCGGACGCTGACCGCACCGATTACGCCTACCGCCTGGCCAAGGACGGTCGCTACGAAGAAGCCCTGGCCCTGCTCGATACGCTCAAGAATCCAAATACGGCCAAGGCTCTGAACTACCGCGGCTATGCCACGCGTAAACTGGGGCGTACCGACGAAGGCATCGGTTATTACCTGCAATCGGTCAAACTCGACCCGCACTATGCGCAAGTGCGTGAATACCTCGGCGAGGCTTACGTGATCAAAGGTCGGCTGGACCTTGCGCAAGAGCAGTTGCAGCAGATCAAATCGATCTGTGGCAGTACGTGTGAGGAATATCAGGACCTGGCCGAAGCGATCAATGATTCATCGAAAACCTGACACACCGAACAGACGGAGGTCGCCATCGCCAGCGATCAGGCAATACGAACAGAACTGGGCCAGCATTTGACGCGTTTATGGCGTTACGGCCTGCTGCTGTCCCGGCAACGGCATGTGGCCGAAGACCTGGTGCAAGCCACCTGCGTTCGGGCACTTGAGCGTGCCGGGCAGTTTGTACCTGGCACCCGCATGGACCGCTGGCTGTTGAGCATTTTGCATTCGATCTGGCTCAACGAAGTGCGCTCCCGACGGGTGCGCCAAGGTCAGGGCCTGGTCGATGCCGACAGCCAGTTGTCGGTTGACGGAGAATCGGTAGCGCAGACCCATGTGCTCGCCGCCCAGGTCATCCGCCGGGTCGACGCCCTGCCCGAGGCCCAACGTGAAACGGTGTACCTGGCGTATGTCGAAGGCCTGTCGTATCGCGAAGTCGCCGAGGTGCTGCAAGTGCCCATCGGCACCGTCATGAGCCGCCTCGCCGCCGCACGGGTGAAACTGGCTGAATATCCGCCACTGCACACAGTGCCGAACCCTTTCACGGGAGAACGTCGATGAACGAGCGCGCGACACCTTCGGACGAGGAACTGGTGGCGTACCTCGACGATCAGCTCGATGCCGACCAGCGCACCCGCATCGACGCGGCCGTCGCCGAAGACTCGACACTCAACTTGCGCCTGCAATGGCTGGCCCGCAGCAGCCTGCCGTTCAAAGAGGCTTATGACGAACTGACCCAACAGGCGCCTGTCCACCGCTTGCAGTCGATGCTCGACACTTTGCCCTCGCCTGAACGTCCGGCCCTGAATCGACGCCGATTCCTCGCGGCGGCGGCCGGCCTGGTGGTGAGTGGCGTGGTGGCGGATCGATTGTTCCTTGCCTGGCAACTGAGCCAGGAAAAAAGCAACTGGCGGGGCCTGGTCGCCGACTATATGTCGCTGTACGTGCCGCAAACCCTGGAACACTTGCCCGTCGACGAAGCCTCGCAACGGGCGCAACTGCGAACCATCGACGCGCGCCTGGGCCTGAGCCTGACGCCTGCAAAACTGGCCCTGCCACGGTCCGAATTGAAGCGCGCGCAGATCCTCGAATACGACGGCATGCCGATCGCGCAGATTACTTATCTGGACCCGGCACATGGTCCGATTGCCTTGTGCGCCAAGCGCTCCAACAGTGGTAGCCGGCATTTTTCCCATGAGATTCGGCACAGGATGAATGTGGTGTATTGGGCAGACATGGAACATGCGTGGATGCTGATCGGGCATAACCCGGCGGCGGAACTGGAAGGCATGGCGAAATCGTTGCGTAGCCGACTTAGCGCGTGAGCGAAGTTGCCCTATGCTTGGCGTCTGTTTTCCAAGGAGGAACCTCCCCATGCCAAACGTTTCTCGCACAGCCTTGCTGGTCATCGACGTACAGAACGACTTCATCCCCGGGGGCAACTGCCGGTGCCCGAGGGAGACTTGATCGTGCCCTTGATCAACCGCCTGGGCGACCGGTTCAAACAGGTCATCATTACCCAGGACTGGCACCCGCCCGGCCACGCCTCGTTCGCGTCCAGCCATCCCGATCGCGAACCTTACGAGGTCATCGAGCTGCCTTACGGCCCGCAAACACTGTGGCCGGATCATTGTGTACGGGCGACGGCAGGGGCCGAGTTACACAAGGATCTCAACCTGCCCCACGCGCAACTGATCATCCGCAAGGGCTGCAACCCGGACATCGACAGTTACTCGGCATTTCTGGAAGCGGATCGCAAGACCACCACCGGCCTGGCCGGCTATTTGAAAGAACGCGGCATCGACACGCTCTATCTGGTCGGACTGGCGCTGGATTTCTGCGTGATGTTCTCGGCGCTGGATGCGCGGGCGGCGGGGTTCAATGTGTTCGTGGTGTTGGATGCGTGCCGGGCGATTGACCTGGACGGATCGTTAGCGGCTGCGATCTCGCGGATGCAGGTGGCTGGCGTTGATCTGGTTTCAGCGGATCAAGTGCCGGGTTAACCCCCGGCACCTGCCCACAAGGACTGCGTTCGAGTGCGCCACGATTCGAACGCAGTTTCGCAGGCTTGGCAGACGCTACCTGGAAATTGCAATCGCTCACTCACCGATAACCAAGTCTGTTCCGTTTCGGCCCCACACTAATCAGCCACTCTGAAATTATCGAGTGAGAACCAGTCCGGCGTAGGGCAGTGAAAATCCAGCCGAGCGATACCCGGTGCATCAAACGAAACATTCACCGGACCACCGTATGATGTCCCCAGTTTCTGTGTGCCCAGCAAGGCTCCAGCGGCGGTGTAATACGACACGGTGCTGTTGTCGTAATTGGAGCTGACGTGCCAGAAACTGATCCGTGAATAACTGTTCTTGAGTTTCAATTCCACGTTCACCGCCGCTGTGCCAAACGCTTCGCGACCGATGCTCAGCACCTGGTTTTCTACCTGTCCGGGAAACGATTCGCCAATTTCAGTGCGGGGAGTGACGGCAACCTCGCCTTCTCCCGACTTGAACGTGATCCGCATGCTGGACAGATCAATGACACCGCCGTGCCGCACCGTTTGGGTGGGCGCACCGTCAAAGTCCTCCAGAGGCTGAGCGGGCAGGTTCAATACTGTCAGTTCCTGTGTGGCAAACACCACGGCAGCGCTTTCATCGTCCTTGCCGTCGAACCCCACTTTCAACACCATTTGCAGCTGGCTTCCGGGCTTGAACTTCAGCAGCAGATCCCGTGGCACCGTGTTGTCCAGCCCGCCTATCTCCACATTCGTGACAGGTGCGCCCTGAGCGATAGGGATGACGTACTCGTTGCCATTTACATCAACACCGTGCAGGCGAAACCAACGCAATTGCCCAAGTCCTATCCCGGGCCATGGCGCGCATTGCGCCTGCACTGGGCCCGCAAACGAGCCGAGATCCAGCACCTTATTGCCGATGGCTTGAGGGATCGACGGCTTTGGCAGGCGCGGATCCTTGTCATTTATTCGATTGATCGTCACATCCAGTGAATCGCTGGCTTGCGCCGCAGTATCGCGGAGCAACGCCCAGGACAGGCTCATGACCGCACCATGATTGGCCATCAACATCTGTGGCTTGAGCAGAAAGTTCGCCCGATGGTTTTTGTTGAAGGCTATGGCGGCGAACGTCGGCGAGCCGAGACCGGGTGTACCTTCGGCCAACAGTCGGGCCTGATCACCGGGAACATCGTCAAGAAATTCCACACGAGCGGTCACGCCATCAACAAAGTCCAGTGGGTCCAGTGGAGTGCCCGCCCCACCAGCGTTGGCGGTTGCAGCAAGGAGACAGCCTTGCCTTTGACGTCGACCTTCAACGCAATGGAACGATCAAGCCTATTGCCCTGACTCATGCGGGTGTAACTGAACACGGCAGTCCCGCCCGCAACTCGGGCGAATCGATCGTATGGAACGGACAGCGAATACATGAAAGGGACATTCTTGATTGTTTCAATGAGCGTCAACACGTCTTCCGGTTCCGATCCGTCGGCGCTGCGGAAGCGGCAAGTGAGGTGGATTTCGTCGTCTTTCAACCAACCGCGCGGCACGTAAACCTGCGCCGTGGCCGGTTTGCCCGCGAGTTTTTCAAGCTCGATGGTATCGGGATCGTCTTCGGCATCGGCGGGGTCTTCACTGACGATCGGTGGGTCATACCACGTGCCCTTCAGGTTGACGTACAGATACAGACTGGCCGAGTACGGGCTGTTGACATCCGGCCCGTTACCTACGCGATCGATCACTGTGTAATTGATGCGAAAACGCGGATTATCGCCAGCCGCAACAAATGTCGCTTCGTCGACCGTCATCTCGAGCCAACCCTGATCGACTTCAGGCTGGGTCACCGTGTGGTTGAGCACAATGGAATTGCAATCGAGCCGAATCTGGTCAAACGTCCTCATCAACGGATAGGACAGCGTGACGATAACGCCTTCGCTTGCCCGCTCAGGGTCCACGCCTTGATCCAGCACTTCTGACTCGACTTCAATCGATAGCTCCGAATGACCTTCCTCGCCAGGAAACTGATCCACGAGGCCGGGGCGCTGCGCATGGAATAACACTCGCAACGGCGCCGAAGCGTCGATCTCGGTGCCTGCGCGATCAAGCAAGCAATCGAGCGTATTGAGCCCGTCCGTCCAGTGCCGGGTCTGCACGTAAACAGTCGCACGCTTGTCTTCTTCACCCGCCATCACGGGGAATGAGGCCACCGCTGCGCCGTTGAGCTGCAGCTTGAAGGTGTCACCGGCTTGTGCGAGGGACGAAGGCTCGATGAACACTTTGACCCCTTCCGGATACAGGTAAGTCAACGCCAGTGGCAGCCCGGCGTCGACGCCGTCCGGCCCCGGAATCGGTTCTTTCATTCCCGGAATGAGGGGTTTGTCGAGGGTGAATGTGGTCATCGTATTCATGGGAAAGTCCCTGTAGGCCGGGCTGCGATGGCTGGATAGAAAAGAGCACGTCCTTTTTATTCAACACCGCCCGGCCGATGACCGCTACTGTCAGATCTGACAGGTACAGCACCTTAAAAACCTGAATGACTACCTTTAGTCTGAAAACGCGCCTGACCTTAAGCCGAAGTGCTGGCCGGCGTCGGCAACCACAATTTGAATCGCGCTCCGCCGAGCGGCGATGCCTCAACGGTCAGCGTGCCACCCTGCGCTTCCAGCGCCCGACGACTGATCGCCAGCCCCAGGCCAAATCCGCCCGTTGCCCGATCCCGGCTGCGATCCAGTCGATAGAACGGTTCAAAAATCCTCTCGCGCTCATCGTCGGGAATGCCGATGCCGTCGTCGTCGACCCAGATTTCACACCCTTTCGGACAGACCTTTACGCCAATCTGAATACGCTTTTCGCAATAGCGCATGGCATTGCGCAGCAGGTTCTGTATCGCGCGAGCCGTCAGTCGCGGGTCCAGCACGAAGCGTTCAAGTTGCCCATGCAGCAGCACGTCGATCACGATGTCCGGCGATTCCAGTTCTTCATCGACGCTGCCCAGAATGCTGTCGATGAACTCGTCCAGCGACACTTCAACCTGCTCCGGCAGACGCGCCGGGTTTTGCAGTCGGCTGTAGGACAGCAACTCCAGCACCAGCTCATCCAGCTCCCGTATGTGCGCGACCAGCCCCAGCAGCCGCTCGCGACTGGCGGCCGGCAAGTCGTCGGACAGCGCCAGGGCCAGGCCGAAGTCCAGGCGCGTCAGCGGTGTGCGCAGTTCGTGGGACACGGCGTTAAGCAAGTCGCGTTGCTGGTTGAGCAGGTTTTCGATGTCGCCGGCCATGGTGTCGAAGACAGTGGCCAGGCTGCCGATGTTGGAGTGCGAGGAGATCTGTGTGCGTTCGCCGAGGTGGCCCTTGCCGAAACGTTCGGCGGTGCCTTTGAGCCGTTCCAGATCGCGCCAGTGCGGACGCAGCCACAGCAACAGGCAGGCGAGCATGGTCGCGCCGATCAGGACGTTGATGCTCCAGTACAACAGGCTGACGTCCATCGGGTCCGGCGGTACGACCATTTCGACAATGGACTGCTCATTCAGCGGTGCCACGGCGAGCGTGCGCCAGCCCCAGTCACCAATGCGCACGACGTTCTCGCCACGCTGCAAACGCTGGCGCTCCTGGAGGGTGAAGTCGGGATCGTCATGGCGGGTCAGAACGATGCGCAGCGGGGCAAACTCCTTGTCCATTTCAGTCGCCAACGCTGGCCATTGAGCTTCCGGCACGGCATGGAACTGTTTGACGATGAGGGTTTGCAGCCCGCGCGAATAATCGAGGTTGTAAGTGACGAACCGCTCATGGAAGAGCTTGATCACCAAGTCCGGCATCAGGTAGATCGCCGCGCTGTACGAGACGATCATCACCAGATAGAGGCGAAACAGGATCCTGAACATCGTCTCAGCATTCCCACTCGGAACGGCTGAACAGGTAGCCCTTGCCCCACACGGTCTTGATCTTGCGCGCCTCGCCCGCGTGGTCGTCGAACTTGCGCCGCAACTTGGAAATCGCCACGTCCACCGAGCGGTCGGTGCCGTTGAATTCGATGCCGCGCAGGCGTTGCAGGATCTGGTCGCGGCTCAGTACTTCGCCGGCATGCCGGGCCAGCACCACCAGCAGGTTGTATTCACCGCTGGACAGCTCCACCAGCTGATCGCGCCAAGTCACGGTGCGCTCGGACAAGTCGATGCACAAGTTGCCCATGAGGATGCGGTCGTTGGCGGTCTGCGGTTCGCTGAGGCTGCTGCGGCGCAGCAGCGTGCGCACGCGGGCCAGCAAGACGCGGGGTTCGCAGGGTTTGGTGACGTAGTCGTCGGCGCCCATTTCCAGCCCCAGCACCTGATCGTGGCTGTCGTCGCGAGCGGTGAGCATCAGGATCGGCAGCGTGGCCGAATCCGCCCGCAGCAAGCGGCAGACTTGCAGGCCATCGAGCCCGGGCAGCATCAGGTCGAGGATGACCAGGTCCGGCGGATTGACCCGCGCCCGCTCGCGCACGTGGTCGCCACGGCTGATCACACTGACGCTATAGCCATTGCGTTCCAGGTAGCTGGCAATCAGTTCGGAGAGCGCGGTGTCGTCTTCGACCAGGAGGATGTTGGGCATGGGTGTTTCCAGAAAGTGCAGTGGCGACCTTTGGGGCCTCTTCGCGGGCAAGCCTCGCTCCTACAGGGAAATGCGCATACCCGCTCCAACGAGGGAATGCGATTAACGGTAGGAGCGAGGCTTGCCCGCGAAGGCGGCCTGACAGGCGCAAAAAGTTTCAAGCGGCCAAGGATATACGCCCCCGCACGCCCGCGAGCAAAACCCTTACACAATTTCACACAGCACCAACAAAGCTTCACCGCTACTCTCCTCGCCTCCCCGTAGGATGCGGGCAGTCATTATTGGGGTAATTACATGTCAAAGAACCTGCTTGCCAAGCTCAGCCTGATGGCGCTGGCATTGACGCTGAGCGCTTGTGACAAGTCCTCGAACGCCGAAGAACAGGCGCCTCTGGCCACGGTGCGCGTCGAAACAGTCGAAGCCCGGCCCCTGTCGATCACCAGTGAACTGAGCGGGCGGATTGCCGCGCCACGGATTGCCGAAGTCCGCGCCCGGGTCGCCGGCGTCGTGTTGCAACGCACCTTTCGCGAAGGCAGCGACGTCAAAAAAGGCGATGTGCTGTTCCGTATCGACCCGGCACCCTTCAAGGCTGACCTCGACAGCGCCGAAGCGTCCTTGCGCAAGGCTGAAGCCAATGCGTTCCAGGCCAAATTGCAGGAACAGCGTTATGCCCAGTTGATCGAAGGCAACGCCATCAGCGGCCAGGATTACGACAACGCCCGGGCCAGTGCCCGGCAAACCGCTGCTGATGTCGCCGCCAACAAGGCCGCCGTGGACCGGGCGAAACTCAACCTCGGCTACGCCACCGTCACCGCACCGATTTCCGGGCGCATCGGCCGCGCGCTGGTGACCGAAGGTGCGCTGGTCGGGCAGAACGAAACCACGCCGCTGGCACTGATCCAGCAGCTGAACCCGATTCACGCCGACCTGACCCAATCGACCCGGGAACTCAACGACCTGCGCCGCGCCTTCCGTTCCGGGCAGTTGAAGGAAGTGGGCCAGGGCCAGGCCAAAGCCACGCTGATTCAGGATGACGGCAGCCTTTACCCGCTGCCGGGCAAGCTGCTGTTCACCGACATCACTGTCGACCCGGGCACTGGCCAGATTATCGTGCGCAGCGAGTTCCCCAACCCGGACCTCGACTTGCTGCCGGGCAGCTTCGTGCGGGTGCGCCTCGAACAAGCCGTCAATCAGCAAGGCATCAGCGTACCGCAACGGTCCATTCAGCGTGACAGCGCCGGCATTGCCCAGGTGTTGGTCATCGACGCCGAGCAGCGCATCGGCCAGCAAACGGTAGAACTGGGCGCGGTACAGAACGATCGCTGGATCGTCACCGCCGGCCTTAACCCCGGCGACCGCATCGTCACCGAAGGCCTGCAACACGCCAAGCCCGGTGAAAAAGTCCAGATCGACAACACCCCTCTTCCACTTGCCCAGGTTTCTGGTCAGTAAGCAGGACGCTTTTTATGCCGCAGTTCTTTATCGATCGCCCGGTGTTCGCCTGGGTGGTTGCCCTGTTCATCCTGCTGGCCGGCGCCTTGGCCATTCCTCAGTTGCCGGTGGCGCAATACCCCGACGTCGCGCCGCCGCAGATCGAAATCTACGCCGTGTACCCCGGCGCTTCGGCGCAGACCATCGACGAGAGCGTAGTCAGCCTGATCGAGGAAGAGCTCAACGGCGCTGATCACCTGTTGTATTTCGAATCCCAGAGCAGCCTCGGCAGCGCCACCATCAAGGCCACTTTCCAGCCGGGCACCCACCCGGAAATGGCCCAGGTCGACGTGCAAAACCGGCTGAAAGTCGTGGAATCGCGCCTGCCCCAAGCGGTCAATCAGCAAGGCTTGCAGGTGGAGAAAGTCTCCGCCGGTTTCCTGTTGTTGATCACCCTGACTTCCAGCGACGGCAAGCTCGACGATGTGGCGCTCAGTGATTACCTGGCGCGCAACGTGATGAACGAGATCAAGCGTCTGGACGGCGTCGGCAAAGCCCAGTTGTATGGCGCCGAACGGGCGATGCGCATCTGGATCGACCCGCAGAAGCTGATCGGTTTCAACCTGACCCCGGGCGACGTCAACGCCGCCATCGTCGCGCAGAACGCCCAGGTCTCGGCCGGCAGCATCGGCGATTTGCCGACGCGCACCACCCAGGAAATCACCGCGACCATTCTGGTAAAAGGCCAATTGTCGACGCCGGAAGAATTCGCCGACATCGTCCTCAAAGCCAACCCCGACGGTTCCACCGTGCGCATCAAGGACGTGGCGCGGGTCGAGATCGGCAGCCAGGAATATCAGTTCGGCACGCGCCTGAACGGCAAGCCTTCCACCGCCGTCAGCGTACAGTTGGCGCCGGGCGCCAATGCGCTGAGCACCGCGACCCTGGTGCGAGCGAAGATGGATGAACTGGCGCGCTACTTCCCGGCGAACGTGGAATACAAGATTCCTTACGACACCTCGCCGTTCGTCAAAGTCTCGATCACCAAAGTGGTTTACACCCTCGGCGAGGCGATGCTGCTGGTGTTTGCGGTGATGTTCCTGTTCCTGCAGAACATCCGCTACACGCTGATCCCGACGCTGGTGGTGCCGGTGGCGCTGATGGGCACGTTTGCGACCATGCTCGCGCTGGGCTTCTCGATCAACGTGCTGACCATGTTCGGCATGGTACTGGCCATCGGCATTCTGGTGGATGACGCCATCGTCGTGGTGGAAAACGTCGAGCGGATCATGGCCACCGAGGGCCTGTCGCCCAAAGAGGCGACGCGCAAGGCGATGAAGCAGATTACCGGGGCAATCATCGGCATCACCCTGGTGCTGGTGGCGGTGTTTATTCCGATGGCGTTCATGCAGGGCTCGGTCGGGGTGATTTACCGACAGTTCTCGCTGTCGATGGCCACCTCGATCCTGTTCTCCGCCTTCCTTGCGCTGACCCTGACCCCGGCGCTGTGCGCGACGCTGCTCAAGCCGATTGCCAAGGGCGAGCATCACGAAAAGAGCGGGTTCTTTGGTTGGTTCAACCGTGGTTTCGATCGTTTGACCGAGCGTTATCAAGGTTGGGTGGCGTATGCACTGAAACGCACGGGCCGTTATCTGCTGATCTACGGCGTACTGCTGATTGGTCTGGGCCTGTGTTTCAGTCGCCTGCCCTCCTCGTTTCTGCCGGTTGAGGATCAGGGCTACACCATCACCGACATTCAGCTACCACCGGGCGCGAGCAAAAACCGCACGGTCAAGGTCGTGGAACAAGTTGAAGCGCACAACGCCACGGAACCGGGTGTCGGCGACAGCACAGTGATTCTCGGTTTCAGTTTTTCCGGCAGCGGACAAAACGCCGCGCTGGCATTTACCACGCTGAAGGATTGGTCGGATCGGGGCAGCGACGACTCGGCGAGTTCGATTGCCGACCGCGCCAACATTGCCCTGAGCCAGATAAAGGATGCGGTGGCCTTCTCGGTGCTGCCGCCGCCGGTTGACGGTCTCGGCACTTCCAGCGGCTTCGAGTTCCGCTTGCAGGACCGTGGCGGCCTCGGTCATGCCACGCTGATGAAAGCGCGTAGCGAATTGCTCGCCGCCGCCGAGAAAAGCCCGATCCTGATGAACGTGCGCGAAAGCGCGCTGGCCGAGGCGCCGCAAGTGCAGCTGGAAGTCGACCGCAAACAGGCCAACGCTTTGGGCGTGTCCTTTGCCGACATTGGCAACGTGCTCTCCACGGCGGTCGGTTCGGCCTACATCAACGACTTCCCCAATCAGGGGCGGATGCAACGGGTGGTGGTTCAGGCTGAAGGCGATCAACGCAGCCAGGTGGCCGATCTGCTGAAGATCCACGTGCGTAACGACGGCGGAAAAATGGTGCCGTTGTCGGCCTTCGTCCAGGCGAAATGGACCCAGGGCCCGGCGCAGTTGACCCGTTACAACGGCTACCCGGCGATCAGCATTTCCGGCGAGCCGGCGCCCGGCCACAGCACCGGCGAAGCCATGGCGGAAATCGAGCGGCTGGTTGCGCTCGGCCCGGCCGGGTTGGGTCAGGAGTGGACCGGGTTGTCGTTGCAGGAACGTTTGTCCGGCAGTCAGGCACCGATTCTGCTCGGGCTGTCGCTGTTGATCGTGTTCCTCTGTCTGGCGGCGCTGTATGAAAGCTGGTCGATTCCGACATCGGTGCTGCTGGTAGTGCCGCTGGGTGTGCTCGGCGCCGTGCTGGCCGTGACCTTTCGCGGGATGCCCAACGACGTGTTCTTCAAGGTCGGACTGATCACCATCATTGGCCTGTCGGCGAAGAACGCGATCCTGATCATCGAGTTCGCCAAGAGCCTGTACGACGAAGGGCATGACTTGATCGACGCCACGCTGCAAGCCGCGCGCTTGCGGTTGCGGCCGATTGTGATGACGTCGCTGGCGTTCATTCTGGGTGTGGTGCCGTTGGCAATTGCTACCGGGGCCAGTTCGGCGAGTCAGCAAGCAATCGGCACCGGGGTGATCGGCGGGATGATCACGGCGACGCTGGCGGTGGTGTTTGTGCCGGTGTTTTTTGTGGTGGTGATGAAGCTGGTCCGCAAACGCCATAAAGACATCTAACCCACAACATATCCCCTGCGGGAGCGGGTTGTTTTCTCTGGTGTGGTCACAACAGACCACACTGGACTAAGGTGGTCGCATACCCTGGCCCATCGAGCACCCATGCCCTATCTCGCCCGCACCCACCCTCGCCTGTCTGCCGCAGCCACCCTTGGCCTCGCGGCAGGCATTCTGGCTCCAGTCGATTCGATCATCAGCAAAATCCTCATTGGCTGGAATGTCGGGGTCTGGACGTACTTGATCCTGATGCTCTGGCTCGCCGCCCGCGCCAAGGCGCCTGATGTAAGGCGTATTGCCGAGATCGAAGACGAAAACGCCGGGTTGGTGTTGTTTGTGGTGTGCATCGCGGCGATTGCCAGCCTCGCGACCATCACCTTCGAGCTGGCCGGCAGCAAAGACCTGGAAACCACCCGCAAGCTTCTGCATTACGGCTTCACCGCGCTGACGCTCATCGGCTCATGGCTGCTGATCGGGGTGATTTTCAGCGTGCATTACGCTCGCCTGTTCTACACCTGGGACGGCAAGGACCTGGCACTACGCTTCGCCGAAGGACTGGAAACCCCCAATTACTGGGACTTTCTGTACTTCTCTTTCACCATTGGCGTGGCGGTGCAGACTTCGGATGTGGGCGTGGCGACTCGGAGCATGCGCAAGATTGTGCTGGCGCAATCACTGATCGGTTTTTTGTTCAATACGGCGATTCTCGGTTTTTCGATCAACATCGCAGCCGGGTTATTTGGCTGAGCGCTGCACAAACGTTCTAGTCATTGTTCCCGGCGTCGGCGTTAAATACGTTGGTAAACGGTTTCGCAGGTGCAACATGACCACCCACAACTGGATCGACCTGACCCAAGACGCCGACACCGGCATCGAAACCCTGCGCGCGCATTTCAAGGGCCACGCTTACGATCCGCACTGGCATGACAGCTACCTGGTGGGCGTGACCGAGCAAGGCGTTCAGCAATTCAATTGCCGGCGCGCCAGGCATCAGAGCACGCCGGGCAAAGTATTCTTGCTCGAACCGGGAGACATCCACGACGGAGAGGCGCCGACGGAGGATGGGTTCACCTACCGCATGTTGTACCTCGATCCACAGTGGCTGGAACGTGAGTTGAGCGCGCTGTTCGAAGACGCGCCGCTTAATAGTCAATTGAGTTTCGCCACCACCCTGGCCAGTGATACAAGGCTGGCTCACGCCATCAGCCTCGCCTTTGAAGCCTTGCACGGGGCGGAATTGAGAATCGTGCGCCAGAGCGCTCTTGACGGGTTACTGGAGCGCCTCACCACTCACTTGCACTGGCGCACCCGTTATGCGGAAGACCCGCGCCTGCCCCGGGTGGCGCAGAAGGCCCGGGAGTACCTGCATGCCAACGCCCGTTACGACATCGGTCTCGATCAATTAGCTGCGGCAACTGGCGTAGATCGATTCCGTTTGACCCGCGCGTTCAAGGCCGCTTATGGCATCGCACCCCATGCTTACCTCGTGCAATTACGCCTGGCCACCGCGCGTCGCCTGCTGGCCCGCGGAGAACTACCGGCCACAATCGCCATGGAATTGGGGTTTTCCGATCAAAGTCATCTGGGCCGCTGGTTTGTAAGAGCCTATGGCCTGACACCCGCGCTGTACCGCAAGCGCTGCTCAAATCTTCCAGACAGGTGATACGCCGATTGTGAAGATCGTCATCATCGATCTTCACCGGAGTTTGCCCGCGATGCTGCCCTCTTTCCCGACGTTCCTGCCTTTCCTGCTGTTTGCTTTCGTGGCGTCGATCACGCCCGGACCCACCAACATTCTGGTGCTGAGTAACAGCGCCCGATATGGACTTTCTGCCGCACTGCCGATCATTTTCGGTGCCTGTGCCAGCGCCGCCACCCTTGTTTTGGTGGTGGGTACCGGAGCTGGTTCGTCGCTGAGCGCGTTGCCCGCCGTGCAAACCGCCATGCAATGGATCGGAGTGATGTGGCTGAGTTACCTCGCGTGGCAGATTTTCAGCGCCCCGGCGCAATCCGTTGCCGCGCAGGAAACCAAGGCGCGACTTGGAGCGGTGGGCGCCGCCAGCTTGCAATTGATTAACCCGAAAACATGGATGATGGCCCTCGCCGTCGTCAGCGTCTTTGCCGGAACGGGTGAATATCGGCTGGTACAGGTGGTGTATCTGTCGCTGGCATTTTTCCTGATTTCCCTGCCTTGCCTCGGCGTATGGGCACTGCTCGGCGCAGGCTCCATGCGTTGGTTACGCTCGCCGCAGGCGATGCAACGTTTCAACCGTGGCATGGCGGTGTTGCTGCTGGTATCGGCCTGGCTGAGTGTCTGGTTGTGACCTCCATCCGTCGGCGTTTATAGGCTCATCGTTCATTCGCTACTTGACGGGGGATTCGTTTCTGGTGTCTTCTGAAACCGGTTTCAGTGCTTGGCACTTAACCTGATAAATCCAATAAGAAGGTTTCAGACCGTGAACGATTTCTCCGCCGCCCAGCGCAGCCGCGTCACCATGCTCGACGTCGCCGAACACGCCGGCGTCTCCAAGGCCAGCGTCTCGCGCTTCATCGGCGATGATCGCGCTCTGCTCTCCGATGCCATTGCCTTGCGCATCGAGCAGGCAATTGCCCAACTCGGCTATCGCCCCAACCAGATGGCCCGCGGCCTGAAACGCGGCCGCACTCGCCTGATCGGCATGCTGGTAGCCGACATCCGTAACCCTTATTCGATTGCCGTGATGCACGGGGTGGAAACCGCCTGCCGTCAGCACGGCTACAGCCTGGTGGTGTGCAACACCGATCGCGATGACGAGCAGGAGCGCCAGCACCTCGCGTTGCTGCGCTCGTACAACATCGAAGGCTTGATCGTGAATACCCTGGGCCACCACCGCGATGAGTTGCGCGAGCTGCATCGGGAGATGCCGATGGTGCTGGTGGATCGCAAGGTTGAGCAGCTTGAAAGTGATCTGGTCGGTCTGGACAACCCGGCCGCAGTGGAAATGGCCATCGCCCACTTGCAGGAACGCGGCTATCGCGACGTGCTGATGGTGACCGAACCGTTTGACGGCACCAGCTCGCGGATTGAGCGGGTCAGCAGTTTCAAGGCGCAGATCGGGCAGCGTCCGACGCTGACCGGCGCGGTGGTCGAAACCGGTAGCGAGCTGACTGCGCAACTGAAAACCTTCCTGGAAACCCCCGGCCCTGGTCACAAAGCGTTGTTCTGTGCCAATGGCATTGCGGCGTTGGCCGCAACCCATGCCTTGCGCGAGTTGCAGTGCAATCTGTTCGAGGATGTCGGGTTGATTGCTTTGGATGATCTGGATTGGTATCCGCTGGTGGGCAGCGGGATTACGGCGCTGGCCCAGCCGACGGCGGAGATTGGCGCGAGCGCGTTTGAGTGTTTGCTCAAGCGGTTGCGTGGGGATGACGGACCGGTGCGGACGATGGATTTTTCGGCGCGGTTGATTGTGCGTGGGTCGACCCTTGGGAATCTTCAGTGAATGTGATGGCCCTATCGCCAGCAGGCTCGCTCCCACATTGGAATGCGTACACCTGCTCGCGATGAGGCCCGAAAGAACCCCACATTACTTAAGCCATTTTTTTTGAACAAAAATGAAACCGGTTTCAGAGGTGCAAAACAATGAATAAACCACCCGTTTCCATCAGCCTGTCGAGCTACGGCGCCGATCTGGTCCGCCAACGCGGCCAAGGCAGTTTTATCGAGGTATTGGCGGCTGCCGGTGCCACGCGCATTGAATGGCGCGAAGAATTGCTGACCCATGAAAACCCGGTGCAACTGGCCGACGCCACTCGCTCACATGGCCTGGAAAGCATCTATTCCTCACCGATGGAACTGTGGCTGGCCGGCCAGTCGAAACCCAACCCTGAACTGCTTTGCACCCTCCAGCGCGCTGAAACGTTCGGCGCCAAATGGCTGAAAGTTTCCTTGGGCTACTTCACCGACAACAACGATCTGCACACCTTGAGCCGGATCCTCGCGCGAAGCCCGGTGCAGCTGCTGGTGGAAAACGACCAGACCTTGCACGGCGGGCGTATCGAGCCGTTCCAACGCTTCTTCGGCGAAGTCGAGCAACACCGACTGCCGATCAAAATGACCTTCGACATCGGCAACTGGCAATGGCAGGACCAGTCCGCCGTCAATGCCGCTCGGCTGCTCGGTCGGCATGTCGGCTACGTGCATTGCAAAGCCGTTGCGCGCCGGGCTGACGGCAAACTGGTCGCCACCCCGCCAGCTGCCAGCGATGTGCACCTGTGGGAACAACTGCTGCGGCACATGGCCCAAGGCGTCATGCGCGCGGCGGAATATCCGCTGCAAGGCGATGACCTGGTGCAGTTGACCACCGACCACGTCGCCACCCTCGCCCGCCTCGGCCAATCCCGTCTGGAGAGTGCCCATGTCTGAGTTCGATATCCTCTCGTTCGGCGAAACCATGGCGATGTTCGTCGCCGATCAGAACGGTGATCTGGCGGCCGTCGGCCAATTCCACAAGCGCATTGCCGGGGCGGACAGCAACGTCGCGATCGGCCTGTCGCGGCTGGGGTTCAACGTGGCGTGGCTGAGCCGGGTCGGTGCCGATTCGTTAGGACGGTTTGTCGTTGATACGTTGGAAAAGGAAGGCCTGGATTGCAGCCATGTCGCCATCGACCCGGCACACCCGACCGGGTTTCAGCTCAAGTCTCGTACCGACGATGGCAGTGATCCGGCGGTCGAGTATTTCCGTCGCGGCTCGGCGGCGAGTCATTTGTCGGTGCAATCGATCTCCCCGCCGTTGCTCAACGCGCGACATCTGCACGCTACCGGCATTCCTCCGGCGCTGTCTGCGTCGGCCCGGGAAATGTCTTTTGAACTGATGACCCGCATGCGCACTGCCGGGCGCAGCGTGTCCTTCGACCCGAACCTGCGCCCAAGTCTGTGGGCCAGCGAGCAACTGATGATCAGCGAGATCAACCGCCTCGCCGCCCTCGCCCACTGGGTGATGCCGGGGTTGAGTGAAGGACGTTTGCTGACCGGGTATGAAGACCCGGAGGACATTGCGGCGTTTTATCTCGATCAGGGTGCAGAAGCGGTGGCAATCAAGCTCGGGCCCCATGGCGCGTATTACCGCACGCAGCAAGATCAAGGGTTTGTCGCGGGTGTGCCGGTGGCAACGGTGGTCGATACCGTCGGCGCCGGTGATGGCTTTGCCGTCGGCATGATCAGCGCCTTGCTCGAAAACCACAGCTTCGCCGATGCCGTGCAGCGGGCCAACTGGATTGGCAGCCGTGCGGTGCAGAGTCGCGGGGATATGGAGGGGTTGCCGACCCGACTTGAGATGTCCGTCGAATTTGAGACCGCTGTTCGCGGGCAAGCTTCGCGCCTACAGGACAGCGGCGCTCTTGTAGGAGCGAGGCTTGCCCGCGAAGAGCCCCGCACAGCCACTGAAGATTTCTGACCCGTTACCTGCTGCGACAAAAACAACAAGCTCAGGAGCACCACTATGAAAACCGCCTCACTCGCCACCCGCCGTTGGTGGTACATCATGCCCATCGTCTTCATCACCTACAGCCTGGCGTATCTGGACCGCGCCAATTACGGCTTCGCTGCCGCCTCCGGGATGGCCGCCGACCTGATGATCACGCCCGGCCTGTCTTCAATGCTCGGCGCGCTGTTTTTCCTCGGTTACTTTTTCTTCCAGATACCGGGCGCGATCTATGCGCAGAAACACAGCGTGAAGAAGCTGATTTTCGTCAGCCTGATCCTCTGGGGCGGGCTCGCGACGTTGACCGGGGTCGTCTCCAACGCCTATTGGCTGATCGTGATCCGTTTCATGCTCGGTGTGGTCGAGGCCGCGGTGATGCCAGCGATGCTGGTGTACTTGTGCCACTGGTTCACCCGCGCCGAACGCTCCCGGGCCAATACTTTCCTGATCCTCGGCAACCCGGTGACCATGCTGTGGATGTCAGTGGTATCAGGTTATCTGGTGCAGCATTACAGCTGGCGCTGGATGTTCATCATTGAAGGTTTGCCGGCGGTATTCTGGGCGTTTATCTGGTGGCGTCTGGCCGATGACCGTCCGGCCCAGGCCAAGTGGCTGACCGACCAGGAGAAGCACGACCTGGAAAGCGCTCTCGCCGCCGAACAGGTCGGCATCAAAGCAGTGAAGAACTACGCCGAAGCCTTCCGTTCGCCGAAAGTGATCATCCTTGCGCTGCAGTTTTTCTGCTGGAGCATTGGTGTCTACGGTTTCGTGTTGTGGCTGCCGTCGATCCTCAAGGCCGGCGCGCAGATGGACATGATCGAAGCCGGCTGGCTCTCGGCGCTGCCGTACCTGGCCGCGGTGATCGGCATGCTGCTGGTGTCCTGGGGCTCGGACAAATTGCAGAAGCGCAAACGCTTCGTCTGGCCGCCGCTGCTGATCGCCTCGATTGCGTTCTACGGTTCCTACGCCTTGGGCGCCGAACATTTCTGGTGGTCCTACACCCTGCTGGTGATCGCCGGCGCCTGCATGTATGCGCCGTATGGGCCGTTTTTCGCCATCGTTCCGGAAATCCTCCCGGCCAACGTTGCTGGCGGGGCCATGGCGCTGATCAACAGCATGGGCGCGCTGGGTTCATTCGGCGGTTCGTATCTGGTCGGCTACCTGAACAGCTCCACCGGCTCGCCCGGCGCGTCTTACTTGCTGATGAGCGGCGCGTTGATGCTCTCCGTGATTTTGACGATTTTCCTCAAGCCCGGCGCCAGTGACCGGGTCGTGGCGAAGGCCGATACGCAACGGTCAGTCCCGGCTCACCCTTGATTTGAAGTTGAGATGATGACGATGAAAAAGCAGGTCGTGCTGTACAAGAAACTCTCGCCGCTGTTGATGGCTCGCCTGCATGAGCACACCGACGTGACACTGATCGACAACCTCAACCCGGAGGGCATCGAACAACTTCGCGCCGCCCTGCCCCGCGCCCATGGCTTGCTTGGCGCGAGTCTGAAGCTGGACGGCGAATTGCTTGATCTGGCGCCCAATCTTGAAGCGATCGCCAGTGTCTCGGTGGGCGTCGACAACTATGACATCGACTACCTGACCGAGCGGCGCATTCTGCTCAGCAACACCCCGGACGTGCTGACGGAAACCACGGCGGACACGGGGTTTGCGCTGATTCTGGCGACGGCCCGGCGCGTGGTGGAACTGGCCAACATGGTCCGCGCCGGTCAGTGGAACCGCAACATCGGTCCGGTGCATTTCGGCACCGACGTGCACGGCAAGACCCTGGGCATCATCGGCATGGGGCGCATTGGTGAGGCGTTGGCCCAGCGCGGGCATTTTGGTTTTGGCATGCCGGTTATCTATCACAGCCATTCGCCAAAACCGGCGGTTGAGCAACGCTTTGATGCTCAGTACCGCAGCCTGACGGCGCTGTTGCAACAGGCCGATTTCATTTGCCTGACCTTGCCGTTGACGGCTGAAACCGAAGGGTTGATTGGCGCTGAAGAGTTCGCCTTGATGCGCCCGGAGAGTATTTTCATCAACATTTCCCGAGGAAAAGTCGTCGATGAGGCCGCGCTGATTGAGGCATTGCGCACCGGACAGATTCGCGCTGCGGGACTGGATGTGTTTGAGCGTGAGCCGCTGAATGTTGATTCGCCGTTGTTGACGTTGAACAACGTGGTGGCGACGCCGCATATGGGGTCGGCGACGCATGAGACTCGGGAAGCGATGGCTGGGTGCGCGGTGGATAATCTGCTGATGGCGTTGGCTGGAGAACGGCCGAAGAACCTGGTGAATGTCGGGGCGTGGTCCGAGCGTAAGGATTTCGGCGTCTGTTAGTCAGCCTTCGCGGGCATGCCTCGCTCCTACGGGCTTCGCCGATCCTGTAGGAGCAAGGCTTGCCCGCGAAGAGGCCGGCACTCACACAACACTGTCAGGCCCGCCGCGCTTCGAGCAGGTCCGCTGCACACAACGCAATCCGCCGGCACGCATCCGCCAGTTTCACTTGATCCACCACCAACCCGATGCGGATATGCCCCGCCGCACTCGGCCCGAATGCCTCGCCGGCAAGCACCGACACGCCGTAACCCTCCAGCAGACGCTCGGCAAACCCTTGGGCGCACAACCCGGTCGGGCGCACATCGACCATCACGAACATCCCGCCATCCGGCCGGATCGGGCGGATCCCCGGGCAACCACTCAACCTCGCGCACACCAGATCGCGACGCAGGCGATATTCCTCCCGCATCAGCGCCACTTCCGGCAGGTCTTCATCCAGCGCCACCTGCGCGGCTTTCTGCACAAAATCGGGAATGCCGAACAGCATGCACAACGACAAATGCACCAGGTGCTCGGCCAACATTTTCGGGCCGATTGACCAACCCACGCGCCAGCCGCTCATGGCGTGGGATTTGGACAGGCTGTTGATGGTCGCGGTGCGTTCGGCCATGCCCGGCAGGCTTGCCGGGCTGATGTGTTCGCCCTCGAACAACAGATCGCTGTAGACCTCGTCGCTGATCAGCCACAGATCATGACGCACGCACAACACCGCCAGCGCTTGCCAGGTCTTCAATGACAGGCTTGCGCCGGACGGATTGTTTGGACTGTTGAGCAACAGGACGCGGGTCTTCGGCGTAATCAGCGCCGCGACATCCGCCGGGTCAACGCGAAAGCCGTTCTCCGGCCGCACTGCCACCGGCACCACCTTGGCCGCGCAAGCGCCGAACACCCCTTCATAGGTCACGTACATCGGTTCGGCGACGATCACCTCATCGCCGGGATCGAGCAGGCATTGCGCGACCGAATACACCGCACACTGCGCGCCCGGAAACACGATCACATGATCGGCGTCCACCGCCTGACCACTGCGCTGTCGATGGCGCCGCGCAATGCTGCTGCGCAATCCGCGACTGCCGCGCACCTCCGGGTAATGCGTGTCGCCGGCCCGCAAACTGTCGACGGCCGCCTGCACGATGGGCGCCGGCGTATCGAAATCAGGATCGCCGATCGACAACAGCAGTACATCGACTCCTTGCTCGCGCATTTCCAGCGCTCGGTCATGAATCTGCCAGGCTGCCGCTCCGTCGCCGGCGATTCGTTGGGTCAAGGCTGAATAGCGCATGTGTTTCTCCTGTCGCGCGCGGACTCCCAGTCTCAACCCTATCTCAAATCACGAAACGCGCCACCATCGCATTCAAATCGACCGCCAGGCGCGACAGCTCATGGGTCGCGGCGCTGGTCTGATTGGCACCGGCGGCGGACTGGGTGGCGAGGTCGCGGATGTTCACCAGGTTGCGGTCGACTTCACGAGATACCTGCGCCTGCTCTTCGGAAGCGCTGGCGATCACCAGGTTGCGTTCGTTGATCAAGTGGATTGACTGGGTGATCTGCTCCAGCGCCACACCAGCGGCGCGGGCCATCTCCAAGGTGCTCTGGGTGCGCTGATTGCTCTGCTGCATCGACGAGACGGCTTCGCCCGTGCCGTTCTGGATGCCGGCAACCATTTTTTCGATTTCCTGGGTCGATTGCGCCGTGCGATGGGCCAGGGCCCGGACTTCGTCTGCCACCACGGCAAAACCACGTCCGGCTTCACCGGCACGGGCCGCTTCAATGGCTGCGTTGAGCGCCAGCAGGTTGGTCTGTTCGGCGATGGCGCGGATCACGTCCAGCACTTTGCCGATGTCGCGGCCCTGTGCGGCCAGGCCTTCGATCATCAATGAAGTGTTTTGCACGTCGTGGGTCATGGTCTGGATCGCGTCCACGGTTTCCACCACGCGGTCGCGGCCTTCACGGGCGGCCTGGGTCGACTGGCTCGACGCTTCGGAGGTCGACACCGCGTTGCGCGCGACTTCTTCCACGGCAGCGGTCATTTCGTTGACCGCCGTGGCGGCCTGTTCGATTTCGTTGTTCTGTTGTTGCAGGCCGCGGGACGCTTCCTCGGTCACGGTGCTGAGTTCTTCTGCGGCAGCACCCAGTTGCGTCGCGGACCCGGCGATCTGTTCGATGGTTTTGCGCAGGTTGGCCTGCATGACGGACAAGGCCCCGAGCAAGCGTGCCGGTTCGTCCTTGCCGTCGATTTCGATGGCTTTGCTCAGGTTGCCGCCGGCAATGGTTTCTGCGGCCTGGACTGCGCGATTGAGCGGCGTGACGATGCTGCGGGTCAGTAGCCAGGCCAGCAGCACGGTCAGGAGCGACGCGACCACCGACACCACGATGATGCCGTTCACGGCGGTGTTGTAGTTTTCTTGCGCAATCATCCCGGCCGCTTTTGCGCCCTGCTGGTTGTAAGCCACCAGTTTATTGAGCTGCTCGCCCATCTGGTCGGTGCCTTCCTTGATCCGCGTGTTGATCAAGGCGCGCATCTCATCCACCTTGTTCTGGCGCGACAGGTCCAGCATCTCGCGTTGCGCTTGCATGTATTTTTCCAGCGTCGCGCTGAATACCTTGTACAGCGCCTCTTCGTCCGACTCCATCGGCAACTCGGCATAACTGGCCTGGGCCTTGCGCGCCTTGTCGATAAGCACCGCGATCCGCGCTTCAGCTTCCTGCAAACTGGCCGGCTCGCGGTTGACCAGAATCCGGAACGACAAGATACGCATGCGCAGGATGTTTTCGGTGACATTGCCCAGGAAGCCGATGCTGGGCAGTTGGGTACTGCCCATGTCGATCGAGGCCTGGCGGATGATCGACATGCGATTCACCGCAAACACACCGAGCACGATGACGAGCAAGGCAATGAAAGCAAACCCCAGGAAGGCTCGAGGTGCGATATTCAGATTACGCAGGGACATAGGACGATACTCGGGTGATTGAGGCGGCGAGCGTCCTTGCGGTGATGGCTGAGTGGCGGGCGTGAGGCGCACAGGATCAGCGGGGCGCCACTGTTGTAATAGGTTTGTGTGCGCTTATTGGCTGTATCGGCTGGGGATGAGGTTTTTTGCGGGGATTGGAGAAAAATATTTTTGCTGGGCGACATCTGTTTCAACGCTGAAACACAGTGGCGGCCCTGATGAACATTTGTGGCGAGGGAGCTTGCTCCCGTCCGGCTGCGCAGCGGCCGTAGATTTTGGGGCCGCTTCGCAGCCCAGCGGGAGCAAGCTCCCTCGCCACAAGATTCCTGTGTGCAGACAATTTTGGTCAGGGTTTGCGGCTGGCGATCCGCCAAACACGGGCAATATCACTCGCTCGCTCGCGCAACAATCGCGGCGCCTCGGCACACGCCTGCTCGAGCGTCATCGGCCCACTGGCCAAGGCAAACGCGGCATCAATGCCATGTTCATACAAGTCCTGATAACCCTCGCCCAACGTCCCCGCAATCACAATCACTGGCACGCCCTGCTCCCGGGCAACGCGTGCGACGCCGAATGGGGTTTTGCCGCGCAAGGTCTGGGCGTCAAAACGGCCTTCGCCGGTGATGACCAGATCAGCGCCCTTCACCGCCTCGGACAGCCCGACCAGTTCGGCCACCACTTCAACCCCGGCCTTGAATTGCGCCTCCAGAAACGCCTTGGCCGCAAATCCCAACCCTCCCGCCGCGCCGCTGCCCGGCTCGTGCTGGACGTCCTTGCCCAACGCCTGGGCGCACAGTTCGGCGAAGTGCCCCAGGGCAGCGTCCAATTGCAGGACTTGCTCGGGCGACGCACCTTTCTGCGGACCAAAAATCGCGGAAGCACCGTGCGGACCGCACAGGGGGTTGTTGACGTCGGCGGCGATGTCGAAACGCACGTCGGCCAGGCGCGGATCAATTGCACTCAGGTCGATGCAAGCCAGTTGCGCCAGCGCCAATCCACCCGGGGCCAGCGCTTGCCCTTGCACGTCCAGTAACTTCACGCCCAGCGCCTGCATCGCTCCGGCGCCGCCATCATTGGTGGCGCTGCCGCCAATGGCCAGGATCACCCGTTGCGCCCCGGCATCCAGCGCGGCGCGAATCAGTTCTCCGGTGCCAAAGGTGCTGCTGACGCACGCATCGCGCTGCCACGGCGGCACCAGTTGCAGACCGCTGGCTTCGGCCATTTCGATGATTGCGGTGCGGGTTTGCGGCAACCAGCCCCACGCGGCATCGACGGTGATGCCAAGCGGACCGCGAACTTGGGTCCTGCGCAATTCGCCTTCGCACGCGGCCAGAATCGACTCGACCGTGCCTTCGCCGCCGTCGGCCATCGGGCATTTGACCAGTTGCGCATCCGGCCAGACCTGCGCCAGCCCTACAGCAATGGCATCGGCCACACCCTGGGCACTCAGGCTGTCCTTGAACGAATCGGGGGCGATCACGATTTTCATGCGAATTCTCCAGTTCCAATGCGTTCCATGCTGCCAGCAGCCCCGCACAATAACGCCGGTCCGCTGCACAAGCGGGGGTGGCGTTTGTTGTTCATTTCTACAAAACGCCTGTTTTCAGATCCAGCATCTGTGCGGCTGCTGGTCCGCCATCGCGAGCAGGCTCGCTCCCACATTGGTCCTGCGGTGTTCACAAAACCCCTGCTCGCGATGGCGTCCTTGAGATCGCTACGGGACATCCGTTTGTGGCAAAAGCTGCACGCCGAGGTAGAGCGCGAGCATGCCGTCCAGTTTCAGCGGATCAACCCCGCTCAGCTCGGCAATCCGCTCCATCCGATAGCGCAAGCTGTTGCGATGAATCCCCAGCGCATCCGCGCAGGCCTGACTCTGCCCGTCGTGCTCGCACCAACTGCGCAAGGTCGTCAGCAGTTGGCCGTTGCCGTCCTTGGCGATGACTTTGCGCAGTGGCTTGAGCAATTCATCCAGCGCGTCATCGTTGCGATGCCGCCACAGCATCACCGGCAACCGATATCGGTTGAGCGTCAGCAAACGCGAACGCGGCAACACATCGCGCCCATACGCCAGCAAGTCGCCGACCCGTCGATAACAACGACGCAGCCCGGACAACCCATCCGCCTGCCCACCCACGGCAATGCGCAAAATGTTCCAGCCCAGGCCATCGAGTTTTTCCAGCAGCCGTTCATTCTCGATCGCCTGACTCGCCGGCCGACACCACAGCAACGAAGACTTGGCCGAACTCACGCACCAGCTGTCCGGGTAACGCGAAGTCAGCCAGGCACTGAGCGCCTCCACCGTCTGCCCGGGACCGTGCTCCATGCCCAACTCGAACAGATAAGGCACCCGCGTCATTTGCGGTTTCAGGCCCAATTGCTGCGCTTCATCCAGCAAGCGCGGCGAATCCCCGGCCTCGCTCAACAGCAATGCCAGCAGATCATCGCAACGCTGACGCCGCCATTGCTGCTCGGCCTGCTGATTGCGTTGGCCTACCAACATTTCGGCGGTCATCCGCACCAGCTCGGCATAGGTGCGCAGTTGCTCCGGCTCACCGGTAATGCCCAGCACACCGATCAAGCGCTGATCGAGCAGCAACGGCAAGTTGATCCCCGGCTGTACGCCTTTGAGGTGAATCGCCGTCTGCGCATCGATCTCCACCACGCGCCCATTGGCCAACACCAATTGCGCGCCTTCATGGCGGGTGTTGATGCGCTCCGGCTCGCCGCTGCCGAGAATCAATCCCTGGCTGTCCATCACGTTGACGTTGTACGGCAGGATGGCCATCGCCCGGTCGACGATGTCCTGGGCCAGGTCGTGATCGAGTTCGAACATATCGGGATCCTTTAACGGGTGATGGGGCAGGTTGTTCACCCGCACAGGGCTGGGTCGCAAACCCTGTGCTCAGGCACAAAGACAGCCACCCCGAGGGTGGTCGAGACTCTCTGGGCGATCAACGTTACCCTGCGCATCGCAAAAAATCATAATAAAGAGAGAGCCCGCCATGTCACAGAGCGCCGCCGCTACCCAGGCCATCGTTGACGACAAAAACGCCGTCTACAAACGCATTACCCTGCGTTTGATCCCCTTCATCTTCATCTGCTACCTGTTCAACTACCTCGACCGGGTCAACGTTGGATTCGCCAAACTGCAGATGCTCGACGCGCTGAAATTCAGCGAAACCGTGTACGGCCTCGGGGCCGGGATCTTCTTCATCGGCTACGTGCTGTGCGGCGTACCGAGCAACCTGGCCCTGACCAAATTCGGCCCACGGCGCTGGATCGCGCTGATGATGATCGTCTGGGGCACGCTGTCGACCTGCCTGCTGTTCGTCACCACCCCGACCGAGTTCTACACCTTGCGCCTGTTCACCGGCGCGGCCGAAGCCGGGTTCTTCCCGGGCGTGGTGCTGTATCTTTCGCAGTGGTTCCCGACCTTCCGCCGTGGCCGCATCATGGCGCTGTTCATGTCGGCGATCCCGGTGTCCGGCCTGCTCGGCAGCCCGTTCTCCGGCTGGATCCTCAACCACTTCGCCGCGGGCCAAGGCGGTTTGGCGGGCTGGCAGTGGATGTTCCTGTTGCAAGGCATCCCGACCGTAATCCTCGGCGCCCTCGCCTATTTCCTGCTGAGCGACAGTTACGCCAATGCCAAGTGGCTCACACCGTTCGAGCGTTCGGTGCTGGAAGCCGACCACGCCATCGATCTGGCCAACAAACCGAAAACCGCCACTGACTCGCTGCTGGCCGTGTTCAAGAACCCGGCGATCTGGGCCTTCGGTTTGATTTACTTCTGCATCCAGAGCGGCGTCTACGCGATCAACTTCTGGCTGCCGTCGATCATCAAGAACCTGGGCTTCAGCGATAACCTGGTGATTGGTTGGTTGAGCGCGATTCCGTATCTGCTGGCGGCGCTGTTCATGTTGATGGTTGGCCGCTCGGCGGACTTGCGCAAAGAACGACGCTGGCATTTGGTGGTGCCGATGCTGATGGGCGCGGTGGGCTTGCTGATTGCCGTCAACTTTGCCACAACACCGGCCATCGCGATTCTCGGTTTGACCATCGCCACCATGGGCGCCCTCACCGGTTTGCCAATGTTCTGGCCAGTGCCGACAGCGATGTTGAGCGCGGGCGCGGCGGCGGGTGGTCTGGCGCTGATCAACTCCATGGGACAGATGGCGGGTTTCCTGAGCCCGTACCTGGTGGGTTGGGTCAAGGACAGCACCGGCTCGACCGATGCCGCGCTTTATCTGCTGGCGGGTGTGATTGTGTGCGGGAGCTTGTTGGCGCTGCGCATGACGCGCACGTTGCGGGTGTAAGGCGTTACAGATGATCGTTCCCACGCTCCGCGTGGGAATGCAGCCCGGGACGCTCCGCGTCCCTTCCGATCAACAAAAAAAGGCCCTTACGGGCCGTTTCTTATTTCGCGTGTGCACACAGGTCTTATGTGGCCAGACACACTTTTGTGAACACTCAAGCTGTTGTGGCGAGGGAGCTTGCTCCCGCTCGGCTGCGAAGCAGCCCCAAAAGCTGCAACCGCGACCTTTCAGGTACACCGCAGATACCGGATGTACGACTGCTGCGCAGCCGAGCGGGAGCAAGCTCCCTCGCCACGAGTATGTGCCCTCTTCGAAATTGGCTTTAGCCCTGCGGGCCAACGTTATCCAGCAGCCGATTCGCCGTGATCTCCGCCGTCATAATGCTGTTGGAAATACCCAACAGCGCATAACGCGATTCACCCGCCAGATGATCCACCAACTGATGAACCATCACATCGACCGACGCCAGCGTCTCGACCAGATACACCGCAAGGGTTTCGGTCGTGGCTTCGGGGTCTACGGAAAACAGGGTGCTGCGGGTTCGCGGGGTGGCCTTGATGTCGGCATTGGATGGGAAGTGAAAGTCGAGCGCTCGTTCGGCGGCATCGTTGAGTTTTTTGGAATCGGTGGATTCGTAGGGGGAAACGTCGTCCGCTTCGGGTGGGTTTGGTGTTGGTTTGAACATGGATGAAACTCCTAAAGCGCTTAAAAGGAGCCATCACCCCTCGCTACCAAACGAACGGGTGGTGGCCATACGCAGGTTGGTAGACCGGGCTTTAGGAAGCGGCGCGCCCGAAGGCGCCCTGCGCATGACCACCATAAAACCGAGACGAAAAATCTCAGCAAAGGAAGGTGCTTTGCGTCTAAAAACCCGGGCTACCAAACCCGATCACTGATATTCAGCGACGGGACAAACGATAAAACCCAGGCCCAAGACGCACAAGCCGGCGGATTCTGGCGCAGTCGTAGGCAACGGCGCAAGGTTGTGTAGTCCGAGAGAGTGTCTGGAGATGTCTGTTAAACATCTCCGTTTATTACTTACTCATCACGGCTGTTGCAACAGCCCTGACTAACCCGCTTGCACCTGATAGGAAACCTTGCCATCCAACAGTTCTTGCACCGGACTGCTGTCGCCGCCCGTTTGAGCGCTCCCCCAAGTCACCACGCGGCCGTCCGAGGTCAGCGCCGTGAACGCGTTACTATTGGCGTAAATGGCTCGTACATCGGTCAACCGGCTTTCCACCGCAGATGTATCGCCCCCCAAGCTTTTATTCCCCCAGGCCACAACGCTGCCATCCTTGCACAGGGCTGCAAAGGCTGCCGACGAGCCAACCACCTGAACAATGTCGCGCCGTTGTGCAATATCGACAGGTATTTCGCCACCAGCTGAGCCATCTCCCCAAGCGACAACCTGACCGTTGGTGCAAAGAGCAGCAAATGCGGAAAAGGTGCAGCAGACTACTTCAATATCAGTCCGGGCCTCTATTTCTGGGTTGCCGATGGTGCCACCTCCCATTTGGTGGCCCCAGGCCACAACCTGGCCGGTGGAACGCGTTGCAGCAAAGGCGAACTGATTGGCGCAGCACAGTTCGTTGACATCGGTCAGTGAGGCGATGGGTGCCGGCAGGGTTCCCCCGGTACTCCGGCCCCAGGCGACGAGACTGCCCTTTGCGCGCAATGCGGCAAAAGCATATTGGGTGCCGAGGAAGGTTTTGAAGTCGGAAAGCATCGCGATCTCGGGCGGCAGCGTTCCACCGGTGTCAGGTTTGCCCCAAGCCACCAAATGCCCGGTTTCCCGTCGTGCGACAAATACACCGTCACTGCCCACGCACTGCACAATGTCCCTCAGCGCGCCGATGGACTCGGGCACTTCGCTACCCTGCCCCAGGCCACCACTTGCCCAGTGTTTTTTATACCGGCGAACGCGCTTTTGCCACCGCTGACCTCAACAAAATCCGAAGAACTGATACCGCCCATATTCCCGCCAGCCCCCGCGTCGCCCCAAACCGCCACCGTTCCATCGGCTCGAAGGGCGGCAAAAGCGCTGGAGGTGGCGCTGACAGCAGCGATGTCATTCGGGGGCGCAGTGTCCGCAGGGATCGCTGCACCCAAATCCGGATGCCCCCAGCCGACGAGGGCCCCGTCATCAGTACGCGCGACGAAGGCGCCCCAACTGCCAATAATGTTCGCCGAATTCAGGATGACCTGATCGTCGCCGACGCGAACATGCAGTGCCTGTTGCTGGGTATCGCGCCAGGTGTGGGCCGTTGTCCAATCACTGTCAGTCGCGTACTTCCACTGCGCAACGACCGGCTCCCCGGTAAGGGTATCAAAGGCGCGCAGTAGACGTGACGTACCGGACAGCCCAAACAGGTGGGGATTTGAGCGCGCGCCCATGACTTTCAGGCGACCTGAGCCTATCACGGCTTTTTCGGATGCTTCTGACGTTGAAGTGGTGCGGTCGGATTGAACAGACATGATGATGACTCCTGTCGAGGGTATGAGTGACGGAGTCAATTAAGGCGTAAGACGATGGTATTGGCTACTGTCAGAAATAACAGGTAACCGGAGGTGGCTGACAAGCGGTAGGCGTGCTTATACGGGGTTAGCAGACCAGGACTCTAGAACCCGGCGCACCGAAGTGCCCCATGCAAAGCCGCCATAACATTAAGAGCGAACGTTGTACGTCTAAAGATGACCCGGGCTACCAAACCCGATCGCTGATATTCAGCGACGGGACAAACGATAAAACCCAGGCCCAAGGCGCATAAGCCGGCGGATTCTGGCGCAGTCGTAGGCAACGGCGCAAGGTTGTGTAGCCTGAGAGAGTGTCTGGAGATGTCTGTTAAACATTCCTGCTTAATCCTCACTCAGGGCTAATCAATAAATGTCCGCCGGATAAAATAAATACGTCCCCATTTCCTCAAACGATACTGAACGGTATTGAACTGGTACACATGTTGCGTAAAGGGCAATTTCAACATCCAACCGGGGACAGTTTGTCCCCGGCAGATCAATTTTATCTGTTGGCCGCTTAAGACAGCAGCGCTTCATAATTTGCTGCACCTCTTCCTTAGTGCGACAGAACCACCTCAGCCGCTTCCCCTTAAGGGGAAGTGGATGAAGTGGATTAACGGTTTCTCTTACTAATCTTGAGGGGGGGTAAAATGTACGCCAGTCCTTGTTTCGGGAAATACGCAGGGACGGAAGGTTCCCAGTAAAAGTGGCCTGTGTAGAATTGTTTTTGGGAATTATAAGCCACAATGAGTCCGCTAACTTGTGCCGACGAGGATGCGGATCCTCCCCAATAGAATTCATGCGGGATGTGCTGGGGTAAGCGGAATTTGGCGTTGAGGGCGGTACCATGGACTAATCCATTCTGGTCGGCTATGTAGTATGCGCTTGATCGGATGCGCCATGCATCGTAGTCGCTGTAGTTCCCGAGGGTGGAGAGTAAAATGTATTGCGCGACGTTGGAACATGATACTTGGACTTCTTTTGTTTGGCCCACGTCGTCTTGGATGACGATGGTCGCCCGCCCGTTTCCCTCACTTCGTATCATTCCGAAGTTGTCAACCGAAGCGACGAGAGGCCGGGACGATGTGTATGTATAGGGGGTATTCCGCCGGTCGCTGAACGACGCTCGTAAGTGCCATCCGGATCTACCCCGGTAGGAACCCATGCGATTGAGGTTCCCGCAATCGAGATATTCGCCCCGCTCAGGATAATGGGCGTTGTGTCCACGATCAGTTCCATCCTGACCGTCAACGTCCTGGCCGCCGACACCTGACCCGGACCGTACAACGCCTTGGCGGTAAAACTATGAGCCGCCTCACTCAACCCGGACACCAGCAACGTCCAGATCCCCGTGATCAGATCCGCGGTCTCCTGACCTTTGGGAACGGCGCCATCAAACACTTCGACTTTCTGACCTTTGCTGGCCGTGCCGGTCAGCGTCACGGCGGTTTCAATAGTCGTGCCGCCGTTGGGGATTTCGACCCCGCTCGGCGAGCCTTTGACCGAGGAAATGGTCGGTGGGATCAGTGCCGTCACGGTCAAGGTTCGTGGCGCGGAGCTCTGACCCGAACCGTACAACGCCTTCGCGGTAAAGCTATGGGCCACCGCACTCAACCCGGACACCAGCAAGGTCCAGACCCCCGTGCCCGGATCCGCCGTTGGCTGACCTTTGGAGACCGTACCGTCGAGCACATCGACTTTCTGGCCTTTGCTGGCTGTACCGGTCAGCGTCACGGCGGTTTCAACAGTCGTTTCGCCGGGGGGAATTTCGACACCGCTTGGCGAGCCTTTGACCGAATCAATGGTCGGTGTGACCGCTACCGCCACGGTCAAGGTTCGTGGCGCGGAGCTCTGACCCGAACCGTACAACGCCTTCGCGGTAAAGCTATGGGCCCCCGCACTCAACCCGGACACCAGCAAGGTCCAGACCCCCGTGCCCGGATCCGCCGTTGGCTGACCTTTGGAGACCGTACCGTCGAGCACATCGACTTTCTGGCCTTTGCTGGCTGTACCGGTCAGCGTCACGGCGGTTTCAACAGTCGTTTCGCCGGGGGGAATTTCGACACCGCTCGGCGAGCCTTTGACCGAATCAATGGTCGGTGTGACCGCTACCGCCACGGTCAAGGTTCGTGGCGCGGAGCTCTGACCCGAACCGTACAACGCCTTCGCGGTAAAGCTATGGGCCCCGCACTCAACCCGGACACCAGCAAGGTCCAGACCCCCGTGCCCGAATCCGCCGTCGGCTGACCTTTGGAGACCGTACCGTCGAGCACATCGATTTTCTGGCCTTTGCTGGCCGTACCGGTCAGCGTGATGCTGGTATCAACCGTGCTCCCGCCTTCTGCGATCTCATCCCCATTGGAATCGGTCAAACGGATGATCGCAGGCTTCACATCCTCCACAGCCTTGACCGTGTAGGTACGCACCTGAAACAGCAGCGCATTGTTTTCATCCTGACTGCCACTCAACCCTGCCTTGAACTCAACTTTCAGCTCGCTCCCGTCCTTCAGGTTTTTCAACTCATTGAATGGAATCGGATGCGTATAAAAGCCCTGGATAATCCAGGTTTCGTTGGTTTGCGAGAAAGGCGGCTGCCAAAATGTCTGGGCGTAGGGACTGTCGTCATTGTTGGTGCCTTGCACCCGCAACCAGACAAACTGTTTCAGCGCAATGAACGGCCAGGCGTTAACCTGGATCACCGCGTTGGCGGTCAGCTGGCTGACGTCGAATTCGGCCCCTTCACCGTTGTCCGCGGCCTGGAGGATCAATGGTTTGTCGAGCACGTTTTCCGGCAGTGGCAGCACCGATAACGTCAGGGTGTCCGAGGGCATGGGGCTGCTGCTGCCGCGAGTTACCTTGTAGTTCACCGTTACCGCTTTGCCGAGGCTGAAGGCGACCACCTTAGGCTCCAACGGTATCTCCTGCGGCCCGAGCGTGGTCACAGGCCACGGTGCGGTGGTATGCGAACCCTCGGGCAGCGTGCCGTCGGCACCGGTCCAGATTGCAGTGATCTGGTCGCCGACCAGCATTCCGTCGTAGTTGACGACGGCGGTCAGATGGGTCTGGGCATTCAACGGATCAAGGCGGGTGCCGCCGTCCGCTTCTTTCACGGCCGGGGGTAACAGTTGGCCAATCGCCTGGCCAACCCCAAATTCCAGCACATTCGAATAACTCGTCTCGTTCGTCGCCGCCCGCCAGATCCGGTAACTCACCGTCACCTTCTTGCTGCGGTTCGGCTCGATATGCTCGGCGACAAACGTGGCGTTGAGGGTGAAATTCACATCCTTGTCTTTGGACAGCCCGTTGAGGGTGATGGAGTCTTCCTTGAGGCCCGTGACTTCACCCGTCCAGGTGTAGGTCACGATGTCACCGGATTGGGTCGGTTTGACGGTGGGTCTTGGCGCGGTCAGTTTGCCGATGCCGCCGGGCAGGTCCCGGGCTCCAGCGCTCCGTCCTGTTCACCGAGGACGATGGGTTTGACCAGTTCGAGTTGCGGCTCGCCCACCTGCAGCAGCGCCGCATGCAAGGATTCGCGGCGGACTCGGTCGCCGTTCTGGTCTTCGCTGAGCAGGTGGTACCACAGCTCCAGCGTGCCGCCTTCCAGGGTTTTCAGGTGCTGGCTCTCCACCGTGATGAAAAAATCGTTCTCGGCCTCGATCTCGTCCCTACTTGGAAAATACCAATCCAGCTCCGGGGTATAACTGCTGCTATCCGGGCGGGTGCCGAACCAGATCAGCTCGATGGCCATGCCCTGCTGCATGATCGGATCGAACGGAATCCGCACGCGAGGGTGAGGCAGGTCCGGATCAATCGCGCCGTTTTGTTCATCTTCGGCCTTGGGCGCGGCCAGGTGTTTCGGTTCGCCGATGAAGGTGACAAATTGCCCCTTTGACGGCAGGGGGTCGGTCACGCCCGGGCGCTCTACGCGATAGGAAAAGGTCACCTGGGTTTTGGCCAGTTGGCGCACGTCGGCGTTGGACAGGATGACTTTGTAAGTATGCGGCAGGTTGTCGACCGTCTGGGCCGGCGCGATGACTTCCACGGCCTCGTTGTCCACGGTGGTGCCGCGCATCTTCAGGATGATGCGGTCGTCCTGCTCGAACGCCGGCGCTTTGGCCCAGACCTCGCCCGTGATGTCATCTTCGCCCAGCGCATCGAGGTCGAGAACGTTGTTCACGGCCTCCTGGACGACCGGTGCGTCCAGAAAATCGACGCCGGTCATGACCACCAGCCGCGTGGCCTTGCACCAGTCTTCCGAAAAATTGTGCACCACATCGCGCACGCGGAAGGTGACCGCCAGCCCGGAGATGTCGGTGTCGCCCGCGGCCAGGATGGTGGCTTCGTCGACGTGGATCACGATCGGGTGAGTGGCCGGGTCGCTGATCTGCTCGGCAGTCAGCGGCGCGGATTCCACGAGCACACCGCCCCAGCTCAGCACCATGACATCGCCCACCGCCGCATCCGGATAAGGCACGCCGGTCCCGGACTCGGCCCGAATGATGATGTCCACCCCGGCCGCGGCGATCTCCTTGTCGACGATGTTCTCGACGATGGCCGGATCGATGAACAGGTACAGGTTCGAGTGGCTGCCTGGGGTGTCGTCCGTGTCCTGGCCCGCAGGAATCTCCAGCTTGGCGTAGAGCTTGAGCGCCGGCGTAAACGTCTCGGCGCCCTGATTGAAACGGGTCACCCGGTACGCCAGCGTGTGCGCCCCGGTCAGCCAATGCCTGGGCTCGACCCACAAGGTCACCCGCTGACCGACTTCGGCGTCGTCGGTGATGATGTGCTGATTGACCACCTGGCCGTTGAACAGCAGCTCGACCTTGTCGCCTTTGCCCATGCTTGACCAGGCCGGGACGTAGACCTTGAGCCCGTTGATGGGGAAGTTGTCCAGGGCGGCGGCACGGTTGATTGCCCAGACGTCAGTGGAAGAGTCCAGTAGACGGGCACCGGGGATCTCTGGTTCACGCAGCAGCCTGGAAACGAGGTGACGGACGGGTTGCACGAGCATGGGGGACTCCTGTCGAGGGGGCTGGGCGACGGAGTTATTTAAAGTGTGAGTCACGGCGATTGGCTACTGTCAGAAATGACAGGTGGAGGCGCTTTCCCGACAAGTGGTACATCCCGTATCGGAGCGACGCGTCGCTTCGATCTCAAGCATGTGCTTGCGAATCAACAAAATATGACGGTAAAAGCGCCGGATCTTTAAAGGATTTTTACCCATGAGCTCGATTCTCGACCTGGAGATCTTCGTTCGCACCGCCGACTCCGGCAGCATCTCCGCCGCCGCCCGTACTTTGGAACTCACCCCTGCCGCTGCCAGCATCGCCCTCAAACGCCTGGAAACCCGCCTCGGCATCCGCCTGTTCGCGCGCTCCACGCGCAGCATGCGCCTGACCGAGGAAGGCCGGCGTTATCTGGAAAGCGTGCGTCTGGCCCTGGCCGCCCTGGCGGAAGGTGAACAGGCCCTCAAGCCTCAAACCCAAGGCTTGAGCGGCGTGTTGCAACTGGCCGCGCCGTCAGACTTCGGGCGCAATGTGTTGTTGCCGTGGCTGGATGACTTCAAGCGCCAGCACCCGAATATCCAACTGCAACTGTTGCTCAATGACCGCCACTCAGACCTCTTTCGCGAAACCGTCGACGTCGCGTTGCGTTTCGGCGTGCCCAGCGATTCGACGCTGGTGGCGTTGCCGATTCTGCCGGGGCATCGTCGTGTGGCCTGCGCCAGTCCCGATTACCTCGCCCGCCACGGCATGCCGAAAACGCCGGCGGACCTCGGCGAGCACAGCGCCCTGCTCTACCTGCGGAACGGCCGGCCTTATAACTGTTGGCGTTTCAGTCGGCAGCATGAAGTGTTGGAGGTTGAGGTGCGCGGCGACTACCTCACCGACGACGGCGAAGTCGCCCGTCGCTGGGCGTTGGCCGGGCATGGCATTGCTTATAAAGCCTGGCTGGATGTCGCCGCCGATGTGCAGGCCGGGCGGCTGGTGACGCTGTTTGATGACTGGCAAGGCGAAAGCGTGCCGTTCAATTTGCTGTGCCCGCATCGGGTGCAGGTCTCAGAGCGGGTCAAGGTGTTGCAAGCGTTTCTGCAAGAACGTTGTCATGCACTTTGCGTATAAATTCACTTTTCGACGCGCAGGCGTTCTGGTATTTGATTGAAGCTTTCCCACGGTAAAAGGATTTCCTCATGAGTTATCGCACGCTGGGTCATTCGGGTTTACAGGTGTCGACCCTGACCCTGGGCACCATGATGTTCGGCGAACAGACCAGTACCGAAGATTCCCTGCGGATCATCGACAAGGCCTGGGACCAGGGCATCAATTTCATCGACACCGCGGACGTCTACACCGGCGGCCGTTCCGAAGAGATCGTCGGCGAAGCGATTGCCGGCAACCGTCACGAATGGGTGCTGGCGACCAAGGTCGGCTTTGGCCCGGTGGACGGTGTGCCGAACCGCAGCGGGTTGAGCCGCAAGCATATTTTCAATGGCCTTGATGCCAGCCTGACGCGTTTGGGCACTGACTACCTCGACATCTATTACCTGCACCGCGAAGACCACAACACGCCGCTGGAAGTGACCGTGTCGGCGATTGGCGATCTGATTCGCCAGGGCAAGATCCGGTACTGGGGCCTGTCGAACTACCGTGGCTGGCGGATTGCCGAGGTGATCCGGGTGGCGGATCAGTTGGGTGTTGATCGGCCGGTGATCAGTCAGCCGCTGTACAACATCGTCAACCGTCAGGCCGAGACCGAGCAGATCACGGCCGCGCAAAATTATGGTTTGGGCGTGGTGCCTTACAGTCCGCTTGCGCGCGGAGTGCTCAGCGGCAAATATGCGCCGGACGTGAAACCGGACGCCAACAGCCGCGCCGGTCGCGCTGACAAACGTATTCTGGAAACCGAATGGCGAGTGGAGTCGTTGCGTATTGCCCAGCAGATTCAACGGTACACGCAGGAACGTGGCGTGGGCATTGTCGAGTTCGCCATTGCCTGGGTGTTGAACAACAGCGCCGTGACATCGGCGATTGTCGGACCGCGCACCGAGGAGCAATGGGATGCGTACACCAAGGCGCAGGCAGTGAAGATCACGGCTGAAGACGAGGCGTTTATTGATTCGCTGGTCACGCCGGGGCATTCATCGACGCCAGGGTTCAATGATGTGAGTCATTTTGTTTCAGGGCGCAAACCGCGCACGGCTTGAGATTTTTCGCGAGCAGGCTCGCTCCCACAGTGGACCGCATTTCAAGGTGGGAGCGGCTTGCAGTGAAAATAGTCCACAGATGACCGCGATCCTGTGGGAGCGAGCCTGCTCGCGATGAGGCCCTCACACCCGACACACCTCGCACTGCAATGGTGCAAAACCCCGTAAACCACGCCCGTTACCGTGACTTGCCAGTCCCGTTTTGACCCATACCGAAAAATAAACCTGCCCTTCGTCGGTGCGTTTCCCCCTACAAGCGTTGTGCCTTTACCCTCTCCCCACCGATTGTCGAACAATTTCGCCACTTGACCTGCCCCGCTCTAGGATCTGGCCTAGACTCATTTTCGCGAGGTAAAACCGGTCAGTCATCTGGTGGTAAAAAACTCGAAACTTTCGGTCCTGCCCAAGGGTCAGGTTAAAGGTAGGGCCTCAGCGACTGGTGCATTCCTTGCAACGGCCCATTCACCCTTTCTGCATTAGCGCATGGGGCAGCATTTGCTCACCGATGCGAAGCGCGTTTGCGCCCGGCCACAGGATTTGGCCACGAACACCGTTGGTGCCAGACCTAGAATTAGATCAACAACACGGGAGATTCATATGATTAGTGCGGCTTTAGATATTCAGGGAGAGCGTGCTCATCAGCAGGTCGGCGAATCAAGCGCCGTGAATGCTCCGAGCGCCAAATCGATCAGCGTACCAGGCACCAAAACGCTGTCACCGGCTGCCAGTCAGAATCCGAACAGAAAGAAGGTATTGTTCGTCACCTCCGAGATCGCCGATCTGGTCAAGACCGGCGGCCTGGGTGACGTTTCCGCAGCGCTGCCCCGGGCCATGTCTCATCTGCACGATGTGCGGGTGCTGATCCCCGGTTACCCGCAAGTGCTGCACAGTGAAAACCCGATCCATATCATCGGTGAACTGGGTGGGCACGCCGCACTGCCACCCTGCAAGATCGGACGCATGGACATGCCGGACGGTCTGGTCATTTACGTGTTGATCTGCCCCGAACTCTACGAGCGCGAAGGTTCGCCTTACGGCGCCAACAACGGCCGCGATTGGCCGGACAACCACATTCGTTTCGCCCGCCTGGGCCTGGCCGCCGCCGATATCGCCGCCAATCTGGCACAAATTCACTGGTGCCCGGATCTGGTGCATGCCCATGACTGGCCAGCCGGCCTGGCGCCGGCCTACATGCACTGGCGTGGACAGCGCACCCCGACGCTCTTCACCATTCACAACCTGGCCTATCAAGGCGTCACCAGCCTGGGCTCGTGCCCTGAACTCGGTATTCCCAACCATGCCTTGCAACAGGAAGGCATGGAGTTCTACGGCAAGATGTCGTTCCTCAAGGCCGGCATGGCCTATTCGAGCCACATCACCACTGTCAGCGCCACTTACGCCCAGGAAATCACCACGCCGGCCTTCGGCTGCGGTCTCGACGGCTTTCTCGCCGCCAAGACCCAGCAAGGCCTGCTCAGCGGTATTCCCAATGGCATCGATGAAAGCTGGGACGCCGCCACCGACCCGCACCTGTTCTGCCCGTTCGGCATCGGCGACTGGGACGGCAAAGCAGTCAACGCCGCCCATGTCCGCGACCTGTTCGGCCTGGAAGACTCCGAAGGCCCGCTGTTCGCCGTGGTCTCGCGCCTGGTCTATCAGAAAGGTCTGGACCTGACCGAAGCGGTCTCCGAATACATCGTCAACAACGGGGGCCAGATCGCGATCATCGGTCGTGGCGAGCCCGAAGAAGAACAAGCCATGCGGGAACTCGCCCTGCGCTTCCCCGGGCAAATCGGCGTGCGCATCGGCTTCAATGAAACCGACGCCCGTCGCATGTTCGCCGGCAGTGATTTCCTGTTGATGCCGTCGCGTTACGAGCCATGCGGCTTGAGCCAGATGTACGCCCAGCGCTTCGGCTCGCTGCCGGTGGCCCGCAATACCGGCGGTCTGGCCGACACCATCGAAAACGGCGTGACCGGTTTCCTGTTCGACGAATCCACGGTGGAGAGCTATCAAGAAGCCCTGAGCCGCGCGTTCAAGGTGTTCGCCTTCCCCGACCTGCTCAGCGCCATGCGGTGCCGCGCCATGGCCGCGCCGTTCAACTGGTGCAAGGCGGTTGAACCCTACGCCGAACTCTACGAACGACTGGTCGCCAAAGCCCTGGGTAAATCGGGCAAACAGTAAAAAGAGGCTTTCAACGATGCCGTTACGGACCCTTGAGACCTGGCCCCACGGCGCAATCATGCTGGACGCAGAACACACGCGTTTTGCCTTGTGGGCGCCAGATGCGTTTTACGTCAGTGTCGAACTGGAAGATGGACAATCCTTGCCGCTACTGCCTCAGGCTGATGGCTGGTTCGTGATCAAGACCCGTTGCACGGCGGGTACGCGTTACCGCTACAACATCGATGGCGAGCTGGAAGTGCCGGACCCGGCCTCCCGCGCGCAGGCCGGCGATATCGGCGACCACAGCGTGGTGGTCGATCCACTCGCCTATCAGTGGCAGAACAGCGCCTGGACCGGCCGCCCCTGGAACGAGGCGGTCATCTACGAATTGCATGTCGGTGCGCTCGGCGGCTTCAGTGAAGTCGAGAAGCACCTGGCGCGCCTCGTTGATCTGGGCATCACCGCGATCGAGCTGATGCCGCTGGCGCAGTTCCCCGGCGATCGCAACTGGGGTTACGACGGGGTTCTGCCCTACGCGCCCCAATCGTCCTATGGCACTCCCGAACAACTTAAACACCTGATCGACACCGCCCACGGCCATGGCCTGGCGGTGATTCTCGACGTGGTCTACAACCACTTCGGCCCGGACGGCAATTACCTGCATCACTACGCCAAGGGTTTTTTTCGCGAAGACAAGCACACGCCTTGGGGCGCGGCCATCGATTTCCGGCGCCGAGAAGTGCGGGACTTTTTTATCGACAATGCGCTGATGTGGTTGCTGGAATACCGCTTCGATGGTCTGCGCCTGGATGCCGTGCACGCCATTGAGAGCCCGGACTTTCTTCAGGAACTGGCGCAGACGGTTCGCGAGCAAACCAACCCGGCGCGGCACGTCTGGCTGACGGTCGAGAACGAACACAACCAGGCCAGCCTGCTGGAGGAAGGATTCGACGCGCAGTGGAACGATGACGGCCACAACGCCTTGCACGTTTTGCTGACCGGTGAAACCGACGCCTACTACGCCGACTATGCCGACAACCCCACGGAAAAACTGGCGCGCTGCCTGAGCCAGGGCTTCGTGTTTCAGGGCCACGTGACCCGCCACGGGACAACCCGGGGCGAGCCCAGCGGTCACCTGCCGCCCAGCGCGTTCGTGCTGTTTTTGCAGAACCATGACCAGATCGGCAACCGTGCCTTCGGCGAACGCTTGCATCAACTGGCTCCCCTCGAAGCCCTGAAAGCGGCGACCGCGCTGTTGCTGCTGTCGCCGATGATCCCTCTGATGTTCATGGGCGACGAATTCGCGGCCGAAGAGCCGTTCCTGTTCTTTACCAGCCATCACGGTGAACTGGCGGAGCTGGTCCGCGAAGGGCGACGGAATGAATTCGCGGCCTTCAGCGCCTTTGCCGATCCTCATAGACGCGAACAGATCCCCGATCCGAACGCGCCACAGACCTTTGAAGCGTCGCGGCCAAAACTGACCGCCACCCGGCAATCGGCCATGCAGGGGCTGTATCACCAACTGCTGCGGATTCGCCACGACCACATCATCCCCCACCTGCCGGGCGCTCAAGCCCTGGGTGCCGAGGTGTTGGGCGAAGGTGCAGTGACAGCGCGCTGGCGACTGGGCAATGGCCGTCAGCTGCGCATTGACCTGAACCTCAGCGACAAGCCAGTGGTCCACTCCCCACAGGCCGACGCCAGGTTGTTGTTCGAAACGCCGCCTCAGTCAGCCGGCCTGTTGGAACAGGGCACCCTTGCCCCGTATTGCGCGCTAGTCAGCCTCACGGCCGCAGCCCCTTGCTACCCCCGGATGGAGAGCGCCAATGAGTGATGCGCAATTGGAAATACTGGCCGGCCGTGCCGGTTTGGCAGTCGACTGGATCGACGCCAACGGCCGCCCGCAGAAAGTCGCCCCCTCGGTATTGCGCAATGTCCTGATCGGACTCGGCCACCCGGCCAGCACCGCACAGGAAATTGACGCCAGCCTCCTGCAATTGCAGGAGGTGCAACAGACCCGGCATCTGCCGCCGCTCATTACCGCCGATTTCGGCGTCAGCCTCGACCTGGCGCATTTCTTTGAACCGGAATCGCCGTGCGAGATCCACCTTGAAGATGGCTCACGACTCAACCTGAAACTGGACGCCGAGGCCCAACTGCCCGGCCTGGTTCCGGTCGGGTATCAGCACGTCAGCATCGACGGACAATCATTTACCCTGGCCGTGGCACCGGCGCGCTGCTACAGCGTCGGCGATGCCGTCGACAGTCCGATCCCGCGCACCTGGGGCCTCAGCGTGCAGTTGTACTCGCTGCGTCGCGCCGGCGATGGCGGGTTCGGCGATACCCAGGCGCTGGAAGACCTCGCTCGAGTGGCCGGCGAACGCGGTGCCGAGGCGCTGGCGATCAGTCCGCTCCACGCGATGTTTGGCAGCGACACCCAACGCTACAGCCCGTATTCACCATCCAGCCGGTTGTTTCTCAACAGCCTCTACGCTGCGCCGGGCGCTATTCTCGGTGAGCGCGCGTGGCGTGCCGCGATAGACGCCACCGGCCTCGCTGCCGAACTGCAACACCTGGAAGAACAGCCGCTGATTGACTGGCCCGTGGCCGCCGAAGCCAAGCATCGTTTGCTGCAAGCCTTGTATGAGGGCTTCGTCCAGGGCGAACACCCGTTGCATGCCGATTTCAGCAGTTTCCGCCACGCGGCCGGTGAGGCTCTGGAAAACCACTGCCGCTTCGAAGCCATACAAGAAGCGCGCGCCGCCAAGGGTGAAACCCTCGACTGGCGCGAGTGGCCGGAACAATGGCGCGACCCGCGCAGCGCCGCCCTCGCCGAATTTGCCGAAGAGAACGCCGGTCGCATTGGCTTCTTCGCATTCAGCCAATGGCTGATCACCCGTTGCCTGGAGCGCGCACAAACCGCCGCCCGCAGCGCGGGGATGAGCATTGGGCTGATCGCTGATCTGGCGGTGGGTGCCGACGGCGGTGGCAGTCAGGCGTGGAGTCGCCAGGACGAACTGCTCGCCTCACTGACGGTGGGAGCGCCACCGGACATTCTCAACCGCACCGGCCAGGGCTGGGGCATTTCCGCATTCTCTCCTGAAGGCCTGGTGCGCAACGGCTTTCGCGCTTTCATCGAAATGCTCCGGGCCAATTTCGCCCACGCCGGCGGCTTGCGCATTGATCACGTCATGGGCCTGCAACGGCTGTGGGTGATCCCCAATGGCTCGCCGCCCGCCGACGGCGCCTACCTGTATTACCCGGTGGACGACCTGCTGCGCCTGCTCAGCCTTGAATCCCATCGCCATCAGGCGATCGTACTGGGCGAAGACCTCGGGACGGTGGCCGATGGTCTGCGGGAAAAACTCATCGCCCGGTCGATCCTCGGCATGCGCGTGCTGCTGTTTGAACAGGACAACGCGCACTTCAAATCGATTCTCGACTGGCCGGACAACGCCCTCGCGACCACCAGCACCCATGACCTGCCGACGCTCAATGGCTGGTGGCATGGCCGTGACATCGACTGGAACGCCCGATTGGGCCTGGTCGATGCCACGGGTGAAATCGAATGGCGCCATCACCGTGAGCGCGAGCGTGAAGGCCTGCGTCGCGTGCTGAGCGAGGACCCGCAGAACTTCCGCGAAGAATCCTATGAGACGGACCAGATACTGGACGCGGCGGTACGCTTTCTCGGGCATACGCGGGCACCGCTGGTGTTGCTGCCACTGGAAGATGCCCTGGGCATCGAACAACAGGCCAACCTGCCCGGCACCATCGACACGCACCCCAACTGGTCGCGGCGCTTGCCGGGCAGCAGTGAAGCGCTGCTCGATGACCCGGACGCCTCGCGGCGCCTGGAATTGCTCGCCTGCGCGCGACTTCAGGCTGGCGAGCGTGACCAATGAATCAGTCAATACAACCGCTGCCGCTTCGCGCGTCGTTGCGCCTGCAATTCCATAAAGGCTTCACGCTGGATCAAGCCGTGCCGTTGGTGCCGTACTTTGCCAGCCTGGGCATCAGCCACGTCTATGCCTCGCCACTGCTTGCTGCCCGCGCCGGTTCAATGCACGGGTACGACGTGGTGGACCCGACCACGGTCAACCCTGAGCTGGGCGGCGAAGCGGCCCTGCGCCGCCTGGTTGCGGCCCTGCGCGAACACAAGATGGGGCTGATCCTCGACATCGTCTCCAACCACATGGCCGTCGGTGGTAGTGATAACCCTTGGTGGCTGGATTTGCTGGAGTGGGGACGCCTGAGCCCTTACGGCGAGTTTTTCGACATTCAATGGCACTCACCCGACCCGCTGATGGAGGGCCAGTTGCTGCTGCCTTTCCTCGGCAGCGATTACGGCGTCGCCTTGCAAGACGGCACCCTGCCCTTGCGCTTTGATGCACAACGCGGTGCGTTTTATGTCGAGCACTACGAGCATCACTTCCCGATCTGCCCGTCGAGCTACGGTGAACTGCTGCGAACCGACGACGAGCAACTCAAGTTTCTCGCCGACCGTTTCAGTGCTTTGAGCTACCAGACCGACTCGCACAGCCTGGCGCAACCGCTGAAGGCAGAGCTGCGCGAACTGGCCAGTGACCCTGCGATCCTGCAGTGCATTCAGCAGAATCTCAGTGCCTACGATTCGCTGACGCCCGATGGTTTTAAGCGGCTGCACAACCTGCTCGAACGCCAAAGCTATCGGCTGGCCAGTTGGCGCACGGCGGCGGATGACATCAATTGGCGGCGTTTTTTCGATGTCAACGAATTGGGCGGCCTGCGGGTCGAACGCCCCGCCGTGTTCGAAGCGACCCACGCGAAAATCTTCGAGTTGGTGGCTGAAGGCCTGGTCGACGGTCTGCGCATCGACCACATCGACGGCCTCGCCGACCCGCGTGGCTACTGCCGCAAACTACGGCGTCGGGTCGATACCCTGTCGCCCGACCGGCACCTGCCGATTTACGTGGAGAAGATTCTCGGTGAAGGTGAAACCCTGCACCGCGACTGGTCGGTGGACGGCACCACCGGGTACGAATTCATGAACCAGATGTCGTTGCTGCAGCACGATCCCGAGGGTGAAAAGGTTCTGGGTGAACTGTGGAATCGCTTCAGCGAACGACCCGCCGACTTCCGTCAGGAAGCGCAATTGGCGCGCCAGCAGATTCTCAACGGCTCCTTGGCCGGTGATTTCGAGAGTGTGGCCCAGGCGTTGCTGCAAGTGGCTCGGGACGATCTGATGACCCGCGACCTGACCTTGGGCGCGATCCGTCGGGCGTTGCAGGAACTGATCGTGCATTTCCCGGTGTACCGCACCTACATCAGCCCGCGTGGCCGTTCTGCCGAAGACGATGTGTTTTTCCAGCAGGCCATGGACGGTGCCCGGCAGACCCTCGGCGAGGCCGATTGGCCGGTGCTCGATTGCCTGGCCGGTTGGCTCGGCGGTGAGCCGTGGCGCAAACGCCCGGTGGGTCGTCAGCGCAAGATCCTCAAGCATGCCTGTGTGCGGTTCCAGCAACTGACTTCACCCGCCGCAGCCAAGGCCGTGGAAGACACCGCGTTCTATCGCTCAGCGGTGCTGCTGTCACGCAATGATGTGGGCTTCAGCACCGAGCAATTCAGTGCGCCGGTCGCCGATTTCCATGCCGTCTGCATCAATCGCCTGGAGCAGTTTCCGGACAACCTGCTGGCCACCGCCACCCACGACCACAAACGCGGCGAAGACACCCGCGCGCGGTTGGCGGTGTTGAGTGAACGCAGCACCTGGTACGCCGAGCAGGTCCCGCTGTGGCGGACACTTGCCCGGCCCCTGCGTGAAGACGACCAGATGCCCTCGGCGGGCGATGAATTGATCCTGTATCAAGCGCTCCTCGGCAGCTGGCCACTCGACTTGCACGGTTACGATCAACCGGCGCTGGAGAACTACACTCAACGGGTGTGGCAGTGGCAACAAAAAGCCTTGCGTGAAGCCAAATTGCAAAGCAGCTGGAGCGCGCCGAACGAGGCTTACGAAAACGCCGTTCAGCAATTCCTGCAACGCTTGCTGCTCAGCCCTGAAGGCGAGCTCTTGTGCACCGCACTCAGCAAAGCCGCCAAGAGCATCGCCGTCCCCGGTGCCCTCAACGGGTTGGCGCAAACCTTGCTGCGCATGACCGTGCCGGGGATCCCGGACCTCTACCAGGGCAACGAGTACTGGGACTTCTCGCTAGTGGACCCGGACAACCGCCGGCCGGTGGATTACGTGAGCCGCCAACAGGCGATGCAGGTGCCGTTGAATCTGCCTGACCTGTTGACCAACTGGCGTGACGGGCACATCAAGCAAACCCTGATCAAGCAGGTGTTGAACCTGCGGGCCGAGCATGCGGAGCTGTTTCGACGAGGGACGTATCAAGCCCTTGAGGTCGTGGGCAGCCAGGCTCACCGAGTGCTGGCCTTTGCTCGCGAACATCAGGGAAAACGGGCCATCGTGATCGTACCGATTCGATGCGCCCCGCTGCTGGAAAACAGTGCCGAACCCTGGGTTGACGCGCTGCGCTGGGGCGATACACGGGTGAAATTACCGTTCACCGCCTCCGAGGAAAATCTGAAGGGACTTTTCTCGAGCACCGCAGTCACACACCACAGGGAGCTGAACATCAGCGCCGCGCTGGGGGATTTCCCGGTCAATCTCTTTATTCAAACGTTTACCCAAGCTTGAGTTCAGTTCAGGAGTATTGCGATGAGTACCGACGATAAACGCGTTCGCGAATTTGCCTATCAAATCTGGGAATCGGAAGGTAAGCCTGAGGGCCAGGACGCCCGGCATTGGGAGATGGCGCGCAAGCTGGCTGAAGCCGAAGCCCTGGCCCCCAAAAAATTGCCCAAGGCTGCCGGCAGTAAAACGGTTGCCAAGCCTGCTGTGGCCAAAGCCAATGGCAAGGTGCCCGAGCCGAAAGCCAAGGCCAAGCCTGCAGCGGCTTCAAAGGTAATTCCGCCCGGCGAAAAAGCTGCCGAGAAGAAGCCTAAAGCAGCGCGCAAACCACCTGCTGTCTGACGCTTCACTATCGCGTCCTGATTGACCTCGTGGCCAGCCCCCTGGCCACCGTGGGCTTGCTCGCCCACGAAAAACCTGTAGGAGCGAGGCTTGCCCGCGAAGGCGGCATGTCAGTCGATTCAACTGTGACTGAAACACCGCCTTCGCGGGCAAGCCTCGCTCCTACAAAGAATCCCCTTTTTGCAGGAGCATCTATGTCCAATCCAAAGAAAGCCGCGCCAGAACCTCACGCCGAGGCCTCGCGAATCCGTGAAGGCTTGCCCTTCCCGCTGGGTGCGACCTGGGATGGTCTGGGGGTCAACTTTGCCTTGTTTTCCGCCAACGCCACCAAAGTCGAACTGTGCATCTTCGACGATGCCGGCGAGGTCGAACTCGAACGTATCGAACTGCCGGAATACACCGACGAGATCTACCACGGCTATTTGCCCGACGCCCACCCAGGGCTGATTTACGGCTACCGTGTCTATGGCCCATACGACCCGGCCAACGGTCATCGTTTCAACCACAACAAACTGCTGATCGACCCCTATGCAAAACAACTGGTCGGCCAGCTGAAATGGTCCGAAGCGTTGTTCGGCTACACCATCGGGCATCCTGACGCCGATTTGAGTTTCGATGAACGCGACAGCGCACCGTTTGTCCCCAAGTGCAAGGTGATCGACCCGGCTCACACCTGGGGCAACGACCATCGCGTCAGCGTGCCGTGGGACAAGACGATCATTTATGAAACCCATGTGCGCGGCATCAGCATGCGCCACCCTTCGGTCCCCGAGAACGTGCGTGGCACCTTCGCCGGGTTGATGGTCGATGACGTGCTGGAACACATTCGCAAGCTCGGGGTGTCGTCGGTGGAGTTGCTGCCGATCCACGCTTTCGTGAACGACCAGCACCTGCTGCACAAAGGCATGACCAATTACTGGGGCTACAACAGCATCGCCTTCTTTGCCCCGGACCCGCGTTACCTGGCCAGCGGCAAGATCGCCGAGTTCAAGGAGATGGTCGCGCACCTGCACGAAGCCAATCTGGAAGTGATCCTCGATGTGGTCTACAACCACACCGCCGAGGGCAACGAACAAGGCCCTACCCTGTCCATGCGCGGCATCGACAACGCCTCGTATTACCGCTTGATGCCTGATGACAAGCGTTACTACATCAACGATTCCGGCACCGGCAACACCCTCGATTTGAGTCACCCTTGCGTGCTGCAAATGGTCACCGACTCCCTGCGCTATTGGGCCACGGAAATGCACGTGGACGGTTTCCGCTTCGACCTGGCGACCATTCTCGGCCGCTACCATGAAGGCTTCGACGAACGTCACAGCTTCCTTGTGGCCTGCCGCCAGGACCCGGTGCTGCGCCAGGTGAAGATGATCGCCGAGCCATGGGATTGCGGCCCCGGCGGTTATCAGGTCGGCGGTTTTCCGCCGGGCTGGGTCGAGTGGAACGACAAGTTCCGCGACACCGTGCGCGCGTTCTGGAAAGGCGATGACGGCCAACTGGCCGACTTCGCCAGCCGCATGACGGCGTCCGGCGAGATGTTCAATCAGCGCGGCCGACGGCCCTATGCCTCGTTGAACTTCATCACCGCCCATGACGGTTTTACCCTCAATGACCTGGTGTCGTACAACGACAAGCACAACGAAGCCAACGACGAGAACAATCAGGACGGCAGCAATAACAACCTGTCCTGGAACCACGGCGTCGAAGGCCCGACTGACGATCCGGAAATCAATGAACTGCGTCAGCGGCAAATGCGCAATTTCTTCGCCACGCTGCTGCTGTCCCAAGGCACCCCGATGCTGGTGGCCGGCGACGAGTTCGCCCGGACCCAGGAAGGCAACAACAACGCCTATTGCCAGGACAGCGACATCGGCTGGGTCAATTGGGACCTGAGCGAAGACGGCAAGGCCCTGCTCAAGTTCGTCAAGCGCCTGATCAAGTTGCGCCTGGCCTATCCGATCCTGCGTCGCGGACGCTTCCTGGTGGGCAATTACAACGAGGACATCGGCGTCAAGGACGTGACCTGGCTCGCCCCGGATGGCAGTGAAATGTCCACCGAGCAGTGGGAAGAACCGCACGGCCGCTGCCTCGGCATGTTGATGGACGGCCGCGCCCAGGAAACCGGTATCCGCCGCAAGGGCGGTAACGCAACCCTGTTGCTGGTGGTCAACGCGCACCACGACATCGTCAACTTCACCTTGCCGGAAGTGCCGGACGGCTATCACTGGACGTGCATGGTCGACACCAATCAACCGTCGATTCGCGGGCAGGAACGCTTCGAGTTCGGTCACGAGTACTCCGTCACCGGTCGTTCGCTGCTGCTGTTCGAATTGCAGCATGAGGAAGAAGAGTGAAATGGACCTTCAAGCGTTTCTCACTCGCCAGCCACCGGACTACGCCGATACTCAGGCGCTAGGCCGGTGCCTGCGGGCGTTGGTGGAGGCCGGGCTTGATCAGCTTCCGCTGCCAGGCAGTGGCCGGACACTGGAGCGATTCCAGCGATTGGCCGACGTCGGTGGGCATGACCTGGGGTTGTGCAAGTTGTACGAAGGCCATACCGATGCGCTGGCGATCATCCAGCAGTTGGGTGGCTCGCCGACACCGGGCAGCACGTGGGGGATGTGGGCCGCTGAACCGCCAAACGCCCGGGTGCGCGTCCGTCCGCAGGGACACATGGTCGAGTTGAACGGGCGCAAGGCCTGGTGCTCGGGCGCGGCGGTGTTGAGTCATGCGCTGCTCACGGCCTGGGATCAACAGGACTGCCAGCAATTGGTTGCGGTGGCGCTGGATCAACCCGGCGTGACCGTGACCGATCAAGGCTGGCAAGCGGTCGGCATGGGCGCCTCCGGCAGCGTCGAAGTGCTGTTCGAAGGCGCCGAAGGCCAAGCCATCGGTTCACCCGGCGATTACCTGAATCGGCCCGGTTTTTGGCAGGGCGGCATTGGCATTGCCGCCTGCTGGTACGGCGCGGCGCAAAGCATTGCCGAACGCCTGCGCAGCCATTGCGCGCACCATGAAGAACCCCACGCCCTCGCTCACCTCGGTGCCGTCGACAGTGCGCTGCATGCCGCCGCCGAGGTCTTGCGGGTCAGCGCGCTGATGATCGACGCCGCCCCGCGGGACGACGCCGAACTGCTGGCCCGGCGCGCCCGGGCGGTGGTGGAACACACCGCCGAACAGGTCATGTTGCATGTCGGCCACGCCCTCGGCGCGGGTCCCTACTGTAGGGATCGGCAGTTCGCCCGATTGATCGCCGACCTGCCGGTGTTCCTGCGCCAAAGCCACGCCGAACGGGACCTCGCCGCCCTCGGCCAAACCGTCATTACCGGAACATGGACGTTATGAAAACCAACCCTATCGTCGGCCAGGGCACGTCGCTTCATCGGTGGCAGACCTCCAGCCACCTGGCGCAGTTACCGGTGATCGATATCCTGAGCCTGGTGCCGGAAGGTGCCCGCGCAGTGATCATCGCTCCGCACCCGGATGACGAAGTGCTGGGCTGCGGCGGTTTCCTGCAATTGCTCGCCGACGCCGGTCGACCCTTGCAACTGATCTCGGTCACCGATGGCAGCGCCAGCCATCCCGGCTCCGAGCGCTGGCCGGTGGAGCGCCTGAGCGCGGTGCGGCCACAGGAATCGGTCGAAGCCTTGCGACGTCTCGGTGTGCCCCTGCACAGCCTGAAATGGCTGCGCGGTGGATTCAAGGACAGCCAGGTCGCTGATCGAGAAAGCGAGCTGAGCGAGTTCATCGAACGTCACTTGCACCCCAACGACGTGGTATTCACCACGTGGCGCGAGGACGGCCATTGCGACCACGAAGCCGTGGGCCGGGCCAGCGCCACAGCGGCAAGACGAGCGGGTGCGACCGTCTATGAATTGCCCGTGTGGACCTGGCACTGGGCGACACCTGAAGACAGTTTCGTGCCGTGGCACCGGGCGCGAAAAATTCTCCTGGCCCCGCACCTGGTCGCGCGCAAACGCCACGCGATCCACGCCTTTGCCAGCCAGTTGGAGGGTGACCCGCACATCGGCTTGCCGCCCGTGCTGGCGCCCTATGTGCTGGAACGGCTGCTGCAACCGTTCGAAGTGGTGTTTGTATGAGCGTCGACGACCGCTATTTCGACGGTCTGTTTGCCGGCAACGATGATCCCTGGTCGTTCCGTCAGCGCTGGTATGAACAGCGCAAACGCGCAATCACCCTCGCCGCACTGCCCCGCCCTCACTACCGGGCGATCTTTGAGCCCGGCTGCGCCAACGGCGAGTTGAGCTTTGAGCTGGCCAGCCGCTGCGATCGTCTGCTGTGTTGCGACACCGCCCCCGCAGCCGTGACGCTGGCTCGCACCCGACTCGGCCCGTTCGACCACGCCGAAGTCCGCCACAGCCGCTTGCCTGCCGATTGGCCGGACGAGAAATTCGACCTGATCGTGCTCAGCGAGATCGGCTACTACCTCGACGCCGATGATCTGAAACGCCTGATCGAACAGGCCGCACAATCGCTGACCGCCGACGGCCAACTGCTGGCCTGCCACTGGCGCCCGCCCATCGACGGCTGTCCGTTGAACGCCCGGCAAGTCCATGACTTGCTCCACGAACATTTGCATTTGCCGCGACTGGCCCTGCATCAGGAAGCGGATTTTCTACTGGAACTCTGGAGTCGTGAACCACGCTCCGTGGCGGCTCTGGAGGGCTTGCGATGATCGGCATTCTGATCCCCGCGCATAACGAAGAAGACTTGCTCGAAGACTGCCTTGAGGCGGCCCTGCTCGCCGCGCAACACGAGCGGCTGGGCGGTGAAACGGTCGAGGTATTGGTGGTGCTCGACAGTTGCACCGACCGGTCCTCGGAGATCGTCAGCGCCTATCCGGTGCACAGTCTGGCGATCGAGGCACGCAACGTCGGTCAGGCTCGCGCCGCCGGCGCACGGTTTCTGCTGGAGCGCGGGGCTCGCTGGATTTCCTGTTCCGATGCCGACAGCCGTGTGGCGCACGATTGGCTGGTGGCGCAACTGGCCCTCGACGTCGATGCGGTGTGCGGCACGGTTACGGTGGAGGCGTGGCACGAGGCGTTCGATGAGTCGGCTCAGATTCGCTATCACCAGCACTATCAGGCCCGCGAAGGTCATCGGCACATTCATGGAGCCAATCTGGGCATCAGTGCTGACGCCTATCAGCGCGCCGGCGGTTTCGAACCGCTGGCCTGTGACGAAGATGTGCAACTGGTGCGACAACTCGAACGCTGTGGCGCAAACATAGCCTGGAGCCATCGCCCGCAAGTGCTGACCAGTGCTCGGCTGGACAGTCGCGCACGCGGTGGTTTCGGCGATTATTTGCGAGACCTGGTACAGCCTGGTTAAAAAATACCGTCTCAGATGCCAGCACCACGCGACGAATAGCGAGACTTGAGCAATACTCTCCTCGCGGCAATCCAGGGTATGGAGCGCTGCACATTGCTCTCAAACAGAACAAGGACGTAGCCCGATGAAACCCGTTTCCCTCATCGAAAGCAGCTTGCCGGGACAGGTCTGGAACAGCGCCCGGCAACTGGACAACATCCCCGTCATCAACACCGAGACCCTGGTCCCCACTGGCGCGCGTGCCGTGGTCATTGCGCCGCATCCTGGCGATGAAGTGGTCATGTGTGGAGGCTTGCTTCAGCTCCTATCCTCGTTGGGTCATCCCCTGCAATTGATCTCGATCACCGATGGCAGCGCCAGCCATCCGGGCTCGCAACAGTGGTCAGAGAAACGCCTGAGTGTGTTTCGCGGCCAGGAAAGCGTCGAAGCCTTGCGCCGGCTCGGTTTGCCGATGCACAGCCTGAAGTGGATTCGCGGCGGCTTTACCGACAACGCCCTGGCCAAGCATGAAACCCAATTGACCCAATTCATCGCCCGTTATTTGCGCCCCGGCGATGTGGTGTTCACTACCTGGCGCGAAGACGGCACCTGCGATCATGACGCCGTCGGCCGCGCCAGCGCCAATGCGGCGAGCATGGTCGGCGCGACGATCAACGAACTGCCGGTCTGGGCCTGGCACTGGCCGACCCGAGATCAAGGACTCTTTCCCTGGCATCGTGCGCGCAAAGTACGCCTCGACACCTGGACCGTCGCGCGCAAAAGCCACGCCACCCACGCCTACGCCAGCCAGCTCGACGGCGAACCGGCCATCGGCATCGCGCCACTGCTGCCCCGGGTGATACTGGAGCGCATGCGTTTGCCCTATGAAGTTGTCTTTGTCTGACCCAATTCCCCATCCAACCCATCCCTGCGGGAGAGAGCCTGCTCGCGATATCGTTGGGGCAGTCGACATCAATGCTGGATGTCACTCCGCTATCGCGAGCAGGCTCGCTCCCACATGGAATGGGTGTCGCTCAAACTGAACTGCCCGCCGCTGCATCAGTCGCATGCATAAGCAGCCCAGATTCAGAGGAGTGAACGTGACCAGCGATTCCGAGCAGCGAGCCGTTGAATCAGTGCCCTTGGACTCGCCCCCGGCGATTCATCGATTGAGGGTGCTGACGGTCAACACCCACAAAGGGTTTACCGCCCTCAACCGGCGTTTCATCCTTCCGGAGCTGCGAGAAGCGGTGCGCAGTACGTCGGCCGATCTTGTATTCCTGCAGGAAGTGGTCGGCGAGCACGATCGGCATTCCTCCCGTTACAACGACTGGCCGCAGACCTCGCAATACGAGTTCCTGGCCGACAGCATGTGGAGCGATTTCGCCTACGGTCGCAACGCCGTTTACCCCAACGGCCATCATGGCAACGCGCTGCTATCGAAATACCCGATTCGCGAACACCGCAATCTCGATGTCTCGATCACCGGCCCCGAACGCCGCGGCTTGCTGCACTGTGTACTGGACGTGCCGGGGCACGCGGAAGTCCATGCGATCTGCGTGCACTTGAGCTTGCTGGAAAGTCATCGCCAGTTGCAGCTGCAACTGCTCTGCCTACTGCTCGAATCCCTGCCCGACGATGCGCCGGTCATCATCGCCGGCGACTTCAACGACTGGCAGCTGCAAGGCAACGCCGCCCTCTCCCGTCGCAATTACCTGCACGAAGCCTTCGAACGCCACAATGGCCGCCCGGCGAAAACCTACCCGGCGCGCTTTCCGCTGCTGCGCCTGGACCGGGTCTACCTGCGCAACGCCAGCAGCCACAACCCGCGAATTCTCGGCAATAAACCCTGGACGCACCTGTCGGACCACTTGCCGTTGGCGGTGGAAGTGCACCTCTGAGCGATCAATGCATCAAGGTGCGTTGACCACAACATAGGTCACATTGCTGCCCTGATACTGCGGCTGGTACCAGGTCGAACCGCACTGCATGTACACCGTGTTGTATTGCATGACCTGCACGCAACTGGTGGGCATTTGTGCCGGCGTCAGGATCGAGCCAACCACCGCTGCTGTCACCGCGACCGTCGCGGTCACCGCCGCCGCCGTGGCGATCGGATGATAGTGATCGTCGTAGCCATAGCGGCCATGCCCATCGACATCAATGTCGACGTCGCGATTGTTGTTGATGTTGACGTTACGAGTGCTGTTGTTGATGTTGGTACGGTTGCCGACAGTGTTCCCGGCATTGACCCGGTTGCCTGAGTTCACCCGATTGCCCGCATTGACGTTGCTCGCGCGCGGCGGGGTATTGATCCGCTGCGCCCGCTGGGCATTGGGGGCTGGCGCACGGTTGACTGACGCCCTTGCCTGCCCCTGACCCCGTGGCCGGGCATCCGCTTCGGCGATCAGGCCGACAGTCAGCACTGCGGCAGTGGCTAGCGATACAAACAGGCTCCACGACATCGACCGGTTCATGTCATTCCCCTCCCTGATCAGCGGCTTTCTTCAGCGCAATCGCCACATCACCCTTGGCCGGTTTGAAGGTGAACATCGACTCCTGGAGGCCAGGCTTCAGGTTCCAGTGATACACCGCGCTGTATTCCGGAAAGCTTTGCTCATCGGTGGTGGTAATCACCAGTTTGCACGGCAGTGGCTTCTCGGACCGTGTGATCCACAATTGCCAGTCGACGCCCTCCTGCCGAAAGGCCAAGTGATCACAGAGTTGGCCCTTGATCGTCGACGGTCCCACGTACAGGGCTTCCTTGAGTGCATCGATCTGGGCCTGATCGCTGCCAAACAGAAACAGGTCTTCCATGGGGATCTGGATCCCGTAATGGTTTTCGATCATGTGCAGGGTTTCGGACACCTTGGGCGGAGCATCCACCGTGGTGTAGTACTTGAGGTACGGTGAGTACTGGGTCAGTTTCTTGCCGTTATAGAAGAACTCTCGCGTTCGGACATCGCCTTCTGTCCGGGCATACATACGGTCATGCCCCAGCACTTTCAGAGTAGTGGAAGCCTCGGACTTGATCTTCTGCCCGGTCTCCAGGACGGTATCCAGGGTCACTTCGGCATCTACCTGAAACTTCGACAGGCTGCGCAGGTAGTTGCCCATATCAATCAGCTTATCGACCACCTGCGGATTGATGATCGGGGTGGCGTCCGCCGCCGGTGCCTCTTCGGCGCGAGCCCCTGGGGCAAGGAGCAGGGTAAACATCAGGCAGAAAACACTGGGTTGGGTTTTCATCGATTTTGCTCCTGTCCCTGCGCCGGGCTGCCGCCCGAAACCTTGTGGCTGAATGTTCAGCCTAGTTGCGGCCAGTCCTGTTCGCCAGATAGACAAACCGGTGTGAGGACAGCGATTCCCTTGCGTTCATTTCAGCGCAGCATTACTGACAGAATCGAGACATGGACATCGTCGGGCAAGCAGGCCCTGAACCCCGTCCGGACAGACCGGTAGCCCACTACCCAAAGGCTCTGGCCCGAGGGTTTTTTGACGATTTTTCGAACAAACAAGTACTTAGATGCGCGGCAAAAATCAGTCACTTGCGAGCACTAAAATTCCATTACCGCCTATCGGCCATTTTCTTGACGCATTGTCAAGGGTCTTCTTAGCTTCACGTTACTACCCCCGGAAATCCACCAGGGGCAAACCTCCAGACACCCGCGAAATCGGGCGGCCAGCGGCTTGCCTCAATCCATTCGGTCGCCCCTCATTCGGGGTAGGAGAGACGCCAAAGCGAGATACGGCATGCGATTGCAAGGTAGACCCCCATGAAAACTTCATTCACCCAACAAGAGATCAAAATCACTTTTTGCACTGTCTCGAGTTCTCTGCTGCTGTGTTCGTCCATGGAGGTGCAAGCCGGGCACGCAGAGGATGAAACCGCCCCCTGGTATCGCCAGGATGTTCCGGCAATGACCTTGCCCACGATACACATCACCGCCCCCTACCCCGGCCATTTCAGCGCCGCCTCCGATACACGAAGTTCTCGCCTGACCATCGAAGATGCCGCGCCTTCGACCTGGGACCAGTTGTACGGACAGGCATCGCGACAAGCACAGACCGATGTAATGACCCAAGGGTTTTCCAGCCCTGGCAGCACCGAATTCAAAGGCCCGGCGATCCTGACCCTGCAAAGCGGTAGCGGCCATACCCAACGGGTCGGCCTGATCGGCGGGATGACGCAGTTACAAGGCAACAGCAACGGCCTGTTGACCAGTCGCGCCCTCGCCGCCCCCGAGACCGACACCCTCAACCTTCAAGGCCAGAGCCTCGGCGCCTACTGGAGCCTGACCGGGCCACAAGGCTGGCACGTGGATCTGTCGGCCAGTGGTGGACGGGTCGCCGGTTTCAGCCGTAACGACCAGGGCGCGCGGATGGCAACCGAAGGCAGTGCGGTGACGTTGTCGGTGGAAGGCGGATTTCCGATTGGGGTCAGCGAAAACTGGGTTGTCGAACCGCAAGCGCAGTTGATCAATCAGCGCATCACGCTGGATACGCCTTATGCCGGTTCAAGTAATGCATCGTCCAGCGACCTGACGTCCTGGAGCGGCCGGGTCGGCGCAAGGTTGAAAGGTAGTTACGACATCAACGGCCTGGGGGTCGAACCCTATGTGCGGACCAACTTGTGGCACACCGTGTACACCGGCAACACCGTGACCCTCGATCAGGTCGACAAGATCAGCAGCAGCCGCAACTCATCGACGGTCGAAGTGGGGTTGGGGCTGGTGGCCAGAGTCACGCCCGCGGTGAGTTTCTACGTCAGCGCCGATTACAGCAGTGATGTGGATGAAAATGATTTGAATGGGTTGATCGGGAGTCTGGGTGTGCGGATGCGGTGGTGAAGTGATCGTTCCCACGCTCCGCGTGGGAATGCCTCCAGTGGCGCTCTGCGTCACATCGTAGGGACGCGGAGCGTCCCGGGGCTGCATTCCCACGCGGAGCGTGGGGAACGATCATGTCGGAGCGAGCCTGCTCGCGATGGGAGAGACCCCGTACTGGATCAACCCTCAGGACTCAGGATCAACACCGCCAACGGTGGCAGATTCAACACCAGTGAAATGTTCTGGCCATGGCTCGGCTCTTCCTCGGTAAACGCCCCGCCGTTGTTGCCATAGTTGGACCCGGCATACATCGCCGCGTCGCTGTTGATCACCTCGCCCCAGCGCCCGGCGAACGGTACGCCGATGCGATAGGCCTGACGCGGCACCGGCGTGAAGTTCGCCACCACCAACACCGGCCGCCCTTCCTTGCTCCAACGCAGGAACGCGTAAACGCTGTTGATCGCATCATCGCCGATCAACCACTGGAAGCCTTGCGGCGCGTCGTCCTGGTCATGCATCGCCGGCTCTTCGCGGTACAGCCGATTGAGGTCGCCGACCAGTTTCTGCACACCCTTGTGTTCGGAGTATTGCAGCAGGTACCAATCCAGTTGCTGATCGTGATTCCACTCGCGCCACTGGCCGAACTCGCAGCCCATGAACAGCAGTTTCTTGCCAGGATGCGCCCACATGAAGCTCAAATAGGCCCGCAGGTTGGCAAATTTCTGCCAGCGGTCGCCAGGCATCTTGTCGATCAGCGAGTGCTTGCCGTGCACCACTTCATCGTGGGAGATCGGCAGAATGAAACGCTCAGACCAGGCATACACCAGGCCGAAACTCAGCTCGTTGTGGTGATGGGCGCGGTACACCGGATCCTGTTGGATGTAATGCAGTGAATCGTGCATCCAGCCCATGTTCCATTTGTAGTCAAAGCCCAGCCCGCCCTGTTGCGTGCTCTGGCTGACACCCGGCCACGCGGTGGACTCCTCGGCAATCACCAGCGCACCGGGCGCTTCGATGTTGACCACGTCGTTGAGGTGGCGCAGGAAGTCGATGGCTTCGAGGTTCTCGCGCCCGCCGTGACGGTTTGGCACCCATTCCCCGGCCTTGCGCGAGTAATCGCGATAGAGCATCGACGCCACGGCATCGACCCGCAGGCCATCGACGTGGAAATGCTTGAGCCAGTGCAGCGCCGAGGCCAGCATGTAGCCGTGCACTTCGGTGCGGCCCAGGTTATAGATCAGCGTGTCCCAGTCCTGATGGAAACCTTCCTGCGGATTGCCGTATTCGTACAACGCGGTGCCATCGAATTGCGCCAGGCCGTGGGTATCGGTGGGGAAATGCGCCGGCACCCAATCGAGGATCACGCCGATGTCAGCCTGGTGACAGGCGTTGACGAAGGCGGCGAAGTCATCCGGCGAACCATAACGGGCGCTCGGGGCGAATTGCGACAGCAACTGGTAACCCCAGGAACCGCCGAACGGGTGTTCCATGATCGGCATCAGCTCGATGTGGGTGAAGCCCAGTTCCTTCACATAAGGAATCAGCCGCTCGCCCAGTTCGTGCCAGGTGTACTGGCGCGCCACTTCACCCAGATCGTCCAGCTCGCATTGCCACGAGCCGGCGTGCAATTCATAGATCGACAGCGGCGCACTCGGCAGATGACGCTCGCCACGAGACTCCATCCACGCCTGATCCTGCCAGTCGATGTTCAACGGTGAGGCGACTTTGGACGCGGTATCCGGCGGCAGCGAGGTGGCCAAAGCCATCGGGTCAGCCTTGAGCGGCAGAATCCCGTGGGCGCCGAGGATTTCGTATTTGTAGGTTTCCCCTGCCTGCAAACGCGGGATGAACACTTCCCAGACCCCGGTGGGATGGCGCAAACGCATCGGGTGCCGACGACCGTCCCAGTTGTTGAAGTCACCGACCACCGACACCCGTTTGGCATTCGGCGCCCACACGGCGAAACGCACGCCGTCGACGCCGTCCACCGTCTTCAGCTGCGCGCCGAGGCAGGCGCTGAGGTCGCGATGATTGCCTTCGGCGAACAGGTACAAGTCCATTTCGCCGAGTAATGGGCCAAAGCTGTAAGGGTCCTCGGAAACCTGTTCGCCACCGGCCCAACGGGTGCGCAAAAGATACGGCTGCGCCCGATCGAAGTGCCCGACAAAAAGGCCCGGCGTCTGAGTGGCTTCAAGGTTGCCGAGTTCTTCCCCGGAGTCCCTGGCCAGTACCTGCACGCTCAGTGCGTCTGGCAGATACGCTCGAATGAATTGCCCGCCGGCGTCATCGCCGTGGGGGCCGAGAATTGCAAAAGGGTCGTGATGTTCGGCGCGTACCAGCGCGTCGATATCCCGCGATCTGGGCAGCAACGCTTCTTTAGCGTGACCCTGTTCCTTGTTCGAGAAACTCATGACTACTCTCCACCAAGCTCGGAAAAGGGTTTAAGCCCACTCAATAATCCATACAAACCGTGCAATGGCACCGGCAGCCACGTGGGGCGATTTTCAGCCTCATAAGCCACCTCATACGCCGCCTTCTCCAGCCCGAACAACGCCAACGCGGCGTCCTCGCCTTCCGGATCTTGCCACGCATGAGCAAGACTAGCTGCCGCCAGCCGATAAGCGTCGACAAATGCCTGTTTTGCTTCATTCAAATAACGGTCGGCTACCCGTTGCCGTGCCGCTCGGGCTTCGGCGGTGTTGTCGACGTTATGCACGTTGATCGCCATCGCCGCGGCGTAATCGAAGGAGCGCAACACGCCACTGACATCTTTGTACGGGCTGTGCTTGCCGCGTCGTTCGCTCAGCGGCCGTGCCGGCTCGCCTTCGAAGTCGATCAAGAAGGCGTCGCCCTTGATCACCAGCACCTGACCCAGGTGCAAATCGCCGTGGACGCGAATGCGCAAACCACCGACGGCTTTTTCGCCCAGGTCCTGGACATGACTGAGGATGGCTTTTTTGTTGTCCAGTAAACGAGTGACCAGCGCTTTGTCCGCCGGGTTCAGTTCGCTTTGATGCTGTTTGAGCAACTTCAGCGAGTGCTCCAGTTGCGCCGCGACGTCCTTGGCCGAGGCCAGGGCCTCTTTTTGCGTGGTGACCTGCGGAGCGAAGTCCGGGTCATCGGTCGGGGCCGCCAGCACCTGGTGCATCTCACCCAGCCGTTGGCCTAGCATGCCGGCGAAGTCTTTGAGCTCACCCAGTGCGTTGTAGTGCTGCTCTTGCTCGGACATGGCGTCGGCCAGTTCGTCGCGCAGTGCCCGTTCGAGGTTGTTCTGGGTCCATTCCCAGGCATCGCCCTGATTGCTCAAATAGCCTTGGGCAATCATCAGCAGATTGTCCTCGCCCTTGGCGTCGCGGCGAACCACCGACCCCAGCAGCGGCGAGATATTGCTAAAACCGGCGTTGGTCAGATAGGCGCTCATTTCCAGTTCCGGGTGCACGCCCGAGGCGACCTTGCGGATCAGCTTCAGCACCAGGCTGCTGCCGATCACCACCGAACTGTTGGACTGCTCGGCCGACAGGTAGCGCACTTCGGATTCGGCCGTCAGGCCCAGTTTGGCCAACTCCTCGGTCGGTTCGAAACGGATCTCGCCGCCATCGGAAGGCAACACGGTGTTTTCCTGCATGCCTCGCAGCACCGCGCGGATGAAGTTTTCCAGGCTGAACGCATCGGTGATCAACCCCACCTGAGGGCCACGTCGCACTCGAGACAGCGCCAATTGCTGCGGCAGCGCCGGCCCGACCTGATCATCGGCAATGAAGCCGAAAGGCAACTGGTAACGGCTGGTCTGGCCGCCGCTGGTGACTTCGATTTCACTCAAAAGCACCGGATGCTGCGCATCGCCGAAGCGCACGCCATAGACCAGGTTGACCTTCTCGATGGCCGCGTCCTTGCCGGCGAACCAGCGACGGTTTTGCAGCCAGTTCGGCAAGATGCCCTGCTCCAGCGTGCCGCGTGACGGCGCTTCGAGCAGTTCTTCCATGCGTTTTTTCAACACCAGGGTGGTGAAGTCCGGCAGGCTTTGCGCCGGTTCTACGTGCCAGCTGGGCATTTGATTCTCCGCAGCAAGTCCAAACCAATAAAAGCCGTAAGGCGCCAGCGTCAGGAGGAAATTCAACTGGCCGATCGGCGGGAAGGCGTTACCCCCGAGCATCTCCACCGGCACCATACCGGCGTAAGCCGACAGGTCCAGCTCCGCCGCTTGCGCACTGCGCGATACGTTGGCCACACACAGGATGATTTCGTATTTGCCGTCCGGCCCGTCGTATTCACGGGTGTAGGCCAGAATTCGCCGGTTGCTCGGCGAGAGCATTTTCAGCGTGCCACGCCCGAAGGCCTTGGACTGTTTGCGCACGGCGAGCATGCGTCGGGTCCAGTTCAGCAGCGAATGCGGGTCGCCGGCCTGGGTCTCGACATTGACCGACAGGTACCCGTATTGCGGGTCCATGATCGGCGGCAGTACCAGGCTCGCCGGGTCGGCGCGGGAAAAACCGCCGTTACGGTCGATCGACCACTGCATGGGCGTGCGCACGCCGTCACGGTCGCCGAGGTAGATGTTGTCGCCCATGCCGATTTCATCGCCGTAATACATCGTCGGTGTGCCCGGCATCGACAGCAGCAGACTGTTGAGCAGTTCCACCCGACGGCGATCCCGCTCCATCAACGGTGCGAGGCGGCGGCGAATACCGAGGTTGATCCGCGCCCGACGGTCGGCCGCGTAGTAGTTCCACAGGTAATCGCGTTCCTTGTCGGTGACCATTTCCAGGGTCAACTCATCGTGGTTGCGCAGGAAAATCGCCCACTGACAGTTGGCCGGGATCTCCGGGGTCTGGCGCAGGATGTCGGTGATCGGGAAACGATCTTCCTGAGCCAGCGCCATGTACATGCGCGGCATCAACGGGAAGTGAAAGGCCATGTGGCATTCATCACCGTTGAGGCCTTTTTTATCGGTGTCACCGAAGTACAGCTGCGTGTCTTCCGGCCATTGATTGGCCTCGGCCAGAAGCATGCGGTCTGGATAGTTGGCGTCGATCTCGGCACGGATCTGCTTGAGGACGTCGTGGGTCTCGGGCAGGTTTTCGTTGTTGGTGCCGTCGCGCTCGATCAGGTAGGGAATCGCGTCCAGGCGCAGGCCGTCGATGCCCATGTCGAGCCAGTAGCGCATCACCGACAGCACCGCTTTCATGACTTGCGGGTTGTCGAAGTTGAGGTCTGGCTGGTGCGAATAGAACCGGTGCCAGAAGTACTGGCCGGCGACCGGGTCCCAGGTCCAGTTGGACTTTTCGGTGTCGAGAAAGATGATCCGGGTGCCGTCGTATTTGTGGTCATCGTCGGACCAGACGTAGAAGTCCCGCGCCGCCGAACCGGGTTTGGCTTTTCGTGCGCGCTGGAACCAGGCGTGCTGGTCGGAGGTGTGGTTGATGACCAGCTCGGTAATCACCCGCAGGCCGCGTTTGTGGGCCTCGGAGATGAAACGTTTGGCGTCGGCCATAGTGCCGTAATCGGGGTGGACGCCACGGTATTCGGCAATGTCGTAGCCATCATCGCGCCGTGGCGACGGATAGAACGGCAAGAGCCAGATGGTGTTGACGCCGAGGTCGGCAATGTAATCGAGTTTGGCGATAAGGCCGGGAAAGTCGCCGATCCCGTCGTTGTTGGAGTCGAAAAAAGACTTAACGTGAACCTGGTAGATCACCGCATCCTTGTACCAGAGCGGGTCCTTGATAAAGGTGGCTGCCTTGGGTTTCTTCGCCATTTGAAACTCCTGTTGAATTCAGTGCAGCCCCTGAGCCGAACGCCTACCTGTGGCGAGGGAGCTTGCTCCCGCTCGGCTGCGAAGCAGTCGCAAAACCTGTAAATCAGTTGACCCTGAAAAAATAGGGCCGCTGCGCGCCACAGCGGGAGCAAGCTCCCTCGCCACAAAAGTTCATCCCATCGCAAATCTGGGGGGCTTCAAGAAGTTGTGATTCGCCAGATACCGAACGGTTGATGCGCCGGGTCGATTCGCATGAACTGATACTTGCCGTACCAGGTCCAGCGATGTCCGCTCATCAAGTCTTCACCCTGAGTGCTGGCGTCATCGGGCAAGCCCATTTCCCACAGAGGCAATTCAAAATTCGCTTCCTGGACGTTATGCGGATCGAGGCTGACGGCCACCAGAATGAAGTTGCTGCCATCCGCGCTGCGTTTGCCGAAGTACAGAATGTTGTCGTTCCACGCGTTGTAGACCTTCAGGCCCAGGTGCGTGTGCAGTGCCGGGTTTTGCCGGCGGATGCGGTTGAGCTGGGCGATCTCGGCGATGATGTTGCCCGGCGCGGTAAAGTCCCGTGGGCGGATCTCGTATTTCTCGGAATTGAGGTATTCCTCTTTGCCCGGTACCGGCGCGGCTTCACAGAGTTCGAAGCCCGAATACATGCCCCACAGACCCGAGCCCATGGTCGCCAGCGCCGCGCGGATGAGAAAGCCGGCGCGTCCGGATTCATGCAGAAACGCGGGGTTGATGTCCGGCGTGTTGACGAAGAAATTCGGCCGGTAGCATTCGCGCCATGGCGACTCGTTGAGTTCGGTGAAATAGGTCGCCAGTTCCCGCTTGGTATTGCGCCAGGTGAAGTAGGTGTAACTCTGGGAGTAACCGACCTTGCCCAGCCGCGCCATCATCGCCGGCGTGGTAAAGGCCTCCGCCAGGAAGATCACCTCGGGATACAACGCCCGCACATCGGCGATCAGCCATTGCCAGAACGGCAGCGGCTTGGTGTGAGGGTTGTCGACACGAAAGATCTTCACGCCCTCTTCGACCCAACCGACCACAATGTCCCGCAGCTCGACCCACAGGCTGGGAATTGCATCGCTGGCATAGAAATCGACGTTGACGATGTCCTGGTACTTTTTCGGCGGGTTCTCGGCGTATTTGATCGTGCCGTCCGGGCGCCAGTTGAACCAGCCCGGGTGCTGTTTGAGCCACGGGTGATCCTGGGAACACTGGATCGCGAAATCGAGGGCAATTTCCAGTCCGTAATCCGCCGCCGCCGCCACCAGTCGACGAAAGTCTTCGCGGGTGCCGAGTTCGGAGTGAATCGCCTCGTGCCCGCCCTCTTCGCTGCCGATGGCATACGGGCTGCCCGGATCGTCGGGGCCGGCGCTCAGTGAATTGTTCGGGCCTTTGCGGAAGCTGCGACCGATTGGATGAATGGGCGGGAAATACAGCACGTCGAAACCCATGTCCTGAATCATCGCCAACCGAGCATGCACGTCGTTGAACGTGCCGTGACGGTTTGGATCGTCGGTGATCGAGCGCGGAAACAACTCATACCAGCTGGCGAACTGGGCGAGCTCGCGCTCGACGTCCAGCGGAAATTCGGGACTGAGGCTCAAGTAGGCACGGTGATCCGCCTGAGCCATCAGGTCCGCACTGCGTTGGTGCAGAAACAAAGTGACTTGTTCCGCTTCGAGCAACCCGGACAGTTCATGGTGCAACGCCGCCAGGTCTTCGCTCAGCGGCCCTTCCGAGCGCTCGGCCGCCTGTTTCACCTGATTGCGCCCTTCCTGCAACTCCAGGCTGATGGGCACGCCGGCAATGTGCTTCTTCTCGATCTCGTATAGAAAGCTGGCGTACTGATCGATCCAGGCTTCGATACAAAAGACGTAGCGGCCTTGATCTTCAACGCGGAACTGCCCTTCCCAGCCGTTATTGCCGAGTTCGGTCATGACCTCGCTCTGCCAGGCCTCGTCGCCGTCGGCACGCCAGCGTATGCGTACGGCCAGTTTGTCGTGGCCGTCGGCGAACACTTTGCTGGTCACCACCACGTCCTGGCCCACCACGGCCTTGGCCGCGAACTGCCCGCCATCCAGGGTCGGCATCACGTTTTCAATCGCGATGCGCGGCAGCAGTAACGCCTGCGACAGTGGCATATGAGGGTTGTAGTTCAGCTCTGTCGGTTTTTCAGCAGTCATCGAGCATCTCTCCTTAACGCCCCATGGACGCTCTTGTGTCTGGTCGTCTTTCACACGAAACCCGTCGGGCCCGAAATGAACTCACTTAGGTTCCGAGCGACAAGCGCGGGGAAAAGTTCACGCCCATTTGCTGCGGAATCAAATCCCTTGCGTGACGGTCAACTCACTTAAGCACGACTTACGCCATGTGCCACTGGAGGCTTCAACGATGAGTATTCCAATCCCTGCCGAGACACCTGATCCGAACATCGACACCCCGACCATTCCGCCGACCGAACCGCAACCGGTGCCTGAGAAGGAACCGCCTGGCACTACGCCGCCACCCCGGGAAGAACCACCGAGCACGATGCCGCCGGTGATCGTCTCGCCTGAGTGACGATGGCGATCTAGGGTCGTTCCTGCTCGTCTTTGTCCCTGTCGAGCATTTGCACGATCCTCGGCATCACGCTGAAAATCGCCAACGCCAGCAGCGTACTAAACACCGCCGTCGCCTCGCGGCCCAGCCCGGCCGAGACACCGATGGCGGCGGTCAGCCATAAACCGGCGGCGGTGGTCAGGCCTTTTACGTGGCCTTCATCGCCCTCCTGGTTTTTCAGAATGGTGCCGGCGCCGAGGAAGCCGATCCCGGCGATCACGCCTTGCACCACCCGGCTCATGGCATCGGCCTGGGAGCCGGACATCTGTGGCACCAGCACAAACAATGCAGCTCCCAGCGCTACCAGCATGTGCGTACGCACGCCGGCGGCCTTGCCCTTTTGCTCACGCTCGAAACCCAGAATGCCGCCCAGGATCGCAGCCATCAGTAATCTCACGGTTATACGCGTCAGTTGTGACGCATCGCCGATGTCGGCGAACTCCGCTTGCAGCGTTACCCAAACCTCATGCCACCAGGCGTTCATGGTGCAATCCTTGTGATTGATCGTTATGGGAGGATGGACCGCGCCGACCATTAATCGGTTGCACAGAACGATGTCCGTCGGATGCGCCCTAACAGTTTAGAACCCGCTAAAAAAAGGACATCGCCATGACTGTGCGCATCGAAAGCCAGACCTGCTTCTTCATCACCGAGAACGGCGAAGAAATTCGTCTGTGCCCCGACGTCACGATCATCACCGACTCGGAAAAAGCCATGTCGGCGGTGGAACTCAACGGCCAGCGCGTGTACATCACCGAAGCAGAAGCCGATGCATTGACCGTAGCAGGCGCAGTGGACGGCCGTAAGCATTTGAAGGCTACCGACAGTGATTCGGTGATTTGACTGACCCCGATCAACAAGCCCCGCAAGCGCCTGATATAGGCGTCTGCGCCCTGCTGTGACGGGGTGCATCAAGTTGTCGCAGGCAGCGGATCAATCCCCATCTGATCCGCTTTTTATTGCAATACCTGAGTCTGTTATGCAAACAGATCGCTGGTCATAGTGCTCATGCCTGATGGAGGCTGATGAGCGAAAGACCATGAGCGAAAGAATCCCCGTCCGAATCGTAGAACCTGCCTCATTTATAAAAACCGAGCCTTTGCGTCCAAAGATAAAGGCCAAGTCCAGCGACAACCTGATTCACACCCGCAGCTTCACCGGCCTGTTCCGCACATTGCGCCTGAGCGGTGCGGGCGTTCTGTTTTTGCTGTTCTTCGGCACCGTGTGGCTGAACTGGGGTGACCGTCAGGCGGTGCTCTGGGACCTTTCCGAAAGCAAATTCCACATCTTCGGCGCAACTTTCTGGCCCCAGGACTTCATCCTGCTTTCGGCGCTGCTGATCATCGCCGCGTTCGGACTGTTCGCAATCACCGTGTTCGCCGGCAGGGTCTGGTGCGGCTACACCTGCCCACAGAGTTCCTGGACCTGGATCTTCATGTGGTGCGAGAAAATCACCGAAGGCGAACGCAACCAGCGCATCAAGCTGCAAGCCGCGCCGTGGGGCCTGAACAAACTTATTCGCCGCTCGGCCAAGCACACACTGTGGCTGGCCATCAGTCTGCTCACCGGGCTGACCTTTGTGGGGTATTTCACGCCGATCCGGCCCTTGGCCGAAGAGCTGCTGACCTTGCAGATGGGCGGTGTCAGTCTGTTCTGGGTGCTGTTTTTCACCGGCGCGACTTACATCAATGCCGGCTGGCTGCGTGAAGCGGTGTGCATGCACATGTGCCCGTATGCGCGATTCCAGAGCGTGATGTTCGACAAGGACACCTTGACCATTTCCTACGACGTGGCCCGTGGTGAAAACCGTGGCCCGCGCAAACGCGAGGTGAACCCGGCCGAGGTGGGCCTGGGTGATTGCATCGATTGCCAGCTGTGCGTGCAGGTCTGCCCGACCGGGATCGACATACGCGACGGCTTGCAAATGGAGTGCATCGGCTGCGCGGCGTGTATCGACGCCTGCGATTCGATCATGGACAAAATGGGTTATGCCCGTGGCTTGATCAGCTATACCTCGGAGCATGAGTTGCAAGGGGGCAAGACTCATCTGCTGCGGCCACGGCTGATCGGTTACACCGCGGTGCTGCTGGTGATGATCGGCGCCCTCGCCCTGGCGTTGGTCGAGCGGCCGATGGTGTCGCTGGACGTGAGCAAGGACCGCGGCCTGTTCCGAGAGAACAGCCAGGGGCAGATCGAAAACATCTACAGCTTGAAGGTCATCAACAAGACCCAGCTGCGTCAGGACTATCGGCTGAGCCTGGTGGACGGCGAAGGCTTCGTGCTGCAAGGCAAGACCGAGCTGAGCCTGGCGCCGGGTGAGATTGTCGATGTACCGGTGTCAGTGGCCATGACCGCCGAACGCCCCAGCAGCAGCTCGCAGACGATCAGTTTCAAGATTGTCGACAGTGACGAACCGGACATCTATAGCGTGGCCAAGAGCCGGTTTGTTGCGCCGATGAACCGTTGATCCCTTAGACTGCGGTGCTGCCATTCGCGGGCAAGCCTCGCTCCTTCGGTTTCGTGCTGACTGTAGGAGCGGTGCTTGCCCGCGAAGAAGTCACCTCGATTTCACTGAAAAACACCAATCCAGGCACTCGATGAAACGCTACGAAAAATTCGCCGAAGACATCGCTGAACTGATTCGCTCCGGCGTCTTGGGCCCTGGCCAGCGCGTGCCGTCGGTGCGCTATGCCAGCCAGACTTACGGGGTCAGCCCGTCCACGGTATTCCAGGCCTACTACCTGCTCGAACGCCGTGGCCTGATCCGCGCCCGGCCGCGTTCCGGCTATTTCGTCAACGCGCACGCGCCGAGTCCGTTCTCGGAGCCGGTGATCAGCAGCCAGGTCAATGAATCCACCGAAGTCGACGTCAGCGAGCTGGTGTTTTCGGTCCTCGACTCGATCAAGGACCCGACCACCGTGCCCTTCGGCTCGGCCTTTCCCAGCCCGACCCTGTTCCCGTTGCAGCGCCTGTCCCGCTCCCTGGCCAGCGCCGCACGGGACATGGACCCGCGCATGGTCGTCACCGACATGTCGCCGGGCAACCCGCAGCTGCGGCGCCAGATTGCCCTGCGCTACATGGTCGGCGGCCTGATGTTGCCGATGGAAGAACTGCTGATTACCAACGGCGCGCTGGAAGCCCTGAATCTGTGCCTGCAAGCGGTCACCGAACCCGGTGACCTGGTGGCCATTGAAGCACCAGCGTTCTATGCCTGCCTGCAAATCCTGGAACGGCTGAAACTCAAAGCCGTCGAGATCCCGGTGCACCCGCGCGACGGTATCGACCTGGGCGTGCTCGCGCAAACCCTGGAGCGCCACCCGATCAAGGCCTGCTGGTGCATGACCAGTTTCCAGAACCCGATGGGCGCGACCATGCCCGAGGCGAAGAAGCAGGAGCTGGTCGAGCTGTTGCGCAGCCACCAGGTGCCGCTGATCGAGGACGACGTCTACGCCGAACTCTATTACGGCCAGCAGGCGCCGAAACCGGCTAAGGCGTTTGATACCGAAGGGCTGGTGATGCATTGCGGTTCCTTCGCCAAGAGCCTCGCCCCCGGCTACCGCATCGGCTGGGTCGCCGCCGGGCGATATGCGCAGAAGATCGAACGGCTGAAACTGATGACTTCACTGTGCGCCTCGATGCCGGCCCAGGCCGCCATCGCCGACTACCTGCAACACGGCGGCTACGACCGGCACCTGCGCAAACTGCGCTACGCCCTGGAAGAACAGCAAAGCGCCATGCTCGCCGCCATCGCCCGCTATTTTCCGGCGCAGACACGTGTCAGCCAACCGGCCGGCGGATACTTCCTGTGGCTGGAACTGCCGCCGCAGATGGATTCGCTGAAGTTGTTCCAGATGGCACTGGCGCAAGGCATCAGCATCGCGCCGGGGCCGATCTTTTCACCGACGCAGCGGTTCAGGAATTGTATCCGGCTGAATTATGGCAGCCCGTGGACCGAGGATTCGGAGAAGGCGATGGAGACGTTGGGGCGGATAGTGCGGTCGTTCTGAAGCGTTGATGTCGTTTGGGCTACCGTCATCGCGAGCAGGCTCGCCCCCACAGGAATTTAGTGTCGTTCACAAATACTGTGTTCACATCAATCCACCGTGGGAGCGAGCCTGCTCGCGAAGGGGCCGGGCCGGACAATACAAATCTTAAGGATTAACGCCCACCACCCAGGTCAACAAAAGTCCCGGTCGCATAAGAAGCCTTGTCCGACAGCAACCAGATAATCGCCTCGGCCACTTCGTCCGGCCGTCCACCGCGGGCCATCGGGATCGCCGATTCCAGCTTGCTGACCCGATCCGGGTCACCGCTCAGCGCATGGAAGTCGGTGTAAATAAAGCCTGGCCGCACCGCGTTGACGCGAATGCCCTCGCCCGCCACTTCCTTGGACAGGCCGATGGTGAAGCTGTCCAGCGCGCCTTTTGACGCTGCGTAATCCACGTATTCGTTGGGTGAACCCAGACGTGAGGCTACAGAGGACACATTGACGATGCTGCCGCCCTGCCCGCCATGCTTGGGCGACATGCGCATGATCGCGTGCTTGGCGCAGAGGATCGGTGCCAGGACATTGGTCTTGAGCGTTTTGAGAATGCGGAACTCGGACATTTCGTCGACGCGGGATTTTTGACCCACGGTGCCGGCGTTGTTCACCAGCGCCGTGACGCGACCCAGTTCGGTGTCCACGCGGTGGAACAGACTGATCACTTCGTCTTCGATGCTGACGTCGGCACGCACGAGAATGGCTTGAGCACCCAGAGCCCGAACTTGCTCAAGGACGCTTTGTGCAGCCGATTCGTCGGACTGATAGTTGATACAGACCCGATAACCAAGCCCTGCAGCCAACAGCGCGGTTGCCGCGCCGATACCACGGCCGCCGCCGGTGATGACAATGACTTTGTCCATGTTGACTTCCCCTTCACGCGTAAGCAATCGGGGGCAAGAATAACCTCCATTGCCAGCTTTTGCATGGACTCACATCAACTGAACTCGCCAACGCTGTGTGCATTGGGGTCTCTGTAGACGCCGTCGCCCCTCACGATCAGGCAGGTTCGACAGCGGCCACAGGCACCCATCGTTCACCACGAACTATGTCGGCCATGAAGCGATCCGCCGGCAGCGGGTGCCCGAGCAGGTAGCCCTGCAACGAATCGCAACCGAGTTTGGTCAGGAAGTCTTGCTGGACACCGGTCTCGACGCCTTCGGCGACAATGCGCAAGCCCAGCGCCTGGCCGAGCGCGACGATGGCGGACACGATGGCGGCGTCGTCACTGTCGTGTTCCAGATCGCGGACAAAACCGCGGTCGATCTTTAGCTCATTGGCCGGCAGGCGCTTGAGGTACATCAAGCTCGAATAACCCGTGCCGAAGTCATCGATGGACAGATCGACACCCATTTCCGAAAGTTCCTGAAGCACCGTCATGCTCGCATCGGCATCGCTCATGGCGGTGGTTTCGGTGATTTCAAGGGTCAGGCTGTTGGCCGGCAACTGATGCCGGGTCAAGGCGTTGGAGACGCTCTTGACCAGGCCCGTATGGCAGAACTGCAACGCCGAGAGGTTCACCGCAATGCGCCAGTCGGTGTAGCCGAGCACGTACCACTCGCGCATCTGGCGGCAGGCTTCGTTCAGCACCCATTCACCAATGGGAATGATCAGCCCGGTCCTTTCCGCCAGCTCGATAAACTTGTCCGGCAGCAGCATGCCCTGGGTCGGATGCTCCCAACGCAGCAACGCCTCAGCACCCACCGGACGACCATTGCTGGCGTCGAACTTGGGTTGGTAATAGAGGCTGAACTGCTGCTGATCGAGAGCATTGCGCAAATCCTGGAGCAGTTGCAGCTGTTTGCGCGCGTTGCTGTTCATCGAGGCGTCGAAGAAGCTGTAGCCGTTTTTCCCGGCGCCCTTGGCGTGGTACATCGCTGCGTCGGCGTTCATCAGCAATTCCTGGGCGGTCTGGCCGTTCCCCGGGTACAGCGCGATGCCAAGGCTGGCGGAAATCTGCAGGTCTTGCTCGGCGACCCGGAACGAACTGCCGATCAGCCCGACCTGCCGCGCGGCGACGTTCAGCGCGTCATTTGGCTCGCTGAGGCGTACCAGCAGGACGAATTCATCGCCGCCGATCCGCGCCAAGGTGTCCTGACTGCGCATGTCTTCGCGAAGACGCAAACCGACCTCGCGCAGCAACTGATCGCCCATGTGGTGGCCGAAGGCATCGTTGACCGGTTTGAAGCCGTCGAGGTCGATAAACATCAGCGCAAAGCAACCGCCCTGCTCCTGAACCTTGGACATGGCCTGTTCGATACGGTCGGCCAGCAACATGCGATTGGGCAAGCCGGTCAGGGTGTCGTGCAGGGCCAGTTGGGTCAGTTCACGATTGGCTTGCGTCAACGAGCGCGCAAGATCCGCGGTACGGGCTTCCAGACGCGCATCGAGAACCGAGGTCAACAAGGCGATGCTCAATACCGCAAGCGTGGTGATCAGCACCAGGTTGTCGAGGCCTTTGCCGTTCAAGCCGCTGAGGGCGGCGCCACAGAAACTGCCGTCCGGGAAGCGTGCCGCCGCCATTCCGGTGTAATGCATGCCGACGATGGCCAGGCCCATGATCACCGCCGCACCGGCGCGAAACAGGCCCACATACGGCGTGTGCTGGCGCAGGCGGAAGGCGATCCATAACGCGGCGCCGGAAGCACCGACGGCGATAAGCAGCGATGCACCAAACAGCGTCGGGTCGTAATCGATGCCCGGCTGCATGCGCATGGCCGCCATGCCGGTGTAATGCATGGCACTGATCCCGGCGCCCATGATCAGCGCGCCGAACGCCAGTTGCCAGGACGGCAACCGGGGCTGACTGACCAGCCACAGGGCAAAACCGCAGGACAGGATCGCGGTCAGCAGCGACAGGGACGTAAGGCTGAAGTCGTACCCCAGATCGATGGGCAAGGTGAACGCGAGCATGCCGATAAAGTGCATCGACCACACGCCCACGCCCATGGCAAAGGCGCCGCCCGCGGTCCAAAGGAACACGGCACGGCCCTTGGCGGTGGCAATGCGTTCGGTCAGGTCGAGCGCGGTATAGGAGGCGAGAATCGCTACACAGAGCGAAATGATAACCAGCGTGGGGGAATAGCTACCGATGAGCATGTGACTTCTCGCGATCGCCCCCCGTACTGCTTCCGTTCTCGGCAGGGCAAATCGGGCGATTGTACTGATTGCGCAAAAGAACGCACTGACAAAGTAATCAAATGGCCATCAACCCGATGAAACGCTTGTTTGATCGCCCCATAGGCTCAAGTTGATCGTTCCCGAACTCTGCGTGGGAACGATCAACAAAGGGGGTGGGTGTCAGGGCTATTTGTTTTCGCTGACTTGAAGCGCCCCGTCCCAACCACCGCCCAGCGCTGCAATCAACTGCACACTGGCGATCAAGCGGCTCTGTAACAGACTCAAAACGTTACGTTCGTTATTCAACGCTGTGGCCTGGATGACCACCACGTCCAGGTAAGCAATCAATCCGGCCTTGTATTGATTTCGCGTCAACCGCAGGGATTCACGCGCAGCATCCAGTGCTTCCTGGCGCACACCGGCTTCGTCTTCCAGCACCTTGAGCTGAACCAGATAGTTTTCCACCTCGCGGAAACCATCGAGCACGGTCTGGCGGTACTTGGCGACCGTTTCGTCGTAGGCCGCTTCACTGCGATCGACCTCGGCCGAACGCTGGCCGCCATCAAACAGGGTCATGGCCAGTTGCGGCCCTACCGACCAGAAGCGGTTCGGCACGCTGATCCAGTTGGCATAGGTGCTGCTGCTGTAACCGCCGTTCAGGCTCAGGGTCAGGTCCGGGTAGTAGGCGGCCTTGGCCACGCCGATGTTGGCGTTGGCCGCCATCACCGAACGCTCGGCGGAAGCGATGTCCGGGCGACGCTCGAGCAGCTGCGACGGCAGGCCCAGCGGCACTTCAGGCAATGCCGGGATGGTCTTGGTTTCGGCCAGGTTGAACTCGGCGGGTGGTAGCCCGATCAGCACGGCGATGGCGTTCTCGAACTGGGCACGCTGCCAGATCAGATCGACCATGTCCGCCTGGGTGCTTTTAAGCTGAGTCTGCGCCTGGGCCACCGCGTCCTTGCCGGAGACACCGGCGCGGTACTGGTTTTCGGTCATTTTCAGCGAGCGCTGATAGGCCTCGACGGTCGCTTCCAACAGGCGTTTCTGTTCGTCGATCACCCGCAATTGCAGGTAGTTCTGCACCAGCTCCGATTGCTGGCTCAGGCGCATCGCTGCCAGGTCGGCGAAGCTGGCTTCGGCGTTGGCAGTGTCGGCTTCCAGGCCTCGGCGCAATTTGCCCCAGATATCCGCCTCCCAACTGACCCCGGCCTGCGCAGTGTAGGTGTCGCGAATCCCGCTGGAGGAACTGGTCAAACTCGAACTGCTGCTGCCGGTGCCCTGGCTGGAACGATTTTTCCCGACTGTAAGGTCCACCGTCGGAAAAAACGCGCCCCGGGCACTGCGCACCAAGGCTTGGGCCTGACGGTACTGGGCTTCAGACTGGGCGACAGTCTGGTTGGAGCGGTTGAGTTTTTCGATCAGGCCGTTGAGCTGCTGATCGCCATACAACTCCCACCAGGCACCACGGGCCAGTGAATCACTCGGGCTGGCCTGACGCCAGCCGGCGGCTTCCTTGTATTGCACCGGCGCGGCGGCTGGCGGGCGCTGGTAGTCCGGGCCGACAGCGCAAGCGCTGAGCATCGCCACGCACAGCGCCAGGCTCAACAAACGCGAGCCCCGGGCGGCTGCCAGTGGCGTGGCCAGATTGATAAGCGAACGGTCAGTCATAGCGGAGTTTCCAGAGCAGCATCGGTACGCACGCCACGCCATTTGTTGAAGCGATGGCGCAGTTTGTCGAGATAGAGGTAAACCACCGGGGTGGTGTAAAGGGTCAGCACCTGGCTGAAAATCAGCCCGCCGATGATGGTCAGGCCCAGCGGCTGACGCATTTCCGCGCCTTCGGCACGACCCAACAGCAACGGCAACGCGCCGAGGATCGCCGCCAGGGTGGTCATCAGAATCGGCCGCAGACGTTGCAGACAGGCACTGCGAATCGACTCCAGCGGCGCCAGGCCCTGCTGGCGCTCCAGTTGCAGCGCGAGGTCGATCATCAGGATGGCGTTTTTCTTGACCACGCCGATCAGCAGGAACAGCCCGAGCAACGAAATCAGGCTGAATTCGCCCCCCAGCGCGTAGATCGACAGCAACGCGCCAACCCCGGCCGACGGCAATGTCGACAAAATGGTCAGCGGATGAATGTAGCTTTCGTACAGCACGCCCAGCACCAGATAGACCGCCACCAGCGCGCCGAGAATCATCCACGGCTGGCTCTTCTGGGTGGCGGCGAAGGCATCGGCGGTGCCGGCCATTTTCGCAATGACATCCTCCGGCAGGCCCACCTTGGCAACTGCGCGCTCGATGGCGGCGCTGCCCTGCTCCACCGTGACGCCTTCCGCCATGTCGAAGGCAATGCTTTCGGAGGCGAACTGGCCTTCATGGCTGACCCGGTCATCTTCCAGACTGTTTTCATAGTGCGCGATGGTCGACAGCGGAATCCGCGCGCCGTCAGCGGTGATCACTTGCACCTGCTTGAGCGTGATCGGGTCCTGGGCGTATTTCGGATTGACCTCCATCACCACTTGGTATTGGTTGAGGCTGTCGTAAATCGTCGAGATCTGCCGCTGGCTGTAGGCGTTGTTCAACACTGAGGTGACCATGTCCATGTCGACTCCCAAGCGTTTCGCCTGATCGCGGTCGACGATCAGCGTTACTTGCTGGGCGCCCCGACCTTCACGGGCATCGATCGCCGTCAGCTCTGGCAATGCTTTCAAAGCGGCGACGACTTTCGGGTACCACTGGCGCAATGCGCCCAGATCACCGCTTTGCAAGATGTAGGAATACTGCGCCGTGGTCTGTTCACGCCCCCCGCCGAACTGCAAGTCCTGGTCCGCCATCAGCATCAACTGCGCACCAGGGACCTTGGGCATTTCCTTGCGCAGGCGCTCGATGACTTTCTGCGCGGAAATGTTGCGTTCCTTGATCGGCTTCAAGCGCACCAGCATGAAGGCGTTGTTGGTGCCGTTGGTGCCGCCGATGAACCCGGCGACGCTTTGCACCGCATCGTCCTTGAGCACGGCACGGCGGAACGTTTCCATTTTCGGCTGCATGACGCTGAACGACAGACCGTCGTCGCCGCGCACGAAACCGATGAGCTGGCCGGTGTCTTGTTGCGGCATAAACGTTTTAGGAACAACGACATACAACGCAATGTTAACGCCGACTGTCACGATCAGGCTGAGCAAGGTCAGCCGGCGGTGACGCAGCACCCAGTCCAGGCTGGTGGCGTATTTGCCGACCATCCACTCGTTGGCCCGCTGGCTCCAGCGCTGCAAACGGTTTTCCTGCCCCGGCGTGTGCGGCTTGAGCCAACGGGCGCAGAGCATCGGCGTCAGCGTCAGCGAGACCACCAGCGAGACCACGATGGACGCTGCCAAGGTGATGGAAAACTCGCGGAACAGGCTTTCGACAATCCCGCCCATGAACAGGATCGACAGGAACACCGCCACCAGCGAGACGTTCATCGACAGTAACGTGAAGCCGACTTCCTCAGCCCCCAGGTAGGCGGCCTTCATCGGCGGCACGCCTTCATCGATGTGCCGGGAAATGTTCTCCAACACCACGATGGCGTCGTCCACCACCAGCCCGGTGGCCAGGATCAGCGCCATCAGCGACAGGTTGTTCAGGGAGAACCCGTACAGGTACATCACCGCAAACGTGCCGACCAGCGACACCGGTACCGCCAGGGTCGGAATCAGCGAGGCGCGGAAGTTACCGAGGAACAGGAACACCACCAGAATCACCAGCGCCACGGCGATCAGCAGGGTCATTTCCGCTTCGTGCAACGTCGCCTTGATCACCGGCGAGCGGTCCATCGCCAGGTTCAGCTTGACGCTGGCCGGCAGCACCGCCTGCAACGCCGGCAGCTGAGCCTTGATTTCGTTGACCGTCTCGATGATGTTCGCACCGGCCTGGCGGTTGATCACCAGCAGCACCGCCGCGTCATTGTTGAAGAAGCCGCTGTTGTAGCGGTCCTCGACGCCATCGCTGACCTTGGCCACGTCTTTCAGGCGCAATGCCGCGCCGTCGGCGTAGTGGATGATCAGCGATTCGTAATCCTTGGCCTTTTCCAGTTGATCGTTGGCCTGCACCTGCCACAGCCGCTGGCCGTCTTCGACCGAGCCCTTGGGCCGGCGCACGTTGGCATTGGCGATGGTGTTGCGCACATCGTCCAGGGCCACGCCGTACTGGTTGAGCGCCTGGGGTTCGAGTTCGATGCGCACCGCCGGCAGGGAGCTGCCGCCGATCTGTACCTCACCGACGCCCTGCACCTGGGACAGGCTCTGGGACAGGATCGTCGAGGCCAAATCATAGAGCTGGCCTTTTTCCAGCACGTCGGAGGTCAGCGACAGCACCATGATCGGCGCCTGGGACGGGTTGACCTTCTTGTAGGTCGGCATGCTGCGCATCCCGCTCGGCAGCAGGTTGCGCGAGGCGTTGATGGCCGCTTGCACTTCCCGGGCCGCACCGTTGATGTCGCGGTCGAGGTCGAACTGCAAAATCACCCGGGTCGAGCCCTGGCTGGAGCGGCTGCTCATGGTGTTGACGCCGGCGATGGCGCCGAAGGAGCGTTCCAGCGGCGTGGCCACGGTCGAGGCCATAACCTCAGGGCTGGCGCCGGGCAAGCTGGCCTGGACCACGATCACCGGGAAATCCATCTGCGGCAACGGCGACACCGGCAACAGGCCGAAGCTCACGCCGCCCAGCAGCATGATCGCCAGGCTCAGCAGCATGGTCGCGACCGGCCGCTTGATGAAAGGTCCGGACAGGTTCATGGCTGCTCTACCGCTTCCGCGGCTTCAGACTTGCGACCCCAGCGCCGACCGAGACGGTCGAAATACAGGTAGATCACCGGCGTGGTGAACAACGTCAGCACCTGACTCAGCAGCAAACCGCCGACCATCACCAGGCCCAACGGCTGGCGCAATTCAGCGCCGGAACCGGTGGCCAGCATCAACGGCACCGCACCAAACAATGCCGCCAGGGTAGTCATCAGGATGGGCCTGAAACGCAGCAGCGCCGCTTGATAAATCGCGGTTTCCGGGTCCATGCCCTGATTGCGCTCGGCGTCGAGGGCGAAGTCGATCATCATGATCGCGTTCTTTTTCACGATGCCGATCAGCAAAATGATGCCGATGATCGCGATCATGCCCAGGTCATTGCCGCTCAACAACAACGCCAGCAAGGCGCCGACCGCCGCCGAGGGCAAGGTCGAGAGAATGGTGATCGGGTGGATGTAGCTCTCGTAGAGCACGCCGAGCACGATGTACATGGTCACCACCGCCGCCAGAATCAGCAGCAAGGTGCTCGACAACGATGCCTGGAATGCCTCGGCGGCGCCCTGGAACTGGGTCTGCACGCCAATCGGCATGCCGATGTCTTTTTGCACTTGTTCGATGATTTCCACCGCGTGCCCCAGCGCCACGCCGGGTGCGAGGTTGAAGGACATCATCACGGCCGGGAATTGGCCGATGTGAGTGATCGCCAGTTGCGCCTGACGCTCCTCGATGCGCGCCAGGCTGGACAGGCGCACTTGCCCGCCGTCGGTGGTCTTGACGTGAATCTGGTTCAGCGCATCCGGGCCGATCTTCTCGCCGGACTGCGATTGCAGCACCACGCGGTACTGGCTGGCCTGGGTGTAAATGGTGGAAATCTGCCGCTGGCCGAAGGCGTCGTACAGCGCATCGGTGATGTTCGACACCGATACGCCGACCCGCGACGCTGCATCGCGGTCAATCACCAGATAGACCTGCAAGCCCTTGTCCTGCAAGTCGCTGGCGACGTCGGTCAACTCCGGCCGTTGCGTCAGTGCGTCCACCAGACGACCGCTCCACAGGCTGAGCAACTCGGAATCTGGCGACGACATGCTGAACTGGTATTGCGTGCGGCTGACACGGTCTTCAATGGTCAAGTCCTGCACCGGCTGCATGAACAGGCGAATGCCAACCAGCTTGTCCAGTTCCGGTTGCAGACGGGCGATCACTTCGGTGGCGCTCAGGTCGCGGTTGCTGTGGGACTTGAGGTTGATCAGCAGGCGACCGCTGTTGAGCGTCGAGTTGTCGCCGTCGACACCGATGTAGGACGACAGGCTCTCCACCGCCGGATCGGCCAGGATCACCTTGGCCAGTTCCTGCTGCCGCTCGCTCATCGCGGCAAAGGAAATCGACTGCGGCGCCTCGGAAATGCCCTGGATAACGCCCGTGTCCTGCACCGGAAAAAAGCCCTTGGGCACGATCAAATACAGGAACACCGTCAGCGCCAGGGTGCCGATGGCTACCATCAGTGTCAGCGGTTGATGCTTGAGAACCCACTTTAACTTGCGGCCGTAAGCCGCGATCATCCAATCAATTGTCGCGCCGCTGGCCCGGTAGAAACGGCCCTGTTCTTCTTCCTTGGGTTCACGTTTCAACAACCGTGCGCACATCATCGGCGTCAGGGTCAGCGACACGACCAGGGAAATCAGGATCGCCACCGCCAGGGTGATGGCGAATTCGCGGAACAAGCGCCCCACCACATCCGCCATGAACAACAGCGGGATCAGTACCGCGATCAACGACAGGGTCAGGGAAATCAGGGTAAAGCCGATCTGCTTGGCGCCCTTCAGCGCCGCATTAAGGGGACTGTCCCCTTCTTCGATAAACCGGGAAATGTTCTCCAGCATCACGATCGCATCGTCCACCACGAAACCGGTGGCGATGGTCAGGGCCATCAAGGTCAGGTTGTTGACCGAGAAGCCGGCGAGGTACATCACGCCGAATGTGCCGATCAACGACAGTGGTACGGCCACCGACGGAATGATCGTGGCGCTGAACCGGCGCAGGAACAGAAACGTGACCATGACCACCAGCGCGATGGCGATCAGCAATTCGTGCTGCACGTCGGTGACGGAGGCGCGGATGGTCTGGGTGCGGTCGGTGAGGACCGTGACGTCGAGGCCGGCCGGCAGGTTGTCGGTGATGCTCGGCAGCAAGGCCTTGATACGGTCGACCACCTCGATAACGTTCGCGCCGGGCTGACGCTGAATGTTCAGCAACACCGCCTGGTTTTCATTGGCCCACGCCGCCAGGCGTTCGTTCTCGGCGCCGTCGACAATCTCGGCCACGTCCTTGAGGCGCAGCGGCGCGCCGTTGGCATAGGCCAAAATCAGGTTGGCATAGTCCTTCGGCGAGGTCAGTTGGTCGTTGGCATCGAGCATCGAGACCCGGGTCGGGCCGTCGAAGTTGCCCTTGGGCTGGTTGACGTTGGACGCGCCGATCAGGGTGCGCACATCCGACAGGTTCAAGCCGTTGGCCGCCAACGCCTCCGGGTTGACCTTGATCCGCACCGCCTGGCGCTGGCCGCCGGCAATGCTGACCATGCCGACGCCGCTGATCTGGGCGATTTTCTGCGCCATGCGCGTATCGACCAAGTCGTTAAGCTTGGGCAACAGCATGGTTTTGGAGGTGATGGCCAGGGTCAGCACCGGGGTGTCCGCCGGGTTGACCTTGTTGTACACCGGCGGTGCCGGCAGGTCCTTGGGCAGCAGATTGGTCGCAGCGTTGATCGCGGCCTGCACCTGCTGTTCGGCGACGTCCATGTTGATGTCGAGGCTGAAACGCAGGGTCAGCACCGACGCGCCACCGGAACTGGTCGACGCCATCTGAGTCAGGCCGGGCATCTGCCCGAACTGACGCTCCAGCGGCGCGGTCACGGCGCTGGTCATGACATCCGGGCTGGCGCCGGGATACAGCGTCATGACGCGGATGGTCGGGTAATCCACCTGAGGCAATGCCGACACCGGCAGCAGCCTATAAGCAATCACGCCGGCCAGGATAATGGCCAGCATGCTCAGCGTGGTGGCGACCGGGCGAAGGATGAACAGCCGCGAGATGTTCATGCGCCGCCCTTTTTCGCCTTGTCGGTGGTCGCCGGCTCAGCCGAGCTGGCTGCCGACTTGCCTTGCAGGTGCCCGGTCGGGGTGGTCGGCACGTCCTTGGTGTCGTTGACCACCTCCACTTCGCTGCCTTCCTTCAGGCGGTCAGTGCCTTCGAGGACCACACGGTCCCCAGGCGCCAGGCCTTCGGCAATCACAGTGTTTTCACCGTCACTGGCACCGACTTTCAACTGGCGGATCGCGACTTTCTTGTCACCGTCCATGGCGTAGACGAAGGTGCCGTTAGTGCCGAACTGAATCGCCGCCGATGGCGCGAGCACCACGTCTTTCAAGGTGTCGGCCAGCAGGTGGACGTTGACGAACTGATTGGGGAACAGCGCCTGATCACGGTTCTCGTAGCGTGCCTTGAATTTCAGGGTGCCGGTGGTCACGTCGATCTGGTTGTCCAGGCTCTGCAACACACCGGTGGCCTGCAACTTGGTGTCACCACGGTCCCAGGCTTCGGCCGGCAATTTGGCGCCGGTGCGGTAGCGTGCCAGGACGATGTCGAGGCTGTTTTCCGGCAAGGTGAAGGCGACGCTGATCGGCTGGGTCTGGGTGATGATCGCCAGCGCCGTGGTGTCGTTGGCCGCCACCAGGTTGCCGACGTCCAGCTGCCGCAGACCCACGCGCCCGGTAATCGGGGCGCGGATCCTGGTGAATTCGAGATTGAGCTTGGCGTCGTTGACCGCCGCCTGATTGGTCTTGACCGTGCCCTGGTACTGGGCGACCAGTGCTTCGGCGGTGTCCAGGGTTTGCTTGGCGATGCTGTCTTCCTTGAACAGGCCGCGATAACGCTCGACGTCGACCTGCGCGTTTTTCAGTTGTGCCTGGTTCTGCAGCAGCGTGCCTTCGGCCTGGAGCAAGGCGTTCTGGTAAGGGCGCGGATCAATTTCAGCCAGCAGGTCGCCGGCCTTGACCATCTGCCCTTCTTCGAAGGAAATCTTCATCAGTTCGCCGCCAACCCGACTGCGCACATTGATGGTGTTCAGTGCGGTAACGGTGCCCAGTGCCTTGTAGTACAGCGGAAAATCACCCTTGACCGCCGGCGCCACGCGCACCGGGATCGGTCCGGTCGCCCCGCCGAAGCCAGGACGCATCCCCCCGACTTGCCTGTGTGGCCGGCCACGGCTTTCGGCGCAGCTCCGTCCTTATTGGCAGTGCCGGCGGGCCAGAATTTCCAGCACAGGCCCGCGATGACCAACAGGACAAGCAGGCCGAGCAGCCAGCGACGAGGATTACGGGAAGCGGAGGATTGCATGGAATGATCAACCATTGGGCGCGTGAGCTTCTTTCTACGGGAGGCTGAACGATAAGCACTGGTGGGCATTAAGCAAAGCGCCTTTACCGGCAATTTACCTTCGGCTTACGTAACAGGAGATTTATCTAAGACACTGAAGCACAAATGAAAACGGCCTTGACAGAGGGGGCGTTCTCAGCTAATTACCCCGCCGCGCCGGGTCTGCTGTTGTGCAGGGCAAGGCGCGAGAAGCGTGGTTTGGTCATTCCAAATAAGCTTCGAGCAACGCAGCCCTGCACAACAGCAGGCCCGGCCCTTCGGGTTGTGCCTTAAAGCGGGCCAGCCTGCGTTGCAGGCCTTGGAAAGGGAACAACCATTCCCGGCGGCCTGCGCCTTGCCTGGCCCGCTTTAAGGCGACAACGCGGCGGGGAAATTAACTGAGAACGCCCCCTCAGGCCGTTAACAATTGTAAAAGTAACCTTATTTCAGAACGGCGAGTGCCGCTTCGTAGTTCGGTTCTTCAGCAATTTCCTTGACCAGTTCGCTGTGCAGAACGTTGTCGTTTTCGTCCAGTACCACGACGGCACGGGCGGTCAGGCCTTTGAGCGGGCCATCAGCGATGGCCACGCCGTAGTTCTCGATGAACTCGGCACCGCGCAGGGTCGACAGGTTCTGTACGTTTTCCAGGCCTTCGGCGCCGCAGAAGCGAGCTTGAGCGAACGGCAGGTCAGCGGAGATGCACAGCACCACGGTGTTGGCGATGTCGTTGGCCTGGGCGTTGAACTTGCGTACCGAAGTGGCGCAGGTCGGGGTGTCGACGCTTGGGAAGATGTTCAGCACTTTGCGTTTGCCGGCGAAGCTCGCCAGGGTCACGTCGGACAGATTGCCGGCGACCAGGGAAAAGGCTGGCGCCTTGGAACCGGCTTGTGGCAGTTGGCCGTTGACTTGAACCGGGGAGCCTTTAAGAGTGACTTGAGCCATGAACGGAGTCCTTCTGACATTGTTGTGGAGAATTTTGAAGAGGCCGAAGTTAACCACGAAATGGGCCGACGACCTATGCCCGGATACAAATTGTGAAGTGTCGCCCCCTAAACTGGATACAACTCTTCCAAACGACACAGAAACCTGTAGGAGCGAGCCTGCTCGCGATAGCAGACGAACATTCAAAATGGATGTCGATTGGTACACCGCTTTCGCGAGCAGGCTCGCTCCCACAGGGTCGGATGCGTGCCCACTGTCTCAGCAACCGCAGCACATTTTGGTGCCGCGTCTCGAAAATCCGGCGCATATCAACGCACCACCGACAGCCGAACAGTTCGCGCAGCCGGTGTACAGCGTACCGCCCTCTCCCGCCTTCACCCGGCGTTCAAGATGAAAGGCAGCCACCGCCTCTACATTTCACACATTGCCTGTCGATTCGGCTCACGCCCATTCGACTAGACAGTGAATCACCCACCCTCCAGCGGAGATAAAACCATGCGATTCATGATCATTGTGAAAGCCAGCCCGGACTCCGAGGCCGGTGTGCTGCCCACCGAGGAATTGATGACAGCGATGGGCAATTACAACGAGGAACTGACCAAGGCCGGCATCCTCATCGACTGCGACGGCCTGCAACCAAGCAGCAAAGGCGCCCGGGTGCGTTTCTCCGGCGAAAAACGCACGGTCATCGACGGCCCGTTCACCGAAACCAAAGAGCTGATCGCCGGTTACTGGATTTGGGAGGTCAAGTCGAAAGAGGAAGCGATCGAGTGGGTCAAACGCTGCCCCAATCCGATGCCGGGCACCGAAGCGGAGATCGAGATCCGCCCTATATACGGAGCGGAAGATTTCGGCGAGGAATTCACTCCGCAACTGCGTGAGCAGGAAGAACGGATACGCGAGCAGATGATAAAGCGCTGAACATTGCAGGGGGTTAAGCGTCCAGCGCCACCTCATCAACACCTTTCTCGGGCAAGTCGATCACCACACCGCGCTCTCTTGCAGGTGCCAGGCTTGCCCGCGATGGCTTTTCTGCCACATCACCCAAGCCTCAGGTTTGCATTCAATTTCAATGCACAAAAAATACCGAAAACCTGAACAAACATCCAAAGCCCCCGTCCGGCTGGCGAATCCGACGTTAGCTGCTAACTTCAACAAACATGTCATACAGGCTTGATAGGAAAGAGATTACGCAGCAGTGGCAACCGCGACACAACTGCCTTTCGGTAAATAGGAGTCTCGTATGCACTGTGCAATTCGCTTGGCCGGCTACAGCCTGATGACCATGTTCGTCAGTTGCGGCGTCGGTGCCCAGGACCTCGATACCCAAATCCGCAAGGCGGCGCTGGAAAACAGTCTGCCGGCCCAAGAAGCGATCCTTTGTTTCTACACGGGTTCTATGGCGATCGCCCCCCCATCCCGTCCGGTACTCGACGCCGTCACAGCGGTGAAATGACGCCCAAGGGTTCACTATGACTAACCGCCTGTTGCTCACCGCGCTCTCGCTCGCCCTGAGCACCAGCGCCTGGGCCGACTTCACTGCTACTCCCGAAGACGCCCGGGGCATCGCCAAGGAAGCCTACCTGTACGGATTTCCGGTGGTGGAGATGTACAAAACCCTCTACTCCCAAGCGGTTGACACAAAGAGCGCGAACTTCAAGGCGCCGTTCAACCGGATCGGCAACACTGCGAAGGCGTTCACCGCCAAGGACACCGCGTTCGTCACACCCAACGCCGACACGCCCTACTCCTTTGTGTGGATGGACCTGCGCGCCGAACCCGTTGTGCTGACCTTGCCGCCCATCGACGAGCACCGTTACTACTCCGTGCAATTGATCGACGCCTACACGCAAAACTTTGCGTACCTGGGCACCCGCAGTACGGGCAACAACGGCGGGCATTTCATGGTCGCCGGCCCCAATTGGCAGGGTCAGCAACCAGTAAAAATGGATCGACTGCTGCGCAGCGAAACCCACATCGCCTACGCCCTTTATCGCACGCAGCTGTTCGATGAAAAGGACCTGGCCCAGGTCAAGAAGATTCAGAAAGGCTACAAGGTCGAAACGCTGAGCCACTACGTCAAGCAGAAGGCCCCACCCGCCGCGCCGAAGATTGCCTGGCCCAAACCCACCCCGACCATGAGCGATACCCCTGATCTGTTCCGCTACCTTAACTTCATGCTGGCCTTCGCCCCGGCGCAGGACGCGGAAACGGACTTGCTCGCGCGCTTCAAGACCATCGGCATCGAGGCCGGCGAGCCTTTCAACCTACACGACTTCACCGCAGAACAACGCCAGGCCCTGGAAGACGGTATCAGTGATGCCAAGGCCGAATTCGCCCGGTTCAAGAAAGACAAAGTCGATACTCACGAGGTCACCAGCGGCGATTTCTACGGTACCCGCGATCACCTCAAGGGCAATTACCTGTACCGCTACGCTGGCGCCAACCTGGGGATTTTCGGCAACTCGGCCGAAGAGGCCAATTACATCGGCTATTTCGTCGACAAGGACGGCAAGCCGCTCGACGCCTCGAAACACGATTACACCCTGCATTTCGACAAAGGCGCCCTGCCCCCGGCCGATGCGTTCTGGTCGCTGACGATGTACGACAGCAAGAACAAGTTGCTGGTGGCCAACCCGCTGAACCGCTACCTGATCAACTCGCGAATGCTGCCCGATCTCAAGCTCGACACCGACGGTGGCTTGACCCTTTATCTGCAAAACAGTGCACCGGCCAAGGACCTGCAAAGCAACTGGCTGCCTGCGCCGGAAGGCCCGTTCTATGGGGTCTTGCGCCTTTACCTGCCAAAACCGGAAGTCACCAGCGGCCAGTGGCAAATTCCGCCGCTAAACCCCGTGCCGGCTAAACCATGAATTCCCACTCCGTAGACCGCAGGAGCACCCCGACCGACGCACCCAGTGCAAAACTCCGGTGCAGATCGATGGCAAACCGGCACAACTGAGCGCCCTGTACCTCTGGGGCAGACGCAGCCGCCTGGGCCTGAAACCGGGCAACCTCGGCCCGCGCCTGCAAAACCTGTTGCGCGCCTGTTGCAGCCGGCAACCGACCGAAGATCAGGCGCTGCGCCAACTGAAGAAATCCTTGGCTACGCTGCATAGTCAGACCTGTCACCACCCGCCCCCGGCAGCTGACGCGTTGCGCCCACTCAACCCTATTCACGAGAACGACTTCCCATGACAAACCTGATGTCGACCCGCCGACGCCATGGGCTGAGGCTTCTGTTTGCGCTGGTCTTGAGCATGCCGCTGCTGGCCCTGGCAGCCGAACCCTTGCCCTCGTGGAACGACGGCCCATCGAAGAAAAGCATCATCGAGTTCGTCCAGACCGTCACCGACCAGTCCGGCAAGGACTTCGTCAAACCCGAGGACCGCATCGCCGTCTTTGACAATGACGGCACGTTGTGGAGCGAACAGCCGATGTATTTCGAGTTGCTGTTTGCCCTCGAAGAGGTCAAGCGCACCGCACCGCAACACCCGGAATGGAAAACCACCCAGCCCTTCAAAGCCGTGCTGGAAAACGATCACCAGGCCCTGGCTGCCACCGGTATGGACGGCATCCTGAAGATCTTCGGCGCCACCCACACCGGCATGACCACCGACGCCTTCGATGACTACGCCAAGACCTGGCTGAGCCAAGCCAAACATCCGAAAACCGGCAAGCCGTACACCGAGATGATCTTCCAGCCGATGCTGGAAATGCTCGATTACCTGCGCAGCCAGGACTTCAAGACCTACATCGTCTCCGGGGGCGACACCGCGTTCATGCGCGCCTTTGCCGAGAAGGTCTACGGCATTCCACCCGAGCAAGTGATCGGCACCACCTTTGTCACCGCGTTCCAGTTCAAGGACGGCAAAGCCTCGATCGTGCGCACCCCGAAACTGGCCCACAACGACGACGGCCCGGGCAAACCGGAAAGCATCGACGCGGTGATCGGGCGCCGGCCGATCCTCGCGTTCGGCAACTCCGATGGCGACCTGCAAATGCTGCAGTGGACCGCCGCCGGGCCGGGCAAACGCTTCATGGGGTTGGTGCACCACACCGACGCCAAGCGCGAATGGGCCTATGACCGTCAATCGCAGATCGGGCGTCTGGACAAGGCCCTGGACGAAGCCAAAACCCGTGGCTGGACGATTGTGGATATGGCATCCGAATGGCGCCAGATCTATCCGTTCGATGCGCCCACTCCCGAGCAAGTGCAATAAAAAAAGCGTTACGCCGGACTGCAATAAACGTTTGTCGGTGACTGAAGGTAAGACCCGAGGACTTTTCGACGGGAAACAGGTAGGGTGCGCAAAATCAAATTGCCACTAGTGGACGCGTCCCGGGTTTTCATGGAGTTGCACACGCAATGAGTTGCTGGACCACCCTTGGCCTCCCGGCTGATGCCGATACACGCAGTATCAAACGCCAATACGCAATCCTGCTCAAACAGACGCGCCCGGATGAAGACCCAGAGGGCTTTCAGCGTCTGCGTGAGGCGTATGAGCAAGCGCTGAGCATCAAGGAATGGGAGCAATTGCGCGAGGATGACTCGGGTAACGATGCCCCGTGGGACCTGAGCGGGCTGTCGGTGGTGGAAGTCGACACGCTGCAACGGGTCACGCGTTCGCTGGACGGTGTCAGCCGTGTCGAGCTCGAACAACGTTATGCCGCCGCCCTCGAACATGGCGCGGCCGATGTGATGGAAGACGCCGTGCTCAGGCATTGCGTCGAACACTTCGAGACCTGTGAAACACTGCTCGAATGGGCGATGGAAACCTTTCACTGGTTCAGTCTCTGGCAGCGCCTGGAACTGGACGAAGAACTGATTGTAGAACTGTCGCTACAGCGCGAGCGCTTGGCGGAGCGTCGTGAAGCGCCGATATTTCTGGCCCGGCAACAACGCCTCGCCGCAGAACCCGCTGCCACGCCAGAGCATCGCGCCGCCCACTTGCTGCTGGCGCCGGGCCCATTCAGTCAGCGCCGAGCCTTGGCTCGACGCTTGCGCGAAGACGATTGGGTGCACTGTCGAAAGCTGAGTTCTGCGTTATACGCCAACCACCCCGACATCTGCGCAGACCTGCCCGGCGGTACGCCGTTCTTCTGGCGTGACTGGGAACATACCTATGACAGCTGGCCGATTTACCTGGGTATTGTCCTGGCCTGTCTGGTCGGCACCTTTATTCAGTTCGCGCCGTTGGGCACGCGTCTGGGCGAATTGATCGGCGTCACGGTGTTCTGGTCGGTGATATTCGCGGTCGTCGGATGGGCACTCAACTGGCTGATGGCGCACGTTGCCCATCGCTTTTGGTGGCTGGACGATCGATTGAGTGTGCGCCTTTCGCCCTCGCTCATGCCCCTGCCGTTTGGAGTGCTGCGCGACTTGATTCCCTGCATTGCGATGGCGGCGGGCATTGGCACCGTGTATGGAGTGGTCGGCAGCATCGTTTACATCACAACACTGATGAGTGTCGGACTTATACGCCGACGGAAGGTCAAACCGCACGTTTCCTGGCAACACGCCAGCCCCTTGCTCAAACGCAGCCTGATGGGCGCGGGCATTTTGGTGCTGGTTTTAGTACTCGGCGTGTTCAAAGTGATCTCAAGCCAAAGTACGGTCAACCGCAACCAGGGCCTGCAACAGTGGACCGAACGCTTGTGCAGCCGGATGCCGGCCACCGCCAGCGAATGCAACGCACCGGCCACTGTTGAGCAGTGGTACGGCCAGGAGAAACAGCCATGAACCCGAAATGGCTGTTCCCGGTGGCGACCCTTGTGATGCTGATCCTGATGGGGCTGGCCGGCTCTTCGACATTCGTCGCCCGCATCGATTTGTGGCTGGATCGACACGACGCTCCGCTTACCGCGCAGGCCAATGCCCTGAGCCCGGTGATCGATTGCATCAACCGGGTCGACGTGCATTGGCGGGTCGCCTACGCACTGTACAAATCGCCGAAGCAACCTGCGGAACCGGTGCGAGACTGGATCGCCAACCAGCATGATTTCGACGACAACGGTGCCCGTGATGCGCCCGCCATTCAAAGGGATATCTGTTCGCCGAAAATCAGCGAAAAACTCAAGTTGCTGGACTACGACCCAACACTGGCGTTGAAAGCCGATGCCTACGCACAGGCATTACAGCAAGTGACGCCCTTTACGCAGCAAATCACCTTTTACCGACAGGCGCGTTTTTCGACCGCCATCAGTGAGGTGCAGCCCGCCTTTGCCGATCAATTCAGACCCAGGGCCGAGGACTACCTCACGGCGTCAACGGTACTGAGGCAGCAGGTTGAAGCGCTGGACCTTGAACAGCGGCGCGAGCAACTCAAACTGATCGAAGCGCGCCTGGGCAAGGACATTCACTGGTATTTGCTGGCCTACATGATCCAGGCCAGGGACACGCTGAACCTTGTAACCGAGGGCGTTAACAATCGAACCCTGACGCCGCAGGCACTGGCTAAAGCCATCGCTGAACTGCAATTGGCCTGGGATTACCTGCAGCAGTTCGGCCAACGCCATATGCAGGAAACGCAAAACCGTAACGAAGCACCCAGTTATCTCTGGTCGCACATCGCCAGGCCGACACAGAAGTATCTGGATGCCTTGAATGCGCTGCACAAGGACTGGAAGAACAAGGCTGAACCACAGCGATTGAGTGATGATTTTTATGCGGTGACGCGTGGATATGATTCGCTGATCAGCCATTACAACCGGCTGGCACGTGCTGAGTATTGAGTGATGTGTTGTTCTTGAGGCCTCCTTCGCGGGCAAGCCTTGCTCCTACAGGATCAGGTCGTTCATAAAGTTGACTAACGACTCAATAGCGTAGGAGCGAGGCTTGCCCGCGAAGCGACCATCAAGCGTCAACGCATCACTTGGACTTAAGCTTTAGAAAAGACTGATGCAAATCCGACGCCCAACCATCAATCACGCCTTTCACGTCATCGGCCTTCATCACCTGAGACTCGTTTTCCAGCGGCTTGCCGGTGCCCTTGCGCACGACCTGGGCTAACACATGGTTATTGCCGCCATCGAGGAACACCGCCTCGGTGGCCAGATCGGTCTCCTGATCACGAATACCGCTGGCCGTGCTGACAGCAGCGGCCACCAGCGCAATCGGGATCACTTCATAAGGTTTCAGCCCTTCTGTCTTGCTGCTTACCGCCGTAATCGCGGCACGCACCACCATCACGCCCGGGCCAGGACCTGCAGCCAATGGCAGGGATTTACCCACCTCGCGCTTCAGCGCCTGGTCGTAGTATCCGGTGATGCCGTTGAGGGTCGCCTGGGGGATTTTCACCGTCGGTTGTGGTTTCGGATAGAGCTGGGTCGGCTCAATGTAGACGCTGGTGTATTGACGGATGTCGAGCTTGGGATCGACCCAGCGCATCACTGTCGCGCCCGAGGGTGACTTGGCTTCCTTGAGTTGACTGTAGTCCTTGAGAAAACCTGAATACTGGTCCGGCTCTACGACTTTGCTGGCACAGCCCACCACCCCGATCGAGGCAATGCACAACGTGCCCATCATTAACGCAAGCTTCATGCTGTAACTCCTGTCAGAAGGCCGACAACGGTATTGCATACGGGAATTACAGTTATAGCCAACGCACAGCGTGTTGTTGTCAAAAAGCACACTATTTATCTATCGCTGCGCAATGGCTCACAAGCGCCATTTGACAGACACAGAACCTCCGGCAAAGCTGCATCAAGCCTCAACGCACGCCTGACGGCAAATGCACTGGACTATGGAAGCTGCAATGCCGAAATATAAAAATAAAGCAGCAACCCCAACCCCTGATTCACCACCGACATTGATTAACCGTTACCTGTTTCCCGTGACCATCGGCGTCTTGCTGGTGGCCGTGGCGGCAATCGGCTGGTTTCTGCTGTACAGCACGCCAGCGCCGATCAATACCGTGCCCGTCAGTACGCCGACTGTTCAGCCGGCCAAAGCGCAATCCGTCGTCGTGACACCGGCGAAGATGGTCGATGAGCAACAATGCCGGGGCTGCCACAGCGAACAGATGAAAGATTGGCAAGGCTCCCATCACCAGTTGGCGATGCAGGAGGCCAATGCCGAAACGATGCTGGGCGATTTCAATAACGTCACGTTCAAGGCGCAAAACGAAACCACCCGTTTCTCGCGCAAGGACGACGGTTTCTGGGTCAACACGCCCGGGATTGACGGCAAGAATGCCGACTTCAAAGTGGCCTACACCTTTGGCATCGCGCCGTTGCAGCAATACCTGATAGAGGTCGGCGAAGGTCGCTTGCAAGCGCTGGGTGTGGCTTGGGATACCGAGAGAAACCGCTGGTTCCACCTCTATCCGGGCCAGGGCGTGAATTTCAAGAACCCGCTGCACTGGAGCAAGCCCAGCCAGAACGCCAATTTCATGTGTGTCGAATGCCACACCACTGGTTACAAGCGCAATTTCGACGCGGCCAAAAACACCTTCGACAGCCAGTGGAACAGCCTCGGTGTCGGTTGTCAGGCATGCCACGGGCCCGCGTCCAACCACTTGGAATGGACGGCGAAGAAAGGTGATCTGATCCACGCCGGCTTTGCGGTCGACCTCAAGGACAAGGACGCCACGGTCGAAATCGAAACCTGTGCCCGCTGCCATTCGCGCCGCGCACCGCTGGGCGACGGCTACACCGTTGGCAAGCGTTTGATGGACGACTACCTGCTGAGCCCCCTGACCCGCGAGCTGTACGCGCTGGACGGCAAGATCAAGGATGAAGTGTTCGAACACGGCTCCTTCGCCCAAAGCAAAATGTTCGACAAGGGCGTGCGTTGCAGCAACTGCCACAACCCCCACAGCACCGAACTCAAGGCCCCGGGCAACGGCGTTTGCCTGCAATGCCACAACACCGCCGGCAAGACTTCGGTGACAGGCGTCGACGGCAAGGGTTTGCAAGCCAAGAACTACGACTCCATCGAACACACCCGCCACACCCCGGGCCAGCCTGGCTCCCAATGCGTGGATTGCCACATGCCCGGCAAGTTCTACATGGGCAACGACTTCCGGCACGACCACAGCTTCAGCATTCCCAACCCGGAGCGGGCAAAAAAACTCGGCACGCCGGACGCCTGCCTGACCTGTCACCAAGGCAAGGCCGGCGACAAGGTCACTGAGCAATTCAAACTCTGGAACACCGCCACCACGGCGCAGGCGCCACGCTACGACGAAAGCCTGTGGCTGATTCGCAACGGCCAGCCCGGCGCCGCGCAAGCCTTGTACGAACAGTTGCAGCGCAGCAACCTGCCGGCGATTCAGCGCGCCACCTTGCTGGCAGAACTGCCGCTGTACCCAAGCGAACAGGCCTTGAAACTCGCGACCAAGGACTTGAGCAACCCTGCACCGCAGGTGCGTGAAAGCGCAGTGCGGGCAATCAGTGCGTTCCTGCCGCCACCGGAGCGTGCGCCGCTGCTGACGCCGTTGCTGGACGATCCGGTGAAGGCGGTGCGGATCGTCGCGGCCCGAGACTTGCTGAGCGTCGCGCGTAACGGATTGGGCAGCGCCCAGGCCAACTGGAACGCGGCCATTGCCGAATACGAAGCGGTGCAAAAAAGCCTGGCCGAGCGCGCCGAGTCCAACCTGAACCTGGCGATGCTCTACCAGGCCAGCGGGCGCAACGACGAAGTCGAATCGCTGCTGCGCACCGCCCTCAAGCGTGATCCGGATTTCTACCCGGCGCTGGTCACGCTGGTGCAATGGCTGGAAGCCAATGGACGCGGCCAGGAAGCGCAGACGCTGTTGGCACAAAGCCTGAAAGAACACCCGGACAACGCCCTGCTGCAACACACCCAGGGCTTGGCGCTGGTGCGTGCGGGCCAGTCAGCGCAAGCCATGCCAGCCTTGCGCAAAGCCGCGCAACTGGAACCGCAGAACGCCCAATACGGCTACGTGCTGGCGGTGGCGTTGCACGACAGCGGCAAGGTTGATGAGGCTTGCGAAGAGCTGGAGCGGTTGTTGAACGTGCAGCCGGCCAACCGCAATGCGCGGTTGTCGCTGATCCAGTACTACCTGGATAACGGGCAGGAACCGAAGGCGCAGGTGCTGTTGCAACGCTGGAAGAAAATGAACGGGGGCGATCCGGCGTTGAAATGACCGATGGTTGACCCGAAGGCCTCTTCGCGGGCAAGCCTCGCTCCTACAGGGTTTATGCAATCCTTGTGAGAGCGTGGTTTGCCCGCGATGGCGTCAACCCGGTTTCAGATCGGATTTACCACGAAGAACCACTCTTCAACGCCAACTCCCGCCGGCTGTTCGCCCGCATCGCCTTGATCAGCGACACCGTGCCCACCAGGATAATCACCCCTGCGAACAAAAAGTCGATGGTGTACAGCTGGAAGTCCTTCATCGGCCCCACCAGCAACACCCGGATCGCGCCGATACTCACCAGCGTGGCGAGAAAATCGATCCCCGGTTCATCGCGATAGAACACGTGCAGCAGCGGCAGGCACAGCACCAGCAACAAGAGCAGCACGATCACCTTGAACGAGCCTTTGCGCTCGACGCTGAACGCACACTCGTGGGCGCCGTAGGCCTTGTAGTCTTCATCGCGGATCATCGCGTTGCGTTCGTTGATGTAGTCGACGCGGTTGTACTTTTGGACCGGTGTGAAGGTGTTCGACATCTCCATCAGCGTGGTGATGTTTTTGAACCTCAAGTCGATGCGCTCGTTGCCCTTGAGGTAATACAGCACCGGTTTGTAGCCATAACGGTAGGTATCGAAGGGAAAATCCGTGGCCCGGCCCTGCACGCCGATGGGCCTTGGCTCAAGTTCGGCGTAGGCGCTTTTGTTGGCCGACGCTAGGTTGCGGCTCAGCGGCTGGACCTTGACCTGCTCAAGGAAAATCGGCGTGACGCCGAACGACCACTGCAAAGGTTCCAGACGCAGGCGCAGTTCGTTGCGGCCAAGGTCATAGCGGTTGAAGGTGCGCTCGGACACCACCACGGCACCACTGAGCATGAACTCGCCGCGCACCGTGTTGGTGATGCGCAGCGTCAGTTGATCCTTGCCCAGTAGCGCGGCATCGCTGGCCGGTGGCGTGCCGCACCAGGCCGTGCTGTCGAAGGCTCCGCCCAACTGGCCGTCGCGGTTTTCCTTGAACACATAAAAATAACTGGCCCACAGCGCCAACATCAGCAACAGCGCAATCAGCCCCAAAATCTTTTTGCCCACACTCAAACCAGACTCCTTTCTTTACCGACTCCCTGATGAGGCGTGGACTCTACCAAAATGCCATCAGCGGCCCAAGCAAAAATGCCGAGGGCGCGCCCATAGCAGCTGTCGAGTTTGCGAGTCTGCGTTCGCCTGCGCAGCAGTCGAGAAATCAGTTTGCACGTTGTGTCATGAGTACCGCGTGCTCCGGGTTTACGACGGCTCCGCCGCCGAACGCAACCTCGTGCGGCTCGACCGTTGCTGCAAACATCGGTGTCGGTTTCAGCGTCTTCTGAATAACGGCCGCGGTTCAATCACTGAACGCCCATAGAGCACACTCATCCCGGCCAGTCCCTTCAGCGCGTCCTCGGCGGATTTGTCTTCGCGCACCGCGAAACTATCGAATCCGCATTGGCGCATGTGGCTGAGCTGATCGCGCAGCACATCACCGACCGCGCGCAATTCCCCCGTCCAGCCCAACCGAGTACGCAACAGGTACGCCTGGCTGTAACCGCGTCCGTCGCGAAAACTCGGGAAGTCCAGGGCAATCAGCGGCAATGAGTCAAACCACGGCTTGAGACTTTCCACCTCGTCGTCAGGCCCCAGCCAGACCGCATGCTGTGCGGGCGCTTGAAGCCAGCGACTCAACGGTAAAATCACTGACCCGTCCGGCAATTCACCCTCTGCGTCCCTGACCAGCCCCCAAGGATCGTCAGCCACAATCCGCGCCACGCCCTCCTCCAGTCGCAACAGATTGTTCATGCCGAGACCTCCAGCAACTTTGGATAAACCTGCTCCTTGAACGGCTCAAGACCAATGCGCTGCAAGGTGTCGACAAACAGTTCTTCGCTCTCGCGGTAATCGACGAACGTGGCGATGATCCGCTCGATAACCTCGGGCACTTCGGCAGCGCTGAAGGACGGGCCGATGACTTTGCCCAGGGCGCTGTTCTTGCCCTGGCTGCCGCCGAGGGTGATCTGGTACCACTCGCTGCCGTTCTTATCGACGCCCAGAATGCCGATGTTGCCGATGTGGTGGTGACCGCAGGCGTTCATGCAGCCGGAAATGTTCAGGCTGATGTCGCCCAGGTCGTGGAGGTAATCCAAGTCTTCGAAACGTGCCTGGATCGCCTGGGCAATCGGGATCGATTTGGCGTTGGCCAGCGCGCAGAAATCGCCGCCGGGGCACGCGATGATGTCGGTCAGCAAACCGATATTGGCGCAGCCCAGGCCCTGCTCGCAGGCCAGGCACCACAGGGCGTAGAGATCAGCCTTGGGTACGTCCGGCAGCACGATGTTCTGTTCATGGGCGATGCGAATTTCGCCGAACCCGAACTGTTCGGACCACTCGGCCACGGCCAACATTTGCTCAGTCGTCACGTCCCCCGGTGGTGAGTCGAAGCCCGGTTTGGTCGACAGCACCACGCTGGTGTAACCCGCGACCTTGTGCGGTTGAACGTTGCGCGTAACCCAACGTGCGAAGGCCGGGTTCTCGGCCAGGCGCGTGCCGAAATTCAGGTCCGTGTCGGACAGTGAACGGTAATCGGGAGCCACGAAGGCACTGGCGACCCGCTCATATTCGACGTTGGTCAACTGCGCCGGACCGTCCTTGAGGTACTGCCATTCTTCCTCCACTTCCCTGGCGAAAGCTTCGATGCCCAGGGCCTTGACCAGAATCTTGATCCGCGCCTTGTACTTGTTGTCGCGTCGGCCGTGACGGTTGTAGACCCGCAGCACCGCCTCGACATAGGAAAGCAAATGCTGCCAGGGCAAACCCTCGCGAATCTGCAATCCAAGAATCGGCGTGCGCCCCAACCCGCCACCGACAATGACCCGCAGCAGCATCTGCCCACTGTCATCGCGATAAAGATAAAGGCCGATGTCATGCATCATGATCGCGGCGCGGTCCTGCTCCGCCGAGCAGATGGCAATTTTGAACTTGCGCGGCAGGTACAGAAATTCCGGGTTGATGGTCGACCACTGGCGCAGGATTTCGGCCAGCGGTCGCGGGTCCATCAGTTCGTCCGCCGCCACACCGGCAAACGCTTCGGTGGTGATGTTGCGCACGCAGTTGCCGGAGGTCTGGATCGCGTGCATCTCGACCTGGGCAAGTCGTTCGAGGATATCCGGCACCTGCGCCAGTTCGATCCAGTTGAACTGCATGTTCTGCCGAGTGGTGAAGTGGCCGTAACCGCGATCATAGTCCCGGGCGATGCTCGCCAGCGTGCGCATCTGCCTGGCGCTCAGGGTGCCGTAAGGAATCGCCACGCGCAGCATGTAGGCGTGCTTTTGCATATACAGGCCGTTCTGCAGACGCAACGGCAGGAACTCTTCCTCGCTCAACTCGCCCGTCATGAAACGCTCGACCTGATCGCGAAACTGCGCAACCCGCTCGAAGACCAAGGCCCGGTCATAGTCGTCGTACTGATACATGTGGCTACCTCATCAGGGTGGATCGCACGCTCTGCTACAGGGTGGCGGTGCTTGTGGCAGTGACTATGAACCTACGGCGCAGCGCGTTACAGATTCACCTGAATGCTAAAAAACCGTATCAGAGTGCGTCAGATCACCGCAGGCAGGCCTCGTATCTGATCCGCATAAACTCGGTTTTTCTGAGTCTGTTTTGTTTCGGGCAGGGTTTCTACAGTGGACGACATGCCAGTCCGGGTGGCCTGGCAAGACTTTGCAACCGTGGAAGCATTGACCATGAGCACAGCAACAATCGGACAGGCCTATAACTACAAGGTCGTCCGCCAATTCGTCGTGGCAACCATCGTCTGGGGCGTCGTGGGGATGGCAATGGGGGTGTGGATCGCCTCGCAACTGGTATGGCCCGAGATGAACCTCGACCTGCCGTGGACCACCTTCGGCCGCTTGCGCCCGCTGCACACCAGCCTGGTCATTTTCGGCTTTGCCGGCAGCGCGCAGTTCGCCGCCAGTTACTACGCGGTGCAGCGCACGTGTCAGGTACGGCTGTACTCCGACAAACTGGCCGCGTTCACCTTTTGGGGCTGGCAGTCGGTGATTGTGGTGATGCTGATCACCCTGCCGCTGGGCTACACCACCACCAAGGAATACGCCGAGATCGAGTTCTCCGGCGCGGTGTGGATGACCGTGGTCTGGGTCGCCTACGCCATCGTCTTCTTCACCACCGTGGTGCAGCGCAAGACCAGGCACATCTACGTCGGCAACTGGTTCTTCGGTGCCTTCATCGTCGTGATCGCGATGCTGCACGTGGTCAATCACCTGTCGATTCCGGTGGACTGGTTCAAGTCCTATCCGGTGTATTCGGGGGCCACCGACGCCATGGTGCAGTGGTGGTACGGGCATAACGCGGTGGGCTTTTTCCTGACCACCGGGTTCCTGGGGATGATGTATTACTTCGTGCCGAAACAGGTCGGGCGGCCGGTGTATTCGTATCGGTTGTCGATCGTGCATTTCTGGGCGCTGATCACCCTGTACATCTGGGCCGGTCCGCACCACTTGCACTACACCGCACTGCCGGACTGGGCGCAGTCGCTGGGCATGGCGATGTCGCTGATCCTGCTGGCACCGAGCTGGGGCGGGATGATTAACGGCATGATGACCCTGTCGGGCGCCTGGCATAAATTGCGCACCGACCCAATCCTGCGCTTTTTGGTGCTGTCGCTGGCGTTCTACGGGATGTCGACGTTCGAAGGACCGATGATGGCCATCAAAACGGTCAACGCCCTCTCCCATTACACCGACTGGACCATCGGCCACGTCCACGCTGGCGCCCTCGGTTGGGTGGCGATGATCACCTTCGGGGCCATTTACCACATGGTGCCAAAAGTCTTCGGTCGTGAGCAGATGTTCAGTACGCCGCTGATCAACTTGCACTTCTGGCTCGCGACCATCGGCACGGTGTTGTATATCGCCTCGATGTGGGTCAACGGCATCACCCAAGGGTTGATGTGGCGTGCGATCAACGACGACGGCACCCTGACCTACTCGTTCGTCGAGGCCTTGCAGGCCAGCCATCCGGGGTTCGTGGTGCGCTTTGCCGGCGGGGTTTTCTTCCTCAGCGGCATGTTGCTGATGGCCTACAACACGTGGCGCACCGTGCGGGTTTCGGACATGGCGATGGCCGAACGTGAAGCGCAGATTGCGTGAGGTTTGAGATGACCGAGATAGTGCTGAATCTGTTTGGGGTCGTGGGGTTTTGGCTGGCAATCGAGTACTGCCTGAAACACCAGACGGCCGAGAGCCTGGAGGACGCGAGCCTGATTCCGTTTGCCGATGACCCTGAGGTGGCGCGGCGGGTGGAGTTGGCGACGGGGAAGACTGTGAAGGCGGTAGCCCCCGAAGAAGCTAAACCCGGTTGGGTCAACCTGGAAATCTGACACACCACACATCCAAATGTGGGAGCGAGCCTGCTCGCGATGGCGCAGTGTCAGTCGATATTAATGCTGACTGATACACCGTCATCGTGAACAGGCTCGCTCCCACAGGATTATGTGTAAGGTCAGAGAATCAGCCGCGTTCGCGGGGGATCAGGCTCTGCAACTGCTGCGCCAGGAAGTTCGCGTCGAAGGCAAACGTATCCGGGTCTTTCAAACCATTGGTCTTGCGCCATTGCCAGCTCGTCGAAGGCGGCAGGCACACCAGCGAAATACTGCCATACCGCGCGGCCGTCAACCCCATCACCGCCAACGAAATCTGACCACCGACGCCCATCACGTCCGGCACGAACTCCACCGGTTTGCCGGCAATGACAATGCTCAGTTTCTCGGTCTTGAACGTCGACGACTCGACCGGAACGCTCGGCCCTGAAGCGACATACACCTCGCGACTCACTTCCAGCAGGTTCGGCACCTGGATCGGCTCCAGCCATTGCTGGATCTGGTCGAACAGTTCACCAATGCGCGTCGCCCACACGGCCGATTGCGACTCAAACACTTGCTTCTTGTGCGCTTCGCTTTCTGCATAGTGGCGAAGCATCTCGCCCAGTTGCTGTACGTCGTCCATTGCGGTGTTCCTTTGGTTGAAGCGGTGCTGCGGACGTTGAGCATGGCAGATGCGCGCTGCCGGCGTACGACTAAAAGCGTGAACGGTATTGGCTGGGGGTCATGGCCAGGTATTTGCGAAACGCGCTGCCCATGTGCGACTGATGGGCGAACCCCGAATCCAGGGCGATATTGGCCAGGCTCAGGTCTGTGCGTTCGATCATGCGGCGTGCCGCTTGAAGGCGAACTTCCACCAGATAAGCATGGGGCGTCAGGCCCATGGCCTGGGTGAAATCGCGCAGGAAACGCAGCGGATTCTGCCCGTAAGTGTCGGCCAGTTGCGCAAGCGTCAGAGGCTGGTGGAACTGCTCGGCGATCTGCTCCAGCACCCGGACGAAGGACATGGACGTGATCCGCTGTGTGGTGTCGATTTTCTGCCGGGTCAAGCCAACGAGCCCCAGCGCACACTGCTCAAACGCCAGTAGATCGGGCTGCGGCGCGAGCAACAGACGCCGCACCGCTCGTGCCAGGGTCAGCGCACGTCGATTGCCTGAAGACTGCACACGGCGGGTGACACAGGGTAACTGTTCATCGGCAAACGGTTCGTCCAGGCGCATCAGCAGGTATTCACCACCGGTGACGGACTCGGAGAACACCTCGACGCCGATCGGCGTATACGCCAAAACGCCGGGCAAGGTATCGAAATCCACCCGACGGTCGGAATCGATGGCGTGCACACCCTGCTGACGCTCCAGCGTGACCCCAAGCGTTTGCGACTGCGCCGCATCACGCGCGCTGTACGCCGCACGGGGCAAGAGTTGCAGGCAGACTTTGCCGTCGAACAAACGCTGACTCATGACATCAGGCATGTGAAATTTCCTGATAGATCGAAACCGGGATCCACTGGACACTCTCTCGCAAAGGGTTGCCAACAACAGGAGCACGCCATGCGCACCATCGGCCTTATCGGCGGCATGAGCTGGGAGTCCAGCGCCGAGTATTACCGCCTCATCAACCAACAGGTTCGCGACCGGCTCGGGCCGTTGCGTTCGGCGAAATTGCTAATGTACAGCGTCGACTTCGGCCCTGTCGAACAGGCCCAGCATGCCGGGCGCTGGGACGACGCGGCGGCGATTCTGGTGGATGCGGCGCAGCGACTGCAGGCCGGTGGTGCCGAATGCGTGGTGCTGTGTACCAACACCATGCACAAGGTGGCCGGGCAGATTCAGGCCGCGATCAGTATTCCGTTCCTGCACATCGCCGACCCGACCGGTCAGGCCGCCGTGGAGGCCGGAACGCTGAAAGTCGGGTTGCTCGGGACAGCATTCACCATGGAACAGGACTTTCTTAAGGATCGCCTGAGCGCGACGGGGTTGACGGTGCTGGTGCCGGACGCCGAGGAACGCAACGCCGTGCACCGGATCATCTATGACGAGTTGTGCGTCGGGGTGATCAGCGAGGCGTCACGCAAGGTGTATCAGCAGGTCATCGAGTCGCTGACTCGGCGTGGCGCCCAGGCGATCATTCTCGGCTGCACGGAAATCGGCCTGCTGATCAAACCCGAGCACAGCGCCCTGCCCTTGCTAGACACCACCGCACTGCATGCGCAGGCGGCAGTGGCGTTCGCGTTGGGCGACTGAGTCAGTCGGACTTGAGTGAGCGGCGCAGGCGCGCCATGCTCAGGGTATCGACCAGTCGGCCGTCCCGCACGGCGTAGTCACGGAACAGGCCTTCGGTCTCGAAACCGAACTTGCGGTAGAGCCCGATGGCCGCTTCGTTGTCGGCGTACACCGAAAGCTCGACCCGTTGCAGGTTCATCCAGTTGTCGGCGACGTCCAGCGCCGCTGCCAGCAGTTTTGAGCCCACGCCTTTGCCTTGCCATTGCACCGCGACCGCCATGCCGATATTGCCGGCATGGCTGCGGCGGATCCGCGAGAACTGCTCCAGACCAATGTTGCCGATGACCGCGCCCTGATGCAGCGCCACCAGCTTCACCAGCCGCTCGTTATCCGAAGCCAGGCGTTGGCGCCAGATCTCGGTGGATTGAAACGGCATTTGCAGGACCTGACGGGTAATCGCCGGCTCGTTGTAGAGCGCGGTGACGCCGTCGATGTGGGATTCGCTGAAGCGTTCGAGGGTGATGACAGAATCGGTGGCGGGCATGGTTGACTCATCCTTGATGCAGACATGGCCGCTTACTCTACAACACCATCTCGCGATGTGACCAGAACCCGATTGCAGGACAAGCCCTGTAGGAGTGAGCCTGCTCGCGATGACGGCGTGACTGTCGACATTGATGTCACTGACATTCCCTCTTCGCGAGCAGGCTCGCTCCTACAGGGTTGGATAGGCGTTCAGGCTTCGAACCACTCCCGCCGCTCGTTGAAGGTGTTGTGAATCAGTTCGACGATCATCTGCACCTCGGCCTGCCCCGCAGACTCGGCATTGACCGCCATCCACACCTGGCGCTGCATCGGCTGGTCGAACAACCCCGATAACCCGACCAGCCCCCTGTCAAACTGGCTCATGTAATTGGGCAGCAAACCAATGCAGGCGCTGCAACGAATCATTTCCAGCATCAGCTCATAAGAATGCAACTGCACCACGCCGGCCAGACGCTGATCGACCACGCCATTCCACGGCCGAAAACTCTCGATCTGACGATCAGGCTGCCATTGCACCAACATGAAGTCAGCGAGGTCATCGAGGCTGTCGGGGCGGGCCGCTACCCGTGAATAACGTTTGGCGATATGCGGCAGATAATCCAGTCGCACCAAAGGCTGAGGCTCGCTGACAGGGAAACTCGGGCCCGGCAGCGGTGACTCGGTGCCTGCCAGCCACAGCACCACATCTGCACTGACCGCTCGCAGCGACAGTTCGCTGTCCAGCGTGATGATGTCCAGGCGCACGCTGGCGTTGCGTCGCAGCAACGAGACCAGATCGCGGCCCAGGATGTCGTGCAGGATCGACTCGGCCACAGCCAACCGAATCAGCGGCTGTTCGATCACCGGCACGTCGTGTTCATGGGCCAGGGCGATCAATTGCGCCTGAAGCTGCAACCCTTCACGGCTCAAGGCCAGGCCATTGTCCTGGTGATTGAACAGCGAACACTGCAATTGCGTTTCGAGCTGCGCGAGGTGTTTGCGCAACTGAGTTGATTTGATGTTGAGGCTGCGGGCCGCTTGCATGAAACAGCCGCAACGGGCGCTGACCCGGAAAGACTGCGCCAGTACCGGATCGATACCGGCGGCGCGGGTGGATTCCATGAATGACATCAATGACTCCTGTCGATCTATCCTTGAAGCCCTCATCCTGCGCAGCGTTTATGAACCTGACGTGACACCTACGGCGGAAAATCGATTCAGCTGCTGGGGCTTTGCCGAAAACTCACCGCCAGGCGATTCCAGCTGTTGATGGTGGTGACCGCGATGGTCAAGTCGACCATTTCGCTTTCGTTGAACTGCTCACGCGCCACGGCGTAGACGTCATCCGGCACATGGCTTTCGGAAAGCAAGGTCACCGCTTCGGTCCAGGCCAGCGCCGCGCGTTCACGAGGGTTGAAGAAGCCGCTGTCGCGCCACACCACAATCGAATACAAGCGCCGATCCGTCTCGCCAAGGCGCCGCGCGTCCACTGAATGCATGTCGGTGCAGAAGGCGCAGCCATTGAGTTGCGAGGCGCGGATCTTGATCAAATGCAGCAAGGCTGGCTCGATACTGAGGTTGCTGGTCAAGGCCTCCATGGCGATCATCGCTTTCATCGCTTTGGGCGACGCACTGTAGTAATCCAGGCGGGAACTCATGGGGGCGACCCTCTTGGATCAAATGGAGACCCCCAAGGTAGGCGCTGACGCAGCGGCGTTACAGATCCAATTCGACGGAAAAGCCGTGGACCATTCGGCGGCAGACCAATCCCGGGTTTTTCGCCCACGCAACTTCTGCACGGCGGCTCATGCGGGTAATCTGGCGCGACGCACACGCGCCTCAATCGCTCCAGGAGCCTCGCCGGTATGGAACTTCATGTTGTCATCAACGGCCGCAAGGACCTGGCAGGCCAGTTGTACAACCAACTGCGCAGCGCCATTGAATCCGGCCGCTTGGCAGCCGGAACGCAACTGCCACCCAGCCGTTTGCTGGCCGAACAGCTGGGCATTTCGCGCAAGACCATTTCCGACACCTACGCCCAACTGACCTATGAGAACTTCCTCACCGGGGTGATCGGCAAAGGCACGTTCGTCAACGCCCGGACGGCCAAAGCCGCCCCCAAGCAAAGCCATTCACAGCTGGCGAGCTTCGAGGTGATCGAGTCCTGGCGCAACCTGCCGGTGTTTCTGCGCCACCCGACCCTGGAGGGCTCGTTACGCTACGACTTCATCGGTGGCGCGACCAGCAAAGGCCAGTTTCCGCAGGACGATTGGCGGCGCTGCACCTCTCACGCGTTGCGCCAGATTGCCGGTTCCAAGGGCTTCTACAGCCTGCCCGAAGGCCTGCCGGCGCTGCGCAACGCGATCGCCCGGCACATCGCATTTTCCCGTGGGGTCAATTGCCAGGACGAAGACGTGGTGGTGTGCAACGGCGCGCAACAGGCGCTGGACCTGATCTCCCGGGTGCTGACCCGTCCGGGCAGCATTGTCGCCATGGAAGACCCCGGCTATCCGCCGGCTCGCCTGTTGTTTGGCACCCATGGGGCCACGGTGATCGGGGTGCCGGTGGATGCCGAAGGCATTGAAGTGGACAAGATCCCCTTGGGCACCCGGCTGATTTACGTCACGCCGTCCCACCAGTTTCCGCTGGGCATGCCGATGAGTCAGGCACGCCGGGTTGCGCTGCTGGAACGGGCTTATGAGTTGGGCGCAATCATCATCGAGGACGATTACGACAGCGAGTTTCGCTACGAAGGCCGCCCGACCGATTCACTGCAAAGCATGGATGAGCGCGGCATCGTCGCCTACGTCGGGACCTTTTCGAAAACCATGCTGCCGGAGCTGCGCCTCGGTTATGCGGTGTTGCCGCCGGCGATTCTTGAAGCCGTCATCCGCGCCAAGCAACTGACCGATCTGCACACCTCCACCCTGCCCCAGTGGGCGCTGGCCAAATTCATCGCCGAAGGTTGCCTGCTCAAGCACATCCGGCGCTGCCATACGATCTATGCCGGACGTCGCGAGCGGATCCTGTCGCGCATGGCGGGCGACCTTTCGCCCTGGCTTGAACCCGTGCCCACCACGGCCGGGTTTCACATGGTGGTGATGTGCAAAGTGCCTATCGATATTCCGTTGGTGATCGAACTGGCGAAAAAGGTCGAAGTCGGCCTCTACGCTATCGACAGCTTTTTCTACCAGCAAGCGCCACGGGCCGGGCTGTTCCTGGGCTTTGGCGCCATCGAAACCCTGGACATCGACATCGCCCTGGACCGTTTGCGCGACATTTTGCAGCAGGTGGCCTGATCGATTGGTCTGCGTCTTTATCCAGCGATTGGCTATTGGCGGTCCACAGGTGCAGGCCTATCCTGCATAAGCGTTATCCCTCAGTGAGCAGGATTCGTCCGGCCTGATTCAGGAGTGTGAGCAATGTCCAACGAAGTGATCAATACCGTACAGGTGCAGGCCGCCGCCGGCCGCTCGGAAGAACTGGGTAAGCAACTGCAAAAGATTGTCGACACCCTGCGTCAGCAACCGGGCTGTGATTCCTATATGGTCGACCGCTGCCCAGAGGACAGCAACCGCTGGACCGTCAGCGCCCGCTGGCAATCGGAAGCGGCCATGCAATCGCATTTCAACTGCCCTGAAGTACAAGGCTTTATTGGCCTGATCGACAACCGATTGGCGAACTCCGTCGACTTCAACAGCTTCCCGATCCGCTGAACGCCCTGTAGCGGCCCTGTGGCGGAGGGCTTGTCCCCTCGCCACAGGGCCGCTACAGATTGGTCCCCTCACCTTCGCGAATATTGGCTGTTTGATTGGCCCCACCTGCGCACTACTGTTGTTTCTGACAACTAAACCAACCGCAGGTGAATGACCATGAAAGCTTTGCGTATCCTTGCTGCTCCCCTGGCTGCCCTTGCCCTGACCGTTTCTGCGACTGCCATTGCTCACGAAGGCCCTTCAGAAAAGATCACGGTATTGCAGGATGAAGCGCTGAAAAACGTGCCCGGCAAAAAAGCCATGATGATCGAGGTCGACTACAAACCCGGCCAATCGTCGATTGCCCACAAGCATGAAGGCACTGCCATGGCCTACGTGCTGTCAGGTGCGGTTATTTCTCAAGTGAAGGGTGAGAAAGCAATCACTTACAAGGCCGGACAGTATTGGTACGAACCCGCCGGTTCGGAACACTTGGTTTCGAAAAACGCCAGTGCAACCAAGCCTGCCAAGCTGTTGGTATTCATGGTGTTGTCCCCCGACGAGAAAGTGTTGATCCCCTTGGAAAACTGATAGCTGAAGGGATAGCCATAAATAAAAAGGCGCGAATTAACATTTCGGGCCTTTTTATTTCCCGGCGTAATTACTGGGCCTCGCTTAAACCCAATTAAACTATCGCCCAGCCAAGAAGTGCAGCGACTGGCTATTTCATTGTGCAGCGACAGGTTTAGTCTGGACAACTCGCCGGATATTCCGACATTACAACTTCCGACTCATGTTGTTTCACTGGAGTAACACCATGAAACTCGCGCTTGTCAGTACATTAACAATGACCCTCATCCTGGCGGGCTGCTCTGTTCCCACTGCGCCCAAAGCCGGGTCTTCACTGGAAGGCCTTTTTACTGGACCGGTTGGCCGCAGCAATGCCACGCACGTCCCCAACGGCCACCAGGTTTCGTTGGGTATCGTCTACAGCCGCAACACCCAGGCCAACCGCGACTACCTGCAACACTACCAGGCCAACGCCGGCACCGGCTTCGGCCAGAGCCTGCTGGTGCAATCGATCCACGACGCCTACGTGGCCACCTCCAGACCGGACCATGCCGTGGACTGGGTCAAGGCATCGTTACAACGCCAGTTCGGCTCGGTGACGGTGTATCCGGACATGCAAAGCCTCAGGGCGGCGAAGCCCGACGTGGTCGCCATTGTCGACACCCGCAGCCAATTGATCACATCGCGCAGTTCGGATATCGAAGCGCATGTGAGTGCGCAGTTCTACGACTCAAACTTCAATTACATCGGCACTGCTCAAGGGCATGATGCCAAAGCGTTGAGTCCGTTATGGGCCGATTACAAGCGCAGTGAAGAGATTGTGGCGGATATTAACGAGCAACAGAATGTGCAAATTCGGGCACTGCAAAAGTTTGATCAATCGCTCAACAATTTAGTGATGCAACCCACAGAGACACTATCAGCCATTGAGTCAAAACAACTTCAAGCGTCGTACTAGCGCTCAGCATAATCTTGCCTTTAATCACAATGAAATGAGCACGTCTACCCCAAAAAAAACCCGCATCTCTCAATGCGGGTTTTTTTCATTCAACAGCCGATCAGGCAGCCGGTTCCAGCTCCGCAGCTGCTGTGACAGGCGCAGGCACTACCGCTTGCCCGCTCAACGCCAGGTCCAGCAACTCACGGTTGGCCACCGCGTACATGGCGTAATCGGTACCGCTGGCGGCACGGATTTCCACCAGCATGGCGCGCCAGCGTTCGATCATGCCTTCGTGCTCTTCCATCCACAGCGCCAGGCGGGTTTCCACGTCCTGAGTGCCGTCGCCCTGTTGCAGGACGGAGATGGTGATCGCACGTTGCTGCCAGTCGACGTCATCACGGAACGCTTCACGGGCCAGGGCCTGCCAGTTGTTTTCAACCGGCAGAGCGCTGATCTGTTGCAGGTACCAGGTGATGTCCAGCGCGCTGCCCACGGCGAAGTAGGCCTTGGCCACGTCTGCAGGGTTCTGGCCGGTCACGTCGGAGGCCTCGATGATCGGCAGCAGGGTGTACAAGTGCGAAGTGCCAGCCACCATGCGTGCGAGCAACTCCGGCACACCGGCTTCGACGTACGCCTGATAGCGGGCCTGCCAGGTGTCGCGGATCTCGCCACTGAGCAGTTCGTCGAGCTTCAGCCCCAGCTCCTTGAGGTGCGGACCGAAGTGCGCAACGTCACGGGCAGCGTTCTGCTCGTTGCGACGGGCACGCAGGAACCAGCGCGTGGCGCGACGGCCCAGGCGCATCAGCTCGTCCATCAGCTCCAGTTGCACGTCGGCGGAAACCTGATAATCCAGGGATTCGATCTGACGGAACCAATGCGGGAGATGGAAGATGTCACGCACGATCACATACGCACCGGCCACGTTCGCCGGGCTCATGCCGGTCGACTCTTTGAGTCGTTGAACGAAGGTAATACCCATGTGGTTGACCAGATCGTTGGCGATCTGGGTGCTGACGATTTCGCGCTTCAGACGGTGACGGCGCATGGCTTGGGAAAACTTGCTCACCAGGCTTGGCGGGAAAGCGGTTTCCATGTCGCGCGTCAGGTAGTCGTCGTCCGGCACCTGGGAATTGAGCAGCGCTTCCTTGAGGTCGATCTTGCTGTAGGAGATCAGCACCGACAGCTCGGCACGGGTCAGGCCATGGCCTGCAGCGACGCGCTCGTTGATGGCTTCTTCGGCCGGCAGGAACTCGATGGCGCGATCCAGCTTGCCGCGACCTTCCAGATCGTTCATCAGGCGCTTGTATTCGGCAATCCGCACGAAAGCACGGCGAGCCGCCAGGGACAGGGCCTGGGTCTGCTTGTAGTTGTTGCCCAGCACCAGGTTGCCGACTTCGTCGGTCATGCTCGCCAGCAACTGGTTACGTTGCTTGTCGGTCATGTCACCGGCCTGAACCACTTCGTTCAGCAGGATCTTGATGTTCACTTCGTGGTCGGAGCAGTCCACGCCACCGGCGTTGTCGATGAAGTCGGTGTTGGAACCGCCGCCATTGAGGCCGAATTCGACACGACCCAGTTGGGTCATACCGAGGTTACCGCCCTCGCCCACCACTTTGCAGCGCAGTTCGTTGCCGTTCACGCGCAATGCATCGTTGGCCTTGTCGCCGACATCGGCGTGGCTTTCGGTGCTGGCTTTGACGTAGGTGCCGATACCGCCGTTCCACAACAGGTCTACCGGTGCCTTGAGCAAGGCATTCAGCAGTTCGGTCGGGGTCAGTTTGTCCGCCTGGATGTCGAAGCGCTCTTTCATCTGCGGGGAAATCGCGATGCTTTTCGCGCTGCGGGAGAAGATCCCGCCGCCTTCGGACATGATGCTGGTGTCGTAATCCGACCAGGCCGAGCGCGGCAGGTCGAACAGGCGCTGACGCTCGGCGAAGCTGTTGGCAGGCTCCGGGTTCGGGTCAATGAAGATGTGCAAGTGGTTGAAGGCTGCGACCAGTTGCAGCTTGTCGGACATCAACAAGCCGTTACCGAACACGTCACCGGCCATGTCGCCGACGCCCACCACGGTGATGCTGTCTTCCTGGACATTGATTCCGCGCTCGCGGAAGTGACGTTGAACGCCCACCCACGCGCCTTTGGCGGTGATGCCCATCTTCTTGTGGTCGTAACCGGCAGAACCGCCCGATGCGAATGCATCGCCGAGCCAGAAGCCGTAGTCGATGGCGATACCGTTGGCGATGTCGGAGAAGGTGGCAGTGCCCTTGTCCGCAGCGACCACGAGGTACGGGTCATCGTCGTCATGACGCACGACGTTGGCCGGCGGAACCAGCGCACCGTCCTTCAGGTTGTCGGTGATGTCCAACAGGCCCGAAATGAAGATGCGGTAGCAGGCGATGCCCTCGGCCGCGATCTCGTCTCGGCTACCGCCCAGTGGCAGACGACGCGGCAGGAAGCCGCCCTTGGCGCCCACTGGCACGATGACCGAGTTCTTCACTTGCTGGGCTTTTACCAGGCCCAGCACTTCGGTACGGAAGTCTTCTTCACGGTCAGACCAGCGCAGACCACCGCGAGCGACGTTGCCGAAGCGCAGGTGCACGCCTTCGACGCGTGGCGAGTAAACGAAGATTTCGAACTTCGGTACGGGCTTGGGCAGCTCTGGAATCTGGTGCGGGTTGAACTTGAAGCTGAAGTAGGACTTGTTCTTGCCGTTCGCATCGGTCTGGTAGAAGTTGGTCCGCAGCGTGGCCTTGATCAGGTCCAGGTAGCGACGCAGGATACGGTCTTCGTTGAGCACCTGGACTTCGTCCAGCGCGGTAATGATCGCGTGTTCCAGGCGTTGCTGCTTGTCTTCCAGATCGTCGCTGGTCAACTTGCGCGCCAGGTAGAAACGGGTCTTGAACAACCGGGTCAACTCGCGAGCGATGTCGGTGTGGTTGTTCAGGGTGCTGGCGATGTAACCCAGGTCGAAGCCCAGGCGAATCTGCTTCATGTAACGGGCGTAGGCACGCAACAGCGCCACATCGCGCCAAGGCAGGCCGGCGGTCAGCACCAGGCGGTTGAACGCATCGTTCTCGGCATCGCCACGCACGATGTGGACGAAGGCGTCCTGCAAGGTGTCGTTGAGTTGCTGGATGTCGAGTTCCAGGCCTTCAGCGGCGGTGAACGCGAAGTCGTGAATCCAGAACTCGCGGCCACTGTTGTGGCGCAGGCGATACGGGAATTCACCCAACACGCGCAGACCGAGGTTTTCCAGGATCGGCAACACGTCGGACAGCGCCAGCGGTGTATCGGCGTGATACAGCTTGCAGTGCAATTCGCGCTGACCAGACACCTGGCCCAGTGGCTGATAGAAGCTCATCACCAGCGGATTTTTTTCGGTCAGGCTCAGCAGGTGCTGCATGTCGACCACGGCCGAATGGGCAGCGAAACGCTCGCGGTAACCGGCCGGAAAGCCTTTCGGGAAGTCAGCCAGCACGTTGGTGCCGTGGGCTTCGCCGAAGCTTTCGACTACCAGACTGGCGTAGTCGTCCTGCCAGCTGCGGCAGGCCTGGACCACTTCTTTTTCCAGCAGGACCGGGTCGATGTCGAGGCGGTTCTTCGGATCGACGCGCAGAATCAGTTGCACGCGTGCCAGCACGGACTCGGAGAAGAAGGTCCAGAACTCGCAGTCCGAGGCTTTCAGGCGATCCATCAGCACTTGCTGGATCTTCTGGCGCACTTCGGTGGAGTAGATGTCGCGCGGCACGTAGGCCAGGCAGTAGCAGAAACGGCCATAAGGGTCTTTGCGCAGGAACACGCGAATCTTGTTGCGCTCCTGGATCTGCACGATCGACATCACGGTGCTGAACAGCTCGTCCACCGGCGTCTGGAACAGATCGTCACGCGGCAGCACTTCGACCACCTGCGCCAGTTCCTTGCCCAGGTGAGCCTTGGGCTGGAAGCCGGAACGGCGTTCGATTTCTTCGACCTTGCGGCGGATGTACGGAATGACCCGCACGCTCTCGCCATACACCGAAGAGGTGTACAGGCCCATGAAACGGCATTCCTTGATGACTTTGCCGTCGGCGTCAATTTCGCGGATCGACACGTAATCCGGGTAAGCCGGACGGTGTACACGGCTTGGGTGCGCAGCCTTGGCGAACGACAGCAGGGTCGGTTCACGCAGGTAGTTCACGGCGTAGTCTTCGATGCGCAGGTCATCGTAGGTCAGGCCGGTGCGCAGCAGTTTGGTCAGGCCCAGGAAGGAATCCTGGTCGTAGACGATGTGACCACCGTCGACTTCATCGCGAACCACGAACTCTTCATAGCCCAGGAATGTGAAGTGGTTGCCCACCAGCCATTCCAGGAAGCTTTTGATTTCGGCTTTTTCTTCTGGATCGACGGCGTACTGGCTGTTGTCCAGGCCGGAGAGAATTTCCTGGACCTTGTCTTTCATCGGTTCGAAATCGGTGACCGCGACGCGGACTTCACCGAGAACCTGCTCCAGCTCTTTGGTCAGGACATTGAGTTCGGCCGCGTTGGCGCAACGGTCGATTTCCAGGTACATCAGCGATTCTTGCAGAATGCCTTCGCCCTGGGTGCCTTTCGGCAGGATTTCCAGCAGCTCGCCCTTGCTGCCGCGACGCACGCTCAGCACAGTGGTTTGCAGGGTGTGAATGCTGTAGCCGCGACGGTTCAGCTCGGTACGCACCGAGTCCACCAGAAATGGCAGGTCGTGGTGCAGCACTTCGACCGCGGTGTGGGTCGACTGCCAGCCGTGGCGTTCGTAATCCGGGTTGTAGACGCGCACTTGCGGTTGCGCGTGATCGAAGCGCTCAAGCAGGCGCCACGCAGAAAGGGTGCAGCCGGCGAGGTCGGACAACCGACGCTGGGTCAGCTCGTCCAGGGAAATGATGCCGAAGAATTGTTCAGCGAACAGCGCCACTTGTGGCAGTGCCTGTTCACTGATGTGCTGGGCCAGTGCCGCTTGCAGTTGGTGCTGGAAGTCGGCTTTGCTGGCTGCGGTGAAGAACGCCATCTGTGGTACTCCGCTTGGGCTTGTTATTGATGGAAGCGTCGCGCGCAAAACCCCTTTCGGGGCGATCCGTCACCCTGTTCCTGATTCTCGGGCAGAGGAAACAGGGTGACAGGTGGGTGAAGCTGGACGAGACACTCAGGTCACATTCACCTTCCATGAAGGGGTATCGGCAAAAACGCCTGTGCGATGAATTGCACACTGTCTTTACGGATATCCATTCGATGCGCAGCTTAACGAGTGCGGCAAGGCCTGTGCTTGCGGCGCTGCGACATATTCGGTCATCGGTACGCAGCTCACGACATGCGCCTCGAACAACACTAGCAGTCGTGCAGGAAAACGGGCGCTTTATCCCCGGTTTTGCGGCACATCCGTACCAGAAATGACCAGTAACACTCCAAGTGTTCACGACACATGATCTGACACTCAGGCGAGCAGAAATTCCCGAGGGCTGGCAGAATTGCCTTTTGTTACGTTCACCACGCTCGCCGAGCCAGGATTTTCCCATGCAAATGACAACTGACCTCTTGATCGTCAACCCGTGCGACGAAGAAGAAGACAACTTGGCCATGCTCTGCTGCAACAGCGTCGAGGGCGAAATGTTCCTGATGAGCCGCTTTCCGGACGAGGATGAGCTGGAGATCATCTTCCACGACAAACCTTCGGCCCTCAACGGTGTGAAAGTCACCCTCAGCCCTGACCGCCTGCTGATCGAAATCGCCGCTGCGGACATCGATGTGCTCGATGGCGAAGACTCGCTGGAAATCCTGCACGGCACCGATGCGCAGGATCTGGCGGAAGTGGAAGAGACCTTGCAGAACATCCTTAAAGGCACCGGCACCTATATAAGCCAGCTCTAAGCCTCGGAATCTCGGGTGCCTGAACCTGCCTCATCGCGAGCAGGCTCGCTCCCACATTTGATCGTATTTTCATGTGAGAACCCGGTCACCTGTGGGAGCGAGCCCGCTCGCGATGAGGCCAGCCAGATCACCACCCTGTCCCTCGCCTACAAATTTCCAACAATTTCACCCATCAATTCCCGCACTTTGCACAAAATGCCGTTAGTCGCCGCCCCCCGCGATGGATTAAAGTAACGCCCCCAGCCCTGGCGTTATTCGAACGTCTTCGGTCACCCTTTCCAGGAACAGTCATCGATGGAACATCGTGAAGCGCTGCTAGCGCTGCGAACCTTTCTTTCAACGCAGATTCTCGGCCAGGAAAAACTCATCGAGCGCTTGCTCATCGCCTTGCTCGCCGACGGCCACATGCTGGTCGAGGGCGCCCCGGGGCTGGCCAAGACCAAGGCCATTAAAGAACTCGCCGAAGGCATCGAAGCCCAGTTCCATCGCATCCAGTTCACCCCCGACCTGCTGCCGGCCGACATCACCGGCACGGAAATCTATCGCCCGGAAACCGGCAGCTTCGTGTTCCAGCAGGGCCCGATCTTCCATAACCTGGTGCTGGCGGACGAAATCAACCGCGCCCCGGCCAAGGTTCAATCGGCATTGCTGGAAGCCATGGCCGAGCGCCAGGTCAGTGTCGGGCGCAGCACTTACGAGCTGTCACCGCTGTTTCTGGTGATGGCCACGCAGAACCCGATCGAGCAGGAGGGCACCTATCCCCTGCCGGAAGCCCAGCTCGACCGCTTCCTGATGCACGTGAAAATCGGCTTCCCCGATGCCGCCGTCGAACGCCGAATCCTGCAACAGGCCCGTGGCGAAGCCCTGAACGGCGAAACCAAGCCCGAGCGCCGGGTCAGCCAGCAGGCGATTTTTGCCGCACGCAAGGAAATCCTCGGCCTGTACATGGCCGACGCCGTGGAGGAATACCTGGTGCAACTGGTCATGGCCACGCGCACCCCGGCCAAGTTCGACCCGGAGATGGCCGAGTGGATCGCCTATGGCGCCAGTCCTCGCGGTTCGATTGCCCTCGATCGCTGTGCCCGGGCCCATGCCTGGCTGGCCGGTCGCGACTTCGTCAGCCCGGAAGACATCCAGGCCGTGCTGTTCGACGTACTGCGCCACCGCATCATTCTGTCCTTTGAAGCCGAAGCTGCTGGCATCGATCAGGACCGGGTGGTCCAGCGGATTCTCGACGTCGTAGCCGTCGCTTGACCCCCATGAACGCCCTCCTTCCGCCCGAGCCGGGCATCCGCGTCAGCCTCGCCGAGCTGATCGAGATGCGCCATCGCGTGCGCGAAGTGCAGCTGTTTTCCACGCCGAGCCAGCGCAGCCCCCTGATCGGCCTGCACCACTCCAAACTGCGCGGCCGTGGCGTGGACTTCGATCAGGTTCGGGTTTATCAGGCCGGCGACGACGTGCGCACCATCGACTGGCGCGTTACCGCCCGCACCCAGGAGCCCCACACCAAGCTGTTTCACGAAGAACGCGAGCGACCGATTTTCATCATGGTCGAGCAAAGCCGTCGGCTGTTTTTCGGTTCGGGGCTGATGTTCAAATCAGTGCTGGCCGCTCAGGCAGCGAGCCTGATTGGCTGGGCGGCCCTTGGCCATAACGACCGGGTCGGCGGGCTGGTGTTCGGCGACAACGAGCACTACGAAATCAAACCCCGGCGCAGCAAACAAAGCCTGCTGCAACTGCTTAACCGTCTGGTGCGGGTCAATCAGTCGCTGCACACCGAAAGCGAACAGAACCGCGATTCCCTCAACATGGCCCTGCGTCGTGCACGGGAGGTGCTGCGCCCCGGCAGCCTGGTGATTGTGATCTGCGATGAACGCGCCTTGACCGAAGGTTCTGAACAGCAACTGAGCCTGTTGTCGCGCCATTGCGACCTGTTGCTGCTGCCGCTGTCCGATCCGCTGGACCACGCCCTGCCCGCCGCCGGGCTGCTTCGTTTCGTTGAACGTGGCGCGCAACTGGAACTCGACACCCTGAATTTCGACCTGCGCCAGACCTACCGCGCCCAGGCCGAAGCGCGCATCGCCCGCTGGGAATTGCTCGCGCAAAAGCTGCGGGTATTGCTGATGCCGCTGAGCACCCAGAGCGAGATGGTCGAGCAACTGCGCGAGTACCTCAACCCACAGAAACCGGGGAAAGGTCGATGAGCAGCCTCGATCAACTGCAACCGCTGATTACCCCACCGCCCATCGAGTTCTGGCCCCCCGCGCCCGGCTGGTGGCTGTTGCTGTTGTTGCTGCCGCTGATCGGTTTCGGCCTGTGGAAGGCGCGGCGATTCATTCCGAACAAGCGCCCGATCGTACGCGCCGAACAACCGCTGGACCCGGTGCGCATCGCCGCACTCGCCGAATTGGCGCGGATGCCAAAGCCCTACGACGGCGCACCGGCCGGCGCCTGGTTGCAGCAGCTTAACGGCTTGCTCAAGCGCCTGTGCCGCAACCATTACCCCTACAGCCAGAGCCACACCCTCAACGGGCGCAAGTGGCTGGCGTTCCTCGACAACCGCTGCCCGGCCGCCGGTCTGACCCGCTGGATGGTGCTGGTCGAAGGCGCCTACAAACCCGAATGCAAACTCGACGACAAGGCCATCGCCGGCCTCACTCAAGCCGTCGATACCTGGATTCGCAAACATGTTTGAGTTCGCCTGGCCGTGGATCTTTGCCCTGCTGCCGCTGCCGTGGTTGATGCGCGTGCTGCTGCCGGTGGCCGACAGCGGCGAACCGGCGCTCAAGGTCAGCTTCCTCAATGACCTCGAAGGCCTGGCCCGCCGCCGTGCGCGCGCCAACCTGCCGGCCTGGCGCCAGCAAGCACCGTTCATTCTGTTGTGGCTGTTGTTGCTGATAGCGGCGGCGCGCCCGCAATGGCTGGGCGGTCCCCTGCCGATTGCCGCCAGTGGTCGCGATCTGCTGGTGGCCGTGGACGTGTCAGGCTCCATGGATTTCCCCGACATGCAGTGGCAGGACGAAGACGTCAGTCGACTGTCGCTGGTTCAGCACTTGCTCGGTGACTTCCTTGAAAGTCGCGACGGTGACCGTGTCGGCCTGATCCTGTTCGGCAGCCAGGCTTACCTGCAAGCGCCCTTGACGTTCGACCGGCACACCGTGCGCGTGTGGCTCGACGAAGCGCGAATCGGTATCGCCGGCAAGAACACGGCAATCGGTGATGCCATCGGCCTGGCGATTAAGCGCCTGCGCATGCGTCCGGCCCAGAGCCGTGTGTTGATCCTGGTCACGGATGGCGCCAACAATGGCGGTGAAATCGACCCGCTCACGGCGGCGCGCCTGGCGGCCAAGGAAGGCGTGAAAATCTACCCGATCGGCATCGGCGCTGACCCGGAGCAAAGCGGCACCTTGGGGTTCCTGGGGGTCAATCCGAGCCTGGATCTGGATGAACCGGCGTTGATGGCCATCGCCCAAGTCACCGGCGGTCAGTACTTCCGCGCCCACGATGGCAAAGAGCTGCAAACGATCAAGGACACCCTCGACACACTTGAGCCCGTGACCCAACAGCCGACCCAGGCCCGCCCGGCGCAGGCGCTGTATCACTGGCCTTTGGCGCTGGCGTTGTTGTTGAGCATGTTGTTGGTGGTGCGCGAGCGTTGGCCGGACAACCCGCTGCAACGGCTCTTTACGAAGGACCTGTTTTTGCAAACGCAATTGCCTGACTGGCGCCAGCGACTCAAACGCCTGCGCCTGCGGAGGCGCCGATGAGTGCGCTGTGGCCGTACTGGTTCCGCCCCTGGTGGTTGCTGTTGTTGCCGCTGTTGGGCTGGCTGCTCTGGCAACTCTGGCATCGACAAAAACGCGCCGGGCGCTGGCAGATGATCCTGCCACCGGCCTTCCACGCTGCTTTGCTGAGCGGTGGAAACGGGCGCGACAGCAAACTGCCGTGGGTCGTCCTCGGCCTGGCGTGGATACTGACCGTCCTGGCCTTGTTGGGGCCGAGTTGGCAGCGCGTCGAACAAATCAGTCAGAAACCCGCCGACCCGCTGGTGGTCGTGCTTGAGCTGACCCCGGAAATGCTCGCCACCGACGTTGCGCCGAACCGACTCGAACAGGCTCGGCGCAAACTGTTGGACCTGCTGCAAGTGCGCAGCGACGCCCAGACTGCAATCGTCGTTTACGCCGGCAGCGCCCACACCCTGGTGCCTCTGTCGGATGACCTGTCGACCAGCCGTAATCTGCTCGATGCGCTCAAGCCGTCGCTGATGCCCGAAGCCGGCCATCGCGCGGACCTCGCTGTGACCAAGGCCCTGGCACTGCTGAGTCAGGGGGATTGGGTGAAGGCCGGATCCTGTTGATCGGTTCCACCCTGACGGACCTGGAACGTGAAGGCATTCGCCAGGCACTGGATCGAAAATCGACGCAGTTCCTGATGCTCGGCATCGGCACCGCCGAAGGCGCACCGGTCGCACAGGAGGACGGCAGTTTTCTCAAGGACGATCAGGGCGCGATCCTTGTGCCGTACCTGGACAGTCCAAGCCTGAAAGCTTTTGCCAACGAGCTTGGCGGACGCTATCGCCCAGCGCGACTGGGCGATACCGACCTGCGCGGGCTCGGCCTGCTTGACGGTCCACGCACCCTGCGCAACGACGGCCAGACCTTGCGCCTGGACACCTGGGCCGATCAGGGCTACTGGCTGCTGCTGCCGCTGTTGCTACTGGCGGCGTGCGCCGGTCGCCGTGGCTGGTTGTTCTGCCTGCCTTTACTGTTCCTGTTGCCGCAACCGAGCTATGCCTTCGACTTTGAAGACTTGTGGTTGCGCCCCGATCAACGGGGCCTGCATCTGCTTAGGCAAGGCCATCCGGCGAAGGCGTCGCAGCATTTTGAGGATCCGCAGTGGCAAGGCGTCGCGCTGTATGAGGCCGGCGACTACAGCGGCGCCGCCCAGCGGTTCGCCGAGGGCAACGATGCCCACGCCCACTACAATCGTGGCAATGCCCTGGCCAAAAGCGGTGAGCTGGAAGCGGCGCTGGACGCTTACGATCAGGCGCTGGAACGCCAGCCGGATCTGCGCCCCGCGCAGACCAACAAGGCACTGGTAGAAAGTCTGCTCAAACAGAAAAACGCACCGCCACCGGTTGAGCCGCAGAAATCCGCCGATGACGAGACCAAGGACACCGAGCAAGAAACGCCACCGGGTGCCGCCACACAGCCTGCGGACAACAACCCACCGAAGTCCGACGCCGGGCAGACCACGCCGGACGCCGGGCAACAGGCCACAACACCGCCGAAACCGGGCGCCAATGAAGTCCCGGGCAGCGAGCTGGGGGACGAGCAAAGCACCACACCACCGATGCGGCCGGCCAGCGACAATATCGACGGCGAACAGCGTCAGGCGCTGGAGCAATGGCTGCGCAAGATCCCCGATGACCCGGGCGAATTGCTCAGGCGCAAATTCTGGTACGAACAGCAACAACATCAGGATCAGGAAAAAACGCGATGACCCGCTTCACCCTTTTCATGCTCGCCCTGCTGCTCAGCACCGTCCAGGCTCAGGCGGCGACGCTGGTCGCCAGTGTCGATCGCAGTCGCCTGAACTCCGGCGAGACGGTCGAACTGACCCTGGAATCCAACGACGTCACCCAATTCGGCAAGCCTGACCTGGCACCGCTGGAACCGCTGTTCGAAGTGCGTGGCACCCGCCAGGTCAACCAACTGACCACCCTGAACGGCGACAACCGCGCTACCACCCGCTGGATCATCACCTTGCTGCCCAAGGAAAACGGCAGCGTGACGATTCCCCCGCTGCAACTGGGCGAGGTGCAGAGCCAGCCGATTACCGTGCAAGTGGTCGAAAGCGAAACCCAGGACACCGCGAACAAACTGGCCCCGGTGTTTATCGACGCGAGCCTCGACCAGTCCAGTGTTTATGTGCAGGCCCAGGCCATCCTGACTTTACGCATCTATCATTCGGTGTCGCTGTACGACGACAGCAGCCTGACTCCGTTGCAAATTCCTGATGCGCGCATCGAACAATTGGGCGAGTCGCGCACTTACGAGAAAGCCATCAACGGCCTGCGTCATGGCGTGATTGAAATGCGCTATGCGATCTACCCGCAACACAGCGGCGAATTGACCATTCCGGCGCAGATTTTCAGTGCAACGCTCGTCGACACCCAACCCACCCAGGACGCCACCCAGGCGCCGAAGTCCGGGAAACTGATGCGTGTCAGCTCCACTCCGATTCTGCTGACGGTCAAGGCCAAACCCATTACCTACCCTGCCGACCTGCCCTGGTTGCCGGCCCGCAGCCTGAGCCTGAGCGAAAGCTGGAACCCGGAGCCGGACCATGCGCAGGCGGGTGATTCGCTGACTCGTAGCCTCACCTTGAAGGCCGAAGGCTTGGCCAGTTCCCAACTGCCGCCGCTGCCGGCCACCGACGTCAACGGCCTGCGCCGTTACCCGGACCAACCAGTGCTGAGCAACCAAAGCACCGAGCGCGGCCTGATCGGCAGTCGTGAAGAGCGCGAAGCGCTGGTGCCGGGCCGCAGTGGCGCCATCGAGTTGCCTGCGGTGGAAGTGGTCTGGTGGAACACCTTCGAAGATCACCTGGAACACAGCAGCCTGCCGGCCCGAAGCCTGCAAGTGGCGAGTAATCCGAGCCTGGTGGTCGATACTCCGGCTGGCACGCCGTCGGTCATGTCCGCAGCCGACAGCGAAACCCTTTGGCGCTGGAAACTCAGCACCCTGATCCTGGCCTGCACCACCCTGCTCGGTTTCGGTCTCTGGTGGCGTGGCCGCTGGCAACCCGCCGTGCTGCGCGCCGCGCAGACCGGCCCGAGCCCACGCACCGTCCTCGACGAACTGAAACGCGCCTGCCAGGCCAACGATCCCCACGCCACCCGCCAGGCCCTCGACGCCTGGGCCCGGCAACAACCGGAAACCCTGGCCGACATGGCCGCCCGTTTCGTGCCACTGTCCGACGCCCTGGACGGCTTGAACGGCGCGCTCTACAGCGAAACCGGCCAGCACTGGCAAGGCGAAGAACTGTGGCGGGCGATCAAGGCGATCCCGATTGCCGAACGGGTTCAAGATCCGGTGGGAGACAGTGGCCTGCCGCCGCTGTATCCGAAGTAACACCGCATCATCGTTCATCGCGAGCAGGCTCGCTCCCACAAGGGACGGTACTGGGCACAACATTGGAGTCAACGCAGGACCAATGTGGGAGTGAGCCTGCTCGCGATGACGGCCTAAAGATCGCCGAATACTTTAAGTCAGGGCAAAAATACCCCCCCTTGCCGCACCCAAACGACGGTTTGCCAGTAAACTCCCACTCTTTTCGCCGCCATCAATTTCCACGCGGCCATCACCTTATTTCCTACGGAGTACGCCTTGCGTCTGTTTCACACCTCCGACTGGCACCTTGGGCAAAACCTGCACGGCCAGGACCGCGATTTCGAGCACGCCTGCTTTCTTGAATGGCTGTTGCGCCAGCTGAAGCTGGACCAGCCTGATGTGCTGTTGATCGCCGGCGATATCTTCGACACGGTCAACCCGCCAGTCAAAGCCCAGGAACGCCTCTACGAATTCATCGTCAGCGCCCACGAGCAGCAACCGCTGCTGACCATCGTCATCATCGCCGGCAACCACGACTCCGGCTCGCGGATCGAATTGCCCGCGCCGTTGATGCGGCGTTTGCGCACCCATGCGCTTGGCCGCGTGCTGTGGCTCGACGACGGTCAACTGGACGCCGAACGGCTGTTACTGCCGTTGCCAGATGCCAGCGGCGAAATTGCCGGCTGGTGCCTGGCGCTGCCGTTTTTGCGCCCTGCCGAAGTGACTGGCGCGCAGTTGGGTGACAACTACCTGCGCGGCATCGGTCAGGTGCACGAGTGGCTGATCGAAGCGGCCAATGCCAAGCGCAAGCCTGGCCAGGCGCTGATTGCGATCAGCCATGCGCACATGGCCGGTGGTTCCGTGTCGGAAGACTCCGAGCGCAGCCTGATCATCGGCAATGCCGAAGCCCTGCCCGCCAGCCTGTTCGGGCCGAGCATCAGCTACGTCGCGCTGGGGCATTTACACAAGCCGCAGAAGGTCAACGGTGAAGAGCGCATCCGCTACAGCGGCTCGCCGATTCCATTGTCGTTCTCGGAAATCGGTTATCAGCATCAGATTCTCGACGTCACGCTCGACGGCGAAACCCTGGTCAGCGTCGAGCCAAAACTGATTCCCCGTGCGGTCAACCTGCAACGCATCGGCCCGGCACCGCTGGCCGAGATTCTCTTGCAACTGGCCGACCTGCCGAACATCGATTTGCTGGCCGACATCCAGCGCCAGCCGTGGCTGGAAGTGCGGGTGCGTCTCGACGAACCACAACCCGACTTGCGTCACCAGGTTGAAAGCGCCCTTCAAGGCAAAGCCGTGCGCCTGGTGCGCATTGCCGCCGAATATGCCGGCAACGGCAGTCGCGAGGGTGTCGAAGACGGCACCACGTTGATCGAACTGGACCAGCTCACGCCGCAGGAATTGTTCAGTCGTGCCTGGCAGGACAGCTACGGCAGCGAGGTCGATGAGCAAACGCTGAAAGACTTTGCCGAGCTGTTGCAGGACGTGCAGATGGAGAGCGAACAACCATGAAGATCCTCGCGATCCGCCTGAAAAACCTCGCCTCACTGGCCGGGCCCTTTGAAATCGACTTTACCGCTGAACCGCTGGCGAGTGCCGGCCTGTTCGCGATCACCGGGCCGACCGGCGCGGGCAAAAGCACCTTGCTCGACGCCTTGTGTCTCGCACTGTTTGGCGCCGTTCCGCGATTGAGCAACGCTCAGGTGTCGGCCAAGGCACCGGACGCCGATGGCGAAATCAGCACCGGCGACCCGCGCACCTTGCTGCGGCGTGGCACCGGCGAAGGGTATGCCGAGGTGGATTTCGTCGGCATCGATGGCCGTCGTTACCGCGCGCGCTGGGAAGCCAATCGCGCTCGCGAAAAGGCCGGCGGCAAGCTGCAAGCCAGTCGCCAGAGTCTGCGCGACATCGATCAGGATCAGTTGCTGGCCAGTCAGAAAGTCGAGTTCAAAACCCAGCTCGAAGCCGTGCTGGGCCTGAACTTCGAACAGTTCACCCGCGCCGTGCTGCTGGCCCAGAGCGAGTTCAGTGCCTTCCTCAAGGCCAACGACAACGAACGCAGCGAACTGCTGGAAAAGCTCACCGATACCGCGCTGTACACCCGCCTCGGTCGCCGCGCCTTCGACAAAGCCAAAGAGGCGCGTGAAGCGCACAAGCTGTTGCAGGATCAGGCCACGGGTGTGACACCGCTGGCTCCCGAAGCCCGGGCCGAGCTCGATGCGCGCTTCAACGAAGCGCAGCAGCAACTCAAGACCCAGCAAGCGCAGCTCAAACAACTTGAATTGCAGCACACCTGGCTCAAGGACCTGCGGCAATTGCAGGACGAACAACAGAGCGCCACCGAACAGCTGACCAGCGCCCGGCAGCACTGGGAAAGCCTGGCTGGTGACCGGTTGAAGCTGACGCGCCTGGAACAACTGGCCCCGCAACGGCACCAGTTCGCCCGCAAGACCGAACTCACCGCCCAGCTCACCCCGCTGGCGGCGCAGATTCAGCAGCACATCCAACAGCAGGCCGAGTTGAACGAGCGGCAGGCGCAACTCGAACAGAGCTTGAGTGCTGCGCAGACCGCGCTGGTCGACGCCCAAAGCCAGCACACGAAAAAAGCTCCGTTGCTGCGCCAGGCCTTTGAAGAGCAAAGCACCCTCGCCCGGCTGGTCAAAGACGCCAGTGTGAGTGCAGAGCACAAGCAACAAGCGGAACTGGCCAGCACTCAAGGACAGAACACGATTCAGGGCCTGCTCGAGCAACAAAAACAGGTGGCTGCACGTCTGGAGCGGATTGCCGGGGAGCTTGAGCAAAGCACGCATTTAGCACCGTTGAGCGAGGCGTGGAACGCCTACCGTGATCGCCTGCAACAGCTGATGTTGATCGGTAATCGCTTGAACAAGGGCCAGGCTGAACTGGCGGCTCTGGAGCAAAGCGCCGCCCGCGCCGGCGAAGAACTGACGGCTCAAAAGCAGCATCTGGAAGTGCTCTACAAAGAAGCCGGTGCCGAGCCGGAAGCCGTGGCCGAACAAATCCAGTTACTGGGCAACTTGTTGCAGGACAACCGCAAACAACTGCGGGCGTTTGAAGAACTGACACGGCTGTGGGCCAGCCAGCAGGAGATCGACAAGCGCAGCGCCGAGCTGACGCAACGCCAGCTCAGCGCCCAGCAGGAACGTGATCGCCTGACCCAGGACGGCGTGAAGACCAAGAACGAGTTGGTCATCGCCGAACAGACCCTGACCGTCACTCGCGAACTGCTGGAGCGTCAGCGTCTGGCCCGCAGCGCCAGCGTCGAAGAACTGCGCGCACAGCTACAGGACGATCAGCCCTGCCCGGTCTGCGGCAGCCCCGACCATCCCTATCATCAACCCGAAGCGTTGCTGCAAAGCCTCGGTCGCCACGATGAAAGCGAGCAGGCCAATGCGCAGAAGGCCGTCGACCTGCTGAAAGAGAAACTCACCGATTTGCGCGGTGAAGTCGGCGGTTTGATTGCTCAGCAAAAAGAACTGCTGCAGCAACAGGAGCAACTCGCCAGCCAGCAACAAGGCCTTACGCCGAGCCTCGAAGCCCATCCGTTGTCGACGCAACTGCTGGCTCAGGACGCGAACAAGCGCGACAGTTGGCTGGCGCAGCAAAACAGCCAGTTGAACCAGAGCATCACCCAGGATGAACAACGGCAGACCGCCCTGCTCACCCTGCAACAAGATGCGGCTCGCCTTCAGCAGCAACTGCGCAGCGCCGAGGCTACTAGCCAGCAAGCGACGCAGCACTTGAGTAACCAGCAGCGTGAGCTGGGCAGTGATCGCCAGCGTCTCGACGAAGAGCTGAGCGCCTTCAGCACCCTGCTTCCGGCCGAGACACTGGAGGCCTTGCGCAACGAACCGGCCGCGACCTTCATGCAACTCGACCGGCTGATCGCCCAGCGCCTGGAGCAACTCGAACAGCAACGCGATGAACTCGGCGACCAGCAACAACGCCAGCAGACACTGGAAAAAGAACAGGACCGCCAACTGGCCCGCGCCCAGGCACTGGAATTGGCGCAGCAGCAATTCACCGTCCTCGCCGAGCAACAACAGGCTTGCCAGGAACGGCTGACGCAATTGCTGGGCGAACACAGCAGCGCCGAACACTGGCAGCAGCAACTGGATCAAGCCGTCGAACAGGCGCGCACTGCCCAGGCAACAGCCCATCAGGAACTGCAAACCGTGCGCACGCGGTTAGTCGAACTGGCCGCTGAACTCAAAGCCAGACAAGAGCGCCTGCTGGCCCTGGAAACCGAAGACCGCGAACTGAGCGCAAAGATCGCCGACTGGCGCGCCTTGCATCCAGAGCTCGACGATGGAGGACTGGAAGCGCTGCTGAGCGTCGACGACCAGCACGTCAGCGAACTGCGGCAGCACTTGCAGCAAAGCGAAAAAGCCATCGAACAGGCCAACGTGCGATTGCAGGAACGGGACCAGCGCCTGCTCAATCATCAGGCGCAACACAACGGCAATCTCGACGCCGAGCAACTCGCCACGGCACTGACAGACCTGCAAAACCTGTTCGCCGCCAGCGAGCACCGTTGCGCCGAACTGCGCGCCGAACAGGCCGAGGATCAGCGTCGGCAGAATGCCAACCAAGCCCTGGCGCAGCAGATCGCCGACGCCTACAGCGAGTACCAGCGCTGGGCTCGCCTGAATGCCTTGATCGGCTCGGCGACCGGCGACACCTTCCGCAAGATCGCCCAAGCCTACAACCTCGACTTGCTGGTGCATCACGCCAACGTACAGCTGCGACAACTGGTGCGGCGCTATCGCCTGAAACGCGGCGGCAGCATGCTCGGGTTGCTGGTGATGGACACCGAGATGGGCGAAGAGCTGCGTTCGGTGCATTCGTTGTCGGGCGGCGAGACGTTCCTGGTGTCGTTGGCCCTGGCGCTCGGTTTGGCGTCGATGGCTTCGAGCACACTGAAAATCGAATCGCTGTTCATCGACGAAGGCTTCGGCAGCCTCGATCCGGAATCCCTGCAACTGGCCATGGACGCACTCGACGGCTTGCAAGCCCAGGGCCGCAAGGTCGCGGTGATTTCCCATGTGCAGGAAATGCATGAGCGGATTCCGGTGCAGATTCAGGTCCAACGCCAGGGCAATGGCTTGAGTACCCTGGAGGTCAAATGAATACGCTGTACTCGTTCCGCCGCTGCCCTTACGCCATGCGGGCGCGCATGGCCCTGCGCTATTCGGGCGTTGCGGTGCAGATTGTCGAGGTCAGCCTGAAAGCCAAACCTGCCGAAATGCTTGCGCTGTCGGCCAAGGGCACGGTCCCCGTGCTGAGTATCGACGGTCAAGTCATCGATGAAAGCCTGGCGATCATGCACTGGTCCTTGGCGCAGAACGATCCGCAGGATTGGTTGCTCAAGGGTGATCTTGCCGGACAGGCGCACATCGCCGCGCTGATTGAAGAGAATGATCAGACGTTCAAGGTGCATTTGAATCGCTACAAGTACGCCGAGCGTTACCCCGAGCAGCCGATGGAAACCTATCGTGCTGAAGGTGAGGTGTTCTTGCGCAAGCTGGAGGTGTTGCTGGAGGGACGCGATTACCTGCTGGCGGCGCATCCGAGCCTGGCGGATGTGGCGTTGATGCCGTTCATACGGCAATTCGCCCATGTCGATCGCGAGTGGTTCGGGCAGACGCCTTATGTGCGGTTGCAGGGGTGGTTGCAGCGGTTTCTGGCGTCAGAGTTGTTCACCGCAGTCATGCACAAGTAATCGCCCCTTCTGTGGCCGCTCGCGCTCAGGCAAACACATCACACATCTGCAACACCGAGCAATCCACCTGGAATGGCCCGAAGAAATCCTCCTGGCGTTTCACAGGTGGATTACCCGCCAACAACCCAAGCGCTTTCGCCGTTTCAATATTACGCGCCAGGTTGTGATTGGCTTCGATGGACCGCGCAACCGAACCCGCCGAGCCCTGCCCTATCCCCAACAGGGAAGCGCCATTGGTCATGAATGCCAGGAAGGCAATGACCCAGAGTTTGCTGCCTTTCATGCCCCTGCCACTCCCGCCGATGCGGCTTGATCGACCACGACGCTTTGAGCACGGTGTTCGAACTGGATGGCGGGATAAGCGACCTGAACCGGCGCTTCAAAGGTGTGCTGCAAATTGGACGAAACGCTGACGATCAGCACCAGGGCCACGTAAAGACCTATGGCCAGGTAGGCGCCGTATTTGGCAGAAGTGAGGATTGAGCTGGCCATGGTGTTCTCCGTGGGCATGTTTAAGTGCCCACAGAATCGATCAAAAAAGCGGTGACAACCACTCAGGGTTTTCCATAGTCACCATCAGCTTCATTGATCATTAAGCCCGTCTATCTCAGTCTTGAATAAAACTCATCAAGCGTTCGCGGGCCGCGTCCGGCTCCTGGGAAACGGGCTGAGCAGCCGAAAGAATGGGGGTTGAATAGAGGAACAGAAGAACCACTGCCAGACGCATCGCCATGCTGTCGATCCTTGTTATTAGATGTTGAGTCAAAAAATCAACGTCAAATCTAAATGCATGGCCATGTGATATCAAGCGATACATTGATGGCAATGTGATGCTGTCGTAAACGCGTTATGCAGGAGCGACATCACTCATCGACGTTCGACGTATTTCGATCGATCGGCGCAAGTGACTTCGCTCCTGCATAAAGGGTGCAGGGCTTGAATTTCAGGCTTGGGTCTTGTGATCCAGTGCCGCGTAGAAGTTGGCGCTCTGTTGCAGGTATTTCTGGGTGTAGCTCTGGGCGTGGGATTTTTTGTCGCTGATCTCAACGTTGGCGCTGGCTGGCAGAGCAACGGTGGCGGAGATGGCAGAAGCGGCGATGATGGAGAAGAGATTGAAGTTCATGGCGGTATTCCTCGGATTCAGTTGGCTTGTTTGCCCGATGGGGCCGTGGAGCAAACTTAACCTTCGAGGGTTGGCGCCTTGAAATCTTTTGTAGCATTAGCAGATATCAGCCTCATTAATACAAGGATGCAGGCCCCATCAACCGGGGCCTGCGGCCTATTGACGCACCAGAAACTTGAGGTCGCTCGGGGCATCCATCGGCAGTTTCTGTACGGTTTTACCCAACAAACCGCTCTTGGCATCGCGTTCGACCACAACAATCTGGTTGCTCTTCTGGTTGGCAATCAGCAAGAACTGGCCACTCGGGTCGAGGCTGAACTCGCGCGGGTGATCACCGTCCACCGAACGACGCTGTAGCTCCTTAAGATGGCCGGACGCAGGATCGATGGCAAACACCAGCACCTGATTGGCGGTGCCACGGTTGCTGACGTAAAGGAACTTGCCATCGGCCGAGGCGTGCAACGCAGCGGCGGCCTTGTCGGAAACAGGCTGGCCCGCCGCCAGATCAACCATCTGGGTTTGCTCAAGTTTGCCGTTCTGGTAATCGAACACCGCGACCTGCGCGCTCATTTCCATGGTCAGCCAGGCGTGTTTGCCATCGGCGCTGAACAGCAAATGACGCGGCCCGCTGCCGGCTGGCAACTGGACCGACGCCGGTGTGGCGGCAGTCAACGGTAGCTCCGGATTGGCCTTGGGATCGAAGCGGTAGACAAAGATCTTGTCGGCGCCCAAGTCATTGGAGAACACGTACTGGCCGTCCGGCGAGGAAACCGTCGAATGCACATGCGCCGACATCTGCCGCTCGGGATTGACCCGGCTCGACGGGTGACTGCTCATCTGCACCACGGGCTGGAGCTTACCGTCGGCGCCCACGGGCAACACCGCCAACGTGCCGCCCGGGTCTTCAACCACTGAATAGTTGCTGACGAACAAATGACTGGCCTCACCGCTGAGGCTCGAATGCGTCGGCTCGTTGCCCAGGCTCTGCACCTGATTGATCAAGCTCAACGCATGGGTCTTAGGATCGATTGAATAACTGCTGACGCGCCCGACCGGGTCTTTCTGGCCGGGGCCGTTTTCATTGACCACGAACAAACGCTGCTGATCCTTGGAAACGGTCAGCCAGGACGGGTTTTCACTGGTGACCACTTGCAGCGGCTTGGGGTTGATCTGCCCGGTGGCGCTGTCGAAGTTCAGGCGATGAATCCCCTGGCTCTGCCCCGCCGTGTAGGAACCGACCAGCAACTGATAGTCGTCGGCCGACGCGGCTTCAATGCCCATCGCGCCGATGCTGCCGGCCATCAACAGCGGCCAGAGCTTATGCATCCTCATTCCCTTCTTCCTCGTCGTCACCACCGCCGAACGCGTCCATAGGCACTAGTCGATGCTCACCGGAATCGCCGGTAATGATCCAGCTCTTCAAATCAGGATCGAAAGTCGCCGCTGTGATCTGCGCAATGCTGAACTCCCAACGTTTGAGTGCTCGGCCGTCCATGCATTCGATGTGCAGGTTTTCGTCTTCATCGAGGGAAAAATCGAAGGCGTGCAGCCCGTCGATTTCCAGCATGTCACAGTGTTCGAGGGCGTTGATCAAGGTGTCGGATGCGGCAGTCATGGCAGTCAATCTTTGAATGGGAAAGACGCAATGATAGCTCAATGTGAGGGTGGGTCTGTGTCGCTCATCCAACATGCTGGCGACACAAAATACTGTGGGAGCGAGCCTGCTCGCGAATGCGGAGTGTCAGTCGATATTGTTGTTGACTGATGCACCACTTTCGCGAGCAGGCTCGCTCCCACGGGGATTGCGGTGAGCTGTTAAAGGGCGTCGCGGGAAGGTTTGCCGTCCACCAGACGCTGGATGCGCAGGGGGTTGGCGTTCTTCAGCGGTTCCGGCAACAGGCTGTCGGGATAGTTCTGGAAACACACCGGCCGCAGGAATCGATCAATCGCCAACGTGCCGACCGACGTGCCGCGTGCATCGGAAGTTGCCGGGTACGGCCCGCCGTGGACCATCGAGTCGCAGACTTCAACGCCCGTCGGATAGCCATTGAGCAGGATCCGTCCGACCTTTTGCTCCAGCAACGCCGTCAGCTCGCCGAACTGTTCGAAGTCCGCCGGCTCACCAATGATCGTCGCCGTCAGCTGCCCGTGCAGGCCGTTCAACGCGGCACTGAGTTGCGCCTGATCCGCCACTTCGACGAACACAGTGGTCGGGCCGAACACTTCTTCCTGCAGCACTGCATCGCCATTGATCAGCAGGCTGACGTCAGCCTTGAACAACTGCGGTTGCGCCTGATTGCCTTGCTGCGGATTGCCAGCCAGATGCTCAATGCCCGGGTGAGCAAGGAGTTTTTGCAGGCCGTTGCCATAGCTGCTCAACGTCCCGGCATTGAGCATTGTTTGCGCCGCCTGATCGCCGATGAGGCCCGCGACCTGCTGCACAAACGCGGTGAATTGCGGCGAGCGAATACCGATGACCAGACCGGGATTGGTGCAGAACTGACCGCACCCCTGCACGACCGAAGCGGTCAGGTCACGGGCGACGGTGTCGGCCCGAGCAGCCAATGCCTTCGGCAACACGATCACCGGATTGATACTCGACATCTCGGCGAACACCGGGATCGGTTGTGGACGTGCGGCAGCCATGTCGCACAGGGCGCGGCCACCCTTCAGCGAACCGGTAAAACCGACCGCCTGAATCGCCGGGTGTTTGACCAGCGCTTCGCCGACTCCGCCGCCGTAGATCATGTTGAACACGCCGGCCGGCATGCCGGTTTTTTCCGCCGCGCGAATCAGCGCATCGGCAACCAGTTCGGCGGTGGCCATGTGGCCGCCGTGAGCCTTGAACACCACCGGGCAACCGGCGGCCAGTGCCGACGCGGTGTCGCCGCCCGCCGTGGAGAAGGCCAACGGAAAGTTGCTCGCACCGAACACCGCAACAGGCCCAAGACCGATGCGGTATTGGCGCAGGTCCGGTCGTGGCAGCGGTTGGCGATCCGGCATTGCCAGATCAATTCGCGCGCCGTAGAAATCACCGCGACGCAGCACTTTGGCGAACAGACGCATCTGCCCGCTGGTGCGCCCGCGCTCGCCTTGAATACGTCCGGCCGGCAATGCCGTTTCGCGGCAGACCACCGCGACAAAGTCATCGCCCAAGGCGTCGAGTTCATCGGCAATCGCATCGAGAAATTGCGCGCGACGTTCCGCGCTCAGACTGCGATAGGCCGGGTAAGCGGCGGCAGCAGCCTTGGCGGCGGCATCGACTTCCTCAGGCGTTGCCTGGAAGAAATCATGAGGCAAGGCTTCGCCGGTGCTGGCATCAACACTTTGCATTTTGACGGTGCCAGTCGCGCTGCGCTGACCGCCAATGTAGTTGTGACCAAGAATCTGAGGCATGCGTATCTCCTTAAAGGGTGCCGACGGTGCCGGGCTCGAAAGCGGCTTCAACCGGGGCGATCCCGTTGATCAAAGGCGCGCCGAACTCGGCCTGACTGATCTCGAACACATCACCCTCCCGGGTGCGAATGCCGTCGGCAAAGGACAGGGTCGCGGTGCCGAAAAAATGAATGTGCACGTCCCCCGGACGCAAGAACTGGCTGTACTTGAAATGGTGGTACTCAAGGTTCTCGAAGCTGTGGCACATGTTGGCCTCGCCGCTGAGGAACTCGTTCTGCCACAGCACTTCACCGTCACGCAGGATGCGGCTGGTGCCAGCCAGATGTGCCGGCAATTCGCCGACCCGCAGCTCCGGGCCATAGCTGCAACTACGCAATTTCGAATGTGCCAGGTAGAGGTAATTCTTGCGCTCCATCACATGGTCGGAGAACTCGTTGCCCACCGCGAAACCGAGGCGATACGGTTTACCGTCGTGGCCGATGACGTAGAGGCCGCTGAGTTCAGGCTCTTCACCCGCGTCTTCGGCAAAGGGTGGCAGCGGGAACGGCTGGCCCGGACGCACGACGATGCTGCCGTCCCCCTTGTAGAACCACTCTGGTTGCACACCGGCCTGCCCGGCCGCCGGTTTACCGCCCTCCACGCCCCATTTGAAAATGCGCATGGTGTCGGTCATTGCCGCTTCGTCGCCGGCCTGCTGGTGCATCTTGTCGCGGGCCGAAGCGCTGCCCAGATGGGTCAGGCCGGTACCGCTGACCAGCATGTGCGCCGGGTCCGGGTGATCCAGCGGAGGGAGGATCCGCAGTTGCGCCAGCAGCTCCGCGTAGTCATGACCGATGCCCAGGCCCAGGGTTTTCACCTGCTGCTGCAGATTGACGCCCGCCTCGATAGCCGCCAGGGCCAGGTCACGGACCGTGCGCGCGTCCTGCACTTCGCGCACCAGCCCCTCCTCGACCACGCCTACCCGGCGCTCGCCGTTACTCAGTTCGAACTGCACTAAACGCATGGATTTTCTCCTGTAAACAATCTTGAAGGCGGCATTGCACCCTGTGGGGGCGAGCCTGCTCGCGATGAGGCCGTCAAATCCAAAATCATTATCGACTGACACTCCGCCTTCGCGAGCAGGCTCGCTCCCACAGGGCATTTGTGTGATCTCTCAGGTGCGAGTCGCGCCGCGAGCACTGGCCGCGAACTGGTCGGCCGCCAGCACATGCTTGCGCTCCAGTAACCGATAGACCACGCCGGTCAACACCAGCCCGAACACCATCACCCCCGACAGGAAGTACAGCCCCGACGCCAGGTTGCCGGTGTACTCCTTCAGTGCACCGATCACGAACGGGCCAATGTAGCCGCCCAAGTTGCCCACCGAGTTGATCAACGCGATCCCGGCCGCGGCACTGGCGCCGGCGAAGAAACGACCGGGCAAGGTCCAGAACACTGCGGTGCAGGAAAACAGCGCAAACGCCACCAGGCACAACGCCGCAAGTTGCAGCACAGGCACCGTCAGCCAGGCGCTGAGGAACAGCCCGATGGCGCCCAGCACGTAAAGCACGGCGAGGTGACCGTAACGATCATTCAGGCGGTCGGAACTGCGCGGAATGATCAGCAGCCCGATGATCCCGAAGATATAGGGCACCGATGACACGAAACCGGTCACCAGGTCCGTACCACCAAACTGTTTGATCAACGTCGGCAGCCACAGGCCCAGGCCATAAATGCTCAAGGTCACCGGCAGATAAAACAGCGCCAGCAGCAACACGCGTTTGTCTTTCAGGGCATGCAGCGGATTGCCATGACGGGTCTGGCCGTAGGCCTCCAGGTCCTTTTTCAGCTCGCCGGTCAGCCAGTCTTTCTCGGCCTGATCCATCCATTTCACTTGCTGGGGCCCGTCCGGCAGGTAACGCAGTACCGGCCAGGTCAGCAGGATCGCCGGGGTGCCGATGACGATGAACAGCCACTGCCACCCTTGCAGACCAAGGATGCCGTCCATGCCGAGCAAGCCGCCAGACACCGGGCCGGTGATCATCATCGCGATGGGCTGGGAAAGAATGAACAGACCAAGGATCTTGCCGCGATGGCGAACCGGGAACCATTGGGTGATGTAGTAGAGAACGCCCGGGAAGAACCCGGCTTCGGCCGCGCCGAGCAGAAAGCGCATGACATAGAAGCTGTGCGGCCCTTGGACGAACGCCATGCCGATGGTGATGGCGCCCCAGGTGACCATGATCCGTGCGAACCAGCGTCGGGCACCGAAGCGGTCGAGCATCAGGTTGCTGGGGATTTCCAGCAGGAAGTAGCCAATGAAGAACAACCCTGCACCGAGGCCATAGGCTGCGTCACCCAGGCCAATGTCGGCGCCCATGTGCAGCTTGGCGAAACCTACGGCGGAGCGATCCACATAGGCGATCAGGTACAGCAGGATCAGGAAGGGAATCAGTTTCAGCGTAATGCGACGAATAAGCCGCAGTTCCTGGCTCATGAGATCGGTCTCCGATTGTTGTTGTTATAGAACCTCGGGGGACGCCTCTCGCTGAAAACCGCCAGGGCAATCCCTCCGTTGAAAGCGACTATATAGTAATACTAATTAACCAACAACACTTCCAAACCGGCGAAATTGCGCTTATGTTACGCCTTAGCTCGAACAATATAGTCATACAATAAGAGAATCGATCATGTCCGATAAAAAACCCAACCTGCGCTCCGCCCAATGGTTTGGCACCGCTGACAAGAACGGCTTCATGTACCGCAGCTGGATGAAAAATCAGGGCATCGCCGACCACCAGTTCCACGGCAAGCCGATCATCGGCATCTGCAACACCTGGTCGGAACTGACCCCGTGCAACGCGCATTTCCGCCAGATCGCGGAGCATGTCAAACGCGGGGTGATCGAGGCCGGTGGTTTTCCGGTGGAATTCCCGGTGTTCTCCAATGGCGAATCGAACCTGCGCCCTACCGCCATGCTCACCCGCAACCTGGCAAGCATGGACGTTGAAGAAGCGATTCGTGGCAACCCGATTGATGGCGTGGTCCTGCTGACCGGTTGCGACAAAACCACCCCGGCGCTGCTGATGGGCGCGGCCAGTTGCGACGTACCGGCCATCGTCGTTACCGGCGGGCCGATGCTCAACGGCAAGCACAAAGGCCAGGACATTGGCTCCGGCACCGTGGTCTGGCAGCTCAGCGAGCAAGTCAAAGCCGGCACCATCACGATTGACGATTTCCTCGCGGCCGAGGGCGGCATGTCCCGTTCGGCCGGCACCTGCAACACCATGGGCACGGCGTCGACCATGGCCTGCATGGCCGAAGCACTGGGCACGTCCCTGCCCCACAACGCGGCGATTCCCGCGGTGGATGCGCGGCGTTATGTGTTGGCGCATATGTCCGGCATGCGCGCGGTGGAGATGGTCCGTGAAGATCTGCGGCTGTCGAAGATCCTGACCAAGGAAGCCTTCGAAAACGCCATCCGCGTCAACGCCGCCATCGGCGGCTCGACCAACGCCGTGATCCACTTGAAAGCCATCGCCGGTCGTATCGGCGTCGAGCTGGACCTGGATGACTGGACCCGCATCGGTCGCGGCATGCCGACCATTGTCGACCTGCAACCGTCCGGCCGTTTCCTGATGGAAGAGTTCTACTACGCCGGCGGCCTGCCAGCGGTATTGCGTCGCCTCGGTGAAGCCAACCTGATCCCCAACCCGAACGCCTTGACCGTCAACGGCAAAACCCTGGGCGAGAACACCAAGGACGCGCCGATCTACGGTCAGGACGAAGTGATCCGCACCCTCGACAACCCGATCCGCGCCGACGGCGGCATTTGCGTATTGCGCGGTAACCTCGCGCCCCTCGGTGCAGTGCTCAAGCCATCTGCGGCCAGTGCCGAATTGATGCAGCATCGCGGGCGCGCGGTGGTGTTCGAGAATTTCGACATGTACAAGGCGCGGATCAACGATCCGGACCTTGACGTCGATGCCAACTCGATTCTGGTGATGAAGAACTGCGGGCCGAAGGGTTATCCGGGCATGGCCGAAGTCGGCAACATGGGCTTGCCGGCCAAGCTGCTGGCCCAGGGCGTGACGGACATGGTGCGCATTTCCGACGCACGCATGAGCGGCACGGCGTATGGCACCGTGGTTTTGCACGTGGCCCCGGAAGCAGCGGCCGGCGGGCCTCTGGCGACAGTGAAGGAAGGCGACTGGATCGAACTGGATTGCGCCAACGGGCGTTTGCACCTGGACATCCCGGATGCTGAACTGGCGGCGCGCATGGCGGATCTGCAACCGCCGCAAAATCTGATCGTGGGCGGTTATCGTCAGCTGTACATCGACCATGTGCTGCAAGCGGATCAGGGCTGCGATTTCGACTTCCTGGTTGGCTGCCGCGGTTCCGAAGTCCCGCGCCACTCTCACTGATCACATCAATCCCCCTGTAGGAGCGAGCCTGCTCGCGATAGCGGTCGAACATTCAACATTGATGTTGACTGAACGACCGCTATCGCGTGCAGGCTCACTTCCACATTGGCTCTTCATCTGATTCAGGACCGGGTCCGCGCCTGCTATCATGCGCGGCATCTCCATCGCACAGGATCGCGCCGTTCCCCATGGATTACCGCAAACCCTCCGACCGCAAAAGCATGCACTCGCGCATCGTCCAGGAATTGGGCATGCAGATCGTTTCCGGGCGCTTCAAACCGTGCGACAAACTGCCCGCCGAAGCCCTGCTGTGCGAGGAGTACGCGGTCAGCCGCCCGGTGCTGCGTGAAGCCACCCGCGTGCTGGTCGCCAAAGGCCTGGTGTATTCCCGTCCTCGGGTCGGCACCGTGGTCAAGCAGCGCAAGGAATGGCACATGCTCGACCCGGATGTGCTGCACTGGCTGATGCAAAGCAGCCCGCAGAATGAATTTTTCGAGTTGCTGACCAGCGTGCGCAGCATCATCGAACCCGCTGCCGCCGCCCTCGCCGCGCAGTTCGCGACCGACGCAGACATCGCCTCCATCGGTGAAGCCTACCAGCGCATGGAAGCCGCACCGACGCCGGAAGCGCTGTTGCAGCCGGACCTGGATTTTCACAGCCGCATCGCCGATGCGACCCACAACGATCTGCTGGCCAACCTGTGCAACATGCTGTCGGTGGCGATTGCTGAAGCGCTGAAACATTCCAACCAGCGGCCGAACCTGCATGAACTGGCGCTGCCCCGACACAAGGCGATCCTGACGGCGATCGAGAACCGCGATGCGCTGGGTGCGCGGCATGCGACCCTCGTTCAGCTCGACGATGCGCGCAGTGCGCTGAACGTCGTGCTCGGCACAGATCCCTCATAACCAACGCGATCCTTTTTAGGAGCCAGCAAGCCGGCTCCTGCAAAGGGTTGTGTTAATCCCCAGATGAAAAAAAGCCGCAACCCAGGTTGCGGCTTTTCTATTTCAGCCAGGGATCAGTGAGCGAACAACGAATTGCCCTTCTGCCCCGCCAGTTTCTCCGGCTTGATCAGGAAGCGAGCCAGCGCCGGCAGCAGCCAAAGCGCGCCGAACATGTTCCAGAGCAGCATGAAGGTCAGCATCAGGCCCATGTCGGCCTGGAACTTGATGGCCGAGAAGATCCAGGTGCACACACCGATCGCCAGGCACAGGCCGGTGAACAGCACGGCTTTACCAGTGGACTTGAGCGTCTGGTAGTAGGCTTCTTGCAACGGCAGGCCTGCACGCAGGAAGCTTTCCAGACGGCTATAGATGTAGATGCCGTAGTCCACGCCAATCCCCACCCCCAGCGCCACGACCGGCAGGGTCGCGACTTTCACGCCGATGCCCATGAAGGCCATCAGGGCGTTGCCGAGTACCGAGGTCAGCACCAGCGGCAGCACGATGCACAAGGTCGCCGCCCAGGAACGGAAGGTGATCATGCACATGGTCGCGACGCAGATGTAAACGAGGATCAGGATGGTCAGCTCGGATTCCTTGATCACCTCGTTGGTCGCCGCCTCGATACCGGCGTTACCCGCCGCGAGGATGAACTCAAGGCCGTCCTTGTTGTTTTCCTTGGCGAAGTCCTGCACCGCATGCACGGCGCGATCCAGGGTGGCGGCCTTGTGGTCGTTGAGGAACACCAGTACCGGCGCCAGGGAGCAACTGTTGTTGTACAAGCCATCGGCACGGGCAATGGAGTTGTTCAGTACGTCCGGGTTACGCGACAGGGTTTCCCATTTCAGGTTGCCCTCGTTCATGCCCTTGATCATCTGCTTGGACACGGTCACCAGGGAGATCGCCGACTGCACGCCCTCGGTGTTCTGCATCTTCCACATCAGTTCGTCGATCGGCGCCATGGCTTCATAGCGCGAGCAACCTTCGGACTTGGTCTTGACCATCACCACCAATACGTCGGAGCTGGTCGAGTAGTTGCTGATGATGAAGTTGTTGTCCTTGTTGTAACGCGAGTCCGGCCGCAGTTCCGGGGCACCCTGGTCGAGGTCGCCGATTTTCAGGTTCTGGCTGTACCAGAGGCCGCCGCCGAAGGCCAGCAAGGCCAGGACGATCGACACCGGTGCGACTTTCGGGCTGGCAAAGCTCGACAGCAGGCGCCAGAACGGGTGTTCGCGGTGCGCGTCTTTCTTGCTGCGTTCGACAGCGCGCTTGCTGATGCCGACGTAGGAGATGGCGACCGGCAGCAGGATCAGGTTGGTGAACACGATCACCGCGACACCGATGGAGGCACCGATGGCCAGTTCACGAATCACACCGATGTCGATGATCAACAGCGTGATGAAGCCCACCGCGTCCGCAAGGATCGCGATCATCCCTGGCAGGAACAACTGGCGGAACGTGCGGCGTGCGGCGGTCAAGGCGTTGTCGGCTTCGCTGGACTGCAAGGCGATCCCGTTGATCTTCTGTACGCCGTGGGAAATACCGATGGCGAAGATCAGGAACGGCACCAGCATCGAATACGGATCAAGCCCGAAACCGAAGAAGTGCATCAACCCCAACTGCCAGACCACCGCCACCAGCGTCGTACTCAACACCGCCACGGTGCTGCGCATGCAGTTGGTGAACCAGTACAGCAGGATCAGGGTGATGACGAAGGCGACGCCGAAGAACATCACCACCATGACCAGGCCATCGATCAGGTCGCCGACTTTCTTGGCGAAACCGACGATGTGGATCTGCACGTTAGGGTTCTGCGCTTCAAACTTGTCGCGGATCTTTTCTTCCAGCTCGTGGGAGAACTTGCGGTAGTCCAGCGCCAGCAACTTGCCCTGATCCTGCGGGTCCGGGTAGGACTCCAGCAGCGGGATGTCGACGATGCTCGACTTGAAGTCGTTGGCCACCAGGCGCCCGACCTGACCGGACTTGAGTACGTTGTTGCGAAGCAGGTCGAGGCTTTGCTGGGAGCCGTTATAGCTCTGCGGGATCACTTCGCCACCGGCAAAGCCCTCCTCCGTCACCTCGGTCCAGCGCACGCTCGGGCTCCACAGCGACTTGAGGCCGGAACGGTCGACGCCGGAAATGTAGAACACTTCGTCGTTGATCTGACGCAGAGTCTCCATGTATTCCTTGGAGAATATGTCACCGTCGGTGGCTTCCACGGAAATGCGCACCGTGTTGCCCAGGTTCGCCAGATCGTTGCGGTGCTCCATCATCTTTTGAATGAAGGGATGATCCAGGGGGATCATTTTTTCGAAACTGGTGGACGGCCGGATCAGCGTCGCCTGCCAGAACAGGAAGATGCTGACCAGCAGGCAGATGACGATCACTGCCGGGCGGTTGTTGAAAATCAGGCGTTCCAGAAACGTCGCCTTGTCTTGGTGATGACTGCTCAAGGATGTCATAGACCCGCCTTCTTATTATTTGCCCGGCTCATTTGGACGACCCGTTTTTGCCATTCTCTGCGCCGGTTGGCGTGGTGACGCGAACGCCACCCTGTCCTGCCAGAATCAGATTGCCGTTGCCTGCCGCGGTCACCGCCGAAACGGAAATGCGATCCGGGCGGTTGAACACGCTGAAGGTTTCGCCGTTATCGTTGCTGCGGATCACCGAGCCGCCGTTGCCGACGATGACAATGGAGCCGTCGTCGAGCAGCGTCGCGCCGGACAGACCGAACTCCAGCGCACCGCGAGCAGCCTTGAGTTCGACCGGTTCCCAGGTCGTGCCGAAATCGGTCGAGCGGAACAGATTGCCCCGCAACCCGTAGGCCAGCAGTGTGTTGGCCTGAGCGGTGCCGATCACGCCGAACAGCGAACCTTCGTATGGACCTTCCAGTTTTTCCCAGGTCTGGCCCCAGTCGGCGGAGCGGAACATGCTGCCCTGCTCGCCGACGATGAACAGCCCGGCATCCTTGACCGCCGCAATGCCATTGAGGTGGTATTGGTCTTCGTTGTCGAGGCGATCACTGGCATCTTCCCAGTGTTTGCCACCGTCGGTGGTGGCCAGCAACGCACCGTAGGCGCCCACGGCAAAGCCGCTGTTGACGTCCTGGAACCAGACGTCGAGCAGCGGCGATTCGCGTTTCAAATCTTCGAATTGCTTGGTCCAGGTGGCGCCACCGTCCTCGCTGGCGAGGATCTGAGCGTCATGGCCGACGGCCCAGCCGTGTTGGTCATCGGCGAAAAACACCGACGTCAACAATTGCCGGGTCGGCACTTTGGCCTGGGTCCAGGTTGCACCCTGGTCATCGGAATACAGAATGTGCCCGCGATCACCAACAGCCACCAGGCGCTTGCCGACGTGCACGACGTCGAGCATCAGGCTCTTGCTGGCTTTGGCAGATTCAACGGCATAAACAGTGTCGGACGCTGGCGCCGCAGCGGCCACCGCAGGTGCCGACAGCACGGCACAACCCAACAGCGAGAGCGCTGTGGCCAGCAACGCGAACTTGCGTAATGCCGGCGGGCGGCAGATACCCACACCCATGACAGGCTCACTCATAGACCTTCCCCCATTATTATTGTTAGGTCGTTCAACCTTTCAGGGCGCCGTAAGGGGTGCTCATCGGGATTGCCTGTTCTGGAGCATAGTCCTGAAATGCGCAATCTAGAGCCCCTTCGGAAGCTGGCTTATCCTATCGGGGTTTGGAAAGGTCTGACAATCGACGCCACGTTATGTTTTGTTAACTGGGGGATAGCGGGTGTGGATGAATGGGGAGGCATTCGGAGGGGTGATGTTAAGCAAGATCGTGAAGATCGTTCCCACTCTGCGTGGGAAAGCCGCGATGGACGCTCAGCGTCCGCTGTAGAGGCTGTGCGCGGAGCTTCACGGGATGCATTCCCACGCAGAGCGTGGGAACGATCAGGTACTCCGCGGAACAGGGATCAAGCCAGGCTTTTGCTGACCACTTCAAACACATCGCTGGACAGCTGACCCGAAGCACGAATCCGCTCCAGCTCGCCTTTCATCAACGCCTGACGGGCGTCGTCGTATTTGCGCCAGCGAGTCAGCGGCGCCAACTGGCGGGAAGCGATCTGCGGGTTGAAGCCATTCAACTCGATCACCAGATCCGCCAGGAAGCGATACCCGGAACCGTCCGCCGCATGGAAGTTGATCAGGTTCTGCCCGGCAAACGCACCGACCAGCGCCCGCACCTTGTTCGGGTTCTTGATGTTGAACGCCGGGTGCTCCATCAACTGACGAACACGTTCCAGACCACCGGGCAACGTGCTGCCCGCCTGGACACTGAACCACTGATCCATGACCAGCGGATTGTCCTTGAAGTGCTCGGCAAAACTCGCCAGCGCCAAGGCCTTCTGCTCTTCAAACGGCGAATTGACCAACACCGCCAGCGCGGTCAGGCGTTCGGTCATGTTGTCGCTGGTCTCGAATTGTTCCAGCGTCGCCGCCAACACTTCCGGCTTGCCGCTGAGCATCAGGTACGACAGCGCAATGTTCTGCAAGGCACGACGGGCAAAATGCTCGGCTTCGGCCACATACGGGGTTTTCTTCGACAGATCGCGGTTGGCCTGATAACGCAACCACAGCGCCTCGAACAAACCTTCAGCCAATTGCTTGCGGGCAAACTCGCGAGCGATATGGATGGCGTCGACGTCAGCCACGTCGCTGATTTCGGTCAGATACGCCTCGCCCGGCAGCGAAAGCATTTCCGCAACCATCGCCTGGTCCAGCGTCTCGTCGGACAGCACGGTGCGCAGAGCAGAAACCAGACGTTGATCCAGCACCAGTGCTTCGCCCTTCTGCTGCTGAGCGATCAGCTCTTGCAGCACCTGAACCGACAATTGCTGACCGGCATCCCAGCGGTTGAAACCGTCGCTGTCGTGCTGCATCAGGAACATCAGTTGATCGCGATTGTACGGGAAGCTCAGTTTGACTGGCGCCGAGAAGCCGCGCAGTAATGAAGGCAGCGGCTGTTCAGCGATGTCGACGAAGGTGAAGGTCTGCTCCGCTTCGGTCACCGAGATCACCCGCGAAGTACCCTGCGTCTGGGCTTCACCGGAAAGACGCAACGCAATGGCCGCCCCTTTCGAGTCAAGCAGGCCCAATTCCACAGGAATCACGAACGGCAGTTTTTCCACCTTGTCCGGGGTCGCCGGGCAGCTTTGGCGGAAAGTCAGGCTGTAGGTTTTCGCGGCGGCGTCGTAGGACTCGCTCACCGCCAGACGCGGGGTACCGGCCTGGCTGTACCAGCGTTTGAACTGGGTCAGATCGACACCGTTGGCATCTTCCATGGCTTTGATGAAGTCGTCGCAGGTCACGGCCTGGCCGTCATGGCGTTCGAAATACAGGTCGCTGCCTTTGCGGAAGCCTTCGGCGCCGAGCAAGGTGTGGATCATGCCGACCACTTCCGAACCTTTTTCGTACACGGTCAGGGTATAGAAATTGGAAATCTCGATGAAGCTGTCCGGGCGCACGGCGTGAGCCATGGGACCTGCGTCTTCAGCAAACTGGTGAGTACGCAGGTAAGCCACGTCCTGGATGCGTTTCACGGTGGCCGAGTTCATGTCGGCGGAGAAGCCCGAATCACGGAACACGGTGAAGCCTTCCTTGAGCGACAACTGGAACCAGTCGCGGCAGGTCACGCGGTTGCCCGACCAGTTGTGGAAGTATTCGTGCGCGACGATCGCCTCGACACGCTGGTGCGCGGCATCGGTGGCGGTTTCGGCGCGGGCCAGTACGGCGCTGGAGTTGAAGATGTTGAGGCCCTTGTTCTCCATGGCGCCCATGTTGAAGTCGTTGACCGCGACGATCATGAAGATGTCCAGATCGTACTCGCGACCGTAGACCTCTTCGTCCCAACGCATCGACTTCTTGAGGCTGTTCATCGCGTGCTGGCACTTGTCGATGTTTTCCGGCTCGACGTAAATGCGCAGCGCCACCGAGCGTTCGCTCATGGTGGTGAAGCTGTCTTCGACGCACCACAAGTCACCGGCCACCAGCGCGAACAGGTACGCCGGCTTCTTGAACGGGTCTTCCCAGGTCGCCCAGTGCCGGCCGTCTTCGCCGGGACCTGAGGCAATCGGATTGCCGTTGGACAGCAACACCGGATAGCTATGCTGCTCGGCAATGACCGTGGTGGTGAACGTGCTCATCACGTCCGGGCGGTCGAGGTAATAGGTGATCTTGCGGAAGCCTTCGGCCTCGCACTGGGTGCAGAACATCGTGCCGGATTTGTACAAACCTTCCAGGGCGGTGTTGGTTTCCGGGTGGATCTTGACGCTGGTATCGACCGTGAAGGTGGTGCTGGTCGGGTGCAGGGTCAGGTGGTTTTCCGTCAGCTGATAATCAGCGTCGCTCAGCTCGCGGTCAGCCACGGTGACCGACAGCAGCTCGAGTTGCTGGCCGTCCAGCACCAGCGGCGGCAGGCCCGGGCCGCGCTCGGGATTGCGGCGCATCACCAGTTGCGCATGGACCAGGCTGTGGTCCTCGAACAACTCGAAGGTCAGGTGCGTCTCGTCGATCAGGTACTCGGGCGCCTGATAGTCTTTCAAATAGATCATCTTCGGTTGTTCGGTGCGCATGCTGGAGTCCTTACTGATGCACGGCGAGCTGATAAGCCGTGTATTTACGAATATTGATGACGCCTGTGTCGAAAATCAGGTATTGGCCCTTGATCCCCAACAACGTGCCTTCGGCAATCGGATTCTTGTCCAGGTTGAAGCTGACGATTTTGGCCGGGTATTGCTCGACCGGATAGCGGATTTCGAGGGTTTCTACGTCGGCAATGGTCTGGATTGCTTGTAGGCCGAATCGTTCCTGCAAACCTTGCAACCCTTCGGCGCAGCTGTCGAACAACTGATCGCGAACCTCGGCCAGGTTCACCGACACCGCGTCACCCTTGAGTAAAGCACGCCAGTTGGTCTTGTCTGCCACCTGACTGCGGAACAGGTCCTCGACAAACCCCGATTGCTGGCGGGTCGAAACGCGCATGATCGGCAACGCCTGACGGGCGCCCTGGTCGATCCAGCGAGTCGGCAGCTGGGTGGCGCGGGTAATCCCGACTTTCACCCCGGACGAATTCGACAGATACACAATGTGATCGGTCATGCAGAACTTCTCGCCCCACTCCGGCTCACGGCAGGTGCCAGCGTCGTAGTGGCAACGCTCCGGGCTCATGATGCAGAGGTCGCACTGCGCCAGTTTGGTCATGCACGGATAGCAATACCCCTGGCTGAAACTGGTTTTGGTCTTGCGCCCGCAATGGGTGCAATGAATCGCCCCCAGATATTCCAGACGCACCGTGCTGCCGATCAAGGGATTGACCGGCACCTCGACGTCATCCAGACGAAACGCGTACTGCACGTTCGGCCCGTCAAGGCGCGCCGACATTTTGCTGATTGCACCACGGCCAATCTCAATCAATGGATGGCATCCGATTTGAACAGGATGTTCGGCACGCTGATCGACTTCGAGCTGCATTCCTGCGGGCCCATGTAGCCGGTACGCTCTTCCTCGGGCAGGTTCTGGATTTCCCAGGCGATCATCGCTTGCAGCGACAATTCACGTTGTTCGGCGGTGAGTTTGCCACCGTCGGACCATTTGCCGATCTCCACCGCCAGCTTCAGGCTCTGGTAGATATCGGGGGTGATGTTTTGAATCATTTCGTTAAAAGAGGACATCAAGGGCTCCGCTCTTTAATACATAACTGATTAGACGGCCAGTTTACGGCGGTTGTACAAACCGCCCAACAAACCGGTCAAGCATCCGACGAGCAACCCGCTGACATGGGCTGCGTTGGCGATTTCACCGAAACCGATCATCGAGACCAGGCCCGACAGGCACAGCACCAGCCACACCAGCATCATCACCAGCACACCGCGCGGCAGGCGATATGCCGGGTTCGGCGACAACATCTGGAAAATCCAGCAATGCCCGAGCAGGCCGTAAAGCACCCCGGACAACCCGCCGAACAGGGTCGGGCCACTGAAAACAAACTGGGCGTAGTTCGACACCAGGCTGAAAAGCAAGGTCAAGCCGATCAGGTTGATGCTGCCCTGACGCGACTCGATGCGCCGCCCCAGCTCCCAGTACCACATGCCGTTCATGGCCAGGTGCAGGATGCCGAAGTGGATCAGCATCGGCGTCACCAGACGCCACCACTGCCCCGCCGCCAGGCTGTCGGCCAAGGGCACAAAATGGATGTACTCGCCAACGATACGAAAATCGAGGAAGGTCAGCCAACGCAGCGTGTCGAGGTTTTCCCCCAGCAGCGTCACCGCACCGACGATCAGGCTCAGCAGCAACACCAAGCCGGTTGCCTTGGCATGGCGCATCTGCTCGACGAAACCAGGCCGCCTGGTGGTTTGCGCGACCGGAATGTCCAGCTGCTGATCAGGGTCGCCCGCCGGGAAACGTTCATATAAGGAACGGACGTCTTCGCTGATATTGGCCGGCACCCACAGCACCTGTTCACCGGACTCTTCGCTGACCCGATGCGGCACCTGCATGCGTTGCAGCAGTTTGACGAACCCGCTCAAATCCACGGCCAGCGGCAGGCGTAAAACAGCAACGGTAGTCATCGCAACACCTCCGGCCGCTCGACATCGACCCAGACAAACTTGTGCGGGTCGAGGCGGGTTTCCTGATCCAGGCGATAGGCGACCAGTTTGCCGTAGAGCACCGCGCTGTAATCCAGGCAGGCCAGGTTCGGACGGATCGGCGCCGGTTTGCCGCTGCGCCAGTAATGGCCAACGAACAACAGCGGCTCATCGACGCCGTAACGCAGCAAGGTATTTTTTTCGGTGGACGACAGGGGCGTCTGGGCCACGGGTTCGGGCAAGGCGTCGGGCTGGAACACAATGTCTCCGTAGGTTTGCGGGTCGTCTTCCCAGAATTTGGTGCGGAAGAACGAACGCGTCAGGCCATCGCCGCTGGTCATGGTCAGCCCGTGGGGCAGGCGCATGTCGGTCCCGCGCAGCAAACGATCGAACACGGTGCAGGCGAAACTGCCCGGCACGGCCGAGGCCTGGAGGAAATGTTCGTCGACGCAGCCATCGGGGAACAGCGCGCGCAGCGGCTCGATCAGGCCGGCATCCCAGCAGGCGTGCACCACGCGGAAACGCCCGGCATCCACAAACAATGGCAGTTCGTAAAACCATTGCTGGAAGTCATGCCAGTCGCCGGGGTGATGTTCAAATTGCGTCAGGGTTTCACCGAGCAGGCGCGCATGGCGTGGCGTGTGTTCGCGCACGAACTGCTTGCCGCTGCCTGGCGGCGCCGGCGTGGCCCAGCCGAGGGCGTTGAATTCATGGTTGCCCATGATGCACAGCGCCTGACCGGCCTCGACCATGTCGTGGACGATATGCAGCGCCTCGCGAATCCGCGGGCCGCGGTCGATGATGTCGCCGACGAACACCGCCATGCGCGATGGATGCCGCCAGACGCCACCTTGTTTGTGATAACCGAGCCGGTCGAGCAAGTGCTCAAGGGTCAGAGCGCAACCGTGCACGTCACCGATCAGGTCGTAGCTACGCGCGGGATCGAGCATCAGTCGCCTCCACCGCCCAACCGGCTGCCCCAGCCAAGCTTGGTCCGGCAGACCTCATAGTAGTTGTGGTCGAGCGGGTGGATCAGCCGCAGTTTCTGGGCTTTTTTGCTGATGGTGATGGTGTCGCCCGGCGCGCAGGTGAAATGGTTCTGCCCGTCACAGGAGACTTGCGGGTAAATCTGCATATCTTTGGACACGACGATTTTCAGCTCACTGTTGCCATCGACCACAATTGGCCTGCCCGACAAGGTATGGGGGTACATCGGCACAATCACAATAGCGTCGAGCTTGGGGTGCATGATCGGCCCGCCCGCCGACAACGCATAGGCGGTCGAACCGGTGGGCGTTGCGACGATCAGGCCGTCGGCCTTCTGGCTGCAGACGAACTGGCCGTCGATGTACAACTCGAATTCGATCATCCGCGTCGATTTGCCCGGGTGCAGGACCACGTCGTTCAGCGCATCGCCCTGGCCGATGGCCTCGGCATGGCGCCGGACTTCGGCTTGCAGCAGGAAGCGGTTTTCCACCAGGTAATGGCCATCGAGCACTTCGGCGACTTTGACTTCCAGTTCATCCGGGCGAATGTCGGTCAGGAAACCGAGGCTGCCCCGGTTGATGCCGAGCACCGGAATATTGTGTCGGGCCAAGGCACGCGCGGCGCCAAGCAGGCTGCCGTCACCGCCGACCACAATCACCATGTCACAGACTTCGCCGAGCATCTTGCGAGACGAGGTTTGCAGGCCATGACCGGGCAGGACTTCGGCGATGGTGTCTTCGAGAATCACGTGCAGGTGACGATCAAGCAGAAACCGTTTCAGTCGGCGGACGGTATCCAGCACCTGCGAACTGCCCAGGCGACCGATGATGCCGATATTACGAAATTGCTCCATGGGGTTCCTGCGCGACGGTGAAAAACACGATTATGGGCGAAAGCGCGGGATAGACAAAATCCTTTCAGCCACAAGGGTGTACTCATGTTTAGAGCTATGCTCGCAAGATGATCCTATTTCCCGATTTGCTCCAGTTACCCCACCAGTTGCGCCACCCCGAGGTGCGCGACCTTGCCTGGGTCATCCTCGCGCCGCCGATGCTCGACACCACTCCGTGGCCGCAACGCCATCCGCTGGCCGGCAGCGACTGGGTGCAGGCACCTGAGCAGCTGGAACGCTGGCTGAAGCAACTCGACCGCGACAGTTACGACTTGCTGCACTGGCTGGCGCAGGCCAGGACCCGGCGACTGGGCCTGTATTACGAACGCTTGTGGCAATACGCCGTGCGCCATGCGCCGGGTATCGAGTTGATTGCCGCCAACATGCCGATCCGCCGCGAAGGCCACACCTTGGGCGAGCTGGACATGCTGTTGCGCGACCGCGACGGCGTGCATCATCTGGAACTGGCGATCAAGCTGTATCTGGGGCCGCAGAATGGTGACGGACAGGACACGGCGCAGTGGCTCGGACCAGGTTGTCATGATCGACTGGACCGCAAACTGGCGCATCTGACGCAACACCAACTGCCGATTTCCGCCCGCCCCGAGAGTCGCGAGGTGCTGGCGGCGCTGGATATTCAGCAGTTCAGCGCGCATCTGTGGCTGGGCGGTTATCTGCTGTATCCGTGGCCAGGACAAGCCGAGCCCCCCACGGTGCCCATCCACAGCATCTGCGCGGCAGCTGGCTGCATCAGAAAGACTGGGCGGACTTTGTCGTGCAGCGCCCGTTCGGCCGCTGGCAACCCCTGCCCCGCCATGCGTGGCTGGCGCCGGCGCATTACCCGGCGGAACAGACCTGGAACACCGGGCAGCTGGACGCATGGCTCAGTGACCTGGAGCCTTTGGCCCCGGCGCAGTTGATGGTGCGCCTGATCGAGAACGCGGATGGGGATTGGGAGGAAGCGGAACGGTTGTTTCTGGTGGCGGATCTTTGGCCGAACGTGCCGGGCAGTGGTTGAGACTTGTAGTGCCTGGGTTGGCCCCTTCGCGGGCAAGCCTCGCTACTACAGGTTTTGTATCGTTCGCTGAATTTGCATTCGTCATAAATCCTGTAGGAGCGAGGCTTGCCCGCGAAGAAGCCACCCCGTTCTAAATGGATAACCGCAAAGCCAAAGCCGCCAACGTCACCAACAACACCGGCACCGTCAACACCACCCCGACCTTGAAGTAGTACCCCCAGCCGATCTGAATGTTCTTGCGTTGCAGTACATGCAACCACAACAGCGTCGCCAGACTGCCAATCGGCGTGATTTTCGGCCCCAGGTCGCTGCCAATGACGTTGGCATAAATCATCGCTTCCTTCACCACTCCCGTGGCCTGGCTGGCATCGATCGACAGCAAACCAATCAACACCGTCGGCAAGTTGTTCATCATCGACGACAACAGCGCCGTCAGCACGCCCGTGCCCATCGCCGCGCCCCAAACGCCGTACTGCGCGAACCCGTCCAGCCACCCCGCCAGATACCCGGTGAGCCCGGCATTGCGCAGGCCATAGACCACCAGGTACATGCCCAACGAGAAAATCACGATCTGCCATGGCGCTTCTTTCATCACCTTGCGCGTGGAGATCTTGTGGCCACGGGCGGCGATGGCCAGCAGCAACGCGGCACAGACAGCGGAAATGGCACTGATCGGAATGCCCAGCGGCTCAAGGGCGAAGCAGCCGATCAACAGGATGGCCAGCACTGCCCAACCGGCATAAAACGTCGCCTTGTCATGGATCGCCGTCGACGGATGTTCCAGTTGCTCGGGGTCGTAAGCCTTGGGGATGTCACGACGAAAAAACCACATCAGCATCGCCAGCGTGGCGGCGACGCTGACGAAGTTGACCGGAATCATCACCGCCGCATAGCGGTTGAAGGTGATATCGAAGTAGTCCGCCGAAACGATGTTCACCAGGTTCGACACCACCAACGGCAGGCTCGCGGTATCGGCGATGAACCCGGCGCCCATCACGAATGCCAACGTCGCCGCCGGGGAAAAGCGTAGCGCCAGCAGCATGGAAATCACGATCGGGGTGAGAATCAGCGCCGCACCGTCATTGGCGAACAACGCCGACACCAGCGCCCCGAGCAGCACCATATAAGCGAAGAGTTTGCGCCCGCTGCCCTTTCCCCAACGGGCCACATGCAAGGCTGCCCAGGCAAAGAATCCCGCCTCATCCAGCAACAGACTGATGATGATCAGCGCCACGAAGGTGCCGGTGGCGTTCCAGATGATCTGCCACACAATCGGGATATCAGCCAGATGCACCACCCCGAAAATCAGCGCCAGCACGGCGCCGAATGTCGCACTCCAGCCAACCCCCAGGCCTTTGGGTTGCCAGATCACCAGGGTGATGGTCAGCAGGAAAATCAGCGACGCTATAAGCATGCGGGTAAACGCCTCTGGAAAAACGAGGCGTGAATATATGGAATTCCGAATATGCAGTAAAGCAAAGACTGAACAACCTGGCAGCTGCTACAGGGGATGTGTTGCGTTCAGGTCACTCTTTCTTATGCTGCTCGACCCATTTGCCATACGCATTGATGAAATTCTGCAAGAACGGCCTCACCGATTCGGACAATTTGCCCGACTCATCGAACGCCGAACCTGCGCCCCCCAGATAGGCTTCCGGCTGCTGCATGCACGGCACGTCCAGAAACACCATTGACTGACGCAAGTGATGGTTGGCCCCAAACCCGCCGACAGCCCCCGGCGAAACGCTGATCACCGCTCCTGGCTTGCCGCTCCAGGCGCTCTTGCCATAGGGACGCGATCCCACGTCAATCGCATTCTTCAGCGGTGCCGGCACCGAGCGGTTGTATTCAGGGGTGACGAACAGCACTGCGTCGGATGAACTCACTTGTTGTCGGAAAGTGCTGTAGGCTGCCGGCGGTGAAGTCCCGTCAATGTCTTCGTTGTAGAGCGCCAGATCGCCGATTTCGACGATGGTGAGCTTGAGATTGGCAGGCGCCAGGTCGGCCAGGGCGAGCGCAACCTTGCGGTTGATTGATTCCTTTCTCAAGCTGCCGACCAGTACGGCGATCGTGTAGACGTTGCTCATTGAAGATTCTCGACTGTTCGATGGGAAAGACTTGTAGTTATAGATGACGATTCACCCAGTGGGCTGTTGAATTCACCGCCCCTGACTATTTTTTTCCTGTAGGAAAACTTACTTCGCTTAACCACGGTCTACAGAACCGCAAATTGAGTGATTTATCTCCAGAGGTTCTAAGCAGATGGCAGCAGTACTCGTCGGTCAGTTCCATGCAAGAGACGCGGAAGGCCGCGTTTATTCCGTGCATGAGTTCCAGGAATCCACCCCCTCGCATGACGGACTCACTGGCTCGGCGCCTGTGACCACCTACAAACTGGCTATTGGCGATCGCGTCGATAAGCTCGACGACAACCAGTTTCAGCTGGTGCAATCGAAAATCACCATCGTGCGCGAGCCCGACACCTATGTCGGCAGCCGGCCGGAAATCAACGCCGCCTCATAACCCCGCGTTATGAGCAGAAGTCATATGCGCGCACTTGAGTTAGGATTCAGTCACTGACTCCCTCACCTGCTGAACATGGACTTCACGCATGCGTTTACGTCATATCGAAGTGATCCACGCGCTCTTGCAGACCGGTCATCTGGGCACCGCCGCCGAATGGCTGCAGTTGCCGGTGGCCGAGGTCGAAGGCATTTTGCGCGACGCCGAGGATCAGCTGGGATTTATGCTGTTTTCCAGCGTGCGTGGACGTTTGCAGGCGACGCGCGAGGCGCGGGAGCTGCAGGTTGAAATCGCCCGCGTGTATGACGCGCTTGAGCCGGTCCAGCGCCTGGCCAGCAGCCTCAAGCAGTATCAGGCGCACCCGCTGCGCATCATCTGCACCCCGCCGCTGGCCCAGCAGTTATTGCCCCACAGCATCGCCGCCCTGCGCCGACGCCTTCCCGATGCGGCTTGCACCCTGCTGAGCCAACCCACCCGCGAGATCGTCAGAAGCCTGCTGCTGCGTGAAAGCGATCTGGGGCTGAGCCTGCACGATCCCGACCACGCCGACATCTATTGCCAAGTGATTGCCCAAGGCAAGCTCCAGCTGTTGGCGCCCCATGGCTGGCTGCAACCGAAACAGAAGTACATTTCGTTGCAGGATCTGGCCGGCCAGTCGATGGTTGGCCTGGAAGGTCATGATCCGCTAAGCCCGGCGCTCGATAACAAATTGCATGCCTTGCGCCCTGCACCGGTCATCCAGACGCGGGTGCAGACTCATCAGATGATGCGCAGCATGGTCGAGGCCGGCGAAGGCCTGGCGATTGTCGACCCCTTCACCGCCCTTGGGGCCAAGTCGAGCGGCCTGGATGCCTGCCCCTTGGCGCCTGCGGTGCCGATCAGCCTCTATGCCCTGACCCTGAAGAACGGCGAGCCCATGCCCGCCGTTCAGGTGCTGCTGGACATCCTCACGGAACAAGCCGTGGCGATGTTGTCGAGCTGAGCGGGTTTTCCAGCGGATTATCGAACAGGCGATACCAGAACAGCGCGACTTCGGCGGTGTTCGGGTCGATGCCGCGATAACGCAGATGATCGATCCCGCCTATCACGAAACCACAGCGCTCATAGAGTCGACAGGCGCCCAGATTGTTGTTCTGGGTTTCGAGCATGATGCCCGGCAACTTCTTCTTGCGACTCCAGAACTGCGCCACATCCAGCAACGCCTTGGCCACACCGTGACGGCGCGCTGGCGCATGCACGGCCAACTCATCGATATGGGCAAAGCCGTTCCAGTTGGTGCTGACCACCAGATGACCGACGGGCTCGTCATCGAGATAGGCCATGAACACCGCACTGTCGGCGGCATCGCGAAAACTGCTGAACTCCTCGGGATCAATCCCGTAGCACTTTCGATAAGGGGTGATCGGCGTGACCCGCCACTGCTCCACCGGTTTGCCGATTTCAGCTGCACCATAGGCCGCGACTTCAAAACTGAAATCGCTGCCCCAGATATAGGGCGCAAACCCCTCATCGGCGACACGCACCGAGAGTCCTGGGTATTTGGGATTCATGATCGGTTGCATGCTGGGAAAGGTCCTCATTCCTTGATGCAATCGACGGTGTAATGCCGTCCATTGCCCTCGTCTTCGTGTTGCAGTCCGTGCACATCAACGACAAACCCGGGGAAGCTGCTGTCAAACGTGCGAGCAAACGACAGGTAATCGATGATCGACCGGGTCGACTCGGTGAACCGCTCCCCCGGCATGATCAGCGGGATGCCGGGTGGGTACGGCACCAGCATCACCGCGGCAATTCGCCCTTCCAGGGCATCGATCGACACTGCTTCCACCTCACCCCGCACCAAATGATCATAGGCGTCAGCCGGTTTCATGGCGATTTCCGGCAACACGGTGTACATGCGTTTGAGGTGCTTGGCCGTGGCATTGCTGCGATAACAGGCGTGCAGTTGATCGCACAAATCCCGCAAACCCATGCCCTGATAACGCGCGACGTTCTGTTGCGCCACGCATGGCAGGCACGACGCCAGACTGACATTGGCGTCGTAACTGCGCTTGAACTCCAACAATTCGGTCAGCAACGTGCTCCATTTGCCCTTGGTGATGCCCATCGAGAACAGCACCAGGAATGAATAAAGGCCGGTCTTCTCGACCACCAGCCCGCGCTCCCAAAGGAACTTGCTGACCACGGCCGCCGGAATCCCGCGTTCGCTCAGCGCACCGCCCGCCGTCAGGCCAGGCATCACCAAGGTGACTTTAATCGGATCAAGCAACACGTAATCGTCAGTCACCCCACCAAAGCCATGCCAGTCGGCGTCGGGTTGCAGCAGCCAGTCTTCGGTGACCACACGCTCGATGCCTTCCACCGACGGTGGCTGCCAGATGGAAAACCACCAGTCGTCCGCAGCGATGTGCTGGCGCAGATTGGCCAGCGCCCGGCGAAAACTCAGGGCTTCGTCGAACATTTCCTGCAACAGCGAACGCCCGGCCGGGCCTTCCATCATCGCCGATGCCACGTCCAGCGAAGCGATGATGCTGTACTGCGGCGACGTCGAGATGTGCATCATGAATGCTTCATTGAAGCGATCGCGATCCAGTTGCCGCGCACCCCCGTCCTGAACATGAATCATCGAGGCCTGGCTGAACGCGGCCAACAGTTTGTGTGTGGAATGCGTGGTGAATACCAGCGGGCTGTCTTCGCTACGGGACGTGCCCATGCCATAACGACCGGCGAAAAACTCGTGGAACGCCGCGTAGGCATACCAGGCCTCGTCGAAATGCAGGACCTCGACGCTGTTGCCCAGGCTCTGCTTGATCAGTTCGGCGTTGTAGCAAAGGCCATCGTAGGTCGAATTGGTCACCACGGCCAACTTGACCTTGAGCTCACGCCCCTGGGTCAGCGGGCTGGCGTCGATCTTTGCCTGAATCGATTCGCGGCTGAACTCGCTCAGCGGAATCGGTCCGATGATCCCCAGTTCATTGCGCTCCGGGCACAGGTACAACGGAATCGCGCCGGTCATGATGATCGAGTGCAGTACCGATTTGTGGCAGTTGCGGTCCACCAGTACCAGGTCATCGCGAGCGACCATCGAATGCCAGACGATCTTGTTGGCGGTCGAGGTGCCATTGATCACGAAAAAGGTGTGATCGGCGCCGAAATTGCGCGCAGCCCTGGCTTCCGCTTCGGCGAGCGGGCCGGTGTGATCGAGCAAGGAACCCAGTTCCGGCACCGACACCGACAAGTCCGAGCGCAGGGTGTTTTCCCCGAAAAACTGGTGAAACGCCTGCCCCACCGGGCTCTTGTGATACGCCACGCCACCGCCATGGCCGGGTGTGTGCCAGGAATAGTTGGAATCGGCGGTGTGTTGCACCAGCGCCTTGAAAAACGGCGGAAGCAAACCATCCAGGTATTTACGGGCCGCCCGGGCCACTTGCCGCGCCAGAAAGGGCACGGTGTCTTCGAACAGATAGAGAATGCCGCGCAGTTGATTGAGTTCGGCCATGGCATCGGCCGGGGCGTTTTCCAGCGTGACCTGTTCGCCCAGCGCAAAGATCGGCAAGTCCGGCGCCCGCACTCGCGCCAGGCCGATCAGCTCGGCCATATTGTGTAACAAATGAGAGTGGACGCTGGCGTCTTCGGCGGCGATCAACATGCAGGAAAGGCCGTGATGGGTCGAAGCGACCAGCCGCCCTTCGGTGTAGTCCACCGCCGAAACGATGCTGAAGCCTTCCTGCTCCAGTTCCCGGGCGATGCCACGCACGCGATCACCGGCGACGGTGTCGGCCTTGATGTCGCGATGCACGATCAAGACCGGGAATTTCAAATCTTTATACATGAGGCTCAGTGTCCTGAGGCTGCAGACCGTGGCCTGCCAATATGCTCAGGGTAGAGGGTTGAAGCGGATGTGGCGAGCGACGATGCCCTGAAGCGGGTCAATGAGTGCACCATCATGTGGCCATCAACTCTCCAACATTCAGCAGGACTACTTGTGGCAAGGAAGCTCCCTCACCACAAAAGCCCTGTTACATCTGATTCGCCTCAAGCCTGCGCCTTGGCCTCGACCAACTGCTGCCACAGCGACGGGGCGCCGGCGGACTTGGCGATGGCTTCCAGGCGTGCCACGTGCCGGGCCAGGTCATCTTCGCTGGCGGGGATGATCCGGGTCGGCTGGCGGTCGGCCGGCAAGCGGCGGATTTCGGTGGCGGAGTTGTCAGCGCCTTCGCCGGAACCGTTGCCGTCGGACGCATTACCGGCCAGTGACAGGCTGGTCTGGCCGCCGGTCATGGTCAGGTAAACGTCGGCGAGGATCTCGGAGTCGAGCAAGGCGCCGTGAAGTTCACGACCGGAGTTGTCGACGCCATAACGTTTGCACAACGCATCGAGGCTGTTGCGCTGCCCCGGGTGACGTTCCCGGGCCATCATCAGGGTGTCGAGGATCGAGCAGTGTTGCGTGATGTCCGCACGGTCGTGCTGGCCCATCAGGGCGAATTCGTTGTTGATGAAGCCAACGTCGAACGCCGCGTTATGGATGATCAGCTGCGCGCCTTTGATGAATTCGAAAAACTCATCGGCCACTTCAGTGAACCGCGGTTTGCCCACCAGGAATTCGTTGGTAATGCCGTGGACGCCGATGGCGCCTTCGTCACTCTCGCGATCCGGTTGCAGGTAAACGTGGAAATGCCGGCCCGTCAGGCGCCGACCGATCAACTCGACACAACCGATTTCGATAATCCGGTGGCCGTCGGTCACCGGCATGCCGGTGGTTTCGGTATCGAGTACAACGGATCTGGTGGCCATCAGTGCTCAGCTCTCAACGGGTCAATCGTGCAAAAGCGGCGATGTTAACACGCTCGCGGGATCCGGCGCGCGCACTGCCAGGTGACGGGCGCTCATGCAGTTTTTAACAATCATTAGCAATGTTCATAAAGTCTGGAAGCCGATGGATTGCTAGCGTGCACCCCTTGCTGACCCAGGGTTTGAAATCGTCATGAAGACTGCACGGCTGGTTTTATTGAGTACCTGTTTGCTGGGTTCCGGCGCCCACGCCACCAGTTTTGTCATCAGCACAGACGTCACCGTCAGTCTGACGATGAGCTCCACCAAAGGCACCAGTGGCTCATTCAGCGACGACAAGATCGTACTGGCGGCCAAGGATGATGCGGCAGCGTTTGTGGCGAGCGAGGGGGTGATTCGCGGGGCGCGGATCCAGGCGGCGTTTTTGCGGATTCGCGGGGTGGTCAACGAACCGTATTCAGACCAACAACTGGCCACCGCGATCTTGATGCTGTGACACCCTGGAGGAGCGAAGCTTGCTCGCGAAGAACGATAACCCGGTCTCTCAGTTACACCGCGGCGCTTTCTTCGCGGGCAAGCCTCGCTCCTGCATGGATCTCCGGCAGACAGTGCTCGCGAAGGGCGGCACTACCGATCAAGCCTGCTTGTACCCGCGCACTTCATCCACGCCACGGTTGGCCAGTTGGTCAGCCCGTTCGTTGCCATGGTGGCCGATGTGCCCGCGTACCCATTTCCAGGTGACGTTGTGGCGGTTGACCTGCTCATCCAGCAGTTTCCAGAGGTCAGCGTTTTTGACCGGTTCCTTCGCCGCCGTTTTCCAGCCGCGCTTCTTCCAGTTGTCCATCCACTCGTTGATGCCTTTCATCACGTACTGGGAGTCGGTCACCAGCAGCACGTCGCAGGAGCGCTTGAGTTCTTCCAGGCCACGAATCGCGCCCATCAGCTCCATGCGGTTGTTGGTGGTGTTGGCTTCGCCGCCCCACAGCTCCTTTTCAATGCCTTTGCACACCAGCAACGCGCCCCAGCCGCCAGGGCCAGGGTTGCCTTTGCAGGCGCCGTCGGTGAAGAGTTCTACGCTATCGCTCATGCCAATCTATCCAGAAAATGCGGTGGCTCGCCGATCAGTGACCGACGATGCCCGAGGCCGGGGCGAACCCGGCCGGGAAAATAAAGAGTGTATTACGGCTCGATGTTACGACGGTTGACCTTGGCCATCGGCAATGGAATCAGCTTGCCCATCGGTTCGCGCCGCTCCTGACGGACGGGTCGCAGGCCAACAACGATCTTGCGCGCCACCAATAAATAGAAGCCGCCGCCCGACAGTTGCCAGTCACCGGCCTTGCGCTCCCAACCGGCCAGGCGAGCCTGCCAGGCGGGTGACGCAAGCGGCGGACGATAGCACCCGAAGCGGCGTTTCTCCAGCGCGAAGCCCAGCAGATTCAGCCAGTCGCCGACCCGCGACGGTGAGATGCAGCGCGCCTTGCGCAAGCCGTCGTGAGCGAACACATGGCGCAAGCCCCAGCTGCTCCAGGGGTTGATCCCGATGATCAGCAGATGCCCGCCGGGCCGCACGCTGCTCGCGGCTTCACGCAGCAAGCCGTGGGGCGACAGGCAGAAATCCAGGCCGTGCTGCATCACCACCACATCAGCGGCATGCTCGCTCAACGGCCATGCCTGCTCTTCGCAGACGATCTCGACCCCCGGCAACGGCGCGCCAAGTCGCACATTGCGCTGAACCTGGGGTGCCGACGGCGGTGTCTGGGCCGACGGGCCGTAATGCACCAGATAGCCACCGAAGAAGCGGCCCAGCTCGTCTTCGAGCATGCGCCGCTCTTCGTCCAACAGAAATTGCCCGATGGGCCCGGACAGCCATTCACGGGCCGCGCTGATCAAATTCAGCCACTCAGGATCGGCCTGAGCGAACGCTTTATCGGTCATTGCATTCTCCAACGCGCCAGGAAGTTCTAAGATGCGCCATTGTTTTCAGCTTGGCGAATCCGACGATGATACAGATCAGTGCCCTGCCCGCCTTCACCGACAACTACATCTGGTTGTTACAGGACCACAACACCCAGCGCTGCGCCGTGGTCGATCCGGGTGATGCCGCGCCCGTGCAAGCATGGCTGGCGGCGCATAAGGGTTGGGTACTGAGCGATATCCTGATCACTCACCATCATCATGATCATGTCGGCGGTGTCGAGCAGCTGAAAAAAGCGACAGACGCGAAAGTCTATGGTCCAGCCAGCGAAACCATCCCGGCGCGAGACGTGGCGCTCAAGGACAACGACCGTGTCAGCGTGCTGGGCTGGGACTTCGACGTCTATGCGGTTCCCGGACACACCCTGGGGCATATTGCCTATTATCACCACGGCCTGCTGTTCTGCGGCGACACCCTTTTCGCCGCCGGTTGCGGGCGCTTGTTTGAAGGCACGCCCGAGCAGATGCACACCTCGCTGAGCCGCCTCGCTGCGCTGCCGGAAGATACGCTGGTCTATTGCACCCACGAATACACCCTGAGCAATCTGAAATTTGCCGCAGCGGTCGAACCCGGCAATCCTGACACCGCCGCACGTCTGGAAAAAGTTACCGAGCAACGTGCGGCCGGAATCATGACGCTGCCCTCTACTCTGGCGCTTGAAAAACTGACCAACCCCTTTTTGCGTGTCGACGAAACATCCGTTAAAGAAAAAGTGGACGAACGGAATGGAACCCAAAACCGGTCTCCGAGTGCGGTCTTTGCTGCTCTTCGGGCTTGGAAAGATAAGTTCTAAGTCACCGTCCCGTTGGTACAAAAATTCTGAATGGTTGACCGCAGAGGGTGCGCTTTCTAGAATCGCCCGACATTTTTGCCCGGAACTTACTTCCAGCCAATGTCGTCATCTATTCGTAAAGCCATCAATTCAGACGCATTGACCCGCTTGGCTCAAGCCATAGCGGTGGCTGTGTCCGCCACTCTGGCGGGCTGTTCCAGCCATGTGCCGCAGACCGAAGCGACACACACTCCGAACATCGCCGCTCGCGCCAAGCAGAAACCTATCTGGCTCAGCGAAAAGCCGACTCCACAAATTCCACAGGATGTCTGGGAGCGCATGCGCCAGGGCTTCCAGTTGCAGGACAACCTGGGCGTCAACCCGCGCATCGAGCAACAGCGCCTGTGGTTCGCCAGCAACCCGTCCTTCCTTGAAAACGCCGGTGAACGTGGCAGCCTCTACATTCACTACATCGTCGAACGCCTTGAAGAACGCAACATGCCGCTGGAACTGGCGCTGCTGCCAGTGATTGAAAGCGCCTACAACCCGATGGCCTACTCCCGGGCCAATGCGGTGGGCCTTTGGCAATTCATTCCTTCCACCGGCCGTTACTTCAACCTGCGTCAGACCCGCTTCTATGATGGCCGTCGCGACATCACCGCCTCGACCACTGCGGCCATGGATTACCTGACCCGCCTGCACGACATGTTCAACGGTGACTGGTTGCTGGCTCTGGCGGCTTACAACGCCGGTGAAGGCACGGTCAGCCGTGCCATCGAGCGCAACGAGAAGCTGGGCCTGCCGACCGATTACTGGAACCTGCCGCTGCCAGCCGAAACCCAGGCTTACGTGCCCAAGCTGCTAGCCTTGTCCCAGGTTGTGCTGGCCCCCGAAGCCTACGGCGTGAACCTCAACCCGATCGCCAACGAACCTTATTTCCAGGTCGTCGAAATCAACCAGCGCATGGACCTGTCCAAGGTTGCCGCGGTGGCCAACATCGACGAAGACGAGTTGTTCCAGCTCAACCCGGCCTTCAAACAGCGCACCACCATCGACGGCCCCCAGCATTTGCTCGTGCCAACGTCCAAGGCGCAGTTGCTGACCGCCAGCCTCTCGACCATGCGTCCTGAAGAGTTGATCAGCAAGAAGTCGCTCAAGCCGGTCTTCGAAGGCGCCGATGAATCCGAAGTCGCCAGCCTGAAACGTGCCTACCGCGTCAAACGCGGCGACAACCTGGCCGCCATCGCCAAGGCGAACAAGGTCGACGTCAAGGACCTGCAGCGCTGGAACAAGATGACCGGCAAGAACCTCAAGGTCGGCCAGACCCTGGTGATGCAGGACACTGCCAAACGTAGCGGCGGTCGCGTCAACACCGTTGTGGCGGCGAACAGCAAGACCAACAGCAAAGCCGACAAACAGAAGCCGCAGACCCAATACAAGGTCAAGCAAGGCGATTCGCTATACATGGTCGCCAAACGCTTCAACGTTGAAATGCAGCACCTCAAGCGCTGGAATCCGCGTGTTGGCCAGGCGCTCAAGCCTGGGCAGATGCTGACAGTTTCTTCGCCGCGCTAAAAACGAGCCCCTGAATCCAGGGGCTTTTTTTCGCCTGCAATTTGAGCTCTGCTGGAATCGGGGGATGCATGGGAACTGTGGCGAGGGCGCTTGCTCCCGCTCGGCTGCGAAGCACTCGTAAACCCTGAACATGCGGTGTGTCAGGAATTATAAAAATTTTCAGGTTTTGGGGCCGCTTCGCAGCCCAGCGGCAGCAAGCTCCCTCGCCACAGGCACAGCACCTGCCGCATCGTCACCTCGGCAATTAACAGCGCATTAACCCCCTGTCTTTTTCCTGTCGATACAAGCTGTTACTGTACGGCCCACAAAGCCCAAGCCGCCTGGATCGGATCTCTGACTTGAAGCGTCCCCTCCTCCTCTTCCTGATCAGCCTGGCCTTGAGCTCCACCGCAAGCGCGACGATCAGCGAAAGCCATGGTTATGCGCAGTTCGGCACGCTCAAGTACCCGGCCAGATTTACCCACTTCGACTGGGTCAACCCGCAAGCGCCCAAGGGCGGTACGTTGCGGGTGATGGCGTTTGGCACCTTCGATACGCTCAACCCCTACACATTCAAGGGCTCAAGCCCGGTTTCCACCGCCAATTTCCTGCAATACGGCATCAACGAGCTCAACGAACCGCTGATGGTCGGCACCGGTCAATACGCGCCGTCCGGCGATGAGCCGACCTCCAGTTATGGCTTGATCGCGCAATCGGTGGAGTACAGCGAGGACCGCAGTTGGGTGGTGTTCAACCTGCGCCCCGAAGCGCGCTTTCACGACGGCACGCCGATTACCGCCTACGACGTGGCGTTTTCCTACCGCTTGCTGCTCAAGGAAGGTCACCCGCAGTACCGCACCAGCCTTCAGGAAGTGTTGCGGGTCGACATCCTTAACCCGCAGCGCATTCGATTCGTCTTCAAGCGTGCCGGCAATCCGTTGCAGATCCTGCGCCTGGGCGAATTGCCGGTGCTGCCGCAGCATTACTGGAAAGGTCGCGACTTCAAGGCTACAACCTTCGAACCACCGCTGGGCAGCGGGCCTTATCGCATCACCTCGGTGACGCCAGGACGCCAGATCATTTTCGAGCGGGTCAAGGATTACTGGGGCAAGGACCTGCCGGTCAATCGTGGCAAGTACAACGTCGACCGCATGGAAGTCGAGTTCTACCGCGACAGCGATGTGGCGTTCGAAGCCTTCAAGGCCGGCGAATTCGACATTTACATCGAGCACCAGGCGAAGAACTGGGAAAACGGTTACAACTTCCCGGCCGTGCGCCGTGGAGACGTGATCAAGGCGCAGATCCCGCACCAGATCCCGACCCAGACTCAGGGTCTGTTCATGAATAGCCGGCGCCCGATCTTCTCCGAGACCAAAGTCCGTGAAGCCATGGGGCTGATGTTCGACTTCGAGTGGACCAACCGCACGCTGTTCAGCGGCGCCTACAAGCGCGCCATGAGTTACTACCCCAACAGCGAATTCTCCGCCACGGGCCTGCCGGTCGGTCATGAATGGCTGTTGCTCAATCCCTATCGCGAGCAATTGCCCGCCAAGCTCCTCACCGAGCCGTTCAGCCTGCCAAAGACCGACGGACGCGGCATCCCTCGGGAAACCATGCGCAAGGCCCTGGCGCTGCTCGCCGAGGCCGGGTGGAAGCTCAATGGACAACGGATCGAGAACGCCAAAGGCCAACCGCTCAAGCTCGAGATCCTGCTGGTCAACCCGAACCTGGAGCGCATCCTTCAGCCTTACGTCGAGAACCTCGCCAACATTGGCATCGATGCGCGGCTGCGCACAGTGGATCGCGCGCAGTACAAACAACGCCTCGATCAGTTCGATTTCGACATGATCCTGATGACGCTCAACCAGACCCTCAGCCCGGGCCTGGAGCAATGGCAGTATTTCCATTCCGGCCAGGTCGGGGTCAAGGGCAGTAAAAACTACGCCGGCATCGCCAACCCGGTGGTCGATCACCTGCTCGAACAATTGCTCGCCGCGCAAACCCGCGACGAACAAGTGGCCGCCGGCAAAGCCCTGGACCGGGTCTTGTTGTGGCAGCACTACATGATTCCCAACTGGTACCTCAATTATCACCGCCTGGCCTACCGCAACCGGTTCGCCTTCGTCACCACGCCGCCCTATACCCTGGGCCTCTCCGCGTGGTGGCTGAAATCTTCGGAGAAAGATCGATGAAGCCCCTATGCGCACTGCTGATGCAGGCCAGCGGTCTGCTGTTCGCCGGGCTGGCCTGCGCCGCCCCGCAACACGCCGTGACCCTGTACAACGAGCCGCCGAAATATCCGGCCGACTTCAAGCATTTCGACTACGTGAACCCCGACGCCCCCAAGGGCGGAATCTTTCGCCAGGCCGGGTTCGGCGGCTTCGACAGCCTCAACCCCTTCATCAGCAAAGGCGTACCGGCCGACGACATCGGCATGATCTACGACACCTTGGCCAAACAGGGACTGGACGAACCGTTCACTGAATACGGGCTGGTCGCCGGCAAGATCGAGAAAGCCCCGGACAACAGCTGGGTGCGCTTCTACCTGCGTCCTGAAGCGCGCTTCCACGACGGCCATCCGATGCGCGCCGAAGACGTGGTGTTCAGTTTCCAGATGCTGACCAAAGAAGGCGCCCCGCTCTATCGCGGTTACTACAGCGATGTCGAGGAAGCGGTCGCCGAAGACCCGCTCACCGTGCTGTTCAAGTTCAAGCACAACAACAACCGCGAACTGCCGCTGATCCTCGGCCAGTTGCCGGTGTTGCCCAAACACTGGTGGGCCAATCGCGATTTCAACAAAGGCAACCTCGAAATACCGTTGGGCAGCGGCCCCTACAAGGTGACCGACGTGAAGGCCGGGCGTTCGATCCGCTACGAGCGGGTCAAGGATTACTGGGGCAAGGACCTGCCGGCCAACCGTGGTTTCTACAATTTCGACGTGATGACCACCGATTACTACCGCGACAACACGGTGGCGCTGGAAGCCCTCAAGGCGGGGCAGTTCGATTACTGGCTGGAAATGAGCGCGAAGAACTGGGCGAACGCCTACAACATCCCGGCGGTCACCGAAGGCCGATTGAACAAGGAACAGATCCCGAACGGCAACCCGACCGGCATGCAAGGCTTTGTGTTCAACCTGCGCCGTCCGGTGTTCCAGGACGTGCGCGTGCGCCAGGCATTTACGTTGCTGCTGGACTTTGAATGGACCAACAAGCAACTGTTCAACGGCGCCTACGTGCGTACCCGCAGTTTCTTCGAAAACTCGGAAATGGCCGCGACCGGCCTGCCCGACGCCGATCAGCTTGAAATTTTGAGTCCGTTCCGCGGCAAGATCCCCGAGCAGGTATTCAGCGAAGCGTTCCAGAACCCGATGACCGACGCCAGCGGCATGATCCGCGCCCAGCAGCGCAAAGCCTACCAACTGCTGCAAGAGGCGGGCTGGCGGATCGTCGACGACAAGATGGTCGACGCCAACGGCAAACCGGTGACCATCGAGTTCCTGTTGGCCCAGACCGAATTCGAACGCGTGCTGCTGCCGTTCAAACGCAACCTCAGCGACCTGGGCATTGACCTGGTGATTCGTCGGGTCGATGTCTCGCAGTACATCAACCGCGTGCGTTCACGGGACTTCGACATGATCGTCGGCAGCTTCCCGCAATCCAACTCGCCGGGCAACGAGCAGCGCGAGTTCTGGATGTCCGCCGCGGCCGACAAACCCGGTAGCCGCAATTCCATGGGCCTCAAGGACCCGGTGGTCGATCAACTGGTCGAACAACTGATCAACGCCGATTCGCGCAAAAGTCTGGTGGCTCATGCCCGGGCACTGGACCGCGTGCTGCAATGGGGCTATTACGTGATCCCCAACTGGCACATCAAAACCTGGCGCGTGGCGTACTGGAACCACATCGCTCGCCCGAAAGTCTCTCCCAAGTACGACATCGGCACCACTACCTGGTGGGTCAAGCCTGATGCGAAACCTGCGGTAGAAGTCGAAACCAAACTGCAAGCCGACCCTGCAGGCACGGAGTAATCAGATGCTGGCGTATATTTTTCGGCGACTGCTGCTGATCATCCCGACCTTGCTCGGCATTCTGCTGATCAACTTCGTGATCATCCAGGCCGCCCCCGGTGGGCCGGTGGAGCAGATGATCGCCAAGCTCGAAGGCTTCGAAGGCGCCACCAGCCGCATTGCCGGCGGCGGTGCCGAAGTCTCGGTGGCCGGCTCGGCCTATCGCGGCGCGCAGGGCCTGGACCCGATGCTGGTCAAGGAAATCGAGCACATGTACGGCTTCGACAAATCGGCGCCGGAACGCTTGTGGATCATGATCAAGAACTACGCCACCCTGGACTTCGGCGACAGTTTCTTCCGCGACGCCAAGGTCATCGACCTGATCAAGGAAAAGATGCCGGTGTCGATCTCGCTCGGGCTGTGGAGCACGCTGATCATGTACCTGGTGTCGATCCCGCTGGGGATCGCCAAGGCAACGCGACACGGCAGCCACTTTGACGTCTGGACAAGTTCGCTGATCATCGTCGGTTACGCGATCCCGGCGTTCCTGTTTGCGATCCTGCTGATAGTGGTGTTTGCCGGCGGCAGCTACCTGGACTGGTTCCCGCTCAGGGGACTGACGTCGAACAACTTTGATGAGCTGAGCACCGGCGGCAAGATTCTCGATTACTTCTGGCACCTGGCATTGCCGGTGACCGCGCTGGTGATCGGCAACTTCGCGACCATGACCCTGCTGACCAAAAACAGCTTCCTCGACGAAATCAACAAGCAGTACGTGGTCACTGCCAAGGCCAAGGGCCTGACCAATCACCGTGTGCTTTACGGTCATGTGTTCCGCAATGCGATGCTGCTGGTGATCGCCGGCTTCCCGTCGGCGTTTATCGGGATCTTCTTCACCGGCTCGCTGCTGGTGGAAGTGATCTTCTCCCTGGACGGTCTCGGTTTGATGAGTTTCGAAGCAGCGATCAACCGCGATTACCCGGTGGTGTTCGGCACGCTGTTTATCTTCACGTTGCTGGGGCTGGTGGTGAAACTGATTGGCGATTTGACGTACACCTTTGTCGATCCGCGCATCGACTTCGAAAGCCGGGAGCATTGAGATGAATCTGTCCCCGCTCAATCGCCGGCGTTTCGAACTGTTCAAGGCCAACAAGCGTGGCTGGTGGTCGCTGTGGCTGTTTCTGGTGCTGTTCGGCCTGAGCCTCGGCGCCGAACTGATTGCCAACGACAAACCGTTGGTGGTGCATTACGACAACGGCTGGTATTTCCCGGCGCTCAAGCGCTACCCGGAAACCGCGTTCGGCGGAGAATTTCCGCTGGAGGCCAACTACAAGAGCCCGTACATCCGTGAATTGCTCAAGGCCAAGGATGCCTGGGTGCTGTGGGCGCCGATCCCCTACAGCTACCAAAGCATCAATTACGATCTGAAGGTCCCGGCGCCGGCGCCACCTTCGGCCGACAACCTGCTGGGCACCGACGATCAGGGCCGCGATGTGTTGGCGCGGGTGATTTACGGCTTCCGCATTTCGGTACTGTTTGCCCTGACGCTGACCATTCTCAGTTCGATCATCGGCGTGATTGCCGGGGCCTTGCAGGGGTTCTATGGCGGCTGGGTGGATCTGGCCGGGCAGCGTTTCCTGGAAATCTGGTCCGGGCTGCCAGTGTTGTATTTGCTGATCATTCTCGCCAGTTTCGTGCAGCCGAACTTCTGGTGGCTGCTGGGCATCATGCTGTTGTTCTCGTGGATGAGCCTGGTGGACGTGGTGCGCGCCGAGTTCCTGCGCGGGCGTAACCTGGAATATGTGCGCGCGGCCCGGGCGCTGGGGATGCAGAATGGCGCGATCATGTTCCGCCACATCCTGCCCAACGCCATGGTTTCGACCATGACCTTCATGCCGTTCATTTTGACCGGCGCCATCGGCACCCTGACCGCCCTCGACTTCCTGGGCTTCGGTTTGCCGCCGGGTGCGCCGTCCCTGGGTGAACTGGTGGCCCAGGGCAAATCCAACCTGCAAGCACCGTGGCTGGGCATGAGCGCGTTTGCCGTGTTGGCATTGATGTTGAGTTTGCTGGTGTTCATCGGCGAGTCCGCTCGCGATGCCTTCGACCCGAGGAAGTGAAATGAATCAGGACAATCTGATCGAAGTGCGCGACCTGGCCGTCGAATTCGTCGTCGGCGATCACTGCCAGCGGGTGGTGGAAGGCGTCAGCTTCGACATCAAGCGCGGCGAAACCCTGGCTCTGGTTGGCGAAAGCGGCTCAGGCAAATCGGTGACCGCGCATTCGATCCTGCGACTGCTGCCCTACCCGCTCGCCCGGCATCCGTCCGGGACCATCGAGTATTCGGGGCAAGACCTGCTGAGTCTGAAAGAGAAAACCATCCGCCACATCCGCGGCAACCGGATCGCGATGATCTTCCAGGAACCGATGACCTCGCTCAATCCGCTGCACTCGATCGAGAAGCAGATCAACGAGGTGCTGGGCATTCACAAGGGCCTTGTCGGCAAAGTGGCGACCAAGCGCACCCTGGAATTGCTGGAAATGGTCGGCATTCCTGAACCGCACAAGCGCCTCAAGGCTTTACCCCACGAGTTGTCCGGTGGCCAGCGCCAGCGGGTGATGATTGCCATGGCCCTGGCCAACGAGCCGGAACTGCTGATTGCCGACGAGCCAACCACCGCGCTGGACGTGACCGTTCAGCTGAAAATCCTCGAATTGCTCAAGGAATTGCAGGCCCGCCTGGGCATGGCCTTGCTACTGATCAGTCACGATTTGAACCTTGTACGAAGAATTGCGCATCGCGTATGTGTCATGCAGCGCGGTTGCATCGTCGAACAGGCATCGTGCGAAGAGTTGTTCCGCGCGCCGCAGCATCCGTACACTCGGGAACTGCTGGCAGCGGAGCCCAGCGGGACGCCTGCGACCAACGTGATTGGCCCGCCGCTGCTGCAGGTCGAGGACCTGAAAGTCTGGTTCCCGATCAAGAAAGGCTTTCTGAAAAAGACCGTTGACCACATCAAAGCGGTGGACGGGATCAATTTCAGCCTGCCTCAGGGCCAGACCCTGGGGATTGTGGGAGAAAGCGGTTCGGGCAAGTCGACACTGGGTTTGGCGATTTTGCGGCTGATCGGCAGCAAAGGCGCCATCCGGTTTGAAGGCAAGCAGCTAGACTGCCTGACGCAGGCCGAGGTTCGGCCGTTGCGCCGGGAGATGCAGGTGGTGTTTCAGGACCCGTTTGGCAGCCTGAGCCCACGGATGTGCGTGAGCCAGATCGTCGGCGAAGGCCTGCGGATCCACAAGATGGGCACCGAGGCGGAACAGGAACAAGCGATTATTGCGGCATTGAAGGAGGTAGGCCTGGACCCGGAAACCCGGAACCGCTACCCCCACGAATTTTCCGGTGGGCAGCGGCAGAGAATCGCCATTGCCCGGGCATTAGTGCTAAAACCGGCGTTGATTTTGCTGGACGAGCCGACATCGGCCCTCGACCGCACCGTGCAACGCCAAGTGGTGGAGCTGCTGCGCTCACTGCAAACCAAGTACAACCTGACGTATCTGTTTATCAGCCATGACCTGGCTGTCGTCAAGGCGCTGAGCCACCAGCTGATGGTGGTCAAGCAGGGCCAAGTGGTCGAACAGGGAGACGCGCAAAGTATCTTTGCCGCCCCCCAACATCCGTATACACAGCAGTTGCTGGAAGCCGCTTTCCTGGCTCCGGCCACTGCGCAATAACCTGAAAGAGAGGAGCAACACATGGGTTTTCTCGCCGGTAAGCGCGTACTGATCGTCGGTGTCGCCAGCAAGCTGTCCATCGCATCCGGCATCGCTGCCGCCATGCATCGCGAGGGCGCTGAGCTTGCCTTCACTTATCAGAACGACAAACTCAAGGGTCGTGTCGAAGAGTTCGCACAAAGCTGGGGTTCCAACCCTGACCTGTGCTTCCCGTGCGACGTGGCCAGCGATGAAGAAATCGCCAAGGTTTTCGTTGAGCTGAGCAAGAAGTGGGACGGACTGGATTGCATCGTGCACTCCGTCGGCTTCGCCCCGGGCGACCAACTGGACGGCGACTTCACCGAAGCCACCACCCGTGAAGGTTTCCGCATCGCTCACGACATCAGCGCCTACAGCTTCGTGGCCCTGGCCAAAGCTGGCCGCGAAATGATGAAAGGCCGCAATGGCAGCCTGCTGACCCTGTCGTACCTGGGTGCCGAGCGCACCATGCCGAACTACAACGTAATGGGCATGGCCAAGGCTTCGCTGGAAGCCGGCGTGCGTTACCTGGCCGGCTCCCTGGGCCCGGACGGCACCCGCGTCAACTGCGTATCGGCTGGCCCGATCCGCACCCTCGCCGCTTCCGGCATCAAGAACTTCCGCAAGATGCTGGCCGCCAACGAAGCGCAAACCCCGCTGCGTCGTAACGTCACCATCGACGAAGTCGGCAACGCCGGCGCCTTCCTGTGCTCGGACCTGGCGTCCGGCATCAGCGGCGAAATCATGTACGTAGACGGCGGCTTCAACACCACCGCCATGGGCAACATCGAAGAGTGATCTTCGGTTAGCCATGAAAAAACCCGCCTCGTCTGGCGGGTTTTTTATGCCTGCATTATCAATGCCCGACGCAAATCCCCTGTGGGAGCGAGCCTGCTCGCGATTGCGGTCTGACATTCAGTATTGATGTTGACTGACACACTGCAATCGCGAGCAGGCTCGCTCCCACAAGGATTTGTGGCTTGCGTGGTCGTAAAGACGCTATCAGCTCAGGATACCCAAGACTTTCGGACCTTGAGCTTCACTTGAGTCCAGATTAACTGCGAGGATGAGTCGATTGCCGGTGCGCTGGACAATAATGTCATTCACCCGGCCAGCTTGCTGTCGAACCACCCCAGAATCACCGAAAGAAGTGTCTAGCTCACCGCCCTCGGTGGTACGCAGCCAGTACAGGTTTTGCACAGGAAAATTCTCACTCCCTGCGACCACGATTTTTTTATCCGGCTGTACGGTGATGGACGGGATGTTTATAAAGCCGGAACCCAGATCAACCACCAACGGCGCTCCATTGTTAAAGGTCTTATCCGAGGTGCCATCACCCAATACCCGTTGCACGGAAACATAACGGTTGCCATCGTTATTAATCGACGTGACAGCGGCGATGATTATCTTGTCATCATCCACCACCATCGAGCCAAAACCAGCGTAGTTTTTGTCTTCCCAAAATCCGTCAATGCCGAAGGTTTTGTTCAACGTGCCGTCTCGGTTGTAGCAAGCCAAGACCGCGTTCGGCACTGATGTGCCTGATGCCGGGCGGTCAACAATCCCAAACACAACGATGCGCCCGTCTGACAGGACGCCGATACTATGAATCGTGGTAATCGGCCCCTTGAATCTGACTTCAAATCCAGTGTCGGGATGACCTTGGTCATCCAGGGTGTATACCCTACCTGCCGAATCGATAGTTGTGCCCTCGCTGTCCGCCAATTGGTAACTTGCGGCCACTAACACATGGTTATCAGCAGTGAGGCATCCCGTAGGTCCGAATGTCTGCAAACCCTGCTCCGGAGGGACGGGGTCTACGGGTAAAGGCAGCATTTTTGTGCCAAAGACTAAATCAGGACTTCCTCCCTCGTTGAATCGCGTGATCGCAGCCTGCCGGATAAAGGGCTCATTACCCGAGTTACCAATCAAGAGGAATTTGCCGTCTCTTCGAGCAAGTAAACGTGTGACACTTTCGAATTGGCCTTTGGCGAAGTCCCACGCGAACGGTTGGAAGGTCGGATCGGAAGTGCCATCAGCCATGGCCTGATAAACCCATGAGACACGGCCTGTTTGAGCCACGTAAAGAAGTTTGCCGGCAGATGTTTCAACGACACACTGAGACGAACCTTGGGGAATATTGATCATACCGTTGTCAGCAAATCCCACATCCAGGTCACCTGGTGCTTGCTGCGTGTTGGCTTGCGCTGTCATGCCGATATCCTCCTGAAGTAAGGGCTCCATGCAATCAGGGGAATGCCAACAAACATCCATCCCGACAGCCAGATCCGTTTGACAGCGCCACCCTAATGCGAAAGCCGACACGCATATCACTGTCATAAATAACAGTCTTACTGTCTTCAAGAGCCAAAATTCATTCTTTACAGCACATACACTGCCACGCCTGCGTTAGCCGGCAGGTTGCGCCAGGCACTTGGCAAACAACAGCTGGATCGGCTGCGTGCGTTGGCTGTAGCGCTGCAACAAGACAATCTCCCGATAAAACGTCAGCTCGCCCAGCGCAATGATCCTGACCCTCGCCCCATGTTCAAGCCATAACCCGGCCTCGGGCAGCAGTGAAACACCAAACCCGCATTCAACCATTTTCACAATGGCTTCCAGCTCATCCATCTCCATCGCCACGTGCACATCAATCTGCTGTTCACGCAAAAATCGCGTAATCAGGCGCCCTCCGAATGAGTTACGGTCGTACCGCACGTGCGGCTGGCTCGCGAGGATCTGCAGCGGGTCATCGCCCTCAAGATCCATCGGCACGATCAATACAAACGGTTCCCGGCGAATCACCTGCGCCGACAGCTCCTTGGGCAGTTCGAAGGGCGGCTTGATCAATATCGCCAGATCCACCTCACCCGTATCGACCTGACTCAGCAGGTTCAACGACACGCCCGGCACCAGTTTCGGTTCCAGCAGCGGTGCCTGCTCCCTCAAACGCAAAAATGCCTGAGGCAACAACCCGGTCTGGACCGTGGCCACCGCACCGATTTTCAACTCGCCACGGTACTCGCTGACATCCTCACTGATGGCCATCCGGCTAAACGTGTCGAGGATCTGCTGCGCCATCGGCAACGCCCGTTGCCCTGCGGCATTCAGAATCGCCTGTCGCCCGGTGCGATCGAACAGGCGGATGCCCAGCGCCTTTTCCAGGTTGCGCATCTGCGCGCTGACCGCCGACTGCGTCAGACCGATGTGCATGCCGGCGGCGGCGAATGTGCCGTAGCGTGTGACGGCGACGAAGGTTTTCAATTCGCGCAGCATTGGACTTCTCGATTGATCGAAATAATTTGAGCTCGACGCAAAAACTATCGTCTTTCAATCAAAAATCATAGCGCTAAACTCAGCCTCATCTCCTGACAATCCGAGGCGAATCCGATGCAACTCTCCCCTTTTCACTTGGCTGTACCGGTTTACGATCTGGCCGCTGCCCGGCGTTTCTATGGCGAAGTCTTCGGTCTTGAAGAAGGCCGTTCCAGCGAGCATTGGGTCGACTTCAACTTTTTCGGCCATCAACTGGTGATACACCTGGCACCGAAAAACGCTTCACAGGACGCGGCGCACACCAATGCCGTGGACGGTCATGACGTACCGGTGCCGCATTTCGGTGTGGTGCTGGGGATGGCGGAATGGGAGGCGCTGGCCGAGCGCTTGAAAGGCCTTGGGACACGCTTCGTGATCGAGCCAGGCATCCGCTTTCAGGGATTGGTGGGCGAGCAGTCCACGATGTTTCTCTTCGACCCTTGCGGCAACGCGTTGGAGTTCAAGGCATTTAAAAACATCAGCCAGTTGTTCGCCAAATGAACCTCCCAGCCCTTGACGCGACCACCCTCAGTGAAGCGGTAGTCAATGGCGATACGACCGCTGCCGCCATCGCCGAATCCTTTCTTGAGTGCATTCAGGCGCGGGAGCCGGAGATTCAGGCGTTCGTCTCGTTCGACGACCGGCAGGTGCGTGCCGATGCTGCGCAGATCACCGGGCGCGGCCTGCTGGCCGGCGTCCCCGTCGGCATCAAGGACATCTTCGACACGGCCGCCTACCCCACGCAATTTTTCTCGCCCATCTACGCCGACCATCAACCGTCCCGGGATGCCCACGTCGTGACGCTGCTGCGCCAGGCCGGGGCGCTGATCATGGGCAAGACCCACACCACCGAATTTGCCTACATGCACACTGGCCCGACCCGAAATCCTCACGATCTCGCTCGCACGCCGGGCAGCTCCAGCGCGGGTTCGGCGGCGGGGATGGCAGCGGGTTTCTTCGCGGTGGCGCTGGGTACCCAGACGGCTGGCTCGTTGCTCAAGCCGGCGTCATATTGCGGTCTCTTCGCCTACAAACCGTCCCTGGGACTGGTGTCGCTGGAAGGTGTAAAGCCGCTGGCGCCGAGCTTCGACACCGTGGGCTGGTATGGACGATCGGTGCGCGATCTGCACCTTGTGGCGCGGGTGTTGATTCCCGGTTTTGTAGTGCCTGACGTTGAGCGGCGTCCACTGCGGCTGGGTTTCTGCCGCACCTCACGCTGGGATCAGGTGGACGCCGAGGTGGCCTGCGCTCTGGAGCAGGCCACGGATCAGTTGCGCAGCGCCGGCCATTATGTGAGCGAACTGGAACTGCCCGATGAGTTTGCCGCAGTGTTCGACGACCATCAGCTGATCAACGATTGCGAAGGTGCCCGCTCGCTGGCCAAGGAATTCCAACGCCATCGTGCTCAACTGAGCCCATCGACACTGGCCATGTTCGAGCGAGCGGCGGCAACAACCTGGGAGCAGGAATCCGCTGCCAAGGCGCGCCTGGCCACCCTTGCGCCCCGTTTGAATGAGCTTTGCCAACCGTTCGACGCCATGCTCGGTGCCTCCTGCGGGATGGTCGCGCCGATGGGCCTGGAAAGCACCGGACCGTCGGATTTCATCAAGTTCTGGGGGGCGTTTGGCTGGCCGCAGGTGAACGTCCCGCTGGTGCGCGCCCACCCCATGTTGCCGGTCGGGCTACAGATCATCGGGAGGTTCAGGGACGATGGCCGCCTGTTGCGAACGGCCGCCTACGTTGCCGCAGCGTTGCAAGGCGCCGCTCAGCAATGATCCGTGTCGTGCATCGCCTTATCGGCCAGGGTCAACACGTCTTCCGCTGTCGGGTTTAGCCGAGCATCAAACTCGACCTGGCCAATGCTGAAGTGAATGGCAAAACTGCGATTCGCCGTGGCATTGCGCTCGGCGAGTATTTCTTCGAGCCGGGCCTTGATCGCGGACAGCTCAACAACGCTTGCACCCGTCAACAGGGCGACAAACTCATCGTTGCCCAGTCGACCAATCACATCGCTTTCGCGAAAGGCGATACGCAGCACGTCAGCGAAGGTCTTCAGGGCGTGATCACCCTCGGCGCGCCCGTACAGATAGTTGATTCGCTTGAAGTTATCGAGGTCGAAAAACAGCAGCGTCGCCGGCAGCCCCAGTTGCTGACAGGCGTCCATCCCCTGTTGGGCCAGCGCTGTAAAACCGTGGCGGTTGGGCAGCAGCGTCAACTCGTCCATGCTCGCCATCTGCACGCCCATCAGTTCTTGCTCGGCCTTGCGGGCCAGGTCACGCAACAGCTCACGCTCCTGCAGTGGCGAACGTAACGGGTCTGTACAAGCACCGCGCTTGACCGGTTTGCCTGGGATCAGCATGACTCACTCCATTGGCGGGTATGTACTTTAGAGTCGTGCATACCCGGTTTGACTCCCTGTTAACGGACCGCCGGTCAACTGCCCTGCACCGGACACGGGCCTCCAGCGGCCGCCCACAGCTTGAATTGGGTGACGAAAATGTCGTGCGGCACCGGCACCGGCGCCCTTCCCTCACCCGGATTCCAGCCCCAGAGCACCAGTTTGTCCTCGGTGACGTGCTTGATCAGGGCCGCGAAATCACGGTCACCATTACTGGAGCGATCCTTGATCATCGCGCACAACTGGTCGGCCGGCAGCCCGATCCAGGCCATCTTGTGCGCCGCGGGCGGCAAGCTCCAGTGCGGCGCCCCCGGTGGCGTATGCGGCCCGTAACTGGGGGGCGGATTGGACTCGGCGTGACAGGTCGCGCAGGGCAAACCCGCTGCGCCCTTGCCGTCCATCCCGCGCACTACGCTCATGGCATGGGGGGTGCCTGCGTCGAACTGCAACGGCGAATCGCCCGGGATATGACAGTTCTGGCAACGCGGACTTTGAAAGACCTTCTGCACCGTATCAAACGCCTTGATGGCTTCCTTATCGTCAGCAAACAGGTGCTCGGCATAGCTGACCAAGCCGATCAACACCACCGTCCCCAGAATCAGATGTCGTCTCATCTCACACCCCCGACAGTTGCAACGGCAGTTCCCGCAAGCGCTGCCCGGTCAGGACGAACACCGCGTTGGCCACTGCCGGCGCCGTGGGTGGGACGCCGGCTTCGCCAATACCGCCGGACCGTTCAGTGCTCGGCACGATATGCACTTCGACCACCGGCATTTCGTTGAGCCGCAGCACCTGATAGTCGTGGTAATTGGATTGCACCACCTGGCCGTCCTTGAACGTCAGTTTGCTGTGCAAGGTAAAGCCGAGGCCGAAGGTGATGCAGGACTCCATCTGCGCCGCGATGCTCATCGGGTTGACCGCAATCCCGCAGTCCACCGCGCACACCACCCGGTGCACGCGGATTTTCAGGTTGTCCTGAGACACCTCAGCGACCTGCGCGACGTAACTGCCGAAAGACTCATGCACCGCCACACCCAAGGCATGGCCGTCCGGCAGTTCCGCCTTCCAGTTGGCTTTTTCGACGGCGAGGTTCAACACGCCCAAATGTCGCGGATGCGCCTTGAGCAAGGTTCGTCGGTATTCCACCGGATCCTTGCCAGCCGCCTCCGCCAGTTCATCAATCAACGACTCCATGACAAACGCCGTGTGGCTGTGCCCCACCGAACGCAGCCACAACACGCTGATGCCGGTAGTCGGCGAGTGCAGTTCCACTTGGTGATTGGCCAGGTCTTCAAGGTACGGGCTGTCGGCAACGCCTTCGACCGAGGTCTTGTCGATACCGTCCTTGACCATCGTCGCCTCCATCATGGTGCCGGCCATGATCGACTGACCGACCATCACATGCTTCCAGGCCACAGGCATGCCGCCAGCATCCAGGCCGATCCGTGCCTGATGCAGGAACGCCGAGCGGTAATAACCGCCGCGGACGTCATCCTCCCGGGACCAGACGGTTTTCACCGGCCCGCCTGCCGCCTTGGCGACCTGCACGGCTTCAGCGACAAAGTCCGAGGTCGGATTGGCCCTACGACCGAAGCCGCCGCCGAGGAATTCGGTGTGGATTTCAACCTGCTCGGGTTTGAGCCCGGTGATCTTGCCCGCGATCATTTGATCCAGGGTCTGGAACTGCGTGCCGGTCCAGATCTCGCACTTGTCCTTGCTGATTTTCACCGTGCAATTGAGCGGCTCCATCGGCGCATGGGCCAGGTACGGCACGCTGTATTCGACGTCGACGGTCTTGGCCGCCTTGCCCAGCGCGGCGGTGGTATCCCCGGCCTTGCTGGCCGAGACGCCAGGCGTGGTCGCGAGTTTGCGGAAGCTTTCCAGCAATTTCTGGCTGTCGAGGCCGGCATTCGGCCCCAGGCCCCACTCGACCTTCAGCGCATCACGCCCCAGCTTCGCCGCCCAGTAATGGTCGGCAATCACCGCCACGCCGGTGGGCACCTGCACCACTTTATGCACGCCCGGCACGGCCAGCGCTTCGGCGCCTTCGAAAGATTTGACGCTGCCGCCAAACACGGGTGAGCGGGCGACCATGGCGGTCATCAAGCCCTCAAATTGCACGTCCATGCCGAACTTGGCCCGGCCGGTGATTTTCTCCGGGGTGTCCAGGCGCTTGGTGGGTTTGCCGATCAGTTTCCAGTCCTTGGCCTCTTTGAACTTGATCGAAGCCGGATCCGGCACCGGCAGCTTGCCGGCGTCGTCCGCCAGTTCGCCGTAGGTCGCGCGATTGTCGCCGGCAATGACCACGCCTGACTCTGTGTGAATCGCCGAGGGGGCGACGTTGAAACGCTTGGCGGCTGCGTCGATCAGCATCAGACGCGCTGCCGCGCCGGCTTGCCGATAGCGATCGAACTCCATCCACGTCGAAGTCGAGCCGCCGGTGATCTGCATTCCGCCGAAACCCGCCATGCCGTAGTCAGCCGCCGAGGCGGGTGAATGTTCGACGCGGATTTTCGACCAGTCGGCGTCCAGCTCTTCTGCGATCAGCATGGTGAGGCCGGTCCAGATGCCCTGGCCCATTTCCGAGTGGCCGAGCAGTACGGTGACGACGTTGTCGTTGCCGATCCGTAAAAACGCATTGGGCGCAAACACGTTGCCTTCATTCTCCGCCCCCACGGCAAAGCGATGGGCGCCGGGAATGACGAACGCCACCACCAGACCTCCGCCCAACAGCGCGCTGCCCTTGAGAAAACCGCGACGTGACACCGGGTTGATGCTGTTCATGTTCAGACTCCCTTCAACGTGGCATCAACCGATCTCGGCGGCGCGTTTGACCGCGGCGCGGATCCTTGGGTAGGTGCCGCAGCGACAGATATTGCCGGAGAGCGCCTGATCGATGTCGCTGTCGGTGGGTTTGGGGATTTTCGCCAGCAGCGCGGCGGCGGACATGATTTGCCCGGACTGGCAGTAACCGCACTGCACCACGTCGAGTTCGGCCCAGGCTTGCTGCACTGGGTGCGAACCATCCGTGGACAGGCCTTCGATGGTGAGGATTTTTTGCCCGTGGGCCACCGCGGTGGCGGGCGTGATGCACGAGCGCAGCGGCGCGCCGTCGACGTGCACGGTGCAGGCACCACACTGGGCCATGCCGCAACCGAATTTGGTCCCGGTCAGGTGCGCGACATCGCGCAGGACCCAGAGCAGCGGCATGTCCGCGGGGACATCCAACTCCTGATCCTTGCCGTTGATATTCAGGGTCAGCATTGCGAATTTCCTCAGACTCACGGTGTTCTGAAGGGGGCGTCGCTGTGACACGGAATGCCTACGCGCGCCTCCGGTTATCCCTACAGCTAAGCGCAAAATGCCGGGCGAGACCGGTTCATCGACCACCGGTCAAAAAAAGGCCACCTTGATGAGTGGCCTTGGAATGAGGTTTTGTAGTGATGGCGCTTGGGCGGCTAGCGGGCTTTTGTGCCTGGTGGGCATTTGTGGCGAGGGCGCTTGCTCCCGCTCGGCGGCGAAGCCTCGCAAAACCAGCTAACACGGTTTTTCTGATGTACCGGGTTTGGAGGGCTTGGGGCCGCTTCGCAGCCCAGCGGGAGCAAGCTCCCTCGCCACAGCAGCTCCCTGGCCACAAAGATTGCGATCAGTAGTCGGTGGACACCGACACCTCGCGCCACGTCTGCAACTCATCAGCGACGAAGGCGTTCTTGGCTTCGATCGCCGCGACGCAATCACTGCCCAGCGGCAAGCGCAGCGGTGCCTTTTTCGCTTCCACCAGGATAATCATGGCCTGGGCGAGCTTGTCCGGGTCGCCCGGCTGGTTCAGGGTCACGGCCTTGGCAATTTTGCGCACCTCACCCGCCGTGCTGTCGTAGTCGGCAATCGTCGACGGGGATTCGACCAGGGAGTTGCCCTCGAGGAATTCGGTCCGGAAATATCCAGGCTCAACCACGGTGACTTTGACGCCCACAGGTGCCAACTCGGCGTGCAACGCCTCGCTCAGGCCTTCGACGGCAAACTTGGTCGAGCAATAGACGCCAAACCCCGGCCCCGACGCGTAACCACCCACCGATGACAGGTTGATCACATGCCCACTGCGGGCGGCGCGCATGTATGGCAACACGGCCCGAGTGATGTTCAGCAAACCGAAGACGTTGGTTTCGTACACGCGGCGCACTTCATCGGCGCTGGCCTCTTCCACCGCGCCCAGCAAACCAAAGCCGGCGTTGTTGACCAACACATCGATGCGCCCGAAATGCTCGATGGCGGCCTTGGCGACCGCAACGCCTTGCGCTTCGTTGGTGACATCCAGGGACACGGCGAGCAACGCGGGTTGAGTGCCGAAACGTTGGGTGACGCTGCTGGCATCACGGGCGGTGGCCACCACGGCGTCGCCATTGGCCAGTGCAGCGGCCGCGATCTTGGCGCCGATACCGCGGGAAGCGCCAGTGATGAGCCAGACACGTTTGAAGGTGTGGGAAGTGGTCATGAATCGAGTTCCTTGTTCGGGTTGGGGTAAGCACAAGGTACGCAGGAAGATTGGTCTGAAAAATACCCTCGTGTTACAAGCACTATGAAACTGTCTTTCATAATGGCGTCGATATGAATCGTGATCCTTTCGATGGCTTGACCGAGTTTCTGGCGGTGGCCGAGCACAAAAGCTTCACCCTCGCCGCCACCCGGTTGGCGGTGACGCCCACGGCGGTCAGCCACGCGATCAAACTGCTCGAGCAGCGCACCGGCGTGTTGCTGTTCCAGCGCACTACGCGCCGGGTGGCGTTGACCGAGGCTGGCGCCAGCCTGTTCGCTCGCTTGCGTCCGGCGGCCAGTGAAATCGACGAAGCCCTGGCGGTGCTCAGCGGTTTTCGCGACCAACCGATGGGCACGTTGCGCATCACCGCGCCACGCCTGTCCGGCGCCTTGTTGATCGAGCCGCTGATGCCGCTGTTTCGCCAGGCTTATCCGCAGGTCAGCCTCGACATTTCATTGGACGACGCCACAGTCGACTTGATGGAAAGCGGTTTCGATGCCGGGATCCGGCTGGGAGAGTCCATCGAGAAAGACATGATCGCCGTGCGCCTGACACCGGACCTGCAATGGTCGGTGGTGGGTTCGCCAGCGTACTTCGCCAAGGCCGGCAAACCGCTCAGCCCGGAAGAGCTGACCCGGCATGCGTGCATCGGCTTCCGCTTCGCCAGCTCCGGCAGCGCGCATCGCTGGGAGTTTCGCCGCGACGGGCGAGACTTCACGGTGGGCGTCGAGAGTGGCGTGCTCGTCAATGATCGCAAGCTACTGATCAGCGCCGCCCGAAACGGGCTCGGATTAGCTTACGCCTGCAACCTGGAGATCATCGACGAGCTGGCGAACGGTCAGCTGGAGCGAGTGCTGCAGCCGTTTGTGCCACTGAGTTCGGGGTTGTACCTGTACTTTCCCAGCCGTACCCAGACTCAACCGAAACTGCGCGCCTTCATCGACATGGCCACGCAGTGGATCGCTGATCGCGGCGGCCTCGGGCATTAGAGTCTCGGCCTCAACAGGATGCCGGTGTAGTGCATGAGAAACAGGCCGAAAGCGCCGCTCCACAACAGCGCCGAGAGCCCAGCCCCCACCCGGAAAACGGTACCGGAAACACCCGGCTCGCACCGGTGATCGCCAGAAAGAAGGGTCGAAAGCCGAGACTGAAAAGGGGTGCAGCGGCGAGTCTGCGCATCAGGCCAACGCCCTGACCAAACCTTTACTCAACCGATGCTGGGCCAGCAGGCGCATCACGTAGCCGATCTTGAGCAAGGTCGGCCCGACGATGGTCATGGCATGCATCATCACCAGCGCCACGATTGGCACATGGCCGCCGTAGAGATACGCGCCGTAGATGCCCGCCAAAAGCAGTGCCAGACCCGCGCCCAGCACGCGACTCGACAGGTTCAGAACGTTCTGAGGATTGTTGAAGAACTCGAACATTTTTCCGTACTCCTGAAGCAGTTCAGTTGTACGTTTTACGTATCAAGTCTCATGCCAGTTTTTTAATCCTTCCAAATCAGCACCCTGAAGCGATATGAGTCATAACGACCACTCTCGTTAATGGTCTATATGACTCACATAAGTGTCATTTTGACTCAATCGCACACCAAGACCTGAGAGTAAATGTCGATCTACGGTCCAGCCAATCGACTACAAGCTGGCTACGCTGATAATCCAGCATGAATCACCCGTAGAGGAGCTTCATCATGCAACGCGTGCAAAAACTGACGCCCTGCCTCTGGTTCGACAATCAGGCCGAAGAGGCGGCGAAGTTTTACTGTTCGATCTTCGATCATTCGAAAATCACTGCCATCACTCACTACGGCAAGGCCGGCCAGGAGGTTCATGGCATGCCCGAAGGCTCTGTGATGACGGTCAGCTTCGAACTCGACGGGCAGCCCATGACAGGCCTCAATGGCGGCCCGGTGTTCACGTTCAGCGAAGCGATTTCGTTTCAGGTCAACTGCCAGACCCAGGAAGAAGTCGACTATTTCTGGGGCTCGCTTTCCGCCCATCCGCAGAACGAGCAGTGCGGTTGGGTCAAGGACAAGTTCGGCTTGTCCTGGCAGATCGTGCCGGTCGCCATGATGGACATGCTCAAAGACCCCGACACGAAGAAATCCCAACGCGCCATGCAAGCCATGATGCAGATGAAAAAGCTCGACATTGCCGCGTTGCGACGAGCCTTTGACGGCGAGAGCTAATACACTCCGTTGCTGGCCTGCCGAGGACATTGACGATGAAGCACACCTTTGCCAAAGACGCTGACACGGCACCCCGTTTCTGGCGAGACGATACCCTGCCCTTCATCGAGGCCCGTTCCATCGCCGACGGCCGCGAGGTCTGCTATACCCGGCATTCCCACGAGCACTTTTCCATCGGTGCGATCACCGCCGGGCGCAGTACTTACCTTCATGAGCAAGCGCAGTTCCAGGTCAGCGCCGGCACCGTGGTGTTGATGAACCCTGATGATGTCCATGCCTGCAATCCGATCGACGACCAGCCGTGGTCATACTTGATGCTGTACGTCGAAACGCCCTGGCTGACCGATTTGCAGCGTCAGCTCGGCTTCAGCCAGGACTCCGCCTTCAGGCGGTTTTCCGTCACCCACACCCGCGATGGCAACCTGTTCGACGGCCTCAACAGTTTGTACGAAATACTGGTTGATCCCTGGCAGGACGTGTTGTGCAAACACAGTGCGGCGGTGGAGTTTTTTACCGATGTGCAACAGCGGCTAAACCCGGTCGATCAAGCGTTGCGCGAACCCAATTTCAAGCTGGAACGGGCCGCCGACTACATTCGTGACAACTGTACACACCCACTCAAGCTCGAGGATATTTGCGACGCGGCTCAACTGTCTCCGTCCTACCTGATTCGCGCCTTCAAGCACCATTACGGCATGACGCCCCATGCCTTTCTGGTCAACCGGCGTATCCAGTTCGCCCGTGATCAACTGCGCAATGGCAAGTTGATTGCGGAGGTAGCACTGGAAGCGGGATTTGCCGATCAGGCGCATTTCCAGCGGGTATTCAAACAGCATCTGGCAGCGACACCGGGACAGTATCGAGGCTAAGCACGCCGTTGATAAAAAATGAGTTCAGTTTGCTGCACGGTCTCGATTGAGGTGAGTGGCCGGGGGCTAGGAAACCAGCAGATACACGGCACTCGCCCCCAGCAATAGCGCCATGACGCGGTTAAACAAGCGCATGCCTGCAGGGTTATTCAGATAACCCTGCAGAAAAGTTCCGGCATACGCCCAGCACCCCACCGACACGTAGCAAATCACCAGATACACCGCTGCAAACTGCCAGACCAACCGCGCCTCGCCGTCCGCGACGAAGGCGCCCATGCCCGCCACACACGCCAGCCAGGCTTTCGGGTTAAGCCATTGCATCACCGCGCCATACAGCATCGACGGTGCCCGGCGTGACTCTTTGGCGTCGATGCGACCATCGTCTGCCGCAAGCTTCCAGGCCATGAACAACAAAAACGCCACGCCCGCCAGTTGCACCACCTGTGTCAGCGCGGGCCAGATGCGCAACACCTCATGCAGCCCCAGGCCCATCAACACCAGCAATAACACAAAGCCCAACGTGGCCCCGGCCACATGCCGCTGACTGGCGCGAAAGCCGAACTGCGCCCCCGAACTCAACGCGACAATGTTGACCGGACCCGGCGTTATCGACGCCACCAGGGCAAATGTGGCCATGGAGATAATCAGACTCATCGCACACCTTCTTCAATTCAGGAAAACCAGCGCCCAAGGTACTGAGCGCCCTGCCCTGCGTATTGAAGAAAACTGCCTAATCATCCTCATGCAACTTGATGCCCCGAGCGTGCAGCAGATGGGGCACGATCAACACCAACAGGGTCAGCGCGAGAAACGACGCGGCGATAGGTTGCGTCAGAAAGATCATCCAGTCACCTTCGCTGATGGACAACGCGTTGCGCAGCTGTTTTTCGGCCATCGGCCCCAGCAGCATGCCCACGATCACCGGCGCGACAGGGAAATCGAAGCGCCGCATCAGCACCCCGCCCCAACCGATTGCCAGCATCAGCAGCAAGTCGAACGAAGAGTGGCGCATGCCGTATACACCAATGGTGGCGAACACCAGAATGCCGGCGTTCAGGTACGGTCGGGGAATCTGCAACAACTTGACCCACAACCCCACCAACGGCAGGTTCAACACCAGCAGGATGACGTTGCCGATGTAGAGCGAGGCGACAAGGGTCCAGACCAGATCACCCGAGGTCTGGAACAGCATCGGCCCCGGTTGCAGGTTGTAGTTCTGGAACGCGGCCAACAGGATTGCAGCCGTGGCGGAAGTCGGAATGCCCAGCGTCAGCAGCGGCACCAGGGAACCGGTCGCGCTGGCATTGTTGGCGGCCTCGGGGCCGGCAACGCCTTCGATGGCACCCTCGCCCTTGCTGCCTGCAAACTCTTTGGGAAACTTGCTCAGTTTGCGTTCGGCCGAATAGGACAAAAAGGTCGGGATTTCAGCGCCACCGGCTGGAATGGAGCCGAAAGGAAAACCGATCAGAGTGCCCCGCAGCCAGGCAGGAATCGAGCGTTTCCAGTCGGCGCGTGTCATCCACAAAGACGTCAGCCGGTGCCGACCGGACGCTTCTTCTTTTTGATACAGCAAGCTGTACAGCGCCTCGCCCACGGCAAACAAACCGACTGCCACGAGCACGACTTCAATGCCATCCACCAACTCCGGCACGCCCAGGGTGTAGCGAGCAATGCCTGAGGTCGAATCCAGGCCGATCAAGCCAATCGTCAAGCCAATCCCCAGCGAGACGAAACCCCGCAGCATCGAAGCGCCGAGCACTGCCGACACCGTCGTGAAGGACAGCACCAGAATCGCAAAATACTCCGCCGGACCAAACTTCAGCGCCAATGTGGCAACGATGGGCGCAAACAAGGTGAGCAGGACCGTCGCGATGGTGCCGGCGACAAACGACCCGATAGCCGCCGTCGCCAGGGCCGGCCCTGCCCGTCCGTTTCGGGCCATGAGGTTGCCTTCCAGGGCCGTGACCATGGACGACGATTCCCCGGGGGTATTGAGCAGGATGGACGTGGTCGAGCCGCCGAACTGAGCGCCGTAATAGATCCCGGCGAACATGATCAGCGCCCCGGTGGGGTCGACCTTGGCCGTGATCGGCAAAAGCAGCGCAACGGTCAGCGCCGGTCCGATCCCCGGCAACACACCGATGGCCGTGCCGAGCAGGCAGCCGATGAATCCCCACATCAGATTGATCGGGGTCAGCGCGGCGGCGAAACCGATGGCCAGGCTTGAGAGAATATCCACCGTGCTTTACCTCCTCAGATCCAGGCGTTGATCAGGGGCGGAAGGGACACGCCGAGCCCGGCGTTGAACAGCCAGTAAATCGGCAGCGTCAGGGCAATGCCGATGGCGAGGTCGCGCACCGGGCGACGACTGCCAAACCCCCGGGCCGAACACGCGAACAACAACCCCGCCGACAGCACGAACCCGATGAGGTTGATCAGCACCGCCACGCCCAACAGGCCCGCGGTCACCCAGGCAGCCCCGAGTTTGCCCCCGGGCAGCGCCTTGGCAGACTCGTCTTCGTGATCGGCCAATTCGCGAAAACCACCGGTGACGGCCTGATAACACAGCAACAGACCGACCACACCGAGGAACACTGCTAATGCGTAGGGATAGACGTGAGCGCCGAGGATGACGAAACCCATTTCCTCAGGAAAGCGGTTGGCGCCGAGCGCCAACACTGTACTGATGGCGACCACACCGAGGCCAATCGCCAGTTGCACCGGCAGGATTCTACGAGTCGGGTTCATTTCGCAATCAACCCGACCTCGACCAGCATCGCGCGCAGCCGCACGTGTTCTTCGTCGACGAATTTGCCGAACTCATCGCCGGTCAGAAGGTTGGGCGCCCATTTATTGGTCTCGACATTGGCTTTCCAGCCATCGCTGGCGGCGGCGGCCAGCACGGCGTCCGTCACTTCCTTGCGCTGCTCGGGTGTGAGGCCCGCGGCACCGTAAACACCGCGCCAGTTGCCGATTATCACGTCGTAGCCATTCTCTTTGAGCGTTGGCGCGTCGATGCCAGCAATGCGCTCGGGCGCGCCGATGGCGAGCACCCGGAACTGGCCGTTGCGGATGTATTGGCCCAGTTCGGCATAACCTCCGGTGATCACCTTGATCTGGCCTCCGAGTACCTGCGCCACCACTTCGCCCCCACCCGCGAACGCCACGTAGTTCACCTTGTTAACGGGGATTCCCATTTTGCCGGCCAGGTCGGCGATCCCGATGTGATCAATCGACCCCTTGGAACCTCCGCCCCACGTGATGCTGGAGGGTTTGTCCTTGAAGGCTTTGAGCAAGTCCTCCAGGGTTTTGAACTCGGACTCCTTGCGTACGGCAATGACGTTGTATTCGGTGAACAGCCGGGCAATCGGTGTCACGTCCTTCAAGGTGATTTGCGGTTTGTTCTGTTCAATACCTGCGACCATGATCGCCCCGACCACAAGCAGCGCATTCGGGTCGCCCTTGGTGCTGTTGGCAAATTGCGCCAGCCCGAGCGTACCGCCAGCGCCGCCCTTGTTCTCGAAGGTGACGGATTTGGCCGCCTTGGCCTCGACCAGGGCTTTGCCCAGATCCCGTGCGGTCTGGTCATAGCCGCCACCGACCGAGCCAGGGGCCATGAACTTGACGGTGTCCAGCGCAAACGCCGGTGCAGCGAGCGCGGCAGCGGTGACGGCAATTGCCATGAAGCGGCTTGATCGACGGAGCAAGGCAAGCATAGGGACTCTCCCGATATTATTTTTGTGGGGTGCCGATTGAATCGCGCTCAGGAGCAAACCCTGCTCTCTGAACATGCGTCTGTGAACAAGCGTAGGTCATGGTTGTGGTTATGGGTGTGTGGCTAGCGAAGTGATCACACCCGGGCAATGACTTCGCTACGTGTACGCCCCGACCACCCGCTTCACTTTCTCCAGTGCCACGGCAAGTGCGCCCAAATCCACCGAACCCAGCGCCAGGCGGATTGCGTGGGGCACATGGACAGAAGTCGCAAACGGTTCGGCGGTCGAGACCGCCACCTGCTCGCGCATCAATGCCATGGCAATCTGGTCGGCCCGTGCGTCTTCCGACAAGGGCAGCCAGATAAAGTAGGAGGATGGATGGCGCACGAAGTGCAGGCCGGCCAGGTGCTGATCGGCTACGGCCTGGCGGGCCTGTGCGTCTGCACGTTTTTGCGCTTCGAGCTGGCTGACGGTGCCGTCATCGATCCACGCACACGCAATCGCCGTCATCACCCCGGGGGTATTCCAGGTAGTCGCCCTGATCGTGCGCTCCAGTGCGGGCACGGTTTGCAGGGGCGCAGCGACGAATCCGACGCGCAGGCCGGTGGCGACGCTCTTGGAAAAGCCTGAAACGTACACCGTTCTTTCGGGGGCCAGTTGCGCGAGCGGTGGCAGCGAGTCTTCGGCCAGGAACGCGTAGGCAGCGTCCTCGATGATGTGCAGGTCATACTGGCGCGCAATCGCCACCAGGCGTTCACGCTGATCGGCGGCCATCACCCATCCCAGCGGATTGTGCAGCGTCGGCATGGTGTAGACGGCTCGCACCGATCGGCTCCGGCAGAGCTTTTCCAGCGCCTCCAGATCCGGCCCGGTATCGGTCCCGGGAATGGGCACGACTTCCAGATGCAGCGTTTCAGCCAGCACCTTGAACCCTGGATAGGTCAAGGCGTCGGCCGCGATCACGTCACCCGGTTGCAGCAGCGCCATCAACGCCACCGTCAAACCATGCTGCGCGCCACTGACGAGCAACACCTGCTCGGCCTGTACCGTCAGCCCGCGCACCTCCAGATGGCGCGCGACCGATGCCCGCTCGTGCAGACGCCCCGCGTGCGGTTGATAGCGCAGATGGGATTCCAGGTCACCGGACAATGCGAGCTGACGCAAGGCATTGCGCAGCAGATCGGCCTGCCCCGGTACCGAGGGATAGTTGAAGTTGAGGTCGATCATCCCCGCCGCCACGCTGGGCTGATGAATGCCCAGGCTGGGCGGCAGCGAAGTCTCCCGGACGAAAGTCCCGCGCCCCGTTTCGCCACTGACGAGGCCCATGGCCTCCAGCTCTGCATAGACCCGGCTGGCAGTGACCAAGGCCAAGCCATGGCTGGCGGCGAGCAAACGATGAGTCGGCAGGCGCGTACCGGGCGGCAAACGCCCTGAGCGGATATCGGCTGCGAAGGCGTCCACCAGCGACTTGTACCGGGAGCGAGGCATAGGGAAATGTATCCATGACAATTTTTTGATTGTATCGATAGTCGGTCATACGATGCGCTGAACGCAACCCCGCCCCTTGAGTGGACGCCAAATGGAACGCACATCGAAGCTGCAAAACCAGACAGTGGAAAAGAACACCAGCGGGTTGATCAATGGACTCATCGGCGTCCTGATCTTCAGCGGTTCGCTGCCCGCGACACGGGTGGCCGTCCTGGAATTCGAGCCGGTCTTTCTGACCGTCGCCCGAGCCACCATCGCCGGCGTGCTGGCGCTGTGCATGTTGTGGCTGTTCAAGGAAAAGCGCCCTGCACGACACCAGTTCCTGCCCTTGGTCATCGTCGCGCTGGGCGTGGTGGTCGGGTTTCCGCTGCTGACGGCGCTGGCGCTTCAATATGTGACGTCCGCGCACTCCATTGTCTTCGTCGGCATGTTGCCGCTCGCGACCGCCGCGTTCGGGGTGTTGCGCGGCGGCGAGCGTCCCCGGCCGGCCTTTTGGTTCTTCTCGGTCCTGGGCAGTTTACTGGTGGTCGGGTTCGCCGTTTCCCAGGGACTCACCGCTTCGCCGGCCGGCGACATCCTGATGCTACTGGCCATTCTTGCCTGCGGCCTCGGTTACGCCGAAGGGGCGAAGCTTTCCAAAACCCTGGGCGGCTGGCAGGTGATTTCCTGGGCGCTGGTAGTGTCGCTGCCGATCGTGGCGCCACTGACCTGGTGGCTGACGCCCTCTTCGTTCTCGGGCATCAGCGCACCAGCCTGGTTGAGCCTGGCGTATGTGTCGCTCTTCAGCATGCTGATCGGCTTTGTATTCTGGTATCGGGGGCTGGCCCAAGGGGGGATTGCAGCCGTTGGGCAGCTGCAGCTGCTACAGCCGTTTTTTGGATTGGCGCTGGCGGCTACGCTGCTGCACGAGCAGGTTAGTCTCGGCATGCTGGGGGTTACCGTTGCGGTGATTTTGTGTGTGGTGGGTGCGAGGAGGTTTGCGAGGTAACGCGTCGGTGTCCTTGATTACTGGAGCCGCCACCGTTCGCGGTCAAACGAGTAGAGGTGGCAGCTGTACGCGGGTTGACCGACCGGAAATCAAGGAATCCGGCACACCCGAAGATGTCCCACGCACAGCCACCGCAAAAAAGCCGAAAGCTTTTCTTGGGCACTGGTGCGCCTTGATTGAGTCGGACGGTCAAATCCAGACGCTGAATTGGCAGCGACCCGGAAACGATAAAACCCAGGCCCAAGGCACACAAGCCGGCGGATTCTGGCGCAGCCGTAGGCAACGGCGCAAGGATTTGTAGCTTTCAGGAAGTAAACCCGACGGGTTTTAAACAAGCGCCCGCAAATCATGTTGAATAAGCAGGCGCGCACTCACGACAAACAACAAAAGTGTACGGCGACTTGCGTCCACCGCTGTACGGGGAAAGCCCCCGCCGGCCATGATAAAAATACCGCTCTCGTTACCGGAGACCTGTCATGGACATCGCCACGCTCACGCTGTTTATCCCCGCCTGCTTCGCCCTGAACATGGCGCCGGGCCCGAACAATCTGCTGTCGGTCAGCAACTCGACCCGCTACGGCTACCGCATCTCCTGTGTGGCGGGGATCGGGCGGTTGTTGGCGTTTGCCGGGATGATCGCCCTGGCGTCCGCCGGGTTGGCGGTGGTGCTGCAAACGTCCGAGTTACTGTTCTACGGCATCAAGATCGTTGGCGCGGCGTATCTGTTTTACCTCGCATGGCAATTGTGGCGCGCCGATCCTGGGGTCGAAAAAGCCACGACGGGTGCGTCGGTCGGCGTGTTGGCGCTGGCGCGACAGGAGTTTCTGGTGGCGGCCGGCAACCCCAAGGCGATCCTGATCTTCACCGCATTCCTGCCGCAGTTCGTCGACCCGACCCGGGCCGTGACGCCACAGTTTGCGCTGCTCGGTGCGTTGTTCCTGATGCTGGAATGGATCGCCATCAGCGCCTACGCCTACATGGGCCTGCACATGCGCCGCTGGTTTGCCGAGCCCCGGGGCAAGCGGCTATTCAACCGTTGCTGCGCGGGGTTGTTGTCGGCGGCGGCTTCGGTGCTGCTGATGGCGCGTCGGGCCTGATTCCAGGGGTTGACGGGATGCAGCGCAGGTTCAAACTGCGCTGCATCACTAATCAATACTCGCCGAGCCTCGAATGAACCTGAACGTTGTCTATGCCCTGAGCGCAGCCGCGCTGTTTGGGGCGAGTACGCCGCTGGCCAAGGTGTTGGGCCTGGACGTCTCGCCGATCCTGCTGGCTGGATTGCTGTATTTGGGGAGCGGGCTGGGCTTGACCCTCGTCAGGCTGATCCGCGACCGGGGCTGGCAGTCCAGCGGCCTGAAAGCGTCTGAATGGCCCTGGCTGATCGGTGCCATCGTGTTTGGCGGCGTGCTGGGGCCGGTGGCGCTGATGTTTGGTTTGACCCTGACCTCCGGCGCCACGGCCTCGCTGATGCTCAACCTCGAAGCGGTACTGACTGCCGTGCTGGCGTGGGTCGTGTTCAAGGAAAATGCAGACCGACGCATCGTCGCCGGGATGCTGGCCATTGTCGCGGGTGGATTGCTCCTGGCGTGGCCGCACGATTCGGCTCAGCCACAAGGCTGGATCGGGCCACTGGCGGTCGCACTGGCCTGCGCCTGTTGGGCGATCGATAACAACCTCACGCGCAAGGTGTCGGCCTCGGATGCCGTGTTCATCGCCGGGATCAAGGGGCTGGCCGCAGGGTTGGTGAACTGCTCGCTGGCGTTGCTGCTGGGGGCAAAACTGCCGCACATCACGGTAATCGGGCCGACGTTGATCGTCGGTTTCCTCGGCTACGGCATCAGCCTGGTGTTGTTCGTGCTGGCGTTGCGCGGGCTGGGCACTGCACGCACGGGCGCCTACTTTTCCACGGCGCCTTTTCTCGGCGCCGCCATCGCCCTCCTGCTGTTCGGTGAGACGGTTTCCCTGACGTTCTGGATCGCATCGTTGCTGATGGGCCTGGGCGTCTGGATACATCTCAGGGAGCATCATGCCCATGAGCATCAGCACGTGGCACTCACCCATGGCCATCGGCACGTGCATGACGAGCATCATCAACATGAGCATTCGTTCGAGTGGGACGGGACCGAGCCGCACAGCCACGAACATCAGCACACGCCGATCCGCCACAGCCATCCACACTTTCCGGACATCCATCATCGACACAAGCATTAGCAGGGAGGAAAAGTGCGTTGGTTTTGGTCGCGAGCATGTCTATAACAAAGACTCTTCGGAATTCGCCGGCACAAAAGCCATTGGGGACTGGCCGGCCCGTCGCGGGTGCATGGCACCGCACGTCGAACCGAAAATCGAATGGGACCGCATCGCCCCCCCTGTAACGAGTCAGCGAAATTCCCTGTCGATTTTCCGGTGGAGACGTCGCCCAACGGGCCTTATGCTCAGCCCATGAACCTACAAAACGCTTTGCTTCCGCCCCACGCCGAGATGGTTCGCGCCATGCTCGAACGAGACACCGCCTACGAGGGGGTGTTCTTTACTGCCGTGAAGACCACCGGAATCTTCTGCCGCCCCAGTTGCACGGCGCGCAAGCCCAAGCCGGAGAACGTCGAGTTCTTCGCCCACGCCGATGAGTGCCTGTCGGCGGGCTATCGCGCTTGCCTGCGCTGCAAACCGCTGGACGCCGCGGCCATTGCGCCGGACTGGGTGCAGGGGCTGCTCAAGTCGGTGGACAACGATCCCGACCTGCGCTGGACCGATGCCCAGTTATTGGCAGAGGGCATCGAGCCGCTGAAACTGCGCCGCTGGTTCAAGCAGCATTTCGGCATGACCTTCCACGCCTGGCTGCGCACCCGACGCCTGGGGATGGCGTTGGGCGGTATCAAACAGGGCGACTCCATCGACAATGCGGCGTTTGACTCGGGCTACGAATCCTTGAGCGGTTTTCGCGATGCGTTTCAAAAATCCTTTCACATCACGCCGGGCCGCGCGGCCAACAGCGAGCCGCTGTTGTTCACGCGCCTGACCACACCGCTTGGGCCGATGATCGCCATGGCCGAACGCCGTGGGCTGGTGCTGCTGGAGTTTCTGGATCGACCGGCACTGACCCGGGAAGTCGAAGAACTGCAGAAGCGTTACGGCTATGCCGTGGCGCCGGGACACAACGCCCATTTGCAGCAGATTGAAGCCGAACTGGCGCAGTATTTCGCCGGCAAACTCACTGAATTCACCGTTGCACTGCACTTGCCCGGCAGCGAATTTGCGCGGCAAGTCTGGGCCGAGTTGGCGAAGATTCCCTACGGCCAGACCAGCACCTACGGCACCATCGCCGCGACACTGGGCAAGCCCGGCGCCAGTCGCGCCGTGGGCCTGGCCAACGGGCAGAACCGTCTTTCGATTGTATTGCCCTGCCACCGGGTGATCGGTGCAGACGGCTCGTTGACGGGCTATGGTGGAGGGCAACCGCGCAAGGCGTTTTTGCTCCGGTTGGAAAAAGCCGCGGTGCAGCTGACCGGACAACTCGCATTCTGATCCCCTGATTTTCTGCAAACGTCATATGGAAGGACATTCGATGGACACTCGATTTCATCAACTGCACCGCGACGGCTTATTGATCCTGACTAACGTCGCCGACGCCACCGGGGCGCGCATCGTCGAGCAACTGGGCTGCAAGGCCGTGGCCACCAGCAGCGCGGCGGTGGCCTGGGCGCATGGATATGCGGACGGCAATGCCCTGCCCCTCGAACGCCTGATATCGACCGTCGAGTCCATCGCCCGGGTGATCTCGGTGCCGTTGACCGTCGACATCGAGGCCGGTTATTCCGACGACCTGACGCGGGTGGCCGAAGTCGTTGATGCGGTAATCGCGGCCGGCGCGGTGGGGATCAATATCGAGGACGGTGCCTGCGCGCCTGAGCTGCTGGTGCGCAAGATCGAAGTCGCCCGGCAGGTGGCCGGTCGGCGCAAGGTGAAGCTGTTCATCAATGCCCGCACCGACGTGTACTTAAGGGGCCTGGTGCCTGCCGAAGACCGCGTCGCCGAAACGCTCAGGCGTGCCGCGTTGTATCAGGCGGCGGGGGCTGACGGGCTGTTTGCGGCGGGCGTCACGGCGGAGTATGAAATCGCTGCCCTGTGCCAGGGCACACCGCTGCCGGTGAATGTGCTCGGGTTGCCGGGGTTGCCATCGCCTGAAGCGCTGCAAGCACTCGGCGTGCGACGCCTGAGTGCCGGCTCGGGCATCGCCGAATTTCTGTATGGCGCCATGGCGTCCCTGGCCAAAGGTTTTCTGGAAACTGGCAAACTCGACAGCAGCCACCTCAAGGCCTTCACGTATGGGGAAATCAATGCCCTGCTGAAACCTGCCGGGAACGCTTGATCGCCATGCCCGATCCCTATCTGCCCGCGACCGGGTTTCTGTCATCAATCGATGACGACTGGCGGCGCCACATCGCCGCCGTTGGCCCCTGCCTGCATGAGCCCCACGCAGCTCGCGATCCTTATGAATCGCTGGTGCGGGCGATTGCCTATCAGCAACTGCACGCCAAGGCCGGGGATGCGATTATCGGCCGGCTGCTGGCGTTGTTTCCGGCGACGACGTTTCCAAGGCCTGAGCAGATTCTGGCGACAGGCTTTGATCCACTGCGCAGTTGCGGGTTTTCCGCGGGCAAGATCGCGACCATTCAAGGGATTGCGCAGGCGGCTCTGGACGGTGTCGTACCGGATTACGCCACCGCACTGGCGATGGACGATGAGGCGCTGATCGAGCGGTTGATTACCTTGCGCGGGGTTGGGCGCTGGACGGTCGAGATGCTGCTGATTTACAGCCTGGATCGCCCGGATATTTTGCCGGCGGATGACTTTGGGGTGCGTGAAGGGTATCGCCGGCTGAAGGGCCTGGAGGTGCAGCCGACGCGTAAGCAGATGGTGGAGATTGGCGTGGCGTGGCGTCCGTATCGGACGGTGGCTTCCTGGTATTTGTGGCGGATGACCGGCAAATAAACCGGGTTATCGTTCATCGCGAGCAAGCCGGCTCCCACAAGGATTTTTGTGTACGCAGCATCTGTGCCCGACCTGTGGGAGCTGGCTTGCCCGCGAAGGCGATTGCCCATTCACCGCATCACTCAAAGCCGATCACAACCCGGATTTCAACCGACTGAACGCCCGAATCAGCGCCCGGTTGAACGCCTTGCCATTGTCATTCTTGCTATACAACGAAGCCCTCACCTGCGCCGACGGATACGTCCCTGGATCGTTACGAATCGCCGGATCAATCAACCCGTCCGCCGCCGTAATCGCATTGGCATAGTGAATGGTGTCCGTGATCGGCGCAATCACTTCGGGTGTCATCAGGTAATCCATCAACGCCAGCCCGGCCTCGGGGTGCGGTGCATCCTTGGGAATGACCATGGCGTCAAACCAGATCAACGTGCCCTCCTTCGGTATCCGGTAACTGAGTTTGAACGGTTTGTTCGCCGCCTCGGCCTGCCCGGCCGCGATGGCCACGTTACCGTTCCACGACATCGCCACGCAGGTATTGCCGTTGGCCAGGTCGCTGATGTTCAGGTCATTGTCGAAGTAGCGGATGTACGGCCGGATCTTCGCCAATTGTTGTTCGGCCAGTTTCAGGTCATCGAGGTTCTGGCGGTTGATGTCCAGGCCCATGTACTTCATGACCGCGGCAAACACCTCGTTCGGGTCGTTGAGCAGACTGACCCCGCAATCGGCAAATTTCGACACCACGGCCGGGTCGAACAGCATCGCCCAGCTGTCCCGTGGCGCATCGGGCAAACGCTGTTTGATCGCCTCTTCCTGATAGCCGACCCCGGTAGTGCCCCAGGCGTAGATCCCGGCATAACGATTGCCCGGATCGAACGCCGCCATGTGCTGGCGGAATTCTTCGCCGACGCCAGCAAAGTGCGGCAGCCGTTGCAGGTTCAGTGTTTGAATCGCCCCGCTCTGGATCGCCCGGGACAGGTGCTGCCCCGCCGTCAGCACCAGGTCATAACCGCTGCGGCCGGTCAGCAGTTTGGTCTCGGCAGTTTCAAGGGAGTCGAAGTGATCGACCACCACATGGATGCCGGTTTTCTTCTCGAAATTGGCCAGGGTATCCGGGGCCAGGTATTCGCCCCAGATGTACAGGTTCACCACCGGTTTCGCGGTGTCGGCGGCCTGCACACACATGGGTGCAAGCACCAGCAATAACGCTTGAGTCAGTTTGTGCAGGCCCATGATTAAACTCCCTTCCTGTTATTGGCGGGGGCGGCGTATTGCGGCATGGTGATGCACGCAACGTTGCCGCCACCGAGGAGGATTTCCCGGGAGTTTTCGATGCCGACAATTGTGTGCTGCGGGAACAATTCGGCCAGCGTCGCCTGCGCCGCCTGATCGTTGCGATCACCAAACAGCGGCACCACGATCGAGCTGTTGCCGGCGTAGTAGTTGATGTACGACGCGCAGATTTGGGTCCCGGCCTGACGGGTATGGGTGCTGTCTTGCTGGTCCAGGCCTTCGGCTTCTTCAGCGGTCCACTCCAGCACATCCGGTTGCGGCAGCTTGTGCACGATCAACTCGCGGCCACGGCTGTCGCGAGTGCTGCGCAAAATGTCGTAGGCCTCTTGATAGATTTCCCACTGCGGGTCATCGCGATTATCGGTCCATTGCAGCACCACTTCGCCGGGGCGCACGAAGCAGGCGAGATCGTCGACGTGGCCGTCGGTTTCGTCGAACTTGCAACCCCGTGGCAGCCAGATGATTTGCTCGGCACCGAGGTAATCGGTCAGGCGACGGGTCACTTCTTCCTTGCCCAGATGTTGGTTGCGATTGCGGTTGAGCAGGCATTGCTCGGTGGTGAGGATGCTGCCCTGGCCGTCACTCTGGATCCCGCCCATCTCGGCAATCAACGGCGCGCGATAACGGTCGAAACGCTCGATTTCGAGGATCTTGCTGGCGATCTGATCGTCCTTGTCCCACGGGTAGTACAACCCGCCGTCGAGACCGCCATAGGCGTTGAACTCGAAGTCGACGCCGCGCACTTCACCGCTGTCGTCGTTGACCACAAAGCACGGGCCACTGTCGCGGAACCAGGTGTCGTTGCAGGTCATTTCCACCACGCGAACCTGAGGCGGCAACTGGCGGCGAGCGGTGGCGAACTGGGCGGCGGAAGCACACACCGTCACGGGTTCGCTCTGGGCAATGGCGGTGACGATCTGCACCCAGACTTTCTGCGCAGGCTTGGCACCGTTGCGCCAGACGTCGGTACGTTCCGGCCAGCCGAGCCAGCAACCGGCCTTGGTTTCGAATTCGCCGGGCAGGCGGAAGCCGTCGAGTTTCGGGGTGGAATCGAGCAAACGTGCCATGGTCAGACCTCATCAGCGGGGATTGGAATGACCACAGGCTAAGGTCGTCGGCGCCCTCCTCGCCAACGATGATTATTTCGGAATACTTGAATTCAACTCATCAATCGATCAGCTGATCGTTGAACCACTCCAGCATCTGCGCCACGGCCGGACGCTCCAGACGCACCCGCTCACACACCAGTGCATATTGCCCGAGCGCGGTCATGCTGGCGGTGAATGGCCGGACCAGACGACCGCTGAGCAAGTCTTCCTGAGCCGTCAGATTGTCGCCCATGGCCACGCCCTGCCCTTGCGCCGCCGCTTCCAGCGCCAGGCCCGCGTGGGCGAAATACAGTTGGCGTTCGGGACGCTGATCGCCGGCATGACTGGTGAGCCAGGCGGTCCAGGTCTTGCCGTCCTGATCGTCGTGCAGCAGGCAATGGCGCGCCAGGTCCTTCGGGGTTTTCAGGGTGCCTTGGTTGAAGAGGCCGGGGCTGCACACCGGGAAAAATTGCAACGCCGGCAAGGGACGGACGAAGTACGCGCTGCTGTCGACCGGGCCCGTTCCATACGTGATCGCCAGGTCGATGTCCTCCCCCGGCGCCGTGGCGTCGATCGGTTGTTCGTAGAGGTGCAGCGTGATGTGCGGATAGCGCGCATAGAAGTCCGTGAGCCGACTCATCAGCCACTTTTGCGCCAGCTCGGCGGTGACCGCCAGGCGCAACACCGCCAACGACGACGGGTCGCGCAATTCATCGCAGGCCTCGCCGATCAGTTCGAAGGCGTGCTGCAGGCTTTGCATCAATCGCCCCGCGGCCATGGTCGGGCGGATTTGTCGGCCCTCGCGGATGAACAGCGAAACGCCCAGGTGCTCTTCGAGCTGGCGGATCTGATGGCTGACGGCACTGTCGGTGACGCACAACTCGGCGGCGGCCCGGCCGAAATGGGCGTGACGGGCGGCGCATTCGAAGGTTCTGAGTGCTGCTAAGGAAGGCAGTCGTCGCATGAATTCAGCCCCGGTGATGAAGGCAACCATGCTGCCTTGGGCATGGGTGGGCGTCCAGCGGGACCGCGCTATCGTTCTTCGCGAGCAGGCTCACTCCTACAGGGGAATGCATTTCAACTGTAGGAGCGAGCCTGCTCGCGAAGGCGGCACATTCACCACAAATCCTGCGGCCCATCACCCTCCCTTATCCACCATGACTTCCCCCGGAACCCGGCGCATGTTGGTGTCTCAACCGGAGGGATTCGACATGCTCGACGCACTCAAACACATCAATTCAACCTCAGCCTTCAACCGCTGGGCAGGCTTCGAAGTGACCGCAGCCGCGAGCGGTGAAGCCGAGCTGACCCTGGCTTTTCGCGAGGCCGACATGGCGCAATACGCAGGCTTTCTGCACGCCGGCCTGATCGGCGCGCTGCTCGACACGGCCTGCGGATTCGCCGCAGGGACGGTTGCCGGCAACGTGCTGGCTTCACATTTTTCGGTCAACTGCCTGGCACCCGCCATTGGCGAAGTGTTCATCACGAGGGGCCGGGTGGTGAAGGCCGGCAAAAAGCAGGTGTTTGCCCGCGCCGAGTTGTTCGCGCAAACCGGCGACCAGCTGAAGCTGGTGGCGACCGGTGATGCGATTCTGGTGCCGGTCGACGTCCGCTGACGGTCTAGGCTGTCTGGGGTAAACCCAACCCTTGTCGGAGGTTCCCATGCAGCTCGAAGGTTCCTGCCACTGCAGCGCTGTGTCGTTCAGTTTGACCAGCGCCCACCCCTACCCTTATCAGCGTTGCTACTGCTCGATCTGCCGCAAGACTCAGGGCGGTGGCGGTTACTCGATCAATATTGCCGGTGATGCCGCCAGCCTGAAAGTCCGCGGCCGCAAGCACATCGCGATTTATCATGCACGACTCAAGGACGAAGGCGACAAACGCGCCCACAGCAGCAGCGCCGAACGGCATTTCTGCAGCCTTTGCGGGTCAGGTTTGTGGCTGTTCAGTCCTGAGTGGCCGGAGCTGATCCACCCGTTTGCCTCGGCCATCGACACGCCATTGCCGGTGCCACCGGAACACACGCACTTGATGCTCGGCTCCAAGGCGCCGTGGGTGGAAGTCGAGGCGCATCCTGCAGACCAGCAATTCGACGTCTACCCCGAGGAGTCCATCGCCCAATGGCATGAACGCCTGGGTTTGAGCCGCTAAAGCCGCTTCACAGTCTTTGACAGTTTCCCGACAAAGCTCTCAAAGATTGCCGGCCGGCGGCCGCCTAGCATGGGCGCATCCAACCTCCCCTCGGGTGCTCCCATGTTACGTTCGATGTGTCTGTCGTTGACTTCGTTTTGCCTGCTGCTTCCCACCGACTCATTACACGCTGAAGACTGGCAATACACCTTGCGCGCCGGTGCCGTCAGCGCGCCGCGGTACAGCGGCAGCGACGAGCGCGTAGTGGCGCCGCTGCTGGGCGCCAAGGTTATCAGCCCCTATGGCCTCTTTCTGGACACGGAAAAGGGTTTGGGCTGGGCTTTTGATGAGGACGACTTCGGCCTGAGCGTGTACATCGGCGCGAGCGATGTGCGCAAGGATCGCAAGAGCGGGTTCAAAGGCTCGGACGAGCTCAACGGCATGGGCTCGATCAAGTCGCGGCCGGCGTTGGGTCTGGACGGGACTTACCACATGGGCCCGATCATTCTCGGGGCCCGTTTCGAGCATGCGCTGGAAAAGGACGATGACGATCACGACACCGGTTCATCCTGGAATCGCCTGAAGCTGAGCATCAGCGCGCCGTTTTATGAGGGCGACTATGGCAAGGTCGTGGGCAGCCTGAACAGTCAGTTTGGCGACAGCCATTACGTGCGCACCTGGTATGGCGTCAGTGCGGCGCAGGCTTCGCGCAGCCAGTTCAGGACGCATGACACTCGCGGAGGGTTGGTGAGTCGAGGGGCGGAGTTGAGCTGGTCGATGCCGATTGATGATCAGTGGAGTGTGTCGACGGTGCTGGCCGCGCAGTATCTGGCAGGTTATGCGGCCGACAGTCCGATTGTCGAGCGGCGCATGCAGACCTCTTTGGCTGGGCAGGTCGTGTACACCTTTTAGCGCTTCGGTGTTGCGAATGGCCCCATCACGAGCAGGCTCACTCCTACACTTGGAATGCATTCCCCTGTGGGAGACTTCGGTGGGTGGGCAGGTGGTGTACACCTTTTAGCTCTTCGGTGTTGCGGATGGCCCCATCGCGAGCAGGCTCACTCCTACACTTGGAATGCATTCCCCTGTGGGAGTGAGCCTGCTCGCGATGGGGCCGGTGAGATCAACGCAATCAATCCAGATGCGCCCACGTCATGCGAAACGACGCCCCACCCCAAGGCGAATCCCCCACTTCCACCTGCCCGCCATGGGATTGCGACACCCGCCGCACCAACGCCAACCCCAAACCAAACCCACCTGTGCGGCGATCACGGCTGGCGTCCAGGCGCGAGAACGGTTCGAAAATTTTCTCGCGCCCGTCCACCGGCACACCCGGCCCATCATCGTTGACCCGCACTTCGTAGTGATCACCGGTACGGACCAACGACACCTCCACCCGCTCATCGGCATAACGAATGGCATTGCGCAGCAGGTTGATCACCGCCCGGGCCATGAAGCGTGGCTCAATGCGAACCTCATCGACCTGACACTCGACAATCAACAACTGCACCCCGGCAGCCTCAGCCTCAAGGGCCACGCTGCCGACCACGCTGTCCAGCCAACTGTTGGCCTGGATGTTTTCCCGGCTGATGACCGCAGCGCCGCGCTCAAGGCTGGCGTAGGTCAGCAGCTCGGAAACCATTTCTTCCAGCTCGCCCAGGTCGGCGTACATGTCGGCAATCAGTTCGCGGTTCTGGGTCGGATCGGGTTGTTGCTTGAGCTGATCGAGTTCGAATGACAGCCGGGCAATCGGCGTGCGCAACTCGTGGGACACCGCGTTTGTCAGTTCGCGCTGATTGGCGATCAAGCCTTCGATGCGCGCCGCCATCAGGTTGAAGTGCTCGGCCAGGTCACGAATGTTCGAGCGTTTGGACAGCTGGATCCGCGACGACAGGTCGTTATCGCCAAAACGTTCGGCCGCCAGGCGCAGTTTCTCCAGATCTCGCCAATGCGGGCGTACCCAGAACATCAACACAAAACCGATCATCACCGCGATCATCAGATACGCCGCGGCAATGTAGAACGGCATCAGACTGGGCTCGGCCGGCAGCTTGATGCTGAGCAACTGCGAACCCTCGTCAATGCGCGAGATGAACTGCGTGTACTTGTCACGGATCACCAGCAGCCCTTGGGCCAACTCGGCTTTCTCCTGATCGGTCAGGGACAGTTGACGGCTCTCGACCAGCGTCAGGCCCAAGCCATAGTGCGGGCGCACCGCTTCCAGTTCGCGCTCCCGGTCTGACCCGTCCAGATCGCGCAACTGCTCGGCCAGTGACCAGGCCTGGCCACGCACCGCCTCGCGGTTGTAGCTCTGCATCTGATCATCGAGAAGTGCATCGAACGTGCGCTCGACCGTTTGCAACCCCAGTACCAGGCCGACCGTCATCACCAGAAACAGCCCAAGAAATAACCGCAGCATTTACAGCTCCCACGCAAACGGATTGAACAGGTAACCCTTGCCCCAGATGGTCTTGATGCACACCGGTTCGCGCGGGTTGTCCTTGAGCTTGCCGCGCAACTTGCTGATGTAGACGTCGACACTGCGGTTGAGGCCGTCAAACGCAATACCGCGCATGCGGTTGAGGATGTCGTCGCGGGACAGAACCTTGCCGGCAGCGCTGGCCAGCAACCACAGCAGTTCGAATTCCATGGTGGTCATTTCGATGACCTCCCCCGCCAACCGCACTTCGCGACAGCTGCGGTCGATGCTCAGGTTGCCGAATTCCAGGGCGCTGCACACGCCGCTGTCCGGCGCCTGACGCCGTTGCAACGCACGCAGGCGGGCCAGCAATACAGGCGGTTTGATTGGTTTGATCACGTAGTCGTCGGCACCGGACTCCAGGCCGAGGATGTGATCGAGGTCATCTTCCTTGGCCGTCAGGATGACGATCGGCGTGTCGGACACGCTGCGGATCTCGCGGCACACATGCAGGCCGCTCTGCCCCGGCAGCATCAGGTCGAGCACGACGATTTTCGGTTTGAATTCGAGGAACGCGGCCAACGCGAGGTCGCCGCGGTGAACCTGGCGGACCTCAAAGCCATGTTGGGACAGGAAATGCGCGATCAGCCCGGCGAGCTTCTCGTCGTCTTCCACCAGCAATACTTTGCCAAAACCCAGGTTATCCATAACGACCGTCTGCCAACCCTTGTGAAAAGTGGGCGGCATTATGGCGCCAATCGGTGACGGGACGGTGATGACGGGCAGCAAAAACCGGCCTCGAGGGCCGGTTTTCAGTGATCTTTCATACTCTTAAGAGTTTTTAACAATTCAGTCGCAAAAGATTGCAACGTGCGGAGGGCGAATCACGCCGATGCCGGGACACCGCTGTGAAAACGGAACTCCACGTCCGGCGACTCGATCAGTTCCTGCTCGGCGGCACGGACCCGGTCAATGACTTGCGCAACATCCTTGGCATCACCGTACTGGTAAGCCAGTTTCAGGTAACCCTGGAAATGCCGCGCTTCGCTTTTCAGCAAGCCGAAATAGAACTTGCCCAGTTCTTCGTCCAGATGCGGCACCAGCGCCTCGAAACGCTCGCAGCTGCGGGCTTCGATAAATGCGCCGACCACCAGCGTGTCCACCAGCTTGACCGGCTCGTGGCTGCGCACCACTTTGCGCAGGCCCGAGGCATAACGCCCGGCGGACAGCTGACGCAGCTCGATCTTGCGCTTTTTCATCAGGCGCATGACCTGCTCGTGGTGCACCAGCTCTTCCCGGGCCAGGCGCGACATCAGGTTGATCAGGTCGACATGGGAGTGATACTTGGCGATCAGGCTCAACGCCGTGCTGGCCGCCTTGAACTCACAGTTCTTGTGGTCGATCAGCAAGGTGTCCTGATCGGCAAGCGCGGCCTGGACCCAGCCATCGGGGGTTCGGCAGCCGAGGAACTCGTGAATTTCGGGAAGGATCATGGGGCTCACGGAATAAAAGGTCTGAATCGAAGGGCGCCGATTATACCGGCCTGCCGCCAGACCACCAGTCGCCGCCGTTGATATGCATCAAGTACCGGGTTGGCGGTGACCAACTATAGTTGTCCAACGCAGTATTTTTTACCTTCCTGGAGATCCCGATCATGCAAGCCATTCGCAGCATCCTGGTGGTCATCGAACCCGAACACTCGGAAAGCCTGGCGCTCAAACGGGCCAAACTGATTGCAGGCGTGACCCAGGCGCATCTGCATCTGCTGGTGTGCGATCGCAAGCATGACCACAGCGGCATGTTGGGCGTGCTCAAGGCGGCACTGTTACAGGACGGCTACAGCGTCACCACCGAGCAGGCCTGGAATGAGAGCCTGCATGAAACCATCGTCGATGTGCAGCAGGCGGAAGGCTGCGGGCTGGTGATCAAACAGCATTACCCCGACAGCCCGTTGAAAAAAGCCCTGCTGACCCCGGCGGACTGGAAACTGCTGCGTTATTGCCCGACGCCGGTGCTGCTGGTGAAAACCTCTAAACCGTGGACCGGCGGGGTCATTCTCGCGGCCATTGACGTCGGCAATGCCGATGGCGAACACCGCACGTTGCACGCCACCATCGTCGATCACGGTTACGACATCGCCAGCCTGGCCAAGGCCAAACTGCACGTGGTCAGTGCCCATCCGTCACCGATGCTGTCGGCGGCGGACCCTACGCTGCAGCTCAGCGAAACCATCGAGGAGCGCTATCGCGAGCAGTGCAAGGCCTTTCAGGCCGAGTTCGATATCGATGATGATCACCTGCACATCGAGGAAGGTCCGGCGGATGTGTTGATTCCGTTCATGGTGCACAAGCTGCAGGCGGCGGTGACGGTGATTGGCACTGTTGCGCGGTCCGGGTTGTCCGGAGCGTTGATCGGGAATACGGCGGAAGTGGTGCTGGATGCGGTGGAGAGCGATGTGCTGGTGCTGAAGCCGGATACGATCATGGATCATCTGGAGGAGATTGTGACGCAGCATTGAGATTTGCGGCGTCGGGTAGTACGCCTTCGCGGGCAAGCCTCGCTCCTACAGGGTTTGTGTTGATCACACCCGTTGTGTACGACACACCCCCTGTAGGAGCGAGGCTTGCCCGCGAAGCACTTAATGTTCAGCCGCCAAAAGCGTCTTTCAGAAACCCCGGCGCAATGTAGCGCTGATAATGCGCCTCAGAGAGCAAAAAGAATTCCCGATCAATGGCGTCACGCAATTCCGGCAGGTTCCAGTCGCGAAACTCCGGCATCAGCACCATCCCGTAGGCTTCCAGGTTATTGATGACCCGCGCACCACGGGCGATCAGCTGATAAGCCCAGCAATACTCGGATTGATGCGGCACAAAGCGGATCTTGCGCTGCTCCAGTTGCAAGCGCAGGCGCTGCGGGTCGAAAATTTCCAGCTTGCTGGCCATCACCTGGGACAACAACTGCTCAAGACGCAGCCACACCGCGCGCTTTTCCTCCTCGTTGTAACCATTCCAGTTGATCACTTCATGGTGGAAACGCTTGCAGCCACGGCACACCAGATCACCGTAAACAGTGGAACAGAGGCCGACGCAGGGGGTCTTGATGGTCTGATTGGGCATAGGTCAGGAGGACACGGGAAAGCAGAACAGGCCGGCATGTTAGCCCTTTGTCTAACATTGATCACCCCTCAATCTTGAGGGGCCAACTTACCTTTAATTTTTTTTTGCCGTAGAATCAGCCAGCCTTTTAAGGCGCCAATGTCCGTTAGAAGCTGTTTTCAAAGCGTCACGAGCACAGTCGTTCCTTCAGAGCGGAGTTGGCGAAGGGTTTTTCCAGCGGGGAAAAGCTCTACGCCAACCCTCATCAGCTCCCCGTTCTGCAGGCGTAAAACTTTGAAAGCAGCTTCTGTAAGGAATTGTCGGTAATTCTGGCTAAGTGGCCCACAACGCCACGCAGCGCATGAGTACGGCAATTTCGGGATGAGCGTCCCGGACACCCATTTGGGACCACTGATGAGGGTAATAACTGTGCTTGAAGCCTACCGCAAACATATCGAAGAGCGTGCAGCACTGGGTATCGTTCCCCAGCCGCTAAACGCCGAACAAACTGCAGGCCTGGTCGAGCTGCTGAAGAATCCCCCGGCTGGCGAAGAAGCTTTCCTCGTTGACCTGATCACCAATCGCATTCCGCCAGGCGTGGACGAAGCAGCCTATGTAAAGGCCGGTTTCCTGTCTGCCCTCGCCAAAGGCGAAGCAACCTCCCCTCTGATCGACAAGAAACGCGCTGTTGAACTGCTCGGCACCATGCAGGGCGGCTACAACATCGTGACCCTGGTCAATCTGCTGGACGACGCCGAACTGGCGCCAGTCGCTGCCAAAGAACTCAAGCACACCCTGCTGATGTTCGACGCGTTCCACGACGTCGCTGAAAAAGCCAAGAACGGCAACGTACACGCTAAAGGCGTGCTGCAATCCTGGGCTGACGGCGAGTGGTTCAAGAACCGCCCTGTGCTGGCCGACAAGATCAGCCTGCGCGTGTTCAAGGTCACCGGCGAAACCAACACCGACGACCTGTCCCCTGCTCCGGACGCCTGGTCCCGCCCGGACATCCCGCTGCACGCCCTCGCCATGCTGAAAATGGCCCGTGAAGGCATCGTGCCTGACGCCCAGGGCGTCACCGGTCCGATGAAGCAGATCGAAGAAATGCGCGGTCAAGGCTTCCCGATCGCCTACGTCGGTGACGTGGTCGGTACCGGTTCTTCGCGTAAGTCCGCCACCAACTCGGTGCTGTGGTTCTTCGGTGACGACGTGCCTTTCGTGCCGAACAAGCGTGCCGGCGGTTTCTGCTTCGGCAGCAAAATCGCTCCGATCTTCTACAACACCATGGAAGATGCCGGCGCACTGCCAATCGAATTCGACGTGACCAACATGCACATGGGCGACGTGATCGACCTGTACCCGCATGCTGGCAAAGTCTGCAAACACGGCACTGACGAAGTCCTGACCACCTTCGAAATGAAGACCCCGGTACTGTTGGACGAAGTTCGTGCTGGCGGCCGTATTCCGCTGATCATCGGTCGCGGCCTGACCGACAAGGCACGTGCCGAACTGGGCCTGGGCCCTACCGATCTGTTCAAGCTGCCTGAAGCGCCTGTCGATACCGGCAAAGGCTTCACCCTGGCACAGAAAATGGTCGGCAAGGCGTGCGGTCTGCCAGAAGGCAAAGGCGTTCGTCCTGGCACCTACTGCGAACCGAAGATGACCACCGTCGGCTCTCAGGACACCACCGGTCCTATGACCCGTGACGAACTGAAAGACCTGGCGTGCCTGGGCTTCTCGACCGATCTGGTGATGCAGTCCTTCTGCCACACCGCGGCCTATCCAAAGCCGATCGACGTGACCACCCACCACACCCTGCCAGACTTCATCATGACCCGCGGCGGCGTTTCCCTGCGTCCGGGCGACGGCATCATCCACAGCTGGCTGAACCGCATGCTGCTGCCGGACACCGTCGGTACCGGTGGTGACTCGCACACCCGTTTCCCGATGGGCATTTCGTTCCCGGCCGGTTCTGGCCTGGTAGCGTTCGCCGCCGCCACTGGCGTCATGCCGCTGGACATGCCGGAATCGATCCTGGTGCGCTTCAAAGGCAAAATGCAACCGGGCGTCACCCTGCGTGACCTGGTTCACGCCATTCCTTACTTCGCGATTCAGGCTGGCCTGCTGACCGTTGAGAAGAAAGGCAAGAAGAACGCCTTCTCCGGTCGCATCCTGGAAATCGAAGGCCTGGACAACCTGAGCATCGAACAAGCTTTCGAGCTGTCCGACGCCTCGGCTGAACGTTCGGCTGCCGGTTGCACCATCAAGCTGTCGAAAGAATCCATCACCGAGTACCTGAACTCCAACATCACCCTGCTGCGCTGGATGATCGGTGAAGGCTACGGCGATGCGCGTACCCTGGAACGTCGTGCTCAAGCGATGGAAGCCTGGGTTGCCAACCCTGAGCTGATGGTTGCCGATGCTGACGCCGAATACGCTGAAATCATCGAAATCGACCTGGCCGATATCAAAGAGCCTGTGCTCTGCGCGCCAAACGATCCGGACGACGCCCGTCTGCTGTCCAGCGTTGCTGGCGAGAAGATCGACGAAGTGTTCATCGGTTCGTGCATGACCAACATCGGTCACTTCCGCGCTGCCGGTAAACTGCTGGATCAGGTCAAAGGTCAGCTTCCAACCCGTCTGTGGCTGTCGCCGCCGACCAAGATGGACGCTCACCAGCTGACCGAAGAAGGCTACTACGGCATCTACGGCAAGGCCGGCGCTCGCATGGAAATGCCAGGCTGCTCGCTGTGCATGGGTAACCAGGCACGTGTAGAGCCGAACTCCACCGTGGTGTCGACATCGACCCGTAACTTCCCGAACCGTCTGGGTGACGGCGCGAACGTCTACCTGGCCTCGGCCGAGCTGGCGTCCGTTGCTTCCATCCTGGGTCGCCTGCCGACCGTCGAGGAGTACATGGAATACGCTGGCAAGATTGACAGCATGGCGGCCGACGTTTACCGCTACCTGTCCTTCGACCAGATCGCCGAGTTCCGTGAAGCTGCTGCGAACGCCAACATCCCGGTCGTTCAAGCCTAACGCTGCAACGCAATAAAAAACGCCGCCCATCGTGAGATGAGCGGCGTTTTTTTATGCCCGCAAGCCCTCTACCACAGGGGTTATGTGGATGGCTTGAGGGCTTGTTGCACCGCGCCGTCGACGCTCAGGCCACTCAGAATCACCTGCTCCATTTCCTGCGTCGGTAACCGTGCGAGCACCGCTTTGGCTTCGTGCTTGAGCCGCGCCAGGATCAACAGCATGTCCAGCGCCCGCACCTGCATAAAGAACGCTTCCAGCGCTTCGATACTGGTGCCGTCCAGATCGGGGGATTCTTCCAGGCTGAGAATGATCGTATGCACCGGCGGCTCCGCGTGCCGGGCCAGGTGCAGCGCGCCACTCAGAATGCGCTCCACGTTCGCGAAAAACAGCGCCTCGCTGGGCCTCACGATCAGCACGCCGGGGATTGCCCGGGCATCGGGATGGCGCTGCAGGTCGACATAATCATGGCCGTTACCCATTTGCCCCAGCACTTGAATATCCGCCGAAGACATCTGCTTGAGCATCAGCACCACGCTGATCACCACCGCCACCAGCAAGCCGTCCAGCACGCCAAGCACCAACACGGCGGCCACCGCGCAGATCACCAGCAAGCGGTCGCGACGCCAGATGAAATACCGACCCAATGGCTGCAGGCTCAAGCCGCGCGCCAGTGCATGAATGACGATGGCCGCCAGCACCGGTTCGGGCGTCAAGGCAATCCAGGGCAACACGGTCAAGACAATCAGCAACACCACCCCCGCCGCAACCACACCGGCCAGGCGTGAACCGGCACCGGCCGCCTCATTGGCCGACGTCGCGGAGTAACCGGCGCCGCTCGGCATGCCGTGGAACAGGCCTGACAGCAGATTGGCCGCCCCGAGGGCCAGCAGATCGCGGTTCGAGGAAACCCGGTCGCCATGCTTGAGTGCAAACGAGGTAATCGATCCATAGGATTCGGCATACAGAATCATCACCATGGCAAACGCCAATTCCCCCAGGTGCAGCCAGTCGGCAAACGGCAGCACCGGCAGCCGGGGCACTTCAAGGCTCAGGTCGATCACACCGATCAGTTTCACTCCGTAGGCCGGCAGGTTCAGCCATTGGCCGGCGGCAATGCCGAGCGCCACCACCAGCAAGCCTCCCGGTAATCGCCGAAAACGTGCGCACACCCACAACACCAGCAGCGCCACCGCGGCGACCAGCAAGCCAACCCGATTCCACTGCGCCCACTGCTCCAGCAGTTGCGGCAGGAAACGGATCAGGTTGCCGTTGCTCAAGTGCACGTCAACGATGCTCGCCAGTTGCTTGAGGATGATGGTCACGGCCAGGCCCAATGCAAAGCCGCGCAGTACCGGTTTGGCGATAAATGACGTCACGCGGCCAAGCTTGAACAGTCCGGCCAACAGGAAGAAACCACCCGTCACCAGCACCAGGCCGATCGCCAGCGTCATGCGCAGCCCTGAATCACCGTTGGCCAGCGTGGCGGTGGCGGCGGCAAGCACCGCTGCCGAAGATGAAGTCGCGGAAACAATGGCAAAACGGCTGGTGCCGAACAGTCCGTAGCACAGCAACCCGGCAAACAGCGCAATCACCCCGGCCTGGGGCGGCAACGCCGCAATGCTGGAATAGGCAACGGCCTCGGGCAACAACAAACCGGCAATCGACACACCGGCCATAACGTCGAGCCAGCGGTTGGGCGTATCGGCACGGGGTTGCACCGATGCGCCGGGGGCACCTGCCATAAAGCGTCTCCAGAGAAAGGGTCAATCTGCGGCAAACGGTCTACGACGCGCTGATGCAGCCGCAAGCTTAGCCGCTAATCCCGGGGGACGGGTGCGCTGGGTCAGGGGTGTGCGTTCTTCTACGCAATAAAAAACGCCGCCCATCGAAAGATGAGCAGCGTTTATTTATGCCTGATCGTTCCCTGATCGTTCCCCCGCCCCGCGTGGGAATGATCAAAGCAGTGCTCAGGCCGTCAGCGAATAGATCAACGCCGAAATCGCCACCAGCCCCACCGCCGTCACGAAGACGTTGGACGCCTGACCTCGGAAGCGCGCCATCGCCGGCACTTTGCGGATCGCGTACATCGGCATCAGGAACAGGATCGCGGCGATGATCGGGCCACCGAGGGTTTCGATCATGCCGAGGATGCTCGGGTTCAGGGTCGCGACAATCCAGCACACCACCAGCATGAACGCGGCGGTCATGCGGTCCAGGGTCTTGGGCGCCGGGCGTTTGCCGCTTTTTACGATCAAGCCTTTGAGGCCTTCGCTGGCGCCGATGTAGTGGCCCAGGAATGACTTGGAAATGGCCACGAACGCAATCAACGGCGCCGCAAAGGCAATGGTCGGGTTGCTGAAGTGGTTGGCCAGGTACGACAGGATCGACAGATTCTGCGCCTTGGCTTCCGCCAGTTGCCCCGGCGACAGGGTCAGCACGCAGCTGAAGACGAAGAACAGCACCATCGCCACCATCAAGAGGTGGGCGCGGGAGAGGATCTGCGAGCTGCGTTCTTCAGCGTGTTCGCCGTAACGACGCTTCTGGTCCACCGCGAACGCCGAAATGATCGGCGAGTGGTTGAACGAGAACACCATCACCGGAATGGCCAGCCACAGCGTGTGCAGCAGCGCCGACGGTTCAGGCAGGGTCGACGCCGTGGCCAGGATGCCACCGTTCCAGTGCGGAATCAGGAACACCGCGAGAAACAGCAGTGCCACGATGAACGGGTACACCATCAGGCTCATGGCCTTGACGATCGCCTGCTCGCCACAACGCACCACCGCCAGCAGGCCGAGGATCAGCACCAGCGACAGCACGGCGCGCGGTGGCGGCATGATGTGCAGTTGATGTTCAAGGAAACTGCCCACGGTGTTAGTCAGGGCCACGCTGTAGATCAGCAGGATCGGGAAGATCGCGAAGAAGTACAGCAAGGTGATCAACGCACCGGCCTTGATGCCGAAGTGTTCTTCCACCACTTCGGTGATGTCCGCGCCTTCGCGGCCGGACAACACGAAGCGGGTCAGGCCACGGTGCGCATAAAAGGTCATCGGGAATGCCAGCACCGCCAGGATCAGCAACGGCCAGAAACCTCCCAGGCCTGCGTTGATCGGCAAAAACAGGGTACCGGCTCCGATGGCCGTGCCAAACAGGCCGAGCATCCAGGTGGTGTCATGGCGATTCCAGCTAGTGAGAGTCGCTGGTGTCGCCGCTACATAGCGTTCGTCGACGCTATTGGCCTGATCATTCATCCGGTGGGATCTCCGCATTCCGGTCATTTGCTACCCGGTCAGGACGAGTCGGAAAAATCCGACGGGCAGCGCCCTGGCCGAAACAGGGGCGCGATTGTCCGGGATTAATGAACAGAAGCAAAGACTTAGCTGAGGAGTGGTTGTGCGGATCAGATCCAGACCCCGTGGGCGCGTGCCTTTGTGGCGCTCTCCTACACTTGCTCCCGTGGCGCTCTTGCATCAAATTAAATAGATGTCTTGATAAATCTATTCGATGAAGGATTAGCGTCATGTAATTTCAAATCACCTACTGACCGGCAGCCCTCTTTTACGGAAACCTCTCATGCCACTCGTTCGCGTCGATATCAAAAAGAACCAGGACCCGACCTTCGCCAAGCGCATCGGCAAACTGATCTACGCTGCCATGCATGCCACCATTGGCGTCCCCGAGAACGATAACTTCCAGATCCTCGCCGAACACGACGAGAACCACTTCATCTTTGACCCCGTTTACATGGGCATCAATCGCACGGACAACCTGGTGATCATCCAGATCACCTTGCGGGAAGGCCGCACCCTCGAGCAGAAAAAACTGCTCTACAAGACCATCGCCGAAAGCCTCAACGCTGAACTGGGTGTTCGCCTGGAAGATGTCTTCATCAATCTGGTGGAAGGCAAACCCGATAACTGGTCATTCGGCAATGGCATCGCTCAATACGCCAACTGATTGCCGCCACGCCTGGCGTTTTACAAGGTCTCGGAGGACATCTCTCAATCGGGATAGAAACATCCTTCGACCGGGCCGACTGTTGCCGCGAAAGTCATTCACTGACACGCGCTCGACAGTTCCTTATGATGCCAGTCATCTAAACACCTTCCCTACCTGTGAGCCGCCATGCCTCGAGTCTCTCGCAAACAAGCCGAACTCAACCGCGAGATCATCGTCGAAGCCGCCACGCGACTGTTTCGCGAGCGCGGCCTGCACGGGATCAGCGTCGTTGATGTAATGGGCGCGGCCGGCTTGACCCATGGCGGGTTCTACGGTCATTTCGACTCTAAGGAAGCGCTGGCGAAAGAGGCCTGCACCCGGGCGTTCACCCAGTCGATGGAACGCTGGAAGCAGAAAATCGACGCCAACGATAACCGCGTCTCGGCCCGCACGAGCATCATCGCGCCCTACCTGTCGGCGGCCAACCGCGATAACCCGGGCGAAAGCTGCCCGGTCACGGCGTTTGCCGGCGACATGTGCCATGAAACCGCCGAAAGCGGTTTGCACCAGACCTACACCCAGGGGCTGGAAGCGTTGTTGCAGATGCTCACCCCTTTGATGGGCTCGGATCAGCCCCAAGCCAATCGCCAGCAAGCCTTGGTGGATTATTCCTTGATGGTCGGCGCGCTGACCCTGGCTCGCGCCACGCGGGGGGATGAACTGTCTGATGAGATTCTCGACGCCGCCCGCCATTTTCTGACCTCCCAAGGTGAATCAGTCTGATCAACGGCGTGTGCAATCCCCGGTCGTTGCTAAACTCCTCTGGAATCAGCAATCTGAAGCAACATTCGAGATCCGACATTCAATCCCCACAGGAGCTCAGCATGCCTGCAACCGTTCTGGTACTGGTTGAAACCATCAACGATTACTTGCCGATTCTCGAACATCAGGGCTTTCACCTGATTCTGGCCCCGACGCCGGCCGAGCGCGCCGCCGCCATCTCACGGCATGGCCCGCAGATTGATGCGGTACTGACTCGCGGTCCATTGGGCTTGTACGCCGATGAAATTGCCGCCCTGCCCAACCTCAAAATCATCTGCGTGATCGGTGCCGGTTACGAGCACGTCGACCTGCAAGCCGCCGCCAACCGGGACATCACCGTCACCAATGGCGCCGGCGTCAACGCCTCTTCAGTGGCCGACCATGCCATGGCGATGTTGCTGGCGCTGGTTCGCGACATTCCCCGTTGCGACGCAGCAGTACGCCGCGGCGAGTGGCCGAAAATCATGCGCCCCTCCCTGGCCGGCAAGCGCCTGGGGATCCTCGGCCTTGGCGCGGTCGGCATGGCCATCGCCAAACGCGCCGCCGCCGGCTTCGACATGACCGTGAGTTACCACAACCGCCAGCATCGCAGCGACGTCCCCTATACCTTCTGCTCGACACCGACCGAACTGGCTCGTGCCTCGGACTTTTTGATCGTTGCCACCCCTGGCGGCCTGGGCACCAAACACCTGATCAATAAACACGTCCTTGATGCCTTGGGCCCCAAAGGGTTCGTCGTGAACATCGCCCGAGCCTCGGTGATCGCCACGGCAGACCTGGTCACTGCGCTTGAGCAACGACGCATTGCCGGTGCCGCCCTGGATGTGTTCGATGCCGAGCCTCACGTGCCGGAGGCGCTCAAGGCGCTGACCAACGTGATCCTGACGCCGCATGTCGCTGGGTTGTCTCCGGAGGCAACGCAAGGCACCGTGGAGTTGGTGGGTCGTAACCTGGTGGCATTCTTCTCCGGCAGTCCCGTGTTGACGCCTATTGCCCTGCCGGCCTCACTGAGCAAGGTTGCGCCTTGAGGGTCATTCAAACAGGTGTATCAAAAGCAATGATTGCCCGGCAACACGCTCACCTATAAGGGCCGTTCGTGGTTGTGGGTGCCGGGTGCGCGCATTAGATTAGCCAATAATCGCAGGCCTCCAGAATAAGCAGAAGGGATAAGCATGGCGCTTACTGACCAGTCCACCCGTATCCGCACCGGCGAAGAACTCGATGCCAGCCTGATCGATCCGTACCTCAAGGCCCACATTCCGGGCTTGAGTGGCTTGCCTCAGATCAGCCAGTTTCCAGGCGGTGCGTCGAACCTGACCTACCTGCTGGAATACCCGGAGCAGGAGTTCGTCCTGCGTCGGCCGCCGTTTGGCCACAAAGCCAAGTCCGCACACGACATGGGCCGCGAATTTCGCATTCTCAATCAACTGCGCGACGGTTTTCCGTATTGCCCCAAGGCCTATGTGCACTGCACCGACGAATCGGTGATCGGCGCCGAGTTCTACGTGATGGAACGGGTCAACGGGATCATCCTGCGCTCGGAACTGCCACCGGAACTGGGCCTGGATTCGGCGAAAACCGAAGCCTTGTGCAAAAGCTTCATCGACAAGTTCGTTGAACTGCATCGTGTCGACTACAAGGCCTTTGGCCTGGGCGACCTGGGCAAGCCCGAAGGTTATGTGGCACGGCAAATCAAGGGCTGGAGCGATCGCTACGAAAAAGCCCTGACGCCGGACGCGCCGAAGTGGGAGGCGGTCAAGGCCTGGCTCAACGACAAGATGCCGGCCGACCACCCGACCTCCAGCATCGTCCACAACGACTACCGCTTCGACAACGTGATTCTCGACCCGAACAACCCGATGCAAATCATCGGCGTGCTCGACTGGGAACTCACCACCCTCGGCGACCCGCTGATGGACCTCGGCAACACCCTCGCCTACTGGATCGAAGCCACAGACCCGGCGCCGGTGCAACTGATGCGTCGCCAGCCGAGCCACGCCCCGGGCATGCTGACCCGTCGCGAATTCGTCGATTACTACGCCCAGCGCTCTGGCATCCAGATCGACAATTTCGACTTCTATTACACCTACGGCCTGTTCCGCCTGGCCGGCATCGTGCAGCAGATCTACTACCGCTTCTTCCACGGTCAGACCCAGGACAAACGCTTCGCGCAGTTCATTCACATGAACAAACTGCTGGAGCAGATGAGCCTGCAAGTCATCCAGAAATCTACGCTCTGATCGCGGCTTTAACTACATTCCGGGCCCTAATAACAAGGAAACCTCATGTCCAAGACTCACTTGTTCGACCTCGACGGCAAAATCGCCTTCGTCTCCGGCGCCAGCCGCGGTATCGGTGAGGCCATCGCCAAACTGTTGGCCCAGCAAGGCGCCCACGTCATCGTCTCGAGCCGCAAACTTGACGGCTGCCAGCACGTGGCCGACGCCATCATCGCCGCCGGCGGCAAAGCCACCGCCGTCGCGTGCCACATTGGTGAAATGGAACAGATCAGCCAGGTCTTCGCCGGCATCAAGGAACAGTTCGGGCGCCTGGACATCCTGGTCAACAACGCCGCGACCAACCCGCAATTCTGCAACGTACTGGACACCGACCTAGGCGCTTTCCAGAAGACCGTCGACGTCAACATCCGCGGCTACTTCTTCATGTCGGTCGAAGCCGGCAAACTGATGCGCGAAAACGGCGGCGGCAGCATCATCAACGTCGCGTCGATCAATGGCATCTCGCCGGGCATCTTCCAGGGCATCTACTCGGTGACCAAGGCCGCCGTGATCAACATGACCAAGGTGTTCGCCAAGGAATGCGCGCAGTTCGGCATCCGCTGCAACGCCCTGCTGCCGGGCCTGACCGACACCAAGTTTGCGTCGGCATTGGTGAAGAACGACGCGATCCTGAAGACCGCGTTGCAGCAGATCCCGCTCAAGCGCGTAGCGGATCCGAGCGAGATGGCTGGCGCGGTGCTGTACCTCGCCAGCGATGCGTCGAGCTACACGACCGGGGTTTCGTTGAATGTGGATGGCGGGTTCTTGTCCTGATTCACTGCCCAGGATGAACAAAAGGCAGCCTCAGCGCTGCCTTTTGCCGAGCAGATTACGGCTTACTTTTTACGCAATCGCACCCTCGTCACTCGTCGTTCTTCGACCTCCACAACGGTCATGCTCCACTCCTGCCAATCGAGCTTGTCGCCAATGACCGGCAGACGATCCAGCAAACTCATGACCAACCCTGCGAGCGTCTGATAGTCATCAGTCGCTTTAGCCTGGAAGCCAATGTGTTCGCGAATCTGGCTGAGATTCAGCGCACCACTGACGAGGAAGCCTCCCTCCTCGACAATGATGTTCGGGCCTTCAATTTCACTGGCATCCGGCAACTCACCCGCGATGGATTCGAGAATGTCGGTCATGGTCAGAATACCCATGAAGTCGCCGAATTCGTTCACCACGAACGCGATGTGAGTCGACTCTTTGCGCATCTGTTCCAGTGCGTTGAGAATCGAGAAGTTGTCCAGCAAGTTGATGGCCTGGCGGGCAATGGTTTCCAGGTTGGGCTGGTGCCCGGCCAACAGCTCTTTGAGCAGCTCCTTCTTGTGGACGAACCCCAAAGGTTCATCAACGCGCCCACTGCGGATCAACGGCAATCGGGAGTACGGAGAGTGCATCAGCTGGGTGCGGATTTTTTCCGCAGAATCGGCCAGGTCAATATGGTCGATTTCCGCACGCGGAGTCATGACGCCGCGTATCGGGCGTTCCGCCAACTGCAGCACGCCACTGATCATGACGCGCTCCCGTCGATGGAAAACCTGCTCGGCCTCTGCACCTGACAGCATGTCAGCGATTTCCTCGCCGACTTCATCGGCCCCCAGCTTGTGGCCACCCAGCAAACGCAAAACGGCATGCGCGGTACGCTCACGCATAGGGCGATGACCTTGCACACTCTTCTTGCGGCGTGAGCGAGCCACCTGATTGAACAACTCGATCAGGATCGAGAAGCCGATCGCTGCGTAGAGATAGCCTTTCGGAATGTGGAAGCCAAGGCCCTCAGCGGTGAGGCTGAAACCGATCATCATCAAGAAACCCAGGCAGAGCATGATGACGGTGGGGTGCCCGTTGACGAAATTGGTCAATGGCTTGCTTGCGATGATCATCAAGCCAATGGAGAAAATCACAGCGATCATCATGACCGACAAGTGCTCCACCATGCCCACGGCAGTGATCACAGCGTCCAGCGAGAAGACGGCATCCAGCACCACAATTTGCGCAACGATAGGCCAGAACATCGCATAGGCCGCATTGCCTGAGCGTTGTGTCACATGCCCTTCAAGTCGCTCATGCAATTCCATGGTTGCCTTGAACAACAAGAACACACCACCGAACAGCATGATCAAATCCCGGCCCGAGAACGTCTTGTCGAAGACCTCGAACAAAGGTTCGGTCAGGGTGACCATCCAGGAGATGCTCGCGAGCAAGCCAAGACGCATCAGCAATGCAAGGGACAGCCCGATGACACGCGCGCGATCTCGCTGCTCTGGCGGTAGCTTGTCAGCCAGGATGGCAATGAACACAAGGTTGTCGATGCCGAGCACCAGCTCCAGCACGATCAGGGTCAGCAGGCCAAGCCAGGCCGTGGGATCAGCAATCCATTCCATAGGAATTATTCAGTCTCTCGTAGAGTGGGGGCGAATGAGTGAATGGCAGAAACACACGAACGCCTGCTCGACGGAGCGGATGCGATGTTCAGGGCACAAGGCGCAAGAAAGAAAGGTTTCACCGAGCGCAGGCAAGGAGGTGAGCCCTTCGAGATGGCACGGTCAGTCCTGGAGAAGGACATCACTGAGCAACCTGCAGCCGGGATTTCGAGGTTAAGCGATATTAGAAAGCGAGACCTGCGCCGAATAGCGAAGGCCGAATGGATACAGGGTGTGGATTGAAAAAAGCGACTGGGAGGCTCCAGGAGGGTGTTCATATAGACCTGAAAGAAATGGGGGATGAGATCCTACAATGTTTCGGAGCGCCTCATACGAGACGAGTTATTTCAGAATCTGACAGAGCGGTAAAAGAGGTCAGCAAGAGTGGTCCACCGAATATTCCCCCAATGACTCGCCCCCTCACCTTCCAGCACCGCTTACTGAGCGCATAGCGTTGTTGTCATTTCGCTGACCCCATACACATAACGAATTATTATTCCACCAATTGCATTTTAGGAATTTATATTCCATAAATAGCGTCCCAACAACAAAAATCCCAAAAGGTCCCCAGCTATGCGCGAACTCGGTATCGGACTCATCGGCACAGGTTTCATGGGTCGCGCCCACGCCCTGGCCTTTCGCAACGTCAGCGCGGTGTTCGAGCTCCCGCTGAAGCTCAGGCTGGCGGCCCTCGCCGACGTCGATCCACATCGTGCACGGCACTGTGCCGACGCCTGGAGTTTCGAAACCGCTCACACCGACTGGCAACAGCTGATCGATGATCCCAAGGTCAATCTGGTCGCCATCACTACGCCCAATCACCTCCACTACCCCATGGCCATGGCCGCCCTCGCGGCGGGTAAAGCGGTGTATTGCGAGAAGCCTCTGGCGGTGAATCTGCAGCAAGCCAACGCGATGCGTCAGGCCGCCAACGCAGCGGGCATCGTGACGCGGGTGGGTTACAACTATCAGCACAATCCGATGATCGGGCTGGCCAGGGAACTGATCGACAGCGGCAAACTGGGGCAGCTCATCAGTTTTCAGGGCGAATTCAGCGAAGACTTCATGGCCGATCCAGCTTCGCCGTGGTCGTGGCGCTGCGATGCCGATCACGCGGGCGGCGCGCTGGCGGATCTGGGCAGTCATTTACTGGCGATGGCGCGCTATCTGATGGGCGATATCGAATCGGTGTGCGCCGACGCTCAAACCGTGCACCGGCAGCGTCCTGCGACGTCAGGCAGCCAGGAGCAACGGCCCATTGCAGTCGACGATCAGGTCCACGCGCTGCTGCGGTTTGCCAACGGCGCACGCGGTACGTTCAGCAGCAGTTGGCTCAAGCATGGCTACAAGAACCACCTGAGCTTCGAGATCAGCGGCACTGAAGGCACGCTGACGTTCGACCAGGAGCGCTTGAACGAGCTGCGGCTGTATCGCGCCGGCCAGGACGGTTTCCAGCGCTTGCTCGCCGGACCGAACCTGCCGGGTTACGCGGCGTTCAGCCCGGCGGCGGGTCATCAGCTGGGATACAACGAACTCAAGACGCTAGAGGTACATGACCTGGTGATGGCCCTGGCCGGCCTTTCACAGGGCGGGACTGACTTTGAGCAAGCATGGGAAGTGGAACGTCTGGCGACGGCAATCCGGTTGGCGGCAAGCGAGTCACGCTGGGTCAGGATCGAGGATGTCTGAGGTTCAGGCCCCCAGGTGTCGGCACCCGTGAGGGTGCCGGATCATTGCGCATTCAACACATGAAGAAAGCAACGAAGAAAGCAACGAAGCAGTCACTCAGACCTACTGAGTGACACAACGGGTCACTTTCGTTTGCCGGGTCACTTCCTCGGTCACTCTTGCATCGCCCATCACATCCGTTTGTTCAGTGGTTTCGCAGGTGCGCTGCGGAACAGGCGGTGGTGCGGCGGGCGGTGGAGGTGGCGGACTGGCGCAACCGCTGAGCATCGCTACGCAAAAGGCGAGCGACAGGGGCGAAAAAGCACGTTTCCCAAGACTGTTCATAGGCTGTCCCGCGATAAGTCATCGACACTTTCCGCGACCCGACACCCCTACCGCGTAGCCGCGGATTGGCCACAGAAAATAATACCCTCGCATTTCTTATAGCCTAGCCCGCCGCCAATGCCAGTCAATAAGGCACTTAACTCGTTTTCAACACTGAAAAACGACAGCTACGAAACCGAGTCCTGCCTCTGATGCAAATTGTTGCTTTCGAGCTCGTAACGCAGTTCCTCAATCAACGAAGCGACCGCTTCCGGCGTTCTGAGGTGAGCGACACTCAGCCCACTGACCACCAGATCCACCTGCCCCGACGCGGGGTGATACAGCTTCACCGTCACCGAGTTGTCCCCCGACACGCTGCAATCGCAAGCCAGCGGGGAAAAGTGCTGTTCCAGTTGCGCACGCAATTGCGCCAGATAAATCATTGCGATTCACCCATGGGCCGGCTGACCCCGTCGACTGAGAACTTGTTGAATTGGCCGAGCATACGACTGTTCCTTAAGCTGTTTCGTAGAGGACGCGATACCGACCAAAGGCCCGTTTCGCACCCTGACAGGTTAGGAACTGCTGCACCCCGCCAGAACATCCATTTGCACTGCCACGTCTAGTGCATTTGCACCTTAACGCTGGCCTTTGGGCCGCCACTCACTGGAGAACAAACCTCGCTCCCGCGCCCACACAATCGCCTCGCTGCGACTGTGCACATCCAGCTTGGAATACACCGTCGACACGTGGTTGCGCACAGTGTTGGGCGCCAGTTTCAGGCGTGCCGCGATTTCCTTGTCCGCCAGGCCTTCGCAGATCAGGCCGAGCACATCGCGCTCGCGGGCGGTCAGGTCGGTGAAGGACACGCTGGGTAACTGCGGCGAGTTAATGTTCTTCACGTTGGCGAGTTTTTCGATCAACGTACGGGTGAACCAGGAAGCGTCTTTCATCACTTCTTCGATCGCCGCCACCAGTTCCAGCTCGGTACGTTTGCGTTCGGTGATGTTCATCAACACCAGCAGGTAGCACGGGTTGTCCTGAATGTTCACGGTGTCGGCCGACACCGTGCAGTCAATCACGCTCGAGTCTTTCCTGCGGATTCTGACATCGACCCGATCCAGGCTTCCCGCCTTCTCCAGCGCCGCGAACAGCCGTGTGCGCGCGCCCTTGTCATCGATAAAGTCGAGTTCGGCAACGGTTTTTCCGAGCACTTCTTCGCTGGGGTACGCGAGGGTATCCAGGAAGGCCTCGTTGACGTCGATCACCACCTGATCCTGTGCACCACAGACCAGCGTCGGCACCGGCGTCAGGCGAAAGGCCTTGGCGAACCGCTCCTCGCTCTGGCGCAAGGCAACCTCGGCCTTGTGCCGCGGCTCCATGTCGACGAAGGAAAACAGCATGCAGTCTTCCTCGTTGAACTCCAGCGGTTGACCGGCGACGATCACCTGCTTGCTGCCGCCTTCAGGCAGTTTCAGCTCAGCCTGCATCTGCGGGATCGTGGCGTGCTCGCGCAGACGCTCGATGGCCAGGTCCCTGTTTTCGGCGCCATCCAGAATGTCCAGCTCATAGGTCGAAGTCCCGATCACCTGATCGCGGGCATAGCCGGTCATTTCCAGGAAGCCCGAATTGACTTTGATGTAACGCAAATCGCTGAGACGACAGATCACCGCCGGTGCCGGGTTCGCATTGAACGTCTTCTCGAAACGCTGCTCGGCGCTCGCCCATTCCGTGACATCGTCCATGATCAACACCAGCGACTCCGCCTCGCCGGCGCTGTCGGCGAGGACCATGCTGCGCACGTTATGAACCCACATGCGTTCCTCATCGTCGACCGGCGTCACCTCGACCAGCACATCGGCGAAGGTCTCGCCCTTGGCGACGCGGCTGATCGGGTAGTTCTCTGGCGGCACCGGGTGATTATTGCGATAGCGCAAGGCGAAGCGCTTGGCGTACTCCTTGGCATTGGCGCCCAACTCGCCGATCTGACTGACGCCATGCATGGCCAGCGCGGCTTCATTGGCCCACACAATGGTCTGGTCGAGTTCCAGCAAAATCACCCCATCGGACAAACCGGCGATGATTTGCTGCAACTGACGGCGATTGGCTTCGGTGGTCAGGACGTCCTGGCTCATTGGATCTCCAAGGTTGCGGCGGCGCAGTGACGCGCCGCCCTGTGAAGATTACGACCGCAGGGGGTTGGGATAGTGCAAAGCACCTGAAGCTGCACTGACTGCGCAGCCTCACAGGCTCGATAGCCGCTACAGCGGCCGGGCAAGGCGTTCGGCGAGGGCTTTGGCCTGACTGGCGACGTCGGTGACGGCCGTGCTTTCCCACCACATGCCGCGCAACGGCGGGCCCATGGCGAACAGCCGTTGGGCGACCTGTCCGTCGGCGTCCAGCACGGCGCCATCAACCGCCGCCGCAATCCCCAACGCCAATGGCCCCGGGCGAATCAATCCGCGCGCCAGCAGTTGCTGTGGTAGCGGTCGGGCTACCCGGCGCCAGTCGTATTCGATGCCGCTGGAATTGATCAACGCTGCGCCGCTGACCACCGTGGTTTCAACCTCGCCACGACGGCGGATGCGGATGCTCACCCGCCCCTCGACCGTCGATTCCAGCCCTTTGAACGACGCCGCCTGGATCCGCAACCGCCCTTCCTTGTGCAGCCGCGCCACCAACTCGGCACTCAACGGTGGCGAGCGGTGGTGATGACTTTCCCACCAGGGCCGCACATGCCGCACAAACTGTCGGCGCTGCACGTCCGTCGCCTGATTCCACAACCGGCCGATGTGCGCCCGCACGGTATCGAGCGGCGCCTGCCAGTCGATGCCTTGAGCGAGGGCGTCCCGGCAATGCCGACGCAGTTCGCGCACCAACTGTCGCGGGGTGCGAATGCTCTGATCCTCAGCGAGAAAATCCACCCAGGCCGGCGGCTGCCGACGCACGTGCGGCAGCAAGCCGTGCCGGGAAAACACTTCAATCGGGCCAAGATGCCCGGCCTGCTCCAACGACACCACGGCATCGACCATGGTCAGGCCCGAACCGATGATCAACACCGTCGACTGCGGGTCCAGCCGGCGCATGGCCGCGACATCCCAAGGATCCAGCGCCGCAGCGTTCAAACCGCTGGATTCGGTCTGCGGGGTGCGCGCAGCGGGAAACATCCCCGTGGCCAGCACCGCGTAAGCGCCTTGCAAGCGCTGCCCATTACTCAAGGTCAGCCATACCGAATCATCCCCGGTTTGCAGATCGACCACCTCGGCCCGCACGTGCTCGACCGTCGAACCGTCCACCGCCCCCACCGCCTGCGCTTGCGCCAAGCGCTGCTGCACGTACACCCCGAACAGGCCCCGGGGCGGGAACAACTCACTGATCGGCACATGCTGCTCATCGGATTCCGGCCAGCCACCGGCCGCGATGTGTTCGGTAAGCCATTGGGTCAGGTCGTCAGCGTTGTCCGGGTCAACGCTCATGCGCGCAGCGTTGCCGTTGAGCGTATGGCCCAGCTCGACCGCGCTGTACGCCTCGCCCCGCCCGAGTTCCGCGCGCGGCTCGATCACCAGCACCGAACGCTTGCCAGGCAATCGCAACAGCTGCGCCGCCAGCATCGCGCCGCTGAGGCCGCCGCCGACGATCAGGATGTCCGCGTGGCGGATGGCGTCGGTCGCCTGTGCGCGCTGGGTTTGAGTCATGGCGTTCTCACTGGTCAATGTTTACCTGAATAGAAACCGGGCAGGTCGCCCCGCGCCAGCAACGACTCGGCCGGTATCGAGGGCGCAGGCCGTCGATGCGTAGTTGAGTGCCAAGTTAATGTTTTGCTCGGCAATCAGGAAGCTCACCTGCTCGGCACGATTGAGTTGCGCAACGATCTCGACAATCTCCGGGACGATAATAGGCGCCAAACCCACGGATGGTTCATCAAGCAGTACCAAAGTAGGACGTGTCATCAGCACCCGGCCGATGGCGACCAGGTAGCTCATCGTTTCCGCTGAGCGATAGTCCGCAGTCAAATCACCACGTTTCGCACAAACCGCGTCGCCACAACCCCATCATTGCGGTAGGCATGCGGCTGGTTGCTGGGGAACATGTAGAACTCGCCGGCGGCGATCTCATGCGGCGTGTCGCCCAGCATCAAGGTCAGGCAGCCTTCAAATACAAAGATCTGCTCACTCCAGCCCTCGGCATCCGGTTGCGAGGGGTAGATTTCTCCTGGCTGCAGGCACCACTCCCATTGCTCCACTTCGCGGGTAGCGGTGGCTTTGGACAGCAGAACGGCTTTGCTCCCGGGGATCGTACCGGCCCAGGCCACTTCGTTGATACGGCTCGGATCTCGGGCATCCGGCGCCTGGATCAAATCACTGAACGCCACGTCCAGCGCTTCGGCCACGCGATCGAGGGTGGTCAGGCTGACGTTTTTCTCGCCAGCCTCGATCGCCACCAGCATGCGACGGCTAACTCCGGACTTTTCGGCCAGCGCGGTCTGGCTCATGTCGGCGGCATGGCGCAGGCGTCGGACGTTATGGCTGACGTGCTGGAGGACCGAAGCCCGCGGGGTAGAATCTTTGTGCACTATATTGCTCACTCGGTGGGGTTGGGCAGTATACTGCGCAACATTCGACGCATTGTGCGTCGCCCTCAGGTAGCGCGCAAGGTCATGACGTCTGTGAACCCCTCTCACACTTCTCCCCGTTTCTCTCGGTTCAGCAAGGCCGAGTGCGTGCTGGTGCTGATCACCATGGTCTGGGGCGGGACATTCCTGCTGGTGCAGCATGCAATGACCGTCAGCGGGCCGATGTTTTTCGTTGGCCTGCGCTTTGCCGCGGCGGCAATCATTGTTGCGTTGTTCTCATGGCGTCACCTGCGGGACCTGACCCTGTTCGAACTCAAGGCCGGTGCCTTTATTGGCGTGGCGATCATGCTCGGTTACGGCTTGCAGACCGTGGGTTTGCAAAGTATTCCCAGCAGTCAGTCGGCGTTTATTACCGCGCTGTACGTACCCTTCGTGCCGTTGCTGCAATGGCTGGTGCTGGGGCGGCGTCCGGGGCTGATGCCGAGCATCGGGATCATGCTGGCGTTTTCCGGGTTGATGTTGCTGTCCGGGCCTGCGGGCGCTTCCTTTAATTTCAGCCCCGGTGAAATCGCCACGCTCATCAGCGCGGTCGCGATTGCGGCAGAGATCATTCTGATCAGCACCTATGCCGGTCAGGTCGATGTGCGCCGGGTGACGGTGGTGCAACTGGCGACCACGTCGGTGCTGGCGTTCCTGATGGTGGTGCCGACCCAGGAAGTGATTCCGGATTTCTCGTGGTTGTTGCTGTGCAGTGCACTGGGCCTGGGCGCCGCGAGCGCGGCAATCCAGGTGGCGATGAACTGGGCGCAGAAGAGCGTATCGCCGACTCGGGCGACGTTGATCTATGCGGGCGAGCCGGTGTGGGCCGGGATTGTCGGGCGGATCGCCGGGGAGCGGTTGCCGGCGATTGCTCTGGCGGGTGCGGGGTTAATTGTGGCGGCGGTGATAGTGAGTGAGTTGAAGACGAAGGGTAAGGCAGCTGCGACCGAAGAAGAGTTGGAACGGGAAATCCAAGGTTAAGCTTTAAGATTTTCAGTGCCTGGCGGATTGCCTTCGCGGGCAAGCCTCGCTCCTACGGGTTTTGTGTCGATACCCGAACTTGCGAACGACACAAAACCCGTAGGAGCGAGGCTTGCCCGCGAAGGGGCCGGACCTGCTAAAACAGTCCTTCGCAACACTGTAAATCCGGCTTTTCCCGTCTACCTTGAAGGATTCTGCGACAGCTTGGCGTTTGGTGATCCGGGAGCTGGCACGTATGATGCTTCACAAACTTCCGCAGATTAGAAGCCTATGTCCCTGATAGTTCTACTGCTTCTGCCTTTTATTGGCAGCTGTCTGGCGGCTTTGCTGCCACACAACGCGCGTAATACCGAATCTTTACTGGCTGGCCTGGTGGCTTTGATTGGCACCGTCCAGGTTGCCCTCTTGTACCCGCAAATCGCCGATGGCGGCGTCATTCGTGAAGAATTTTTCTGGCTGCCCAGCCTGGGCCTGAACTTCGTCCTGCGCATGGACGGCTTCGCCTGGCTGTTCTCGATGCTGGTGCTGGGCATCGGCACGCTGGTTTCTTTATACGCCCGCTATTACATGTCGCCGGACGATCCGGTGCCGCGTTTCTTTGCGTTTTTCCTGGCGTTCATGGGTGCGATGCTCGGGTTGGTGATCTCCGGCAACCTTATCCAGATCGTGTTTTTCTGGGAGCTGACCAGCCTCTTTTCATTCCTGTTGATCGGCTATTGGCACCACCGCGCCGATGCGCGACGCGGCGCCTATATGGCACTGATGGTCACCGGCGCGGGCGGTTTGTGTTTGCTGGCGGGGGTGATGCTGCTCGGCCATGTGGTCGGCAGCTATGACCTGGACAAGGTCCTGGCCGCCGGCGACCTGATTCGCGCGCATCACCTCTACCCTATCCTGCTGCCCCTGATCCTGATCGGCGCCCTTAGCAAAAGTGCGCAATTCCCCTTCCACTTCTGGCTGCCCCACGCGATGGCGGCGCCGACACCGGTTTCGGCTTATCTGCACTCGGCGACCATGGTCAAGGCCGGGGTGTTTCTGCTCGCGCGGCTCTGGCCGTCGTTGTCCGGCAGTGAAGAATGGTTCTACATCGTCAGCGGCGCAGGGGCTTGCACCCTGTTGCTTGGCGCGTACTGCGCGATGTTCCAGAACGACCTCAAGGGTTTGCTGGCCTACTCGACCATCAGCCACCTCGGCCTGATCACCTTGTTGCTGGGACTTAACAGTCCGCTGGCCGCCGTGGCCGCCGTGTTTCACATCCTCAACCACGCCACATTCAAGGCCTCGCTGTTCATGGCCGCCGGGATCATCGACCATGAAAGCGGCACCCGTGACATCCGCAAGCTCAGCGGCCTGATCAAGCTGATCCCGTTCACCGCCACCCTGGCCATGGTCGCCAGTGCCTCGATGGCCGGTGTGCCGCTGCTCAACGGCTTCCTGTCCAAAGAGATGTTCTTCGCCGAAACAGTGTTCATCAACGCCACGGCCTGGGTCGAGATGACCTTGCCAATCGTGGCGACCATCGCCGGTACTTTCAGCGTCGCCTACTCGCTGCGCTTTACCGTTGACGTGTTCTTCGGCCCGACCGCCACCGACCTGCCCCACACCCCGCACGAACCGCCACGCTGGATGCGCGCGCCGGTGGAGTTGCTGGTGTTCGCCTGTCTGGTCGTGGGGATTTTCCCGGCGCAAGTGGTCGGCCCGTTGCTGTCCGCTGCGGCCCTGCCGGTGGTGGGCGGCACCTTGCCGGAGTACAGCCTGGCGATCTGGCACGGCTGGAACGCGCCGATGATCATGAGCCTGATCGCCATGTCCTGCGGCATCGTGCTCTACCTGCTGCTGCGCAATCAGCTCAAGCGCGGGCGTTTCAAATACCCGCCGATCATTGGGCGTTTCAACGGCAAGCGCCTGTTCGAACGCAGCCTGGTGGTCATGATGCGCCTGGCCCGTCGGCTGGAGCGGCGAATCAGCACCAAGCGCCTGCAAACCCAATTGTTCCTGGTGGTCCTCGCGGCGGTGTTCGCCGGGTTGATTCCGATGCTGCACAGCAGCCTGAGCTGGGGTGACCGGCCGAAGATTCCGGGCTCGATCGTGTTCGTGACCCTGTGGCTGCTGGCGATTGCCTGTGCCCTCGGCGCGGCGTGGCAGGCCAAGTATCACCGGCTCGCCGCCCTGACCATGGTCAGCGTCTGCGGCCTGATGACCTGTGTCACCTTTGTCTGGTTCTCGGCCCCGGACCTGGCATTGACGCAACTGGTCGTGGAAGTGGTGACTACGGTGCTGATCCTCCTCGGTCTGCGCTGGTTGCCACGGCGGATCGAAGAGGTGTCGCCCCTGCCGAGCACCCTGCGCAAGGCGCGCATCCGCCGGATCCGCGACTTGCTGCTGTCGAGTGTCGTCGGTGGCGGCATGGCGTTGCTGGCCTATGCGATGCTGACGCGCCAGACGCCCAACCACATTTCCTCGTTCTACCTCAGTCGCGCCCTGCCCGAAGGCGGCGGCAGCAACGTGGTCAACGTGATGCTGGTGGACTTCCGTGGTTTCGATACCCTCGGTGAAATCACTGTGCTGGCCGCCGTGGCCCTGACCGTCTTCGCCCTGCTGCGCCGCTTCCGACCGCCGAAAGAAAGCCTGCAATTGCCGGCTCAGCAACGCCTGCTGGCGCCCGACGTGGTCACCGATCTGGTCAACCCGCGCCAGGCCAGCGACACCGCGCTCGGTTTCATGATGGTCCCGGCGGTGCTGGTGCGCCTGCTGCTACCGATTGCGGTGGTGGTGTCCTTCTACCTGTTCATGCGCGGGCACAATCAACCGGGTGGCGGTTTTGTCGCCGGGCTGGTGATGTCGGTCGCCTTCATCCTGCAATACATGGTCGCCGGCACCCAGTGGGTCGAGGCACAAATGAGCCTGCGACCGTTGCGCTGGATGGGCACCGGCCTGTTGTTCGCCACGATCACCGGGCTCGGCGCGATGGCGGTCGGGTATCCGTTCCTGACCACCCACACCTGGCATTTTGAACTGCCGGTGCTGGGCGACATTCACATCGCCAGTGCGCTGTTTTTCGACATCGGCGTGTACGCGGTGGTGGTCGGGTCGACGCTGTTGATCCTCACCGCCATCGCTCACCAATCGGTCCGGGGTCACAAGACCGCTGCCCTGCCCAGATCCGTCGCCACCAAAGGAGCCGTCTGATGGAAGAAGTCATCGCAATCGCCATCGGCGTGCTCGCCGCGTCCGGCGTCTGGCTGATCCTGCGGCCACGGACGTTTCAGGTGGTGATGGGCCTGTGCCTGCTGTCCTACGGCGTCAACCTGTTCATCTTCAGCATGGGCAGCTTGTTCATCGGCAAGGAGCCGATCATCAAGGACGGCGTGCCCCAGGACCTGTTGCACTACACCGACCCGCTGCCGCAAGCGCTGGTGCTGACCGCGATCGTGATCAGCTTCGCCATGACCGCGCTGTTTCTGGTGGTGTTGCTGGCCTCGCGCGGCTTGACCGGGACCGACCACGTCGATGGCCGGGAGCCTAAAGAATGAATGCGATGACGCACCTGATCGCGGCACCGATTCTGCTGCCGCTACTGACCGCCGCCCTCATGCTGATGCTCGGTGAGAAACACCGCCCGTTGAAAGCCAAGATCAACCTGTTCTCCAGCCTGCTGGGCCTGGGGATTTCCGTACTGTTGCTGCAGTGGACGCAAGCCACTGGCGTGCCCGGTTCGATCGGCGTCTACCTGCCGGGTAACTGGCAAGTGCCATTCGGAATCGTGCTGGTGGTCGATCGCCTGTCGGCGTTGATGCTGGTGCTGACCGGGATCATCGGCGTCAGTGCCTTGCTGTTCGCCATGGCCCGTTGGGACGGCGCCGGTTCGAGTTTCCACGCACTGTTCCAGATTCAGATGATGGGCCTTTACGGCGCGTTCTTGACGGCGGATCTGTTCAACCTGTTCGTGTTTTTCGAAGTGCTGCTGGCGGCCTCCTACGGCCTGATGCTCCACGGTTCGGGCCGGGCGCGGGTGTCCTCGGGCTTGCATTACATCTCGATCAACCTGCTGGCGTCGTCGCTGTTCCTGATTGGCGCGGCGCTGATTTATGGCGTCACCGGCACGCTGAACATGGCCGACCTGGCGCTGAAAATCCCGCTGGTGCCGGAAGCCGATCGCGGCCTGCTGCACGCCGGCGCGGGGATTCTCGCGGTGGCGTTCCTGGCCAAGGCAGGGATGTGGCCGCTGAACTTCTGGCTGGTGCCGGCCTATTCCGCCGCCAGCGCACCGGTGGCGGCGATGTTCGCGATCATGACCAAGGTCGGCGTCTACACCTTGCTGCGCTTGTGGACCTTGTTGTTCTCCGGCCAGGCCGGGGCGTCGGCGTACTTTGGTGGCGACTGGCTGATTTACGGCGGCATGGCGACCATCGTCTGCGCCGGCGTGGCTATCCTCGCCGCGCAACGACTGGAACGCATGGCCAGCCTGAGCATTCTGGTGTCGGCGGGGATTCTGCTGTCGGCCATCGGCTTTGCCCAGCCGAACCTGATCGGCGCGGCGCTGTTCTATCTGGTCAGCTCGACCCTGGCGTTGAGCGCGTTGTTCCTGTTGGCCGAGCTGATCGAGCGCTCCCGTTCGGCCAATGAAATGCCGCTGTTCGACGACGGCGACCTGCTTCCACGGCCGATGGAATCCCTGCAACCGCCCAAAGGCATCAACCTCGATGACGAACAGAAAGCCGTGGTCGGCCAGGTGATTCCCTGGACCATGGCCTTCCTTGGCTTGAGCTTTATTGCCTGCTCGCTGCTGATTATCGGCATGCCGCCGTTGTCCGGGTTTATCGGCAAACTCAGCCTGTTGAGTGCCCTGCTCAACCCGTTGGGGTTGGGCAATAGCACCGATGTGCCGATATCGAACGCGGCGTGGGGCTTGCTGGCGTTGCTGATCCTGTCCGGGCTGGCGTCGTTGATTGCCTTCTCGCGGTTGGGCATCCAGCGTTTCTGGACACCCGAAGAACGGCCATCACCGTTGCTGCGACGCTTCGAGTGCGTGCCGATCATCGTCCTGCTGGGGCTGAGTGTTGCGCTGACCTTCAAGGCCGAACCGCTGATGCGCTACACCCAGGCGGCCGCTGATGCCTTGAACAATCCGCAGCAATACGTGATGGCGGTACTGGGCACGCGTGTGGTGCCGAGCCCGGAAGCCAGGGCGGCGATGCTGGAGGTGCAGCCATGAAGCGTCTGTTTCCGGCACCGTGGTTGTCCCTGGCATTGTGGCTGTTGTGGCTGGTGCTGAACCTGTCGATAAGCCCCGGCAACTTGTTGCTCGGCGCGGTGCTGGGGTTCTGCGCGCCGCTGATGATGCGCAAGCTGCGGCCGCTGCCGATCCGCATTCGTCGACCGGGGGTGATCCTGCGTTTGTTCTTCCTGGTCGGTCGTGACGTGCTGGTGTCCAACCTCGTCGTGGCCTGGGGCGTGCTCAATGCCGGTCGCCGTCCACCGCGCCCGCGCTTCATCAAGGTCCCGCTGGACTTGCGCGATGCCAACGGCCTCGCGGCACTGTCGATGATCTGCACGGTGGTCCCCGGGACGGTCTGGTCGGAACTGGCGCTGGACCGCAGCATTCTGTTGCTGCACGTGTTCGATCTGGAGGATGAAACGCTGTTTATCGAACACTTCAAGGCGACCTACGAGCGCCCCTTGATGGAGATCTTCGAATGAGCGAATTGCTGTCGAACGCGATCCTGCTGAGCCTGTTCATCTTTTCGCTGGCGATGATCCTGACCCTGATTCGCCTGTTCAAAGGCCCGTCGGCCCAGGACCGGGTTCTGGCACTGGACTACCTGTACATCATCGCGATGCTGATGATGCTGGCGCTTGGCATTCGGTATGCCAGTGACACTTACTTCGAGGCGGCGCTGCTGATCGCCCTGTTCGGCTTCGTCGGCTCGTTTGCCCTGGCCAAATTCCTGCTGCGTGGCGAGGTGATCGAATGAACGCGGAACTGTCTCTGTGGGTTGAAATACCCGTGGCGATCCTGCTGGTGCTCGGCAGTCTGTTTGCGCTGATCGGCGCCATTGGCCTGGTGCGGATGAAGGATTATTTCCAGCGTATGCACCCGCCGGCACTGGCCTCGACCCTGGGGGCGTGGTGTGTGGCGCTGGCCTCGATCATATATTTTTCGGCGCTGAAGTCCGGGCCGGTGCTGCATGCCTGGCTGATTCCGATCCTGTTGTCGATTACGGTGCCGGTGACCACATTGCTGCTGGCGCGGGCGGCGCTGTTTCGCAAGCGCATGGCGGGGGATGATGTGCCGGCTGAGGTGAGTAGTCGGCGCACAGAAAGCGGGAGTTAGTTCGGAAGATTTGTGTTGGATGTCAGGGCCTCTTCGCGGGCAAGCCTCGCTCCTACAGGATCGTGGGAAATCACCAACGTGTGATCGACACAAAACCTGTAGGAGCGAGGCTTGCCCGCGAAGCTTTTTCAGATCCAGGCAACAGCCAACAACCCGGCCCCCAACACCACACACAGCGGCGAATAAGCCCAGGTGTCGAGTCGGGCAAACTTCGAATCCTTGACCTGCTTGAAAAACCCGATCAGATTCGAATCGCCGATTGCCCGGGCAAACATCAGCATCGCAATGGCGCTGATTACCCATTGCAGCGACCAGTGATGCACCGTCGGCAAGTACAGGCCGACCCGCAGGCATACCAGCATCGCGATCAACAGCAATCCCACCGCGACCAGCAACGTGGCAAACCCCGACGGCTTGAAGGCCGGCCTGGATTCCCCTCCCCCTCTGGCGATATTCGCGGGACCGCTGCCTCGCTACCTAACTTGCCGCCTGCCGCCCAGTACAGGTGGATCAGGCTGATCAACAGGAAGATGGCAGCCATCCATTGCGCGATCAATAGGCTCATGTTCAGACATCCAGCGTGAAATGTCGCAGCAGGATGAACTTCATTGAACGATTTTGTAAGGGTATTCGTCATCGACGATGATAAAGTGCCGCTCCATGAAACTCGCCCGAACTGATCGCACATTGATGGCATGGATGCTTTATTGCTGCGTCCTGTTCAATGTGTTCGCCTGCAGTATCGGTCACGGGCAAATGGTCGGGATGCAGCTCAACGGCATCGGCGGCCCGTTCTGTTCGGTTGATCCGGCGACCCAGGCGCCAGTTTCCTCGAACTCCTCGGACGACAACCTGCCGACCCTGTCCAAAGCCTTTGGTTGCCCGCTGTGTTCCACCGGCGGCATGGGCCCGGCGCTCAACTCCAGCCTGACCCTGGCGATACTCCCGGAGCAGCACAGCCCGCCTCTGGCTGTCATCGCCAACGCTGACCTCCCCGCCCGTTTCACCTGGCCCTCGGCCAATCCTCGCGCTCCGCCTGTCGCCTGAATTTCTTCGCCTTTCCCGATCAGCCCACTGCGCCAACGCGTGGCGTTCGCTCGTGCGCTGTTTCTTAGCCAGGAATTCAGGATTCATCGATGAAACATGCTGCTTTGTTAGTAAGTCCTTTGCTGGCCAGCCTGTGCGGCTGCCTGTCTGTTAACGCTTGGGCGCAATCCACCGTCGACCTCGCACCGATTACCATTGATGGCGAAGCGACGACCGAGCCAGGGCTGAGCCTCGATCAGTCCAGCGGCATGGCCTCGCGTCTGGGCTTGAGCGTGCGGGAAACCCCGGCATCAGTCGCCATCGCCAACCGCCACGACATCGAGCGCCACGGCGCGCAAAACTTCCAGGACGCCGCCAACACCTTGCCGGGTGTCAACGCCAGCGCACCGCCGGGTTTCGGCGGGTTCGTTTCCTACCGCGGTTTCACCAGCGGTCAGATCACACAGATGTTCAACGGCATCAACGTCTCTGGCGGCCTCGCCCGGCCAGTGGATGCATGGATATACGATCGGGTCGAACTGGTGGGTGGCCCCTCGTCGCTGATCAATGGCGCCGGCTCCGTGGGTGGCTCATTGAACTACGTGACCAAACTTGCGACCCGCGAAGAGCAAGCGGTCGAAGGTCGTGTCAGTTACGGGACTTATGACACGACCGAGACCGCGTTCGGCCTTAACCACGCACTCAGCGAGGCCGGGGATGATGTGCAGCACTACGCGCGCCTCGACGTCAGCCACAACACCGGCAATGGCTACATCGACCGCCAGGAGCGCGATGCCTGGAGTGTCGCGTTTTCGCTGCTCAGCGACCTGACGCCCAACCTGTCCCACACCCTCGCGCTGGAATACCAGGACGAACACGAAGACAGTCCTTACTGGGGCACACCCGTGCTCAATCCCAAGGCGGGCGAGCTGAAAATCGACAAACACAATCGTTTCAACAATTACAACGTTGAAGACGGGCGTTACGAGCAGCGCACGATCTGGGCTCGCTCGATCATCGACTACCGGATCACCGACAGCACCACCCTGCGCAACACGCTTTACCACCTCGACAGCCAGCGCGATTACCGCAACCTGGAAACCTATCAGTACAACGCCGACAACAGCGCGGTGAATCGCTCCACGGCGTATCAGGTCCGGCATCAGGGCGAACAGAACGGCAACCAGTTCGAACTGCGCCACGACAACACGCTATTGGGTCTGGAGACCACCTGGTCTGGCGGTTTCGAGTACAAGGTCAACCAGACCACCAACTCGCCGTTGAACGTCAAAGGCGCAAGCACCGTTGACCCGAATAACTTCCAGCCGGGGCACTTCTACGACATTCCCGGCACCCGACCGGGATTTGTCAGCGACAAGACCAACGAGGTCACCACCAAAGCCCTGTTCGCCGAAAACCGCCTGGCGTTGACCGACAAACTGGCGTTGCTGACCGGCCTGCGTTACGACGATATCGACCTGGACGTGACCAATCACCGGCAAGTGACCGCCAGCAATCCCCGCCATTTGAAACGCAGCTGGGAGCCGGTGACGGGAAGGGTCGGCCTGACCTACCAGTTCATTCCCTCCGCCAACGTCTACGTGCAATACAGCACCGCTGCCGAACAACCTAACGGCACGCAGGATTTCGACGTGTCCACCGGCAAGCAATGGGAAGTCGGCAGCAAGTTCGATTATCTGGACGGGCGCGGTTCGGCAACGGTGGCGGCGTACACGATTGAGCGCAAGGATTTCGCAGTGACCGATCCGCTGGACCCGACCCTCAGCATTCCAGTGGGTCAGCAGACGTCGAAGGGGATTGAATTGGCCAGTTCGTTGCAAATCACCGACAAGCTGTTGGCCGAGGGCAACTTCGCGTGGGTTGACGCACAGTACGACGCGTTCACCGAGAAAAATGCGGCGGGCGTGGTGGTATCACGCAAGGGCAACACGCCGACCAATGTGCCGGACCGGGTCGGCAATGTGTGGCTGACCTATGACTTCGCACCGCAGTGGCAAGGGGGTGTCGATGCGCGCTATGTGGCCTCAGTGTTTGCCGACAGCGCCAACACCATGACGGTGCCGTCGTACACGCTCTACGGCACGTTTCTCCGTTACGAGGTCGACCGCCACACCACCGTCACCGGCCGAGTGCGAAATCTGACCAACGAGGTGTATGCCGAGTTTGCGCATGTATCGCCGGCGTATTACCTCGGAACACCGCGAACGTTTGAGCTTGCGGTGCAAACGCGTTTTTAACCCTGCACATGTCTTGTGGCGAGGGAGCTTGCTCCCTAGCCACAATAGTCACTGGAGACTGGCGGAGACTTTATCCGCCACATCCTTCGGCACCCATGCCTGCCATACCTCTGGGTGCGCCTTCATGAACGCCTCCGCCGCTTGCCGTGGCGGGGTGTGTTTTTCGCTCATTTGGGCCAGTGCCTTGTTCAAGGGGTCGATCGGAAAATCGACCTTGCTGAAGAAGTCGGCAATCTGCGGGTACTGCTTTTGAAAAGTTGTGGACACGCCAATCGACAGCTTCGAGGCCAGCGAGCGAGTCGGTTTCGGATTAGGGTTATCAGCGTCCGTCAGGGTTTTCCAGGCTTCGGCATCAAAGGGCGGTTCCTCCAGCTGAATCAGCTTGAAGCGCCCAAGCAACGGCGTCGGTGACCAGTAATAAAACAGCACAGGCTTGCCACGACGGATCGACGAACTGATCTCTGCATCCAGCGCCGCCCCGGAACCGCTGCGGAAATTCACATAGCTGTCGTTCAGGCCATAAGCCGTGAGTTTCTGCTTGTTCACCACTTCCGATGTCCAGCCAATCGGACTGTTGAGGAAGCGTCCCTTGCCCGGGCTTTCCGGATCGCTGAACACATCCTTGTACTTGGGCAGGTCGCTGACACTGCGCAGATCTGGCGCCAGTGGCTTGATACCCTTGGCCGGGTCGCCCTTGATCACATATTCCGGCACCCACCAGCCTTCAGTGGCACCCTTGACCGTGTCGCCCAGGCTCACGACCTTGCCCTCGGCTTCAGCCTTGACCCAGACCGGGCTGCGACCGGCCCACTCCTCGCCAATGACCTGAATGTCATTGTTGGCCAAGGCGGTTTCCAGGGTGATGGTGGTCCCGGGCAAGGTGTCGGTCGGCAGGCCGTAGCCCTTCTCGACGATGATCCGCAGGATGTCGGTGATCAGGCTGCCACTTTCCCAGTTCAGGTCGGCAAAATGGATCGGCGCCTGGGCAGCGGATACCGGAATGGGTGAACTCAATACACCCAAGGCGGCCAGTGCACCAACCAACAACCGTCGAAATCCTTTCATGCTTTTGCACCTCGTGCTGTTCACAGCAAATAGCAGGATGGCCTGACAGAAGACCGCAAGCCTCTGAATACTCAGTCAACTGACTGTAGTAGAGGTTCCTGCTTTCGAGAGGGGCGATTTAATTTTCGGAAGTTTCCTGCAAGCGTGCCAGCTCTCTTCTGACCATGCTGGCGTAAGCCGCCGGGCGCAGCGTGTAAATCTGTGACGCCACCCACGTCAGCCAGCCTCCCTGCAGAACAGCCTTGTGCTCGAACAGCCGTCGGGCTTCGAGGTGTGCACTGGCCTGGTTCTGTTCGTGGAAGTCGGCGCGGGTCAGGGTCATTACTCGCTGGCCTTGAACGTGATCAGTTCGCCTTTGCGCCACTTGGCGGCTTTGGCGGTCACGGCTTTGAGGGTTTTGGTCAGGCCTTCCTGCAACTGCTGGTGCGCGGCGAAGACCATCACCACGCTATGACCTTCCTTGAACACAATCGCGTGACCCTCTGCGGTGGTGACAAAGGCGTAATCGCCCAGCCCGTAAACCGTCAGTTTGATTTCACGGAACTTGATGTCGAGCTTACCGCCTTCACGACTGGGCAGAACCGAAGCGCTGAAATGATCGCCGACCTTGAGCTTCAGCCCAGGCTTGTCGTCGACCACCAGCGCCTCTTCGGTGTCGATCTCGGCAATGTAAATGCCTTCAGCGTTCTGTTCGGTGATGTAAACGAAACGTGACTGAAACTGTTTAACCAGCTTTGCGCGCAAATCACCCAGCACGAACAAAGCATGCATATCGAGATTACTTACTGCCAAGGAAACATCCCCACATCTGAAAATGATGCCGCACGCAGAAAAAGCGCACAGCAGAAAAAAGCGGCCATGCCGAAGTGTTGCCGTAAGACCCGGGTTGAAATCCTGAGCCGAGCAGAGCGCTCATGCCTCGCGAGGTCAGTGAGATTACTGGAATATCACTCGCGCCGTCCTCTGTGAAAGTCGTCAGATGTTGAAGGAAAAAGCCCTTCTCACAGCCAGAGGAAACCGGATTACCAACTTTAGGGAAAAAACTCTTTAAAAAAAGCACTTTTCCGACATATCGCAAATAAAAAATTGCTTTAGATGAACACCGTTCGCTAACCAGTGCGGGTGATTCTAGAGCAGCGATGCTCACCGAGACTACCCAAAACGATGTACACACGTCGGTAAAACAATGAAAAGGACTTCACATGTGCACCATGACTCACTTCGCTTCCCCCCAGACAACGCGCGCAAACAATTACGCCCCGTTGCACCCGGCGGTGTTCCAGCCGCATGAATTGCAGCCTGAAAGCCTGCTGCTGCCACGCTTTCAGGTGGTGCTGGCCGGTAACGCCTTCTTCCATATCAAGGAAATTTCTACGGGTCGTGTAAGAGGTTTCCGTGGCTGCCATAACGAAGCCTGCGCACTTGCCCGCTCACTTGAGTCTCGCATCTGACGCGTTCGCCTGCCTTCATGCCTATAGACGTTTCGTCATGCCGGCGACTTAACTCAGCCGCCGGCAGGCAACTACTGCCATACTGCCCGACCAATGAAATTCGTCCCCAGGACGGACGGCATTCAACACAACAATATATTTCCAAGGGAAGGCAGCTACGTGACGGAATTTGATATCGGTGAATTTTTTATCCGGGGCGAAGCCAGAGAGGTCGAAGGCGAATTCCAGGCAGTCATTGTCATGCGTGCCAAACCACCGTTGACCACGGTGACGTATCACCAAGTCGAGAAGGATCGCTGGTTCAAGACCTCGGACGTCGCTGCCATCGCCGCCAAAGAAGCTGCCCAGGCTCTGAAAACTGCTGTCGATGAAGGTGCATTGAAAGCCTGATCGTCGGATTTGCCGTCTATGCTCTCTCCTGCTTCCCCACATCGCAATCGAACTCCTGAAGCGCGGCCCGCTCAGATGCCATGAAGCCGCACCTCAGATCGCGACCCGCAAGGAGATGAAGATGGATTCACCTATACACGACTTGAAAGGTTTGTTCGACCAGCTCGGTCTGGACTCCAGTCAGAAAGCCATCGATGAATTCATCGCCAGCCATTCACCTTTGGCCGACGACAAGAAACTCATCGATGCGGAGTTCTGGACGCCGCAACAAGCCGGCTTCCTCAAAGAACAATTGCGTGAAGACGCCGATTGGGCGCGGGTGGTCGACGACCTGAACCTGCGCATGCATCAGATTCACTAGCCTGCCTGTCTTCCGTCAGCGATAAACCTGTGGCGAGGGAGCTTGCTCCCGTTGGACTGCGCAGCAGGCCCATCTTGGGGCCGCTACGCAGCCCAGCGGGAGCAAGCTCCCTCGCCACAGTTGAGTTTCAGGCTTGCTCACCGGTTATCATGTTGAGCATCTAGCGAGGACTTTGCGGTTTATACCCCAACCGCAACCCACCCCAATGCCGCCCCTTGAGCATGATCGGCACCGAAAGGTCGTGCATCAGTTCGCCTGTGTCGCGGGTGTAAGTCTGCAACAACACCGGCTGTTGATGGCTGCCACAGCGGATGCCGGTGCGGTCGGCAAATTTGCGCTTGGTGCGGTTTTGGACCGTATCGACCTGCGCATCGCCGGTCAGCGGTTGGCTGAAGATTTTGTTATGGGTGGGCACGTAACCCTGCTGGGTGCAGGCGATGGCAAACACCAGGCCTTCATGGCGCGGCAGCAATGGTTCCTGGATGGCGGGCAAGACCTGATCGGTGTAACGATCAAAACGCGTCTGAAACTTGGCCGGGCTGGTGTTGGGGATCGCCTGGTAATTGCGATCAAACAGATCATCGAGGCTGACACGGCCCTGATCAATATCCGCTTCGAAACGCGCGGCAATCTGGCTGGCGCCTTCGCGGGCAAGGTCATAGATGCGTTGGTGGTAGTCATCCAGCCCGACTTCGGCCAGACGCTCGCTGATGGTTTCGGCCTGGCCTTCCATTTGCACCGCAGCCTGGGCCAGGCGCTGGGTCTGTTGGTCGCTGATCGCCAGGTCGCTGCGCATCTGTTCAATGGCATGGAACAGGCTGTCGAGTTGTTCGCGGTTGGTGTCCGCCCCCTTGGCGATTTCCCCGACCTGATGCTCGACGCCGGCAGCCAGACGCGCGATGTTTTCCAGGTGCTGGCCGGTGTGCTCGACCTGCTTGACGCCGATGTCGAGGTCGCTGGACAGTTGGCGGATCTGCTCCACCACCTGCGCCGTGCGTTGCTGGATATCGGCGACCATCTCCCCGACTTCGCCAGTCGCCGTCGCCGTGCGCGCCGCCAGGCCGCGAACCTCATCCGCCACCACCGCGAACCCGCGACCATGTTCCCCGGCCCGAGCCGCTTCAATCGCGGCGTTCAAGGCCAGCAGGTTGGTCTGACTGGCGATGGACTGAATCACCAGGGTGACCCGTTGAATATCGTCGCTGCGCAGGCTCAGGGCTTCGATCAGTTCACGGCTGTTATTGGCGCGCTGACTGAGCTGATGCATACGGCTGATGGACTCGATCAGTTCCGTGCGCCCTGCTGCGCTGCTCTGATGAGCTTCGCTGGCGGCACTGAGGGCTTCGCGGCTGAGTTTCGACGTGGCTTGTTCGGTCCCGATCATCACTTCGGCGTTGCTGACGATTTGCGCCGCCGCGTCGAGTTGCGATTGCAGTTTGTCCGCCAGTTGCTTGACCGAAAAGGCCACGCCTGCGGCCGACAAAGCGTTATGGCTGGTGGTGTAGGAAAGATCGCGAGTCAACTCGGCGATGGCGCTGGCGCCGTCGGCGGGCGCTGCTTCGGGCGTGGCGCGCGAGCGCAGGCGAGGCAGCCAGATCACCAGCACCGCCAGTGGCAGGCAAAGGTAAAGCGACCAGCCACCCAACGCCATGCCGCACAGCAAGAGCATCAGGGCGATGCTTTGCAGGGTTGGCGTCAGCCAAAGGTTTTTCGGCAAAAACACTGGTGCAGGCACTGCCGCAACCAGAGATCCGTCTCTCGTCATCTTCGTCACCCCAAGGCTCTTCTAATTGTTGTGCATGCATTAAACGCCACCACAAGGCCATTATCTATGGTCCATTAGTAGTGGGCGTTGCAGCAGATCAATAGAAGTGCCTGAGGTTTTCGCAGACGGCAAAAAGCATCGCGGGCAAGCCTCACTCCTGCAGGTTCATCGTGAACCGTGGGAGCGGGCTTGCCCGCGATGCGGGGCGCTACGAAATCAGGCCTGACGCTGGTGCTTGTCGATCTGTTCGTGACGCTCTTGAGCTTCGATGCAGTATTTGGTGGTCGGGCTGATCAGCAGGCGTTTCAGGCCGATGGCCTCGCCGCTGTCGTCGCACCAGCCGAAGCTGTCTTCTTTGATGCGTTCCAGAGCCTGTTCCAACTGAGGCAGCATGCGCTGGTCGCGATCGATCGCGTTCACCAGCCAGGTGCGCTCTTCTTCGACAGAAGCAGCGTCGGCCGGATCGGCTGGAGTGTCCAGGCTCTCGATGGCGATGCGGTTCTGTTCGATGCGCTCATGGGTTTCGACTTTCATGTTCTGCAACAGCTCATAGAAAAAAGCATGTTGCTCGGCATTCATGTAGTCATCCGCCGGCATGGCCAGCAACTTGTCCTTTGTCATTGATATCTCTATAAAAAAACGTGCATTAAGGCGAATTAGGGAGCGTTCCGGTGAACCAGGTCTGGCCATCGGAAAGGCGCCGTTTATTCCAAGCGCCACCCGGCACTCAATTTACGAGGGCCGGCAGTCTAAGGCCGACTTGAGGCCTCAGCAACTGAAAAGACAGCGAATTTGTCCGACAAAGCCCGGAAAGTGCTCTATGGCAGCCTCTGCGGTGGTTATCGGAGTGCGTTTATAGCAAGAAATTCAATCGAGCGGCTGTATAGAGAAGACAAATGGTTGCGCCACGCGGGTCAGGCGTGGCGCATTGGCTGTCGGTTCTACGACTCAGCGCTTGAGTTTACGCTTGTTGCGGTATTGGTCGATCACCACCGCCACCACAATAATCAGTCCCTTGATGATGTCCTGAATATACGCATCAACACCGACAAAGGTAAACCCACTGGCCATCACTCCGAGAATCAAGGCACCGATCACGGTGCCGGTAATGCGCCCGACGCCACCGGCCAGGCTGGTGCCGCCAATGACCGCCGCGGCAATCGCGTCCAGCTCATAAGACATGCCCATCCCCGCCTGCCCGGTCGCGGCACGCGCCGAAGCCACCACGCCCGCCAGGCCCGCCAGCAACCCGGCGATACTGTAGACGATCACCAGATGACGCTTGACGTTGATCCCCGAAGTGCGCGCCGCCTGCATGTTGCCGCCGATGGCGTAGGTGTACTTGCCGTACTTGGTGTAGCGCAGGGCGATGTGAAAGATCACCGCCACCACCAGGAAAATGATCACCGGCATGGCGCCATGACCGATGGCCGTGTAGGAATCCGAGAGCATGCTCACCGGCTGGCCTTCGGTGTAATAACGCGCCAGGCCACGCGCCGAGACCATCATGCCGAGGGTGGCAATAAACGGCGGAATCCCGGTGATGGCAATGATGCTGCCATTGATCGCGCCCGCCAGCAGCCCGACGCCGAGCCCGGCGATCACCGGAATCCACACGGGCAAGTCGGTCAGCGACGGAAACACCGCCCGGGCGAAATCCGAGGTCTGGGCCAGACTCGCAGCGATCATCGCTGACAGCGCCAGCACCGAACCGGAGGACAGGTCGATCCCGGTGGTGATGATCACCTGGGTCACGCCAATCGCCAGCAGGCCGATGATCGACACTTGCAGGATCATCAGCACCAGGCGCTGGGAGTTCATCAGGAAGCTCTGGTCGCGCACGATCCAGCCAAAGACTTCGAAGACCAGGCCGATGCCAATCAGCACCAGGAAGATACTCAACTCGGTCGGAAAGCGCCGACGACTCTTGACCGGTGCCGTTGCTGGCTTGTTTTCCAGTATCGCGTTCATAACCATTCACCCTTCTAATGAATTCCGGCATCGACTACATACCTGTGGCGAGGGAGCTTGCTCCCGCTCGAGTGCGCAGCGCTCGCCAGTTCTACGGTATGTTCGAGACATTGGGGCCGCTTCGCAGCCCAGCGGGAGCAAGCTCCCTCGCCACAGAATCCCGGTTCACCTCTGGACTCTGCTCACCTTTGGACTCTGTTTGCCCTTGACTCAATGGCGTACGGACATGCCCGAGGCCAGTTGCATGACTCGTTCCTGGGTCGCTTCGCTGCGGTCGAGGGTGCCCATCAGGTCGCCCTCGTGCATGACCATCACCCGGTCGCTCATGCCGAGCACTTCCGGCAGCTCCGAGGAAATCATGATCACCGCCATGCCTTCGCTGGCGAGGTAGGAGATCAGCCGGTAGATCTCGGCCTTGGCGCCGACATCGATGCCACGAGTCGGTTCGTCGAGGATCAGGATGCGTGGATTGGTCATCAGCCAGCGCGCCAGCAAGGCTTTCTGTTGGTTGCCGCCGGACAAGGTGTCGATGCACTGCTCAAGCGACGGGGTTTTCACCCGCAGCTTCTTGCACATGTCTTCGCACAAGACCCGCAGGGCTTTCTGCTGGATGAACCCGTGCCCGGCATAATGCGGCAGCACCGCCATTTCCATGTTCTCCAGCACCGACAGGCACGGGAACAGGCCGCTGAGCTTGCGATCCTCGGTCAGCAAGGCGAAGCCCTTCTCGATCGCCATGTGCGGATCGCTGATGCGCACCACCTGGCCGTCGAGACGAATCTCGCCACCGTCGCTCGGAGTGATGCCAAAAATCGCTTCGGCAACGTTGGTGCGGCCTGAGCCCATCAGCCCGGCGATGCCGAGGATCTCGCCCGCATGCAGGTCGAAGGACACCCCTTTGAAAATGCCGTCGAGCTTGAGGTCGCGCACCGACAGCAGCAGATCGCCAATCGGTTTTTCGCGCACAGGGAACAGCTGACTCAGCTCGCGGCCGACCATCATAGAAATCAGGCTGTCGCCGTCCATGCTGTCAGCCCGTTGCAAGCCGATGTAGGCGCCGTCGCGGAACACCGCTACTTCATCGGCGATCTCGAACACTTCGTTCATTTTGTGGGTGATGTAGATGATGCCTTTGCCCTGGCTCTTGAGGTCGGCAATGATCGAGAACAGGTGGGCGACTTCCTTGTCGGTGATGGCCGAGGTCGGTTCGTCCATGATCAGGATGTCGGAATCGTAGGACACCGCCTTGGCGATCTCGACCATCTGCCGCTCGGCGATGCTCAGGTTGCCGACCTGCTCCTCCGGGTCGAGGTTGATCCGCAGGCGTTCGAGCAGTTTCGCAGTGCAGCGGTGCATTTCGCGGTGGTCGATCATGTGCAGGCTGTTGAGCTGCTCGCGGCCGATCCAGATGTTCTCGGCGATGCTCATGTGCGGCATCAGGTTGAGTTCCTGGTGGATCATTGCGATCCCGGCCTGCAGCGCGGCCAGCGGCGTATCGAACACCACTGGTTGGCCGCGAAGGCGCAACTCGCCGGCGTCCGGCTGGTAGATGCCGGCGATGATTTTCATCAGGGTGGATTTGCCCGCGCCGTTCTCGCCCATCAGCGCCAGGACAGAACCGGGGCGCACCCGCAGCTGCACGTCCGACAACGCCACCACACCGGGAAAACCCTTGCTGACGTTGATGATCTCCAGCAGGTACGGCTCATCGACAGGTGTTGCGGTTGGCTGGATACCCACCAACGGGGTGCTCGAAGCAGTCGCTGAAGCGAACATGATCAGGTACTCCATCAGCAAGGTCGCGGTGGCAACCTTGCGTGCTTATTGTTGTTATGGGGCGGACGGGCTATTTGAACGTGTCGACGTTTTGCGGCGTGATCAAGCGGTATGGCACCCACACGGCCTGTTCAACCGGCTCGTTTTTGGCCATTTTCACTGCCGTGTCGATAGAGCCGTCGGCCTGACCTTTCGCATCCTGGAACACCGAGACCGCCAGACTGCCTTTCTTGATTGCGTTCAAGCCGTCCGGCGTCCCGTCGACACCCGCGATCAGCACACTGCCCTTGTCGACGCCGGCCTGTTGCAGGGCCATCGCGGCACCAATGGCCATTTCGTCGTTGTTAGCCACCACTGCATCGAACTTGCGGCCCTGGGTCAGCCAGTCGTTGACCAGGGTCATGCCTTTATCCCGCAGCCAGGTGCCGGTCTGTTCTTGCTCGATCTTGATGTTCGGGTATTTGGCCAGCACCTCTTTCACGCCCTTGGTGCGGTTGGTGGTGGAGTTGTTCGCGAGGTCGCCCAGCAAAATCACGATGTCGCCCTTGCCGCCCATTTTGTCGGCCAGGTATTGCATCTGCATTTCACCGGCTTCCAGGTCGTTGGAGGCCACAGTGACCACGCCTTTGGGCAGTTTCAGGTCATCGGGACGACGGTTGACGTAGACCAGCGGGATGCCGGCCTTGACGGCGGCTTCGGTGATTTTCTTGGTGGCGGCGGTGTCCACCGGGTTGACCACGATGGCATCGACTTTCTGGCTGATGAAGCTTTCGACCTGGCTCAACTGCTTGACCACGTCGCTGCGCGCATCTTCGAATTGCAGCTGCACGCCGTCGGGGTAGGACTTGGCTTTCTTGTCCATGGATTCGCGCAGGTAGGTCAGCCAGGTGTCATCGAACTGGGACATGCTGACGCCGATCTTCATGTCGGCGAGTGCAGCGCCACTGGCGAACATCAGGGACAAGGCCAGTGAGGCAAAACGGATCTTGGTCTTCATGAAAAGTCTTTCTCCACATTCTTGTTGGTTTTATGGATGAGGCGTGACGATTTTCAGTAAGCAGGCAAGCGGGAAAAGCTGTGAAAACGAGCGAGAGGCAATTCGCTGGAAATGACTTTATTGGAATATTATTTCTATATCAACTCATTTTAGAATTTTATTCTGATTTTGTTCCATGGCTCTCAAACGGGCTCAATTCCACGACCTGACGCCGTTCGAAACTCAAGCGCGCAGCGTCTAGAACGCGGGTGGTCGCCAGTGCATCACGGGCTTCGACAGGCAGTGGGCCACCGCTCTGTAACGCGGTTTGTAGCTGCAAATAGAACTGATTCCAGCATCCGCGTTCCGACGGCACCCGCTCACGCACTTCGCCCTGTTCAAACCAGCCCCAGCGGCGATGCTCTTCCCCGCCCCAGCGCTCACCCTCGGATTTCGGCGATAGCCCGGCGAGCGCTGAAGCTTCCTGCCCGTCCAGGCCATCGACGCTGTAACAACCTTGAGTGCCGGTCACGCGAAAACGCGGGCCGGGGGTGTTTTGCAGGCAACTGCCGCCCAGGTGCGAGATCACTCCGTTGGCGTGGGTCAGGGACACAAAGAAGCCGTTGTCGAAGGCCTGGTCTTTTTCCCGGTAATCCAGTTCGGCGTACACCCGGGTCACCGGGCCGAACAGCAGCAACGCCTGATCCACCAGGTGGCTGCCCAAATCGCGCAGGAAGCCGCCGCCACTGCTGTTGTTCACCGATTGCGGCGAGTAACGCTCGATCCGCGACTCGAAACGGGTGACACGGCCCAGAGCGCCGGACTCGATGAGTTTGCGCACGGTGAGGAAGTCCGAGTCCCAGCGACGGTTCTGGTAGACGCTGAGCCGCACGCCCTGGCGCTCGGCCATGGTGATCAGGGTTTGCGCTTGCTGCGCATCGGCGGCAAACGGCTTGTCGCTAACCACCGCCACGCCGTGTTCGATGCCGTCGAGCACCAGCGCCGGGCGCCCCTTGAGCGGCGTCGATACCACCAGCACATCGATCCCGGCTTCGACCAATTGGCCGATGCTGTCGAAGGCCGGTACACCGGGGTGTTCGGCCGCCAGCAATTGTCGGCGTTCCGGGGAACGGGTGACCACGCCCACGAACGTAGCCGCCGGCAGGCTGCTGATCAGCGGAGCATGGAAAAACCGGCCGCCATGGCCGTAACCGACAAGTCCGATGCGCATGAAAATGTTCTCCTTATAAATAGCTGCCGGATATACACGCCCCCTGTGGGAGCTAGCCTGCTCGCGATAGCGGAGTGTCAGCCGACATTAATGTTGAATGTGCTGGCGCTATCGCGAGCAGGCTCGCTCCCACAGGGGACGGTGCTCAACCGTAGAAACGGGGGCGGTCAGGGAGTGTGACGTTGACGATCGCTCCGCTGTTTTGTGCTTCGATGCAGGCATCTGCTGCGACGGCAGCGGCGAAGCCATCCCATGCTGACGGGCCACCGACCTGCCCCGCTCGCACGCCATTGATGAAGGCCTGCAACTCCACGTCATAGGCCGCAATGAAGCGATCCTTCCAGTCCATCAAAATCGCGTTCGACAACTTCGCGCCACTGCGCAGTTGAACCTGCGAAGGCTCCGGCAGTTTGGCGATGCCGGTCTCCCCCACCACTTCGCACTGGATGTCGTAGCCGTACTGGCAGTTGACGAACACTTCGACGTCGATGCGTGTGCCCTTGGCAGTCTCCAGCAGGACGATTTGCGGGTCTTTCAAATGCGCGAGGGCCTTGCTGCTCTTGCGTGGGAACACCACTTGCACGGACACGTAATCGTCATCGAGCAACCAGCGCAGCACGTCGAGTTCGTGAATCAGCGTATCGGTGATGGCCATGTCGGTCTTGTAGTTCTCGCCCACGGTCGGGTTGCGGTGCGCGCAATGGAGCATCAACGGTTCACCGATCTGACCGCTGTCGATCACCGCTTTGAGTGCACGGTAGCCTTCGTCATACGGCCGCATGAAACCGACCTGCACCAGGCGCTTGCCGTGGGCCACTTCGGCCTCGACGATGTTGCGACAGCCTTCGGCGGTGACGGCCAGGGGCTTCTCGCAGAACACCGGTTTACCCGCCGCAATCGCCGCCAGCACAAACGCTTCGTGGCTCGGGCCCCAAGAGGTGACGAGGATCGCTTCGACTTCTGGCGCGTTGATCAGCGCCAGCCCGTCGGGGTAGACCTCGGCGGTCAGATTCAGGTCGGACACGACCTTGGCCGCTTGCTGCAAATTGATGTCGGTGACGGCGACCACCTGGCTGTTGAGCAAGGTCTGGCTGCAACGACGAATGTGGTCCTGGCCGATGGCCCCGGTGCCGATGACGCCTAACTTTAATGACATGTAAGGACTCCTTATTGTTCGATTCAGGGCAATCAGTACTGACGGGCCTTGGCCAGTCGTTCATTGAGGGTCTTGGCCACCGCGTTGGTGCGGGCGCTGGTGGAGACTTGCGCCACGCCGACCCGCCACCACGACAGGTAGCCATGAATCATGGTCTTGGGCAGGACCTTGATGTCGATCAGCGTCGACACGGTCTGCAAACGCGCATCCGCCAGCGCGGCTTTCAGCTCGTCAGCGGTGTTCACTTTGTAAGTCTTGCAGCCATAGGCCGCCGCGCTCATGGCGAAATCCACCGGCACGAAGCCGCCATCGAGTTTGCCGGTGTCCGGGTTGCGGAAACGGAACTCGGTGCCGAAGCTGTCCATGCCGTTGCCCATCTGCAAGTTGTTGATGCAGCCGAAGGTCATGTTGTCGAGCAGCACCACGTTGATCTTGCGGCGCTCCTGGATTGAGGTCGCCAGCTCCGAGTGCAGCATCATGTAAGAGCCGTCGCCGACCAGCGCATACACCTCACGCTCAGGCTCGGCGAGCTTCACGCCCAGTGCGGCGTTGACCTCGTAACCCATACACGAATAACCGTATTCGACGTGATAGGTGTTCACGCCCTTGCTGCGCCAGCTGCGCTGCAAGTCACCGGGCAGACTGCCGGCGGCGGCGACGATCACGGCGTCATCGTCGAGGGTTTCGTTGAGCACGCCGAGCACGCGGCTCTGGGTCAGGCACGAGCCGGTCAGCTCGATGAATTCGCGCAGGACCGCCGGGTCCATGTGGTCGTTGATTTCTGGGGAGAAGTCTTGAGTCTGGTACTCGATCTGAAAGAGCCGATCGACCTCTTCGTCCAGTTGCACCTTGGCCTGACGCGGTTGATCGCCCCAGCTGGAACGGTAATCGCCCAGTGCTTCGGCCAGCGCCAGCAAACCGGTTTTCGCATCCGCCAGCAGTTGCACGCCATCCAGTTTCAGGGCATCGCACGGGCTGATGTTGAGGTTGAGAAACTGCACGTCCGGATGCTGGAACAGGGACTTCGACGCGGTGGTGAAATCGCTGTAGCGGGTGCCGATACCGATGATCAGATCGGCGTCTTTTGCCAACAGGTTCGCCGCCAGGCACCCGGTTTCGCCAATCCCGCCGACGTTCAGCGGATGGCTGGACACCACCGCGCTCTTGCCGGCCTGGGTTTCGGCGAAGGGGATGTCGAAGCGCTCGGCAAACGCCTGTAACGCCGCGTTGGCCCCGGAGTATTTGACCCCGCCACCGCAAATGATCAGCGGTTTGCGCTTGCCTTTGAACAGCGCCAGCGCATCACCCAGCATCGCGTCGGTGGCCGGACGACGTTCGATGCGGTGCACGCGTTTTTGCAGGAAGTAATCGGGATAGTCGTAGGCCTCGCCTTGCACGTCTTGCGGCAAGGCCAGGGTCACCGCGCCGGTTTCGGCAGGGTCGGTGAGCACCCGCATGGCGTGGATCGCCGCGGTCATCAACTGCTCGGGGCGGTTGATGCGGTCCCAGTATTTGCTCACGGCCTTGAATGCATCGTTGGTGCTGATGCTCAGGTCGTGGAACTGTTCGATTTGCTGCAACACCGGGTCCGGCTGGCGGCAGGCGTAGACGTCGCCGGGCAACAGCAGCAAGGGAATACGGTTGGCGGTGGCCGTCGCGGCGGCGGTCAGCATGTTCGCAGCGCCTGGGCCGACGGATGAGGTACAGGCGTAGATTTTGCGCCGCAAGTGTTGCTTGGCGAAACCGATGGCGGCGTGGGCCATGCCTTGTTCGTTGCGGCCTTGATGAACGATCAGGTCACCGCTGTCCTGCTCCAGGGCTTGCCCCAGGCCCAGCACGTTGCCGTGGCCGAAAATGGTAAAGATCCCGGCGATGAATTTGCTCTGGACCCCGTCGACCTCGATGTACTGGTTATCGAGGAATTTCACCAGGGCCTGGGCCATGGTCAGTCTTGTTGTGGTCATAACTGATCCTTCAATACACGCAGAAAACTTGTAGGAGTGAGCCTGCTCGCGATTGCGCAGTGTCCGTCGACATTGATGCTGCCTGACACTGCGCAATCGCGAGCAGGCTCACTCCTACAGGGGTTCTTCATTAGCCTTGGGATTTTTGTAGGTGATTCATGCTTGCTCCAATGGCCTGCTCGATGTTGGCCAGGCCGTGGACGCTGTCGGCAAACGGTTCGAATGACAGGTAGCCGCTGTAACCGCCGCTGAGCAAGGTGTCGATTTGTGCGGCATTGCCAAGAATGTCGCCCTCGCCCACCAGCACGCGATGGCCGTCGCGGATCGTCGCCAACGGCGCCTCGGCATCCTCGACGCCGGAGATGTGCACCAGCCCGGTCAGTTCGGGGAAAAACTCGGACTCGCCGGCAAGGTGATGGTGAAAGGTGTCGTGGACGAGCCGGAACACATCCAGCCCACCGACAACCTTGATCGCTTCCACCGCCGTGCGTTTAAGCCGCAGCGAGCATTCTTCGAAACCCAACGGCTCGATGAAACCGAGAATGCCGTGATCGCGCAGGATCGGCGCCAGTTCACTCAAGGCGGTGCGCAACCCTGAAGCGCGCTCGGCTTCGCTACGAGTATCCGCGCGATCATTCAGCGGGCACATGACCAACCCCTGCGCGCCGCAATCACGAGCATAAGCCGCCAGTTTCAAGGCCAGCGTCCGGCGCTCGTCATTCCACACATCAAACGGGTACAGCGCGTTGATCGACAGCACGCTGATGCCTTGGGCCGCGCACAACTCACGGACGCGCTCGGGCGCGGTGCCGTCTTCTATCTCGACACCCTTGAGGTCATTGCGAATCTCGATGGCGTCAGCCTTGAGGGCCACCGCCAGGTCGATGAACGCGGGCAGGGACAAACGTGGGGCGACCATACGGTTCAGGGCGAAACGCAGGGGTTTGCTCATTATTGTTATTCTCCGCACAGGTGAATCACTTGGCTGTCGGCATGCTGAATTCAGGGCCCTTGGCGATGCTGTCCGGCCAGCGTTGCATCACGCTTTTGTAGCGGCTGTAGAAACGGATGCCTTCTTCGCCATAGGCGTGATGGTCGCCGAACAGCGAGCGTTTCCAGCCGCCAAACGAGTGCCAGGCCATGGGCACAGGAATCGGCACGTTGATGCCGACCATACCGACCTTGATAGTGCGTGCAAACGCCCGGGCGATGCCGCCGTCGCTGGTGAAACATGACACGCCGTTGCCGAATTCGTGGGCGTTGATCAACGCCACGGCACTGGCGAAATCCGGGACGCGGACGATGCCCAAGACCGGCCCGAAGATTTCCTGCTGATAAATGCTCATCTCGGTAGTGACGTGATCGAACAACGTCGAGCCGACGAAGAAGCCGTTCTCCGCCCCCGGCACCTTGAACCCACGACCATCGACAATCAGCTGCGCGCCTTGCGCCACGCCCTGGTCGATAAAGCCTTCGACCTTGGCCTTGTGTTCGGCCGTCACCAACGGCCCCATGTCGCTGTCGCCCTGCATGCCGTTGCCGACCTTGAGTTGATCGATGCGCGGCAGCAGTTTGGCAATCAGTTGGTCTGCAACATCGCCCACCGCCACAGCAATCGAGATCGCCATGCAGCGCTCGCCGGCCGATCCGTAAGCCGCGCCGATCAAGGCGTCTGCGGCCTGATCCAGATCCGCGTCGGGCATGACGATCATATGATTTTTCGCCCCGCCCAGCGCCTGCACCCGCTTGCCGCGCGAGGTGGCTTGCTGGTGGATGTACTCGGCAATCGGCGTCGAGCCGACAAAGGAAATCGCCTCGATGTCCGGGTGTTGCAGCAGCGCATCGACCGCTGTCTTGTCGCCCTGAACCACGTTGAACACGCCGTCCGGCAAACCGGCTTCGGTCAGCAAACGGGCCATCAGCAAACTGGCGGATGGGTCGCGTTCGGAGGGTTTGAGAATGAAGCAGTTACCGGTAACCAGCGCCAGCGGGATCATCCACAGTGGCACCATCACCGGGAAGTTGAACGGCGTGACACCGGCGCACACGCCCAGCGGCTGGCGCAGGTTCCAATTGTCGATGCCGCCGCCGATGTTGTCGCTGAATTCGGTTTTCAGCAGGCTCGGCGCGCCACAGGCGTATTCGACGATCTCGATGCCACGGGTGACTTCGCCCTTGGCGTCGGAGAACACCTTGCCGTGTTCGCGGCTGATGATTTCGGCCAGTTCGTCGTGATGACGGTCGAGCAATTCCTTGAACTTGAACATCACCCGCGAACGGCGCAAAGACGATTGCTCGGACCAGGCCGGGAATGCTTTCAGGGCCGAGGCAACGGCATCGTCCACGGTCTTCGAACTGGCCAGCCCGACACGCGCTTGTACCTCGCCGGTCGCCGGGTTGAAGACATTGCTGAACCGCTCGCTACCGCTGTCTTGCACGTGACCGTCGAGGTAATGGCCGATGACCGGGGCGTCGCTCATTGTTCTTGTTCTCCGTTCGAATAGTGGAATTCAGGCTTTTTAGATCAGAGATCAAGCAGCCAACTGTGCTGCGGATCGTTGTGGAACTGCCAGACCCGTTTCGGGCCGGCCATCACGTTCAGGTAATACGACTCGTAGCCGTAGGGCACGCTGACCGGGTGATAGCCCTTGGGCACGACCACGAGGTCGCTGTTTTCCACGGCCATGGCTTGATCGATGCTGCGGTCGTCGGTGTAGACGCGCTGGAACACGAACCCCTGGGGCGGGTTGATCTGGTGGTAATAGGTTTCTTCGAGAAAGCTCTGGTGCGGCAAATCGTCGGTGTCGTGCTTGTGCGGCGGGTAGCTCGACGAGTGTCCCGACGGCGTGCGCACTTCCACCACCAGCAGCGAATGGGCGGGCTCGGTGTCCGGCAGAATGTCGCAGACGTAACGGGTGTTGGCGCCCTTGCCGCGCACGCTGCGCTTCATGGTGTCGGGTTTGATCAGCCGTGGACCGAGGCCCTTTTCGGCTGACCCCGGTGCGGCGCAGACGGCGATCTGCACATCGCTCAACGCGACGACCTGGGCCTGACTGCCCGGCGGCAAATAAGCGGCGAACGGCGATTTGTCCTCGAACACCGACTGGCGATCGCCGAGGTTGTCCCATTCGAAGGCGCCCTGCCCCGGCGCTTCGCCCTTGATGCTGACCCGGCCGCTGAGCAGCACCAGGCACAGCTCTTTATCACCCGCCGCCACCGGCAAGGTTTCGCCCAGGCTTAGGCGGTAGGCAGCGAAGCCGACGTATTCCAGCTCACCTTTGCCCAACTCGACCATGGTCCGGCCACGGGCATTGCTTTTGACCAGCAGGCTCATAGCGCAACCCTCTCGTCGAGCAACGCTCGCAAGGTGTCGTAGCCTTTTTTCGCGTAGACGTAACTCGGCGCCACGGCCGGGTCTTGCTCAGCCTCGACCACCAGCCAGCCGTGGTAATCGTTGGCCAGCAACACATCGAGCAGCGCGGCGAAGTCGATGTCGCCATCGCCGGGCACGGTGAAGGTGCCGTTGATGATGCAGTCCGGAAAGCTCCACAAGTTGTTGCGCGCCAGTTGCACCACCGGTTTGCGCACGTCCTTGAAATGCACGTGGCAGATGCGTTCGATGTGTTTGCGCAAGACGTGCAACGGCTCGCCGCCGCCCATGTAGCAATGGCCCGAATCGAACAGCAGACCGACTTCGCTGCCGGTCAACGCCATCAACTTGTCGATGTCGGCCGGGGATTCGACGTAAGCGCCCATGTGGTGGTGATAGGCCAGGCGCACGCCTTGGGACAGGGTGAAACGCGCCAGTTCGGTGAGCTTGTCGGCGTATTCCTGCCAGGCCTGTTCGGTGTGGAAACGCGGGCGTTCAACCAAGGGGATGCGCTGGCCCTGAATCGAGTCCGCCACTTCGCCGTAAACCAGCACCTTGGCGCCGTTCTTCGCCAGCAACTCGACGTGACTGCCAATGGCGTCGATTTCTTCGGCCACGGAACGGCGCGCCAGACGGCTGGAATACCAACCGGACACCAGCGCCAGATCGTAAGGCCGCAGCACGTCACCGACGCCTTTGGCATCCTTGGGGAATTTGCCGTTGAGTTCAAAACCTTCGTAACCGATCTCCTTGCCTTCGCTCAACGCGGTGCTCAACGGCGTCTCGCCACCGAGGGACGGCAAGTCGTCGTTGCTCCAGGAGATCGGGTTGATGCCAATTCGGATAGCGGGCATGGCTGCACCTTTTTGTTGTTTTCTAAATTTCCGTTGAGTCTGAGGCCGACTTCGCGGGCAAGCCTCGCTCCTACAGATCAACGCGGCTTCCCGTAGGAGCGAGGCTTGCCCGCGAAGAACGATAACGCGGTGTCACGTCAGGCGCGGGCCGTGCGCCAGGCGTCGATGAGTTCGACGAAGGTGCCCTGCACCTGAGCAATCAGCGCCTCATCATCGATTTCACCGGCCAGCCACGCGCGGCTCGGTTCCTGGAAGATCGTCCTCCCCACCGCGAACCCGCGACAGGTCTGGCTCTGGCTCGCTTGCTGAAACCCTTCGGCCAGTGCCGCCGCCGGCGCATTCAGCCCCAGCAACACCACGCCCCGGCAATACGGATCTCGCTCCTGAATCAACTCATCAAGCTGCTTCCACTCCTCGGCACTCTGCGCTTCGATCTTCCACCACGCCGGGTAAATCCCCAGGTTGTAGAGGCGTTTCAGCGCGCGATACAGCACGTCCGGATGGGTCGACGGATGATCCTTGGGCGGGATGATTTCCAGCAGCAGTTCATGACCGCTGACCTGGGACGCCTGATACAAACCCTTGATCTGCGCTTCCTGTTCCAGGCGCAGCAACGGCTCATCATCAGGATGAAATTGCACCAGGCACTTGATGATCTGCTCTTGCGGCCAGGCGATCAGGTTGCTGCCGATCGAGCGCCCATGTTCGAAGGCCAACGGCCGCGAGCCCTGCACTTCCACCGGCCGCGCCACCCACCAGCCACGACCGGTGGCGGCGTTCAGCGAGTCCTGGCCGAAACGCTGATCAGCCAGCAAGCCGACATCCGCTTCGATCCCTTGCTCACGCAAATCCGTTTCGACCCGCTCCACGGCTTTGATAAAGAGTTGCTTGAGTTCGCAGATGGCGTTGAGGTCGCGACCGCCCTTGTGCGCCAGTTCCACCAGTTGCCCACGGTGATCAAAGGCAAAAATGAACAGCTGCTTCCACTGTTTGCGCGGCACGCTTACCTGATGCAGACGCTGCAGCACTTCGTCCTGATCCGGCCGGGTAATCGGCACCGGGCTGTTGAACAGGTAATCGAGTTCGGCCCGGGTCGGCATCGCCGGGGCGCAGGCATGGCGCGACACCACCAGCCCGCCGCAAGCATTGGCCAACTGGCAGCAGCGCTCATCGCTGGCGTCTTCCAGCCAACCGCTGAGGAAACCCGACATAAAGGCATCGCCGGCCCCCAACACGTTGAGCACTTCCACCCGGACGCCGGGGTAAATCGCCCCGTCTTCTAGCCGCACCGGAATCACCCCGTGAATCACCGTGCAACCCTGCGGCCCAAGCTTGACCACCAATGTTGCATCGCTCAGACGCCGAACATTGCGCAACGCCGTGAGCAAATCCTCGGAACCGCCCGCAATCAAAAACTCTTCTTCAGTGCCGACAATCAGGTCGAAACGCGGCAGGATTTTCTGCACATGCTGGCTGACGTTCTGATCGGCAACAAACCGGGTTTCCCCGTCCGCCTTGCCCGCCAGCCCCACAGCACCGGGCGATAATCGATATCGAGCACCCGTTTGACGTTGTGCTTCTCGGCGTAATCCAGCGCCTGGATGCTCGCCTTATAGACGCCGTCGGTGGAGAAATGGGTGCCGGTGATCAGCAAGGCTTTGCTGGAGGCAATAAAGGCTTCGCTGATGTCCTCGGCCCGCAGCGCCATGTCGGCGCAGTTTTCGCGATAGAAGACTAAAGGAAAGGTTTCGCGGTCCTTGAGACCGAGCAGGACCATGGCGGTCAGGCGTTCCGGATCGACCTTGACGCCGCTGACATCACAGCCTTCACGCGCCAGGGATTCCAGGAGGAACCGCCCCATGTGGTCGTCCCCTACCCGGCTCAACATCGCCGATTTCAGGCCCAGTCGAGCGGTGCCGAACGCAATGTTGGCGGACGATCCCCCAAGGTATTTGGCGAAGCTTGAAACATCTTCCAGCCGCGCTCCGACTTGCTGCGCATAGAGGTCGACGCCAAGGCGCCCCAGGCAAATCAGATCCAATTGACGCCCACTGGCAAAACGAGTCTGGCCCATGCTGGCTCCTGTTATTTTTATCAGCCTGCGTTCGGGGCGATGGAGGCGCCGAACGCTCTTGGTGGGATGCAGACTAAAACGACCGGGACCGAACAATCAATAATTATTCCAAATAATTTTTACGTGGAATATTTTTTCCAATAAACTTCTACAAAAGCATTCCAGACACAGTGCATCGTTTCAGCAAACCGCACGCCGGCCGCAAGCTCAAGATTTTATTCCGGCCTACCCTGTAGACTGCGCACAGCCAACCTATTGTCAGGGGCCGACACACCAGTCAGCCCTATAAGAACAAGCCAGAAGGATTCCCTATGTCCCGCACCGATCAGCCGGCTACGACCGAGAGCACGCCCGACAGCGATCTCGCCAGCCCCCGATCAATGCCGAGCGTCTGTTGCAGCTGATCACCAACGAATACGAAAGCCTGCCGCGCCAGCTCAAACGCATCGCCAGTTACATGAGCCAGCAAAGCGACCGGATCATGGTCGACCGCATCAGCGACATCGCCCGCGAGTGCGAAGTGCACCCGTCGGCCATCGTGCGGTTCTCCCAGCGTTTCGGGTTCAGCGGTTTCAGCGAAATGCAGGCCCTGTTCCGCGAGGCGTACACGCACAAAACCACGCCGGTGCAGAACTACCAGCAGCGCATCCGCAGCATGATCGCCAACAAATCGCAGAAAGCCAGCGGCGGCGACCTCGCCCGCGAGTGCATCGACGCGACCCTGTCCGGCATCGAACGGCTGGGGCTGGAACTCGATGACCAGGCCTTCGACAAAGCCGTGGACCTCGTGGTCAACGCCGACAACATCTACGTGGTCGGCGTGCGCCGCTCGTTCGCCGTCGCGGATTACCTGGTCTACAACCTGCAACACACCAACAAGCGCATCCATCTGGTCTCCGGCCTCGGCGGCAGTTATCGCGAGCAGATGCGCAGCGTGCGCGCCAATGACCTGGTCATCGCCATCAGCTTCACGCCCTACGGCAAGGAAACCCAGCACTGCCTGCGCATCGCCCAGCACAACCAGGCGAAAACCCTGATCATCACCGACAGCAACCTCTCGCCCCTGGCCAAGCGCGCCAACACCGTGCTGCTGGTCAACGAAGGCAGCTCGTTCGCCTTCCGCTCGTTGAGCGCGACGTTGTGCCTGTGCCAGGCGCTGTTCATCGCCGTGGCCTATCGACTGGAATTGAAGGTCGACGAGATACACGAGCAAGTCGGTTTCGAAGATTAACCTAGGCCGTTTGCAGGTCGCCGAACCTCAGCTAAGGTAGTCCATCACGACATGGACACCTGAAGGAGCGGCTCAATGAAACTGATCGGCATGCTGGATTCGCCCTACGTGCGGCGCGTGGCTATTTCCGCCAGACACCTGGGCATCGACCTGGAGCACGAATCGGTTTCGGTGTTCCGCCATTTCGAGCACTTCCAGCAGATCAACCCCGTGGTCAAGGCGCCGACCCTGGTGCTGGACGACGGCGAAGTATTGATCGACTCGACCCTGATCATCGACTACCTCGAAGCCCTCGCCGGCCCTGGCAAAAGCCTGATGCCCGACGACCTCAAGCAACGACTGCGCGCATGGCGCCTGATCGGGCTCGGGTTGGCGGCGTGCGAAAAGTCCGTTCAGCTTTACTACGAACGCAACCTGCGCCCCGCCGAAATTCAATACCAGCCTTGGGTTGAGCGCGTCGAAGGGCAACTCGCCGCAGCCTATTCAGCGCTTGAACGCGAACTGGAAAAACAGCCTCTGGCAAACGGTGCCTTGATCGAACAAGACGGCATCACCCTCGCCGTCGCCTGGAGCTTCACCAACCTGGTGACACCGGACCAAGTCGACGCCTCACGCTTCCCGCGCATCGCCGAATTCACCGCGCAGGCGGAAAAGCTTGAGGCCTTCATCAGTACCCCGATAACCTGACCGGCCCCCTCGAACGGCCCCGACCATGACCGCCGCCGAACAACCTGCCCCGGCGCTGCACGACGGGTCCGCTAGGCACTTTCTGCGACTGGCGACGAGTACGCGGGATAATCGATGTAGCCATGCGCGCCCCCGCCGTAGTAAGCCTCCCTTCCCGCTTCGGCCAGTGGCCAGCCATGGCGCAAGCGATTGACCAGATCGGGGTTGGCTATAAACGGCCGGCCAAACACCACCAGGTCGCTTAATCCTTCTTCGATGGCCTGCTGCGCGGTTTCAAGGGTGAACCCGCCCGACACCATCAAGGTGCCGTCGTAGGCTGCGCGGAAGTCTTTTTGAAAGTCCACCGTGCCGAGATGGCTCGCATGCAAGTAGGCAATCTGGCGTTGCGACAGTGCTCCAGCCAGAGCGAGCCAAGTGGCCTCTTCGCCATCGAACGGGTGCAGATCCGCCAGGTGGGCGAAAGGCGACACGCGCACACCCACCTTCGCACTGCCGATCTGCGCACTCACCGCATCGACCGTCTCAAGCAGCAATCGCAGGCGATTCGCAATCGGTGCACCACCGTAGCGGTCTTCACGTGTGTTGAAGCCGCCGTTGATGAATTGTTCAAACAGATAGCCGTTGCCGGCGTGAATTTCGACACCGTCAAAACCTGCCGACAGGGCGTTGGCCGAGGCCAGGCGAAAGTCTGCAATGACCTGCCGAATCCCCTCGGCATCCAACGCCACGGGCGCACTCACCGCAACTTGCGCAGGCTTGCCGTCGCTGTCGTAAGCATGCACCAACGTTTGACTGGCGGGCATGGCCACAGGCGCGACAGGCGAGCGTCCGTCCAACAGCGAAGAGTGCGAGACGCGCCCCACATGCCAGAGCTGGAGGAACATGCGTCCCCCGGCTTGATGAACCGCATCAGTCACGCGCTTCCAGCCTTCAATTTGCGCTGCGCTGTGGATCCCCGGGGTATACAGGTAGCCACGTCCCTGCGGAGAAACCTGCGCGCTTTCACTGATGATCAGGCCGGCTCCGGCGCGCTGGGCGTAGTAGGTCGCCATGTCTTCAGACGGCACGGTGCCCTCGACGCGAGCGCGGGTCATCGGCGCCATGACGATGCGATTGGGCAGCACCTGATCCGCGAGGTCATAAGAGTCGAAAAGTGATGACATGAGTGATTCCTCCGCGTGATCTCAGGCATGTGACGGGAAGTACGGCAGAACGTACTCGCCGAGTTCGTCGAGGATTTCGCCATAGGGTTGACGGCTGACCTTGGGGTTGAGCGCGATATGCGAAACACCGGCAGATTGCGCGTGCTCCAGGTAATTGCGCAGGCCGTTGCGCCCTGCCCGGAAGCCACCCTGGATGCGCTGGAATGGCTGATCCGGGTTATCGCTGAGGTCAAAATAGCCGCCCAGGCCCAACGGTTTGAAAGCGTTGCGGTTCTCTGCCTCCTGCACGGCGGCGTGCCAGCTCTCGCCCAACGCTGCCAACCGCTCCGGGCTTTGAACGCCAGCAAGATAGCCATCAAGGTGCTGAGCTAACCATTCAACGCTCTGTTGCGCCTGGCCGACAGCAATTGACGGGACACGGCCATACGGCGCTTTCGGCACCAGGTCCAGGTTTCCGTGTGAGCCACCGAATCGCTGGGAGCGGAAACGCGGAAAGCTCTGCTCGATCAGGGTTCGAAACACCGAAAAAGCATCACGGTAGCGATCACCACGGGATTCATAATCGATGCCCAGCATCGGGTAATCACTGTATCGATCACCCGAGGACAGCCCCAACACCAGTCGACCTTCACTGAGTTGATCGAGGGACGTCGCTTGCTTGGCCAGATACATCGGATCACGGGTCGGCAGCACAATACCCGTGGTGCCCAAGACAATGCTGCGGGTGGCGGCGGCCAGGTAACCGATGTAGACCAGCGGCTCAAAGATCTGCGCCACATCGCCATAGTCCGGGTCGTAGAAAGGTATGTCGCGCATCCACAAGGCACCAAAGCCCAGCGCTTCGGCGCGTTGCGCCATCTCCACGTGATCACGCATGGTCGGAGCCGGTCTGCCCGGGTGGGTTTCGAGGGGCAAGATCAGGCCAATCGTGAGCGCCTGCGGTTTAAACAAACGTTGAAACCCGGGATGGCGCTCAAGCGAAGGATGGGCGGTCGGTAACGTGGTCGGTTGAGCTGGCGGCGAGAAGTGTGTGGCAGTAGTCATGATGGCAGTCCCGTGAGTGACGATGACTGACATATTTATTGATTCCTCAGGTTGGATAAACAGCAGTTCGCGCCCCTTACACGGTCCGCTGAATCCCCAATATCGCTATCTTTCCCACGGCACGCCTGTTTCCCAACGCTCGATCAACAGGTCAATAAACCTGCGAACGCGGGGGGACAGGTGACGCTTGCTGGTGTAGACGACTCTGATGGGATCAGGAGGTGCGCGATAGGGTTTCAACACTTCCACTAACGTGCCATCGCGCAGGTCGTTACCGGTAATGTAGGTCGGCAGATGAATCAGGCCGATGCCTGCCAGCGCCGCTTCTCGCGTGGCTTCTGAACTGTCGATGTTCAGTCGCCCCGGCTGTTCGTAAAGATGAAGGCCGGCAGGTGTCTGGTAACGCCAGACGGTCGGCCGCTCCCCACTGAATAAAGCGATGGTGTCATGCCCGACAAGGTCAGCGGGCGTTTGCGGCACGCCGCGTTGGGCCAGATAAGCAGGCGATGCACACGTCGCGAATTGCTGCCAAGCCACGGTACGGGTAAATAATTGGGAGTCATCTTTGGGCATGCCAATTCGTATGGCGATGTCGATGCCCTCCTCGATCAGATCAACAAAGCGATCGGTAAACCAGACATCCGCCCGCAGTTCAGGCCACTGCTTCAGATAAGCATCCAGAATCGGCAGAATGTGGCGCTGACCAAAGGACAGCGGTGCCGTGAGCTTAAAGGTCCCGGTGGGCCGCCCACGACGCAAGGCCATGGTCGCGTCCACTTCATCCAGGTCTTCGAGAATCTGACGCCAGCGCTCATAGGCGACCTGCCCCTCGTCAGTCAGGCTCAGTTTGCGCGTCGTGCGATTGAGAAGCCGTGCACCCATCCGGCTTTCCAGGCGAACTATACTTTTCCCCACCGCCGACCGGGTCAGGCCAAGAGAAGCCGCCGCAGCGGTAAAGCTTCCAGCCTTTACGGCGCAGACAAATGCAGCGATGTCACCAAAACGGTTGGCTTCCATGGCGCGCTTTACTCCAGGACATGCATAGAGTGTATGTGGAGCGTGAGGCCCATAAAATTTCCTGTTCATTTATCAATAGGACCGGATCATGATCCTCAAGCGCGCAGGCTCGCAACCCTCGATAAAAGGCCCTGAAGCGTACTTCACAGGCACCGTCCGTATGGACCCACTCAACTCCCCTCCTGAACCGGCCCGAGCGTCCATCGTCAGCGTCAGCGAACGTCGATCCCCCAGGGGAATGATTTGACCCGTGAGCCCGCCACTATCACGGAATTCGCCACGCAGACAGAAAAGCTTGAGGCTTTCATCAGTACCCCGATAACCTGACCGGCCCCCTCGAACGGACCCGACCATGACCGCCGCCGAACAACCAGCCCCGGCCCTGAAGGAAATCTTCAACGCCGAACGCCTCAAACACATCGCAACCGAAATGACGGCGGTTTACCCGGCCTTCAACGCCAAAGCCTTCCTGAAAATGGCCAACGACGGCCTCGCCGACCTGTCGATCATGCAACGCATGGCCCGCGTCAGCGAATGCCTACACGCCGTACTCCCGCTGGATTACGACGAATCCCTCGAAGTCCTGCGCGCCCTCGCCCCCGCCTCAACAGCGGCTTCGTCAGCATCTCGCTGCCGCATTACGTGGCGATGTATGGCACGCATGACTTCGAGCAATCGATGGACGCGCTCAAATACTTCACCGCGTTTGGCTCGGCAGAATTTGCGATCCGGTATTTTCTGCGCAGCGATCTGCAACGGTCATTGGCGCTGATGCAGGCATGGTCTCGGGATGAGAACGAGCATGTGCGACGCCTGGCCAGCGAAGGCAGCCGACCGCGTTTGCCGTGGTCGTTTCGGTTGGAGCAGATACAGAGCGATCCGACATTGGCGGCTGCGATTCTCGACAACCTCAAGGCGGATGACAGCCTTTACGTGCGCAAGTCGGTGGCCAATCACCTGAATGACATCACCAAGGACCATCCGGAGTGGGTGCTGGACTTGATTGAGGGGTGGTCGCTGGAGAACAAGCACACGGCGTGGATTGCCAAGCATGCGTTGCGCAGTTTGATCAAACAGGGGAATCAGCGGGCGTTGGCGATTATTGGGGCGAGTGGTAAGGCTGAGGTTGAGATTGTTGGGGTGAAGGTGGAGCCGGCGGTGATTCGGTTGGGGGAGAAGATTACGTTGTCGTTTGCGGTGAAATCCACGGTGGCGGAGAGTCAGCGGTTGGTGATTGATTATGCGATTGATTATGTGAAGGCCAATGGCAGCACTTCGGCGAAGGTGTTCAAGCTGAAGGCGTTGACGTTGGCTGGTGGGGCGACTGAGCGGGTTAGTCGTGGGCAGCAGATCAAGGAGCTGACTACTCGGAAGCACTATGTGGGGAAACATGCGGTGCACATCATGGTGAACGGCGAACGCCTAGCCACCACCGCCTTCGAAATCCTAGCCTAACTTTTTTGTAGCAGCTGCCGAGCAGCGCGAGGCTGCGTTCGGCTGCGAAGCAGTCTTGAAATCAGGCAACGGGTTCTTTCAGGCAAACCGCGTTTACTGGCTTGCAAAGACCACGTCCTCAAACGCAGCCTCGCCCTGCTCGTCAGCCGCTACACATGCAGGCTCTGATTGCATGTTAAGTAAATCCACCCCGCTGTCTCCAAACCCATCTTGCCAGCACATCAAAAATGGCAGCATCGCCGGATGGTCGCGCCTTATTTTGTCTTTTTCGTGGGCGTACATCTGGTGTGAACAGCGAGCTGCCCCTGCCCGACTTCTTCCTTGAGCTGTTCAGCTGCGTACTGACATGCCTCCAGATTCTCGTACTCAGCATGATCAATCGATGCAACGGGCGACGCGCCGCTAAGAACGACCCAGAGAATGTACTTCATGATGCCTCCGATGCTATTAGAAGTGAGGGAGTCTACCTGTGGATTGATGGCCATGGCATGGGGGGCATTAACTAGGCAAAGATGGTTCCGGGAGTTGAGAAGCTAAAACGGGAACTGGTGTATTTATCGGTCCTTTTTGGAAAATACATCCATCCCTTTTTTCCGCTGTCGTGGTCAGCAGATCAACGAGCTCATCACGTGCAAGCACTATGTGGGCAAACATGCAGCGCACATTCTTGTGAATGCCTTGCCGGCACCTCATTCGAAATCCTCGCCTTAGACACGCCGTTCTTCTGTAGGAGCGAGGCTTGCTCGCGATGGCGTCAGGCCTGAACTGCCGCGTTATCGCAAAAAATTGCTCTTTGTGTCGTTCGTTTGGGGGCGATTACAGCTTGGCGACGGGCAGCATTCGGCCAAAAGCAGCCATTCGGCTGGATCTTTCGACCCTTTCCGGTCCCCCGTGTCTGCGAGCTAAAGCCATTTCTTAGCGTCCGAGTGAGGGCGGCCCATAGAGCTCGGTTTCCCAGTCTTCAAGAGGCGGCGTTACTTTGAAAGATGGGTCGCAGTATGACCTTAAGTAGTCAGTCGCTCTCCTTTGGGCGTAGGTGAAATTGAGCACGTTGCCTTCGCTGTCCATCTCTATTACGTTCGCGAATATCGCGAAGACCATCTCAATTGCACTCGGCTCAGATCCATAAATGTCGAGGTACTCTACGTTTTCAAGCATGTAGTGGCTTCCACTTGCCATGAAGTACGCAAATGTTCGGAGTGCTCCACTGAAATCATTACTTAGCTTCTTCATGTACATTTTCTTTTAGTAAATATTCTGGATTTAACTGCTTCATAATCAAGCATCTGCTTTTTTGCCGTTTTATTGTGGTCGAGACAGGCCCGAACCGATCCAAAGCGGCCCTTCGCGAAAATCAGCTAATAGCCATTTCATCGAGATGTGCAGCAAATGCCCAGTAGTAGACAGAGTGCGCTCAGGTGGATTCGTCATTGTTTTTGGAGGTTCTGGCATCAGGACGGTGCAGCCCCGCTGTGTCCCGCCAGTACAATGTTTCTTCGAGCTGGAAGCTTATCAGGAAGAGGGATGAGCACGTCTGAGCGATGGATTGCGCTATTTTGTCCAGATCGTCCATAGCAGACTGCCCCTCCGGCTCGGGGCCTTTGATTCTGATGGTACAACGCATAGCAACACGGAAGTCGATGCCCTTCGTATCCTCGGAGTAAATTGTTGAGTCCGTGATTACGCCATCGGTACTCAACGTTAGTCCCGAGATAAAGGTAGCTTCCAAACTGTCGCCAACTACGTTGATTTCGCAGGCATCAGCATCGTTTAAGGCTTTCCTCAATGTCGGGGCTGTGAGTGCATTATCCGCTTCCAGGTACAGATCAAGACTCATTTGAAACCCTTCTTCCTGCGTGAACATTTGCTCAAAAGTTTTTGAGTACGATTGTCGCGGCAGTGTATTGGTCAGCGGTTCGAATGTCTGCTCCTGGCCGATTACTGCCCTTGACCTTTGCAATCAAATGCAGCTTTTTCTTCATCCACAACGAATTCTCGCTTCATGCGCTGACCAGTTCATGCGAGCGCTGATCGCCTGATCATTGCATACGCCCATCACCACGGATTTCTATTCGAGGATCTGTTCTGATAGGTTACGACGCTCACACGGATTTGACAGGAGGTCATAGTGGCTAAGCCAGCGGCGCGTAAGAGTGATCCATACAGTTGCCCCTTGCCGGGGCACGGTACTAATCCCATTGCGACAGGCTCTCCCGACGTGTTTTTCGATGGCCTTTCCGCAGCACGTCAAGGCGACACCTGCACGTGCGGCAGTGCGCTTTCATCAGGGCTGTCTTCGACTGTGTTCATCAACGGCAAGAATGCCGCAACCATCGACAGTGGTGGCACCCATGGCGGCGTTGTAGTTGGCGGGTCGGGGACGGTGATAATCGGCAGTACCCATACACCCTGCGAGTTTGTTCCTCCCTCGCTGTTGGCGGGTTACGCGAGCTGGATTGGCTTCAGAATCCCCGCTGAAGAAAGCTATGAGGGCTTATCGTGCACCGCGCACTTTGAAGATGGCTCATCGCTTCCCGGTGTATTCGATAAGGACAACGCTGTTAAATTTTCGAATCCATCGGGCAAGACGTGCGTGATGCTCAAGTTTGAAGAGCAAGCATCCGCAGAGGCCCTCTCTCTTACCGAGAGCCTATTGAACACAATTCTAGGATAAGGACCATCCTATGACAGAGCCGTACATTGTCACTGGCAGCTATGTTGTTCAGCGTGAGCACGCCTTGCAAGACTCTCCTCTCGACAGGGCGTTAGAGCTGATGGAAGGCACTGCCCTGAGGTTTTCGCTGGATGCCATCTCTGATGAAAAAGTCAGGGCAAGCTACACCAGGAACATCAATCGCATGTCTCAGCAAACTCGGGATGACGTGAAAGCTGGGAAGATTACCGCGCAAGAAGGTGTGAAGTTCAGTCATGAGATGCGAAACAAAATCATGATGGAACATCGCAAATTCACCTCGGTGCAGGGTTTGGCTATCGTCCAAAGGAAGAAAAAGGACGGAAAGGGTCTCATAACACTCCTGAATATGTACGCTGAAAGCCTATTCCAAAAAGGTTACGACAGCCTTTCAGAAGTAGAAAAGAATAAGGTCCACTACGCCATTCTGGAATCCTCGGGACGTGATAATGCCAAATTCACGACCGGCACCAAGAAAATGCTGATCATGGGCAAGCTCGGCGTTCTGGTGACGGCCGCTCTGGCGACCTATCAAATACTGGATGCTGAAAACAAACCTAAAGAAGCGGCGCGCCAAGGCATCATTGTGGGTGCGGGTGCGTTGGGCGGCATCTTCGCGGGGATGGGCGTCAGCACGTTTTGCGGCCCTGCCATGCCCATTTGCGCGATTGCGATTGTCTTGGCTGGAACAGTTGCCGGCGGTTTCGCGGGCGAAGCGGTTGCGAGTTCACTGGATGAAGAACTGGAGGAGTTTTCGCATTGGGACATCTTCTGACTGAACCACAACTGACAAAGATCAGAGCCGCACTCTCCGAGCCATTCAACGATTTTCCGGTTGAGTATGACTTTGTAGCGCAGAAGGTCAGAGGCGTTGACCCTGACATTCTGTACGAAATCCTCTATTCAGAAGTCGCACCGGTGTGTTTCACCAATCTAGTGGCCGCTGTACCACCGGTATGGACGGGCTTCGATCCCGACATACTCAGGGAATCGGTAGAGACAAGGCTGGTAGCAAGAGAGCGTAATTGGTTTCGCCGGCAGTTCGATAAAGTGCTGGTTCGCTGGCTGAAATATAACTACGCCTACATCTGGAAAGAGATCTCCAGCAGGCTTTGAACCGGAATGCACTAGGGTCAAGAGACTTGCTGAACGTTATAAAAAACCCGCTGACCATTTGTGGCTGCTTTCCATTCAGAAAGTCAGGCAGCTTTTGGCCGGTGCGTTAGGCGGCGCACTACTGGATGGGGCATCAGTGCATTGTGGCGCCCTGGAGCCCCGATCTGCGCAATTGGGGAGGTCTTGATGGGATCGGTCGTCGGTGGCGTCGCGGGCGGAGTGGTCGCGGAATCGCTGGATGAGGAACTGGAGGAATTTTCGCATTGGGACATTTTCTGACCGAACCACAACTGACAGACGTCAGAGCCGCACTGTCCGAACCATTCAACTATTTTCCGACCGATTACGACTACATCGCGCGCCAGGTCAAAGGCGTCGATCCTGACGTCCTCTACGAAATCTTTTATTCAGAAGTGGCGCCCGTTTGCTTCTCCAACCTTGCAGCAGTCTTGCCCTCTGTCTGGACAGGCTTTGACCCCGACTGGCTCAGAGCGACGATCGAGGAAAGGCTCGCGGCGCGCAAGCGTAATTGGCTACGCAGGCAGTTTGATAAGTTGCTGGTCCGATGGCTGCGATACGAATACGACTACATGTGGAAGGAAATTGCTTGCAGGCTCTGAACCCGAACGCTCAATGGACTGTTTACTCGCTGAACATCCTGAAAAACCGATGACCATTACTGGCTACTTTCTGCTCCCGTTTTAGCCAGCTTTTGGGCGATGGTCGCCAGCAATTATCCGATTTTCGGCCAAAAAACTGAGACCTCATGGATACCGTTGCCGACTTGCCCTCCCTCTGTGACGGCGGCCTACCCGACCGCCACAGAGGGTTCGCCCTTACTCCTTCACCTCAACCTTATCCAACGCCTGATTCACCGCCAATTCCCCCAACATCACCACCTGCGTAATCCCCAACAACGTCTTGCGGTGCGAGTTATCCAGCAACGCCGCAAAATTGCTGAGCATAGTAGTCGCCGAGCCCAGTGACTCGCTGGCGTTGGCCAGCAGAGATTCGGTGTCGTATTTGGGGTTGGCGAGGAACATGGGTTCGGGTTCGTGGGTGCTGGCCATGATGTTGGCACCTGGATTGAGGTAGTGGTCGAGGGCGCGTTCGGCGGCTTCGTGGAGTTTTTTGGAATCGAGGGATTCGTAGGGGGATGCCGGATTGGTGTCCGGTGGGTTGGGTGTTGGTTTGATCATGAATAAAACTCCTGATACGAGTTTATTTAAAAGAGAGCCGTCACCCTCGCTACCAACGATAGGTGGCGGCCATACGCGGGTTGGTAGACCGGTCGTATCAGTTCCCGGCGCCCTCGAAAGGACCCCGCGCATGGCCACCATAAAAGGTGATGCTATGCGCCGTGATACGAAACCGGGCTACCAAACCCGATCACTGTTTTTCAGTGACCGGGAAACGATATAGCTCGCCCCACAGGCGCACAAGCCGGCGGATTCTGGCGTACGCGTAGGTAATGACGCAAGGCGTTGTAGGCCTTGGGACGTAACACTGAGTGTCTTTAAACGTGAGCCTTGAAACCTGTTTAAGTGCATCAATAGTCGAGCAAAACATCCGAGCCTGGATCTGGGGCGTCAGGTCTGACGCCATCGCGAGCAGGCTCACTCCTACAGGGGATTGTGTCGGCCTGAACGTTCGGGGCGAGTTTGCCTCTACTTGATGGGATGACTGGACCGGGCCGGCCTCGGATCATGGATTGATTTTCAAATGCCGATTTCACCGGAAATTTGAGGTGGCACGGATACGGTTGCCGACGGACTCTCCCCTTTGTGACGAACGAACCGACCGCCACAAAGGGGTTTGGACTTACTCCTTCACCCCAACATTACCAACCGGGTAATTCCCAACAACGTTTTGCGGTGCGAGTTATCCCGCAACGCCGCAAAATGGCTGAACATGGTCCTAGCCGAGCCCACTGATTCGCTGGCGTTGGACAGCATGGATTTAGTGTCGTTAACGACTCGTCTAAACCCAAGGGGCTGCTTTGGGTCGATCTCCGCCCTCCACGACCGGCAGTCTTTTTCAAAAAGTTATCTGAAAGTAATCGGTTGTCCTCCAGCTGAGTGACTCAAACGCAATACGAGTTCACAACAGCCTTTGCTGACCGCACACGTGCAACCCACACAAGAAAACGCAGCAGCTATCGCCCTCGATATTTAGCTGAATGGGGTCGGCTTTTATTGTGCGGCCGCACCTCCACCACTGCATATGAGCTGCTTTTAGGGGGCCCGCGACACTATAAACCTTCCAGTTCGCACGGCTGATCGACGGCAATAACATTCAGGGGATGCGAGGGTTTCGCATGCGTGACCGGGTAAGGATTGCCGAATTCCACATAGTCTTTAAGACCAGTCAGTAGTCATATAGACTAATTTTTGTGTTGTACATATGACGACATGATTTCCTATCTAATTGATATATAAAGAATAAAATATTGGCATGCTTTATGGATTGTTTAGGGAAATGAACCCGAAGCAGGAATACGCCATGTCTCGTTCTATCCTCCTACCTTTCACCCTCTTCTTGTTGCTCTCGCCTGTGTGTATGGCCGATCAGGTCGTTCGTGAGGTGCCTGATACCACCGCCGGCAAGGCCGTCGGTGTCGTGACCGGGTTGATGGTCGGTGCCGTGGGTGGCCCCGTTGGAGCACTGATCGGTGCCGGCGCCGGATTCTTTGCCGGCAGCTCGGTTCAAGAAGCAACCGGCCTCACGGAAACCGCTTACGAAGTGAAAGACACCCAAGGCGAAATCAGCACCGTTCGCTCGCCCAATGCTCGCTTCGAACCGGGTCAGCAAGTCACTCGGAAAGGCCCGCGCCTGATACCTCAGGACAGCTGAAACCGCCATCGCCACGAACTCCTTTTTAGGATCCGCTCATGGGTCGGATCCTCTTTTTTCTCAGTATGCCCCTCAGTCAGTTGACTGATTTATCACGACTAAAAATAGAAGTGCCTAAGCCGTGGGTGCGCCGAATTCGAATTCGCAGCAACAACTTTTCAATCATTTCAGGGGAAACACAATGCAAGCCATCAACGCCAAAGTCTTGAGTGCACTGGAAAACGTCATGGTTATTTCCACCACTGACTTGCAAGGCAACATCACTTACGTCAATGACCTGTTTTGCAAGCTTACCGGGTACACCAAAGAGGAATTACTGGGCCAGCCACATAACGTGGTGCGCCATCATTCGGTGCCAAAGAGCACCTACAAGCAGATGTGGGACACCATCAAGAAAGGTGAGATCTGGACCGGCGTGATCCCCAACGTTGGCAAGGGCGGCGGCCTGTACGTGGTAGATACCACGGTGCAGCCGCTGTTTGATGAACAGGGAAATATCGTCGAGTACATCAGTATCCGCAGGGTAATCAACGACTTGATGAGTGACTTCGAAGCACTGGAGTTTTCCAAGGAGCAATTCGACGAACATTACGACAGGTAACCGTCATGACAGACGTAATCGAACGCATTGTGATCGGTTACGGCTCTGAGTCCGGCAATGCACGCGGGTTGACGCAACGCTTATTGCGTCTGCCCTGTCTGCAGCCGTATGAACTGGCCGTGCAGGATCTCAACTCGCTGAATCTCGACAAACTGACGCCTCGTGACGTGTTGATCATCGTTTGCAGCTCTTTCGGCGACGGTGATCCGCCGGTAAATGCCGATCGTTTCATGGATCAACTGAATGCTTCGCCATCCCTGAACGGCCAGCCCTACGCGATCTTCGGGCTGGGCGACACGGCTTACCCGACCTTCTGCGGTTTTACCAAAAGCCTGGATGCCGCACTGCTGCAAAAACAAGCCCGCCCGTGGATCACCCGCGTGGACGCCGACACCGATTTCGACGGTTTTTTCGACATCTGGTGCGCAACCCTTGCAGCAGTGCTCAAGGGTGATCGGCGTGCCGGCAGCACCTTGAACCTGCAAGTCACCGCCTATGGCGAAAACGCCGCGTGGCCGGCACGCGTCATCTCTCGCACCCGGCTGAACACCACGGCGCCTTACGCCTGGCAGATTCGCCTCGACATTGAAGGCAGCGGCATCAAGTACCGTGCGGGTGACAACCTGTACGTGCTGGCGCAAAACGATCCGCAACTGCTGGCGCAAATCAGCCAATGGTTCGGCCGCGAAGAGGCCGCCACTTTGCTGGCTACCAAGGAGCTTCGGCAGCTGGGCAAATCGCTGCTGCGCGAACTTGCTCGGTGCAGTCAGCACGACACCTTGAAAACCTTACTGAAAGTCAGCAACCGCAAGGATCTGGAAGTCTATCTGTACGGCAAGGATGTGCTCGACGTGCTGGACGATTTCTGTGATCCCGCGCAGCTGAGCCTGGAAGATTTGATCGAATGGTTGCCCGACTGTTTGCCGCGCGCCTATTCGATTGCCTCTCATGACAAACCCGGTTACGTGGACGTGTGCATTCGCGAAATCGCTTATGACATGGCGGACCGCTCGCGCACCGGCACTGCGACCGGGCACCTCACCGGGGAGCATCCCAGCGCCCGGGTATTTGTCCGCAGCAATCCGCGCTTTCACCTGCCACGCCAGGTCGGACACCCGGTGGTGCTGATCGGTACCGGCACCGGCATCGCGCCATTGATCGCGCTGCTGGAGCAGATGGAGCAGATGGAGCAGCAAAACAACCCTCTGCAAACCTGTCTGATCTTCGGGGACCGGCGCCGTGAAGCGGATTTCCTCTACCAGTCGCGCCTGGAAAATTGGCAAGCCAATGGCGTGCTCGATCGGGTGATTACCGCGTTCTCCCGGGACTCGCAAACCCGTTACTACGTGCAGGACGCAATGCTTGAACACGGTGCTTACTTGTGGGGAATACTGAACCTGGGCGCACATCTGTATGTGTGTGGCAACAAAAATAATCTGGAACGCGCCATCGAGCAGGCCCTGAAGAACATCGCAATGAACTTCGGCCAACTGGATGAAGACGACGCGCAGGCCTTCGTCGACGAGTTATCAGCCGGAAATCGCCTGCACAAGGAAGTGTATTGAGCCTATGAAGCGATGCCCGGCAACGGACGCCGAGCCCAGTGACTCGCTGGCGATGGCCAGCAGGGATTCTGTATCGTACTTGGGGTTGGCGAGGAACATGGGTTCGGGAAACCAGGAACCCGGCAGACCGTCAGGTCTCCCGCACAAAGCCGCCATTTCAAGGACCTGAATGAGCGTCCTGTGACAGGGCTATACGACTGTCATTCCGGCGGGCTTGCAGACCCGATCACTGATGATCAGTGACAGGAATCAAGTTACCGACGGGCCCCTAGACGCACAAGCCGGCGGATTCTGGCGTACGCGTAGGCAACGACGCAAGGCCTTGTAGCCGTTTGGACGTAACACTGAGTGTCTTTAAACGTGGGGGCTCAAACGTGTTTAAGGCAGTGAATATCGAAGTGGGAATCCATGGCTGAGATTGATGGCGTCTGGGATGACGCCATCGCGAGCAGGCTCGCTCCCACAGGGGGGTTGGGGTGAATTCGGGGTCTCGGGGTGGCTATGGATATGGCCGGTGCCTGGTTGGCACCGGGCTTGGGATTAACGCTGGCGCTGGTTGATGGGATTGTTGGATCGGCCGGGCAGCATGCGGGTCAGGGTGTTGTCGCGGACCCAATAGTGGTGAAACAACCCCGCCGCCGCGTGCAAGCCGATCAGCCAGTAACCCGCGCTGCCCAGCAGTTCGTGCCAGTACTTGAATTGCTTGGCCAGGTCCGGGTCTACCGCGACCGGCGATGGCAGGTAGAACTCGAAATAAGGCATCGGTTTGCCGCCGGCGGACAGCATCAGCCAGGCCAGCAGCGGCGTGGCGATCATTAATACGTACAAGGCCAGGTGCATCAGGTGCGAAACGCCGGTCTGCCATTTGGGCAGTGCCGGGGTGATCGGTGGCCGAGGCGTCAGGCGACCGAGCAGTCGCACCCACACCAGGGCGAAGATGCTTAAGCCGAAGAGGCCGTGCAGCCCGAGAAACATGGCTCTCAACGGGTGGCCCTTGGGCAGCAGGCCTTTGATTTCGATGCAGGCGTACACGCCGACGAACAGTGCCAGCATCAGCCAGTGCAAGGTGATCGAGAGTTTTCCATACCGATGGGTCATTGATTCGCGGGTCATAACGGGCCTCATGAATGTCATTGCCGGCGGCCGAGTCATTCGTGCGGCCGGGGTGCGGTGTGTCAACGCACCGACGGGGCACACCCTGCCCGCGAAGTCTTAAGGCAATCTGAAGACAGCGGAGATGATCTTTTTCTTACCTTCAGATTCCGTTAAGAAATGGCTTCGATACTTCTCCCACACTTACTCGGGAGGCGTCTTCCAATGCCTGACTTTGAATGGAATATTCCTCTACCCCTACGCTTCGGCCAGGCCGAAGCTCCGCCGATGAACCTGGCCAGGGCGTTACCGGACGACGTCGAGCGCCCGGTCTTTGAAGCCTTTATTCAGCAACGTTTTCGTAAGGCCCATGGCGCCGATATTCGTCATTTCATGCCGGAGCTGTTTGGCATGAGCGATGCCTCCGGCTCGCTGTGTGCGGTGGCCGGTGTGCGCATGGCCAATGCTGAGTCGTTGTTTCTGGAACGTTATCTGGACGAGTCGATCGAGCCGCTGATCAGCGCTGCGGCGGACCGCCCGGTGGATCGTGCCGGTATCGTCGAGGTCGGCAATCTGGCCGCCAGTGACACCGGCAGTGCGCGGATGAGCATCATCGCCATCACTTACTTGCTGGCCATGGGCGGCCTGGAATGGGTGGCGTTCACCGGCAACATCGGCTTGGTGAACAGCTTTCATCGCCTGGGCTTGAAACCGGTGACGCTGTGCGCGGCCGACCCTGAGCGGCTGGGGGACGAACGCCAGCACTGGGGCAGTTATTACGAGAGCAAGCCTTGGGTGCACGTCGGCAACATCCGCGCCGGTTTTATTCATTTGCGCAACATCGGGATGTTCAATCGCCTGGGTTTGCCGACATCCCTTGAGGAATCCAGCCATGTCGCCTGAAACCGAGCGTTTCAAACAGACCTTGCGCAGCCATGCCGAGCGCAAGACCAGCGCCATCGCGTTGTGGGGTGATCATCAGAAGGTGGATTACGCCACGCTGTATGCCGAGGTGGTGTATCGCCAGCAACGGCTGCGCGATGAGCAGGTCAAGGTGATTGCGCTGGCGTTGGACAATGGCGTCGAAGCGATGCTCTGGGACTTGGCCGCGCTGTTCGAAGGCCTGACTTGTCTGACGTTGCCGCCTTTTTTCAGCCCCGCTCAGCGCGCCCATTGTCTGGAACAGAGCCAGGCCGAACGGGTGATTGCCGAACCCGCGCTGGACGACGAGTTACAAGCGGCCGGCTACGAGAAAACCGGTGAGTTCTGGCGCCGCACGTTCAGCGGCCCGAACCGTATGCCGGAAGGGACCGCCAAACTGACCTTCACCTCGGGCACCACGGGTACGCCCAAAGGCGTGTGCCTCAGCGCCGAGAGCCTGTTGACGGTCGCTCGCGAACTGAATCAGGCGAGCAAACCCGCCGATCCGCAGCATCATCTGGCGTTGTTACCCCTGGCGATTTTGCTGGAAAACCTCGGTTGCTACGCCGCGCTGTATGCCGGGGCCACGTTGAGTTTGCCCAGCCAGAAAACCCTGGGGATTCAGGGCGCCAGCGGTGTTGATGTGCCGCGTCTGCTCGGTTGCCTGGCCACCCGGGCGCCCGAGAGCCTGATCCTGGTGCCGCAGTTGTTGCAGATGTTGGTCAGCGCCGCCGAGCAGAAAGCCTTCAGTCCCTACTCGTTGCGGTTTGCGGCGGTGGGTGGCGCGCGGGTGGCCGAGGAGTTGCTGCACCGCGCGCAACGCATCGGCATCCCTGTTTACGAAGGTTACGGCCTGTCGGAGTGCGCCTCGGTGGTGTGCCTCAATCGCCCCGAAGCGCGCCGTCTCGGCAGTGTCGGCCGGCCCCTGCCCCACGTCACGATTCGCCTGGCCGAGGACGGCGAGGTGCTGGTCAAGGGTTCGACCTTGCTCGGTTATCTGGGAGAGGCGCCGCACACCGATGAATGGTGGCCGACCGGCGATCTCGGCGAGTTCGACCCGGACGGTTTTCTCTACCTCAAGGGTCGCAAGAAGCATCAATTCGTCACCAGTTTCGGACGCAACGTCAACCCGGAATGGGTCGAGGCCGAATTGACCCAGCGCCGCCATATCGCCCAGGCCTTCGTCTACGGCGAAGCCATGCCGCACAACCATGCGCTGCTCTGGCCCCATCGCCCGGACTGCACCGACGCCGAACTGGCAGCCGCCGTCGCCGAGGCCAACGAGGCCTTGCCCGGTTATGCGCAGGTCCATCACTGGACCCGTCTCGATCAACCGTTCACCCCCGCCAATGGCCTGCTTACCGCCAATGGCCGCCCGCGCCGTGACGCCATCATCGAGCGTTACCGGGCGCAACTGACTGAATCTGTACTTTCCGAGGAATCCGCATCATGAGTTTTTTTGACACGCTGCAAGAAGCCACGCAACACGAACGTCATGAACTGTTCAACCTGCCGGTCATCCGCGATGCCCTTGAGGGCAAGGTCAGCCTGGAAAGCTACCGGGCCTTCCTGGCGCAAGCCTATTACCACGTGCGCCACACCGTGCCGTTGATGATGGCGTGCGGGGCGAAATTGCCGTCGCGCCTGGAATGGCTGCGCAAAGCGGTGTGCGAATACATCGAGGATGAATACGGTCACGAACAGTGGGTGCTGGACGATATCGAAGCCTGCGGCGGCGACCGCATTGCCGTGCGCGACGGTCGTCCGAGCCTGCCGATTGAATTGATGGTCAGCTACCTCTACGACCTGATTGCCCGCGACAACCCGGTCGGCCTGTTCGGCATGGTCAACGTGCTGGAAGGCACCAGCATTGCCTTGGCTACCCACGCCGCCGGCAGCATCCGCGAGCGCCTGGCGTTGCCGGAAAGCGCCTTCAGTTACCTCAGTTCCCATGGCTCTTTGGACATCGAACACATGCAGACCTATCGCCGGTTGATGAATACCCTCGACGATCCGGACGACCAGGCCGCTGTGATTCACGCCTCCAAAGTGGTGTACAAACTTTACACCGATATGTTCCGCGGCTTGCCGCGTGACGGGGAGGCCCTGCATGAAGTTGCATGATGCCCGCGTGGTGCTGACCGGCGCCAGCGGCGGTATCGGCCTGGCGATCGCCACCGCGTTGTGCGCCAGCGGCGCCCGGGTGCTGGCGGTGGCTCGGCACCAGGAACCGCTGCGGCCTTTGCTTGAACGCTATCCGCAAAACCTGTGCTGGGTCGGCGCGGACCTGACCGTGCTGTCCGACCGACGCAAGGTGCTGACCGCAGCCGAATCGATTGGCGGGATCAACCTGCTGATCAACGCCGCCGGGATCAATCACTTCGCCATGCTTGAGCAGCTGGAGGACAGCGATATCCACGCCATGATGGCCCTTAACATCAGCGCGCCGATTTGCCTGACCAAAACCCTGCTGCCGCTGCTCAAACAAGCCGAGAGCGCGATGGTGGTGAACGTCGGCTCGACTTACGGCTCCATCGGTTACCCCGGTTACGCCAGTTATTGCGCCACCAAGTTTGCCTTGCGCGGGTTCTCCGAGGCCCTGCGCCGGGAGTTGGCGGACACCCGGGTCAGCGTGCTCTACGTCGCCCCGCGCGCTACCCGCACCAGCATGAACAGCCCGGCGGCGCAGGCGTTGAACGATGCGCTCAAGGCCAATGTCGACGATCCGCAAACCGTTGCCGCCGCGGTGATGCACGCGATTGCCGGTGACCGGCGCGACTTGTACCTCGGCTGGCCGGAGCGCTTTTTTGTGCGCCTCAACAGCCTGCTGCCCAATCTGGTGGACCGTGGCTTGCGCAAGCAATTGCCGCTGATCCGCCGCCTGAGTCAGAAGCCCGACAACGAGACCCTCAAACCATGAAGAAAATCATCGCTTGCCTGCTGCTGGGAGCCCTGAGCCAGAGCGTCTGGGCACTGGAACCCGCCGATCAGCAACGCCTCCAGGGCATCCAGCAAAGCTGGGCGCACATTCAATACGAAGTCCCGGAAGCGCAACGCACCGCTGCATTCGAGAAACTGGCAGGCCAGGCATCCGCGTTCACCCAGGAACGTCAATCGGTGGCCGAAGCCTGGATCTGGTCCGGCATCGTCAACAGCAGCTGGGCCGGCGCCCAAGGTGGCCTCGGTGCGCTGAGCAAGGTGAAGGCCGCGAAAGCCGATCTGGAAAAAGCCATGACGCTGGACCCCAAAGCCCTGCAAGGCTCGGCCTATACCAGCCTCGGCGCGTTGTATGATCGCGTCCCCGGCTGGCCCATCGGTTTCGGTGACTCGGACAAGGCCGAACAGTTACTCAAACAGGCCTTGCAACTGAACCCGGAGGGCATCGATAGTCTGTACTTCTGGGGCGATCACCTCTACCGTCAAAAACGCTACAGCGAAGCGCGGGCCGCGTTGCAAAAAGCCCTGCAGGCCGCCCCAAGGCCAGGCCGTGAACTCGCCGACGCCGGGCGACGCAAAGAGATCGAAACGTTGCTGGTGGACGTGAACAAGAAACTCAACTGACAGGAGTCCGTGTGCGCTTATTACTGATTGAGGACGACGTGGCCCTCGGCGAGGGCATCCATCAAGCCCTGGGCCGCGAAGGTTATACCGTCGATTGGCTAAAGGACGGCACCAGCGCCTTGCACGCGCTGCTCAGTGAAACCTTTGACCTGGCGGTGCTCGACCTCGGTCTGCCGCGCATGGACGGGCTGGAAGTGCTGCGCCGCTTGCGGGACAGCGGCTCCAACCTGCCGGTGCTGATCCTCACCGCCCGGGATGCGACCGAAGACCGCATTGCCGGGCTGGACGCCGGGGCCGACGACTACCTGGTCAAACCCTTTGATCTGGCGGAACTCAAGGCTCGCCTGCGGGCCTTGTTGCGGCGCAGTGCCGGCCGCGCCCAGGTGCTGATCGAACACGCCGGCATCAGCCTGAACCCCGGCACCCAGCAAGTCAGTTACCTGGGCGAGCCGGTGGCCTTGACGCCCAAGGAATATCAGTTGCTCCACGAATTGCTCTCGCCGCCGGGCCGGGTCATGACCCGCGATCATCTGATGCAGTTGCTGTATGGCTGGAATGAAGAAGCCGAAAGCAACACCCTGGAAGTGCACATCCATCACCTGCGCAAAAAATTCTCCACCGACCTGATCCGCACCATTCGTGGTGTCGGTTACCTGGTGGAGGAGCGCCGATGACGTCGATCCGGCGCCGCACGCTCACGCTGATCATTGGACTGATGCTGGTAGGGCTGGCGGTGATCAGCCTGTTGAACCTGCACGACAGCAATCACGAAATCGCCGAAGTCTACGATGCCCAACTCGCGCAAAACGCCCGGCTGTTGCAGGGGGTGATGCGCATGCCGATGGCGAGCAAGGAACACGCCGATCTGTATCAGGCCTTCAACAAGGCGCTGGGCGAGGCCGAGCCGAGGGTCGATGGCCATCCCTATGAAACCAAGATGGCCTTTCAGGTCTGGACCCTCAACGGCGAAGTGCTGGTGCACACGGCCAGTGCGCCCTCCTTCAGCGCGCCGCCGTCGACACCCGGCTTCAGCGACGTCGTGGACCTCAACAACCGCCATTGGCGTGCGTTCCTGTTGGTAGACAAACAGAACGGTCTGAGAATCTGGGTGGGCGAACGGGACGACGTGCGTTCGGACCTGGTGGACCGGATCGTGCGCCATACCCTGGGGCCCAATGTGCTGGGCAGCCTGATTCTGGCGGCGATGATCTGGTTGGCCATCGGCTGGGGCCTCAAGCCGCTGGAAGACATGGCGGCGACCTTGCGCGCGCGGCACAGCGGTTCGCTGGAGCCTCTGCAACTGACGCCGTTGCCCAGTGAACTGGAGCCGATGCAAGCGGCGCTCAACCGCATGCTCGCGCAGATTCAGGAAGTGATGGGCCGCGAGCGGCGCTTCATCGCCGATGCCGCCCACGAAATGCGCACACCGCTGGCCGTGCTGCGTGTGCATGCGCAAAACCTGCTGGAAGCCGGAACGGAACAGGAGCGCCGTGAATCCCTGGAATTCCTGATCGCCGGCGTCGACCGCACCAGCCGCCTGGTCAATCAATTGCTGACCATGGCCCGCCTCGAACCCAAAGCCATCGCACCTGTACAGCAACGCATCGACCTGGCCGCCACCGTGCGCGACAGCCTCGTGCAGCTCACGCCGTGGTTGCTGAGCAAGAACCTTGAGCTGGCCTTCGACGTCACCGATCGCCCCTTTGAAGTGGTGGCCGACGCCGCCGCCATCGACATCGCCTTGAACAACCTGATCAGCAACGCGGCGAACTTTTCCCCGGACCATGGGGTCATCACGGTGCAACTCAGTCAGGCGGACGGCTTCTATTCGCTGAGCGTCGAGGACCAGGGGCCCGGCATCGACGAGGCGGATCGCGGGAGGTTGTTCGAACGCTTCTACAGCCGTGGCAATGCCCATGGCGCGGGTTTGGGCCTGACCATCGTCAACACCATCGCCACCCGGCTGGGCGGACGCATCACCCTGGCCAATCGCCCGGAAGGCGGCTTGCGCGCCACGCTGTCGATTCCCGACAGCCAACCCCGCGACCCACTACAGCGCACCACCCGCGAGTTGCCGCCGAATGTTTGAGTGATCCCGGCAGAATGCGGTGAGCCAGCTGGCGCCATCGCGAGCTGGCTCACTCCCACAGGAGTCTATGCTGACCACAACACTCGCGAACGACGCAGAACCCATGTAGGAGTGAGCCTGCTCGCGATGGCGGTGGCACATCCAGCCCCCCTCTCACCGCCATTCCACATTGCAGCCGTTTACAGCGGCCTCACTTTTTAACACCCGCCAAATAATGCGCCACCAACGCATTCGCATGCCCATGCCCCATTCCATGCTCATCCTTCAACCAAGCCACCATTTCCATATGCTTCTTGCCGCTCACCGTCCCGAGCAGGTCCAGCCAATGGCTGATCGGCTGGCCGTACTTTTTCTCGATGGACGGAAAATACGACGCCGGGCCTTTCACTTTTGTCTCTTCGCTCATGCTGCACGCTCCCTTGTTCGCGACGGAGTGTCGGAGGACGCTCCTTGTCTTCATCCCGAATTGAAGACCAGGACAGCTGCGCAGTCCAGCGGGAGCAAGCTCCCTCGCCACAGGGGTTGTGTTGGTTGCTTCATTGCTTGGTTGATCAGAGATCTATGATGGAGGATTGGCAGGCTATCCCATCAACAACCCCTGCTCCGTCTCGCACAACTCCACCACGTAATCCCACATCACCCGCAATCTCACCGACTTGTGCAATTCCCGCCGCGTGCTGATCCAGTAGCTGCGCTCAATGCTCTCGTCCGGAAACAGCGGCACCAGTTCCGGATCGGCGCTGGCCATGTAGCACGGCAGCACTGCGATCCCCAATCCCGACCGTGCCGCCTGTTGCTGGGCGATGACGCTGGTGCTGTGGAACACCACCTGCGGGTTGCGGCAAAAACTGTTGAGGAACATCAGTTCCTGGCTGAACAGCAAGTCATCGACGTAGCCGATCCACGCGTGGCGGCCGAGGTCTTCGCGGCTGTGCAGCGGCGGTGCCTTGTCGAGGTAGGCCTGGCTGGCGTAGAGCGCCAGGCGATAGTCGGTGAGTTTGCGCGTGACCAGCATGTCGGCGGCCGGGCGTTCAAGGTGGATGCTGATTTCGGCTTCGCGGTTGAGGATGCTGACGAAGCGCGGCACCGCCACCAGCTCCACTTCCAGTCCGGGGTAGCGTTCGAACAGCCCGTTCATGCGGCTGGCGAGGAACATGATGCCCAACCCTTCGGTCACGCCAACGCGGATCTTGCCCAGTGGCGCCGTGGACTGGGTGATTTCCTCTTGCGCCAGCAACGCGACGTTTTCCATGGCTTCGGCGTGCTTGAGCAGCGCTTCGCCGGCCGGGGTCATTTCGTAGCCCTGGGCATGCTGGACAAACAGCGCGGTGCCAAGGCTCTTTTCAATGGCCTCGATGTGCCGGGCGACGGTGGCGTGGGTGGTGTTCAAACGGCGGGCGGCGGTGAGCAAACGCCCGCTGCGTTGCAATTCGAGAAAAAACCGCAGGTCATTCCAGTCGAACATGAGTCGTCCTTGGGGCTACGCTGTTTGAGGCTGTCTGAAAACGCACAGCGGCTGCGCAAAAACTAACATTCTTTTGACGAAAGCTAACAACTAGGATGACCGACAACAAGAACAACAATACGAGGTCAGGGATGCAGACTTCCCTTGATGAATTCGACTACATCGTGGTCGGCGCCGGGCCGGCCGGTTGTTTGCTGGCCAATCGGCTGTCGGCCGACCCGCAACACCGCGTCTTGCTGCTCGAAGCCGGCGGCCGCGATAACTATGCGTGGATTCACATCCCCGTGGGTTACCTGTTCTGCATCGGCAACCCGCGCACCGACTGGTGCTTCAAGACCGAAGCGCAACCCGGCCTGCAAGGTCGCGCCCTGAGTTACCCGCGCGGCAAAGTGCTGGGCGGCTGTTCCTCGATCAACGGCATGATCTACATGCGCGGCCAGGCTGGCGACTATGACGGCTGGGCCGCTGACGGCAATCCGGGCTGGCGCTGGAACGACGTGCTGCCGCTGTTCAAGAAAAGCGAAAACCATTTTGCCGGCGACTCGCAATTTCACGGCGCCAGCGGCGACTGGCGGGTCGAGCGTCAGCGGCTGTCGTGGCCGATTCTGGATGCGTTCCGCAGCGCCGCCGAGCAAAGCGGCATTGCCAGCATCGATGACTTCAATCAGGGCGACAACGAAGGCTGCGGCTATTTTCAGGTCAACCAGAAGGCCGGGATTCGCTGGAATGCGGCCAAGGCGTTTCTCAAACCGATCCGCAATCGCGCCAATCTCACCGTGCTGACCGACGTCGAAGTGGACCGCGTGCTGCTGGAAAACGGCCGTGCTTCGGCGGTCAGCACCCGTTACCAAGGTCAGGCAAAAACCTTCAAGGCACGCAAGGAAATCGTGCTGTGCGCAGGCTCCGTCGGTTCACCGAGCATTCTGCAACGCTCCGGCATCGGCCCTCGCCCGCTCCTGGAAAAACTGGGGATCGGTGTGGCTCATGAGCTGCCGGGAGTGGGCGGCAATCTGCAGGATCACCTGCAACTGCGGCTGATCTACAAACTAGAAAACGCCCGCACCCTGAACCAGATCGCTGGCAGCGTGTGGGGCAAGATGGGCATGGGCCTGCGTTATCTGTACGACCGCAGCGGCCCGCTGTCGATGGCGCCGAGTCAGCTGGGGGCGTTTGCCCGGTCAGGACCGGAACAGACCTCGGCCAATCTCGAATACCACGTCCAACCGCTGTCGCTGGAACGCTTCGGCGAACCGCTGCACGCCTTCCCTGCTTTCACGGCGTCGGTTTGCGACCTGAGGCCACAGAGTCGCGGACGGGTGGAGATTCGTTCCGCCGATCCGCAGGAAGCGCCGCTGATTCAACCCAACTATTTAAGCCATCCAGAGGATTTGCGGGTCGCGGCCGATGCCATTCGCCTGACCCGGCGCATCGTCGCCGCCCCGGCCCTGCGAGCGTTCAAACCGGTCGAGTACTTGCCCGGCGATAGCTTGCAGACCGAAGAGGAACTGCACGAAGCCGCCGCACGAATTGGCACGACGATTTTCCATCCGGTGGGCACCTGCCGCATGGGCAACGATGTGCAGGCCGTGGTCGATGCCGAGTTGCGCGTTCACGGGATTCCCGGACTGCGCATCGCTGATGCCTCGATCATGCCGCGCATTACCTCGGGCAATACGTGCTCGCCTACGCTGATGATTGCCGAAAAGGCTGCGCTGATGATCCTCAACCCCAGCACAAGGAGCCTCAACCCGCAGAAGGAACTGCTGAGCAACCCACTGTAGGAGCGAGGCTTGCCCGCGAAGAACGATGACGCGATGTGTCAGGTCTGACGCCTTCGCGAGCAAGCTTCGCTCCTACAAAGATCGACGTACACCCGGCTTTATGAGCAACCCACTGTAGGAGCGAGGCTTGCCCGCGAAGAACGATGACGCGATGTGTCAGGTCTGACGCCTTCGCGAGCAAGCTTCGCTCCTACAAAGATCGACGTACACCCGGCTTTATGGAGCAACCCACTGTAGGAGCGAGGCTTGCCCGCGAAGAACGATGACGCGATGTGTCAGGCCTGACGCCTTCGCGAGCAAGCTTCGCTCCTACAAAGATCGACGTACACCCGGCTTTATGGAGCAACCCACTGTAGGAGCGAGGCTTGCCCGCGAAGAACGATGACGCGGTGTGTCAGGTTTGACGCCTTCGCGAGCAAGCTTCGCTCCTACGAAGATCGACGTACACCCGGCTTTATGGAGCAACCCACTGTAGGAACGAGGCTTGCCCGCGAAGAACGATGACGCGATGTGTCAGGCCTGACGCCTTCGCGAGCAAGCTTCGCTCCTACAAAGATCGACGTACACCCGGCTTTATGGAGCAACCCACTGTAGGAACGAGGCTTGCCCGCGAAGAACGATGACGCGGTGTGTCAGGTCTGACGCCTTCGCGAGCAAGCTTCGCTCCTACAAAGATCGACGTACACCCGGCTTTATGGAGCAACCCACTGTAGGAGCGAGGCTTGCCCGCGAAGAACGATGACGTGGTGTGTCAGGTTTGACGCCTTCGCGAGCAAGCTTCGTTCCTACGAAGATCGACGTACACCCGGCTTTATGGAGCAACCCACTGTAGGAGCGAGGCTTGCCCGCGAAGAACGATGACGCGGTGTGTCAGGTCTGACGCCTTCGCGAGCAAGCTTCGCGCCTACAAAGATCGACGTACACCCGGCTTTATGGATAAACGCGGCGCCCGCCCACAAGGCTGGCGCCGACAGTGGAACAACAAAAACAATCACTGTGAGGGATACCGATATGTCAGAACATGTTCAGCCCCTGGATGCCACGCTCAGCGTCGACACCAGCCCCGATACCCGCAAAGTCATCTTCGCGTCGTCACTCGGGACGGTGTTCGAGTGGTACGACTTTTTCCTCTACGGCGCCCTCGCGGCGGTGATCAGCAAGCAGTTTTTCGCCGGGGTCAACGACACCACGGCGTTTATCTTTGCGCTGATGGCCTTCGCCGCCGGTTTCATCGTGCGGCCCTTCGGCGCGTTGGTGTTCGGACGGCTGGGGGACATGATCGGGCGTAAATACACGTTCCTCGCGACCATCGTCCTCATGGGCCTGGCGACCTTCTGTGTCGGGCTGCTGCCGACTTATGCGAGCATCGGCATCGCCGCGCCAATCATCCTCGTGGTGTTGCGCATGCTTCAGGGCCTGGCCCTGGGCGGTGAGTACGGCGGCGCTGCCACTTACGTCGCCGAACACGCGCCGATGGGCAAGCGCGGTTTCCACACCAGCTGGATTCAGTCCACCGCCACCCTCGGCCTGTTGCTGTCGCTGCTGGTGGTGCTTGGCTGCCGTTATTTCACCGGCGACCAGTTTGAAGTCTGGGGCTGGCGCATTCCGTTTCTGTTTTCCATCGTGCTGTTGGGCATCTCGACCTGGATTCGCTTGAGCCTGCACGAGTCGCCGGCCTTCGTGAAAATGAAAGAGGAAGGCAAACTCTGCAAGTCGCCGCTGCGCGATTCCTTCGGTAAATGGGAAAACCTCAAAGTCGTACTGATCGCCCTGTTCAGCATCAACGCCGGGCAAGCGGTGACCTTCTACGCCGCACAGTTCTATGTGCTGTTTTTCCTCACGCAGTTCCTGAAGATGGACCCGGCGTTGGCCAACAGTCTGCTGATTGTCAGCGTGATCATCGGCGCGCCGTTCTTCATCTTTTTTGGCTGGCTGTCGGACAAGGTCGGGCGCAAACCGGTGCTGATGATTGGTCTGTTGCTGGCGACTGCGTTGTACTTCCCGATCTTCAAGTCCATCGCCCACTACGCCAACCCGGCCATCGACCAGGCCAGCCGTCAGGCACCGATTACCGTACTGGCCGACCCGGCCACCTGCACCTTCCAGTTCGACCCGGTGGGCAAGGCGAAATTTGACAGCCCGTGCGACAAGGTCAAAACCTTCCTGGTGAAGCAGGGCCTGCCCTACACGAGCGAAGCCGCACCGGCCGGCAGCGACGTGCAGGTCAGCGTCGGTGACGTGAAACTGGATGGCTTCGACGAAGCAGCCCTGCGCGGTGCGGTGACCTTGGCGGGGTATCCGTCACAAGCCGATACGCAACAGGTCAACAAGCCCATGATCGTGGGACTGATGGTGGTGCTGATCATCATTTCCGCCATGTGTTACGGCCCGTTGGCAGCGCTGATGGTCGAACTGTTCCCGACCCGTATCCGCTACACCTCGATGTCCCTGCCGTACCACATTGGTAACGGCTGGTTTGGCGGCTTCCTGCCGACCGTGTCGTTTGCCTTGGTGGTGTATACCGGGGACATCTTCTACGGGCTGTGGTACCCGGTGGTGATTACCGCGGTGAGCCTGGTGGTGGGGATGATCTGTCTGCGTGAGACCAAAAACGTGGATCTGGACACTAACTGAGTCCACCACAATCCCCTGTGGCGAGGGAGCTTGCTCCCGCTGGCCTGCGTAGCAGGCCCAAACCAGCCGCCTCGGTGTGTCAGAACAATCGAGTCGGCTGGATTGGGGTGGCTTCGCCACCCAGCGGGAGCAAGCTCCCTCGCCACAGGTTAAGCTCAACGATCTCTACAGCCCCGACACTCACCAGACCGAGGCCCCATGATCATTTCATCCGCATCCGACTACCGCGAGGCAGCACGTCGCAAACTCCCGCGTTTTCTGTTCGATTACATCGATGGCGGGGCGTATGCCGAGCATACGCTACGGGCCAACAGCGCCGACCTGGCGGGCATCAGCCTGCGTCAGCGGATTCTGAAAAACGTCGAAACCCTGAGCCTGGAAACCACCCTCTTCGATCAGCCCCTATCAATGCCCGTCATATTGGCGCCGGTCGGCCTGACGGGCATGTTCGCCCGCCGGGGTGAGGTGCAGGCGGTCAGAGCGGCGGAGAAAAAAGGTATTCCGCTGTGTCTTTCAACCGTATCGGTGTGTTCGATCGAGGAAGTCGTGGCGCAGAGCCAGCAAGCCATCTGGTTTCAGCTGTACGTGCTCAAAGACCGGGGCTTCATGAAAAACGCCCTGGAGCGAGCGAAGGCCGCCGGGGTGAAAAACCTGGTGTTTACTGTCGACATGCCGACCCCGGGGGCCCGCTACCGGGATGCGCATTCGGGCATGTCCGGGCCTTTTGCGTCATCGCGACGCATGCTTCAGGCCATGACACGCCCCGACTGGGCGTTCAACGTTGGGGTCATGGGCCGCCCGCACGACCTGGGCAACATCTCGAAGTACCTGGGCAAAGCCGTCACGCTTGAAGACTACATGGGCTGGCTGGCCAATAACTTCGACCCGTCGATCAGCTGGAGTGATCTGGAGTGGATTCGTGATTTCTGGAAAGGCCCGATGATCATCAAAGGCATCCTCGACCCGCAGGACGCCAGGGACGCGGTGAGCTTTGGCGCGGATGGCATCGTGGTGTCGAACCATGGGGGACGGCAGCTCGACGGCGTCCTTTCTACCGCCCAGGCATTGCCGCCGATCATGCAAGCGGTGGGCAATGACCTGACGGTGCTGGTCGACTCGGGTATTCGCTCGGGGCTGGATGTGGTGCGGATGCTGGCCATGGGCGCCAAAGGTGTATTGCTGGGGCGATCCATGGCTTATGCGCTGGCGGCCGATGGTCAACGCGGGGTGGAGAACATGCTGGATATTTTCGCCAAGGAAATGCGCGTGGCCATGACCCTGACCGGGGTCACTTCGATTGGGCAGATTGATGAATCGACGTTGGTGGGGGCTGTTCGCTGAAATGAACACGCCCCATCAGTGTGGGCATTTGCTCACCTGATCACCTCTTCAGCCAATTAAAAACCTGTGGCGAGGGAGCTTGCTCCCGCTTGAGTGCGCAGCACTCACAAAAATCGGTAGCGTTGCCCTGTTTTTGGGGCCGCTACGCAGCCCAGCGGGAGCAAGCTCCCTAGCCACTAAAGCAGGTAGGCCTGAAAAATCGCGCGTGAGTGAGCAGCATTGCCGTCAATGCCGAACCTCACTCAACGTCTTTGAGCACCTCAAACGTAACCTGATCGGGATAGAACGCCACATACCCGCGAATCTGATCGACCGACACTTTGGGGTCTTCATAGCGCCACACCGCGTTGGCGCCCTCATGCCCCGGGATTTGCAGGCTGTAATACGTGGCGTCGCCCTTGTACGGGCAATAGGTCGTGTGGTCGGTGCGGGCGAAATACTGTTCGTCGATGTCCTCCCAGGGCACGTAGTACACCGGAGGATAATTGGCCTCCAGCAGCACCCGTGCGCGCGAGGAAGCGGCCACTTGAATACCGTGAAATTTCACCAACAGACAGCCCGGCTGCATGGCGATGGTGATGACAGGACTGGGACCGGTGCTTTTCATGGAATACGTGCCTCATGAAGGTGATGGACCTGTGGGAGCGTGCGGTACGGTGATCCGGCTTGCCCGCGATGGGTCGCGCAGCGGCCCCGAAACCTGAGACTGCGAATGTCAGGTATAACCCAAATTTCGTCAGCACGACGGCCCCGCAGCCGAACGGGCCGTTTTGACTGGCGCAAACAAACGCAACAGCTTTGCTGTACATCCATACAGATAATGATTGATCCCTTGCTCATCACCCGCCATTCTGTGCGCCTCTTGCACACTTGATGAACGATGGTGGTTATGCAGCTGTACCTCTGTGAAAAACCTTCCCAGGCCAAAGACATCGCGGCAGTGCTCGGCGCCAAGCGTCGGGGCGACGGTTGCTGGCTGGGAACGGACGTCACGGTGACCTGGTGCATCGGCCATCTGCTGGAAACCGCGCCGCCGGACGCCTACGACGCGCGCTACAAGCGTTGGGTGCTGGCGGATCTGCCGATCATTCCGGAAAAATGGAAGATGACGGTCAAACCGCGCACCGCCAGCCAGTACAAGGCCGTCAAACGCCTGCTGGGCGAGGCTGACGAGCTGGTGATTGCCACTGACGCCGACCGTGAGGGCGAGATGATTGCCCGGGAACTGGTCGAGCATTGCCGCTATCGCGGGCCGATCCGGCGCCTGTGGCTGTCGGCGCTGGACGATGCGTCGATACGCAAGGCGCTGGCGGCGCTCAAACCGGGAGCCGAAACTTTCAGCCTTTATCATTCGGCGCTGGGACGTTCCCGGGCCGACTGGTTGATCGGGATGAACATGAGCCGCTTGTTCACGTTACTGGGCCGTCAGTCCGGTTATCAGGGCGTGTTGCCGGTGGGCCGGGTGCAGACACCGACCTTGCGGCTGGTGGTGGATCGTGACCGCAGCATTGCCGATTTCGTACCGGTGGCCTATTGGGCCATCGACGTGCAGCTGTTGCATGACGGCACGGCGTTCACCGCCCAGTGGCGCGCGGCATCCGACGTCTGTGACGATCAGGATCGTTGCCTGAATCAGCCGCTGGCCCAGCAAGCGGCTGCGGCCATCAGCAGCGCGGCGAGTGCCCGGGTGATCAAGTTGCGCACCGAGCGAATGCGTGAAGTCGCGCCGTTGCCGTTCGACCTGGGCACGTTGCAGGAAGTCTGTTCGAAGAAGCTCGGGCTCGGCGCCCAGGAAACCCTCGACATCGCTCAGGCGCTCTACGAAACCCACAAAGTCATCACCTACCCGCGCAGCGATTGCGGTTTCCTGCCGCTGAGCCAGCACAATGAAGCCCCGGGCATTCTCGCCGCGCTCCGGCAGGCCGATCCGTCCCTGAACGCCTTGAACGATCACCTGGAGCCACAGCGCCGTTCACGGGCCTGGAACGACGCCAAGGTCACGGCTCACCACGGCATCATCCCGACGGCGGCGGCCAAGCATCTCGATCGACTGGTGGGCAAGCAACGGGCGGTCTACACCCTGATCCGCGCACGCTATCTGGCGCAGTTCCTGCCCAACCATGAATACGACCGCACCCAGGCCGACTTCGACTGCGCCGGTGAAGCCTTGCGCGCCGTCGGCAAGCAGATCGTCGAGCCCGGCTGGAAACGCGCCCTGCCCGAGGCGCTCGCCCCGGCCAAGGGTCGCGAGGCACCCGCACCGCAAACACTCCCGGCATTGGCCGAAGGGTGTGACTGCGCGGTGGCCGACGTGAAGCTCAAGGACCTCTGGACGCAACCGCCCAAGCCATTCACCGAAGGCGACCTGATCAAAGCGATGAAGAGCGTCGCCAAACTGGTGGAAGACCCGCTGCTCAAACAGAAGCTCAAGGACACCACCGGCATTGGCACCGAGGCGACACGCGCCTCGATCATCCAGGGCCTGCTCGACCGTGGTTACCTGATCAAGAACGGCAAGGCCCTGGCCGCGACCCCGGCGGCCTTCAGCCTGATCGATGCGGTGCCGCGCGCCATCGCCGACCCCGGCACCACGGCCATCTGGGAACAGGCGCTGGACATGGTGCAAAGCGGCGAGATGAGCCTGGAAGAATTCGTCACCAAACAGGCCGCGTGGATGAGCAAACAGGTCGCCCGTTGCGCCGGCCTGAGCCTGACCATCAGCGGGCCGGCGAGCCCGGCCGGTCGTGGCGCCACTCCGTGGAAAAACAAACGAAAGCCCGCCAAGCGCAAGCCGTCGACAGGCGCCAAACGCGCGGCGAAACCGGCCAGTAAAGCTTGAGGGCACTTCGAACGGACCGTAATGGTCTAGTGTTCTTCAAGCCCGGCGATGGCCCCATTTTCTGAAACGGCATCGCAGCCTCGTTTCAATCGACAGCTGCTACAGGAATCTTGTTTATGATTATCGTGCACCACCTCAACAACTCCCGCTCCCAGCGGATTCTCTGGTTGCTGGAAGAACTGGCCATTCCTTATGAGCTGAAACGCTATCAGCGCGACCCGAAAACCAATCTGGCACCGCCGGAATTGAAAGCGATCAACGCCCTGGGCAAATCGCCGGTCATCGAAGATGGCGCGCAGAAATTGATCGAGTCCTCTGCGATCATCGATTACCTGATCCGTCGTCATGGCCAGGGGCGCCTGCAACCCGATCCGTCTACCCCGCCTATGACGAATACGTCCAGTGGCTGCACTTCGCCGAAGGCTCGGCCATGCTGCCACTGATGCTGAACCTGTACGTCGGGCGCCTGGGTGAAGCCGGTGCGCCACTGCATCCGCGCATCAACTCCGAAGTGGCCAACTACCTTGGCTACCTCGACACAGCCTTGAGCCAGTCCGATTATTTGCTGGGTGACGAATTCAGCGCCGCCGATATCCAGATGAGCTTTATCGGCGAGATTGCCCGCGCCCAAGGCAAGCTGGGCAACTACCCTCATGTAGCGGCCTGGGTTGATCGCTTCCAGGCACGTCCTGCTTACGCCGCGGCGTTGAAGACGGGTGGGACATACGACTTCGCTCCGCACTGAGTGATCCCGAAAGAGCCACGGACGGCCCTTCGATCTGGAGAAAACCCAGCATGCCCTCGATAGAACTGCATGCCGCACACCGCGACGAACTGGAAACGATTGAAAACCTGATGCAGTTCTACATGCATGACTTCAGCGAGTTTCTACCGCTGAAACTCGGCGAGCACGGTTTCTTCGACATCCGATCCAACCAAGATTACTGGCGCAAGCCTGGGACCCAGCCATTTCTGATCAAGGTGGACGGTGAACTCGCCGGTTTCGTGACCGTGGACGACGACACGCATATCGACGGCGCCGAGCACAACATCGGCTACTTGTTTGTCAGTCGGCGCTTTCGTGGCCAAGGTGTCGCGAAGTTTGTCGTGTCCACCCTCTTGAGCCGGATCCCCGGTCAATGGCAGATTTTCCACATCGACGTGAACGTGCCTGCACGGCGCTTCTGGGCCAAGGTGATGCCCGAGTTCGCAGGCGATGAATTCACCCTGCATCAACGGTCGGTAGACGGTTATCCCTGCACCTTCTATCGCTTCCAACATCTGCTGCCGTCGTCCTGACCCGGGCGTTGCGTCGCTGCTTTTTAATTCCAAAGCGCTTTGTCCGACAATATGTAGTGACTAAAAATAATCACTACATAACGGTTGACGCCTCCGATTTGCCCTTGCATGATGCAGACATCTCCCCGATCGGGAGTACAGCAACATGTTTGAGCAAGCTCGTCTGACCGCCGAGCTGTTTTTCCCGGATACACGCTGCCCACAAGGCAGATTGAAGAAGCTGACCTGGCCCGAACGTCCAGTACAAGGACGAGAAGCGCTGGCGATCAATCCTCATGAAGCTTGTGGCCGACCCTAAAAAGTCGGCGGTGGCCTCCAGGTTTTCGCTGCTTCTCTTCGTTGTGACGCTATTGCGTAGCAGTTATTCAACACGACTACATGCAACAGACGCGAGACCCCGTCGAATTGACGGCTGACCGCTGACGTCCTGGTTTCGGTGCCAGGGATCAACTAACCGATGGGCTACCTGTATTAGCGAATCAACTTTGAAAGATCACCAAATGGTCAAGGGGCATATTATGAATCTGAACAATCAACCTACTATCGATGAACTGGCTCGTATCTTCGCTGCGCAAAAAGACAGCCACGACAGCCACATTCTGTGGATCAGCAAATCGGGCCAGGTTCATATCGATTGCCTGTCGCCACACGCCCATGAAGCGGAGTTCGACCAGAACAACCAGAACCTGCTGGCCCGACTGAAGATGTACCGTCGCGGCCAAGGCTATGTCGGCAAGAAAGCCGCAGCCGACAAGGACTTCATCGGTAATGTTCTGCAAACGCTGAAACAGGCGTGGGCCTCGATGCAGAACCAGAACGAAGTTCGGGTGATTGACCGGTTCTACTGATATCTCCCCCCGCTGCTCCTCTATAAAAAAGGCCCCGCTCGTAATATCGAGCGGGGCTTTTTTTGTTTGTCTCGTGCGCGGCAAATGCAGCTATCGTTAAGCGTATTCGCTGCTGTGCCCATGGAGACTTGCGATGAAAAATGCCCTGACAACCCTGCTGTTACTGACAATGGCAAATGTTGCCCACGCAGACAGCATCCCCAACCTTCCTTCATTTGATGTGATTTGCCCCGGCAATATTGCCGTCCATGCAGATCAGGAGGGTCCGGTAACAATCAATGACAAAGATGCCGTTACCAAAGCCATCAACGAGCGCAGTTTTGAAGCCAAGGGTTCGGGCGTCACGATCTTAATCATTCTCGCCGATGACGACTCGGTGACCGTGAGCTCCACGGGCAAAGCCCCCAATGGCATCTGCCAATCACTGGACGACTGACTCCGTCGCCACCGCGCCCAACACCAGATTCATAAAGGCCACCGACGCCGCGCTGTGATAGTTGTTCTTGCGTCGAAGCAGCGCCGCCCCGCGTGTAGGCGCGTCCCCCAGCAACGGAATTTTGCGCAGTGCCCGGTCCTGGGTGGCAATCGGTTCGGGAAGAATGGTGGCGATAGCCGTGTGCCGAATCACCTCCAGCAAGGTGCTCACCGAATTCACCTCAATCACCACCTTCGGCGTGATCTGCTCCTGCGCAAAATAGTCATCGATGCGGGTGCGGGTGACGAAGTCCGGGGCCAGCAGCGCAAAATCCAACTGCGCCACCTCTTCAGCGGACAACGCGGCTCGCCGTTCATATAGCGGGTGATCCCGTCCCACCATCACCCCCAGGGTTTCGGTAAATGCCGGGATCGATTCGATGTCGGCGTTTCTCACCTGAGTAAATGCGATGGCGATGTCCAGCGAGTCATCCACCAGCCCCGCCTCGATGTCGTCCATCGACAACTCGAAAATCTGCAGATGGATGTTCGGATACCGCGCCACGTAATCGCGCACCAACGGCCCCACCAGATACGCCATGAACGTTGGCGTCATCGCCAGGCGCAAGGTGCCGCGCGACAAGTCCTTCACATCATGCAGCGCCCGTTTGCCGGCTTCCAGTTCCACCAATACCCGACGTGCACACTCGATGTAGGCCTGCCCCGCATCGGTCGGCTTGACCCTGCGCGACGTTCGGTCGAACAGGCTCACGCCCAGGGTTTCTTCAAGCTGGCGGATTTGCTGGGACAGGGTCGGTTGTGAAACGTGCAGCGCCTCGGCGGCGCGGGTGAAGCCGCCGTGGTCGGCAACCGCCAGCAAATAACGCAGATGTCGCAGCAGCATGGGGCTCACCATCTATAGGCAGGACTTATGCAACGCATTGTATATCGGTCTTGGACGCTATGGATCAATCGGCAGAAGATTGCTTCACACCCAAGCAACACAACCCCGATAGGAGAAACACTATGCAACAGTCCCACGCTTACAACGACACCAGTCTCGAGCTGACCGCCAAAATCCTCGACGCCAAAGCGCGCAAAAACCTGTCCTTCGCAGACATGGCCGAGGGCACCGGCCTGAGCCTGGCCTACGTCACCGCCGCCCTGCTCGGCCAACACCCGCTGCCAGAAAAAGCCGCCAAAGTGGTTGGCGAAAAACTGGACCTGGACGCCGACGCCGTGGCCCGCCTGCAAATCATCCCGCTGCGCGGCAGCCTCTCAGGCGTTCCAACCGACCCGACCATCTACCGTTTCCACGAGATGATCCAGATCTACGGCACCACGTTGAAAGCCCTGGTTCACGAACAGTTCGGCGACGGCATCATCAGCGCGATCAACTTCAAGCTGGACATGAAGAAAGTCGAAGACCCGGAAGGCGGCCACCGCGCAGTCATCACCCTCGACGGCAAGTTCCTGCCCCTGCGTCCTTTCTAAGTTGAACCGGTCCGCACTCCGGTGCGGGCCAGACCCAACACCCCACACACTTTGTCAGCCACCACACTCGTCTGGAGGATGCCCCATGAAAAAAATGATGCTGGCTCTTTGTTTGATCGCGGGCGTATCGGCCCAGGTTCAAGCCCAGGACGCAGCCGTTGCCTATCAATACGGCATGAGCCTGGACATCGCCCACGTCGTGGCAATCACCCCGACCGCCGATGTCTGCGGCGTGGTCCCGGTGGAAATGACGTACCAGGATTCCAAAGGCACCACTCACATTCTGCAATTCAGCGAATTCGGAACCGGTTGCTCGAGCTGAGTAGCCCCTGTTCATCACTTATGAGGACGTCACCATGAAAGCGCTCATCGAAGGTTTTTTGAAGTTCCAGAACGAAGCGTTCCCGCAACGCACCGACCTGTTCAAACACCTGGCCACCACCCAGCATCCCGGCACGTTATTCATCACCTGTTCCGACAGCCGCGTGGTCCCCGAACTGCTGACCCAGCAAGAACCCGGAGAACTGTTTGTGATCCGCAACGCCGGCAATATCGTGCCCTCCTACAGCCCGCACCCGGGTGGTGTCTCGGCCACGGTCGAATATGCAGTCGCAGTGCTCGGCGTGACCGACATTGTCATCTGCGGCCACTCGGATTGCGGCGCCATGACCGCCATCGCCAAGTGCAAATGCATGGATCACCTGCCCGCCGTCAGTGGCTGGTTGCAACACGCTGAATCCGCCAAGGTCATCAACGAATCCCGCCCTCACGCCGATGACGCGGCGAAGGTGAGTTCGATGGTCCGGGAGAACGTCATCGCGCAACTGGCCAACATCCAGACGCATCCGAGCGTGCGCCTGGCCCAGGAAAAAGGTCAGTTGAACCTGCATGGCTGGGTCTACGACATCGAGACCGGTTCGATCGATGCCCTGGAGGCCGGCAGTCGCCGCTTTGTGTCACTGGCCGAACACCCGACCACGTGCGCCGTGTATGGCAAAGCCGTCGAAGCTGCTTGATGGGATGGGTGGCAGAACCTGGAAGGTCGAGCGCGACGAATGCGCTCGACTAAAGCGGTTCCCTGGATGTACGAGGCAAATGAAGGGCGTGCCGGATCAAGGCACTTGCGGCGTTTCATACCACTGGCGAGACGGTGTTGGAAAACGCATTTTCTGCCGGATATCCGCCGCATTTGCAGCACTGGTCAGTTGTTCCAGCAGCACGAAGGCGACTTCCGTTGCCGTGCCGGGGCCGCTTGACGTGATGATGCGGCCATCCACCACCACAGGCCAGTCGACGAAACGGGCGCCGGTTTCAACCAGCTGGTTTTTGCGCTTGCCACCGACCTGGTGATAGGTCGTGGCATCTTTGTCTTTCAGCACCCCGGCAACGCCCAGGCACACCGACGACACGCAGACACTGGCGACGGTTTTACCGGCCGCGACAAAGTGCCGGATGACCGCCAGAAACGGCTCACTCAAGGCCTCTTCGTAGAAGCCCGAGGGTTCGAAACCACCGGGCAATGCCAAAGCGTCGAAGCTGTCGAGATCCACCTCGCTCAATAAATGAGCCGGATTGAACGATAACCCGAAGGTCGTCACGATATTCCGTCGGAGGCCGGCGTTGATCAATTCCACGGGTTGGTCGCCAAGCAGATTGGCCCAACCGAGCACATCGGTGAACGCCGCCATTTCCAGTGGCTCGACACCGTTGGCCAACAACATGAGGACACGTTTCATCGGGTACACCTCTCTGGGGAACGGCCAATCATCCGCCTTTGCTTCCAGCGAGAGAACACCCAAAAAACGCAATCCATTGTTGTTCGAGCTGAAATGCCCACACCAAGGCGCTCCCGGTTCACGGGAGCGCTGCACTCACAAGGTCGCCCTGATCAGTGATCGTCTTTTGCTGACGATGGTGGCCGACGCTCGGCGGTTTCTTCGGCGTTGGGGGGAACCGGATTACTGCCTGGCGTGAACACGTGGGTCCGCAAATCCCTGGCATCGATTTCGACGACGCCCGGCACCGAACGGGCCAGAGCAACAGCCTGCTCACACTGTTTATGGGTGTTGACCCGACCGCTCAACGCCACCGTACCCGCAAGGGTTTTGACATGGATCTGCAGGCCGAGGCTGGGTTCGGCCAAAGCCAAGGCGGACTTCACCCGGCCGGTGATCCATGTGTCGTGCACGACCGTTTCCAGATCGTGGGAGTAATGCCGAAAAGAATGAAGTTTCATGACGCAGCCCTCACTCAAGACACAGACGCAAACACACCTTAATTATAGTGCGATCGTTGCCTGTGCCAGGAATGTCAGCGTTTTACCGACAGATCGGTCTGGGTCATGCGACTGCGAATGGTGAACACCCCGTCTCCCGAAAGAATCGCACTGCGGGCAAACAGCCGACCGCTCTCCCAGTTCGAAAGTCCCAGTTCCGGCTTGTTCAGCGCATATTGGCCGTCGACCCAGCGGGTAATTCCGTTGCCCACAAACGGCGCGTTGACCGCGTTGTAGAAACGCTCATGCGCGGCCCCGTCTTCGCTGATCAGCGACACGGTGAACTGCGGGCTGTAGCGATTGAACAAGGCGATGGCGCTGTCCAGGTCATCGACGATCTTCAGGCTGACTTCCGGAGTTTCTTCCCATTCCCACTCGCGGCCCAACTGCTCCTCGGGCAACGGTTCGGCCAGTGCCTCGGTCTGGTAGCCTTCGGCGCGATACACCTCAACGCTGCCGGTTTGCCATTCAGTCGGCAACCACGACTCGCTGCCTTCAACGATATGCAGCTTGCAACCCTGGCCCCGGGCGGTGCCCGCCTGCTGGAGGGCGTCGAGAAACAACGGCACCAGCTCAGCGGCGCGGTCGCGCTGGATCAGGCAGACGTTCAAGGTGTTGCAGACTTTGCGGTCCAGTGAATTGCGTACCACGGCAGCAAAGCGCTGGGCATCGGCGTCTTTGTCAGCGATCAGCCAGGCGCCACCAGTGCCGTGCAGACTGACAGCAGTGCCGGCCTGTTGGGCGATGCTGCCCAGTTGGCTGACCGCCCGCCCCGAACCCCGGGCCACGGCCAGCGACAAACGACGGTCGGCGAACATCGCCCAACCGGCGGCGTGATTGACGCTTTCCACCAAGGACACCGCGCCGTTCGGCAAACCGGCGTCGCTGAGTGCCGGGTTCAATGCGTGAGTGACGATGGCCTGAGCGGTGCCCAACGCATCGCTGCCAATGCGCAGCACGGCGGTGTTGCCGGTGCGCAACACACCGGCGGCGTCGGCGAACACATTCGGCCGGCCTTCGAACACAAACGCGACGATGCCCAGCGGCGACACCACTTGCTCGACCGTCCAGCCGTCGTGCTCGACGCAACTGATGACCTTGCCGCGAGTCGCCGACGCATCGCGCCAGGCCCGCAGGCCGGCGATCATGTCGCGGCGCATGCGTTCATCGGCGAGCAGTCGCGTGGTGGAACGCCCGCGGGCCTTGGCGCGTTCGATGTCGGCCAGGTTGGCCGCCTCGATCAAGGCCCAGCACTCGGGGGTTTCCAGGCGTTGGGCAAACAGATCGAAGAACGCACTGATCGCCTGATCCGGGACGCTGGACAGCGCACCGAACGCCGCTTCGGCGCGCTCGATGGCGACGGCGGCCGCTTGCTGGTCAACTACCGGGATCAGCAACAATTCGCCACTGACCTGCTCGACCAGCAAATGGTCCCCGGGCTGAAAGCGCGCGGCCAGTTCGGGGCTGACGACAGTGACACGATTACCGGAAAAAGGGATCGGCGTGCCAGCGACTAGACGTTCGAGCGCAAGAGACATGAAGCGGTTTCACCATGCTGTGGGCGGCTGGAAAATGTATAGGAAAATCCAGGGAGCGTCATTAACCGCTCAGGCCCGAATGCCTCAGAACACCGACCAGCCAATTCGCTGGCTCAACAATTCCAGCGCCGCCATGCCGGCCAGCGAGTTGCCGGCGGCATTCAGTTCCGGTGACCAGACGCACACCGTGAACTGCCCCGGCACCACCGCGACGATTCCCCCGCCCACACCGCTTTTGCCCGGCAAACCGACGCGGTAGGCGAAGTTGCCGGCTTCGTCGTACAGCCCGCTGGTGGCCATGATCGAGTTGACCTGCTGGGTCTGGCGCGCTGTCAGGATCTGTTCGCCGCTGTGTTTGCAGAACCCGTCGTTGGCCAGGAAGCAGAACGCCCGGGCCAGGTCCACGCAATTCATGCGCACCGCGCAATGGCTGAAATAGCTACGCAACACGGCCTCGACGTCGTTGTGAAAATTGCCGAACGACTGCATCAGGTAGGCCATGGCCGCATTGCGCGCGCGGTGCTGGTATTCGGATTCGGCGACCTTGCCGTCCACCATCACCTGCGGATTGCCGGACAAGCGACGGACGAAGTCGCGCATCGACAACGCTGGCGCGGCAAAGCGTGACTGGTTGATGTCGCAGATCACCAGTGCACCGGCATTGATAAAGGGATTGCGCGGGCGGCCGCGCTCGAATTCCAGCTGCACCAGCGAGTTGAACGGCTGCCCGGAAGGCTCGTGACCGAGGCGTTCCCAGATCGCCTCGCCGGAGTGATCGATGGCCTGCACCAGGCTGAACACCTTGGAAATACTCTGCACCGAAAACGGTGTATCGGCATCGCCCGCGCAATACAGCTCGCCATCGTTGCCATACACGGCAATGCCCAACTGATTGGCCGGCACCGTGCCGAGGGCGGGAATGTAGTCAGCCACCTTGCCCTGACCGATCAGCGGCCGGACGGCGTCAAGGATCTCGTTCAACAGCGCTTGCATGCCGGGTTCCGAAGTCTCGCCCCGTGGGATTGCGGGGACACGGAGGCTAGACGCTGTTGGTGAGCGCCGGATCACAGATGACCCGACCACAATCTCAACATCACCCATCCCCCCTGTAGGAGCGCGCCTGCTCGCGATAGCTGCCTGTCAGTCGACATTGATGGTGTCTGACACACCGCTATCGCGAGCAGGCTCGCTCCCACAGGGGGTTTGCACAGGCTCAAGGTGTCGGGGCCGTGTATCGGAGTGTGTACAGACGCCCTTGCGACACACCCCATCCATAAAACCCCGCACCAAAGACACATCGCAGATACACCCGCTTGATGAACTGTGCGTGTCGATTGGCCAAGCCGATCAAAGCGCTCAACTCACTCAACGCTACGGAGTATCACCATGTTCAAGCTCTCGACTTCTTCCCTGACCCTCGGCCTGATCATCGCCGGTGGCCTGGCCCTGTCCAACGCGGCTTCGGCTTCCGAATCCGAAGCGTTCAGCATGAAACAACTGGCCCACGGCTACAGCCAAGCCCAGGCCGATACCGCGGAAAAACCGGCTGAAGGCAAATGTGGCGAAGGCAAGTGCGGCGCTGGCGAATAACCCTGTTTCGCGGGGCAACCGCTGCCCCGCCTTACTGACTGAACGGAGATCACGCTCATGAACACCTCACTTTCATCGGCCGTGAAAGGCCTGCACCTAAACCTTGATCGTGCCGGCAGCTGGCTCGCGCCTTTGACGCTGCGGCTGTTCATTGCCTGGGAATTCTTCGAGTCGGGCCTGGAAAAATGGAACGGCGAGAACTGGTTCGCCGACATCCAGGACGCCTTCCCGTTTCCGTTCAACCATGTGCCCGCCACGCTGAACTGGGAACTGTCGATGTGGGCGGAGCTGATTTGCGCCCTGGCCATCCTGGTCGGCTTCGGAACGCGGGTGTCGGCCATCGTTCTGATCGTCGTCACGATTGTCGCGACCGCTGCCGTTCACTGGCCGACCGATTGGTCTACATTGAGTGAGCTTGCCCAGGGTTACGCCATCAGCAACAAGGGTCACGGCAACTTCAAGCTGCCGCTGATCTACCTCGCCGCCATGATGCCGTTGTTGCTCTCGGGTGCCGGCAAGCTCAGCCTGGATGCACTGTTGGCTCGATTCTTCTGGCGTCGCACTCAGCATTGACCGACCAGAGTCTCGGGCGCGTCCTCCACTCCCTTGAAAACGGAGCAATCGCCATGAGCCTCACTCTCTACGGTTTTGACGGCAGTACCTATGTGCGCACAGTGAAAATGCTGCTTGCGGAAAAAGACGCGGACTTCGACCAGGTGCAGGTCAATGTGATCAAAGGCGAGCCGCATCTGCCGGAACATTTGGTGCGGCACCCTTTTGGCAAGGTGCCCGTCATCGACCATGACGGCTTCCGGGTCATCGAAACCGGCGCGATCATCGCCTACCTGGACGAAGTCCTGCCCGGGCCGTCCATCACACCGGATAACGCCCACGACCGCGCTCGCACTCACATGGCCCAGGGCATCTACGATGCCTATGGCTATGGCAATCTGGTGCAAGTGTTCGGCTACCATCTTTTTCCTGACTTCATTGGCGGTCAGAATGAAGAGGCGCGCCGCAAAGGGATCGAACATTCGAAACGGGTGTTGCGCGAGCTGATGAAAATAAAAGGCACCGATCCATATATCGCCGGTCTTGAACCCAGTATCGGTGACTTTTACCTCGCACCGGGCTGCGCCTACATCGCGATGACGCCGGATGCGCCACAGGTGTTTTCGGTGGACGGTTTCGACGGATGGTGGAAACGTATGCAGTCTCTGCCAAGCTACAAGGCCACGCAGCCGAAATAAGCCTCAACCTCACTCACTTGCGTAGACAGGAGCCACCATGAGCGTAACCACCCAATGGATCGAGATCGACAGCGACGAAGGCACCTTCGGCGCTTACCTGGCGATTCCGCATACTCGCAAAGGTCCGGGGATCGTGCTGATCCAGGAGATCTTCGGCGTGAATGAACACATCCGCTCGGTCGCGGAGCAATACGCCGCCGATGGTTACCTGGTGATTGCGCCGGACCTGTTCTGGCGCAACGGCCACCGTATCGAACTGGGTTACGACGAAGCGGGCTGGAAACGCGCCGTCGAGCTGATGAACGCCACCGACATCGACAAGGCGCAGGACGACATCAAACTGGCCATCGAAGCGCTCGATGCGCAACCGGGCCTGGACGGAGGCATCGCTTCCATCGGTTATTGCTTCGGCGGCTTGCTGTCCTACCTCACCGCCACTAACGGCCTGGTGGATGTGGCCATCGCCTACTACGGTGGCGGCATCCAGAACCACCTGGACCGCGCCGATGAAATCGAGGTGCCGTTGCTGATGCACTTCGGTGAACAGGACAGCCACATTCCCCTGGAAGCGGTGGAGAAAATCGCCGAGCGTTTCGACAACAACGACAACGTGGAAATCGTCGTGTACCCGGAGGCCGAGCATGGCTTCAACTGCTCGCACCGCGACAGTTACAACCAGCGTGCAGCGGCTGAGGCCCATGGCAATACGTTGATCTTTTTGGGGCAGGAGCTGTAAAGACAAGATGAGAAAAAAAGGGACTTCCATTGCTTCGTGGAAGTCCCTTTTTTGTTTGCAACCGTGATGGCCTCTTCGCGGGCAAGCCTTGCTCCTACAGTTCATGCGCCCATTTTGATATGGCGCATGATCTGTACGCGAAGGGGGCGGCGCGGTCTCAAGCCAATCAGCGGCTGATCTCTTCCACAGCATCGATCACTGGCACCTGCGGATGAGCACCGCGCTCATGCATAGGGGTCGTCGGCGTGCGGTCGATCAGCAGGCTGAGTAACTCCGGGCGGCTATAGTGGCCGCGCGAATCCATCATGCGTTTGCGCTTGTCGATAAGGCCCATGTCGAGGTCGACGATCACGTCTCCCTCGCCTTCCTGCAGCGAGCCCAACACCACACCATCCGGGCTGATGATTGCCGTGAAGCAACCACCGGAAATCGGACCGATAGGGCAACCGGTGTCGGCCATGATTTGTGCCTGTTGCTCAGGGTTGAGCCAGGCTGTGGAGTTCACCACAAAGCACGCCGATTCGAGGGCATGCTGGCGAATGTTGACTTCCATTTGCGAGGCAAACAGCGGACCGGCAAACGACCCCGGGTACATCGAGGCATGAATCTGTTCGCCATCGGCCATCAAGGCGTAACGGGCCAGCGGGTTGTAATGTTCCCAGCACGCCAGTTGGCCGATGCGCCCTACCACGCTGTCGACAGCGCGCAGCCCGGAGCCATCGCCCATGCCCCAGATCATCCGCTCGTGATAAGTCGGGGAAATCTTGCGCCGGTGCTGGATCAGCGTGCCATCGGCATCGAACAGCAACTGCGCGTTGTACAGCGTGCCGCCGTCACGTTCGTTGACGCCGATGGACACGACCATGCCGGCCTGTTTGGCAGCGGCGCCGATGGCATCGGTGGCGTCCGAAGGGACCGTAACGGCCTGATCCAGCAGCTTGAGGTGCTCGGCGCCCATTTCGAACGGCGCCTGCACGAAAGAAAAGTACGGATAGTACGGCACGATGGTTTCCGGGAACACGGCGAACTGAACGCCTTGGTCACCGAGTTCAAGAATCTTCTGCACGACTTTATTGACGGTGCCTTCACGGCTGTAGAGCACTGGGCTGATTTGTACGGCGGCAGCTTTGACGAGGGTCATGGTGGTGATCTCACTGAGGGAAACGGCTTCAACGAGATCTAGATTACGGCAGTCATATTTTGTCTTAAATGTCGAATACACCACCTTTCAGGACATGATCCGATTGGCGCGCTGGATCACTTGCGGCGGCTGCCCGAACGCCCGGATAAACGCCCGACGCATACGCTCGCGATCACCAAAACCGGTGTCGCTGGCCACCACATCGATGGAGTGCCGACCGGTTTCCATCATCAGCCGGGCGGCTTCCACCCGCAGGTTTTCGATGGCTTTGGCCGGGGATTGACCGGTTTCGGCATGGAAAACCCGGCTGAACTGCCGTGGGCTGAGATTGGCTGCGCTGGCCAGCTCTTCGACCGACAGCGTTGATTTGAGGTTGTGTTTGGCATAGGTCAACGCGGCCTGGATGCGATCGGTCTTGGGCTCGAGTTCGAGCATCACCGAAAACTGCGACTGCCCTCCCGCACGACGGTGATAAACCACCAATTGCCGGGCCACCACACGTGCGACCTGGGCGCCCAGATCCTTTTCCACCAGCGCCAGTGCGAGGTCCACGCAAGCGCTCATGCCCGCTGCGGTCCAGATATTGCCGTCATTGATGAAGATGCGGTCTTCTTCGACCTTCACTTTCGGGTACGCCCGCTGCAAGGCCGACGCATGACACCAGTGAGTCGTGGCCCGCCGACCATCCAGTAAACCCGCCTCCGCCAGCACAATCGCGCCGGTGCAGATCGAGCCCAGGCGTCGGGTGGTCAGGCTGGCGTTGCGCAAAAACTTAACCATGCCCGGTGATGTCGGCCGGATCAGGTTGTCCCCCATCACCAGCAGCGTATCGAAGGAACGCTCGTCAAACGCGCGGGTTTCCACGCCAAAACCGGCCGACGTCATTACAGAGCCGCCCTGCTCCGACAGCAGCGCAATGCTGTACACCGGCTCGTCGGCCGCCATATTGGCCAACTCGAAGGTAGCGCACATGGCCAGGCCCAGCACCTGGAAACCGGGGTAAACGATGAGTCCGATGTTGTGCATGGCGGCTGTCCGATTACGTGGCATGACGTGTTTCAAGCCATCGTAGTAGAACCCTGCCTCCTTCGAAATGGAACCAGTCGTTGGTCAAATAAGGATATGGCCTGGACCTACTTCGCCGAACCATCATGCGGTTTATAAAACCGGAACATCCCGATTTCAGCGGTTTTGATGTACTCCTTGGCCCAGTCCGGTTTCACCGTGCGGTCATGAAAATACATCGCGCCACCGGTGCGATCCGGGAGCTGCTTGTTCAGCGCCTTGCGCGCGATTTCCTTGGCCAGGGCATATTGCGTCTCTTCCTGGACGGTGTCCGGGCGCCCGTCGCACCACCACGAAAACTGGCAGCTCTTGGTCTCTGAACCTTGCTTGACCACCGCGCACACCGTGTCGGGGAAACCAGCGTGGCCGAGGCGGTTCATGACCACGTTGGCGACGGCGGCCATGTCGTCGGTGTCCTTGCCTTTGGCCTCCCAGTAGATGGAGCGGGCCATGCAGGTTATTGCATCGTCCAGCGGAGACTTGCCGGCGGGATCGACGGCCTGGACTTCGGATTGGGTGATCGCCTCGGATTTAGGCACCGGTCCATCGGCGCTCTTGTCCGCGGCTTTTTGCTCAAGCACCTGAGCCTTGTCTTCAGCCACTTCTTTTTTTTGCTGCTGGTCGTCGGCAATAACCTGGCCTGCGACAAGGGTAACCACGAGGAACGCAACGGACCATTTGAAGGACATGATGGAGACACTCTGTTTGGCGTCGAGGGAAGCGCCCGTTTGGCGACTTGGCTTCAGTGTAGTAGCCAAATCATGTCAACCGCCGGACAACAAAGCGCAAAAAGGCATTGCGCGGCATGGGGTGGAATCGCGCATCATGGGCGCAGTCAATTCAAGGGAGATTTCCATGCGCGTCCTGTCATCCGCTCTGCGTTTTGCCGTGTTGCCACTGGGGTTGGTGTTCGCCGCCACTGCTGTGGCCAGCGAAGAAACGCAATTGGTCGAGTCGATCAACGTTTACCGCAGCCAGGTACAGCGTTGCGCCGGTCAGGCGTCATCGGTGTTGCCGCCGCTGACGAGCGATTCGCGCCTGAACCTGTCACCCAGCGGAGCTGTCGACTTGCAGCAGGCCATGGCTCAAGCGTCGTACCCGATGACCAACGTGCAAGCGATTATGTTGTCCGGACCGCGTGATGCACAGTCCGCCATGACGGCGATCAAGGAGAGCTTCTGCCAGGTCGTGCTGAACCCGCAATTCATCGACGTCGGTGTCAGCCACCAGGGACGCGACTGGCGCATTGTGCTCGCGCGACCGCAATTGACCGCGCGCATGGGTGACGCCGCGGCTGAGGGCCAGAAGTTGCTGGGCTTGCTCAATACCGCCCGCGCCCAACCGCGCCAGTGCGGCGGTCAACCGTTTGCCGCGACCACGCCGCTGGCCTGGAATGCGACGTTGGCGGCCGCGGCCGAAGCGCATACCCGGGCCATGGCGAATAACAATTTCTTCGACCACAAGGACCAGGACGGTCGCACACCGGGGGATCGCGCTGAACTGGCGGGATACACCTATCAGGAAATCGGCGAGAACATCGCTGCCGGGCAAGACACCCCGCGCAAGGTCGTCGATGGCTGGCTGGCCAGCCCCGGGCATTGCGCCAACCTGATGAACCCACAGTTCCGCGAACTGGGCGCGGCCTATGCGGTTGATCCAAAGAGTGACGCCGGGATTTACTGGACAGCCATGTTTGGTACGCAATAAAGGCGATGGTCAGAGCGGTGGTTCACCGCTCTTACAACGTGTGCTGGCGGTTACCGATGTCTTTGGCTTTTTCAACTGCCCAGGCCAAAGCGTCCTCCATGTCCAACAGATGCGGACGCGGGTCATTGTCCTCTTTTATGACCGAGCCATCCGGCCGGTAAACACCGATGAACATCTTCAGGGAGCCGTCCCTCAATATCTCGGCTTTCACGTCGATCCTGCATCCGTTGGATAGCGTTTCCTTGTGTTCCTCATGGCGTTCAGTCATCGCTGTCTCCCTCTCGTGGTGAATGGATCGGGCCAGAGCATTGGACGCGCAAGCCCTGGATCGGGGCTCGCGCCGTCATTCTTTCTGAGCGTAGTAGAAGATCGTCCGGGTCAGGACTGGACACTGATACAAGGTATTAACGCCGACAAACCTCACAGGACAGCGGCGTAATGCCACCTATACTCCATGCCACCAACCCCGTCCGGGGCCTGCACTACCAACAATAAAAAGCAGAGGTGGAACATGGTCTGGCAGCAAATCTACGATCCCTTTGGTAACCCGGTGCTTTCAACCATCATGGCGGCGGTGCCGGTGGTGGTGATGCTGGCATCCCTGGCGTTTTTCCATATCAAGGCGCATCTGGCAGCCTTGCTGGCCCTTGGCTCGGCGTTGTTGATTGCCATTTTTGCCTTCGGCATGCCCGCGGACATGGCCGGCTCGGCGGCACTCTACGGCGCCGCCAACGGCCTGCTGCCGATTGGCTGGATTGTCCTCAACATCATCTTCCTGCACCGGCTGACCACCGAAAACGGTTCGTTCAAAGTGCTGCAGGATTCCCTTGCGCGCATCACCGACGATCGACGCCTGCAACTGCTGCTGATCGCCTTCTGCTTCGGCGCCTTCTTTGAAGGGGCTGCCGGGTTCGGCACGCCGGTGGCGGTGACCGGGGCGATTCTGATCGGCTTGGGCTTCTCGCCGCTGGCCGCCTCAGGCCTGGCGCTGATCGCCAACACCGCGCCCGTGGCGTTTGGTGCACTGGGCACACCCATCATCACCTTGGCCAAGGTCACCGGCCTGGATGAAATGGAGCTGTCGATGATGGTCGGCCGGCAGTTGCCGTTCTTCTCGGTGCTCGTGCCGTTCTGGTTAATCTGGGCCTTTGCCGGCTGGCGCAAAATGCTGGAAATCTGGCCGGCCATTCTGGTAGCCGGGGTCAGTTTCGCCGTGCCGCAGTTTCTGGTGTCCAACTACCACGGGCCGATGCTGGTGGACGTGATCGCCGCGCTGATATCCATGGCGTGCCTGACCGGTTTCCTCAAGGTCTGGAAACCGGCCACGATCCACACCTCGGCGGCCCTGTCCGGGCGCGTCGACAACTCGAAGATCGACGAGGAGCATCAGCAAAAACCCGAGGCCAGCGGGACCTTCGCCAGTGATGCCAAACCAGCGGTGATGCGCGCCTGGATGCCGTGGATCATCCTCACCGTGTTTGTGTTCGCCTGGGGCACCCAGGGCTTCAAGAACATGTTCGATACCCGCCCGGCAATCGATCCGGCCACCAATTCGGCCAAGCTCGACCCTCAGGGCAAACCGATGCGCGAAGCCAACCCGATCTTCGCCCCGATCGTGACCTTCACCACCATTCATCAGCAAATCGAAAAGGTGCCGCCCGTGGTGCCCGCGGCAAAAACCGAGGAAGCGGTCTACAAATTCACCTGGTTCACCAGCACCGGCAGCGGCATCCTCCTGGCGGCCATCGTCGGCGGCCTGCTGATGGGTTATTCCATCCCGCAACTGGCCCGCCAATACCTGCGAACGCTGTGGGTGGTGCGTTACTCACTCATCACCATCGTGGCCATGCTTGCGCTCGGTTTCCTCACGCGCTACTCGGGCCTCGACGCCACCATGGGCCTGGCCTTCGCCGCGACCGGCATCTTCTACCCCATGTTCGGCACCCTCCTGGGCTGGCTCGGCGTGGCGTTGACCGGCTCCGACACCGCCTCCAACGTGCTGTTCGGCGGCTTGCAACGAGTGACCGCCGAGCAACTGGGCATCAGCCCGGTGCTGATGGCCGCGGCCAACAGTTCCGGTGGGGTCATGGGCAAAATGGTCGACGCCCAGTCGATCGTGGTCGCGTCCACGGCGACTCGCTGGTACGGGCATGAAGGGGAGATTCTGCGATATGTGTTCTTCCACTCGATTGTGCTGGCGATCTTGGTCGGTGGGTTGGTGACGTTGCAGGCTTATGTGGCGCCGTTCAGCAGTATGGTGGTGGGCGGACACTAGACGTCAAAAGGTCCCAGACCCGGGCGAGTCGCCCGGGTCAGGGCTTAAAAACGCGCGGATCAAGTCAGACGGCCGCCCGACATCAACCCCTCGGTCAGCAACGACACCAACGGCTGCACCAGATGCTGAGTCCGAACATCATCACCAATCACCGCCACCTCGGTGCTGGGTAAAGTCGGCAACTTCTGCGACGGTTCCAGTATGCGCATCCCTTCCTGCAAAAATGACGTTCCCAACGCCGTAATCCCCAACCCCCCGCAACCGCCGCCTGCACCCCCATCAAATTGCTGGCCAGGCACGCGGATGCCCATTCCCGCCCGACCGTGGCCAGGGCTTCGATCATGATGGCGCGGTACGCACAGGGCGGCCGCATCATCACCAACCGCACCGGTTTCGACGATTCGATTTGGTAATCCTTCGCGGCAATCCACACCAGCGGCTCGCGCCAGATGACTCGGCCTCGCGTGGTGCCGGAGCTGAATTTTCGCTTGGAAATAACCACGTCCAGTAGCCCGGCTTCGTAGTCGGTGAGCAGGTCGTCGCTCAAGCCTGTGGTGAGTTCGAGTTGAATGTCTGGATACAACTGGGTGAAGCGCGACAGCAGCTTGGGCAGCTGGGTCGGCACGAGGTTTTCCGAGATCCCCAAGCGCAGCAGGGTGACGGTCGCCGGCGCCTTGATGTCCCGCATGAAGGTGTCGAAATGCACCATCATTCGGCGTGCGCCTGCCAGCAGTCGCTCGCCGTCCGGGGTCAGGGTCAGGGCGCGGCTGGTGCGTTCGAAGACACGAAAACCAAGCACCTCCTCCAGCCGGATGATCTTCTGGCTCACTGCCGATTGCGACCGCGCGATCACCTCGGCAGCAGCAGTGAAACTGCCGGTCTCCGCCACGGCGATAAACGCCCGAAGCAGGTCGATCTCAAGGTCGCTGGCTTGCATGATGGATTCGCCTTTCTACTGGATGCCATTAAATTTATGCGTTTGTGTTCTAGATAGCAATTGCCGAACATCGTACTCAATCCAATACGAGGCGTTCGAAAATGGCAGTCAATAAAGCAGTAGATATTGTTGAAAGTTTCTGGCGCGAAGTCTGGCAAGCCAAGGACCCGCAAGCCGCAGCGCGCTTTGTAGCCGAAGACTTTGTGATCACGTCTGGCGGGATGGATATCGTCGGCCGCGATGCCTTTATTCAATGGATCGGTGTCTTTCTGTCGAAGATCGAAGACTTCGAATTCAGCAGTATCGAGACGTTTCAGAACGCCGAAGGCACTCGCGTCGCTTCCCGCTGGAAACTGGCCGGAAAGAACCAGGGCTTTATTGGTGGCCGCACGTGTAACAGCCCCTTTGAAATGCTCGGCACTGCGGTCTGGGAAGTTCGACCGGACGGGCTGCTGGCGCATAACTGGGTGGAGCGTAATGCGCTGGAAGTTCATCGCGATCTGATCGGGCTCTGAGTAGCCAAGTTGAAGTGAAACATGAAACCCGCAACTTTTTTCATATTGCTTCTGCAGATCCTGACTCCCCCACACGGTGCGCGTCCACCTGAAATTGTGATGGATGTCAGAAGTCTTCTGCAAGGGTCGGCGTTGCAGTATCCGCCGACCTATATGAAGTAACCGGAGAGACACCATGAATACTCGTACTTTGTTCGCCAGTGCTGCTGTTGCCCTGGTAGTACTCACCCATAACGCGTTTGCAGACACGCCCAATGTACCCGCCAAGCCTTATCGCTATGGCATGCCGATCCACGTGGCGAAAGTCATTTCCCTTGAGGAGCCTCGTTCCGCCGATTGCGAAGTGGTCAGCGCCAAACTCACTTATCTGGACACCTCCGGAAATGTCGAGGCCTTTACCTACTTCAAAATGGCCCAGGCCTGTGAAGAGCAAAACTGAATGGGGGGCTGTACAACAAAAGCCGGATTGAACGGAAAGCCAATTGACCCGCTGTTGCATTGCATCAGCGGATCTTTTTTTACGACGAATTAATGAAGATCAGGCGCCGGCCACCAACACCTGCAACAAGCCACCCGCACCACCGCCAGCTCTGGACTGGGTCAACAGCAACAAACAATACGCGGCGATGATGCAGCTTGGTGGTGATCAAATAGTCATATGGGTGATCGTACTAACAGGTCATGATCAGGTCGTGTCCATACGGTTCCATCCTCCCTCAAAAAGTCGTCCAATAGAACCCCGACATTAACTTGCTTAATCTCCCAATATTCAAACTCCCTCAGCTTTCCCTTCCAGTGCATAACCACTTTAGTAGCAGTAGCAGATTTAAAACTGCCCTCATGGCTAGTAGGTGTTTGAACATCGATAGGGGTGTCGACGGCAATATTAGTGAACGAATCTTGTGAGTATGGCATTTCAATAGCTCCATCTATTCATAGAGGCTTCATCCTAAATCGACAACTGTTCAATATCACCTGTAAGAAATGACAGTTGTTTATAACTTTTCGACGTAACACCATTGAAATTATATTAGAAACAGTCGCGACGCACTCTTCTGAGAAACGAGTTAAGTATGCCTGGCTAATAGCTTGAACGCTTCAACTTCCCCCCAATCACCAACCACTCCATCGACTACCCATTCCTGGTTGGCAGCATAACCGCTTTCTCACAACGCGCCCCTGTAGGAGCAAAACTTACTTGCGAAGGACGATAACGCGGCGTCCAGACTAATCACATCACGTACAAGCCCAAACGCCAGACAGCTAGCAGAAACACCAAGCACCGAGAAACCTGTGGTGAGAGAGGTTGCTCCCGCTAGACCGCGCAACGGCCCCAAAAAGGCACCGCTGCACAGCCCAACGTCCGCTACTTACTCACAGAAGACAGCACCTACTTAGGCAGATCGATCTTATCCAACACCCGATTCGCCGTGATCTCCGCCACCATGATGCTGTTGGAAATGCCCAGCAAAGCGTAGCGCGATTCCCCCTCTAAATGATCCACCAACTGATGGACCATCACGTCAACCGACGCCAGTATCTCGACCAAATAAACCGCCAGGGTTTCGACCGTAGTCTCAGGGTCTACGGAAAACAGGGTGCTGCGTGTTCGCGGGGTGGCTTTGATGTCGGCGTTCGATGGAAAGTGGTAATCGAGAGCCCGCTCGGCGGCCTCATTGAGCTTCTTTGAATCGGGTTCGTATGGGGAGGCCGGATCGGTGTCAGGCGGATTTGGTGAAGGCTTTATCATTTGCTGAGTGTCCTAATGGTGTGCCATCCCTCCTGCTGCTAAACGAAGAGGGTGGCAACTGCACGCAGGTTAGCAGACCGGGACACTCAGCAATCCGGCGCGCCCAAGGGCGCCCTACGTACAGCTACCATTAAGTACAGGCAATGAAATACCTGCATAACAGATGCACGTTCAGCCGAGATATCCCGGGCTGCTAAACCCGATCACTGATGGGCAGTGACACGAATCAAGTTACCGAGTGACCCCAAGGCGCACAAGCCGGCGGATTCTGGCGCAGCCGTAGGCAACGGCGCAAGGTTTTGTAGCTTTCAGGACGTAACCTTTGGAGGTTTTAAACAAAAAATCTGCGGCGATGTTTATTGACGTGGCGCGTGCTTCCCACACCAGACGAAACCTCGATAATCGACGAAGCATTTGAGCTGCCGAGTTCGAAAAATCATGTAAGCCAAAACGCGATCTGTAGCAGCTGGCGGGGGGATCAGGCGGCCTTATCTGCCAGGCCAGTACGGACCTTCACCACCGAGGGTTGCGTCGTGCTGAACACCAACCCCGAAGCAAACACCACCCCAAGAATCACGCCGCCCGCCCCCAGCAACTGCCACACATTGGGCAGCACACCGAGTATCGAGGACACCAGCATGGTGAACACAGGCGCCAGGTTGAAGAAGATCGACGTGCGCGCCGCACCGATCGCATGAATGCCTTTGAACCACAGCAAGTAGGCAATCAACGAACCACAGATCGCCAAGTAGAAAACCGCTCCATGCACAGACAGCGAAGCCGTACTGATCGAGGTCATCGGGCTTTCATAGATGAAGCCCAACACGATCAGGCCAATGACACCGAACAGCATCGAAAACGTGGTGGTTTCCAGCGGTGTCGAGTCTTTGACGAAGCGTCGGGTGCCGACCATGTTAGCTGCCCAGGCGATGCTGCCGGCCAGAATGATCGCGTCGCCGGTCGCCACTTTCAGCCCGAGCAGCACCTGGATATCCCCGCGCGTGATCACCAGGCCCACGCCCAGCAATCCCAGCACCAGCCCGATGGCGCGGCCGCGATCAATGCGTTCGCCTTCCAGCAGCACCGCGAAGATCATGGTCCACAGCGGCGTGGTCGCCAGGATCAGCGCGCCGTTGATGGGCGTGGTGGTTTGCAGGCCGAAGAAGGTCGCGAGGTTGAACGCGGTAAAGCCCAGCAGGCCCAGACCGATAAACGCGGCAAGATTGTTTTTCAGCGTGGTGAGGCGCAACTTGCCCGCCAGGCCGAAAATCAGCAACAGCAACAGGGTAGAAATGGCAAAGCGCTCAATGGACGCGCTGATCGGTGCCATGCTCTTGATGATATAGGCACCGGCATTGAAGTTGGTGCCCCAGAAAAACGTGGCGCCGACGATGCCGGCATACGCGAGAGGCGTTGATTTGGACATGGCTGTTTCCTCGTCAAGTCGTGCGATGAACACGCCGCACACGGCGCGCTTCAGACCTGCTTGTCAGGTGTAGAAGAATTCTTGCAGGCTTGGCGGTGGGGCAAAATCCCCCATTTATTCACCCTTCATGTGAGAAAACGCCCATGTTCGATTGGGAGGATCTTCGCTACTTCATCGTCTTCGCCCACGAGCAGTCGTTGTCGGCGGCGGCGCGCAAGCTCAAGGTCGACCACGCCACCGTGGCGCGACGCATCAGCGCGCTGGAGAGTTCGCTGAACCTCAAGCTGGTGGACCGGCGCCCTCGTTCCTATGTCATCACCGAGGACGGCGAGCGAATTGCCCAGCTCGGGCAGCGCATGGAAAGCGAGTCCTTCGCGGTGCAACGCTCGGCGCTCGCCGGGCAGGAAAGCTTTACCGGCGAAGTCACCGTCAGTGCCCCGCCCGCCCTGGCCTGCGCGTTGATAGCGCCGCGAATCAAGGCGTTGCGCACCCTGCATCCGCAACTGTCTGTGCAGTTGATCGGCAGTCTGGACAGCGCTTCGTTGTCGCGGCGCGAAGCCGATATTGCCGTGCGCCTGAGCCGCCCCAAGGAGCCGGACCTGGTGGCGCGCAAGGTGGCGACGGTGCAGTTCAACCTGTACGGCTCGGCAGATTACTTGTCCAAGACCGCCCCGGAAGATCTGGCGTTCATCGCTTACGACCAGACCATGGAGCAAACCCCGCAACAGATCTGGCTCAAGCAACAAGCGGGGGATCGGCCGATCCTGCTGCGCAGCAATGATCTGAACATCCAGGCAACCATTGCCCAGGCAGGCGCCGGCGTTGCGGCACTGCCGTACTTCCTTGGCGAGCACTACGGATTGCAAGCGATGGAGACCGTGGGCGCGGGGCTGGCGCGTGAAGTGTGGCTGGTGGTCCACAGCGACATCCGGCACACCCCGTCGGTGCAGGCGGTGATGAGTTTTCTGGCGTCCTGTTTCGAAAACTGAGTCAGTGCGCCAAACGCTGCTTTACTGATTCAGATCCTGAACCAACGGGAAGTGCCCCATGGAACGTCTCACCGCCAAAGACTTCGCCCCGGAACTGCTGGAGCTCTACGACTACTACGCCCACGGCAAGATCAACCGGCGCGAGTTTCTTGATCGAGCGGCGCTGTTCACCCTGGGCGGTTTGACAGCCAGCGCCCTCCTCGCCTCCCTGAGCCCGAACTACGCGCTCGCCGAGCAGGTTGAATTCACCGACCCGGACATCCTCCCCGAGTACATTTCCTATCCATCACCCAAGGGCCACGGCAATGTCCGCGGCTATCTGGTGCGCCCGGCCAAAGCCACCGGCAAGGTGCCGGCGGTGTTGGTCGTGCATGAAAACCGTGGGCTCAACCCTTACATCGAGGACGTCGCCCGGCGCGTTGCCAAAGCGGGGTTTATTGCCTTCGCACCCGATGGCCTGAGTTCGGTGGGCGGCTATCCGGGCAACGATGAAAAAGGCAAGGAGTTACAAGCGACTGTCGATCCGGAAAAGCTGATGAATGACTTTTTCGCCGCCATTGACTGGTTGATGAAAAATGACAAGACCACGGGGAAGGTCGGCATCACCGGGTTCTGCTATGGCGGTGGCGTCTCCAATGCGGCGGCGGTGGCCTACCCGGAACTGGCGGCGGCCGTGCCCTTTTATGGCCGTCAGCCAAAAGCTGAGGATGTGCCGAAAATCAAGGCGCCGCTGCTGTTGCATTACGGCGAACTGGACAAGGGCATCAATGAAGGATGGCCGGCGTATGAGAAAGCGTTGAAAGCGTCGGGCAAAACTTACGAGGCATTCATTTACGCAGGCTGCAATCACGGTTTTCATAACGATTCCACGCCTCGCTACGATGAAGCCGCTGCGAAGCTCGCGTGGGACAGGACCGTGGCCTGGTTCAACAAATACCTGGTTTAGGCTGCTGTTTGCAGGTGTGGGCTACACCGTTATCAATTGCTTCGATCTTTTAAATCATGAAGCCGAATTTCTTATTTTTAAGCGGCGAGTCCAGGATGGCGCCACTTCTGATTATTCGGGCGAAAGCTTCATGAACATCAATTTTGCGTTTGCGTGCTTGATCGTGGTGTCGTTTGCGATTGCCCTGGGGCATGGCTGACCGCTCAGGCGTGCGCTTGCACCACTTCGATTCCCAGCTTGCGATAGTCGTCGATGTCGCCTGACGCCACGTGACGCTCGGTAATCAGGGTGTGCAAACGTGAGCACGGCACGACGATGTACGGTTCCACCGCACCCAATTTGTCCGCCGTGGTGACGGCGATCACTTGAGAGGCACTGTCAAACAGCGCCTGCTTCACTGGCACCTCATCAAAATGCAGCGAGCTGATGCCGACCTCCGGATGAATCGCACAAACCCCGGTAAACAGCACGTCAGCCTTGATGCCTTGCAACAAGCGCACGGTCTCGTGACCGCTGACCGACATCGTCGCCAGGTTAAGTTGCCCACCCGCCAGAATCACCTTGATGCCTGGGTATTCCGCGAGGGTAATCGCGGTTAACGGCGATGTGGTGATGGCCGTGATGGAAATAGTCGAAGGCAAGGACCGGGCGATCTGCAGCGTGGTACTCCCCGAATCGAACATCACGATCTGACCATCCCGGACGTGTCGCGCGGCAAGTTGCGCGAGGTGCACTTTCACCTCGTCGGTTTCACCTACCCGAGTGAGGAAATCCTTGCCCGTATCCTTGGGCCGAGGCAACGCGCCACCGTGCACGCGTTGCACCAGGCCGGCGCTGTGCAGCTCCGACAGGTCGCGGCGAATGGTGTCTTCCGAAACGGCGAAATGCTGGCTCAATTCCGAGGCCATGACCTTGCCGTCGCGCTCGAGGATCAGGAGGATTTTTTGCCGGCGCACGGAAGGAAGCTCGGTGGCCGAATGCTGATCTTGCATGTTTATGCCTGAGTTTGCGTGTTTGTGCGAGATTAGCCAAACCGTTGCGTAAACACAATCGCGGTTTTGTTTTCTGGCAAACTCCCCGGCGTCTCCCCCAGAGCAGTCAGCCCATGCCCTTCGCCCTTGTCTCAAACGGTTCACTCCTCACGCCTGAGCAGCCCGACGTAACCGTGCCCTGGTGGAGTTTCACCAAGACGGTTCTCGCCGCCGCAGCGTTGTCGCTGGTGCGTGATGGATTGATCGGTCTGGATGAGGGAGTGCCTGAAGGCCCGTTCACGTTGCGTCAACTGCTGCGGCATGAAGCCGGATTGGCGGATTACAGTGAACTCGCCGATTACCACACCGCCGTCGCGCGCCATGAGACACCGTGGTCAGCCGCCGAAATGCTGCAGCGTCTTGATGCGACCAGGTTACGTTATGCACCCGGAGACGGCTGGCGATACTCGAACGTCGGCTACTTGTTCATCGCCAGGCTCATTGCGCGCGTCACCGGGCTGAGACTTGAAGAAGCGCTGACGCAACGCGTGTTTGCCCCGCTCGGTTTATCGCGCATCCGCCTCGCCACGACCCGCGCCGATCTGGCGTACGTCAACATGGGAGCGGCTTCGACTTACGACCCGGGCTGGGTTTATCACGGTTTGCTGGTCGGCCCGCTTGTTGAAGCGGCCCTGTGTCTGGATCGTCTATTGGACGGGCATCTGTTGCCGCAATCACTGCTGCGGGAGATGCAAACGGTACGCACGCTGGGCGGACCGATCGCTGGGCGTCCCTGGGTTGCTCCGGGATACGGCCTCGGTCTGATGCAGGGCATGGTGGAAAGTGGCCTGACCTTGAGTGGTCACACGGGAGTCGGACCGGGCAGCATCATTGCGGTTTACCGCTGCATTGGTGGAAACAGCACGGCGAGTTGCGCGGTTTTTGATGAAAGCGGCAACGAAGGGGCTGTGGAGGCCGAGGTCGTGCGCCACCTGATATGCGCGGCACTTGAATAAACCTGAAAATCACCTGACCGCCCTTCCTCAAAAAAGGAGCGTTGAGACCTCGATGCCTCAACTCACCAATATCCTGTGGCGAGGGAGCTTGCTCCCGCTGGGGTGCGAAGCGGACCCAAAATCCGCAACCCGGATCATTCAGATAAACCGCGTGCACTGGATTTACGACGGCTGCGCAGCCGAACGGGAGCAAGCTCCCTCGCCACAGGTACAGAAGCGGTCACATCTCAATGTGTGGAATTCACAAGTAAGTTATTGATCACGTTGAATGTGCATCAGTAACTGGCGACTTGCGCCCCATTACCAGACGTCACCAACGCCTTCAACGACGCATCAAACTGCTTCAACGCATTCACCTGCACCGCATTTTGCTGGTCGATTTGCGCAGCAATTTCCGGGGCAGCTTTGCCATGCACCCACACCGAAGGCATCTGCTGCTCACGTGAGCCTTCAGCCTTGCCGATGTATTGCAGGTTCGAGTCGTAGAACTTGGCGAGGAATCGCGCTTCGACCTGCTTGTTGCGCTTGGACACCAGACGGTTGTAGGTGTCGAGCATCACCACCACATCGGGATGGGCTTGTACCAGGGCGTCGAGATTGTCGTAGACGGTCACCGAAGCAAATTGTTTTTGCAGCGATCCCATCAGCCAGTTGATCGCCCGCTTCGGATCGGAGCTGTTGACGAAGGCGCTGCTGATGCGCGAATCCAGCGCCGGGTTCTTCGCCCCATTCAGCGCGACCGAATGGTACTGCTCAAGGTATTCGATCGTGTTGAGGGTGTTTTCGCTGTAGAGCACGCCCACCGACTGAGTGGGTTGCAAGCTCGCGGGGCTGTCGCCCATCGGCAGGAAATGGCAGGACGGGTCGGCCGCGTAGGCCGGCACGGTGGCGGCAACACTGCCGGTCAATACGGCGACAAGGGCCAGCAAGGTAGAGATTCTCATCGCGCAGGTTCCTTCAGAGGCGACTTTGGTATGACGCTATCCTCCTCTCATGACAAAAAAACAGAACTTGCATTCCTTGATGGTGATTATTGATTAAACGAATGGTTGCGTACCGAGGCGTCAGGCGTGACTCCGTGGGGTGAGAAGTGACGTCGAGTGGATATCTGCGTGAAGCCGATTATGCTTCAAGAAACCTTGCAGCGATGCGAGGCGGTCAACCTGTGTGCATGCTTCGTGCAATCCGTAATCCGACGACATCAGCCCAAGGGCCTGGGTGCGGCAAGAAAGGTAACGAGGTACTCCGGCCTATAACAAGAACGACGGAGAAGACTCATGGCCGCAATCGACAACACCTCCACGGGCAGCGCGCCCCAACGCGGTATAACCAAGGAGGAGCGCAAGGTCATTTTTGCCTCGTCCCTGGGCACCGTGTTCGAGTGGTACGACTTCTACCTTTACGGCTCCCTGGCCGCGATTATCGCCAAGCATTTCTTTGCCGGGGTCAATGAGACAACGTCCTTCATCTTCGCGCTGCTCGCGTTCGCTGCGGGTTTCGCGGTGCGTCCCTTCGGCGCCATCGTGTTCGGGCGCCTGGGTGACATGATCGGACGCAAGCACACGTTCCTCATCACCATTGTGATCATGGGTGTCTCCACCGCCGTCGTCGGTTTTCTGCCCGGCTACGCGACCATTGGCGTGGCGGCGCCGATCATCCTGATCACCTTGCGCCTGTTGCAAGGCCTGGCGCTGGGCGGTGAGTACGGTGGCGCGGCGACCTACGTCGCGGAGCATGCGCCGAAAGGCAAACGCGGTTATTTCACCTCATGGATTCAAACCACCGCGACCCTGGGCCTGTTCCTTTCGCTGCTGGTGATCCTTGCTTGCCGGACGATCCTGGGCAACGAAGCCTTCGAGGCCTGGGGCTGGCGGATTCCGTTCCTGCTGTCGATCCTGCTGCTGATTGTGTCGGTGTACATCCGCTTGCAGCTCAGCGAATCACCGGTATTCGTGAAAATGAAGGCTGAGGGCAAGTCTTCCAAGGCGCCGCTGACCGAATCCTTCGCCCGCTGGGATAACCTGAAAATCGTGATCATGGCCCTGCTCGGCGGTACGGCCGGCCAAGCCGTCGTCTGGTACACCGGGCAGTTTTACGCGCTGTTCTTCCTGCTGCAGACACTGAAGATCGACGCGCAGACGGCTAACCTGCTGATTGCTGGCTCGCTGCTGATCGGCACGCCGTTCTTCGTCATCTTCGGCAGCCTGTCCGACCGTATCGGCCGCAAAGGCATCATCATGGCCGGCTGCATCCTCGCAGCATTGACCTACTTCCCGATCTTCCATGCGTTGACTCAGTACGGAAACCCCGACGTGTTCGTCGCGCAGGAGAAGAACCCGGTCACGGTGATCGCCGATCCCGACCAGTGCTCGTTCCAGTTCGACCCGGTGGGCAAGGCCAAATTCACCAGTTCCTGCGACCTCGCCAAGACCGTGCTGGCCAAACGGGCCATTCCCTACAAGAACGAAAAGGCTGAACCGGGCACGGTCGCGCAGGTGCGCATCGGCGACAAAGTGCTTCAGAGTTTTGAGGGCACCGGCATGCCGGCCGCCGACTTCAAGGCCAAGAACGACGCGTTCACCGCCACTCTCGGCACCGCCCTCAAAGAAGCCGGTTACCCCGAGAAAGCCGACCCGGCCAAGACCAACTACCCGATGGTGCTGTTGCTTCTGACCATCCTCGTGATCTACGTGACCATGGTCTACGGACCGATTGCCGCCTGGCTGGTGGAACTGTTCCCGGCGCGCATCCGCTACACCTCGATGTCGCTGCCCTACCACATCGGCAACGGCTGGTTCGGCGGCTTCCTGCCGACGGTGGCGTTCGCCATGGTCGCAGCCACGGGTGATATCTACTACGGCCTCTGGTACCCGATTGTCATCGCCGTGATGACCGCCGTCCTGGGCATATTCTTCATGCCGGAAACCAAGGATCGGGAGATTCATCACACATAAAACGGGCACCTGCCCTCTCGTGAGCGAGAGGGCAGGCCTTTTTAATGCACGCAGATGGATTAAATGCCGTCGCGGCTCAAAAACGAATTGAACCCCACGCCTCATCGTGTTTTCGAAACTCCATAAGCGCCGATCTTTGATCACGAGCAGCGCCATTGGAGAGGAATTCCCGATGAACCGTAGACTGCTGTTTCTGCTCGCCAGCCTGAGCCCCACGCTGGTATTCGCTGAAGGCTGTGACGTCCTGACCCGATCCCAAAGCCCATCCGTTCCGGTGGTCGAGTCCCATAGTTGCTATGAGTACGAAGGCATGCCGGTAAATGCCATCGATTGGTCATGCAGCAACGAGAGCAAGGACATGCTCACCAGCACCAAGAAAAAAGTCGACCAGTGCGACGACCATTATCAGGCCTCCTGCATCGCGACCCTGACCCAGGAATCCCTGGCCAACCCTCACTCCACCAGCAAGGACAAGAACAGCAAGTCGCTGAACATCCCCGACAACGCCCAGGTCACCACGTATTACTACGGTGCGGAACACTTGGCCCAATCGAAGACTGATTGCGAATCGGGCGGTGGACACTGGAAAGCGAAATGATGCCACTGGCTGATACGTCGCCGTTACATCGTGCGATTCGCTGTATCCGCGGTGTTACCTTACCGACCGTGTTGTCACTTCTGCGGTGCCCGGCGGGCCAATAGAGTATTGGCTTCGGTGTGTTGGCCGGGTCGAGAACGTCTCGACCCGACTGTCCGCCGATCCCCCCATCACGGAAGAGGTGACACCATGAGTTTCGTAACCGTTGAAAAAAACCAGAGCAGCGCCCCGTCGGAAGCCGATATGAAAAAGGCCATGACTGAATCTGGCGGCGAACCCGGGGAAGTCACCGGGACCAACGCGGCCCGGAAGCTGACTTACACCGGCACGGTCAATCACACCGTATATGAGAACAAGCTGATCGAGATTGCCAAGGGCAAACGAACCAGCTGGAACTTCGTCTGGGCCGACGCGAAGGTGAGTAGCCCGACTGCATGAAGCCACGGTGGGGCGGTCGCACGGCCGCTCCGCTGTTTCAACTCACAGATTCCCTTGATACAACCCGGTTACGCAGGCTGTTACCTTGCTGGTTTAACCGCCCTCCCCGCTGTAACGCCAAGACACTTCGCCGCCCTGAATCCTGCGCCTACCGTGAAGCCGTCAATGTGTTTAGAGGGTGCTGCCCGATCACTTGTCGGATTCGCTGCCCGCTGCTCATTGATTGCCCAACACAACCAAGGAAGAGGAAAGCCATGAGTAAGTCGAGCGCTGTAAGCAAGCAAGCTCTGCAACTTCACAATGATGTGCAAGAGGCCCTCAAGTCGTTCCAGAGCATTGCCCCCACGGCTCTGAAAACGTCGGACTACTGCAAGGTGTTGACGTCAACCCTGGCAGCCACGCAAAAGTCCGTCACGATCGAGATCGCAGCCGATGACCTGACCCTTCTCAAGCAGTCAGGCTACAAGCTGTGCTTCGCCAAGAAAGTCGGCAACGAAGCCTATAACGTTGTCTGGCAGTCCTATGATAAGTACCTGAGCAACAACGGCTTCAGCTGGACCCCGCAATACCAACTGTTCGGGTCCAATACTTTTCAGGCTGACGTGACGGTGAAGGTGTCGACCAACATCGTCACGATCGGCCTGGGGCAACAATCGATACTCAGCCCGGAAGGCTTGCTGGGCCAGGCGGTAACCGGCGGCCCAGACATATCCATTACCCTGGATAACGAATACGGCCCGATCCACCCCGGCATCAACCAGTTGTCAGTCGGCATCGACGGCACGCAGGTCAGCACGCCGATCTACGTCGCCATCAACCAGGTGGTTACCGGCAACACTGTTTTGACCCCTGTCGAGACCATTCTCGTGTGGTTCGAGCAGAACGTGCAGACCAGCACCATGTTCAGCACGTCGCGGTCCAAGGCCATCGAAATCGACCTGACTGTCGCTAACGCAGCAACCCGTCTCTACGAAGGCGGTGCATGGAAAACCGTGTAATCGTCGCACCGGGGGCAACCTCGCGGTTGCCCCTTCCTCTCAAGAAACATCACCGCTTCCCCGGGCGAAATAGCCCGTCAACGACCGACAGATGGACTCCGCCAGATCTTCCTGGGTCGCGATGCCGTAAGGTTGATTGCGATCGAACTGCTCGGACCAGCGGATCCGCCCCTGTGCGACATCAATCAGGCGCACCGATGCCCGGACTCGGCTCGGTTCCACCCGCACGCTGCCCTCAAGGGAATAGTTACCGCGCCCGGCACGCACAACGTCCAGTGCCTTGACTCTGGAGCGTGACACTTTCATCAACACGTGGTTGCCATGGCTTTGCGTCTGCTCGAACGACTCGAAAAGCCGGCAGCTCAATTCTTCAGACAAGCCCCTGGTGAAGTCATCGCCGTCACGGGTGATGCAGGTAAACGGCTGAATCTGCAAAACAGGATGGCGCATCGAGATGGTTTTGGGTCTGATCCGCTGGTAAGCCAGCCGATAACAACCGGCCGGAATGCTCAGGCGTACCGGGTCTTGCTGCCCGAGGGTGGCGTAATGGATCGCGAGTTTGCGCCGCAACCGGCCCACCTGCACGCGCACCACCGGATCGTCTCCGGTGCAGTAAACAGCCGGGTCACGGCGAAACACGGCGATGCCGATGGCATGCTCGGTGAGTGGGATAGTGGAAAACTGAAGATCGTGATCGACCAGGAAACGCAGCAAACTGCCCATGCGCCTGGACTTGGCAAACACCGGACTGGCCAGCAACAGCGCCAGCACCCGCTCTATCTCTTCGTGATCGAGTGGCTCGGGAACGCCCTCGGCACTTGAATGGCCTACGTGCTTGATTACCATTGCCTGCCTCCGTGCAGGTTACCGACAATCGCTCGCCACCCCTGTAGAAGTGGATATTGATACTGAAGTCGTACTCCATGGCCACGCTCAACGCCCGATCCCGTAAAGGCTCGGACGCTGCAACGTCGAAGCTTAGCAGTGGTTACGCAATGGCGAAGATATTGTGCTGATCGCGGCGTTTGCCCGGGTAATCAGCAGCAACGCGTGGTGCATTGCTTGCCGCCGTAGCGGGCTTCCTGACGCTCGCGAAGAAACGCCGAATGGCTCATCACCGGTTCTTCGGGGTGTTTGAGCGCCATCTGGGCGACATAGTTGTCGTAATCAGGGACGCCGACCATCAAACGCGCGCTCTGGCTGAGGAAGCGGGCGGCTTGCTGCAGTTTACGGATCATGGCAACGCTCTCATTGTGAGGGGGGCAGGGCCATGAAAGCGCACTTTTGTATCTGGAATGTGTCGACGCTCGACCGGACGTAAATCAGTACCTGTAGGAGCCAGGCTTGCCGGCGAAGGCGTACTTGAGAGCGCCTTCGCCGGCAAGCCTGGCTCCTACAGGTCCGACGCTGATCCGTAGTTTTCTGCAACTTCTGATGCTGTACCAAAACCACCCCTCGTCCAACAATGAGCGAAACACGGCCACAGTTTGTTAATATCAACGCGCTTTTTTCGTCTGACTCATCAGGCGCTACAGATTTCCCGTCGCAACACAGGAATGCTTTTCCATGAGTACGTTGTTTACCCGCCGCACGGTCCTGCGCGGTATGGGCTTGTTGAGTCTTGGCCTGCTCGCCGGCTGCGATGACAGCTCCAGGCTGTCGTTCAAGTACGGCAAGGACCTCAGCGACAAGATCATGGGGCGTACCTTCAAGCTCAAAGACGCCCAGGGCGAAACGAAGATGCTCACCAGTTATCGCGGCCTGATGCCGATGGTGTTCTTCGGTTTCACCCAATGCCCGGCGGTCTGCCCCACGACCCTGGCCCGCGCGGCACAGGCCAAGAAACTGATGGGCCGAGACGGCGAGAAGCTGCAGGTGATCTTCATCACCCTCGACCCGGAACGCGACACGCCGCAAATGCTCGACGCCTACGTCAAGACGTTCGACCCGAGCTTCGAGGCGCTGCACGGCACGCTGGAAGAAACCGCCGCCACCGCCAAGGAGTTCGGCGTGTTCTTCGAAAAGATCCCGAGCGGTTCGACCTACACCCTTTCCCACACCGCGACCAGCTACGTCTTCGACTCCCGGGGCAACTTGCGTCTGGGGCTGTCCGCGTCCCTTACGGCTCAAGAGTGCGCAGAAGACCTGCTCACCGTCATGGAAGTCTGCTGATGAATTCGATCCACGCCAACACCGCTTTCTCGCGACGCGTCAAACAACTGGTCCTGGGGTGCGCCCTGATCGGCATGGCCTGGCAGGTATCGGCACAAACCAGAGTGGACGACGCCTGGGTCCGCGCAACTGTTGCCGGCCAGCCATCGACCGGCGCCTTCATGACCCTGCAAGCCGACAGCGACAGCAAGCTGCTCAGCGTGCAATCGCCTGTCGCCAAAACCGTACAGATTCACCAATCCAGCATGAAAGATGATGTGATGAGCATGCGTCAGGTCGAGTCTGTCGAGCTGCCGGCCGGCAAGCCGGTGAGCTTTGATCCCCACGGCTATCACGTGATGCTGATGGACCTGACGGCGCAGGTGAAGGAAGGCGATAAAGTCCCGCTGATCCTGACCGTGGAAAACGCCAAGGGCGACAAAGAGACGATTAAAGTGGAAGCCGAGGCCCGGGCACTCGGCATGGCTGATCACAGCAAGATGCATTAACGGTCGGGGTTTCTCAGGGCGAGCGGCTCCTATTTGACGAGTCGCTTCTCCTTGGATGGCCGGTAGCCGAAATACGAGCTGTAGCACTTGCTGAAATGGCTCGGCGACACAAAGCCACATGCCACCAGCACGTCCACCTGGGACAGCTCCGTATGCTGGAGCAGCCGTCGCGCTTCGGTAATTCGCAGTTCCATGTAATACCGTTGCGGTGTCGTGCCCAGTTGCTCCTTGAACAACCGTTCGAGCTGTCGACGAGAACGACCCGCGTAGACCGCCAGTTGCTCCAGCTCCAGCGGCTCTTCGAGGTTGGCGTCCATCAGCTTCACCACCTCGCGCAATGGCGCGCTCACACAGACATTTTCCGTAGGCTTGATGCGCCGGTAGCGCGACTCCTCGAACGCCAGGATGTCCTCGATCCCCTCGACAAGCGCTTTGCCGTAAAGGCCTTTGATCCAGTCCAGCGCCATGTGGAAGGCCCCGGACGGGCTCGAAGCCGTCAGCCGGTCTCGATCAATGATGTAGGGCTCGCTGCTGACCTGCGTGGCCTTGCAGAAATCCGCCAGCGCCGGGCGATGCTCCGGGTGAATCGCGCAACGGTAACCGTCCAGCAGACCGGCCTTCCCCAAAAACCATGCACCATTCCACAGCCCGGCCAGGCTGACGCCCTGGTCCGACGCCGTGCGCAACAGACTGATCAAGCCTTCGCTGGCCTTGAGTTCTGTCCGGTAGCCACCGCAGATCACCAGCAGGTCCAGCGCTTTGACCGCTGCGCAATCGATACGGGCATCGGGCCGAATGACCAGGCCCAGATCGCTGACGACTTCGCCATCGTTCAAACCAAAGGTGCGAGAAGAGAACGAGTCGGGTCGTAGCAGATTGGCCGTGACGACCGTATCCAGCGCCTGGGTAAACGCCGGCAGCGAGAAATGTTCGAGCAGCAGAAAGCCTGCGCGGACCGTTTGCCGGGTCCCATCAGGGTGTTCATTGAGATAGCGAAGGTTTTTGCCCTTCATGCCTCCGCTGAATTGGCGTCGTTCGATCAATGCTCGATCCACTCCATTACATTACCCAACCGGTTGTATGGTGCGCTGATAAAGCGCCATGTTAACCCGTGGAGCCTCTTCGGCGTATCCACCCGAGCGCCAGACGGCGCTCTGCCTCAGTTATTTATACTCAAATGCCAGCTTAATAATATTTTACCGATACCAGGGTCATCCCTAGTCTTGAGCCCAAGAAATGGCGGGTCGTTCGCGACCTCACTCCAACTTCGAAGGGTATTGAGATGACCACCGAAAAAATAAAAACAGATACGCTGATTGTTGGCGCCGGTCAGGCTGGCGTGGCCATGAGTGAACACTTGAGCAAACTCGGGGTGCCGCACCTGGTGCTGGAGCGCAGCCGCATTGCCGAGCGTTGGCGCACCGGGCGCTGGGATTCGCTGGTAGCCAATGGTCCGGCGTGGCATGACCGGTTCCCGGGTCTTGATTTCGACGACCTCAGCCCCGACGAATTTGCCCCGAAAGAACGCGTCGCCGACTACTTCGAAGCCTACGCCAGGAAATTCAACGCGCCGATCCGCACCGGCGTCGACGTGCTGAAAGTCGAGCGCAATGTCGGTCGCCCGGGCTTCACCATTGAAACCTCTGAAGGCGTGATCGAGGCCAACCGCGTGGTGGCGGCCACCGGGCCTTTCCAGCGGCCGGTCATTCCGCCGATTGCGCCGAAAGATCAGCCTTTCATGCAGATCCACTCGGCCGACTACCGCAACCCGGCGCAACTGCCTGAAGGCGCGGTGCTGGTGGTCGGCGCGGGTTCGTCCGGCGTGCAGATTGCCGATGAATTGCAGCGTGCGGGGAAGAAGGTTTACCTCTCCGTCGGCGCCCACGACCGCCCTCCTCGCGCTTACCGCAACCGTGATTTCTGCTGGTGGCTGGGCGTGCTGGGCGAGTGGGATCAGGCGGCGATGAAACCGGGACGGGAGCACGTGACCATCGCGGTCAGCGGTGCCCATGGCGGGCGCACGGTGGACTTCCGTGGACTCGCCCATCGCGGCATGACGCTGGTGGGGCTGACTCAATCGTTCAACGGTAGCGTAGCGACGTTCCAGCCGAATCTGGCGGACAACCTGGCGCGTGGCGATGAGAACTACCTGGCGCTGCTAAATGCCGCCGACGCTTATATCGAACGCAACGGCCTGGACCTGCCGGAAGAACCTGAAGCCCGCCACGTGTTCCCGGATCCCGAATGCGTGACCCACCCGATTCTTGAACTCGACCTGACCAGGGCCGGCGTGACTTCGATCATCTGGGCCACCGGTTTTGCCACGGATTACAGCTGGCTCAAGGTCGATGCCTTCGACGACAACGGCAAGCCCCAGCATCAGCGCGGCGTGTCGAGCGAGGCTGGCGTGTATTTCCTTGGCCTGCCGTGGCAGTCCCGTCGCGGCTCGTCGTTCATCTGGGGTGTCTGGCATGACGCCAAGTACGTGGCGGATCACATTGCCATTCAGCGCTCTTACCTCGACTACCACGATGCGGCGCAACGCGAGGCTGAACAGGCCCCGGTCGCCCTCAAAACCACGGTCAGTGCCTAAGCCTTTTTCTGTCAGGAGCTAAAAATGTCCACGCCAACCCATACCCGTATTCGCATGTTCAACACCAAGGAAACCTACCCGAACCAGAGCCTGGACAATGACCTGTGCCAAGCCGTGCGGGCAGGCAATACCGTTTATGTTCGCGGCCAGGTCGGAACGGATTTCGAGGGCCGGCTGGTGGGTCTGGGTGACCCGCGTGCGCAGGCCGAGCAGGCCATGCGCAACGTCAAACAGTTGCTGGAAGAGGCTGGCAGCGACCTCACCCACATTGTGAAAACCACGACTTATCTGATTGACCCGCGGTATCGCGAGCCGGTGTATCAGGAAGTGGGCAAGTGGCTCAAAGGCGTGTTTCCGATTTCGACCGGGTTGGTGGTGACGGCGCTGGGGCAGCCGCAGTGGTTGATGGAGATTGATGTGATTGCGGTGATTCCTGAGTAAGTCGTTAGACCGAGTCGCGGCCTTCGCGAGCAGGCTCGCTCCCACAGGGAAATCTTCAGTGGCCGCGGATTTGTCTACGACACAGATCCAACTGTGGGAGCGAGCCTGCTCGCGAAGAGGCCCGCACAACACCTATTTCTCCAAGGCAAACCAAGGAGCTAAACCCATGACTTTCTCCATCGCCGCCCGATGCCCCGAAACCGGTCAGTTCGGCATTGCGATCAGTTCCTCCAGCATCGCCGTCGGCGCCCGTTGCCCCTGGCTGTTACCGGGTGTCGGCGCCGTCTCCACACAAAACATCACCTTGCCGTCGTTAGGCCCGGAAGTGCTCGCCATGATGGAACAAGGCCTGGCGCCGGCCGAGGCGCTGGACAAAGTCCTGACCCGCAACGGCTACAGCCAATACCGCCAGATTACCGCCATCGACCACCTCGGCCAGACCGCGCATTTCAGCGGCGCGCAAACCCTCGGTAACCACAACGCCGTGTCCGGTGAACAATGCGTCGCCGCCGGCAACATGCTTGCCGACCGTTCGGTTATCGAGGCCATGGTCCAAGCGTTCGAACACGGCGAAGGACAACTCGCCGACCGCTTGCTCGCTGCCATGAAAGCGGCCATCGCCGCCGGTGGCGAAGCCGGGCCGGTGCATTCGGCGGCGATGGTGGTGGTCGGCGAACTGACTTGGCCGATCATCAACCTGCGGGTCGATTGGGCGGACGAAAATCCCATCGGCCAGCTGGAAAAACTCTGGGACGCTTATCGCCCGCAAGTTCAGGACTACATCGACCGCGCCCTCGCCCCCGACAAGTCCCCCGGCTACGGCGTCGCCGGAGACGACCGATGAGCAGCAGCCGTGATTTGCTGGAAACCCTGGTGGCGTTCGACACCACCAGCCGCGAATCCAACCTGCACCTGATCGAGTTCATCCGCGACTACCTCGAGGGTTTCGATGTGCCTTGCGAGCTGATCTACAACGAGCAGCGCAGCAAGGCCAATCTGTTCGCGACCATTGGCCCGGCGGATCGGCCGGGCATCGTGCTGTCGGGGCACACCGACGTGGTGCCCGTCGACGGCCAGCCGTGGACTGTTGCGCCGTTTGAACTCACCGAGCGCGGCGGCAAACTGTTCGGGCGCGGCACGGCGGACATGAAAGGCTACATCGCTTGTGTTCTCGCCCTCGTTCCGTCGCTGGTGAACGCCCGGTTGCGGCTGCCGGTGCACATCGCGCTTTCATACGATGAAGAGGTCGGCTGCCTCGGCGTGCGTTCGTTGCTGGCGGAGTTGGAACAGCGACCGGTCAAACCGATGCTGTGCATTATCGGCGAGCCGACCGAACTCAAGCCGGTGCTCGGGCATAAAGGCAAACTGGCGATGCGCTGCGATGTCCACGGTGAAGCGTGCCACTCCGCCTACGCGCCGCTGGGGGTCAATGCCATCGAATACGCCGCCGAACTGATCGGTGAGCTGGGGCGGATCGGCAACCGACTCAAAGCCCCCGAGCATCACGATGCGCGGTTCGACCCGCCGTTCAGCACCGTGCAAACCGGGGTGATTTGCGGTGGCAAGGCCTTGAACATCGTCCCCGCCGATTGCCGCTTCGACTTCGAAATCCGCGCGTTGCCCTCGTATGATCCGAGTGAAGTTGCACAGGCGTTGAAGGCCTTTGCCGAGCAACAGGTGTTGCCGCGCATGCGTGCCGTGAGTGAACAGAGCGAGATTCGATTCAGCCAGTTGTCGGCGTATCCGGGATTGGCGACTGATGCACACAGCGAAGCGGCCGAGTTGATCGCCAGTTTCTGTGGCTCCCGAGCGTTCGGCACCGTGGCCTTCGGCACCGAGGGCGGCCTGTTCGATGCCGCCGGCATTCCCACCGTCGTCTGCGGCCCCGGCAGCATGGACCAGGGCCATAAACCCGACGAATTCGTCAGCCTCGAACAACTCACTGCCTGCGACGCCATGTTGCAACGGATGCTGCTATCGATCACTGAATAACAAAGATTCCGAACACCCAAAAAAACCCTGTGGGGGCTAGCCCGCCAGCGATAGCGATCTGACAGCCAAATCAATGTTGACTGTCAAATCACTATCGCTGGCGGGCTAGCTCCCACAGGGTTTTGCGGTGACCAAACGACCTACTTTTTTTAACGTCTATACCCACAATCTTACTAATTTATCTATCCGCCCCCACCGCACATCATCACTCCAACAAGAAAAGCGTCGCCCCCGTGCGGCGCTCACCGAAGTACGTCCACGTACTCAAATTGCCTTGGAGTCCGTCATGGTTACCACCGCAACAACCGCCGCCCCGCTCATCGAAAAACACACCATCGGCTACGTGCCGCCCGAAGATCGCCACGGCAAGACCCGTGACCTGTTCACCCTCTGGTTCGGCGGCAACATCGCCCCGCTGCCCATCGTCACCGGCGCCCTTGGCGTGCAGATGTTCCACCTCAACCTGGTGTGGGGCATCGTCGCCATCCTCGTTGGCCACCTGGTCGGCGGCGTGCTGATGGCGCTGCACTCGGCGCAAGGCCCGCAGATGGGCATCCCGCAGATGATCCAGAGCCGCGCCCAGTTCGGCTCCCTCGGCGCCCTGCTGGTGGTGCTGATCGCCGGCATCATGTACATCGGCTTCTTCGCTTCCAACATCGTTCTTGCCGGCAAATCCCTGCACGGCGTGGTGGACAGCGTGCCGGTGCCGGTCGGCATCGTCATCGGCGCCCTCGGTTCCGGCATCATCGGCATCATCGGCTACCGGTTCATCCACGTACTCAACCGCATCGGCACCTGGGTGCTGGGCGCCGGCATCGTGCTTGGTTTCGGCTACATCTTCACCCACGTGCAGACCGCCGATTTCCTCACCCGTGGCAGCTTCAACATCTCCGGCTGGCTGGCCACCGTCTCCCTCGCCGCGCTCTGGCAAATCGCCTTCGCCCCCTACGTCTCCGACTACTCGCGCTACCTGCCGGCGAGCGTGCCGGTGGCCGCTACGTTCTGGACCACTTACCTGGGCACCGTCCTCGGCTCCAGCCTCTCGTTCATCTTCGGCGCCGTCGCCGTCCTCGCCACGCCCGTGGGCATGGACACGATGGACGCGGTCAAACTCGCCACCGGCTCCATCGGCCCGTTGATGCTCGTGCTGTTCTTGCTCAGCGTCATCAGCCACAACGCCCTCAACCTCTACGGCGCTGTGCTGTCGGTCATCACCCTGGTGCAAACCTTCGCCTACCGCTGGATCCCGACCGCCAAAAGCCGCGCCGTCCTCTCCGTCATCATCCTTGCCGCCTGCTGCTTCGCCGCCGTCGGCGCCTCCGCCAACTTCATCGGGCACTTCGTCGATATGGTGCTGGTGCTGCTCGTGGTGCTGGTGCCGTGGACCGCGATCAACCTGATCGATTTCTATGCGATTCACAAAGGTCAGTACGACATCGATTCGATCTTCAAGGTCGATGGCGGGATCTATGGACGCTACAACCCGCAAGCGTTGCTGGCGTATGCGATCGGGATCGCGGTGCAGATTCCGTTCATGAACACGCCGCTGTACGTCGGGCCCATCTCCGAACACATCAACGGCGCTGACCTGTCCTGGCTGGTCGGCCTGCTCATCACCTCGCCGCTCTACTACTGGCTGGCCAACCGCGACAGCGCCTACAAACGCCGCCTCTCCACCGGAAAGCTCGCCAACTCGATCTAATGCCCCCCGCAATCCCTGTAGGAGCGAGCCTGCTCGCGATGAGGCCCTGACAGTCAAAACAGATTTGACTGACAGATCACCCTCGCGAGCAACCCAGCACAAGCCTCCACCAAAATTTAATGAACCCTGCCCACCACGGCTCACCTAACAGAAGGACTATCTGGAGGGTGACTCATGCAAATCGAAACAATCTGGATCGTGCTGACAGCCGTTCTGTTGCTGGTCGAGCTATGGGCAATCAACCGAGTGCGCAAAGCCGAAGGCAAATCCACCAACAAACTCTTGTGGATCGTGGTGATCGTGTTTGTGCCGCTGATTGGGGTGGTGGCGTGGGCATTGGCTGGACCGAAACACACCGACCACAACCCGCATTCGCCGCAGGCCAGGCAATGATGCTTGGAGGGTTAGTGATGACCCGTTTCTGATCGACAGGGGCGAGCCACGGACGGCCGCTCGCCATACCCGGTAACTCACACTGACACCACTGAGACGCACGTACTTGACGCCTCACGCCATTAAGTGGGAAAACGTACACGGCCCAAATGGAAGCGTTGGCGCACTTCAAGAATCAAGGAAGACTCATGAAAACCCTGGTGTGTTTGCTGATCGCCACCGGCGTCGGCACCGTGTTGCAATACGCCGGTATCCCCCACGGCCTGTTGTTGGGTTCGATACTCGCGAGCGCGTTGATCGCCAGCAATCTGCGATTTTCCCCCACCCTGCCCTTCGGCCTTGGCTATGTGCAAATAGTGCTGGGGATTGCGACCGGCCTGATGTTTACCTCGTGGGACAACCACACCGTGGCGGCCATGTTGCCCAGCCTCGGCTTCATGCTGCTGTGCCTGATGGTCCAGAGTTCCGTGGCCGGTTTCTGGTTGTTCAGAGTCTCGGGCTGGAACCTCAAGGACTCGCTGTTATCCGTGTACCCCGGCGCACTCGCCGCCGTCTTCGACTTGATCGAGTCTGAACGCGCGTCCAGCAAAGTGATCGTCGTGCACCTGGTCCGCCTGTTGTCGATCACCTTGCTGGTCAGTTTTTGCATTCCCGGGCATGTCGACGTGGCGCTGGCCCAGAGCAGCCCGCTGGACGTGAGCACGGCGCTGACCCTGCTGTCGCTGATCGCCTTGTGCCTGCTACTAGGCCGCGTGCTGTTGAGCGTCGGCGTGCCAGCGCCGTTCATGCTCACCGCCATCGTGCTCACCGCCGCCTGCATCAAGCTGGGCTACCTCCAGACATTCCACCTGCCGCAGTGGAGTGTCGACTCCGCCTCCGTGCTGATCGGCGTGCTGATCGGCTCGAAATTCAAGGACATCACCTTCGCCGAGCTGGTCCGCCATGGCCGCGCCGGGCTGCTCGCCGTCGGCCTCATGTTGCTGATCGCCGCCGCGTTTGCCGGCGTGGCCGGGCAGGTGCTGGGCAGCGATCCGCTGTCGTTGTGGCTGGCCTACATGCCGGGCGCCATTGAAACCATTGCCATCGTCGCGTTCAGTGGCGGGCTGAACGTGGTGTTTATCCTGACGCATCATTTGGTGCGGATGGTCGTGCTGCACTTTGCCCCGGCGCTGATTGTGCAGGCGCGGCGCTGGCGGGCGGAGTGATTGCCGAACACAAATCGCAAACACCTCCCGATGTGGAGGCGTTTTGCTTTGTGCTGCCGGGAGGAAGGGACTAAACGGGAGAGATGGTGGCCAGGGCACCAATCAAAATGGTTAACACCAGAAATCCACCGAGGAAAATTGCCATCTTGCCCATGGGGCCTCCTACATTATGAGTTTACGGTGCAGTGACTGCGCGACTGCGGACCGTGCTGTCATTGTGAGCGTGAGGGTGGGTGCATGACAGAGGCAGATGGCGAAGGAAAATGCGGATCAGATGCTGGACGTGTAGCCGCTGCCGAGCAGCGCGAGGCCTGTGGGACGACCCCATCCAATGTGGGAGCGAGCCTGCTCGCGATAGCGGATTTACATTCAACGGAAATGTTGCCTGATCCATCGCCATCGCGAGCAGGCTCGCTCCTACAGGGAGCAGCGGCGATAACAATACCTGTGGGATGACCCGATCCAATGTGGGAGCGAGCCTGCTCGCGATGGCGGATTTACATTCAACAGAAATGTTGGCTGATCCACTGCCATCGCGAGCAGGCTCACTCCTACAGGGAGCGGCGGCGATAACAATACCTGTGGGACGACCCCATCCAATGTGGGAGCGAGCCTGCTCGCGATAGCGGATTTACATTCAACAGAAATGTTGGCTGACCCGCCGCCATCGCGAGCAGGCTCACTCCTACAGGGAGCAGCGGCGATAACAATACCTGAGGGACGACCCCATCCAATGTGGGAGCGAGCCTGCTCGCGATAGCGGATTTACATTCAACAGAAATGTTGGCTGATCCACCGCCATCGTGCGCAGGCTCACTCCGACAGGGATTGGTGATTTACGCCTTGGGCTCGACGTTATCCAGCGCCTGGTTCACGGCCAATTCCCCCAGCATCACCACTTGTGTGATCCCCAGCAGGGTCTTGCGGTGTGAGTTGTCCAACAGCGCGGCGAAGTTGCTGAGCATGGTGGTGGCCGAGCCCAGTGATTCGCTGGCGTTGGCCAGCAGGGATTCGGTGTCGTACTTGGGGTTGGCGAGGAACATGGGTTCGGGTTCGTGGGTGCTGGCCATGATGTGGGCACCCGGGTTGAGGTAGTGGTCGAGGGCGCGCTCGGCGGCTTCGTGGAGTTTTTTCGAATCGAGGGATTCGTAGGGGGAAGCAGGGTCGATGCCCGGCGGGTTTGGCGTTGGTTTGATCATGGATGGAACTCCTGGATAACTAATGAGGAGCCATCACCCTTCGCTACCAAACGTAGGGTGGCGGCCATACACAGGTTGGTAGACCGGTCCAGGAACCCGGCGCCCCCGAAGGAGCCCTGCGCATGGCCACCATAAAAAACAGAGATGAAAACGACCTCTGCATAAGGTGGCGCCATGCGCCTGGATATACCGGGCTACCAAACCCGATCACTGTTTTTCAGTGACCCAGGAACGATAAAACCCGCGCCCCAGACGCACAAGCCGGCGGATTCTGTCTTACGTGTAGGGGGTGGCGCAAGGCGTTGTAGCCTCGATGCGGTAACAGCAAGCTTCATTTAAACGTGAGTGATTTTTTCTGTTTAAACAGACTGCGGGCAATCCTCATTCGATCATCACTTCAACAACCACCGCGACATCAACCGCGTCGTAAACGGCATCAGCCAATACACCATGTTGAACGATACCAACCCGGCTACCGTGACCTTGAATACCCAGACCGGCCATCGCAGATCAGCCAGTTCAAGCAGCACCGCCAACCCCCAAGGCAAGAACACCGTCAACGGCAAAACGATCATCCAAGACAGCACCCATTGCTTCCATCGCGCAACAGTCACCCGCCCCTGCACCGGTTCAAACCAGAATTTCGAATCATCGTCAGTACGGTGATAGTCCTGCCGCAACCAGGGTAATGACTCGCGCAACAACGCATGCCGCACCTGAGATTCCAGCCACGCCACAACGTGCCCCTTGCTGACAAAGCGCAAAATGATCGCGTAACGCAGGTGCGAGCCAACAGGCTTGACCACGTCCGTTGCCAGGTAACCCGGAAACTGCCGATGCGCGTCGATGGCCTTGTTCATCCACTGCTCATACAACGCCTGATGCTGCGGATTGACCTCATGCACAATCACGCTGACGCCAATCTCAGCGTCGATGCTCATGGTTGCTGCCGCCGGAGCAGCGCCCGCTGGTAGATGCGTTCGCGCGCCAGAATCATCGGGTCGTCACTGGGTGCAATGCCGTCGATCAAGCGCCCGGGGTTGAAGTCGAGGCGCTGTTGGGCGGATTGCTGCTCCCCGGCCGGGACAAACGCATCGAGGGTCAGAATCCCCAGCTCAACTTCATCGTGGCTGCGCGACCAAGGGATCGAACCGTCCTCGATGGCATCCCCGGGCGCCGCCAACTGCACCACCAGACGCAACTTCACAGCGCCCCTGCCCAACCGTGCGCTGATTTCATCCTGCAAATAATCGGCAGGCATCGCGTCGGCTTGCTGCTCACTCAATACTGGCTCCGCTCGCAACGGTTCAATCCGGTAGCGACCGACATGCGCTTCACCCTGACGGTTGGTGAACACCAGGGCGTTGATGCCGAAGTACTCGATACCGGCGTAACTGCTCGGCGCGGGCTTGGGCGTTTGAAGGAAATGTTCGGCTCGGGGATGACTGGCCAGAAAGGTTTGCAGCGGCAGCGGGTCCGGCGGCGTGGCGACATTGGCGGCGATGCCTTGCAGAAAACTCAGAAAGTCTTCGGGGGTGGCCACCGGGAAGCCGTCGAACGAGTGGGTCACGATATCCGTGGACTCACCGTCCGGCAGGGCAAAACGAATGGCCAGGCCATGAGGACTGGCCATCGGGTCGCCGTCCTCGGTGGCGGGTACGCCGCTGAAGTTGGAGAACCGCAGCAACACCGGCACCGGTTGACCCTGCAAATGCGCCGCCCGACTCAATACCGGCGCGGGCGGCGATGCCATAAAGGTTCCGCTGAGCAACACACCCTTGGCATGGGTCGCGCGAAAGCCCGGATGGTGGCCGAACGTTGCGACCAGCGCGTCAAGTAAGGCGTCGTAAAGTCTGTCCTTGGACATGGGGGCACTTCTCATGGGTGACACATCATTTTCGTGGGCGGCAAAAGCGGAGGACGCAATCAGCGTCCCCGCCAGCAGCGCGCCGATCATAAATCGGGTGGGCCGCATTAGATTCAGCCCTTGCGCAGGCCGGGATTGAGAGCGATGTGTTTGTACTCGACAAAATCATCCATGGCCGCCACGCCGTTCAGCCGCCCCTGCCCCGACTGTTTGAAACCGCCCTCCTCAAACTCGTCGTAGACCACGGCCCAGTCATTGACCCATACCGTGCCCGCCTCCAGTTCGCGAGCCACCCGCAGCGCGCGGTCGACATCGCGGGTCCAGACACTGGCGGCCAGGCCGAACTCGCTGTTGTTGGCCAGTTCGATGCCTTCGGCTTCGCTGTCAAACACTTGCAATGTCAGCACCGGGCCGAAGGTCTCGCGCTGGACGATGGCCATTTCGGGGTCGCTGACCCGCAGCAGCGTCGGGCGATAGAACGCACCCTTGGCCAACGGCCCCTCGGTCACCGGGCCACCGCGCACGATGACCTGGGCACCGGCGGTAATCGCCTCTTTGACGATTTGATTGACCCGTTGCACGTTGGGTTTATCGATCAACGGCCCCATCTCGCTGGCCGAATCGGCGGCGGGCCCGACGCGCACTGCGTCCAGTTTTGCGGCCAAACGCTCAGTCAACACCGTGGCGATATCCCGTTGCACCAACAGCCGCGAACCGGTCATGCAGAACTGGCCGGCGAATACCGTCAGGGCTTTCACCAGGGTCGGCACGGCCGCGTCCAGGTCGGCGTCGTTGAACACCAGCATCGGCGTTTTTCCACCAAGCTCCAGGCCAAAACGCTTGAGGTGCTGGGCACCCGCGGCGGAAATCGCCCGGCCGGTACTGGTGCTGCCGGTGAAGCTGATCACCGGAACACGCGGTGATTCCACCAGATGGATCGAGCCCGCCGCGCCCTGCTCGCTGAACAGATTGATCACGCCACGCGGCAGCGACAGCGCCTCGCTCATGATCCGGGCCACCAGGCAGTTGGTCTGGGCGGTTTGCCCGGGCATCTTGATGACCGTGGTGCAACCGGCCGCCAGCGCCGGAGCCAGCGAGCGGATCATCAAGACCACCGGCGAGTTCCACGGCACGATGATGCCCGCCACGCCCACCGCCTGACGAATCACCAGGGAAATCCTGCCGGGTTTTGGCTCCGCCGCACGCCCGTATTCGGCACGCGCCAGGGCCGCGTAATAGCGCAACTTGGAGGGCACCATGCCGACTTCAAACTCGGCTTCGGGCCGAATCTTGCCGTTCTCCAGTGCCAGAGTGTCGATCAGCTCATCGGCGTTGCGCTCGAAGGCATCCGCCAGCTCAAGCAAGACCTGAGCGCGCAAGTGTCGGTCATCTTTCCAGGGCGATTCGGCAAATGCCCGTTGCGCGGCCTCGATGCCGGCTTGCGCTTCGTTCAAGCCGCCTTCGGCGTATCGGCCGATCAGCTCGTAAGTCGCCGGGTCGATGGAGTCTTTGTAAACACCGGAGTCCAGCCATTGGCCGTCGATCCAGTTCAATACCGGGGTGCTGTTCATAGAGGCAGGTTCCTGAAAATTAAGCGTAGAGACGGGCAATGTGCTCGGCGGCGGCAATCACGGTGATGTTGGTGGCGACCGAGGGCACGTCGGGGAAGATCGACGCGTCCACGACGCGCAGCCCCTGCACACCAATGACCCGCGCTTGCAGGTCGACCACCGCCCGCGCATCCCCCGGCTTGCCCATCGGCGCCGTCGAGGTCGGGTGGTGATAGGTGTCGAGACTGGCTTTGACGCTGGCCAGCAGCGCCTCGTCCGAGTCGTTGCCTTGACCGGGGTTGAGCTCGGAATGAATCAACGCATTCAGCGGCCCCGTGCCGCCGATTTTGCGGGCCAGGCGGATGCCATCCAGCAGGCGCTGGCGGTCCTTGGGCTCGGCGAGAAAATTCAGGTCGATGGTCGGTGCCACGAACGGATCACGACTGGCCAGCGTCACCTTGCCCCGAGACAGTGGCCGCGTCAGGGCGACGGCGAGCACGAAGCCGACGCCGGTCGGGCTTTGATCATGAGGAAACAAGTGGGTGGCGGTGATGTGCAGGTCCAGCTCGCCAGTCTCGGCGGAACGGCTGTGGGTCCAGAGTTTGGCGCCGATGGCGGGCGACTGGCTGCCGATGGCGTCTGGCTTGGCGGCGTAGGCGTTGTAATAGAACGGGTGATCCACCAGGTTTTGCCCGACCGGCAGCTCGGCGACTGGCGGAACCTGCAAGGCACGCAGGTCTTCGCCAGGCCCAACGCCGGAACGCAAGAGGATCGCGGCGCTGCCGTAGCTGCCGGCGGAAAGGATCACTTCAGCGGCCAACAATTTTTCACCGTTGGCCAGTTGCACGCCGATCGCACGCTTGCCGTCGAACAGCACTTTGTCCACCAGGCTGTCAGTCTGGATGTGCAGGTTGTCGCGGGCGCGCACCTCGTCGGTGAGGTACGCCATGCCGGTGTTGACCCGCACGCCGTTGACAATGTTCATCGGGTACGGGCCGACGCCGTGGGCGTCAGCGCCGTCAAAGTCTTCGATTACGCGATAGCCATTGGCGAAGGTCGCGTAGATGAACGCGCGCTGCATGGGCGTGACGTCGGCCTTGCCGAGTTGATGCACCGGCAGCGGCCCTTCGTGGCCGTGCAACGCGCTCGCACCACCGCTGTGGGTTTCCAGTTTTTTGAACGACGGCAGCAGCTCTTCGTAGCTCCAGCCTGGTAGATCCCAGCGCTTGAAATCGGTGGCACGGGCACGGATGGCCACCGCGCCGTTGATCGCCGAACTCCCACCCAACACTTTGCCGCGCAAGGCGCCGATGGGGTGGTCGATGTAGCCCGGTCGGGTCTTATAACCCCACTCGAATTCAGGGTTGGCGTTAGCGCCAACGATGTCGCTGCTGGCCACGATCTCGGGGTAATTGTGCGGGCCGTAGCCATGGCCGGCTTCGAGCAATAACACCTCACGCGTGGTGTTCTCGCTCAACCGACGGGCCAGCACCGCCCCCGCCGAACCACCGCCGACAATGATCACATCAACCGACGCACGATCAGCGCCACGCTTGCCAGCCATACCGCTGGACTCAAACGCCTGCGCCAAACCACTGCCCGCCGCCAACGTCGCAGCGGCCACAACTCCGCCGGCCAGGACCGCCCGGCGAGCAGGATTGTCAAGGGTACTCTTCATCCGTTTTCTTCCCTGTCAGACGTCAGAATGCGTCTGTTGGGAAAAAGCATATTGGACGGTGCGCAGGCTCATAAGCCGGCAAAAGACGATTCCCGGTTTCGTTTTTCCAGAACGATTGAACGCGTGTGAGCCGCAAGCATTTGCTCCCACACCGGCGGGTTGCCGATCTGTTCGATGAGGAAGCTGGTCAGCGCATGAAGCTTGGGCGACGCTCGCTGGGATTGCCGGTAGACCGCCGAAATATTGCCGCCACGTGGGGCATAAGGCGCCAGCACTTCCTTGAGCTCACCGGCCACAATCGCCGGCGCCGCCAGGAAGGTCGGCAGAATCGCCAGGCCCATGCCGGCCTTGGCGCCTTCCATGAGTTGATGGCCGTTGTTGGTGCGCATCCGGCAGCGCACACGGAACGATTCCAGGGTGTTGTTCACCGGCAGCGTCCACATGCCGTGGGGTTCGCGATTCACATAGAGCATGGCGAAGTGCTGGGACAGCTCTTGCGGGGTTTGCGGTGTGCCGTGTTCGGCAAGATATCCGGGGCTCGCGCAAATGATGTGGCGGTTGGGCGTGATGGTCTTGGCGACCAGGGAGGAGTCCGGCAACTCGCCGATGCGGATGGCCGCGTCATAGCGTTCTTCGTGCAGATTGACGTGGCGGTCATCGAACTCGATATCCAGCTGCAACTCCGGGTAACGCACCGCGAAGGACGACAGAATCGGCGTCAGGTAACGAATGCTGAAGGCCATCGGCGCAGCAAGCCGCAGCACTCCGCGCAAGCTCGATTGAAACGCCTGCACCGCGTCTTCGGCATCTTCGACATCCGCCAGAATGCGCACGCAATAACGGTAAAACACATCGCCCGCCTCCGTCAGCCGGGCTTGGCGCCCACGCTCCAGCAGAATACTGCCCAGGCGCTTTTCCAGTTGCTGGATCCGCAGGCTGACCATGGATTTTGCGATACCCAAACGCCGAGCGGCTTCGGAAATACTACCGGTGTCCACCACCATGACAAAAGATTGCATCTCGGACAGCTTGTTCAAGTTTTAGTCATCCAGTAAAAAAAAGCGTGGAGACATCGCGAGAATCATCCTGTGTAACATCTGAAGCTCCTTTAATGAATCCACCGAACGGCGGCAATCTAGGTGCTTCGCTGTCTTGTGAACCAGTCCCGAAAAACGGGTTTGTCTTTCCCATTCATTGGACGATCGTTCTTGTATAGTTGGCCTCTTTTGGCCGAATGGATGTCGCCCGGTGCTCGATCTCAATGACCTTCAGTACTTTGTGATGGTGGTGGACCACGGCGGCTTCGCGCCGACCGCACGGGCGCTGGGCATTCCAAAATCCAACCTCAGCCGGCGCATTGCACTGCTCGAAGAACGCCTGGGCGTGCGCCTGATCATCCGCAACACCCGCCATTTCACGGTGACGGAATTAGGGCAGACGTATTACGCCCATTGCCGCGCCATGCTCAAAGGGGCTGAAGCCGCTGAAGCGGCGGTTGCCATGACCCACTCAGAACCAGGCGGCTTGCTGCGCGTCACCTGCCCGACGGTTTTACTGGAAGAATGCGTCGGCGGCATCATCACCCGGTTCATGGCCATGCACCCGCGTGTCGAAGTGCATCTGGAAGCCAGCGACCGTCAGGTCGACGTGGTCGCCGAAGGCGTTGACCTGGCACTGAGAGTTCGCCCGCCTCCCCTTCAGGATTCGGACCTGGTCAACCGCGTCATGTCCCAGCGGCCGCAATGCCTGGTGGCCAGTCCCGCGCTGTTGAACCGCCTCGGTGAACCCAAGGAGCCGGAAGACCTGTCACGCTTCCCCAGCGTCCATCACGGCAGCCCGCAACGCGATTACAGCTGGACGCTGTTCCATCAAGATGGCTTGGAATTCACGATCCAGCACCGTCCTCAACTGATTACTAAGGGGCTGCCGATGCTGCGCTGCGCGGCGATAGACAGCGTCGGCATTGCGCAGATGCCGATGTCGCTGGTGCATGACTTTATCGAGCGCGGGCAGCTGGTGGTGGTGTTGCCTGATTGGGCACCGCGGACCGAGATGATTTATGCGGTGTTTGCGAGCCGGCAAGGGATGCTGCCGTCGATGCGGATGTTGATTGATTTCATGGTGGAGCAATTCAGGTTGCTGGATGATCCGGCGCGGGGGATGCGCGGGAGTCCGTTGGTTTGATAAAGCCTAATGCTGGACCTTGCAGGTGAGGTGCCAGACGCCCGCTTTTCCACTGCTATGCTGATAGCATCAGTTTCTGCGGTCGAGACGAGTAGCATGGCAGCACAAGGCAAGCATTCCTCGTTCACGCCCAAGGCTATGGCCTTCCTGGCTGGCATTTTCGTTGTCGCTTGGGTGGCCATAACGTCGCTCGAAACTTATTTCGACCTGACATTGTTGGCCGACACCACGAGCTGGCTGCTACGTTTGGGCGAGTGGCTTTTGCTGGAAACGCCAATGCCGAATTGGACGTTGCTGGTGATTATCGCGATTTTCATCAGCACTCTGTCTGTAGCGATTTACTACGTCCGCATCCCTGATGGAACTGACGGCGAGTTACACGAGATAGAGCGAAAGGTTTACAAAAAGAACAACCCTCAGTTTCCAAAGTTGACCGATAACCAAACGCTACTGATGGAAGTTTTGGCCTATCATGCGAACTTCAGAAAAGTTGCAAACTTGAACTCGGTTTGCAAACTTGTCTCCCTCAGCACGGTAGAAGTTGAAGCCGGCCTAAAGCAACTCCAGGCTAAACGTCTGGTGACGCAAAAAGTGACCCGCGGTACGTTTGGCGCCACCATTTTTGAACTGACCTTGGCAGGTAAGGATTATGCGTTGGAGCGATTTGACCTTACGTAACAGTGATGTCTAAGGCGGCGAAAGAAACCGCGCAATATAGTGAAGATGTTCCATTCAATCCTTCAACTGCCCTACCCCATGCTCATTACCAGCTACCTGTGAGTGCTCCCGAAAAAGGCGCTAGATTGGTCGAGTTTCGCGAGTCCACAACAACGAAGTCATCGCCATTGGCGTGCATCTTGTGAAATCTCAGTGGCATAAATTGATCCTGGCGAGGAGACAAGGGTGAAGGCGATCTAGCCCCATCAGCATGACTTAAGCAAGATAAGACGAGCATTGCCATCGATATCAAGCCCCGAAAAGTTCGGGGCTTGATAGGGTCAGACGACATCAGGACTTACGTCCTCCACCTCCGCTCATCCCATCATCATTGCGCCCCGTTCCAGACGACTTATCGCGGTCATCGGCGAAATTGCCACCGCGTCCGCTTCCTTGCCCGCCGCTGGACGATTGATCAGCCTTGTTGGACTGCTGTCCGCCGGAAGCCTGGCCGCCTTTTTGGCCTGGTTTGGACATGTTTTCCTTATCGTCGGCAAATTCCCCTCCGCGATTTGTACCCTGCCCACCTCCGGACATGCTGTCTTTATCGCGCGAGGGCTGTCCGCCAGAAGCTTGACCTCCCTTTTGACCCGCTTCAGACGCGCGTTGTGGATCGATCGCAAAGTTGCCGCCAGACGCTTCTCCGCCTTTCTTTCCGGCTTCTGAAGCCTTGTCAGGATCATTGGAAAAATTGCCTGGATTGTTATTTCCTGTATTGGCCATTTTGTTCACCTCTACATCGTTGGCACGAGCATGGGCCCGTACAATTCGGAGGATCCACAAAACGGAAAGTTTGAACGGAAATACGGTGCTCGCGACGAGCGGATTCGGGCGTTTGGTTCCATTGGAAACGGCGACCAGTCGACTGACGGCTGTCCCATTCATCGGTGTCACCTTACGGCGGTTTTTCGCCCTGAATAATCGATGTTTACTAGACTCAATAGCGCTTGGAAGCCCTCCCCCGCATCGCACCCAGGAGGTCAATCAATGACTGAACACATCGTGCATTTTCATTGCCAGATCGACCAGGCAACGACCGAGCGCTTCAGGGATTGCTGCCTTGAAGCCATCGATCAGGGTGCCACCTCCCTTCTCCTGAACCTATCCACTTGCGGGGGCAGCACCAATTTTGGCTTCACGCTCTACACGTTCCTGAAGTCCTTGCCCGTACCGCTTTGCGCAATCAACGCCGGCAATATCGAGTCGATGGGCATCATCATGTTTCTGGCGGCAGGCCGGCGCATCACATCGCCTCACGCACGCTTTCTGATTCACCCGATGAACTGGTACTTCAGCCAAAAATCCGTCGACCATCAACGGCTGAGGGAATACCTGTCCAGCCTCGACAATGACCTTGCGCGCTACGTGCAAATCTTCATGCTCGAAACCGCTGACGCAGCGACCAAACTCGATATTTTTCATTGCTTGTCTGCGGAGGAAAAGGTCATCGCCGCCCATGAATCGCTGGCTTATGGTATTGCTCATGAGATGAAGCAGATGGTGTTTGCGGATGACGTGAAACATTGGAAGGTTAGTGGTGGATGATTGATCTGGATCCTCTCTTGCGGATCGAGCTGATCCAGCACCCGACTCACCGACAACTCTGCCAGGGAGAGTCGTTCAACTCCTGCTTGGTCATCCGCAACCTGAAAGCATCGTCAGATACCAGGGAATCGAGGTCGATGATGCCTTGGAAATGGCGGAACAGACGGAAGTCTAAGTACCCACTGCGACGGTCGATTCTAGACCGTCGCTCTGCGACCCAAAGCGGTTAGCGGCTCTTGAGCCGCATTATGAAACTGTCATCTCTGTCCATTGCTCCGATGCGGCCCAAAGACGCTCGGCATACTCAAGATCGACTGCCCATCTGGCCACGCCCTTGCGTCCCGTCTCCGATTCGTTGATAGAGGCGATATTGCAATCTTCGCAGTAAACACCGCCCAAGGTTGCAAGCGTGGCGCTGGTCGCACACCACAGGCCGGTTGCAGCACCTTGCTCCAGTGTCTTGAGTCCGATCTCCGGGTTCAGGCGCTGACGACCGTGCTCATCCAGCACGTCGAATGCGGCTATTTCGGCGCTGCTCAGATGGCGTCCGAGGCTGGTCAGGACTTGCCCCGGGTGCAGCGAGAATGCCCGCACGCCGCGATGACGTCCGAGTTTGTCGAGCGCCAACGCAAACAGTGCGTTGGCGGTTTTCGACTGACCGTACGCCACCCACTTGTCGTATGGCCGGCGCAAAAAATCGATGTCGTCAAAATCCACCCCGGCGATCTGATGCCCTCGTGACGAGACCGAAACCACGCGCGCCGCACCCGCGGCAATCAGTGCCGGCCACAGCCCGCAAGTCAGGCGGTAATGACCGAGATGGTTCGTAGCGAACTGACTTTCATGCCCATCGCCGTCTCGCGTCAGTGGCGAGGCCATGACCCCGGCGCAGTTGATCAGCAGCGAGATCGGACGGCCACTGTTGAGCATGCGTCGGCTGAAGGCTTCAACCGATGCGGGTTGCATCAAGTCCATCTCCAGTACTTCGACCCGCTTGACCTCTGCCAGGGCGGCCAGGGCCCGGACCGGATCTCGGGCGGGAACGATAACGTGTGCGCCGGCGGCAGCCAGGCTTTTCGTGGTGACCAGTCCGATTCCCGAATAACCGCCGGTGACGATCGCAATTTTGCCGGTCAGGTCAACACCTGCCATGACCTCGGCGGCGGTACTGGCGGCATTGAAGTCGGAGTGAATAGGGTTTTGAAGCGTCGGCATGAGAAATCTCCCTCGCAGGTATCGAAGTGCTCGATTCTTCACTAAGCTCGCTGGACGAAACAGCTCAAGAAACCCGGTTTTCTATCGTGATCATCCAAAATTCAGTTTCTGATCCCTTGTCCGAAGTCCTGGCGCTGTCAGGACTGCGTGCCGCCTGCTCCGTGCGATTGCAGGCAGGCGGCACTTGGGCATTACAGTTCCGGCCCATCGAATTGAAATTCAATGTCGTGCGCCGAGGCGAGTGCTGGTTGCGCATGGACGGCATGGCGCCTTGTCATCTAAGGGCCGGCGACTGTTTTGTCGTTTCTCGTACGCCGTTCGTTCTGGCCAGCGGGCCGGATGTGGAGGCGATAAATGCCTCCGATGTGTTTTCCCATGCGGGGGCGTCGGCAATGTTCGGCGTGGGTGACGATGTCGAGTTGCTGGGCGGCAGCGTTTCACTTGTCGGTCCTGCGGCGATGGAGTTGCTCGATGCATTGCCGCCTGCACTCATCATCCGCGCCGGGTCCGGAGGCGCATCGTCGTTTGGCTGGCTGCTGGATGAACTGGATCGTGAGTGGCAATCGAATCAAGCTGGCGCGCATGCAATGTGCAACGATCTACTGCGGCTGATCTTCATTCACGTGCTTCGCCATCGCATCACCGCCGCCGACGCTACTGATTTGAATTGGCTGGGAGGACTTCGAGATCCGGTCATCGCCAAGGTGTTGCGTGCCATTCATGGCGCACCCGAAAAATCTTTGAGGCTGGCTGAAATGGCGGATATGGCTTGCATGTCCCGCTCTGGCTTTACTGCATTATTCAAGACGCGCGTGGGGCAGTCGCCCGGCGAATATGTCACGCGCTGGCGCATGCAAGTGGCAGCGTCGAGGTTGCGCGATGGCACGGACAACGTCGCTACCGTTGCCGCTTCGCTGGGTTATCTGTCGGACGCTGCCTTTGGAGTCGCGTTCCGCCGTGTTCACGGAAAATCGCCCGGACAATATCGACGCGAAGCACTGCGATAACCGGGTACTGAGGTGGGCCAGGTTTGCTCGCAATACGGCCTGAGGAAGCTAGGGCGTAACGCCCTAGCAGATCGCAGAGGTCACTTATTCTTTTTCGCCGGCTTTTCTGCCTTGTCTGATTTCTTAGCCTTGTCTGGCTTGCTATCAGCTTTTTTTGCAGATTTCTTCGGTTCGGCATCTTTTTTCTTGTCTTTCTTTTCGGAAGATTTCGAAAGAGCCGAAGCCGCAGCTGATTTCTTTGCCTTCGATGACTTTTTGTCTTTCAAATCCTTGCTGGCGTTCGAAGCATCACCTTTGCTTTTCTTCTCGTCTTTAGCCACGTTGACCACCTCTCGGAAAATGCCGGTATTGGCACATTGCCTGTGCGATTCGTCCACAAGCTAATCATTAGGCGAGCGCACCCAAAGGCGGTTCAAAATTTTTGATGCGTTGAGACAGGCTTTGGATGAAGCACCGAGACGTGAGCCCCGATGAATCTACCCCCTCGAAAACCACTCCCCACAAAAAAGCCCACTGACCGTCTCCGATCAGTGGGCTTTCTCTGATTACGCTTCTACTTACAAAGCCATATCACTGGCAGCATTAGCCTTCGGCGCTTTCGCCTTATCAGCATCAGCCGGAGCAGCAGCCGGAGCCGCTACCTGACCAATCGCTGGCGGCGGAGTCAGTTGCAGCACCTTGGCGGTGTAAGCCCACTCCTGCGCAACCTTCTCAGGGCTGCCGTTCAGCTGAGTGCCATAGCTCGGCACGATCTGATGCAGCTTTTCCTGCCAGGCAGGCGAAGCCACCTTGTCCTTGAACACTTTCTGCAGCACGGTCAGCATGATCGGTGCAGCCGTCGAGGCGCCCGGCGATGCGCCCAGCAGGCCGGCAATGGTGCTGTCTTGCGATGCAACGATCTCGGTGCCCAGCTTCAGCACGCCACCCGCCGCTTCATCACGCTTGATGATTTGCACGCGTTGGCCGGCTTGCCACAGGCGCCAGTCTTCAGCTTTGGCGTTCGGGAAGTATTCTTTCAGGGCGTTGAGGCGGTCTTCGTCAGACAGCATCAGTTGGCCGGCGAGGTACTCGACCAGCGGGTATTCCTTGATGCCGACTTTGGTCATTGGCCACACGTTGTGCGTGGTGGTGGTGGTCAGCAGGTCCAGGTACGAGCCTTCCTTCAGGAACTTGGTGCTGAAGGTCGCGAATGGGCCAAACAGAATGACGCGCTTGCCGTCCAGGACACGGGTGTCCAGGTGCGGAACCGACATTGGCGGTGCGCCAACGGAGGCTTTGCCGTAGGCCTTGGCCAGGTGTTGTTCGGCCAGGGTCGGGTTTTCGGTGACGAGGAACGAGCCGCCTACCGGGAAGCCTGCGTATTCCTTGGCTTCAGGAATACCGGACTTCTGCAGCAGGTGCAGTGCACCGCCGCCCGCGCCGATGAACACGAACTTGGCGTCGGTTTCGGACTTGGTGCCGTCTTTCAGGTTTTTGTAGCTGACGCGCCAGGTGCCGTCGTCGTTCTTGGTGATGTCTTGCACTTCGCTAGACAGTTTCAAGTCGAACTTCGGTGTGGTTTGCAGGTGCGCGACGAACTGGCGGGTGATTTCGCCAAAGTTGACGTCGGTGCCGATCGGGCTCCAGGTGGCCGCGATTTTCTGGTTCGGGTCGCGCCCTTCCATCATCAGCGGAACCCACTTCTTGATCACAGCCGGGTCTTCGGAGTACTGCATGCCGGCGAACAGCGGGCTCGCTTGCAGGGCTTCGTAGCGCTTCTTCAGGAACTTGATGTTGTCATCGCCCCACACAAAGCTCATGTGCGGCGTGGAGTTGATGAACGAACGCGGGTTTTTCAGCACGCCTTGCTGAACCTGCCAGGCCCAGAACTGACGGGAGATCTGGAACGCTTCGTTGATTTCAACGGCTTTCGGGATCTGTACGTTGCCCTTGTCGTCTTCCGGGGTGTAGTTCAACTCGGCCAGGGCGGAGTGACCGGTACCGGCGTTGTTCCAGCCGTTGGAGCTCTCCAGGGCGACGCCGTCGAGGCGCTCGATCATTTCCATCGAAGTGCCAGGTTCCAGCTCGTTGAGCCAGACACCCAGGGTCGCGCTCATGATGCCGCCGCCGATCAGCAGTACATCGACTTTCTTTGCCTCTGCCGCGTGAACGGACGTGATCCCCATCGACAAAGCCAGCCCCAGCAGGGCCGTGTTCATTTTCTTAAACATCTGTAGCACCTATGATAAAACGCCATCCGCCCTTCCATTCCCGCTCACGGCCCCTTGGTTCACGACATTCAGGCAGGACGTCGTGGGTGCTCGTACACAAGAATCGAAGGGTGGGCACACAAGGCCGACTGTCTGCATCGACCTCAATTTATATGTCCCTACTGAACTGACTTTTTATCATTATTGGCTTCAGCTACTTGAGCGACATCGATCCTGTCGGCACGTCTCAAGGACGGGCCAACTGAATAGGTCAAACCAAGTTGGCGCGCAGAATATCATGGCAGGACGACCACGCGCTCCCAAAAGGACTTATGAGTCTAGTCCAGACGGGGCTCGTTCGCCGCGTCCCGGCCCAAACGATTCAGCACAAACACCTTGGCGTTGTGGGTCATTTGGTCCAGATGCCGGTCGCGTTGCTTTTCGGCATCGACCATCGCGCGCTTTCCGTGTTTTTGCAGCAAGTAGTTATGTATCTGCCGAACCTCTAGAGAACTGTAGATAAATGTGACATCCAACAGTCCCATCAAGCCTTCGCTGCTGTGGTCGCGGGTGTTCATCAGCACCTGCGTGCCGCGCACGCCCAGCACCTGAAAACCCATCGACTCGAACCACGGCACCTTGGCCACGGTGCAGGTCAGTTCGGCGTGCGGATAACGGCTGATCATGTCTTGCAACATGGTCCGCGCGACGCCTCGGCGGCGATGACCCGAGTCAACGGCCATGTAGGCCACGCCGCAGGCTTCGGGATCGTCCTTGACCGGCAGGTACAGCAGAAAGCCGATGACCTTTTCAGGGTCTTCATCGTCGGTGGCGACGATCAACTCGACCGCAATGCCCTTGGACCCGCCGAGGGCTTCCAGGTACAGATGCACTTCGTAACCGACCGCGTACTGATACACGTTGTACAGCGGGTTGCTCGGCACGATGCCGACCATGCTGATGTCGGTCAGGTTGTCGACGACCATCTGCAGGATCTGGCTGTTGATGTGCTCCGGGCACGGGGCGTCGAAGTGGGTGAGTTCGGGCATTGAAATTCTGACTCCGGGATCGCTTTACTGGGTTTCGGCGGGGCTATTGTCACAGATTGATCGCCACGCCGCTTCTGCCAGCAATTCCCGGTAGGCCTTCGGACTGGCGACCACCCTCCCCGACAACCAGGCCCGGCAGTAACTGTCCGCCTGACCGATGATCAGCGACGGCAGCAATTCGGCCGGAAACGCGCGCAATTCATCGCGTCGGCCGGGCTCTGCCAGCCATTGGCCGAGTGTCAGGTTACGGATTTTGTTGCGGGTGGCCAGTTCTTCCTTGAACGGCCCTTTGGTGACGGCAAATCGCGCGTGGTACTGGAAACGTGCCCACTCGGGTTGGCTGTCGACCCAATCGACGTAGCTGTGGACCAGCGCGTGCACGCCCTCTTCGGTCGTCTGTGCCTCGGCGAGGTAGCTGTCGCGAAGCAGTGCCTGATCGTCCAGCGCCGTAAAAAACAGCGCGGCCACCAAGCCTTCCTTGTTGCCGAAATGATGGTAAATCGCGCCGACGCTGGTATCGCATTCGGCGCGGATCATTTCGATGGTCGTGGCTTCGAGCCCTTGTTCGTTGAACAGGGCCAAGGCTTTTCTGAAGATGTCGCGCTTGAGTTCGGCTCTTCTGCCGGGGTAGCTGCGCTCGAGTAGATCTGCGGTTTCCATGCGGGATACAGGCCAGAAAATTCATGACAAGGCAGGCGGCTGCCGGTGAGAAAGCTGCGCTAGGTTGACAGATTTAATCGCAACAGAATACTGTTCCGTTACAGAACATTATTCTGTTACGGAACATAATTCTGTAAAACCATCCCTCAGCGAGGCTTCAAAATGAGTCAGTTTCTCAGCATGTTCAACAGCGCCGGCCCGGAAGCGTTCAGCAAAATGGCCTGCCAGGTGGCGCCCTACTTCAGCACCATCAAGCCGCTGATCTCGGCGTTGCGCCCCGGTCATGCCACGGTGCAGGTGCCGTTCAGCAAGGAGATCACCAACCACTTGGGCTCGGTGCATGCGATTGCGATGTGCAACGCCGCCGAACTGGCGGCAGGGACGATGACCGACGTGTCCATTCCCGCCGGTGCGCGCTGGATTCCGAAAGGGATGACGGTCGAGTATCTGGCCAAGGCCAAGAGCGATGTGACGGCGGTGGCCGATGGCGAGGCGGTGGATTGGCGGACGGAGGGCGACAAGATCGTGCCGGTGGATATTCATGATGCCGAAGGCAAGAAGGTGTTCACGGCGCGCATCACCATGAATGTGAAGCTCGCTTAAACGCCCGCCTGCCTGTAGCAGCCAGCGTCCGGCTGCTACAACAATTGCGCAACCCGCCAATCGCGTGAATGCTTTCAAGCAGGGCCGAAAAACCTTTCTATCTCCCTACTCCGAAACAGCTACCTGATTACGCCCACGCGCCTTGGCTCGATACAGCGCTTTATCCGCGTTATTCAGCAAACTTTGAAAATCGTTGTCGCCGATGTCCATCGCTGCCACACCGAGGCTGGCCGATATACGGTGAACCGGTCCGGTCATCAATCCACCGATCGACTGGATAAGTTGCTCGGCGATGTTAAGGGCGACTTCAATGGAAGTATCCGGGAGCAGGATCGCGAACTCTTCACCGCCGAGCCTGCCGAAGACATCCGTGTCGCGGAAGGACCGGTTGATGATCACGCCCATTTGCCGCAACACCTGATCCCCGACCTGATGACCGTAGGTGTCATTGATGTGCTTGAAGTGATCCATGTCCAGCATCACCGCGCACAACGGTAACCGGTTGTGTTGGCAGTCATGGAACAGTTGCTGGGCATGCTCGAAAAAAGCGCGGCGATTTTTCAGGCCGGTGAGTTCATCGGTCTGTGCGGCGTAAGTGGCAATGCGATGGGCGCGTTCCATTTCGCGGGTTAGCAGGAAGGCGGTTTCCAGGGCTTCGGCCAGTTTGCGTGTCGCGCTGGCCACGAATGAGGCGAACACAATGACGGCCAGCGCCATGCCGACCTGAATCGCTGACGATTGAAACAGCAGCCAGAGCGTACACGGCAACAACACAAGGCCAATCGACGCCAGCGTCATGTATCGATACGCCGAATAACACGACACCGCGCTGACCGACATGCCGACGGCAAAAAGCATGACCAGTGCCTGGGCCAACAGGTCGTTTGCCGGCATGACCGCAAATGCACCCGCCCCCATATCCCGGCGGACAACACCAGCGTGAACCCGTATTTCTTCTCCCAGCGTTGCGGGGTGCGCTCACTGTCCGGGCAGCGAAACCAGGCCACGAACATCAGGAGGCGCAGCAACGACGACGCTGTCAGCAGCCCTATCCAGGTGAAAATGATGGAGTGATCAAAACGCTCCCAGCACAGCCCGCACAGCATGATCGCGGCCAGAAAACTGCCGAAAATCGCAGGGAATGACTGGTGGAAAAGCTGATGCAATCGATCACTGCGCACCTGCGCTGCGATGAAAGCATCCTGGTCGTGCCGAAATCCTGGGCCACCCATTTGATCCGCCTGATCATGATGCTGCGACAAAAAAAGCGATTGTGGCATCCTGCCACCTAGGCAAACAAACAATTACGACTCGTGGGTACCCGCACATTCACGGCAATGCGCCCTTAAAGCCTCTGTGACAATCGTCAGAAAAGTAATAGCACAAAGTGAGCTATCCCTAGGCATCGAGCCAAATGACATTGCGCCAGCAACGTACAACGCGTTCGTCCTGCTACGCTTTTGAAGCCTCCCATGGAATCGGGCGATAGTGACCCATACGGATCCACTTGACTGTTGAGGTTGCGCGATGTGAGAGCCCAACTTATCAGCGCCGTCATTACCCTGACCATGATCGGAGTGACGACGTATGGGTTTATAGAATGGAACACTGGCGAACGCGCGCGCCGGGATGCAGTGTGCAAGGCAGCTCGACAGCACAAGGAAGAGGTGGAAATTCGAGCTCGAGCGATGGCTGCCGGGCTGTCTGTCGATGCTTACGCCGAAGCCGAGAAAGCCGAAGTCGGCAAATTGGTCAGTTCCCTGGATACCGCGAAGAATGATGCCGAGGTTGAAGCCGTCATAGACGCACACGCTGCCGAGTTGAAGGCGCAGGACGCCGCCACCGACGCGGAGCTGAAAAACCAGGGCAGTCAGCAATTCCTCGAACAGAAGTTCAAGGAACAGCGGATCACCACGGACATCAAGCAGGAAATTGAACGGGCCGAGAAGGCCGTGACGGATGCTTGCCGTTAGACCCCACTGACCGCTACCGCTGCGGCGCAACCATCCGAAACCGGATAATGATGTCGTCGGAAACAACCGTGTCGCCCCATTCACCCTCGCCGACCTTGAAGTCGCTACGCTTGAGCGTTAGCTGGCCATCGAAGATCCCGATGGCCTCCTCCTCTTTCAGGAGGACCGGAACGGTCACCTCACGGGTGACACCTCTGAGCGTCAGTTTGCCGGTGATCGAATAGCGGTGGTCACCCAGCGCGTTCACGGCGGTCGATTCAAACGTCGCCTCGGGATACTTCTGCGTGTCGAACCAGGCGGGCCTTTGCAGTTCGGTGTTTGCGTCTTCGCTACCGGCATCGATGCTGTCGAGCTGGATGGTCAGCGCGGCACGGCCCTCCTCGGGGTTGTTCGTGTCGAAGTCGAGCGTGGCCTTGAACGTATCAAACGTGCCGTACACCCGCGAGCTGAACTGGTTGTACGTAAAGGAGATCGTGCTGGCGGTTTCATTCACTTGCGTGTATTCGGCCGCTTCGGCACCTGGAGAAAAGCCGAAGGCAAGCGCAGCAGCCAGTACGGAAAACGACGGGAATCGAGTGTTCATGGGGCGCTCCAGTCGTGGCACACGCTGGCCAGACAGGTGGACTAAAGCAAAGAACCACCGTTTATTCCACCAGGCATTGAGACTTCCGACCTCCTGTCGGCAACGTGCACCAGCGCCCGATACGGCCACCTGCACAGGTGTTTAATGATTCAAGCACTCACCGCTTCGGGAGACAGGACATGAAAATCGTCGTCATCGGCGGCACCGGGCTGATCGGCAGCAAGCTCTGCCAGAACCTGCAGGATCTGGGGCATGAAGCCTTGGCGGCGTCGCCAAGCACCGGCGTCAATGTCATCAGCGGCGAGGGGCTGACGCAGGCGTTGAAAGGTGCGGACGTGGTGGTCGACGTGTCGAACTCGCCCTCGTTCGAGGACCACGCGGCGTTGCACTTCTTCGAAACCGCCGGGCATAACCTGATCGCGGCGGAGAAAATCGACGGCGTCAAACACCATGTTGCGCTGTCGGTGGTCGGCACCGAGCGGATGCTCGACAGTGGTTACTTCCGGGCGAAAATGGCCCAGGAAAAACTCATCAAGAAGTCGGGCATTCCCTACACCATTGTGCGGGCCACGCAGTTTTTCGAGTTTATCCATGCCATTGCTCACTCCGGGCGCGAGGAAGGCGACACCATTCACTTGACGTCCGCCGCGCTGCAACCGGTGGCCTCGGCCGATGTGGCGGCGGCACTGACGGACATCGCGTTGAAAGCACCGATCAATCAGACCGTCGAAGTGGCCGGCCCTGAAAACCGCCCGCTCATCGAGTTCGCGAGCGACTATTTGAAGCACACCCGGGACCCACGCCAGACCGTCGCGGACGACACGGTTCCTTACTTCGGTGCGCCGATCAATGACCAGTCGCTGACACCAGGTGCCAATCCCATTGTCGGCGCGACCCGGTTTCAGGAGTGGCTTGAGACCCACTAGGCGACAAAGCCAGGTCAAATATGAGGCGTGGCCGTTGCGCTAGGCCACCGCCTCGATCAACTGCATCGGCGTCATCTTCGTGACCATCATCATCACGATCACAAACATCCCCGCAAAACCCATCACGCCCATCCAGAACCACTTCTGGTAGACCGACCGGTATTGCGCGTCGAGCCCCTCGCCCGTCTCCACCGCGCTCAACGCCATCCCGTGCAGCCGCTTCTGCAGCACCAACACCGGCAGCCACAATGACCCCACGCACAGGAAAATGATCAACGAGGTCAGAATCCATTCAGTGCTCATGGGCAGCCCGGACACTTTCATCAGCAGGTAGCCGGAGACGATCTGAATGAAGCCTGCCGGGGTGGTAATCCAGGTGTCGAAGCGCACCACCATTCTGGCGACGTGCGCGATCACTTGCGGGTTGGCTGTGCGACTGGCCGCGATCAGATAGAGGTAGGAGCCCATGCCGAACCCGAACAGGAAAATCGCGGCAATGACGTGCAGGTACTTCAGGCACAGATAGAGCATGCTCAGCCCTGCTCGTCAGAAAAGCGCACGGACAGCTGCAGATTGGCGGGGTCGTTGATCGCGGCCATGTACTCGTCGACGCTGATCTCGCCCACGCAGGGACGGGCGCCGGGTGCCGGCACGTAACCCGCGCCCCGTTTTGCTACCAGGGCGACAGCCGCGCAGCTCGGGATTTCAGGGCCCTTGTCATTGTGCGCCGTCAATTGCACGGTCATGGACAGCGGTTGCCCGTCAACGCCCTGCCCTTCGACGTCGATGTACATCGCACTCAAGCCATCACCGAATCGCTCAAACCACGTCCCCCAACGATGCAGCCTTGCCGCCCACGCCGCGGAGTCTCGCACCAGCCCGATTCTCAACGCTTCGGCGAGCACGTAGTTGACCACGCCACCGAGTTTCAGGCCCGAACCTGCCTTGAAACTCAAGGTATGGGCGCCGTAACGGGCCGCGAAGATATCCATGTCCGGCACATCGACATTGGACAGGACACGAGTCCCCAATTGCGGCATCTTGCGCAGGGTCAAATCCTGCCAGCCCGACACTTCGTGCACCTGGCCGTTCTTGAGCTGCTTGATTGGTTTGCCCGCATAGGCCAGCACCCCTTCGACGGTCGAGAGGCCGGGCATCTTGGCCGAGGAAGAAATGCCATGCGCGATCGAGTCGATGCGTTTGAAGCGATATCGATAGTGGTCGATGAGCGCCGACGACAGCGTCGGCACCGAACTGCACCCACTGAGAACGGCCACGCCGGCCTGTTTTGCGCTCGCGTCGAGCACATCAATGCCATTGACGAAGGTGCGGCAGTCAGCCAGATCGCAGTAGTTCACGCCCGCGTCGATGCAGCTTTGCGCGACGGCATAGGATTGCCCCTGAAACGGGCCGCCGGTGTGCACGACCCACTGGATGCCCATCGCGCTCAGCGCGGAGCCGAACGCACTGCCCATGGCATCACCGCACCAACTTTCACAGACACGGCCGGACTGGGTTTTCAGTTCATTGACCTGGCGCTGCAACTTGTGTGAGTTACGACCGGAGACCACCAGCTCTACGTCTGGCATCGCAACTAAATGCCTGCAAACGATGCTGCCGAAATTTCCGTAGCCACCGACCACCATCACCCTGAGTGTCATTCAACGCTTTCCTTAACCATTGGATCATGTAGCCAACCCGCCCGGGACCGGGCGCGGCAAAGCTTTACTGATATCGAACGGACAGGCAAGCCGCGAAGCACCGCTAGCCATAAGCGAGCATCCATTCACCGTGCCCGCTTACAGTTACGCGCCAAGATGGCGGCAAAAAAAAAGCGACCTTCTCAGTGCAGGCCTATATTGCCTTGCACTAAGAAAGTCGCCACTGCCAGGCTTTAAAACAAGCCCGCCAGACTTACGCGCTGAACGGGCCTAGCACTGGCTCGCAACGGTCCGCGCAGAGAAAACGGCGTAGTCCTGTTGTTTGACTCGCTGAGTCAACACCAGCATGGTCAGGAAACCCAACGCGATCAGCACCGGATACGCCATCAACAGTTCGGAAAGCGAGTATTTCCAGGCCAACGGGCGACCGACGCCCAGCATGGCCGCGTACATCCACGACACCGCCGACAGCGAGCCGCAAAACAGCGCCAGCATCCGTGCGCTGAATCCGAGATCGAGCAAGGAGCCGGCCTTTTGCAAAGCGGGCAATACCAGGCGATGCAACAACATGCCGTTGTAGGTCAGCAACATGACAATAATGACTTTGGCTTGAAGTTTTGGGTTCATGAAGTAGTTCATACCTTTATCCAGGTAATCAATTCCCATGACAGCGATACCGGTTACCCATAACGCGATTAACGCAACCACCACCGACTTCTGCAGACTTTCCATGTGAGCATGATCATGCCCAGTGGACGTTTTCCGTTTCAATAAATCTTTAACCATTGCAATATCACTGGTCAACACCAGACCAATAGCCACGCAACACGACAATAAATGAACGTAAATAACGCCCAGCCGCAAAAATTCCATACATTCTTTGTTTTCCAACAGGCTCATAATTGTATTTATCGCCACGGTAAGTTCCCCACCTTATTCGATAGTACAGATCGGTTCTTCAACAGGGCATTTCGCTCTTCAAACCCTGTGCGATCTTACTTTTTATAAGATATGCCAAATCGTCGACCTGACACTGCTTAGCCCATTGAATTACCTGGCAATTCAATGACCGGCTTAGTTATTACCTCCTGAATTTCAGATAAAAAAATCCCCATTTGCATTCACTGCACATGAGGTTTTTTTCCACTTCTTTTTTACGACAGCATTAGCACGTCATGGTGACATGCTGAAGTATCAGAGGGCGCAGAGGCTAGAATGTTCATTTTTTGAGCAGACTACCGACAAACGGTTACTTCAGTTAAAGCAACTCATCCCGACGGTAAGTCGGCAACTTCCCGGAAAGCCGCATGATAACTGGCCCGCGTAAATTAGATGAGCGCCAGATACTTCCATTGGATCCATTAGTTGTTGCATTACTTACGATAAGTGCCTGAGAAACCCGCTCTCATTCGCTGTCCTCACCGCTGAAACAGTCGGACTTTTTAACGCAAGCGGATTTACGACAATGACCCGGCCGTTATCAGTCTCCGATCACCGTCGCGAGCGGTAACCAGACGCACACTTCAAAACCCTCTTGTCGACCGGTTGCAGGAGAGACCAATTTCATACTCGCGTTGACCCCTTGGACAATAGTTTTGGCGATCGCCAGCCCTAATCCAGAACCGCTTATTTCACTGTGACCTCGCACAAAACGCTCGGTCAGGTGCTGCAACACCGACGCCGGTACCGCCGGGCCGCCATTGACTACCCGCAGTTGGGCCTGTTCGGTGAGGCTGACTTCGATCGGCTGGTCGGTGGCGCCGTACTTCAGCGCGTTCTCGATCAGGTTGCGCAACAAGATGCCAAAGGCATCCGGGTCGATGTTCGAGTACACGCTGGCCTGCCCTGGCAAATGCAATTCAATGCGCTGGCCGCTGCGCTGGTTCCACTCATCAACGCCATGGGCCAGCAACGGAATCAGGTCCTGAGGCGTTTCGGACAACAGCCCCCGCCCTCGGCCTTGGCCAATTGCATGAGCTTTTCCGAAAGCCGCGCCAGCTCACGCAAGGCGTTTTCGATCTTCGCCGCCCGCACCCGCAACGGACCTTCGGGCGCCTCGTGGTGCAAGCGCTGGATCTGCGCCAGGGTCGCGGCCAGTGGCGTGCGCAGTTCATGGGCGCTGTTGGCGGTAAAACTGCGCTCGGCCTCCAGAGCCTTGCGCAAGCGCTCCAGCAGGTGGTTGACCGCCTCGGCCAACGGATCGATTTCTGCGGGCAGGCGGGCCACCTTGATCGGCGACAGATCCCCCACCCCACGCGCCTCGACCGCCCGACGATACGCCAACACACTGCGCAGGCTGATCCGCACGAACAACCAGGTGCCCAACAGGCTGACGGGAATCAGCGCCAACAGCGGCAACAACAAGGCAAACAAAGCCTCCCGCGCGGCTTCACGGCGATGACCCAGCGGCTCGGCGATCTCAATGAACAGCGTCTCGCGTAACGCACTGGCGCCATACAAGCGGTACTTTTCAGAAGTGGAAAATCCCTCGGTCGGCCGCTTACTGAAGATCTTCGGGTTGGCGTCGTGGGACTGCATCAGGATCTTGCCGCTGGCATCGCGCACCAGGTATGTCAGGTATTCGTTGTGCATTTTCAACGTCGCAACGTGCTGCGCTTCACGGGGTTCCTCCCGGTTGCTGATTTCCAGCACGGCCAGCGGCAAGATCCGTTGCGCGGTCTCTTCCAGCGCACTGTCGAACGCCTCGTTCAACTCATGTTGCACCACCAGCCAGGCGCCGACAGTCGCGCCCAGCCACAGTAAGGTCATGCCCAGGGTCAGCCCCAGGCCGAGGCGTTTTTGCAGGCTCGAAGAAGACTTCATGCAGCCGCCAACCGGTAGCCCATGCCGCGCACGGTTTCAATCAGATCGCGCCCCAGTTTTTTACGCAGACGGCTGATGTACACCTCGATGGTATTGCTCTCGATTTCGGCACCGAAGGCATACAGCCGCTCTTCGAGCTGCGACTTGGACAACAACGCGCTGGGGCGCTGCACGAACGCTTCGAACAGCGCCCATTCCCGGGCCGTCAGGTCCACGGTGGTGCCGGCACGCTGCACGGTGCGGGCGCTCATGTCGACCTGCACATCACCAAGTCTGATCTGCGGATTGGGGTTGCCGCTGTAACGGCGGGCCACCGCCGCCACACGGGCCGAGAGTTCAAACAGGTCGAACGGTTTGACCAGGTAATCGTCGGCCCCGGCATTGAGGCCGGCGATGCGATCGGAAATCTGATCCTGGGCCGTCAGGATAATCACCGGGGTCACGTCCCCCGCCGAGCGCTGCTGACGCAAAAAATCCAGCCCGCGACCGTCCGGCAGCATCAGGTCCAGCAGGATCAGGTCGTAAGGCGTGGTGCGCACGCTGTTGCGCGCATGGTCCAGGCGCTGCACCCAATCGACGGCGTGACCGTCATCGGCGATCTGTTCGCGCACCGCTTCCCCCAGCCCTGGGGCGTCCTCGACCAATAAAACCCGCATCTGGCACCTCCTGTGGTGGTTGTCGTGCCGCACCTTAATCGCCTTACCTGACGTGAATCTGAAGATTCAGCTGGTTGTCAGGAATGCACCTTAGGGTATGCCACAGACGCCGACCTCGGCAGGAGACAGATCATGAAATCAGGTTTTATTGCCCATGCCGCGCTGTTGGGCCTGCTGCTTAGCGGTTTCGCCATGGCCGACGACGACTGCAGCGACCCGGTGAGCGACTGGCAACCGCGCGAGACTTTACGACAGCAGGTCGAGCGGCAATACGGCTGGAGCGTGCAACGCATCAAGGTCGACGACGGTTGTTACGAACTCAAGGGGTTGGACCGCAAGGGCAACGCCATCGAAGCCAGCTACTCACCGGCCTCGCTGCGCCTGCGCACGCTCGAGATCCATTTCCGCGACGACGGCGATGCCAGGGATTATCTCGGCAGCCCGCTCACCGAATGACGCCTCACCCGTCGATGAGTTTTTCCTGCGATTCAGGTTGCTGTCAGCAAGCAGGTCCAGGCTCTCGACCTAACGATCACAAGGACACCCTCATGAAAAAGATCATCGCAGCCACCTGTCTCGCCGGCGCCATTGCCCTGCCGGGGTTGGCCCAGGCCCGGGAAGTAACCCTGACCACCCAGCTCAAGGACTACAGCGGCAATGATGCCTACCTGGCGATCTACGTGACCGACGCCAACGGCCAATACCAGAAAACCCTGTGGGTGGCCGGCAAGAAGGCCAAGTACTACAAACACCTGGGCGACTGGGCCCGTGGCAGCGGGATGAACCCGAGCGAGTTTGACGGCGTCAGCGGCGCCAGTGTCGGCAGTGGGCGCACGCTCAAAGTCAGCGTCGAACTGGCAGACACCCTGATCGATGCCGGGTATCAGATCCGCATCGACAGTGCCGTCGAGGACAAACGTGACGCCCGCGCCGATGTCAGCGTGCCCCTGACGTCCAAGGGCGCAGGCCAGCCGGCGACCGGCAGCACCTATGTCGAGTCCTTTACTTACGATTTGTAGCACCTGCCCTTTCTGGAGGCTGAACATGCTTCGCCAGTCCCATTCCCTGTCCGGCCTGATCGCCGCCCTGTTGGTCATGCTGTTGGCCATCAGCGGCGCGATCCTGTCGGTCGACCCGGCGCTGGAACGCTTGCACAGCACCCCCACCGCGGCCGGGCAACTCAACGTCGGTCAATTGGCCGGGCGTGTGGCCAATCACTTTCCGGGCGTGGAGCAGATCCAGCGAACAGCGTCCGGGACGGTCATCGTCTACTACAACCAGAACGGTCAGGCCGGGGCTGAAACGGTCGACCCACTGACTGGCGAAGGCCTCGCGCCTTATGCGCCCTCCGGGTTCACGCGTTGGGTGAAAGAGCTGCACCGCTCGATGTTCCTTGGTACGCCGGGCCATGGGGTGTCGGGTGTCGGCGCGTTGTTCATGCTGATGCTGTCAGTGTCCGGCGCGCTGTTGCTGGCCCGACGCCTGGGTGGCTGGCGCAACCTGCTGCGGCCACTGCGCGGCACGTTCAACCAACGCTGGCATGCTGAAGTCGGACGACTGGCTTTGCTCGGGCTGCTGCTGTCGGCCTTGAGCGGGCTGTATATGTCCGCCACCACCTTCGGCTTTATCGCCGACGGCAGTCAGAATGAACCCGCCTTCCCCGCCCACGTCAGTGCCGGGCCGGCCTTGCCGGTGGCGAGCCTGCAAGCCTTGCAGGCCACCGATCTGAATGACCTGCGCGAACTGGTCTACCCCAGTCCTGGCAACCCGAAGGACGTGTTTTCCCTGCGCACGGCCCAGGGCGACGGCTACGTGGATCAGGCCAGCGGCGCCTTGTTGTCCTACCAGGCCCACGACTCGATGCACAACCTCTACGAATTGATCTATCAGCTGCACACCGGTGAAGGCCTGTGGTGGCTGGGCCTGCCGCTTGGGCTCTGCGCCCTCTGTGTGCCGTTGATGAGCGTCACCGGCCTTCTGCTGTGGTGGCGTCGGCGCAAGGCGAGCCCGAACATCCGCCACAACAGCCCTGCCCACTCTGCCGACAGCGTGATTCTGGTGGGCAGTGAAAACAACAGCACCTGGGGCTTTGCCAAGACCTTGCATGACGCCTTGCACCTGGCCGGACACCGAGTGCATAGCGCGGCGATGAATCAATACGCCAACGACTACCGCAGCGCCCAACGCGTGATCATCCTCACCGCGACCCACGGTGACGGCGACGCGCCAGCCTCGGCTTCGCAGTTCATGGCGCGGCTGGCCAAAACCGGTCTCAAGCCCGGCCTGCCCTTTGCCGTGCTGGGCTTTGGTGACCGCCAGTTTGCGCAGTTCTGTCAGTTCGCCCATCAGGTGCAGGACGCGATGTTGCAAGCCGGTGGCTCGCCGTTACTGGGGCTGGAAACCGTCAACCGCCAATCCTCTCAGGAATTTGCACGTTGGGGCCACGCGCTGGGCGACGTGCTCAAACATGACCTGACACTGGTCCATGCCCCGCAGCGGCCACAGACCCATCCATTGCTGCTGACAGAGCGCATCGTCTATGGCGAACAGGTGAACGCACCGACCCACGTCTTGCGCTTCAAGGCACCCGGTGCGCTGCCGGACTTCCTGGCCGGTGACCTGGTCGGGATTGTGCCTCCGGGCAGTCCGATCCCCCGTTTCTACTCGCTGGCCAGCGGTTCGCAGGACGGCGTGCTGGAAATCTGCGTGCGCAAACACAACGGCGGCGTGTGCTCGGAATTCCTTCATGGCCTGGACATCGGAGCATCGATCGAAGCGTTTATCCAGCCCAACCCGCAATTTCGCCCGGCGTCGGGCGCGCACCCGGTGATCCTGATCGGTGCCGGTACCGGCATCGGTCCATTGGCCGGTTTTATCCGCAACAACACGGCCCACCACCCGATGCACTTGTATTGGGGCGGGCGCAACCCGGCCTCGGACTTCCTCTACGAGCCGCAACTCAAGCAGTACCTGGCCGACCGGCGCCTGACGGCATTGCGCGCCGCCTTCTCTCAGGTTCAGGACCGCTGCTACGTGCAAGACCGGCTGATCGGCGATGCCCAGGCCCTGCGTCGACTGATTGAAAAAGGCGCCCAGGTGCTGGTGTGTGGCAGTCGCGAAATGGCCAAAGGCGTGATGCACGCCCTCGATGAGGTGTTGGCACCTCTCAACCTGACGGTGCTGACCCTCAAGGCACAAGGACGCTACCGTGAAGACGTCTACTGAGTTGCAGCGCTACAGCCTGAACGGCGAAACCATGGGCAGCCGCTACACCGCCCTGTTCTATGCCGGGGCCGGAATCGATACCGACGAAGTGGGTCGTCACTTGGCGTGCGCGGTGGCCCGGGTGGACCAGCAAATGTCCACCTGGAAACCCGACTCGGGCCTCAACCGCCTCAATGCCGCCCCCGAGCAGCAATGGATTACGGTGCCCCAGGAACTGGCAACGGTGCTGTCAGCGGCACTGCGTGTCAGTCAGCAATCCGGCGGCGCCTTCGACATTGCCGTCGGTGATCTGGTGAATGCCTGGGGGTTCGGCCCCGCAGAACCGACCGTTACAGAACAGGCGCGCGCGACGATGCCGCCGCGCACCCGGCTGTCAGCCAGCGCCGCGTTGGTGGTCGACCCGTTACGCAATCAGGTGCGCAAGCGCGCGCCACTGCACCTTGATTTGAATGGCATCGCCAAGGGGTTTGGCGTCGATGAGTTGGCCCGTTGCCTGGATGGTTTTGGCATCACCCGCTACCTGGTCGGTATCGATGGCGAGATGCGCGCCCGGGGCGTCAAACCCGATGGCCAGTGCTGGACCGTGGCGGTGGAAAAGCCTGACCGGGGCGTGCGTGAAGTCATGGGTGTGATGGAACTTGGCGACGCCGCGATCGCGACCTCCGGGGACTACCGACAGTGGGTCGACGTGGCCGGTCAAGCCTATGCTCATACCATGAACCCGGCCACCGGCGCGCCGCTGTGCAACCCGCTCGCCGCCGTCACTGTGGTGGCTGCTTCGTGCATGCTCGCCGATGCCTGGGCCACGGCGCTGATGGTGCTGGGTGAAACCGAAGGGCCACGTCTGGCACAGGAACGCGGGATGGACGCGCTGTTCGTGCTGCGCGACGGCCAACAATTCAAGGAAATATCCATTGTCGGCGGCCAGTTGCAGGCGCAGATTGAAACCCGCCCGATGTGAACCGCCCAATGACAGTGAGTCGCGCTCAACCATGAAATTCATGCACAGACACACCGAGTCCCACCGCAGTGATCGTATCGGCTGGCTGCGCGCCGCCGTCCTTGGGGCCAACGACGGCATTGTCTCCACCGCCAGCCTGCTGATCGGCGTCGCCGCCGCCAACGCCAGCCACGCCACGTTGCTGGTCACGGGCATGGCGGGGCTGATGGCCGGCGCCATGTCCATGGCGGCAGGCGAGTACATCTCCGTACACTCCCAGGCGGATACCGAGCGTGCCGATTTGTCCCGCGAACGGGCCGAGCTGGCCAGTGACCCGAAAGCCGAACACATCGAGCTCGCCAACATCTACATGCACCGTGGCGTATCACCCGAACTGGCGCATCAGGTGGCCGATCAATTGATGGCCCATGATGCGTTGGGTTCGCACGCCCGGGACGAACTGGGTATCAGCGCCACCCTTACCGCCAAACCCTTGCAGGCCGCCCTGGCTTCCGCCGCCAGCTTTGTGGTGGGTGCCGCCCTGCCCCTGGCGGTGACGTTTGTCGCACCGGAGCACAGCGTGGTACCCTGGATATCGGGCATGTCATTGGTGTTTCTCGGGACGCTGGGCGCCATTGCCGCCAGGGCCGGCGGCGCCAAGGTCATCACCGGTGCCTGGCGGGTGACCTTTTGGGGCGCGTTGGCCATGGCGGTTACGGCACTGGTGGGGCACTTGTTTGGCGCTGTGGTCTAGCGCGCGTCCCTCCTGCAAAAAACAAAGGGCGCCCCCTTAGTGAAAAGGGGCGCCCTTTTTACGCTGCCAACCTAAACCACGCCGACGAAATCGCTCGCAGTAAGGGCCACATGCCCGACCAGATCAATCTGGAAGTCGGCGCCATTGCCGCTGTTCACATTGCCCTCCACATAGGTGTGATCGACCCCGCCGACATTAACGAAGTGGTACTTCAATTGCGCCTGGTTGTTGAACTCATTGCCGGCGCCGTTCCACTCGCCGAGGAAGGTGAAGTCCTGATTACCGGCGGAACCTGCGCCGGAGGTCCGGGCATCGATCAGGGACAAATCGATGCGGTCTTGCCCTTGGGTAAAGTCGGTAATTGCATCTCGGGTAAGGGTTGACGTACCTGAATCTCCAATGGCCGAGAAGACAAACAGATCATCGCCCGCTCCACCAGTCAGGGAGTCCCGGTTCGCGCCACCGACCAGAGTATCGTTGCCACCACCACCGCCGAGCGTGTCATTGCCTCCCAGGCCTGTCAGCACGTTAGCGCCACCGTCACCGGTCAGGGTGTTGGCGCCACTGCCGCCGATCACATTCTCGATACCGGTCAAGGTGTCATTGCCGGTTTGCGAACTGCTGGCAAGGCCGGTGAGCAGGTTGACCGATGCGTTGGCGGAGGTCCCCGACAGGTCGTAGGTATCGGTGTCGCCACCGCCGTCGTAACTGTCGTTGCCGTCATTGAGCGACGCTTGGAAGGTGTCATTGCCAAGCCCACCGAACAGGCTGTCCGTGCCTTGCCCGCCAATCAACGTATCGGCGCCGCTGCCACCGTCCATCCAGTCATTGCCGCCCTGGCCTTGCAACAGGTTGCTGACCCCGTCGCCCTGAATGTGATCGTTGCCCGAACTGCCGGTGACGTTCTCGATGCCGGTCAGACTGTCGCTGCCAGTCTGGGCACTGGTTGAGGTGCCGGCCAGCAAGTCCACCGTGGCCGCCGCCGACGTGGCCGACAAATCATAGGTGTCGACATCCGCACCGCCGTCATAGTGGTCGTTGCCATCGTTCAAGGAGGCCAGAAGCGTATCGTTGCCCGCGTCCCCGAATACCGTGTCATTACCCGTCAAGCCAGTGAGCTGGTTGTTGCCGCTGTTGCCATTGATAACGTTGTCCAGTGCGTTACCGGTGCCGTTGATGTTGTTCGCCCCCAGCAAGGTCAGGTTTTCAACGTTGGCGCCCAGGGTGTAGCTGACCGACGACATGACAGTATCGGTGCCCTCGTTCAGATTCTCCTGAACCACATCGCCATTGGCATCGAGCATATAGACATCATTGCCGGTATTGCCACGCATTGTGTCGTTGCCCGTGCCGCCGTCCAGCACGTCGGAGCCCAAGCCACCGTTGAGGATGTCATTGCCCGAGTAGCCCATCAGGATGTCCTGAAAGTTGGTGCCATTGAGCGTGTTGTTGAAGAAGTTGGTGCCCTCGATCAAGCGCCCGACTGCCTCCGACGGGGCCGACGTCAGCTGTTCCACCGAGCCGCTGTCATCGGTGTACGTGGTGATCACCCGCAGTTGCTGGCCGAACTGCGCCGAGGTGGGCGCAAAGGTTGACGCATTCGCCCCGGTGATACTCAACCAGGTCGCTCCCACCAGCGCTTGCCACTGATAGGAGAACCCGCTTGGCCCAGGCAAGCCGTCGGCGTCCTGGATGGCCGAGGTGTTCGCGGTCAGCCGGTATTGGGCCGGCACCGGACGACTTGGCGTGGTCGGTGAAGTGGCATAGCCCGACAGCACCACATTACCGGTCGGCAGATGATTGGTGATGCTCAGGTTGACCGTGCGGTCGGCGAAGCCCAGTTTCTCCACGCCAACCACAATGTCGCTGCCATCGCGGCCCGCCACGCTGTCGGTGATCTTGAAGGCGGTGATGAGCCCCTGATGCTGGGTCAGAAAGTTGATCCTCTGAATCGTGTATTCCGACCGGTTGCCCGTAAACATTGCCATGTCCGACACGCCTGCCGTGCCACCGTCACCGACCGTGACGCTATCGGCGAGATCGGCAGGATTGGTACTCGCAACCCCATTGCGCCACAAACGGGTGACCTGGCTACCGCCTAATTCCAGATTCTCGAAAGTGGCCGACTTCAGCATCTCGGTGAAGTGCTTGTCGTAGCCAGGCCCCACCGCGTCCAGCAGGCCGTTGGTGCCGATAAATCCGGCAGCACGGTAATTGGCGCCATCCTGATAATTGTCGTAACCACCGGCGTAGGTGCCGATCAGGCTGTCCAGACGGATGCCGTCACCGACGATCACGTCGTTGCCAATGCCGCCGACCAGCTTGTCATTGCCGCTGCCGCCGATCAGCCAGTTGCCGCTCGCATCACCCAGGATGGTGTCGTTGTTCTGGCTGGCAATGACCCCTTCAATACCGACCCACGCAGGGAACGGAGTGGTCAAGTCGATGGCCACCGCCGGGTTTTGTTGGGTCGAGAAATCGATCGTGAGACCTTGGGGGCCTTGGCATGGTCGCTGAAGTCGATCAAGTCGAATCCAATGCCCTTGCCATCGTTGCCCAGGTCGGTCTTGCCGTCGCCACCCAGTACTTCGTCCGGCCCACCGCCCATGGCTTGGGAGAAGGCCCCCGGGCGCAAGATATCGTCGCCATCGAGGCCGCCCGAAATATCCTGGTCGTCGCCGGCGATGATCAGGTCGTCACCGCCGTCCCCCACAGCAGATCACCACCGGCACCGCCGTCAAGGATGTCGTTGCCATCACCACCGTGGGTGAAGGCATCGGTATCGCCTTCGCCGAACAGGAAGTCGTCACCCGATTCGCCCGACAGCTTGTCGATGCCGACACCGCTGTGCAGGATGTCGTTGCCTTCGCCGCCAATGATCTGGTCGATGCCCGCCGCAGCCGTGGCGGATTGTTCGCCGCTCACGTAGTCGTCACCGGCGCCACCGTCCAGCAGATCGCCGCCATCGCCGCCGTAGATGCGGTCGTTGCCATCACCGCCGTACAGGCGGTCGATACCGTTGCCGCCGTAGATTATGTCGTTGCCGCCTTCGCCATAGACCGTATCGTCACCGCCCCAGGCGTAAATCAGGTCGTTACTGTCGCTGGCCACTATCACCTCGTGGGACTCGGCACCGCTGTTCAGCGTGCCGTCGAGATTTCCCCCTCCGTTGATCGCCGTGGTGCCAGAGGTCGCGGCGCTGTCTTCGACACGGAAGTCACGGATGTACTGCACGCCATTGACGGTCACGATGTCGCCGTTGTTGGTGGTGGCATTGCCCCGGGTTGAATAAACGCCCAGCGACTGGTGACCAATCACCGTAATGCCATCGGCGGCGTAGAGAGGATGAGCATCCTCGTAAGCCTTGATCGCATCGGCGTATTTGTGCTCAGTCTTGGCATTGGCGACCTCGTTCTGCGCCAGGTCGTAGTACTTGTCGGCATAGGCGAAAACGCTGCCATTGAGGTGCTCGGCGCCAGTGTTGCGCTCGACGATGTCCTTGAACTGTTCATTGACGATGCCCTCGCCCATCTGCAACTGGTCCAGGCGATAGAGGTAGTAAAAGCGGTCGCCGTTCATCAGTCGGCTGATCTGGTCGACAAACACCGTGTCGAAGGTTTCACCCAGAATGCCCCCGGTGACGTGCACCTCCGCCAGGCCGCCCAACCAAGTGTCGATGTGTTGAAAGCCGTCGACGCCATAGCTACCCGCGTCAGCGGGCTGTTGAAGGTGTTGTTGAGGAAATCCAGTGCTTGGTTGTACGTATACCCTTGGGCTTCGGTGCTGCCTTCGGAGATCGTGCCGTTCTCCAGACCGATCAGCGCGGCGGCGCGTGCGACGTTGCCGTCGAACGAATAAGCCGCAATGAAATTCACCAGGTTGTCCGGGTGGATCATGTTGGCGCCAAAGTCGGCCCAACTGCTGTATTCGCTCAGGCCGATGGCCGCGCGGAACTCATTGAGTGTAGGGATGCCGACGTCGCGGCCACGGGCGATGTTGATCGCAGCCAGGTCCAGCGGCTGGCCGAGCAGACCCTGGTTCAGCGCTGGCGTGACATATTCGTCAACCTCGTTCGCCTGTTGGTGGGTCATGCCCAGGGCGATAGCGGCCGCGCCCTTTTGCGCAAACAGCTCAGGGGTGAGGAAAGCTCGCTCGAGTGCAACGCGCATCACACCGCTGGTGATGCCTCCCGACGGATCAATCAGGTCGATTGATTCGCGCAGGGTGCTGTGGCCGAAGCGGTAGGCCACTTGCGAGAAGTCCAGGCTCACATCGGCTTGTTCGCCGCTGTTGTAGCCCACGAACTCGGCGATATTGGGTGTGATGGTTCGGGCAAACTGGTCCACCGCCGTATGCTGATACTCCATCTCGACCGTGATTTTGGCTGCATTGAACAGTTTGTTATCGTCCCAGGCGATGGCACCACCGGCGTAAACGTAATTGCCTTGTGCATCTTCGTAGTGATTGCCGACCACGCTCACCCCGGCCGCCACGACATCTGTCGCCTGGGTGACCACCGATACCTGCCACTCATGCAGCAGGTCATGGTTGTAAGTACCCGCCTGATCGAGCCGCTCCTGACGCAAGTCCTCGACCGCAACGGCTTCCTGAATGTTGCGCACCTGGAAGTTGTGCTCTTCGTGCCACACATGGTGTACCGCAGTCAGACCGATGTTCTCGTTCACTCGGCCGTCACCGGCAATGTAGTGATCGCCCACCGCCGCCATCAACAGCTCGCCGACGGCGGCGTGCACTTCTGGAGTGAGTGCGATCACGGTGGGTCCCGCCTGCATCGATGTCTTGATGCTGAAGTCGCTGAAATTCACCCACAGCGCCAATGCGCTGGCTCCCGTCAGCGTCACCGCCGGTGATCCCGGGCCCATGGCGCCGGCCGGCAGTTTCAGTTCCAGGTAACCATCATTGGGGCCAGCACCGTCGACATAGGCGAACTCATAACCGGCGCCCAACGCCAGCGCCGCAGCCTGGAGGGTCGCAATATTGGCCTGGAAATCAGTCGCAGCCTCAGGGTTCAACGGGTTCTTGAAGTGCGCCTCGTCGAAGCGCGGGTTCATATCAAGAATCAGCGCCTGGCCAGAGTTGCCGGCCTCGGCCCCGGTTTCCACGTTGCCAGCCGCGTCGCGATTGCGCAGATCGAGCACGTCTTCCCAGGTCAAGTCAGCACGTTGGGTGAGCATCAGGTGCGCACGCAGTTCGTTCAGCGTAGGCAGCGTGGCGTGCGTCGTTTCGCCAAACGCATTCGTCCAGGCGACCGACGTGTTGCCGTCCAGCATTTGGGCGCCGGCATGGTAGGTGATACCGCCATCGGTGGACACCCACGCTCGCAGCAGATCGGTGACTTCCTGGTCGGAGCCATAGGTCTGGCTCTGATCAATATAGGGCGATGTGTGGTTGTTCCATTGCGGTGTACCGTCGGCGGTGAAGCCGCTCACATCAGCGCGGGAAATCACGATCTTGGTGGCAGGCTGGCCGGTGGTGGGGTTGATCACGCCATAGAGCGGATCGTCCGGGGACAGGTTGATCGTGATTTTGGTGCCGTCTGCGCCCTTGCCGATGAAATCGAGGCCGTGATCGAAAAACTGGCCGAACAAGACAAACCAGCCATTGACCGGTGACACACCAGGGTTCTGTGCGCCGATGAAGAACTCATCATTTGGCACAGACGAATACGCTTGTACGTTGGCGCCGGTCAGCGGGTCAGTGACCGGATTGCCATTGCCATCCAGCTGCCAGACCGGATTGCCGTTGGCATCGAACTGCAAGTCATAGCCGCGTTGGGCGTCTTGCTGGCCGAGCGCTTCCAGCATGCCGTAGTCAGTCACCTGGGTGAAACCGTTGACGTCCTTGACGAGGTGAGTGCTACCGGGCTCCGTCTGGAAGGTAACGTCTGCGGTGGTGACTAACCGGCTAATCATGCGCGGCGTGTAATCCACAACGTCGTGAGCGGGAGACGCCTCATTGATCGGCGTCGCGAGGTTGTCGCCTCGCTTGGTGTAGTCCGCCGCCGCAGGGTCGGGGCTGGTTGTAAACGTATTGGCGTAGAACGCGTTGGGGTCGCTGCCAAGTCCCGCCATGGGCTTGACGTAATGATCGAACGACACCGCCATGCGTTGCAGGAAGGGTTGATCGGCTGATCCCCAAGTGGCATTGACCAGGTACAGGTTGTTGTTAAGCCCCGACGGATCGCGCAGGCCTTGAGAGGCCGTCACCGACGCGTAGGAGTGACCATACATCGCAAGGTTACTGTCAATCTGGGCCTGGCTCAGGGGTGTGCTGCCTGGATCGTAGATTAACCGGTGTTGCGCATCGTATATCGCACTCGACCCGCTCCAATCGACAATCGCGTTGCCATCCGCATCGTAGAGCGGACGAAAATCAATCTGATCCCGCATGAAGTCCAGATCGGAAAGATTGAATCGAAAAGGTTTCAAAATATAGCGCGTGGCCATGATATTTCACCTGTCAAATTGGGTTTCAAACTTCAGATCCGTCATGACTGACCTGGCCTTGATCCCAACCTTTCGGGCAGCCTGTCAGCTGGATTCCAAATCGTTAATTCGTCATCTAAAGCATCGTGGAGGTGAACGAACAGCGATAGATGCGAAGGTCCAATCAAGAATCGGGACCTAAGTCGCAGGTGCAAACCTGACCTTGGTCGGCCACTGAAGTACGAATCCCCTGGTTTGGCAGGCCGTTCCAGGCCACACAACAAGCCGTCGGGTGCTGTACTGATTGTCCATCTATAGTGAGCCTGTTCGTACAGGCAGCTTGAACATGACACGCTGCGGATATCCGGTGACGCGCAGGCTGTTCAATCAACGTCGAGCTATGACCAGGGAATTGAAGCGATGGCAAATGACTCAAAAGCCCACCCGGAAACCGAGACGTTTGTCGCTGAACCGAGTGAGATCCCGGACGGGACGATACCTGGACCTGATCGTCGTCGGAATCCGATGCGCAGCCGACTGATAGTTCAGGCACGCAAGCTAAGCCGCTCTACGCAGTTCGTGATTGCCGCCGCACTGATTCTGGGGCTGACGATGTTTTTCGTCGGCGAACTGGTCAGTGAGCGAATAGAGAGAGCCGCCGTACAAAGCGCCGCAGAGGCCGGCGCACACTACATGGAAGCGTTTCTGGAGCCCTATGTGCAGGAGCTGAGTCGCGAAAATGTCCTCTCGACCGAAAGCGTCAAATCCTTGGACCGCTTGATGGAGACCCACTCACTGAAACGGCACATCGTCTCGATCAAGATCTGGCGACCCGACGGCACGGTGGTTTACAGCACAGATAAATCCATTACTAATCGCAAGTTCCCGATGGAAGAGATTGCCGATGCGCTCAAAGGCAACGTGGTGACCGACCTCGAGGATCTTAAACAGGAAGAGAACCAGTTCGAGCGCAATATGAATGTGCCGCTCTATGAAATTTATGCACCGCTGCGCGAGTTCAATACCGGAAAAATCATTGCCGTGGGCGAGTTCTATGAAAAGGCCGACAGCCTGGAACAGGAGATCAGGCGCATCCGCCAGCAGGTGTGGATGGTCGTGGGCGCCGCGACACTGGCGATGCTGACGCTACTGTTCTTCCTCGTGAGGCGCGGTGACACGATCATCCAGCGCCAGCAAGTGGCTTTGAGGCTGCGGCTACTGGAGCAAACACGGTTGCGCATCAGTAATGCCGCGCTCCAGCGCAAGATGACCACGGCGACTGAGGAGTTCTCGCGGATCAACGAACTGACCCTGCGCCGCATCGGTGCAGACCTGCATGATGGGCCGGCACAGTTGTTGACCTTGATACTGATCCGGCTCGATGACCTGGCCGAGAACTGCACGGCAGTCGATCAGGAATCCCTGGAAACCATCCGAGGTGCAGCCACCGATGCATTGCGTGAGGTGCGGGAATTATCACGGGGTCTGGCGCTTCCGGAAATCAACGACCTTAGCTTGCAGGAGGAGCTTCAACTGGTGGCTCAACGACACGAGCAACGCACCGGCACCAAGGTCAAATTAACCCTGGGGGTGCTGCCCGAGGAGGCTTCACTGCCACTCAAATTGTGTCTTTACCGGTTTGTGCAGGAAACCCTCAACAATGCCTACCGTCATGCCCATGGCCACGGCCAGGCCATCAGCGCGGATTACATGGACGGGTTGCTACACATCAGCGTCAAGGACAATGGACCGGGCATGGCGGCTGACGCCATGGTGGTCGACACAGCGGGCAGAATCCGACTGGGGCTGGCCGGTTTGCGTTATCGCGTTGAATCCCTGGGAGGACTGTTCAGCATCGACTCATCCGCTGCCGGCACTTCGGTAAATGCACAGTTCAAGCTTTAGTCAGGGGCCACCCTATACATCCAAGTGAGAATTTACTGTCCCGATGCGCAGGCGATCCATAGCCTCGCGCTCCCAATAGCGGCGCAGGGCGGTGACAGCCTCGACACGGTTGCGGGCATGCAGCTTTTGCATCACGCAAGTCATGTAGTACTTGACGGTTTTTTCGCTGATCAAGAGTTTTGAAGCGACTTCCTTATTGGTCAAGCCCATTGAGACTTCACGAATGATCTGCTCCTCCCGATGGGTGAGGTCGATCTTGCGGACTTCGGCTTCATGCTTTCTGAAGTTGCTCAGCAGCTTTTTGGCAAATTCAGGGGTGATGTACGTTTCACCCCTGGAGATCGAGCGAATTGCCAGCACCAGATCCGGTCCGCTGATCCCTTTCAACACATAGCCACGAGCCCCCGCTTCGAGCGCTGAATAAGCGTCATCTTCGGATTCGGAAACTGTCAGCATCAGCACCTTCACGTCCGGCAGTTGGGTCGAAATGTACCGCACGGCAGCAAACACATCGCCCGGCATATTAACGTCCATCAGCATCACGTCCGGTCTCAATCGCAGAGCGATGTCCCGGGCTTCGTCCGCGCTGCCCCCCTGCTCCACGACTTGTAAGTCCGTCCTCTTCCTCAGCGTATTGGCCACGCCTTCACGCAACATAGGGTGGTCATCGACAATGCCAATCCGGATGAAAGGGTTCATGACGCGCTCCTGACAGGGTCAATTACTCGAACACTATTGATTAATAGCAGCTAACCCCGGCGGATGCAGGGCTCTGGTCGCAAGCGCCGCAGGCTTCGAGGACGATAACTAGACTTAAGTCGCACGAAATTTGATCGCCAACAAGCCAACTTCATTACAAGCGCCAGACAGTACAGCGCCCAACCCATTGTTTTTAAACACTGTCAAAAGCGTCAATAAAATATTGACGCGTAAAAACTGGATCGGGACGTCATCCGACCAACAGTCGTTCTCCTACGCTGAGGTACATAAAACCACGGCATTGGACCCTTCCGATGAACAAGAAAAACCAGCGGCGATCCGAGTTTGCCGAGTTGCTTTTTCGGTTGCGCCATACGTTCTATTCGCTGGCGGGATTCAGTGGTGTCATCAACGTGCTGATGCTGGCGCCGGCCATTTATATGCTGCAGGTGTATGACCGGGCGCTGGTCAGCAGCAATGTCACCACGCTGCTGATGCTGACCCTTCTGATGATCGGTTTGTACACCTTGATGGCCATACTGGAAGTGGTGCGCACGCGGGTGCTGATCCGAGTCGGCAATCGACTGGACATGGCCCTGAACCGTCGCGTGTTCACCGCCGCTTTCGAGCGCAATCTGCAACGCACCGGCGGTAACCCGGCGCAAGCCCTGCAAGACCTCGCGCAAGTACGCCAGTTTCTTACCGGCAACGGGCTGTTTGCGTTCTTCGATGCGCCGTGGACGCCCATTTACCTGTTCGTCGCCTACCTGATCCACCCCTTGCTCGGGATCGTCACCCTGTGCGGTTCGCTGATTCTGGTGTCCCTGACCTGGCTCACCGAAATCGCCACCAAAAAGCCGTTGAACGAGGCGAACCTGGCGTCACAAATCTCAGGTACTTTCGCCAACAACAATTTGCGCAACGCCGAAGTCATTGAAGCCATGGGCATGTTGCCTGCCATCACCCAGCGCTGGTTTGGCAGCCACCTGCGGATTCTCGAAATGCAAACCCTGGCTTCCGATCGGGCTGCCTACATCAGCGGCCTCGCGCGTTTCGTGCGGATCACTCTGCAATCGCTGATCCTCGGCACCGGTGCCCTGCTGGCGATCGAAGGCTCGATCACCCCAGGCATGATGATCGCCAGCTCGATCCTCAGCGGCCGCGCCCTGGCCCCCGTGGAGCAACTGATCGGCGCCTGGAAGCAATTGCTGACCAGCCGCCGCGCCTGGTCGCGGCTCAAGCAACTGCTGCAGGAGTTTCCACCCCGGGCCGATGCGATGAAGCTGCAACGGCCCTTGGGCATGCTCTCGGTTGAACACCTGCACGCCGGGGCGCCGGGCATGAGCCAATCGATCCTTCGCGGACCGCACTTCAACCTGTCGCCGGGTGAATCCCTAGGCATCATCGGCCCGTCCGCCTCGGGCAAATCAACCCTGGCACGGCTGCTGGTGGGCATCTGGCCGGCGCAAAGCGGCAAAGTGCGGCTCGACGGCGTGGACGTCTACCTGTGGAACAAGGAAGAGCTCGGTCCCTGGGTCGGTTACCTGCCCCAGGACGTGGAGTTGTTCGAAGGCACGATTGCCGACAACATCGCCCGTTTCGGCGCAGTCGACAGTGATGCCGTGATCGTGGCGGCCAAGCGGGCCGGTGTGCACGACATGATTTTGCGCTTTGCCCACGGTTATGACACGACCCTGGATGTAGACGGTAACCCGCTGTCCGGTGGACAGCGCCAGCGTATCGGCCTGGCCCGTGCACTTTATGGTGAACCGTCGATCATCGTGCTCGATGAGCCGAACGCCAACCTTGACGACGCCGGGGAAAAAGCCCTGATCGAGGTGCTGGAAGACCTCAAGTCCCGGGGGTGCACCACGGTGCTGATCAGCCACCGTCCGAGCATCCTCGGCACCGTCGACAAAATCCTGATGCTGCGCGAAGGCAGCACGCAATTGTTCGGCCCCAGGGACGAAGTGTTTGCTGCACTGCGTCAAACCAGCGTGCTGCCCGTCGGCGCACCCACCCTGTCAGCCGTTCGCGGGAGAGAATAAATGGGCGCCTTGAGTCTTGATCCTCGTAGCCAGGAATTGGTCCGCGCGGCGGCCAATATCGATATCAACGACCACCGCCTGGCTCGTTGGGGCGTGCTGCTAGTGATCCTCGGCTTTGGCGGATTTCTGCTTTGGTCATGGCTGGCCCCGCTGGACGCCGGCATCGTCGCCACCGCCACGGTCAAGGTCACCAGCAACCGCAAAGCCATCCAGCACCTTACCGGTGGTAGTGTCGAAGCGATTCTGGTGCGCGAAGGCGACAGCGTCAGCAAGGATCAGGAGCTGGTTCGGCTCGACGCCACCCAGGCGCTCTCGGAACAAGGGGTGGTCAACGCTGAGTTCATCGCCACCAAAACCATGGAAAACCGTTTGCAAGCCGAGCGTGACGGCGTACCCGAGGTCATCTTCGACCCCGCCATGTTGCAGCGCTACGCCGGCAGCGAGCACCTGAACAATGCGATCCTCCTGCAACGGCATTTGTTCACCACGCGCCGCGCCGCCCTTGAGGGCGAGATTGGCATCCTGCGCGAATCGCAAAACTCCGCCGAAGCACAGATCAAAGGGTTGCAACACGTCTACAGTGCCCGCTCGACACAGCTCGGGTTTCTCAATCAGGAACTGGTCGGGATACGGCAACTGGCCGCCGAAGGCTATGTGCCGCGCAACCGTATGCTCGAACTGGAACGCACCGGTTCTGATCTCAATGCCTCCCAGGCCGACAACCTCAACAACATTGCCAGGGCGCGGGGCCAGGTCGCCGAAATCAAGTTGCGCATCCTTCAGCGGGGGTTCGACTACCGCAAGGAAGTGCAGTCGCTGCTGGCCGATGTGCAGAAGGAAAACAGCGCCCTGACCGACCGGTTGCAGGCCCTGGATTATCAGGTCCGGCACACGGTGATCCGTTCGCCCATCGACGGTGTGGTCCAGGGCCTGAACGTCTCGACCATCGGCGGCGTGATCGCGCCCGGTTTCAAGATCATGGAAATCGTGCCGGCCCACGAACCGTTGCAAATCGACGCGATGGTGCCGGTGCAAGCCATCGACCGGATGACGCCAGGCCTGCCGGTGACCATCTCGTTCCCCGCGTTCAATCACGTGCAGACACCGAACATTCCGGGCCAGGTGCTGACCATTTCCGCCGATCGCCTGGTCAGCGACGACAACAAACAACCCTACTACCTGGCGCAGATCGAAGTGACGCACGCCGGCATGGCCATGCTCGGCAGCAATCACATCCGCGCGGGCATGCCCGCATCAGTCACCATCAAGACCGGTGAACGCAACATGCTCAGCTATCTGCTGAAGCCGCTGCTGGACCGAGTCAACAGTGCGTTCAAGGAGCAATGACTTGAGCAGCCGCGCTCGGTTCATCGGCTTCTTCGCCCTGTTGCGCCTGCTGGCCAACCTGCGGCTGGCGGCGGATATGGACGCGCTGGACGATGACGACATCGCCAGCGCCAATGCCTGCCCGGGACCGAAGTTGGCGTTTTGAACACCGCGGGCCTGTCGGCCGCATTATTGATATACCTCAAGGATTTTTCGTCGTTCAGGCGTAGAAAAGACTGACCGGGCGCTCACGGTCCGTCCTGTCTCACGCCCTTCACAGAGGACTTCATCATGAACGACTTGAGTCTGCGTAATGCCATCCTGGATGAACTGGAATTCCAGCCTGAAATCAATGCTGCGAACATTGGCGTGGCCGTGGACGATGGTGTGGTGACCCTCACCGGTCACGTTTCCACCTATGCCCAGAAAATCGACGCAGAGCGTGCCGTCAAAAGCCTCAAAGGGGTACGCGCGGTCGCCGAGGAAATTCAGATCCGCCCCGAGAAAGGCGCCGGCACGGCAGATGACACCATCGCCAGTCGCGCGTTGAAAATCATTAATTGGAGTTCCGACGTGCCCGAAGGCGACATCAAAGTCGTCGTGCAACATGGGTGGGTCACCCTGGAAGGCCAAGTGGACTGGCAATACCAAAAAGAAACCGCGGAACGGGCCGTGCGCAAATTGTCCGGCGTGCTGGGCATCGACAATCAGCTCGCCCTTCGTCCCCGGGTCGACGCCGGTAATATCCAGCGCAGCATCGAAGCGGCACTCAAGCGCAATGCCGAAGTAGAAGCCGAGGGGATACACGTCAAGGTCCAGGGCGATGTGGTGATACTCGAAGGCCGGGTCCATTTATGGCGCCAGCGTCAGGTTGCAGAACGGGCGGCCTGGTCAGTACCCGGTGTAAAAGAGGTGATCGATCACATACTGCTCGCCTGAGTCACGGCACCGGGGAGTGTGCGATCTCCCCGGGCCGCTGTATTGAGACTCAAAGGTCATTGTGGCTGGGCGCCGAGTGTCGCCATGTAACGAGCGACAGATTCGGTGTCCGCCTCAGACAGTGAATGATTCGACGACTTCATCGAGTCGTCACGGGGGCGCTGCTCCGTCTGCTGCAGCACCTTGATCTGGCGAATCGCATACTCCGCATGTTGACCTGCCACCCGGGGAATCCGACCATTGCCTTCCCCGCCAGCACCGTGACACGAACTGCACCGAGCGACGCCTGACTCGGGAATGCCATTGCCAAAGATGGATTCACCCCGGGCATCGGCGCTGTCGGCATCCGCCTTCATTGGACTTTGACGTGAAAAATAATCGGCCAGTTCGGTGATCTGGGTCTCGGTCAAATGATCAAACCCGCGCATGTACTGAGCCCCGGATGTATCGCTGCGCAGATGCCGCTTGAAGTCGCCCAGTTGCAGCTTCAGGTACTCTTTTTGCTGCCCGGCCAGCTTGGGAAACATCGGTGAGACGGACTCCCCCGTCAAGCCATGACACAAGGAGCAGATCTGATCCACCATGGCGACACCGGACATGGCTGACGCGTCTTGCGAGGTCTGCTCGTTGCTACTCGTGCAGCCCATCAACGTCACGATGCACATGGCAAGTAAACGATGTGATTGGCGGGGAGTACGCTTCATGTCACAGGCTTCCATGGTCTCACCCTCGATTCGACGATCAATACACGTCCGTCACACCTTGAAGGCTGTCGGAGCGACCCTCTGAATTGAGCTTAGCCAGAGGCCGCCCGTTACAGGTCAATGACAACGAACCGTTCAGCCTGATTCGAACTAAAGGCCATCGCTTCGCCTTATATCCCGTGTGCCGGGAACGCTGTCTCAAACACCATCGCTCAAGGCATTGCCCCCTTTGTTGATCAAACTCAATCATTTGTCTGAATCGAGGTGTTGGAATACCCACCAGACGATAAAGCATCTGATGGAAGACGCACGCCAGGCCTGTGGCAGTGACCTGACTCAAGGGGATAACCGTCATGAACACCCCCTCCCACGACTCGCCGGACAGGGATGGCTCTCCTCGACACATCGACGTGGCCACCATCGCACCGCTCCTGCGTCAATACGCAGAACCCCTGCCGACGCGGGACTCATCGACCTTTGGTGAAATGTTCGATCGCTACGCCGATGCCCGTGTCGTCATGATCGGTGAGGCCAGCCATGGCACCCGCGACTTCTATGAAACCCGGGCAGCGATCACCCAAAGGCTGATTGAACACCACGGGTTCAACATTGTGGCGGTGGAAGCCGACTGGCCGGACGCCGGCCATGTCGACCATTACGTCCGGGGCCTGGCCCGTTCGGCGTGGAAGCGCCACATTTTCAGCCGTTTTCCGACCTGGATGTGGCGCAATGCCGAGGTGAGGTCATTCGTCCATTGGCTGCATCAATTCAATCACTCACTCGCCCCTGAACGTCGTGTCGAATTCCGTGGCCTCGACATTTACAGCTTGCGCAACTCCATTCATGAAGTGCTGCGCTACCTGGACCAGGTCGACCCGCAGTTGGCCCACGAAGCGCGGCGGCGTTATGGATGCCTGACGCCGTGGCAGGATGATCCGGCGCTGTACGGTCACTTCGTCGAACGCGGCGGCCTGATGCCCTGCGAACAGCCGGTGGTCGAGCAACTCAACGCCATGCTGGCCAAACAACTGGCCGGGCTCGTGCGGGATGATGAAGGGTTCTTCAATGCGGCGCAAAACGCCCGGGTGGTGCAGGCAGCGGAGCAATACTACCGCGCGATTTATCGAGGCTCGACGGCCTCGTGGAATCTGCGCGACCGGCATATGTTCGACACCCTGCAGCGGCTGCTTGAGCACCGGGGGCCCCACGCCAAGGCCGTGGTCTGGGCGCACAACTCCCATATCGGCAATGCGGCCGCCACCGAAATGGGCTGGAAGGGCCAGTTCAATATCGGTCATCTATGCCGCAGTGCCTATGGTCGCGAGGTCGTGCTGATTGGCATGAGCACCGACCGGGGCCAGGTGGCGGCGGCCGATGACTGGGACGGCGACCTGCTCATCAAGGACATCAGGCCCTCGCACCCGGACAGCTGGGAGCATCAGTTTTTCAAAGCCGGCATTCCAGCGTCGTTGACCGACTGGCGAGACCCGCGCCGCAAAGAACTGCGTCGCGTCCTGAGCAAGCCATTGCTGGAGCGGGCCATCGGCGTGATTTATCGTCCTGAAACCGAGCGTCGCAGCCATTACTTCGAGGCGGCGCTGGCCGACCAGTTTGACGCAATGATCTGGATCGAACAGACCCGCCCCGTGACCGCACTGGCGCTGCCGAAAGGCCAGGCGATCGAACCGGAGGACGAGACCTTTCCGTTTGGTTTGTGAGGCGCAACAAGGTCGATGAAAGCGGCGCCCCTGCGAGGTGCCCCTTTTTCAAAGACTCAGGCGCTTGGCCAATTCAACACTGGGCACCCACAGCGCGTTGATGCAGCTGTCCTCGTCCTTTTCCGTCACCGGCTCAAGGGCCAAAGGATCAAGCAGGCGCCAGTTGACCATCGCCATCCGCGCAATGCCGTTTTTGTCGAGGAGCGAATTCGCCAGACATTCACACAAGGACTGAGGCAGGGCTCTTGTGAGGGAATCGATGTCGGCATTCTCAAGCTCGATCTCAAAACGCGCTGTGCACCTGCCTGCCAAGTCTTGCGCCGCCTGGGAGGCGAAGTGAGACACCGTAAAGTATCCCGCCGTCAGCCCCATCAGGATCGCCACCAGGAAGGTTGCCTCACGTTTCCAGGAACGGGGACCCGGCCAGCGCAACTGCCCGAGTGCCGTCCCTCTGCCTTGGGTCACGTGAACCCCGCTGCTGACGAGTTTGTTGTCTGTCATGACCGTATCTCTCGCCCATGTTTATTAAAACAATGACGCCGATCAGCAAATGCCGTTTGATCTTGATCAACTTGAGTGCAGTTGTGTCCTGTCTTCTCGTCTTGCACGGTGCCAATGCCTGCACAGCTTGCGCAGCTCGCTGAACCAGAAGACCAGGCTCGCCATTGCCAGACAAAGACCCCACTGGCTGAGCGTCAATGCACTCGTGCCGAACGCCTTGTTGAGTGGCGCCCAGTGCACCACTGCAATCTGCAAGACCATGGCCAGGACGATGGCGCCCCAGAGCCATCGATTGGCGAACAGGCCGATAAACGCACTGGTTGATTCAGAGCGCGCGTTCAACGCGTTAAACAGCTGCGCCAAAACAAGGACGGTAAAAGCGCCCGTGCGTGCTTCCTCCAGCGACGCATCCCCCGGTATCAACCCTCCCGGCAGCATCCAGTCGACCGTTAACAAACTCGCCAATGCCATGACCAGCCCCACCTCGAACACCCCCACCCACATGCGTGTGTCGATGATGCGGTCCGAAGGCTTGCGCGGGCTGCGTGTCATGACATCCTCGCTATGCGGATCAAGGCCCATGGCGATGGCCGGTGCCGCATCCGTGACCAGGTTGATCCACAGAATCTGCGTGGCCAGCAGCGGCAGGATGATCCCGCCGTTCTCATCCACCAGGCCGATGACGCTGGCCCCCACAACGGCGAGAAAGACCGTCAGCACCTCGCCCATATTGGAAGACAGCAAGTAACGAAGAAACTTGCGGATATTGTCCAGAATCCCGCGGCCTTCACGCACGGCCAATACGATGGTCGCGAAGTTATCATCGGCCAGGATCATTTTTCCCGCCTGCTTGGTCACCTCCGTTCCGGTGATGCCCATGGCAATGCCGATGTCGGCTGACTTCAGTGCCGGAGCGTCATTCACACCATCGCCGGTCATCGCCACCACATGCCCCTGCGCTTGCAGCGCATCGACAATCCGCAACTTATGCGAGGGCGCCACACGGGCATAGACCGAGGTCGACCGGACCGCCTCGGCCAGGGCCGCATCGTCCAGCTTATCCAGATCGGCCCCGGTCAACGCCCCGGCACCGGCCTGGATGATGCCCAGATCCTCGGCGATGCGCGCTGCCGTTCGCGGATGGTCACCGGTGATCATAATGATGCGGATGCCTGCCCGATGAGCTTCGGCAATGGCCGGCGCGACTTCTTCACGCGGCGGGTCACTGATGCCGACCGTACCGATGAAAACAAGGCCGGCCTCAAGGGGTTCACCGCTCGTGACCTCCTCGCCAGCGGCCAAGGGACGGTACGCCACGGAAAGCGTGCGCAATCCCACGCCCGACAACTCATTCACATCAGCCACGGCTTTTGCACGCAGGTCGTCGGTGAGTGGCACGACATCCATGCCGACCTGGACTTGTGTGCAATGCTGGAGGAGCACATCGGGCGCGCCCTTGCTGATCAGCAGCCGCTCGTCGTTGTGCTCATGATCGATGACCAGGGCCGACATCATTTTTCGATCAGAGGTAAAGGGTATTTCAGCCACACGCTCGAAGCGGTTCACGCTGCGTGCCGGCGCATCGAGCTTGCGCTCCGCCACCAGAAAGGCACCCTCGGTCGGATCGCCTTGAACCACCCAGGTGCCGTCTTCCTGCTGCGCCAGCACGGCATTGCCAGCCAAGCTGCCGCCGCGCAATAACAGCACGTTTTCGCTGTGCACTGGCCCCCCACTCAGGGGCAGGTCCTGGTGATGAATCTGCCCTTGCGGGGCGTAGCCGACACCGCTGACCACTCCTTTACCCGACGCAGTCATGGTTTGCTGGATGGTCATTTCGGAACGGGTCAGCGTGCCGGTCTTGTCGGTACAGATGACCGATGCAGACCCCAGGGTCTCCACTGAAGACAGTCGCTTGATGATGGCTTTGCTGCGCGCCATGCGCAGCATGCCGAAGGCGAGCACCAGTGACAGAACGGCAGGCAGCCCCTCTGGCACCGCCGCCACCGCCAGGGACACACCCAGCAGCAAAACCCGCAGCACATCGTCGACCGTCTGAATGTCAGTGAGCATCAGCACGGCCACGACGACCACCGTAGCGATCACCAGAACCGCAATGCCGAGCATCCGCCCTATGGCGCGCACTTCCTTTTGCAGAGGTGTGACCTCTTCAGGCGTGACATCCAGCAGATGAGCGATGGCCCCGACTTCAGTCGCCATACCGACCGCCGTGACCATGCCGACTCCCGTCCCCTGGGCGATGGCTGTGCCCTTGAAAATCATATTGGAGCGCTCCGCCAAAGGCACCTCGGTGCTTGAACACGCGGTATTTTTCGACACCGCTTCACTCTCTCCGGTCAGTGACGCTTCCAGCACGCGCAATTCATTGGCCTGGATGAGGCGAGCATCGGCGCCCACCGAGTCGCCCTCGGATAACACCAGCAGGTCACCGATCACCAGTTGCTGACTGGGGATTCGCGTCAGGGCCCCGTCGCGGATGACGGAAGAAGAGGTCTGGGTCAGGTTGGCCAACGCCGCAACAGCTCGCTGTGAGCGGGTTTCCTGGAAAAACCCCAGCAACGCATTAGCCAGCACAATCAGCGTGATCACCAACGCATCGACCGGCCATTCCTGACGGTCCATCAGCAACCAGATGGCCAGGGTGATGCCCACCGCGACAAGCAGCAGGTACACCAGCGGATCTTGAAACTGCCGCAGAAGATAATGCCAGGCGGGCTTGACCGGCTGGGTCCGTAACTCATTGGGTCCGTCACGACTCAGACGGGCCTGGGCTTGCGCGCTGGACAAGCCCACGCGCAGATCAGCGTCCAGCTCGCGGACAAGCGTTTCGACGTCTTCGAGGTGGGGAGAAACGATACGGTGCTTACCACTCTCAACTGCGCGATTCATTTGATCCCCTTTTACAACGGAGCGTGCGCCGTTGATCCATTGATAGCGTAACGAACGCGAATGCACCGAAATGATAGGTGACGATAACCGGTTGAGTGCGTTGTGCAGCATTCCCTGAATGAGCCGCTGCATTAATCGCTTGAGCAACATCAACAAATGGCCGATCTGCATCGGGTATCTTGGCGTGACTTTGCGCCCTGAGGATTCGCCATGCCTTCTACCCCCACCGAAGTGGACGTCGCAATTATCGGCGGTGGCCAGTCCGCACTCGCCGTGGCTTACTTTCTGCGCCGAACAGGGCGTTCGTTTGTGATTATTGATGCCGAAGCCGGGCCGGGCGGCGCCTGGCGGCACGGCTGGCATTCCCTGCGACTGTTTTCACCCTCGACCTGGAGCTCCATCGCCGGCTGGATGATGCCGCCGGTCACGGACGGCTACCCAAGCCGCGACAACGTCCTCGATTACCTGCGCGAGTATGAGCAACGCTACCAATTCCCTACCGCGCGGCCCTATTGGGTGAACGCTATTGAACGCCGGGATAATCGGCTGCTCGTCAAGACCGAGAGCCTTAGCTGGCTGGCCCGCACGGTGGTTAGCGCGACGGGCACCTGGCGCCATCCCTTCCTGCCTCACTACCCCGGCAGTGAAACCTTTACCGGCCAGCAAGTGCATTCGGCCCACTACGTCGACGCCAAACCGTTTGCCGGCAAAAAAGTCCTGGTGGTGGGCGGTGGCAACTCCGGTGCCCAGATCCTCGCTGAAGTCTCGCAAGTGGCCGACGCCACCTGGGTCACGCCGCAGCCGCCACAGTTTCTCGCCGATGACGTCGATGGCCGAGTGCTGTTCGAACGCGCCACCGAACGCTGGAAAGCCCAACTCGCCGGCACCGTCATTGAACAACCGGTCGGTGGCTTGGGCGATATCGTGATGGTGCCGCCCGTCGTCGAAGCCCGGGAGCGCGGTGTACTGCACGCGGTCCGGCCGTTTCTGCGCTTTACCGACACCGGCGTGGAGTGGGCCGATGGCTCGCAAACGCCGGTCGACGCGGTGATCTGGTGCACCGGTTTCCGCCCTGCCCTCGGCTATCTGGGATCACTGGGCGTGTGCACCGCCGATGGGCGCGTGGCCGTCGAAGGCACGCATTCCATTCAAGAGCCGCGCTTGTGGCTGGTGGGCTATGGCGACTGGACCGGCGCCGCTTCCGCGACACTGATTGGCGTCACGCGCACAGCACGCAGCACCGTGGAAGAAATCGACAGATTTTTAACCGAGCATTGAATCCAGGGGTGATCGCCGCGATGGGGCGATTCATCCCCCAGGGTCCTTCGTCAATAACTCGCCGACGCCGGCAAAACTGTTTCCCCTGTCTCTGACTTAAATCAAAGACGGGCAGCCCGTTCACGCCGACATTTAGAGCCAGTATTCGCACCAGCGCATTCGCGGTGAGTGCAGAGGACTCTCGTCTCGTCTCGTGGAGGCTGACATGGCTACCCAACTGCAAGGCACTCAACCGATCATCCCACCGACGGTCCCCCATCCGTTGGCGGGCAGCTTGCGAAAGGTCGAGCCCAAACGACTTTCCCTGAGTTTGCTGATCGCGCTGGTGGTCGGTTCGATGATCGGCAGCGGTATTTTCAGTCTGCCGCAGAACATGGCGGCCAGTGCCGGAGCCGGGGCGATTCTGATTGGCTGGCTGATTACCGGCGTGGGCATGCTGTCCCTGGCCCTGGTCTACCAGACCTTGTCCAACCGCCAGCCTGCCTTGGACAACGGAGTGTTTGCCTATGCCCGCGCCCTGGGCGGCGAATTCCTCGGCTTCAATTCCGCCTGGGGCTACTGGATCAGCGCCTGGATCGGCAACGTCAGTTACCTGGTGATTCTGTTCGCGGCGCTGAGTTACTTCTTCCCGCTGTTTGGTGAAGGCAATAACAAAGCGGCCATTGCCGGAGCGTCCGTGGTGCTGTGGTCGTTGCACTGGATGATCCTCAGGGGCATGCGTACCGCGGCGCGGGCCAACGCGTTGACGACGATCGCCAAAATTGTGCCGTTGCTGCTGTTTATCGGCCTGGTGATCGCGGCCTTTCAGAAAGAAACCTTCTCGGTCGACTTCTGGGGTTCGTCGGCACTGGGCAGCACGCTTGATCAAGTCAAAAGCACCATGCTGGTCACCGTGTGGGTGTTCATCGGGATCGAGGGCGCCAACGTGTTTTCCGCCCGAGCCGCAGAACGGGCCAACGTTGGTCGTGCCACGGTCATCGGTTTTGTCATCACCCTGTTGCTGCTGATCGCGGTGTCCCTGTTGTCGCTGGGCATTCTCAGACAGCCAGAACTGGCGGCGCTGAAAAACCCGTCGATGGCGGGCGTGCTTGAGGCGGCGGCCGGGCCATGGGGCGCGGTGCTGATCAGCATCGGCTTGATTATTTCGGTGGGCGGTGCCCTGCTCGCCTGGACGCTGCTGGCAGCCGAATCAGTGTTCACACCGGCCAAGGAAAACGTCATGCCGGGGACACTCGCCGTGGAGAACACCCAAGGCGTGCCGGCCCATGCGCTGTGGATCACCAACGGCTGCATTCAACTGTTCCTGTTGCTGACGCTGTATTCGAGCGCCACTTACCTCGCGCTGATTTCCCTGGCCACGTCGATGATTCTGCTGCCGTACCTGTTCAGCGGTCTGTACGCGCTGAAATTGACCTGGCAGGGCCAGACCTACGCCGGTCACAGGGGCCTGCAACTGCGCGACATGGCCATCGCCCTGGTCGCCACGCTGTATTGCACATGGCTGCTGTATGCCGCCGGGCCTAAATACATGCTGCTCAGCGCGTTGCTTTACGCCCCCGGCTCGTTGATTTACCTGGTCACGATGAAGTCTCGCCAGGGCCAACCGCTCAGCGGCCCTGAAACCGGGCTGTTAATCATCATCTGGACGGCGGCCGCCTTTGCCGGGTGGATGCTGTGGTCCGGGACGCTGGCCTTGTAACGCAAGGGACTGCTGAGTGTTTTCCGGGTGGAATGCAGCGAGGGATGTTCAGTCCACCCTTCAATCCCAAGAGGAGTATTGAAAATGAGCAATTCCGTGAAAAAAATGCCGATAAAGACTGAGGAAAAAGGGAATCAGCCCTCCGTCACGACAGACCTTTGGAGACCTCTGGAAAAACTCCGGCAGCAGGTGGATCAACTGTTCTCGGACTTTGGTCACGGCCGGGGGCTATCCCCCTTCAGTCGTGGGCTGTTCGATGTCGAGCCTTTATGGTCGCAGGAGTTGACGGTCCCTAGCCTGCCGGCCGTGGACATCACCGAGAAAGACAAAAGCTACGAAATCACCGCCGAACTGCCCGGCATGGATCAGAAAAACATTGAGATCAAACTGTCCAACGGCAGCCTGATCATCAAAGGGGAAAAGAAAGAAGACAAGGAGGAAAAACGCAAAGGCTATCACCTCAGTGAGCGCCATTACGGCTCCTTCGAACGGGTGTTCAGCTTGCCCAAAGGCGTCGATGCCGAGAAGATCGACGCGAGTTTCAGCAAAGGCGTGCTGAGCATCTCGCTGCCGAAAAAGCCTGACGCGATGAAAGCGGACAAAGTCGTGCCGATCAAGGGCGAGTAAGTCCCGAGCAGCCCTCGCCCCCTGGCCGGAAAACCGGCCAGGGGGCTTTTTATCAGGACGATGAACTTGAAGACGGATCGATGGGCGTGAGCTCGACGCTGTCACGGTACTCCGGCACCGACACCGACCAACCCAGCTCCAGGCTGATGCGCCGGCGCAAGACATCCGAGGCATTGGGCTCGCCGTGCACCACATAGGTGTGTTTCGGCGGCCGCTTGAACCCGCGCAACCACTCGATGATCTCGTCGGCGTCGGCGTGCGCCGACAGGGTTTCCATCGGCACCACCTCGGCCCGGATTGGCACCTCCTTGCCGTGGATACGCACCGAAGGCGCACCGGCGATGATCTGCGCACCGCGGGTGCCGCCGGCCTGAAAGCCCGGGATCAGCAGGGTATTGAGCGGATTGGGCGCCAATGCCTTGAGGTGGTGCAGCACCCGTCCTCCGGTCGCCATGCCGCTGGCGGCGATGATCACCGCCGGGGTGCGTTGCTGATCCAACTCGATCGAGTCACGGGTCGCCCGCACAAAATGCGTGCCCTGGCACATGCCTTCGCAGTCCTCCAGCGACAACCGGTGCTCACTGCGAAAACGCTGATACAAGCGCGTGACATCCGTCGCCATGGGGCTGTTGAGGTAGATCGGCAGGTCCGGGATCGCGTGCTGCTGTTTGAGTCGGTACAAGTGATACATCAACAACTGCGCTCGCCCGACCGCAAACGAGGGCACCAGGGTGATGCCATGGCGCAACGCGGTGCGGGTGATGACCTCGGCCAGTTGCTTCTCCGGCGACTCTTCAGGGTGCCGACGGTCACCGTAGGTCGACTCTATGAGCAGGTAATCGGTCTGTTCGATGGTTTCCGGGGCGAACATCAACGGATCGTTCGGCCGCCCCAGGTCCCCGGAACACACCAGCGTGATGCCATCGGCGACGATTTCAACGGTCGCGGCGCCCAGGATATGCCCGGCCCCGCGCAACAGAATACTGAGCCCCGGAACAATCGTGACCCGGTGATGCAACTCAACCGGATGCAACAGCTTCAGTGCGCGTTCGGCGTCCTGCTCGGTATAAAGCGGCAAGGCCGGGGCGTGTTTGGAAAAGCCGTGTCGATTGGCGAATTCGGCCTCTTCTTCCTGCAAGCGACCACTGTCTCGCAGCAGGATTTTGACCAGTTCACAGGTGGCGGGCGTGGCATACACCGGGCCGCGATAACCATTGCGCGCCAGCACCGGCAAGTAGCCGCTGTGATCCAGATGGGCATGGGTCAGCACGATGGCCTGGAGGTCGCGAACCGGCAGCTGGAAAGGGTCCCAGTTGTGCAAGCGCAGTTGCTTGTAGCCCTGGAACAATCCGCAATCGATCAGCACATGTTGATCGCGATGCTCCAGCAAGTACTTGCTGACCGTGACGGTGCCCGCAGCACCAAGAAATGTCATTCGCATGGCCGTCTCCTTGAACATTCATGGAAGCGCTATTGATCGCTCCTTTCGGCTCAAGGGCAGTTGATTTTTATCAACTGTGGCGCAACGGGTGGCCGTTCAGTCGAGCCAGGGGCGTGGCTTGACGAACATCAAACTGCACGGTGCGCGGTTCAATACGCTCTCGGCGGTACTGCCGATGAACCGGTCAACCCCATGGCTATAGGCCGTCCCCAGCACCACCATGTCGAATGCGTGCCGTTTGGCGAACAGCCCGATGACTTTGTGCGGAATGCCGGTCAGCAGGTGTCGGTGTTGTCTGTCGATGCCATAGCGTTCGGCAAGCGCCTCGAAGGCCTCCTCCTGGGCATCGTTGACCGCATCTCTGAGGCTGTCATTCAGACTCAGCGTCGGCACACTCATCGTTGCGTCGCCCACCACCGACCAGCTGCTGACGTTGAGCAGTTGCACGGTTGAGCCACAGGAGGCCGCCAGCGTCGAGGCCAGGTCGAGAATCCGGTCGTTGAGACCCTGCGTCAGTTCCTCCAGATGGGACAGATCGATGACCGCAAGAATGTTCAACGGCTTGGGATTCCTGGCCTCGGTGACCAAATGCAAATGGGACGGGCAGTCGCGCAGCAACAGCCAGTCCAGTGGCCGATGGAACGCGCGGTCGAGTGCCGGTACATGGTGGGTGTCCTTGATCACCAGGTCCGGATGGAAATCGTTGACGTACTCAAGCACGTTCGCCCGGCTGGATTTGGCCCAGACCACTTCAGTGGTCACTTGCAACCCGATGCACCGCTGGAACCGTGCCTGCTGCTCCAGCCAGTGACGGTGCACTTGCAAATAGCCTTCCCGCGCCTGAGCCATCGCATCGTGGTCAAACAGTCCGGCAACGGCCAGCACCTGCACATAGTCGAAGGCAACGATGTGCAGCAAGGCACCGGTGGCACAGGCCAGTGCATGTGCGCGGTCGAATGCCGGGGTGCGGACCATCTCGGAAGGGGCAATCAATAAGATACGTTTGATATTCAGCATCACCTACCTCGTCCTGGGATCGACCTATTGCCTTACCGCAAACCCGATTCCTGTCGGCGTTTGTGCAGCTCTACAGGCTGATGGCGGCTGGAAAGCTGTTGTTTGAGTATCAGGCGTTATCCCGTGGTGGCTCTGATCTTTGTCAACTAATGGAAGGCTTTCGGCGGGCGTCCCCATCGACTTCGGGCGCACAGAAGCATTGTTGATTTAACTCAATGATTTTTTGTCGCTCAGGCGTAGAAAACACTGACCAGACTCACGGTTGCGCCATCCCCGCCGCGGCCCCTTCTCTGAGCCACGTCCATGAAAAAAACCCACCAATGGAACCTGTCTTACTTCGCCATCGCGTTTGTCGTGCTGACCCTCGTTCAGTTTTTGTTTATCGAACGGCGTGTGGTGCAGAGCATTCCGTACAGTCAGTTCCTGCAACTGCTGAGCGAACAGAAAGTCAGCGATTTGCGGATCGAGAAAGACCAGATCAGCGGCAAGCTTCAAGAGCCCATCGACGGACGCCTCCAGTTCTCGACGGTGCGGGTCGATCCAGCACTGGCGAGCGACCTCGCGCATTCAGGTGTCGGCTTTACCGGCATCAATGAAAATACTTTCCTGAGTGGCCTGCTGGGCTGGCTGTTGCCCTTTGTGCTGATCATGGTGGTCTGGCATTTCCTGTTTCGCGGGCTGGCGGAAAAACAAGGCATGGGCGGGCTGATGAGCATTGGCAAGTCCCGCGCCAAAGTGTTCGTCCAGCGCGATACCGGGGTGACCTTCGCCGATGTCGCCGGCATCGATGAAGCCAAGGCCGAACTGGTGGAAATCGTTTCATTCCTCAAGGACAAGGCCAAATACTCACGCCTGGGTGCGCACATTCCCAAGGGTACGTTGCTGGTCGGCCCGCCCGGCACTGGCAAGACGCTGGTGGCTAAAGCGATCGCGGGTGAAGCCGGTGTGCCGTTCTTCTCGATCTCGGGGTCTGAGTTCGTCGAAATGTTCGTCGGCGTCGGCGCCGCCCGCGTGCACGACTTGTTCGAACAGGCTCGGGAAGCGGCGCCCTGTATCATTTTCATCGACGAACTGGATGCCTTGGGCAAAATGCGTGGCGTCGGCGCATTTGGCGGCAATGATGAAAAAGAGCAAACCCTCAATCAATTACTTGCCGAACTGGACGGATTCGATCCGCGTGAAGGCGTCGTTCTACTCGCCGCGACCAATCGCCCGGAAATTCTCGACCCCGCCCTGCTGCGAGCGGGTCGGATCGATCGCCAGCTGCTGATTGATCGCCCAGACCGCAAAGGCCGTCAGGCCATCCTCAAGGTTCATCTTCAAAAAATCGTCGTGGAACCCACGCTGGATAGCGAGCAGATTGCCGACATCACCACGGGCTTCACGGGCGCTGACCTGGCCAATCTGGTCAACGAAGCGGCCATCGTCGCTACGCGCCGCGGCGCTGATGCGGTCAATCTTGCAGACTTCACCGCAGCGGTGGAACGCATTGTCGCCGGGGTCGAGCGCAAGAGCAGCGTGTTGCGTGCCGACGAGCGTCAGGTGGTGGCCTATCACGAGATGGGGCATGCCCTGGCCGCCAGCAGTCTGCCGGCCATGGACCCCGTGCATAAAGTCTCGATTGTGCCCCGGGCCATTGGCTCGCTGGGCTATACACTGCAGCGCCCCACTGAAGATCACTTCCTCATCAGCTGCCAGATGCTCAAGGACCGGATTGCCGTGCTGATGGCCGGTCGAGCCGCCGAATTCCTTGCTTATGGCCAGATCTCCACCGGCGCGGCCGACGACCTGGCCCGCGCCACCGATATTGCTCGTCAATTGCTCACCCGGTTTGGCATGAGCGCCGAACTGGGTCTGGCGGTGCTGGAGCGAAAAACGGCCACCTACCTTGGCGACAGCATGCAGGGCGTCAGTGAGAAAGACTATTCGGAACAAACCGCCAGGGAGATCGACCTGGGCATCCGCGCCCTGCTCGACGAAGCCTACACCCGGGCCAAGGCGTTGCTGCAGAGCCGCCGCACCGATCTGGACGCCGGGGCCCGTCTCTTGCTGGAGAAAGAAACCTTGACCCCTGAAGAGTTCCCCCCGCTTCAGCCCATGAAGCCGGTCCTGACACTCCCCCTCGCCGTGACACTGCGCGATCGCTAGAGGTTCGCCATGCTGGCAGTCACGCTGATCAATACACTGGTGGTGATCATCGTCGTGGTCATCCACTACGAATGCCTGTTACGCCTGAACGACTGGCTGCCCCGCCTGAGACTCTGGAGCCGCTTCAGGATCGTCGTCGGGGTATTCGGTGCCCTGTTTGCCCACGCAACAGAAGTCTGGTGCTTCGCACTGGTCTATTACCTGATGGTGCGTTCCGGCGAATGGGGCACCTTGACGGGTAACTTCGATGGCTCGTTCATGGACTGCGTGTATTTTTCCTTCACCACCTACACGACCATCGGCTTCGGCGATATTTCACCGGTGGGCAACCTCAAATACCTGACCGGCCTGCAAGCCTTGACCGGTCTGGTACTCATCACCTGGACGGCGTCCTTCCTGTTTCTTGAAATGCAGAAGTACTGGAAGCGCAAATAGCCGGCCCGAAGGCACGCAGCCCTCCCGGGGCCTCTAGACCGCCAGCACGTTGCACGGCACCTGATACAAAATGTGCTCGGTGGTGCTGCCCAGGAGCTTGTCGACGCCGGAGGACTGGACCTTGCCCATCACGATCACATCCACCTCGTGTTCGTGGGCAAATTCACTCAACGCCTTGACCGGATGGCCGGACACCAGGTGACGACGATCCGCAGGCACACCGTATTGGCCGGCGAGTTTCACGAAGGCTTGCTGCAGGTCCTTGCGCAGTGCTTTGGTCAGGTCCGCCAGGGTCAATCCATCCATGTCCGCCAGAAAGGCCGCCGAAATGTCACAGGCGTACAGCAAATGCAATTCGGCATCGCACTGGATGGCCAGGCTGTTGGCCTGCCTGATGATGCGGTCGTTCAGCGTATTGTCGGGGGACTCGGTGTCGGACACTTCCACCGCGGCCACGATCTTGCGCGGCCAGCCGTCGCCGCGCCCGCCCACCAGATACACCGGCATCGGACAGTGGCGCAGCAAGTACCAATCCAGCGGGGTGAAAAAGGCGCGCTTGAGCGCTGACTCGTGCTGCACCTGCTTGATCAACAGGTCGGGCTGCATTTCCGTGACATGATCGAGGATGTCTTGCTCCATATCCTCGGCCCAGGCCACCTCCGTGGTCGCATCGATGCCCTCGCAACGCAGCGTCTCGGCCTGCACCTGGAGCCAATCACGATGGTCTTGCAGGTAGCGCTGACGGGCCTGTTCCCGATCACCTTCCTCCAGCAGCGACAACAATTTGAACGAAGGAATGAAAGCGGCGATATGCAGGCTCGCGCCGCTGGCCCTGGCCAATGCCGCCGCGTGTTTGATCGCCGGGGAATGGCGCAGGGCCGGGTTGATGATGAGTAACAAGCGTTGATACTGGCTCATGATGTGACTCCCGTCAGGTGAACATTCGACACGCACCGCGGCGCGGCAAGACTCAGGGATTTGCCGGCGTCCATTGCCAGTTCAGCACCTCGGGCATGTCTTGCCCGTGCTCGATGAGGTAGAGCTTGTGCCGCTCCATCGTCGACCAGTAGCGCGACCGCTCGGTTTGCAGTTGATCGCGCAGCCGCGGCACCCGCTCGACGACGTCCAGCGCCAGTTGATACCGATCCAGATTGTTGATTACCGCCATGTCGAACGGGGTGGTGGTCGCGCCCTCCTCCTTGAAGCCCCGGACGTGGAAATTGTCATGATTGGTGCGTTTGTAGAGCAGGCGGTGGATCAGCGCGGGATAACCGTGGAAGGCGAAAATCACCGGTTTGTCGACGGTGAACAGCTCATCAAACGCCGAGTCCGACATCCCGTGGGGATGCTGATAGGACGGCTGCAACACCATCAAGTCGACCACATTGACCACCCTCACCCGCAAGTCCGGCACGTACTCGCGCAACAGCGTCACGGCGGCCAGGGTTTCGAGGGTCGGCACGTCACCGGCGCAGGCCATGACCACGTCGGGGTCGTCATCGTTCTGGCTGGCCCACCCCCAGCGACCAACGCCGGCCTGGCAATGGCAAATGGCGGCATCGATGTCCAGCCACTGCCATTCCGGTTGTTTGCCGGCGACGATGACGTTGATGTAATTGCAGCTCTTGAGGCAATGGTCAGCCACCGACAACAGGCAATTGGCGTCGGGCGGCAGGTAGATGCGCACCACGTCCGATTTTTTGTTCGCCACCAGATCGATGAACCCGGGGTCCTGATGAGAGAAGCCGTTATGGTCCTGACGCCAGACATGGGAGGTCAGCAAATAATTGAGCGAAGCAATCGGTTTGCGCCACGGCACTTCGCTGGCGGTTTTCAGCCATTTGGCGTGCTGATTGACCATCGAATCGACGATATGGATGAACGCCTCGTAACAGGACAGCAGGCCATGTCGCCCGGTCAGCAGATAGCCTTCGAGCCAGCCCTCGCACACCTGTTCGCTGAGGATTTCCATGACCCGGCCATCGGCGGCCAAATGGTTGTCGTCCGCCTCCAGTGGCGCCATCCATGTCTTGGCGCTGACCTCGTAGACCGCGTCCAGCCGGTTCGAGGCGGTTTCATCCGGGCCGAACAGGCGAAAGTTGTTCGAGGCCAGGCTGTTTTTCATCACGTCGCGCAAAAACGTGCCCAAGACGCGCGTGGCCTCGGCGCGCAGGCTGCCGGGAGCCTCGAGTTTCACCGCGTAGTCGGCAAATCGCGGCAGGTCCAGCGGTCGCAACAACGCGCCGCCGTTGCCATGGGGATTGGCACTCATGCGCCGATGCCCGGTCGGTGCCAGCGCCGCGATGTCGGGCAACAACGCACCATTGGCATCAAATAGCTCATCGGGACGGTAACTGTGGAGCCATTCCTCCAGTTGCCGCAGATGGATCGGTTGCTGGAAATCGGCCAAGGGCACCTGATGCGCACGGCAGGTGCCTTCGACACGATGGCCATCGACGAATTTCGGCCCGGTCCAGCCTTTGGGGGTGCGCAACACCAACATCGGCCAAAGCGGCCGCTCTGGCGCCTCCGATGACCGAGGCTGGCGTGCTTCGCGCTGGATCTCGCGGATTTTCAGCACCATCGTGTCCAGCGTTCGGGCCAGGGCCTGATGCACCTGCGCCGGCTCATCACCTTCAACGAAATACGGGTCGTAGCCATAGCCATACATCAGCGCCGACAGCTCATCCTCGCTGATTCGGGCCAGCACCGTGGGGTTCGCGATTTTGTAACCATTGAGGTGCAGGATCGGCAATACCGCCCCGTCACGCGCCGGGTTGAGAAACTTGTTGGAGTGCCAGCTCGCCGCCAGCGTGCCGGTTTCGGCTTCACCGTCGCCAATCACGCAGGCGACGATCAAATCGGGATTATCGAACGCCGCGCCATAGGCGTGGGCCAGGCTGTAACCGAGTTCGCCGCCTTCGTGGATCGAGCCCGGAATCTGCGCCGACACATGGCTGGAGATTCCGTAAGGCCAGGAAAACTGGCGGAACAGACGAACCAGGCCGTTGGTGTCGCGCTCCACCGAGGGGTAACACTCGGTATAGGTGCCTTCCAGGTAAGTCTGCGCCACCACGGCGGGGCCGCCGTGACCAGGCCCTGCGACGAACAGCATGTTCAAGTCGTACTGTTTGATCAGCCGGTTGAGGTGCGTATAGATCAGGTTCAGCCCCGGCGTTGTGCCCCAGTGACCGAGCAAACGCGGCTTGATGTGCGCCAGGGTCAAAGGCTGGTGCAGCAGCGGGTTGTCCTTGAGGTAGATCTGCCCGACGGCCAGGTAATTGGATGCCCGCCAATAGGCGTCCAGCCCCTCCAGTTGCTCATCACTGAGGAAATCGCTCATGAAGTTCTCCTTAAAAGATCCGACCGGCCGGCAATCCTTGACCAATTCTGGGAGTCTGGAACGCTCAAGACTTGATTTACATCAAGTATTACCGTCGGCGCTCAAGTTGAAGGGCGTTGAAATGCCATGAAAATCAAACCGTAAGGGACGGTTTTCCCCGTTCGTCGATTACCCCGTCAAACATTCGAATGAACCCTCCCCCCGATGGCTCACCAACTATGCTTAAACGACTCCCAGACGGCGTTCCTCTCATGCCTGAAATTCGTCCACTGCAAGTTCATCACCTCAAGTCTGCGTGTTCCAGCTGCAGTGTGTTGGAGTTGTGTCTTCCCATTGGCATGACCGGAGAGGAGGTCGAACGGCTCGATACGCTGATCGTGCAACGCTTCAAGGTCAAAAAGGGCGCCGCGCTGTACCGCACCGGTGACCCTCTGCGTTCGCTTTACGCAGTGCGTATCGGCTCATTCAAGACCTGCGTGGTGTCCGTCGATGGCCGTGAACAAGTCACCGGGTTTCACATACCCGGCGAAATGCTCGGTCTGGATGCCATCAGTGCCGATGCGCACGCTTGCACGGCGTTTGCCCTGGAGGACAGCGAAGTCTGCCCCATTCACTTTGCGCAGCTGGAAAAACTGGCGCAAACCCTGCCGTCGTTGCAGCACAACCTCAACCGGCTGCTGAGCCGCGAAATCGTGCGCGATCACAGCATGCTGATGTTGATGGGCAACATGAACTCTGATGAGCGCCTGGCGGCTTTTTTGCTGAACCTGTCCCAACGGTTCAGCATCCGTGGCTATTCATCCAAGGAGTTCGTGCTGAAAATGCGTCGCGAAGAAATCGGCTCCTATCTTGGGCTACGCCTGGAAACCATTTGCCGGGGCATTGCGCACCTGCGGGACCAAGGGCTGGTGGAAATCGCCGGCCGCGACGTCAAGATCCAGGACATGGAAGGGCTCAAGCAGATGGTCGCCGGCTGTCATCGCCAACCTCGCTGATTTCGCCCGCCTGGAGCTTCGTCATGCGCGCCATGGTTCTGACTACTCCCGGCCAACCGTTGCAATTGCAAGAACGTCCCATCCCGATACCTGGCCCACATCAATTGCTGCTTAAAGTGCTCGCCTGCGGCGTATGCCGCACCGACCTGCACCTGGTGGACGGTGAATTGCCGCAAGCCGTGCTGCCACGGGTACCCGGCCATGAAATCGTCGGCGAAGTCACGGCGGTGGGCAGCGAGGTCGCGCCCGACTGGATCGGCCGGCGGGTAGGCGTTCCGTGGCTGGGCTGGACCTGCGGTGAATGCGCGTTCTGTACTTCGGGCCGGGAAAACCTTTGCGACCACGCGCAGTTCACCGGTTGTCACCTGGACGGCGGTTATGCCGAGTACACCGTGGCCGACCAGCGCTTCTGTTTCCCCATTCCCGAGGTGCTCTCGGACCTCCAGGCCGCGCCATTGCTGTGTGCCGGGCTGATCGGCTTTCGCGCGTTGCAAATGGCCAAGGGCGCTCGGCACCTGGGCCTTTATGGCTTCGGGGCCGCCGCGCATCTGGCGATTCAGGTGGCGCGGGGCCGGGGTCAACGGGTATCGGCCTTCACTCGACCTGAGGACAGCGAAGGCCAGGCCTATGCCCGGTCACTGGGCGCCGAGTGGGCCGGCCCGTCGGACCAGCCTCCGCCGCACCTGCTCGATGCCAGCCTGATTTTCGCCCCCGTCGGTGCGCTGGTGCCGCTGGCACTGGCCGTCACTGCCAAGGGCGGCTGCGTGATTTGCGCCGGTATTCACATGAGCGACATTCCCGCGTTCCCTTATCGGCTGCTGTGGGGCGAACGCAGCGTGCGCTCGGTGGCCAACCTGACCCGTGAAGACGGCACCGCGTTTTTCGAAGAACTGCAACACACGCCAGTGCATTGCGACGTCACCCGTTTTGCCCTGGAAGACGCCAACCAAGCGCTCGCCTGTTTACGGGCCGGGCAGTTCAAGGGTGCCATCGTGCTCACCCCCTGACGTTCGACCTGACGGCCAGAATGCTGCCCGGCACCGAGTACAGCGCCCGCTCGGTGTTACTGCCGATCAACCGGTCGATCCCCACTCTGTGCTCCGTGCCCATCACCACCACATCCGCCAGGTAGTGCTCGACGAATTCACTGATCACCGGCACGGGCAGGCCCATCACGAAATGCCGCCGCTCTGGCGGTACACCGTAGCGATCCGCCAGGGCGACAAAGGCCTGGTGCAAGGATTGGCGCAGTTCCTCGATTAAATCCACGTCCCAGCCACCGCTGGCCAACGGCGCATCGCCGTTGAACGCCGGTGACAAGTCGTAGGCGTAAAGCAGGTGCAGCGGAGCGTCGCATTGCAGGGCCAGGGCGTTCGCGGTCTGGATGATCGTGTCATTCAAGCCATTGATTTGCGTCGACGGGTCGAACGGGTCCACCGCCGCCACGACCCGGTGCGGCAAGCCGTAACGCGCCTGGTTGACCAAGTGCACGGGCACCGAGCACTCGCGCAGCAAGTGACAATCGAGCGGTGTGATGAACACCCGTTTGAGCAACGGTTCGAAGGTGACATCCTTGATCAGCAGATCCGGCTTGAAGTCTTCGACCGTTCGCAGAATGTCCAGCAGCGGATGGGTGGTGAACACCACCTCGACCGTTGCGTCCAGCCCCATCTCGTTGAGCCGTTCGACTTCATCGGCGGCCCAACGACGGTAGCGGCGCAAATAGCCCTGATAGCGTGCGTCGTCGATTTTGTCTTCCCACACATGCACCACCGGCGCCGGCTCGACAAAGGCCCGCACCGCCAGTTCGGCCCCGCTCGCCCTGGCCAGCGCGACGGCCCGCAACATGGCGGGGGACTGATGCAGGGTTTGGTCGGCGATCAGCAACAAACGTTGATATTGGCCCATCACACACCTCGGCTCGACACCGGTCATCAAACGCCGGCAAGTGTCCAAGACTGCGCTCCTCGCCCCCTCCTCCCGCTTGATTTACATCAAACATGGGCCAATCAACGCCTGCCGTCGCGACTCTCTGATCCAGATCAGATTCAGGCGCCGCCAACGGCGTAGAAAGGAAGTCACCGAACGGCTCGTCATCGTGCCGCACACCTTTCAAACCGGATGGAGGAATACCCCATGCTGACTGTCAAAGACCACAATGACCGAGCCGCTGCGGCCTATGCCGCCGTCACCGGCAAATACTGGATCGAAGCGCTCAAGGACGGGCGTCATGTGCTGATCCGGCCACTGGCGGAAAAAGACCGCGAACGTGAACGCGCGTTTATCAAGCGCCTGTCGCCCGAGTCCCGGCATATGCGCTTTCTCGCACAGATCAACGAACCCGGCACGGCGATGCTCGACCAGCTGATGGACACCGATAACAAACAGCGCACGGCTTTCATTGCGCTGGTCCACGAAAATGGCCAACTGATCGAGATCGGTGTCAGCCGCTATGCCGCTACGGGGGAACATGAATGTGAATGCGCCGTGACCGTCGCCGATGAATGGATGCACCTGGGCCTGGGCACCTTGTTGATGGAGCATTTAATCAAAGCCGCGCGCAAGAACGGTTTCCGCCAGATGTATTCGGTGGACGCCGCCAGCAACACGCCGATGCGTGACCTGGCCAAAGCGCTGGGTTTCGAAACACACAACGATCCTGATGACACGCGTCAGGTCATTCACCGTCTAGCCCTGTAAAAAATCGTCCCGCGATGTTCAGGCCAACGGTTCATCGCGGGACGATCCAGCCTTCAGGATTGTAAAACCCGGCCCGGCTTGATGGCCAATACGCTGCAAGGTGCCCGATGCAACAGTTGCTCGGCCGTGGTCCCCAACAGCTTGTTCAGCCCCTTGTGCTGCACCGTCCCCATCACGATGACATCGGTGCGGTGCTCAGCAGCAAAATCACAAATGCTCGTCAGCGGCACGCCCTCGATGAAATGGCGATTTTGCGGCGCTACCCCGTGGCGTTCGGCAATCGCCGCAAACGCTTCGTGCTGGGCGCTGCCCAGGGTTTCATAAATCCCGACGGCCAATGGCAGCGCGCCAAAGCCAATGTCCTGGGCATACACGGCCGTCCAGTCATACACATGCACCAGCTCAAGGGTTGCACCACACACGGAGGCCAGCTTCGCTGCGGCGTCGATGATCTGGTCGTTGAACACGTGGTCCTGGTCCTCGCTGCGCAACACATCGATGATGGCCAGCACGTTGTGCGGCTTAGGGTTGACGGCGTTGGTCACCAGGTGCACCGGCACCGGGCAATCGCGCAACAACTGCCAGTCCAGCGGCGTGAAAAACACGCGCTTCAAGGCTGACTCTTCCTGCGCATCCTTGATGATCAACGCCAAGGACATCTCGTTGACGAAATGCAGGATCTCCTCATACGGATGCTGCACCCAGACCACCTCGCTGGTGACCTCGACGCCGTGCTTTCTCATCAGCGCGGCTTGCTCGGCGAGCCATTCCCGATGGGTTTGCAAATACCCGTCACGGGCCAGGCTGATCTGTTCGGGGGCGAACAACCCCGCCACCGCCAGGGCCTGCAAATAATCGAAGGCGACGATGTGCAAGGGCATCTGCATGGCCAGCGACAACGCGGCGGCACGGTCGAAGGCCGGCGTGTGGGTCATGTTTTGGGGAGCGATTAACAGTAAACGCTGAGTCTGCGACATGGGGCACCTCGGCACGTGGTCGTATCAATGGAATGAACAGGTATTCAGAGTGAGCGTTCCTGCTTCGGGCAACTTGATCTTTATCAGCTATAACGCGCGTTTTTGATGCCCGTTGCGTCCGTAAAAGTTGATTTTGATCAACAGATTCCCGGCCCCTTCCTCTTAGCCTGAATCAAGGCCTGATGCGTCCAGGGCTACATGGGAGGGGGCAATGATCGATTATGACCAGCAGGTGTTGGCAAGAGCATGGGACGCTGCGACTAACCCGGTGTTGATCACCGAGCGCACGGGGTGCATCGTCTGGATCAATAATGCGTTCTGTCGCTTGAGCGGCTATTCCAAGCCGGAGCTGGTGGGGAAAACCCCGCACCTGCTGTCTTCCGGTCGACAAAGTTCTACCTTCTACCGAGACCTGTGGCTGACGATTCTGGCGGGCCTGCCCTGGCAGGGCGAAATGGTCGAGCGACGCAAGGACGGCGCCAGCTGCACGGTCAATCAGATCATCACCCCCGTGCTCGACCCTCATGGCGTGGTGACGCATTTCATCGCCATCCTGCACAATTTCAAGGTCACGGATGAAGAACGCGCCAACATGCAGCAACTGGCGTTCCATGACGCCCTGACTGGATTGCCCAACCGCAGTCTGTTTCTGAACCTGCTCAATCAGGCGATCAACCACGCCACCAAACACCAGCAGTCACTGGCGTTGATGTTTATCGACCTGGACCACTTCAAATCGGTCAACGACACGTTGGGACACGCCTGTGGCGACAAGCTGCTGGTGGCCGTCGCCGAGCGCCTGGGCCAGTCCGTGCGCAGGTCTGACGTGGTCGCTCGCTTGAGTGGCGACGAGTTCGCAATCCTGATCACGTGCATGGAACAAGCCGACCAGCTTGAAGCCCTGGCCAACAAGCTGATCGCCGCGATCGGTGAGCCGTTCATGATCGATGCGCACCGCATCAACACGGCCATCAGCGTCGGGATCAGCCTGTTTCCTGCCAATGGCGCGAGTGTCGAAGACCTGCTCGAACAGGCTGACGGGGCCATGTACCTGGCCAAGCGAGCCGGTGGCAACGCCTGCCGCTTCAAACGACTGTCGCCCGATGACTAGATCGCAAACAGGGCCTCAGAGCAACCAGAGGCCCGCCCACATCGCCAGTGTCAGCAACACCTGGCCGGGCACCACATACACGGCGAACCGGCGCCCGCCGCTGACCCAGGCCACGACGCATTTGCTCAGGGAATTGCTGCTGACCGCGAGCAGCACAGGCGCGGCAATGACATCAAACGGCAACAACCCGGACTTGGCCAGGGCCGCAATCGAGGCCGTCGAGGCATGCGCATCGGCGAACCCGGTGAAGGCTGCCGTCAGCATCACCCCCACCTCGCCGAAGTAGTTGAGCATCATCGACGACAGAAAGGTAATACCGGTCATGGCCAGCGCGACCACCACGGCCAGCTTGAGGTTGAAGGCCCCACCGACCTTGATCGGCTGGCTGGGGCCGGTCACCGGCTTGTGAAACATCAGACCCAGGCCATAGAGCGCGGTGGCGATGGTCCCGCACAACAGCGGTCCCCACACGTGACGCAGCAGATCGGGTTCAACCGCCCCCAGGATCAGGCCGACCTGCGTGAAGGTGGCCAGGTTGGAGAAAATCGCCGCCGCGCCGAGAATCTTGATGTTGCCGGGCTCCGCGCTGACCCGATGCCCCATCGTGGCGATGGTCACAGTGCTGGAGGCAAACCCGGAGGCAATGGCACTGAGCGCATAACCGTAACGGCTGCCGAGCGTTCGCACGGCAATATGGCCCACTGCGCCTACCGCCATCAGCAGCACGGTCAAGGCGCAAATGGTTCGCAGGTTGATCGCCGAATAGGGGCCGATGAAGCGGTCCGGCGCCAACGGCAATACCACCAGCACCGCCACCAGCAGCACCAGCGCGTCGCGCATTTCCGCCTCGGTCAATTGACTGCGCGCAAAGTGATGCAATTTCTGCCGATACGCCAGCAACCCCGCCATCGCCACACCGATGGCCGTGGCCAGCGCCGGCGCGGTAACGCACAACCCGCCCAGCACCAACACCGTGAACAAGGCCACTTCGCTGGTCACGCCGGGGTCATCGCTCAGGCTGCGCCAGTACGCCACCGTGACCAGCAACGCCACACAGGTGGCCATGATCCCCAACAGCAAGCCGCCGCCCACTTGCATCGCGCCATACCCCAGTAACGCGGTAATCGCGAACGTGCGCAAACCGGCACAGGCACGGCTGTCCCCTCGCCCCTTGTGCCGTTCGCGTTCAAGGCCGATGAGCATGCCGATCCCCAGCGCAGCCGCCGCGCCGGTCATGCCACCGAGGGTTTCATTCATTGGACTCTCAATCCGGCCAGGCCGGGGGGATCTGCATTCAGTTGACGCCAGCGTGCGCCAAACCGTTCATGCCCAGGTTGATCATGATCAACCTCTCCGAGTATGGCCCAGGCAACCAAACGTCGGCCGCCCTCGCGCCGACACGCGCAGGTTTGACAAAGATCAAGCGGCCCATCCTCACCATTGCCACTATGGACTTCAGGTAAACGCTCCAGCCAACCCTCGCGGCCACTTCAGGCCTGCGTCTGTGTGAAGACCCAAGGGAGAATTGTCATGACCGAACAAGCACGCTTCATGCTCATTGCCTCGCCCCTGATGGAAAACAGCCCCGCGTTCGACCGGGCCGCCGCGCTGGCCAAGGCGCAAGACGCGGCGCTGCACATCGTCGCGTTCGATTTCCTGGAAGGCCTGGCCACCGCAAGCCTGGTCAACCGCGACGCCCTGGAGCAGATGCGCCTGGGGTACGTCGAGCGCCACCGCCAGTGGCTGGAAGATCAGGCCCGGCCCTTGCGCAAGATCGGCGTGACCGTCACCACGGAAGTGGTCTGGGTCGAACGTCCGTTGCAGGAAATCCTGATCCACCTCAAAGAGCAGCCGATGACCCTGGTGATCAAGGCGCTGCAACACGAATCGCTGCTGTCACGGATGATGTTCACGCCGCTGGACATCCACCTGCTGCGCGAATGCCCGGTGCCGCTGCATTTTGTCAGCAACGTGCAACACGCCTTGCCGCGCCGGATCGTCGCGGCCGTCGACCCGTTCCATCGCGATGGCCAATACGAAGGCTTCAATGACCGCATCCTGCATGAGGCGGTGAAGCTGGGTACGGCCTGCAACGCCCAGGTCGACGTGGTGTACGCCTATGACCTGTCGTCCATCGGCGCCGATGAGTTCGGTTTCGGCGACGCCACCAAATTCTTCTCCTCGACCAAGGCCAAAACCCTGTTCGACGCCCAAGGTGAAGCCTTCAACGCGCTGGCCGAACGCAACGGCATTCCGCCGGAACAGCGGCACATGGTGATGGGCAACCCGGCCAAAGTCCTGTCCAGTTATGCCGATGCCTACAACGTCGACGTGATCGTCATGGGCCGGGTTGGCCACCGCGGCATCGGGCGGCTGATCGGCAGCACAGTGGAACACCTGCTGTACAAAATGCCGTGCAGCGTGTGGGTGGTGTCGCCGGAAGTCATCGAGGAATAAGCAACGACCGCGCGCCATCGAAAAAAATGGGCCGCCGTTTGCACGGCAGCCCATTTTTTATGGCGCGGCGCTACACCAACCGCTCGATCGCCTGATGCTTCCAGACCTTTTTGTAATACGCCGTCTGCAACACCAGCATGCCCAGGTAGGCCACGGGAAAGGCCATCCACACGCCCTGCAACCCAAACTGCCCGTCCAGCACATACGCCACCGGCAACTGCACGCCGACCACGCAGAAAATCGAAATCGCCATTGGCACCAGCACCGAACCGCTGGCGCGCATGATGCCGCCGACAATCGCCTGGAATCCAAACACCAACAGGCTCCAGAGCATGATGTGCAACAGATGCTCTGCCATCGCCCGGGTCGAATCCTCGGTGAGAAACAACCCCAGCAACCAGTGCGACAGCAAATACCCCAACACCACCAGACCACCGGTCAGGCACACATTGATCAACAGCCCCGTGCGCAAAATCGGCCCCATGCGCTCAAGCCGCCCTGCCCCGATCGCCTGAGCGCCAAGGATCGACGCGGTGATCGCAATCGACAACGCCGGAAACTGCACGTAATTGACGATCTGCGTCACCGCCCCATACGCCGCCGTCGCCTGTGAACCGTGCCGATTCACCAGCGCCAGAATCACCAACTCCGACACCGACAACACCACCATCTGCAACCCGGTCGGCAAACCGATGCGCAACACCTTGCCGAGAATCACCAGGTCCAGGCGCATCGCCGCAAACATCTCCCGATCCGGCGCCAACGGATGCCCCTTGCGAATCAAGCGCCACGCCAACCAGCCCATCGCCGACAAATTCCCCGCCAGCCCCGCATACGCTGCACTCTGAATCCCCATCATCGGCAACCCGAACCACCCCCGAATCAACGCCGGCGTCAGCGCCAACCCGATACACGTCGACACCACCAACGCAATCAACGGCGACACCGTATCGCTGACCCCGCGCAGCAACTGAGTGAACAGCACGTAGACCAGCAGCGACGGCATGATCCACATCATCACGTGGGCGTAAGACACCGCATCGTCAATCACGTCGGCCGGTGTGCCGAGGCCTTGCAGGGCGGGCCGTGCGAAGACGCTGCCCAAAATCGCCACTACCAGTCCGATCATTGCGCCCAGGAGCAACGTGGTGCCGGCGATGGTTTTCACCAAGTGCGGCTCGCGCGCGCCCCAGGCTTGGCCGATGAGCACGCCAGCACCTGCGCCGAGGCCAATGACCAGGGCGATGAAGAAGAAGACGATGGGGAACATGCCCGACACGGCGGCCAGGGCCTGGGTGCCGAGCATTTGGCCGATGTAGATGCTGTTGATGGTGCCCGACATGGATTGGAGGAAATTGGAGAGGACCATGGGGGCGAGGAAAAGGAGGTAGGTTTTCCAGAGGGGATGTTGAGGGGCTGGGGTTTGCATTGAGGGTCCGTCTCGGGGTGGGCGCGGTTTGGGAATTCTACGCTAGGGGCTGGGCGTCACCTGTTCGATTTCGTGGGTTTGGACAGTGCGTGTAAATGTCCACTTTCGGCCAATAGCGGTCATTGATAGCTGCATAAGCTTCACCTGCATGATTAGGCACTACGACAAGCGGATGGTGTTGGTTGCGCCGAACAGAGCTGCTTGCTCTTCGGCCATGTTGAGCAAAGCATCGACGACAATTTCTTGTCTGCCATAGCGTTCACTCTTCTCTTCAATCTTTCTATTTCACAAAAAATGGGGCTACTTGACGGTAAGCGATGTAATCCAATCGTTGACCGTAATGACGGTTGCGGAGCGCGGAAACAGGTTGGTCATAAGTTCGTTGTGTAGTGTGGGCTTCGGGTCAGCGCAAGCGTCGAAGAGAATGGTCATTACATAGTCCTCGTCTGCCGCAGCTGCAAAGGTCGATAAGATGACGCCACTTGTGGAGACTCCCGCCATGATCAGGTGCTTAACGTTCGCCGCGCGGAGCACATCGGTTAGATCATTTCCGCAAAATGCACTGAAACGGTCTTTATCGACAACGGCTTCGTCGTGTGTCGGCTGGAACAGCGGAATGAGCTTACTTGCGCCGGGCGGCAACAGATTTTTTGTTCTGAAGGGCGCGAATGCCTTGTTGGTCAGGGCAATGTCCGAGTAGTCAGGCAGGAAGTTGACCTTGCTGAAGATAATAAGCAGACCTGCTTTGCGGCCCGCCGCCAGTGCCTGCGCCGCACGAAGAGAAGCTTCATGGGCATAGGCCTGATCGCCGACACCCACCTGGTAATCGAGGATTAGTAAAGCGCTGTTCATTGTTTCCGACATCGTATTTTTCTCCTGATTCAAGGATGCATCCGCGCACACTTCGCGTGAATTAACGACGTTTAGTTTCCGGCCGAATAGGGAATCGGATGCCAAATGTAGGTCCGGTCACGATGTTCGACATGGCCCAAGCCTGGGAAGGATATGTGGGCGCCCCCGACCAGGTAGCCTTCTTTGGCAGCTTGATCTAAAGCTTTACGCCGCGAACTGGCAGCGTCGGTAGCGTTCACGTCGTATTGGATCGTTATTTCGGGATGGTCCAGTTGAACCTCGGTCGAGTGAACGGTGTCACCCCACAGCAATAGTTTTTGCCCCTTACTTTCGATCATGTAGCCCGTGTGACCCGGTGTGTGACCGTGTAATGGAACAGCGCTCACCCCAGGAAACAGGGTCGCCGGCGCGGTAAATGTTTTCAACTGACCTGAGTCGACATAGGGGCCGACCGTTTTACGCGACTGCTCGAAGGTGGTTTTGCGGGCGGCGGGGACTTTTGCCTCCTCGGCCTGACTGAGCCACAGCGCAGGGTCTGCCTTGTCTACATAGACGGCTGCGTTTGGGAACACACGCTTACCCGCTACGGTTAAACCACCCGAGTGGTCGGCATGAATATGGGTGAGCAGGACCGTGTCGATGTCCTCTGGGCTATAACCGGCGGCGTGAAGATTGGCGACGATCTTTCCTGAGGTGGGGCCAAACAATTCACCGGCACCTGTATCTACCAGGATCCGTTGCTTACCCGTATCGATCAAAAAGCAATTGATGGAAAGCTCGACCGGCAGTGCTTCATGCGCTCCGGCGTAGGCGGCGCGTACCACATCAGGCTTGCTCATAATCGAAGCGAGATCCCTGGGGGCGGTTCCGTCAGACAGAACCGTGACCTTGAAATCCCCAAGAGGAATTCGGTAATAGCCAGGCGCCTGCTTCAACACATCAGCGCTTGCCGGGCCGGTCGCAAGGAGTAGCGCGGCTAACGCGGGAACTAAAAAGCTGCGTAGTACGTTCATTGGGCTTTCCTCATACATCGTGTGAAAAGTTATGCCGTGAAGACTCATCTGCTGCCATTCGGCTTAAGCAGAAATAGTGATTGCTCACGTAGTGGCTTGCATGTTCAGCTTCCGTTTTGACGGTTAGATAAACTCCCAAACGTATTGCCCGGCAGCCTGGGTAACGCGACCAACGGAGGACTCGGTGAAATGGCTGGTGAATACGGTTGTACGACCAGAACAAGCGTGTTGCAGTAACCATTCTCGCGATTCACAAGCCGCCGGCTGCTCCCCGCAGAACATCGAATTCCACCCCGGACTTACCACTTGCAGCGGACTGTGCATGACGTCTCCGCAGAACAATGCAATTTGATTAGCGGATTCGATAGTGATGCTCATGTGCCCTGGGCTGTGGCCGGGAGTGGGATGAAATTTGATCCCCGGTAAAATCTCTACACCATGATTTCCAATCACCTGTAATTGACCAGCGTCGCGCACCGGGCGGATGCTGTCCTCGAAAACCACCGCTCGTGATGCAGACGCCGGCGAGTCGTAAAAATCCATTTCCGCCTGAGAGCACACGTGCATAGCATTAACAAAAGTCGGTATCCAGCGATCGCCATTCCACACGGTATTCCAGCCGACATGATCGACGTGCAGATGGGTATGGAGGACGTAATCAATGTCGCCAGGATTCACGCCGGTTGACGTTAAATTTTCCAGCCATGGGCTACGCAGTTGGTGGAACAGACTGCTGAAAGGGCGGTCTTTGGCATTACCCGAAGCCGTGTCGATCAGCAGTCGGTGTTGCGGCGTTTCTACCAGCCAACTGTGAATGCTCATTTCAACCGCACTGTCTTGCGTTAACTCAACAGCGGTGTTTGCCTTTTTTAGTCGTTCCGGAGTGGAATCTGGATAGAGTTGACCGACAGTCAACGTGCGAAATATCTGTTCGGTGATTTTCGTTATTCGAATATCACCCATGTCATAAACATCGGAACTGTTCATGAGTTCTCCTTCTTGGCAGCAAAAAATGTGACGCTATTCAGCGGGTTTGCACGGCAGACGTTGTGATGACCCGAGATCGCCCAACAGCCAGGGTCGCCCAGGTATAGAGGACCGCAGCGAGAGCTGCTGAAACGGTCCCGACAATGGCCAGCGCGATGCCCAGCCCGTTCTGGTCGTCAGCCATTGATTGGCTGATATAACCCACCGCGAATGGCCCGATTCCCCCGCCAATCACATTGGTCATGAACACCAACAGTGCGATAGAACGCCCTCGCATTCGATTTGGAATGGCGATCTGCAATGGAATGGGCGCTAACGCCATCACAATGCTCGCCGCAAAAGCACACAAGCCGTAAAAGGTCACTGCGATGCTGAAGGGGGCCAACGGCGCAACTAGCGCGAGTGGGATCAATAATGTGCAGGCGTATGCCGCAACCTTGAGGGCAGTACCTAACGCTTGTGCATCCTTGGCACGTCTGACCAATAGTCCAGCGGTGAGTACACCGACGACTCCGCCAATCATGTAGATAGGCCCGGTGACTTTCCCCACGTAGCTCGCCTCAAGCGCAAAGTGCCGGATTAATACGGTGGGAAACCAGGCAGTGAACGAGTAGAACAACATGATCAGGCAGGCATAGCCGAAGAAATACGGCAGGCAGAACCGGTTTCGAACAAATAGCTCCCTGAGTACTTCGCTGAAGGGCGGCGCCACATCTGAATTGACTGCGTTCGCCCCTCCCGCATGTTCTCGCCTTGAAGGTTCTTTAACGGTGAAAAACACCAGTGCTGCCAATAGGAAACCTGGCAAACCAACACACAGGAAAACCACTTGCCAGGCGTGCATAGAGGTAGCGTCGAGAACGTCATTACCTGGTTGGTTCAGCCAACCCAGCAACGCCCCCCCGCCCGTCAGTGCGGCGCCGCTTCCGATATAGGGGCCTAGCATGAAAACACCGGTGGCACGACTCAATCGACGTGGAGCGTAGAGATCGGCCAGCAGCGATAACACCGCGGGGCTGAGCGCTGCTTCCGCGATCGCGGTGCCTGCTCTCCACACCAGTAGCTCGGAAAAACTTCCCGCGGTTGCGCAAAGTGCCGTGAAACAAGCCCAAATCGCCACGCAGATAGCGATGATGTTCACCCTATTGGATCGGTCTACCAAACGCGCCACGACAACCCCGGCCGTCGCATAACACAAGGTGAATGAGAAACCTTGCAACATCCCGATCTGTGTATCAGACAGACCTAGCGTTGCTTTAAGCGGCTGCACCAGGATGCTGACGATCTGGCGGTCGAGGTAAGAAAAGGCAAAACAGAGCAGAAACAGGCCGACGCTGTACGCCGAACCTCGATTGTCTTCAGAAGCAGGTCCCGCAGAGCGGAATACGTTCATAACGCACACTCCAGACGTGGATCGGCAGTCACTACCAAGTAGCAGGAGACGCCAGCACGGCGATGCAGTCACCGGCGGCTACGTGAGCAAAGGTGCGCTGGACCATCACTTCCCCGTCTTTTGCAAAGTGCAACTCCTCCGCCGGTTCCCATGGTGCGTCGATGTCAAACAAGCGCCCCGCCAATTGCCCTTTGAGCACGCGGGTGCCTATGGAGAAACAAGGTTCAAATACGCCGCGGGCGGTTGCAAAAAGGTAGTGGCCAGCATCTTCAACCTTGACCAGTCGTGTCTTATGGACGGCCGTCGGTGGAACTTCATGGAGGACGCCCAGGCTATGCAGGACCCTGTGCAATCCATCCTCGACGATCTTGAGGTTTTCGGGATCGCACGACGCCCCACCGCCGAATTCTCCACACAGGAACAGCTTCCCCTGGCGCTCGGCTGCTGCGCCGTAGGTTCGATCCTCTCCCAGCAGGTTCATGACCATGGTGGTAGGAGCGGCGAAAGCGTCGACAAGATGCAGGTAGTCATCGTGCAAAGCTATGTTGGCCGGCAAGGAAGCAAGTAACGCTGGTGCATGCTGGAAGGAGGCTCCTCCAGCATGTAAATCAAGAATCACGTCCGAGATGGGGAAAAGCTCGGTATCGACATAGTGGGCAATCATCTCGGTCAGGCTACCGCTACGGTTGCCTGGAAAAAGGCGGTTGAGATTTCCATGGTCGATTGGAGAGGTGCGAGTGCCGTTCTGAAATGCAGGAAAATTGAGCCCGGGTACAACGATCAACCGCCCGTTGATTTCCAGGGATTTCATACGCTGTATCAACTTCATTAGCGCAACCGGCCCCTCCAACTCGTCGCCGTGATTTCCTCCGGTCAATAAAACCGTTGGGCCGACCCCACACTTGAGCACGACTATGGGAATTGGGATACGGCCATAAGCCGAGCGGTCGTGGGAATGAGGAAGCATCAATGCTCCCTGCTGAAATCCTTCTTGTGAAAAATCGACCGTAGAGGCAATGAGTGATCTTTGATTGTTATTACTCATACAACACTCCTGAACTGAAGGGTGGCCGTGGAAAACGACTACCCCACTGTCCGCCAGAGTGCTTAACAACGAAAATGCCGTTTTATGAGGTCAGTGATGCCTTTTAGGCATCGCCCATGGCGATTTTTTCCCGCGCAGTAGTGAGTGCTTCGACAAATCTCAACAGTAAAGGACTGTTGTTATCGCCTTTGTAAACAAAGACCAGTGGCATCGGTAACGACAGATCGGCGAGTTTGATAAACCGGACTGACGCTGGCGGCCGACCAAGGTTGGCCGAGTTCACCAGAGCCGCACCAATCCCCGCCCCGACCAGTGCGAGAATAGCGGACTCAGTTTGCTCTTCCTGGGCGACGTTGAGGCTTACTCCCAGTTCAAAGCAGGTGGCCATAAGTTGATCGTAATAGACCGGATAAACCCAGCGCGGAAATGTGATGAAGGGCCGGTCGGCTACATCCTTGAGTGTCAGTTGATCGCCACGGTGTGGCCAATCCGCGGGTATCGCCAATAGCAAACTGTGCTGCGCCAATTGCAGCGTTGCCAGTTCCTCAGCAAACGGGCGATAACGGTAAACAAATCCACCATCGAGCGCCCCGTCTTCAATTCGCTGGACCTGTTCAGGTGTATTGAGCGGGCTCAGCTCCAAGCTGGCACTAGGCGTTGCGACCTGAAAACGCCTGAGTGCTTCTGGAACAATTCCGTCCCAGCTGCTGTTCTCGACGAATCCAAGGCGCAACCTGCCTGCCCAACCGGTAGAAATGCGTTTTGCCTTGCGTGCTGCCGCCTCAAGATCCCTCATGAGTTTGTGCACATCGAACAAGAATGACTCGCCGGCGGTCGTCAGAGTCAAACCGCGAGGGTGCCGGTCGAATAGCTCTAACCCAAGCTCCTCCTCAAGGTCATGGATCTGACGCGAAACGGCAGGTTGAGTGACATGAATCCGCTCGGACGCTAGACGAATGCTCTTATGCTCAGCGACGGCAACAAAGTAGCGAAGATGGCGCAGCTCCATTTTGACTCCTTCGTCAAATGGTCGAGACAATCTGCCTACAGGTTACGCTACCGGGCTCAAGCTACGAGGTTTTCTGGAGTAGGGTAAAAATCCCGCAAATCTATTGGTTTCTACGTCGAACTCTTTCAACTGATCAGGTAAGCGCATTAGGTCGATAGCTGTCCTTCTTTACGAGAAGCAATCTGCCTTATGCGAAGGGCAGCTTTGGGTCGATTTCTGCCCATCGTGACAGGAAGAAATCGGCCAAGAATGGTCACCGGGATGCGCCGGGAAAACGTGTTGATTTAATGGGCATCAGGAATGACTGTGTGTGCCGACGCGATGGCTGATATCTTTCCCGCGCTGCAAATCGCGTCCAATCGACGCCGATCCCATCAAGGAAGATAAAAACAATGAAAATATTATTCATCGCTTCGCTAGGAATTTTATCGCTGACTCAAACATCACTATCCTTCGCGGATAATGCTAATGGAAAAAATCTCTATCTACAGCGATGCAGCATGTGCCACGGAATGGATCTCAAAGCAACAGGACCGCTGGCTAATAAAAGCAATCCGCCTACACCTGATCTAACAACGTCCGCTTTCAAAAAACGATTAACTGATTATCCGGGCGTGATTGTATCTTCGATAATACTTCGCCCAAATGGCGACTTAATTCCAAGAACCTTGCGTGAGAATGGAGTAAAGCTATCGCCGCACTCATGGAGCGTTAAGGATTTGCGCGATTTAAGTCAATACATGGGTGGTATGGTTTCACAAAACCGATGACATTTGAAGTGCCTGGTCCTGTGCTGTCACCTTCGATTGACATGACGCCAGCGCTTGACTCTGTCCCTTGGGGCAACCCTTAACTGCCATGGCGCTGAGGGCTCAGCAGACCCGGTTGCTCATACAAACGAATGGCTTTTGGAGTGCACCCCGACAACTTGGCAAGTTCACCTATGTATAAATGACGCTCCTCCCTGATCCAGCGCCGGCCCGCTGTTTGCTGGCTGTGACCGGATGTCGTCCTGGTGCACACGGTGTTCATGCAGAGTCGCTCAGCGGCACCGCGACAGGCAGAAAGCGGCCATTAGCTGCCATTCGTGACAGACAGCAGTCGGCCAAATGAAGACCTTGAAAGTGCCTGGAAACCTAGGGCGAATCAAATCCACCATATTATTCATCCGCAATATGAATTCAGGATGAATGCTTTAATCACGCGAAAACAAATCGTCAATTGGATCGATAGCACTAAATAATCGCTCGGACAAACTCACGCGTTGATCTCTATAAGACTCATAATCTGGCTCATGCTCTGCTTCATTAAAATATTTATCGTAGAATCTATCTACATCAACTAAGTCTACAACACCATCAGCCACACTGGATGAATCATTAGCACCCAACTCGACAGCTTTTTCATCCATTAGCTCCATAAATTTTCTGCGAGCTGCTGATTGCGAACCACCATCAGAAAATACCTCTGCATCTGGAAACTCATCTTCAACTGACGCGATTAGGTAATCCGTGATGACTTGATCATATGCATCGTAAAGCGATTGATGCTCTACAACTTCAAAGCATTTGACAAGCTGACTTAAAATCAGTAATTCGTCATAACTTGGGTCATTGGCAAAGGCTCCAGCCAAGAACGCTTCCACAGTCATTTTATCAACACTGCCACTGCGCAGCGCCCATAAAAGTACTCGTGCCGATGCCAAGAAGGATCGGCAACACTTCTCGCCACAAATAAAATCAATCGCTTTTAAAAGACTTTGGTCTGATAAGTTAAATTTTTTACCAAGCTCAGACCTTGAAATACATAATTGAGCTACAAATTCGGCATTAGACCCAAGGAAATTAACATCTAAAACGGATGAAAAGATATGACCTATCACTTCAGTCGCCACGCCAGCACTGATTATCTTGTTATCCTGCATATCCTTCAGCGTCTTCAATGAAGATTGTGTCTTCAGGCTACCAAAGCACTGCCGTAAAACAGGGGTGTTACGGGCATATCTGTTGAGTACGAAGTCACCTAAAGACGGGTTAAATAACCGAACAAAAGGCTGATTTTCGCTTACTACTAATCTCGTGAGCATCGAACCAGATAGGTGACGGAGGTTTAGTAGAAAATCTTTTTTTCCAGTAAGACTGGCGGCTCCTGGATTCTCTAGATATCGCGCAAATGCCTCTGAAAGCTCAGGCTCAGTAATCACGCGCCCGTTCATAGCGACCAGCAAAACCAAGGCACGGCCACAGTCATCCAGTTGCGCTTGAAATGGATGATCCCAGACCTGAGACGGATCATCTAGCAAACCAGCTATATGAGCCCAGTAAGACTCGGATGGGACATCCTCCAATCGCTGGGCATCGGTAATAAATCGGATTAGCCGAGGATTAAAATTCCTATGATCAATAATAGTTCGATAACGTTTATGCGAGTACAACTGCTCAACATATTCAGCATCTATTTCAGAATGCCAGATATAATTGTAAAGAATTCTCGCCTTATCGATCTCCGCCAAAGATTCAAGTGTAATCTCAAACTCATTTCTATTTATATTTGAGTTGTAGAAAACATCGTTTAAAATTTTTCCTTGATTTAGAATAGTAGTTCGAGATGTCAATACAAATCGCTTTTGGGGATTTTTGACTATGCGCCTAATAAAACCAACAATCTTGGCGCCCTCATGGCCAGAAAGCGCTTCTAGGTAGTTGCGGCCCAAAAAATCATCAAAATAGAAAATTTGCTTTGAGTCAGGGTCGAAGATACTCTCAGCCTCTTTAATATCATCAGAAATGACCGAAAGCTCAAAGCCGTCTGCGACGTACTGTAGGATTAGCTGCCCAGCCAATGTTGTCTTACCAATGCCAGCTGGACCCGTGATGATAACAACACTCGTAGATTCCAGTTTATCAATCGCTTGATTATGATTTACCGTAGCCACATATAGCTTAGAGGCCTCAATTATCTCGCCAAGCTCAAACTGGCTCCTATCATGTATGGGCTTATTAAGCATATACGCAAGAACATTCGAACTAGCAATCCAGAGCTTATAGTGCCGTCTTTCAACATCTGGATACTTCGCGAGCATATCACTCAAATCCTGTCGACCCAGTATATCTGCTGGAGACAAAACAAATGGTGAAAGTTTCTGCATCAAAATTTTTTTATCATTAAGTGAAAGCGAGTGAGACAAGGCTAAGATATATCGACTTGGCGATAATTTTTGAACTTTAAGGCTTTCAGAATCCGCAATAGATTTAACGAGCTTTTCTAACGGCGTCGAAATCCAATGCTTACACTGGAGAATCCACTCATCCCCCTCGGACCTAAAAAAGCGCCCATCCACTCCAGCGTCACGTCCGGGCTTGAATCTTTCGAATCTACCCCCTTCCCTCGCGCTTAGCAGGTCAGCGCAAAAGACTTCGAACTCTTTATCGTTTAGCCGCGAAAAATCGTAATCGCTCACAAAAGCCTCGCTCAGAAATGGACCACATGCCAGTAAACCGCTCAGCATGAAAGTGTAGTTGATGGAAGCCGCACATGAACCATCGCAGTGATAGCAGCAATGATGCGTGCTTTCTTGGGCTGGTCAGCCATATGACTTAGTGCATTGCTCCAATACAGCAACGCGATGTCGAATAACGGATGATCTGACTGGCCGCTTCTGGCCGGTTTCTGCCTTCCACAACCGGTTGAAACCGGCACATAGCTGACGGTGGCGACAGGCAGAATTCGGTCAAAAGTTGCCTTGCGCAACAGGCGGAAATCGGCCAACAGCGGACGCTCGCGGCTTAGCTCAGATCTTACGTATACAGTAATATCCGTCTGCACCGCCCAAGCTATGGAGTCGGGCTATTAGCCATGAAGGTATCAAGTGAATCTACAACTTGAAATTGAGAGGATCTTTGGGGGTAAAGCATTTGCCAGGCCGCTTTTCTATTCCTATCCAGGAGGTCTGCGTTTTGAGCTCTCTGAAACTGGCGGAGTGATTGAGCAATTTCTAACAGCACTACGAAAATCAACAAAGATCTGCAGCGATATCTTCCTTGATGACGCGACGCTTGTTGCTTGTCTGCGCATTCATTCTGGCAGCAACCGATTTGCTCATCGGCCCCTGATTCACGCTCTTCGATCTGCCGGCATTAACATACCCACGGAATTCTCAGTCTGGAGTGAGGAGATAGATCCGGAGGAATGGTTTTGCGAAAGGCATCCGGAGTATTGGATCAACATCGCATTTGAAGCGCCTGCGACTCTGCTTCAAGCATTTCTTTGGTGTGCTTTGGCTAGGGACTTTGCCGCAATTCAGCCTAAACCCAACTGCGTTTTATACCTCTTCAATTTGAAGAAGCACGTCATGGTTTTTCCCTACGACGATAGAGGTATGGATGTGGTCGGCCCCAACAAAGATCTGCTTTCACAGCTGTATCGTCTGCATCATACATACCTGCTGGATTACGACCGACACACGATGGACACCACATTTGCAGCGCCTGCGCGCTAGTCTCATTGCTTACATTGGAGCTGAAACCGTGCCCACAGCCCACATGGCCACCGTCTCCTTTGGGTCGATCGGCACTTCATGTCAGGCAGTAATCGGCCAAAAGCGGCCCGTGGACACCCTAATGGCGAAACAGTAGCTTATGTAGCTAGCGGGCGAGAAATACTCAACAGCGGATCATCCCGCCCATGCCGTGTTTCACTTTGGACGATGTCGAGAAATGGGACCGAAAACTGAAGAGCTGATCTGCATTCTTGATCAGCTTGCAATCGTGCTTGAAAGCGATGGAGACACCCACTGGTGCTTTTGGATGCGTAAGGCAAGGGCACTATTGCTGGATTCTGATTACTATGGGATTGAGTATCTACTGTCAGCCTATGGCGGAATGGGCTCATTAAATGATCTCATTCTTGGTCAAAGCTATGTCGATGGCGTCCTTTCTTGGAATCCAGGTCATGTCGAGCTAAACGAAAAATTCATTGAATTGCGCAACAACGCTGAACAGCTCGCCAACGCAATAAAACGGTCTCAAACTTGATCAGGCACCTAAACAACGCCCCCGCAGCCACGTTTCTGTATTCCCTTCGCGCCAAACCTTAGACGGCAATAGATGAACCCAACTCTCGACACGGCAGCTAATGGACATCTGACACTCAGTTTCAACGAGTTGTCAGACGCTTGTTGGCTATTGCTAGCTGAAAACCTGATCAAACTCCGAGGGTTCAAACGATTGGGTTCACCTGTCATAAGCATTGATGAAAAAATTCACCAGAATTTCCAATGTGCTGAGTTCAGCCTCGCAGCCGGCTGGGACAATTGGTCTGGGCATTATTTGCTATCAAACTCAGTGGTGGGCGATGTTTTTCTGCAAAAGCTATTCGATCAGCTCCTGACAGGCGACTCAAGTCATTCGCTCCGCTTACTGGGAATGCGTGCCTGGGCGTTCGGGAACGTCTGCAATGGGTCCAGGCTGTGTGAAAACACATTTTTATAACGATTCGGCCATGGGGGCATTTGTCCAGGTTTTGAGGCACCATATGGTCTCTAGGAATCCAGCAGCTCGACGCAGCTCGCAAACCAAATCAGGAAGAATGAATGCCTTCCCGTCGCCGCCTCAGTAGTGTCTGTCAAAGTATTGCGCATCACGCTGCCAGCGGTCTGTCGTACGTACACCCACATCTGTTGCAAGCGCTCAAAGTAACCGGGGAGCCTATCGCGACGGTGGATCTACTGAGTGCGACCCCATACCCGAAGGAGCTTCGCAGTCATCCCCACCTTCCCACCGCCCTCTCTTCATTACGTGATCGTTTTGAACAAATTTTGAAATCTGAAGGATTTTTAATAACCGACCTCAACGAGGCCAAACTATTTTTCAAACCTGATGGCCAATACCACGACGAGTATTGTTGCGAATGTCACGCAAGGTTGTCCCATTCAAGCGGCCGTAAATACTTTGCGGCAGTCAATTGCATGGGTAAATCCATTGTTCCCCAGCTCGCCAATTTATGTCCAATCCCCACCGGCAATGTCCTCAATCCAGATGAAAAGCGAGCTTAGCTTTAAGGCCAAAAGCCGAAATACAGCGAGGATGATCTAAGCTTCTGATCGTCTAGATCGTATCGGGGGGCGATCATGAAGCGATTCATTGAAGGCGAGGCCCGGACGCAAGTGACTCTTCTGCCGGAGTGCCTGGACGATTACGTAACCGAAGAAAATCCAGTCCGAGTGGTCGACGTTTTCGTCGATGAACTCGACTTGGGGGCACTTGGGTTTGAAGGTGTTGATCCTGCTGCAACGGGTCGTCCGGCCTATCATCCAGCGGTCTTGCTAAAGATCTATATCTACGGCTATCTCAATCGGATTCAGTCCAGCCGCCGGCTTGAGCGTGAGGCCGAGCGCAACGTCGAGTTAATGTGGCTAACGGGGCGCTTGGCTCCGGACTTCAAAACCATTGCCGACTTTCGCAAAGACAACGGCAAAGCCATTCGCAGCGTATGCCGCCAGTTCGTAGTTCTTTGTCGCAACCTCAATCTCTTCTCCCAATCGATCATCGCCATCGACGGCAGCAAATTCAAAGCCGTCAATAATCGCGACCGCAACTTCACTCAGGGCAAGGTGAAGGCACGCATGCAGCAGATCGAGCAGAGCATTGATCGATATCTGGCGGCGATGGATTCGGCGGATCGGGCAACGCCCGAAGTGGCCGAGGCCAAAGCAGAGCGGCTTAAAGAAAAGATAGAAACACTGAAAAAGCAGATGCAGAAACTCAAGGACATCGAGACGCAGCTCCACGAAAGTCCAGACCAGCAGATCTCCCTCACAGACCCAGATGCACGCTCAATGGCTACGAGCGGCCGAGGCACCGGAACGGTTGGCTACAACGTACAAACAGCTGTCGACGACAAACACCATCTGATCGTTGCCCATGAGGTGACCAACGTTGGTAATGATCGTGGGCAACTGAGCAATATGGCGAACCAAGCGCGTGAAGAAATCGAGGCTGAGTCGCTAACGGTGGTGGTCGACCGAGGCTATTACAAAGGTCTGGAAATCCTTGCTTGCGAGCAAGCCGGCATCACTACCTTCGTACCGAAACCCCTCACATCGGGCAGCAAAGCCGAAGGCCGATTTGGTAAGCAGGACTTCATCTACCTTGCTGCATCGGACGAGTATCGATGCCCTGCGGGACAGTTACTGACCCGGCGGCATTCTTCGGTGGAAGACGGCATGCTACTGCACTGTTATTGGTTCTCGGGCTGCCAGTCCTGCGCAATGCACAAGCAATGTACGACGGGTAAGGAGCGCCGGGTAAAGCGCTGGGAACATGAAGCCGTAATCGATGCGATGCAGGTACGGCTGGAAAATGATCCAACGATGATGAGGCGCCGCCGACAGACCGTTGAACATCCTTTTGGAACGCTCAAATATTGGATGGGAGCCACCCACTTCCTGACCAAAACACTTCCGCGGGTAAGTACCGAAATGAGTCTTCATGTACTCGCCTACAACCTCAAACGAATGATGAGCATCTTCGGCATTGTAGGACTGCTTGAGGCGATCAGGGCGTAAATCCAGCCACTTGGCTCGCCAGTTAGTAGCCGTTTGGGCCGCTGACGCGGCCCAAACGGCATTACGGACGTCTATGTAGCTGACTAAGGTAATTCGCGCTTCCGCCCGCTGATTTCACAGGCAATCCTCGCGCCTCTCAGTTTTCGAGGTATTTAGCGCGTTTTCACACAGCCTGGGTCGATTTCCGCCCTTCACGACAGGCAAAAAACGGCCAGAAGCTGCCTTTCGCTAGTGGCAGCGATGTGTCGCGACCTGAAATTGTCGTCACTGAAAAGTGGTCGTGACAGCTCGATTAGTTCGCTAAGACGGGGATTGAAGTACGCAGCAGCAATACATGATGTGCCTATTCCCTTGGTCTGAATTGCCTGAGCTGATACTCAAGGGAGTCAAAAAGTTGAAGAATCTCGTCGCCAGTGACATCCAGTCCGCATTCGAAACACTTCAATCTGAGTAAATCTTTAAACGAGGCGAACCGATGCACGGCAGGCTGAAGATCAGCGCCGCAATTTGGACACGTCAGCACACACGGGTCCACTTCTAGCATTGCAGCCACCACTCTCTGGCTCGTTTCAGATATTAAACGATATCTGGAGCCTCTAACTTTGAGAAAAATCAACAAGCTGTCGCATCCGGTCACGGAGGGTGGCGCCTGACTGACCCCTATTTTCGCTCGTGACGATCACACAGTCACCAACCCAGCCGAGATCAATCCTGACCGCAGCTCTTGGCCTTTCACTGCCGGTCATGTTTGCTAAGGGGGCGCGTCAAATCCGGCCTAGATGGCTGGTTAGGTCGAATTCAAATGAGTGGTCAAGGCAGTGTAATTGCCCAGGCGTCAGCGGATCTGGACAAGTAGCTGGAGCCTGCGGCGAGTTCAGCTAGTCTTCCCTTACCAGTTGTTCAAGGAAGATACCCATGTCAGATAACTCAGAAGCCAACATAGCGACAGCAGACGCACTCACACTACTCCTGCACAACCAGCACGCCATATGTGCGGCCATTGAGGAGGTGACCAAGTGGCTTTCTGAGAATGGGGTGGGGGAGCGTTGCCGCTAACGCAATTGCGGCGATGGAAGCCCTGGACCGGAATGCTCAAGACATCACAGACGCGATCATGCGACTGCGGCGGTTATAGGTATGCCCAAATACTTCGGTGCTTCGCGGGCTCTAAAAATGCGAGGTTGAATGAGGAGGTTGCTCATGTGCATACGCTTTATGGATGAGACGCGACCCATCGAGCTGCGCAGCGAGCGACTGGTTCGATTAAATAAATGGAGGTCGTGCCAGCTTCAAAGCTTAGCACTGCCTTGGAAGACGAGGCAGTTGTCCGCCCAATGGCAGGCAGTGCTTCGGCCGCGGTCGGTACACACTTCCCCTGCGTTCCAATCGTGCTTACCTCGCTGCGTACACGGTGCGTGAATATTTGACAGTGCGCGCTCACCGATACTCCGCTAAATCCTCACCAGCCCTTACAGATCAAGGCGTTCAGCCTGGCGCTGGCGCATCGTCGCCTCGCTATCCGTCAAATCCTGTCAAATATTCCGTCACGGCGTAGGCAAAGTGGCGTAGGTTTAGGGTGTATGCATATCCCATCACTTGGGCGCTCCGACACTGCGTTGATTCCTACACAAAGCGTCGTTTTCTACACGCAGGAACCGGTCATTCAAACAACTGGCGGCGCATCATTCATGGATTCGTGCTTTCGCAACAGGCATTGGCGATCAGATGGGGGGAGTGAGCCTCTGAGCCTAGTGACACATCCCACAATATTCTGTTGCTCAGCCTAGCGGCGAGCCAGCCAATAAACATCTGAAGTTCTGCCCGCTAGTAAACATAATCTACCGCTTGGAGCATGTATGTTCGATTGGATCAGCAATATCCGTGTAGGCACGAAACTTGGTCTTGGCTTCGGCCTGGTGTTGACGCTAAGTTTTCTGCTCGCTCTCACTGGCTGGAAAGCAATCAATAGCCTCGATGAGCGCGGCGTAAAAGTACAGGGCATCGCTCGTGTCAGCGAGATGACCAAGGACCTGCGAATTCATCGTTTGCAGATGGAGCTCAACCCCAAGGGCGATGGCGCCCAGTTGATCCTCCAGACACTTGAGAAACTAACTGAGCATTTGAACACTGTGCGTGTTGACCTGACTGCGCCCAGCGATTTGGCGCTGATTGAGCAGCAGATAGCCGCGGTCAAGGTGTACCGCGATGCCCAGGGTGCCTTAAGCCAAGCGGGAGCCGATCTGGCTCCGGTGTTCGCCCGAATGGGTGTGCAAGGCGAAATTCTGCTCAATACCACCCAGCAGTTGATAGCGTCGCAATCCGCGAAGCGCGATGCCGATTTGTCTTTTGCTAAAACCCTGCTTGCTAGCATCGCTGCGCTGGCGTTGCTGCTCGGTGCCGTCGCGGCCTGGGTCATTACCCGGCAAATCGTTACACCGTTGCATCATGTCCTCAAAGACGTCGATCGTATTGCCTCCGGCGATTTGAGTCAGGACTTGCAGGTCAATCGCCGCGATGAGGTGGGGCAATTGCAGATAGGCCTGCAACGAATGACCACCAGCCTGCGCGAACTGATTGGCGGTATCGGCGCTAGCGTCATCCAGATTTCTAGCGCTGCCGAAGAGTTGTCAGCCGTCACCGAGCAGACCAGTGCTGGTGTGAATAGCCAAAGAGTCGAAACCGATCAAGTTGCTACTGCCATGAACGAAATGACCTCCACGGTGCAAGAGGTAGCGCGTAATGCTGAAGAGGCCTCTGACGCCGCGGCGGCCGCAGATCAGCAGGCCCGCGAAGGTGACAAAGTTGTTGGCGAGGCCGTGGCTCAAATCGAACGTCTAGCTATGGAAGTCGGCAACTCCACCGTGGCTATGAGTAATCTCAGAGAGGAGAGCAACAAAATCGGCGGCGTACTCGATGTTATTAAGGCGGTCGCACAACAAACCAACCTTCTCGCTCTCAATGCCGCCATTGAGGCCGCGCGAGCTGGTGAAGCTGGAAGAGGCTTTGCGGTAGTTGCCGATGAAGTTCGTAGCCTGGCGCAGCGTACCCAGGAATCCACCGAAGAAATTGAAAAGCTGATCTCCAGCTTGCAAAGTGGCACTCGAGAGGTCTCCGCCTTTATGGAGAGCAGTCGTATATTGACTGATAGCAGTGTTGAATTAACTCGTCGTGCCGGAGCCTCGCTGGAAAATATCACCCGCACGGTGTCTACGATACAGTCGATGAATCAGCAGATTGCCTCAGCTGCCGAACAGCAGAGCGCAGTGGCTGAAGAGATCAACCGGAGCGTGCTCAACGTGCGTGATATCTCTGAACAAACCGCCGGCGCTAGTGATGAGACAGCTGCCTCAAGTATCGAGTTGGCACGCTTAGGCCAGGAGCTTGATGTTTTGGTTAAGCGCTTTCGATTATAGGGCTGATCTAAAGTGCACCCCAATTAGCTAGCCGGTAGAAGGATAGATTGAAGCTGACGCTGGCTAGCATTGCATTTCGCGGGGGATTGCGTGGGGTGTTTCGCGAATCGGGGTTGACCGGCCTCATTCATGGATATTTTCGCAAACCGACGTCTACGGTGAAAAACGCTGCGATACCGTGGAAACCACAGTGGAAACTTTGCACTTGGCAACCACCCGCTCTGGTAACCGTTAGCCAGGTTCGCGCCAGCATCGTGTAGGAGGGTGCGAACCAGAAGTGCGAACTACGGGTGCGAACCTTGGGTACGCCAGCTATTGGCCGATTGGTGCCAGTCACCACCGGCTGCAATCGACCCTGAGCTGCCCTTCGCCGAGAGCAGCCCGCGGCCAGAAGCAGCCATGGACACGCCGCTAACAATTCGAATTTCAGTGTGACCGTGTAGTGTTTTCCTGCCCGTTAGCTTAATTGTTAGGACTACAAGATGATCTGGGAGAGTTGGTACTGGAAGCAACCGCTGCTGGAGGTGGCGGAGCGTCTTGAGAGTTTCAAGGCGTCCAATGATCTATCCGAAGACCAAATCGCTCAAGTGGAGCGAGACATCTTCATTGGTTTCTATTCAGCAAGGAAGCTTTTCGATGCCTCCGCCAAGATTACAGATAGGACACGCGGCCTTTCTCTCTTCCTTCAAAAACATTCAAACCTAAAACCCGTAACGTGGCGAAATAACCACAAACTCAGAGCTTTATGACCCATCCAGGAGTTGTAAGGAGACTCGGGATGTGCTGTTCGTTGTGGACGAATTATCCACAGCTTCGTTTTTGCGCCCTGCGAGTCAGAAACCGGCGGCCTTTACGGGGCGTTCTTTAGCTCTGATCGGGATAAGGACAGCCACTTGTACTTCATCAATATTGATCAAGTGATTTCATTATTTACCCAAGTTGGCAGTGATGATCCTTGCCACATTGAACGTTCTCGCGATCCAAGTACGGGCACAGAGATAATGGTAGTCAGGTGAGATCTCCCGTACTTTTCAAAATTGATACACGGTATCAGAGTTGGCGGATTTATTGTCTGAAAATAGATCTGCCCTTCTTTTTTTAGGCTCAACAAATAAAATTGAACTTATCGAATCGCAATATCTCTCCGGTACTGACGCCCGTCAAACTTGAAGACGTCATGCGAACTAATCTTACCGTTCAAATCGCAAATCGTTGCATAGCCGTTTTCGACTGTGTCCAACATCTGTAGGTCTTTGGGGCCGTTATCCCCCGAGCGTGTCACCTCAATGTCATAATAGCCGTTGGGCCGCTCAACAACTCGCAGCTCGCTGCTCCATCCACGGTCATCAGGTGCACATTGCCCGACGATCAACTCGAGTACTAACTTGAAGGTATCGCCCATTTTAATGTGCAAGGATTGGCGCATATTGAACCACCCTTGATTTCCACCACCATCTTTCATAAATACGCCGAAAGTCTCATGGGAGATTGGCAGTATCTGTATCTCCGGTGGATTGCCCCAGCTCCCACCCCAGAAGACCCCAATTCCCTCGGCAATTAGATTCCAGCCCTCATCAGACTTTTCGAATTCGAAAAAACTCATATGTGGGGAGCAGGCGTGGTATTCGGCATCGAGCTCCTTTGAACTGTAGGCCAAAACAATGCGCTCTCGATCTCGAAGGTGGAGGTAGTACTCATTTTCAAAGTAGTGGGCGACAGGCTGCTGAGGCTCAGGAATCAGCACTGACCAATCAGCATTTTCAAGGGCTCTTTCTGCCAGTTGTTGTGCTGCCGAAAGATTCCACCTGCCCTCAATGTCAGCTTTTGCTGTCGGTGAGGTAAGTGTACCTATCCGGTTTACGAGTTGTTCCAGTAGCGCAACTGATTCTGTGCGCGCTGCATTGCTTAATTCCGTTTCGGTGAACGCCCGCTTGTTCACCATGTCGTTCGCACGAAGTTCGGCAAGGCGTTTCCACGCCTCCAGAATCTCCACTGGATACGGTGAGTCGTCTGCGTCAACGAGCCTAGAATGCGTCTGGCACATCCAGATGCCATTATCAGGATGCTTGCGCTGCGCCGGGGATTGGTCGGGATCGTAACGAGCCCCCCCAGGAGCAGCCGCTTTGATGTGGCAAGCGACACCGACGCTGAATGCTCCATCTCGCTTGGATTTCGAGCCATGAGTGTGCACATGACAGTCAGGTTTTGAGCAAACGTTCCCTGCCATATCACGCAGCAGGCGAACTGTCTTAGGCGAAAAATCATCGCGACTTGAGCGCATAGTTTTTTATCGGTCCTAGCTTTGGGACTTTTGTTTGTCGTCGCTTTGACGTTCAGATCCTCATTACTCATCTGCCGCAAATGCCTGTCAAATTGGAGATGATGCAAGGAAATAAGATTTTTTGCGATTCAGTTCTCGAATCCAAGCTTGAGGTGAGTTGATCCGGGTTTCCTAGATACTCCCGAATGACTACTTTTGGCCGATAGCATTCGTTCACGGAAGGGATGTAACGGTCCTAGGACCGCCATTAATCTCCTACATAAACTTCGGAATTCCTAACCTTGCCCGTCGTTCCGATGAAGCTTATAGTCCGCCCCGTCGCCCAAAATGGCGATTCAGGTTTGGCGACCTGATCATAGAGAATGCGAGGGCTGTCCGCTTTATTGCAGGGGTCATTGCACCCGCAAAGCCGCTGTTATGGCGGCTGTGCGCGGGAGACCTTCGGGTCTGCCGGTTTTCTCTGTGCCGGTTCGCCAACCTGCGCACAGCTGCCACCCAATCGTTTGGCGACGACTGAGTGTCGGCCTTGAGCCAATCAAACAGAGATCTTCAAATGAATAGATACATGCCTCTCACCGGAATCGACCTGATCCCGGCCTCCCTGCTCATCGACACCCAAGCTCCACTCGACGTCCTTCAAGCCATGGCCGACTACCGCATCCGCACCGTCACGCAGGTGCTGGAAAACATCGCCTTCCGCGCCGAGCTCGGTTGTGACACGGTGGTGTTGACGGACTTCTCGAAATTGCTGGCCATCCCATTGCGCGATGGCTGTGACTTGATGGATGTGATCGGCCGACGCTTGCGGGCGCAGGCGGCGGAGTAAATGAAAACGGGCGCCTATCGGGCGCCCGTTTTGTTTGCGGTCCGGAATGCTTTACTGGGACGTAGCATCGGACAACTCAACACCCCTCCCCTCACTGCAAAGGACTGCCAAGTGAACATCTCCGTTATCCTGCACCCCTTACTCAACATCCTGGTCTGGCTGCTACCGCTGATGCTGGTATGGACGCTGCTGCGCACGCGCCTGTTCAAAGGCTGGTTCGGTGAACGTCTGGTGCGTTTGCGCGCACACTTTAGATTGGATCGTCAGGTTTACCGTCGCCTGCATGACGTGACACTGATCACCCCGGACGGCACCACGCAGATCGACCATGTGTTTGTGTCGCCCTTCGGCATTTTTGTGCTGGAGACCAAGCACATGAAAGGCTGGATCTTCGGTGGTGAGAAGCAGGCTCAGTGGACGCAGCTGATTTACAAGAAGCGCTTCGCCTTCCAGAACCCGAACCGCCAGAACTACAAACACTTGAAGGCCCTGCAAGCGGCGTTGGGCATCGGCCCGGACTTTGTGCATTCGGTCATCGTGTTTGTCGGCCCAAGCACTTTCAAGACCAGGATGCCGGCTAATGTCACCCGAGGCGGTGGCTGGGTCCATTACATCAAGTCTTTCCAGCAAACGGTGTTCAGCGAGGCGCAGGTGACGGCCATGTTGCAGACCTTGCAAGCAGGTCGCCTGGCGCCGACGCTCGCTACCCGGCGTGAACATGTGCAACGCCTGAAGCAACGCGACGATCCATCGGCCTCGCGCCAATGCCCGCGCTGCGGCAGTGCGCTGGTGGTGCGGACATACAACGGTGGCCCGAGGAGCGGTCAACAGTTTTGGGGCTGCAGCACTTTCCCCAAGTGCCGAACGGTGCAGCCCATTTCGCCAGGCAGCTAAGCTGAACGAGTAGGCCCTTTCGCGAAGTGCCACAATTCAGGAGGCGCAAAATGAGCAAGCAACCTCAACCCCGTAGCCGCTCCAACCCTCAGCCCAAGTCCCGCCCGGTCGTACCTGACCTGCCCAGCAAAACCGGCAACAAGTCCGGGGGCTTGCGCGGTAACTACCCGCCGAAGAAGCCTTGAAGATGAAAAGAAGATGAAAGGTGACAGATCGATTTAAAGTGTTTTGGCCGAATGGTTTTATGAAGCAAAGCATCATGACGCGCTGATACATGCGCCCTTTTTCAGGAGGGAACGCATTATGCGAAGGATTATCGCAACAGGGGCGCTCTTGCTAGCCTCACTTATCCCGACGGGTTGCTGGCAGAAATTTTACGCAAAATTTACGGGTTTGACGGGGTGCGCATCCGATACTGCGCGGTGCAAATTTGGAACGTTATTGTTATGTCCCTCGCAGCCATTCGGCTTATCGGATTCATCCTTGGGCTTTTTCTGATCACGCTGGCCGTGAGCATGGCTATTCCCATGATCACACTGGTGGTCTATGAGCGTAGCGACGATCTGTCAGCATTTCTCTGGTCGAGTTTGATTACCTTTATCTGTGGCCTCCTGTTAATCGTGAGGGGACGCCCGGATACTGGCCAGCTTCGTCCCAGGGATATGTACCTGCTGACGACCGGAAGCTGGGTAGTCGTGTGCACCTTCGCAGCGTTGCCAATGGTGTTCATCAGCGATATCAGCTACACCGATGCATTCTTTGAAACGATGTCTGGTATCACAACCACTGGCTCGACTGTCCTCACCGGTTTGGATAGCTCATCTCCCGGCTTGTTGATATGGCGCTCCATGCTGCATTGGTTGGGAGGCATTGGCTTCATCGGCATGGCGGTGGCGATCCTCCCGCTGTTGCGAGTAGGCGGCATGCGTCTGTTCCAGACAGAGTCCTCAGACTGGTCGGAGAAAGTGACACCTCGCTCCCACATGGCAGCCAAGTACATTCTTTTGCTCTACCTTGGGCTGACTGGCATCGGAACCCTGGCGCTCTGGCTCGCTGGAATGACGCCATTCGAAGCGGTCAACCACGCAATGTCATTGATCTCCACCGGGGGATTTTCGACTTCGGACTCCTCACTTGGGCATTGGACGCAACCAGCGATTCACTGGGTAGCGGTGGCCATCATGATTTTGGGCAGCCTCCCCTTCACCCTGTACGTCGCGACATTGCGGGGCAATCGGCGCGCGCTGCTCAAGGATCACCAGGTCCGCGGATTTATTGGGTTCCTGTTCGTCACATCACTCTGCGTGGGCACCTGGCTGTACTTTCACAGCGATTACGGTTGGTGGGACGCGTTTCGTATCGTGGCAGTGAACGTGACCTCGGTTGTCACGACCACCGGAGTTGCGGTTGGCGACTACACCTTGTGGGGCAGCTTCGCTGTCTTGCTCTTTTTCTACCTGACCTTTGTCGGTGGATGTTCAGGCTCAACGGCAGGTGGCCTTAAAATCTTCCGTTTCCAGGTTGCAGCCGCTCTCCTGGTCAGTAGCTTGAAGCAGTTGATCCATCCTCGAGCCGTGATACAGAAGAAGTACAACGGTCATCCGATCGACGAGGAAATCGTGCGCTCGCTTTTGACCTTCTCGTTCTTCTTCACGATCACTATTGCGGCCATCGCCTTGGGCCTGGCGCTCATTGGGCTTGATTGGACTACAGCGTTGAGCGGTGCCGCTACTGCGGTGTGTAACGTCGGGCCAGGGCTGGGCACGATCATTGGGCCCGCCGGTAATTTCTCAACATTACCTGATGCGGCCAAATGGCTACTGACCATTGGAATGCTTCTGGGAAGGCTGGAAATCCTGACGGTGCTGGTACTTGTCACTCCAGTTTTCTGGAAATATTGACCCACCTTGTCGAGGGCTGAGTCTAAAAAGTACATGGGGGGCGGCGAGTACTGCCATAGAAAGATCAGTAGTCGTTTGAGTTGCTGGTTCGGCCGATAACTGTCCGTCGCCGTTGACAACAGGCCTATTGCATCGGTAGCGCAACGCGTCTTCGTGAAATCCCGTCTCCGGCAGACTGGGCAGACCTGCTTGGCGCGACGGACGGGCGCTCACTATTCAGCGTCGACTGCCGACAACCTGATATGTAAATAACTAGCTTCAACGAGTACCGGTCATTTATGCCTAACGCTCTCCCCACCATCTCTTGTTCTTCAACCAATCGCTCAAGCGTGGCCCTGACTCGAACTTCGCTATTCAAGTTTGTGGGTCTTTTGGCGGGGGTTTTCTTATTTGCCTGCTATTCACTTGTTTATGTTGCGCAAAATCTAGATCGGACGGAGGAGCGTGACAGTGCGTTTTACACGAAGAAAGCCGTGGAATCGTTGGAAAAATCGCTGAGCTCGACCGTCAAGGATTACGCCTTTTGGGGCGATGCTTACAAGCACTTGCATACTCAGGTAGACGTGGACTGGGCGTACGTTCGGCAAAATCTCGGGACGACACTTTATACAGAGTTTGGGTTTCGGGGAGTGTTTGTAGTCAACGATGTCAATCGTACCGTTTATTCCTTGGTCAAGGGTCAGAGGGTGTCAGTTGAAGTCGAACAATGGCTAGAACAGTCTGTTGATGCGATTCTCGATCAAGCACGTGAGGGAGCGGAAACCGAAACGCCGACGACTACGTTCATTAATGTGGGAGGGATACCTGCCCTCGTCGCTGCGGCTGCGATTACGCCCGGAACCGATCCAACGGTCATAGCGGATGATAGATCGGCGTCGGTGTTGATATTCGTTGAAATGTTGGACAGCGCCAAGCTCGCAACAATAGGCCGGGATTTCGGGGTAGATGGCCTGCACACGGCCGCTCCCGACGAAATCCCCTTGGTGTCTGCCTATCCCCTGGGCGAGGCCGGTACAGCAGGCGTCCTGCAATGGAGTCCGCACAAACCAGGGCTGCAATTATTGGCGCTGGGGTTGCCCTTGGTGGGACTCGCTGCGCTGCTGGTGTGCCTGATGACGTGGGTGATCTTGCGTCGTACGACGGCCGCTGCGCAGGCGCTTGACGCCAGCTATGCATCGCTGCAAAGCAGTCAGACCGACCTTGCCACCAGTGAGGCGCGCTTTCGTGATGTTGTTGAGGCCAGTTCGGATTGGGTATGGGAAATGGACGCCGGTTGGCGCTTCACCTATCTATCCGAGCGATTTGAAGATATCACGGGCTTTTCCAGGACTGCATGGATTGGTGCGGCGATGGATGATCTGCTGCGCACTGAATTAGGCACTTTATCTCAGTGGCTCAGTATTCCGAATCGTCGTCCGGATATCAGTGTTCAGTGCCGCTACGTGGATACAAATGGCCAAGAGCGAATCACCCGTCTTTCGGCGCGAGTCATGGCAGGAGGAGGATTCCGGGGGACAGCAACCGACGTCACGGAGGAAGTTGAAGCCCGTCGACGAATCGAATTCCTCTCACAACATGATGCCCTGACCGGCCTTCCCAACAGGACACGACTACAGGAGTTTCTTGATGGCAAACTCAAAGCGTTGCCGACACTAGAACAACCCTTGGTCATGCTCAGTCTGGACCTTGATCGATTCAAACCAGTGAATGATCTGTTAGGACATGCCGCAGGTGACCTGGTGCTTAACCAGGTGTCGAGCCGCTTGGCAGACTGTGTTCGCCACGGTGATCTTGTCGCTCGGATCGGGGGGGACGAGTTTGTACTGATACTCACCGATGTCAGTTCCCAGGAGGAAGTCGAGGCGCTTTGTCGCCGTTTGATCGAGTCCATCGAGCAGCCGATTCAAATCAATGAGCAAGAGGTATTTGTCAGTGCCAGTATTGGTATCGCGATGGCGCCAAATGACGCTTGCGAGGCGACTGAGCTGCTACGTTATGCGGATATTGCGTTGTATGAAGCCAAGGCTGGAGGTCGTAATACCTGGCGTTTCTATGCGGGGGATATGAACGCCAGGATTATTGAGCGACGTCGTCTGGAAAGTGATCTGCGCTTTGCAATAAAAAATGGAGAACTTCGACTCCACTTCCAACCGCGCTACCGTATCTCAGACGGGCAGATGGTCGGTGCTGAAGCGTTGATACGGTGGCAACATCCTGAGCGCGGGTTAATACCTCCCGATACGTTCATCCCCATCGCTGAAGAATCCGGCCTGATTCTTTCCTTGAGTGACTGGGTCATCGACACCGCCTGCCGTTGCGCCGCACGATGGCCGGAACATTTGTTTGTATCCGTCAACCTTTCACCTAGCGAATTCAAGCGAGGCAATTTGGTGGAGCGTGTGCAGAAAGCACTTCAAGACTCAGGAATCGCGCCTACCCGGGTAGAGTTGGAGATTACTGAAAACGTCATGCTCGAAGATGCCCCCGGCGCACTAGAGCTGATGCGTACATTGAAGCGCCTGGGCGTGCGCATATGCATGGACGACTTTGGCACGGGGTATTCTTCACTGAGTTATTTGCGCACGTTCCCCTTCGATGGCCTGAAGATAGACCGGAGCTTTCTAAACAAACTGGTCGAAAGTGATGATGAGTCCATCATCCAGGCGATTGTGGGTTTGGGCCGAGCGTTATCACTCACCGTTACGGCGGAAGGGATTGAAACTGCCGAACAGTTGGATTTGCTCAAAGCAGTGTCGTGCGATGAAGGCCAAGGTTTCTTTCTAAGTCGGCCACTTGATACTGACGCCTTTAACCTGCTGGTGAAGGCCCGAAAAAACACAGACGCCAAGAGCAAGGTTTAGTAAAAGGTAACAAATCCATTTAAAGCGTTTTTGGCGAATGGCGTCATCAAGCAATACAGAATGGCGCCTGATGCATTCGCCCTTTTCGGGAGGAAAAACGATGCGAAGGAGTATCGCAACGGGGGCGCTCTTGCTGGCTTTGGGCGGGTGCGCAACCTCACCCCTGCCGGTTTCTGAAGCCCGGCCAGTGCCGGCCGACAAGATGTACGCGTTCAAAAGCCAGGGCACGAAAGCGCCTGGACGCCTGACTATTGTCCGTGATGACGGGTTTGTCGGTGCGGGATGTGACGCCATGTTCTACATCGATGGTCAGCGCGCAGCCAAGATAGGCCCCGGTCAAAAGGCATCTTTCGTTTTGCCTGCCGGTGAAGTGAATCTCGGTGCCGGGCTCGCCGAGTCTGGATTATGTTCGGGTGCCGCGATCAAAACGGTCGCGGCCAGGATCAAGCCAGGCAAAGAAGTGATTTATCGAATCAACTGGGATACGCAAGCTTTCTACTTGGGCCCTTACGTTGAAGATGGACGTTGAGCCCAGACGGTTCTGGTCTGTTTCGCACGCTGCACCACCTCGAGCAAGTGATCGCAAACACCAAAGCGTACGGATGGCTCACAACCCCGATCATGTTTTATTTCAGTTCCGTTCTTATTTCGGTTCCGGGTACGAAAAATTTGCCGGGATCATCGACCTTCTTCAGGTCAACCAAAGCCCGGCAAATGCAATGTGAGAATTGCTCCTGCAACGTTTCGGGGTCTGTCCATGCCATTTGCGATGCTGGCAAATGTTGTGCCTCGGTCGATTTATAGCAGACACAATTGTCTAGTCGGGTGACGCCATTATCATGTGTGCTCTGACAAGCAGTGGTCAGCAAAGAGATCGCGATAAGCATGACGATACGTTTCATTGGCTCCCCTCCGAGGCTGTTGTGAAGGGCTGACGCTCAAGATCGGACTGGCTGTTGTAACGACGTGGTGACCGCTGAAGGCGGCGACACGGCATGGCCGCAAAACCCGGTCTGCTTAATAAGCCCGACAGTAGAAGGAAGCTTAGCTGTCATTTTGCGTCGATCCATTTACTGGCTGTTTTTAGCCGATCACCGTCATTAAAAGGCTCGTATTCAACACCCGTTTTCTGCCCTTCCCCACTCGGCTGTTTTGCAGAGAGAGGCAGCTTGGGCATAGACAACTGCCCGGTTTGATCTAGCCTTGGATGAGATCACGCGGGAGAAAAACACCATGTCCCTTGCTCTCAGAAATCTATCTACCTTTGCGTTGGGTGCCTTCCTTTGCGTAGCCGCGTGGGGTCAAGGGGTAGCAGACACCGATCAGCCACCGGCCATACTCCCATTGGAGTCTGAGACAGGACCAAAACTCATTGCCTACCCGCCGCTCGCCGCGCCGCTGGCCCGCGGGGTTGTCATTATTCAGTATCGAACCGAGCACGCCCGGATCATGCCGGTATTTGGCAAAACGGCTGTCGAAGTATCACCACGGCTCGGCCACCTTCACGTGACCGTCGACGACTGGAAAGGTACTTGGGCGCACACCAGTGAAGACCCGATTATTTTGGTTGGGCTGACGCCGGGCGCTCACAAGGTTCTACTTGAAGTGGCTGATCCGAGTCATAAGATTTTGACCAGTACGGTGGTGAACTTTGTCGTTCCGCAGAAGAACCCAGCGGACGCTCCTCATGTTGAAGAAAGCCACGCAGTGAAACCATAACGGTTGTGCCATCAGCAGCCCTGGACCATTCATCAGCGGATTCTTCATGAGCGTCCGATGCCTGCTCTAACGTGCTAGAGCAGGCAGGCACACAACGAGTGACTGAAAAATCCTACTCAGCCAACACTAACCGGTGCCGATGGGATAAGCCCGACTGCAACGCAAATGCAGCGATCACCGTAGAGGGTGCGGAAAAACTGCTCAGGCCACCGCCAACAAACATCAACGCAAGCCCCAAAGCGGTGGCACCAAACCACGCCGTCAAACCCACGGAATTGAACGCGGGCCCCCGTTCGAGTGCCGCCATTTCATTGAGCCCGTAGTGTATCTGCGCCAACGCCACGCCGACCCAGGCCACCACGAAGATCCCCTGATAGGCCAACGCTTTGAGGAGGTAGGCAAACACGTCCGCGAGCATCAAGCCGTAGACGATCACCCCCACTACCAATGCCCACATCAAGTACGAACCGCGCAGGCCAAAACGCCCGAAGAACGCCTGCATGTTCAGTGTCGCCAGGTAGTAATTGGCGGTGTTGATCCGGGTTTGCGTGGCCCAGACAAACAACAAGCCCCACAAGCCCATCAATTGCAGAATCGCCATCACCACCGAGACTTCGTTCAGCGCACCTTCGTGGGGAATACTGCTGACCAGATAGATGCCCGCCGCGCCATTGAGCAGGAAGGTCACCGCGTAGAACGGCATGCCGAAGTTCCAGCGCCCGTGATACTCGGCGTCTTCAGGCTTGCCGAAACGCGCGTAGTCGAAGGTGAACAGCATCAGCACCCAGACCCCCATGTAAGCGACAAAGCAGTCCCACCAGCCGAAGGCGCTGGGTGTTGCCGGGCCGAAATCCAGCCATTGCGGCTGGTAGCCATATCGACTGATCGAGAGCCCGACCGCCACCAGCAAACCGCCCAGATACACCGGCAACAACACGCCGTTGAGCTTGTCCAGCCAATGCTGCACGCTGCCCAGAATCATTGGCACGCTGTAGAGCACCACCGCCAATGCGGCCAGCGGATAAACCAGCTCCGGATACAGGTGATTGAGCGCCACGGCGATTACCGAGCCTTCGAATACCGCGTAGTAGATCGCCGTGGAAAAGAAGATCAACGTTGCCAGGCACGCCCCGGTACTGCCGAACAGCAACCGTGAAAACAACGCCACCGACAAGCCGCTGCGGATCGCAAAGCGGCTGAGCACGCTATTGACCAGCCCATAGCTGATCACCGACAGAACCATGCCGATCAGTGCGTTGCGGGCTCCATACGACAACGCCAGTGAGGCGCCGACCACGATGTAAAACATCGCACTGCACACCGCCCACCAGGCCATGGTCAGGGACAATCGCCCCATGCGCGCTTCGGCTGGAACGGGTTGATTGGCCGGGTCTTGCCCGGTTTGACTCGATTGCGATAAAGCAGCCATGTGCGTGAACTCCAAAACCAGTCAAAGGTTGAAGCGCGGGCAGCCGCCACCGCACCGAAGTGCGGCGTTGGCTCACCGTTTGGCATTACCCGCGCAATGCGGCGGGCAGAATCAGGAAGGGAACAGCTTGCTCAGGCAGCTGAGTTTTTTCTTATAGGAACGTCGCGCTTCCAGCGCCTCTTCGAGGGTCACCGCGACAAAGCGGGCCTTCTGGTTCGGTTGCATCTGGCCGATCAAGTCGAGGTCGGCGCTGATCACCGTGCCGATCATCGCGTAGCCTCCGCCGGACACGGCGTCGCGATGCAACACGATCGGTTCGAGCCCGGCCGGGACCTGGATCGAGCCAATGGGGTAGCAACTGTCGACGATGTTCGACGGATCAGAACCGGCGCCGAACGGCTGCTCGCGGGGCTGAAAGCTCAGCGCGCTGCCGCCCTTGAAGCGGTAGCCGATGCGGTCTGCTTCCGAGCCCACCGTCCAGGGTTCGGCAAAGAAACTATGCGCGGCGGATTCGCTCAAGCGGTGGTAGTAAAGACCCGGCACCACCCGCAGAGTGATTTCGCCCCCCAAGGACTGGCGCAACGCCATGGGCAAACTGGCCCCGGCGCGGCTCTTGCCGCTGGCGATACCGACGGGCAGTTCATCACCCGCCACCAGCCTGCGCCCCTGAAAACCACCGAGCGCACCCAGCGCATAAGTGGAACGACTGCCGAGCACGATCGGCACATCGATGCCGCCGGCCACCGCCACGTAAGCGCGGGCGCCAGCCTTGGGAAAGTCAAAGCGCAGCACTTGCCCGGCCTTCACCTCAAACGCCGTGTCGTGGTGCATTTCCACGCCGTCGACCCGTGGCGTCATGTGCGCGCCGGACACAGCCACCAGCGCGTCTTGTTGAAACTCCAGCTCCGGCCCCAGCAACGTGCATTCCAGTGCTGCCGCCCCCGCCGGGTTACCGACCAGTTGATTGGCCGCACTCAAGGCGTACTGATCAAGCGCGCCGGAGGGCGGAATGCCCAAGTGGTAATACCCTTCGCGGCCCAGGTCCTGTACCGACGTGGCGAGACCGGGTTTGAGTACCTTGATCATGCCAACACCTCCTGCAGCGACTTGGGATAGCCAACGGGATCGGCCAGAAACGCATCCAGCGAAAACTCCACCGGCCGGATCCGCAGATCGAAGCGCCCTGCTTCCACTTCGGCCACCGCGTGGTCATAGGCCTCACGGTCCATCGGTTTGAACTGCACGATGTCACCGGGGCGGAAAAACACCATGTGCTCTTTCAGATACGCCAGGTTCTGCTGTGGGTCGTAGATCGGTGCCGGCGTGACGCCAAACATCTGATATCCACCGGCACCGCGCACCGAGTAGATGCAGCCAAAGCAACCGCCATGACCCAAGGTCAGTTTTGGCGTGTCGGTACGCGGGCGCAGGTATTTGGGCACCTGCAACTGCCGCTCGCGCTCGACCATCTGGAACATGAACGGCAGCCCGGCGACGAAGCCGACCATCGAGACAAACCACGGCGCACCACTGTGGGCGGCGATAAACGCGTCGACGTCCGCCAGGCCGTTGATCCGTGCGGCGTATTCCAGGTCCGTGGCGCTCGGGTCCTGATGCCGGTCGCGAAAGCGCATCAGGGTTTCGTGGGTCCAGGGGTCGTTGTACAGCACCGGAATCTCGATGATCCGCGTCTGCAACGTGCGTTCGGCGACGGCCCCGACTTCGGCGATCTTTACCGCTTCGAGCAAGGTATGAGGGGCGATGCGATCCGGGTCAAAACGGATCTGGAATGACGCGTTGGCCAGGCAGATATCGAGCACGCCATCCAGTGCCAGCCGTTCCACCGCGCGAGTGACGGCCAGGCCCTTGAAGAACGCGTCCAGGGACATGCTGTCGCTGACTTCGGCGAACAGGTGCTCATCGGCGCCAAAGCTGTAGCGGATGGGAGTGCTCATACTTCACCTCCGAAACGGCGCTCGGCCAGCCAGGTTTCCAGGGTGCCGGTGTGAAAGTCGGCGCTGTGCAGCCACGGTTGCTCCAGCAGTACGCCGTGCAGGGACAAGGTGCTGGCCATGCCAGTGAGCGTGGTTCGCCTTACCGCAACCCGCGCACGGGCCAGGGCTTCCGCGCGATCAGCGCCATGCACGATCAGCTTGGCCAGCAGCGAGTCATAGTACGGCGGCACACGGTAGCCTTGATACAGATGAGTATCGACGCGAATGCCCTCACCCTGCGGCCAGATCAGTTCCTCGACCAGCCCCGGGCTGGGAAAGAAATCCCGCGCCGGGTCTTCAGCGTTCAGGCGCATCTGCAGGGCGGCGCCGTTGAGCTGGATATCACTTTGCTGGAAGCCCAGCGGTTCACCCCCGGCAATGCGCAACATGGCCTGGACCAGATCGATGCCGGTGATTAATTCGCTGACCGGGTGCTCAACCTGAATCCGCGTATTCATCTCGATAAAGAAAAACTCGCCGGTGGCGTCGTCATACAGATACTCCAGCGTCCCGGCGCCCTTGTAGCCGAGGGATTCGGTCAGGCGCACGGCGCTGGCGCAGAGGGTTTCCCGTTGCTGCTGACTGAGGGCCGGTGACGGCGCTTCTTCAAAGATTTTCTGCCTGCGACGTTGCAGGGAACATTCCCGCTCAAACAAATGCACGGCGTGCTGACCGTCGCCCAAGACCTGCACTTCAATGTGCCGAGCCTTGCTGATAAACCGCTCCAGGTAAACCGCGCCATTGCCAAACGCGGCCTGGGCTTCACGCTGTGAGCGGGGAAACTCTTCTGTCAGTTGCTGGGCGTTTTCCGCCAGGCGAATGCCGCGCCCGCCCCCACCGGCCGAAGCTTTGATCAACAGAGGGAAGCCCACGGCTTCGGCGGCCTCAAGCGCCGATTCGACGTCGAACAATTCACCGGGGGAACCCGGCACCACCGGCACGCCAGCGGCTTGCGCAGTGCGTCGGGCCTCGGCTTTGTCGCCCATGCGCCGGATCGTGTCCGGGCTCGGGCCGACGAAAATGGCGCCGGCGGCAAGGACCGCTTCGGCAAAATCGGCGTTCTCCGAGAGAAAACCATAACCGGGGTGTACTGCATTGGCGCCGGTGGTTTTCAAGGCACCGAGCAACGCTTCGACGTTCAGGTAACTTTTATCCGCACGGGCCGGGCCAAGGACGTGGACTTCATCGGCCATGCGCGCGGCCTGGGAATCGACGTCTGCCTCGCTGCATGCCGCAACGGTGGGGATCCCCAACGCTTTGGCGGCGTGGATAATCCGCACGGCGATCTCGCCACGGTTGGCAATCAATAATTTACGAATACCTTGAGTCATGATCGCGCCCTCACTCGTCGTCGAGTGTTGCGACGACCTGACCCGGTTCCACCGGATCGCCGTCTTCTACCAGGAATGCGCTGAGGCGACCGGCCTTTCCGGCGGTCAGTTCGGAAAACTGCTTCATGACCTCGATCAGGCCAATCACCGTGTCGGCACTGACCTGCGCGCCCACCTCGACGAAGTTCGCCGATTCAGGAGTCGCTTTGCGGTAGAAGGTCCCGGGCAACGGGGTGATTACAGTGTGTTCGGCCATGTCTGTTCCTCTTGGAATAGTTGTAGAAAGGCAGGCAAAAATGAATCGGTGTGCAAACCCTGGCATCTGTGTGCCAGGTGTCTCGTCCTGATTTAGCGCGGTGCACGAACCTCGATCCCGGCGCTGTCGAGGGCACTGCGCGTGGCTTCGACCAACGCCAGGGCGCCAGGGGTGTCGCTGTGTAAACAGATCGAATCGAATTCGATCGCCAGGTCTTCACCCTCGACCGTGCGCACCACGCCTTGCTGACAGGCACGCAGTACTCGCGCGGCCACTTGCGCCGGATCGTAGGCTCGTACGTTGCGGGTGAAGACGATGGAGCCCGTGAGGTCGTATTCGCGGTCGGCGTAGAACTCGCGGATTACCGGTTGGCCAAGCTCCTTGGCGACCCGCCAGATCACCGAGTCGGGCATGCAATACAGCAGCAACTCAGGCTCCAGGCGCTGGAGGTTTTCCACCAGCAGACGGGCGGCCTGTTCGTCCCGGGCCAGGTGCATGTAGAGCGCGCCATGGGGCTTGATGTGTTGCAGGGCTACGCCTTGAACCCGGGCGAGTTCACGCAGGGCGCCCAACTGGTAGAGCATGTCGTCGACCAGCTCCTGGGCCGGTGCATTGATGTGCCGGCGGCCAAATCCAACCAGGTCGCGGAACCCCGGGTGCGCGCCGATGGCCACGCCCAGGCGCTTGGCCTGCTCGATGGTGCGTCGCATGGTGCCGGGGTCGCCGGCATGAAAACCGGTGGCGATATTGGCTGAACTGATGAAGCCCATCAGTTCGTTGTCGACGCCATCGCCGATGGTCCATGGGCCGAAGCCTTCGCCCATGTCCGAATTGAAATCTACTGCTTGCATGACGCTTGCTCCTGACACTTGTGACTTCATGCAGGCCAAGTTAGATTTCTCCGTACCCCTTGGGAAGATCTATTAACAGATAGGGTATCTTCTGAAAAACAGATACCCCCTCATCCGGAGTGCCCATGTCACTGACCCTGCGCCAGGTCCGCTATTTCGTCGCCACCGCCGAGATCGGGCAAATTTCCCAGGCCGCGATCCATTTGAATATTTCCCAGTCGGCGGTGACCACGGCGATCAAGGAACTGGAGGGTATGCTGGGTGCGCTGTTGTTCCAGCGCTCGGCCCAGGGCATGAGCCTGACCGATGCCGGGCGGCACTTTCTGAATCGCGCGTATGTGATTTTGCGCAGTGTCGATGATGCGATGAACAGTCCGTTGCCGGACATTCGCGCCAGTGGCCTGCTGCGTGTGGCAGCGAGTTACACGGTGATCGGCTACTTCCTGCCGCACCACCTGCAACGCCTGGAACACTGGCATCCTGACGTGGCCATCGAAGTCCACGAACAGGAACGGACGGCCATCGAAGAAGGCTTGCTGGAGGGTCGATTCGACATGGCCGTGGTGCTTACCGCGAACCTCACTCACCCGGACATCGTCTCGGAAATCCTCTTCAACTCCGAACGACGGCTTTGGCTGCCCAGCCACCATCCACTGTGCGAACGTTCGGCGGTCAGCCTCGCCGACGTGGCGAAAGAACCCTACATCCTGCTGACCGTCGACGAAGCCGAACAAAGCGCCATGCGCTACTGGGAACACGCGCACCAACAGCCGAACGTGCGGGTGCGCACCAGTTCAGTGGAAGCGGTACGCAGCATGGTCGCCAATGGCAGCGGCGTGGCGATCCTTTCGGACCTGGTGCACCGCCCTTGGTCACTGGAAGGAAAACGCATCGAGACCCTCACCGTCACCGATAAAGTGACGCCCATGAGCGTTGGTCTGGCGTGGCATCGCGAGCGCGAATTCAGCCCGGCCATGCAGGCGTTTCGTAATTACTTCCACGATGCGTTTTTGGCGCCGCAACAACTGTCTGCGCGACGCTGAAGTCGAGCAAAGTTCGTCAAGCTTTACAGCGCTGGTTTGTCACTGCGCGCCTTGAGATTGGCTTTGAGCTGTTCGCTCATCGGCATGTTCAGGTTCATTCCTTTTGGAGGAATCGGTGATTGAAACCACTTGGTGTATAGCCTTGCAAATTCGCCCGACTCCATCAGGCGGGCTATGGTGCCATCGACCAATTGCTTGAATTCAGGATCATCTTTGCGAAGCATGCAGCCGTAGGGTTCGACTTGCAGCGCATCACCCACGACTTCGAGCGAATCAGGATTTTTCGAGTTCGCCATGAGGCCAAACAGCAGGATATCGTCCATGGCAAACGCCACGGCACGATCATTTTCAACCAGCGCCATGGAGTCGTCATAGTCTTTGCCCAAGACGACCTGTACGTCTAGATTGTTGTCGGCACTGTATTGGCGAAGGACCTTCTCGTTCGTGCTGCCGACGGTACTGGCGACAGTCTTCTTTGCGAGATCGGCGTAGTTCTTTATGCCGGAGGTCTTCTTGGTCAACAGGCGCGTGCCTGTGTAGAAATGGCTAATTGCAAAAGCCACATCCTTGCCACGCGCAGCGTTGTTGGTGGTGGATCCGCACTCCAGATCGTATGTGCCATTGACCAGCAACGGAATGCGGGTTTGCGCGGACGGCACGGGCGTGAGGCGCATCCATTGCTGCCATCGATAGTCACCATCAACTCAATGAAGTTCTCTTAAAAACTCCGGGGCGTAACATCGCCTCCATACCAAACAACTACACCCCGGAGCACACCATCATGAAACGCCAAATCCTTCTCAGCATCGCTTTCTCGGTTTTTGCAGTTAACGCTTTCGCCGCTTCTTCTGCTCACCCGGTCGTCGCTGAAGGCGGCTCGGATCGTCTGATTGAAAGCCGCGTGGCTGAAGGTGGTTCCGATCGTCTGATCGAAAACCGCGTCGCTGAAGGTGGTTCGGATCGCCTGATCGAAAACCGCGTTGCTGAAGGTGGTTCGGATCGTCTGATCGAAAACCGCGTCGCTGAAGGTGGTTCGGATCGTCTGATCGAAAACCGCGTTGCTGAAGGTGGTTCCGACCGTCTGATCGAAAACCGCGTCGCTGAAGGTGGTTCCGACCGTCTGATCGAAAACCGCGTCGCTGAAGGTGGTTCCGACCGCCTGATCGAAAACCGCGTCGCTGAAGGTGGTTCTGACCGTCTGATCGAAAGCCGCGCTGCCTGAATGAATGGCTTTACTGCGGCATCCAACAAGAAGCCCGGCCTGACATGCCGGGCTTTTTTACGCTCTGTTTTTACTCAGTCAAGCTCTGGACAGGCAGAACGGGCACACAGTGCTGCCACAAACGTCCTTCGATGAGCACCTGACTCTGCAATGGGACGATCGTGGTTGGTACAGAGTCAATCCACGATAAACAACTTCGCGCCTGTGGTGCTGAAAGATCGATGCCCCTCAGCGTTGTTGCCCACCTGATAGCTCATCCCCGCTGTAAGCGTGAATTGGCGACCATCCTCCAGTTCCGTGTGCAACTCGCCTTCCAGGCACAACAGGATATGCCCTCTCCAGCACCAGTGATCGGCCAGATAACCAGGACTGTATTCAACCATCCGCACACGCGTCGAACCAAACTGACAGGTTCGCCAATAGGCAGTGCCCGTCTGTCCGGCGTACTGGACAGGTTCGACAGTCGACCAATCGGTCGTACCAAAGGGAACATCCGTTAGATCCATGGGTGGCTCATCAATGACAGAGGATCTGTGGACCGTACCGCTCCAGTGGGATTCTCGATAGATACAGATGCCCCGCATTTAGGAGATACAGGCGCCCATTCAACCAAGATTGCCAGCTTGCAATCACTGACTCAAATGGATGCCGCTAGCCCATGCCAATCAAGCCCTGCGCGTGGAGCAATACTCCACAATGAGCTGAGTGACCGCTGCCACCATCGTCTGATCCGCTTCAGGTGAGGCGAACAGCCGACATTGCGCATCCGGCAATGCCGGCAATCCTTGTTCAGCCCCGATAACCGCCAGCCCCTGCCCCAACTGACTGAGAGGCATGGGCGCTATCGCGAAGCCTGCCAGTGCCGCCGCCCGCAACCCGGCGGTGCTGCTGCACAACATTGCCGTGCGTTGGGCGATTCCCGCCTGCGCCAGCCTCGTCAACGCGGCTTCGCGATAAGGGCACGGCGCGGGGAACAGGGCCAGCGGCAACGGCGTCGGTAATCGGGTAACGGGTTGCGCCGACCACGCCCACACCAGCGGCTCTTGCCACAGCAGCAACCCCGCTTCGCTGGTTTCGCACAACGAACCGATGACCACGTCCAGTTGCCCTTGCTTCATCAGCGTCAGCAACGAACCGGGGATGTTCACCTGCACCTCGATTTCCATCCCGGGGTACTGCGCCGCGAAATCCTGAACAGTGCGCAGCAATCGAGACTCGACAAAATCTTCGGACAACCCGATCCGCAACCGCCCGTGAAACGGTGTGCGTGTCAGGTCAGTCCAGGCATCACGGTTCAGCGCGAGGATCGTGCGTGCATAAGCGACCAGGCGCTCGCCATCGGCCGTCAGTTGCTGGGAACGGGTGGTACGCGTCAACAGCGGCTTACCAATCTGCTCTTCCAATCGCCGCACATGACCACTGACCGCCGACTGAGTCAGGTGCAGCTTCTGGGCGGCACGGCTGAAGCCGTCTTCATCGACGACCGTGACAAATGTCTTGAGCAGCAACGTGTCGAACATAGTTTTATTCATGATTAATCTAGTTGGAATTTACGATTTATATTTCAAATACAACTATGTTGCAATGCGTCACCTGCCCCGCCCTCATCATTCAAGGTGTGCCATGACAACCCTTCTGCATATTCAATGCTCTCCACGCAAACAGCGCTCGGCTTCCCTTGAAGTCGCTCGCAGTTTCATTGCGCGTTATCAAGCAAACACCCCGGACACAGAAATCGTCACCCTCGACCTCTGGAACATGGCGCTGCCGGAATTTGATGATGTGGCGATGGAGGCCAAATACGCCGGGCTCAGTGGCACGCCGTTGACCACAGCGCAACAGGAGGCCTGGAACACGTTGAAAGAACTGGCTGCGCACCTGCACCGCGCGGATGTACTGGTGATGTCCGTACCGCTGTGGAATTTCAGCATCCCGTACAAACTCAAGCACTTCATCGACCTGGTATCGCAGAAGGACATCTTGTTCAGCGTTGACCCGGAGCGCGGCCTGGAAGGCATGCTGCACAACAAACGCGCCGTGGTGATGTACGCCCGCGGCCTGGATTTTTCGGCGCAGTCGATCACACCCGCAGAACGCTTCGACTTTCAGAAGCCCTACGTGGAAGCCTGGCTGAGATTTATCGGCGTCACCGATGTGCATTCGGTGATTGTGGAGAAAACCATCCTGGGGGAAGACGTTGACCTGCGTGCGCGTGAGGCCGCGACTCAGCAGGCCAGGCGCCTGGCAGACCGCTTCATCCCCTCCCCGCAATAATGGCAGCAGGTATCTGAGGGTTTTGAAGCACGGCCTGCGAGACTAAACCCTTATGGCCGTTCTCTGCTGTCCGAACAGGTCGACTGGCACGATTTGATGCCGAGCAACGTATAGACAGGGCAAAAACGGAAAATGCCTGTGGCCAGCGGCACTAAACCTATCCAGCCCCATACGCCGATCACCCCGGACAGACTGAGGCCAATGAGAAGCAGACCGGCGACAATGCGCAGGGTTCGATCAATGGTTCCGACATTCGCTTTCATGGCGATCTCCCGATCAATGGTTGCGCCGGGTCTCCAGCGCAGTAAACAACAACATGCCGGCCAGCATGGCCAACATGAATACGATTATTTGCCAGCGTCCTGTCAGCAGAATGGCCACTGCGGGGCCTGGACAGATGCCTGCTATTCCCCAGCCGATGCCAAACAACAGGCTCCCGCCAATCAGGCGCGGGTCCAACTCACGTTTGATCGGTAGCTGCATTGGCTTTCCCAGCAGCGAACTGGATTGTCGGCGTGCCCAGCTCAGCGGGCCAATGGCTATGCCGATTGCGCCGACCATGACCAACGCCAAGGAAGGGTCCCAGGCACCGGTCAGATCCAGGAAAGCGAGTACTTTGCTCGGGTTGGCCATGCCGGCCAGAAGCAGACCCAAGCCGAACAGCAGACCTGCAATGAATGCACTCAGTTTGGTCATGTCCAACCTCCCAGAAGATGACGCAGGACAAACACTGTGGCGAAACCACTGAACATGAAGCACGCAGTGGCAACCATCGATCGCGGCGAAAGGCGCGATATGCCGCACACCCCATGGCCACTGGTGCAACCTGACCCGTAGCGTGTGCCGATGCCCACCAATACACCGGCGACGATCAGCCCGAACCAGCCAGTTTTGAATTCGATCTGCGGCAGCGTGGCGAACAAGCCCCATAGAATCGGTGCGATGAGCAGGCCCAGGAGAAAAAGTGCTTTCTCACTCACCCCTTCGCTCCCCCGCTGTAAAAGACTGCCGATCAGACCGCTGATGCCTGCGATACGCCCGTTGGCGACGACGAAAAGACTGGCCGCCAGACCAATCAGTGCGCCACCGGCAAGGGATGACCAGGGGGTGAAGTTAAGCCAGTCGACATTCATGAAGATTCTCCGGCACGAAATGGTTGATAGAGGGTTTGGATGACTGCCAATGCAGCGGGACTGCCGATGCGATTGAACACCGGCTTTGCGTCACGGCGGCGTATGCACATGACTAAATAGCTTTCACTAGCAAGGCCACCGCCACCACCATGGAAACTGCGGCGAAGCCTTTTTGTAAGTGTGGACCCGCCAGCCGTGCAGCGATCAGACGCCCGCACACCATTCCGACCAATGCTCCAATGGAAAACGGAAGGGCGACCGCCCACTGCAAATGCCCGGCTGCGGAGCTTGCAGCAACGCCGGAAATGGAAACCAGCGCAATAACGGCAAGAGACGTTGCAAGCACCGACTGCGCTGTCAAATTGGTGTATCGCTGGAGTGCCGGCACCATCACAAAGCCACCGCCCACGCCGAGCAAGCCGGAAAGCCCACCCGCGACAATGCCGGAAACGGTGAGTGCCCATGCACACGGCCCCGTCCAGTTCAGCTTTCCCCGGTTCACATCCAATAGACAAGGCGGTGGTTTGGATGTGACGGGGGTCTTCGACTCCGTGGAGGGAGTGAGCGATCGTTGATAGACCCGGAACGCAACGTACATCAGCACGAAGGCAAACATGATCGTCAACGGACGGTTAGGCGTGCGCTGCGCCAGCCAAAGGCCAAGTGGAGAACAGACGATGCCCGCGCCTGCAACTAAAAGCGCCGCTTTATAGCGGACGGTGCCGTTTTTGAGCCCCATTACGGCACCCAGGGTCGCGGCTAAACCGACAGCCAGTAAACCGATTGGCCCTGCCTCGGCCATGCTCAATCCCACTCCAAACACCAGTAATGGAACAGCCAGTATTCCTCCACCGGCGCCGGTCAGCGCCAGAATGACGCCAACAGTAAGCCCGAGCAGTAAGACGACGGTCATCTCAGTCTCCTTGCTTTCAGGTCTGATTTCATACGTCAGCCAACTCAGGTTTCGCCATCCACTCATGGCCCTTGAGCATTCCCTTCCAATACAGCGGTGGAAGAATCCGCTCTTTGAGCAGCCATGCCAGCCTCGATGGCCGGGTACCGTCAATCAGCCAGGATGGAAAGCTGGGGGCGACCTTGCCGCCATAGGTGAACTCAGCCAGTACGATCTTGCCGCGTTCAACCGTCAGCGGGCAGGAGCCGTAACCGTCGTAATGGGCACTGCCTTTGGCTTTACCCATTGCGGCCAACACATTATGGGCAACGACGGGCGCCTGCTTGCGTGCTGCAGCCGCGGTCTTGGCGTTGCTGGTGTTGGTGGCGTCGCCCAGCGCGTGAATATTGACCCAGGTTTTATGCCGCAGCGTGGCTGGGTCGACATCAATCCAGCCCGCCGCGTCAGCGAGAGGGCTGACGCGAATGAAATCGGGTGCAATCTGCGGTGGCACCACATGAAGTAGATCGAAGTCGCGCGTAACAAGATGGGCGCTGCCATCCGGGTTGACGCAGTTGAACGTTGCAGTCCGTGCAGGCCCATTCACGCTGGTGAGTGTGTTGCCGAAATTCAGGTCGATACCATAGGCCTTGATGTATTCCATGAGTGCGGGCACGTAGTCGGGAACTCCGAACAGCACCGCGCCGGCGCTGCAAAACTCGATCTCGACCTTATCCAATACACCGGTACGTTTCCAATGATCGGCAGATAAGTACATGGCTTTTTGCGGCGCCCCGGCACATTTGATCGGCATGGGCGGTTGCGTGAAAATGGCTCGGCCACCACGCAGTTGTTGCACCAGTTCCCACGTATAGGGGGCGAGTTGATACAGGTAGTTTGAGGTCACGCCGTTGCGGCCCAGGGTGTCCGACAAACCTTCGATTGCATGCCAATTGAGCTTGAGGCCAGGGCACACGATCAGTTGCTCGTATTTGACGACTCTGCACCCATCAAGAATGACGGCATTTCTCTCGGGTTCGAAAGCAGCGACCGCCGACTTGATCCAATGCACACCGCGAGGGATGGTCGTGCCCATCGTTCTGGCAGTTTGTGGCGCATCGAAGACTCCACAGCCGACAAGAGTCCAGCCAGGCTGGTAGTAGTGCACATCGGCCGGGTCGATGATGGCAACGTCGAGTCCGGGTTCTCGTGCCAGCAAACTGGAAGCGGTCGCGATACCTGCCGCACCGCCCCCGATAATGACCACGGTATGCTGCGCCTCGGCCACTTCGACCGGCGTGCGCCCCTGATTCGCGATCCGGCGAATGACGCCTTTCATATCGAACCCGGCTTTTTTGGCCGTCTCGACGATCTGTGGCAGGGGTTGCTGGCCCGCTTGTGACAGTGCCCACATCGTTGTCGAGCGCATGCCGGAACGGCAATAGGCCAACACCGGCTTTGGCAGTGTTTCAAGGAGCTTGCCGAAGGCAATACCTTGCTCGTCAGTGACTTTGCCTGACTCTGCGGGGAGGTAGTGCGCCTCGATGCCGGCCGCTTCGGCGGCTCGTTTGATTTCGGCAAACAAGGGCTGATCACTGCCTTCGCCATCGGGACGGTTACACACGACGGTGCGAAAACCGGCTTCTTTGAGTTCAGCCAATTGGTTGGGGAAAATCTGTTCTGATACCGACAGTCCGGGCGCAAGGTGGCGAATGTCCATAAGGATCTCCGTTATGGGTATTTTTCTTATGCGTTTTCTGGGAAAGGCAACGTCAGGCGACGTTGAGCGGGATTTTCAGGTAGCGCGTTCCGTTCGCTTCAGGCTCGGGCAAGTGCCCTGCTCGCATGTTGACCTGAACCGATGGCAGGATCAGTGTCGGCATTTCCAACGATGCATCACGCTTTGTGCGCATCGCCACAAACTCCTCTTCGCTGATGCCATTACGCACATGAACGTTGTGCGCGCGCTGGTCTGCAACGGTGCTGACGAACTGCACCTCGCGGCCACCCGGCTGGTAGTCGTGACACATGTACAGCAAGGTATTGGCCGGCAGACTCAGCACCTTGTTGATTGACTGGAACAACGTGCGCGCATTGCCGCCGGGAAAGTCACAGCGTGCAGTACCGTAGTCGGGCATAAACAAGGTATCGCCAACGAAGGCAGCCGTTTCGATCCCATCGCTGATGACATACGTCATACAGGCGGGTGTATGGCCGGGTGTATGGAGCGCGTGGCATTGCAGCGTGCCAATGGCAAACGGCTCGTCATTGACGAACAGGTGATCGAACTGGCTTCCATCGCGGGCCATATCGCGACCTGTATTGAACAGCGTGCCGAACACCTCCTGCACCGTAGAAATCTGACTGCCGATCCCTATTTTCCCACCGAGCTTTTCCTTCAGGTAGGGCGCGGCCGTCAGGTGGTCTGCGTGGACGTGAGTCTCAAGAATCCAGTCGACCCTCGCATTGAGTTCCTTCACCCTCGCAATCAACTTGTCGGCAGACGTTGTGCTGGTGTGGCCGGACTTAGGGTCGTAATCAAGTACGCTGTCGATCAAAGCGCAGTGGTGGGTCGCCTCATCCAGCACAAGATAGCTGACGGTATTGGTAGCAGAATCGAAGAATCCTTCGACGTGAAGTTTTACACTCATTGGCCTGTCTCCTTAGGGGGCTTTTACCAAGCCGCTCACACTGAGGCAGATATAGCAATAAGTCTGCCAAGCCCGACCCGCACAAAAATATGCTCCTACCTATTTGATTTCATTAAGTTTATTTTTTCAGTATGGTTTTAGTTCTTCTACATTCACCTGGATTTACTGCCATTGGCAGTGCTTGTTGACAGAGGTGGCAGTGCCACAACAGGATGGATGGATTCTCAGGAGCCACGATGAAGATTATCCTGCCCGCCCCACCCCACTCACTCCCGCACTCGGATCAAGTGCAGTCACTTGTTTCGTTTCTTGAGTACGAACCCCAGCCGATGATCGTGCTCGATCCGGACTACAACATTCTGGCTGCCAACACGGCCTATCAGCGGCAGTTTGGCAGCGCTGACAAGCCCTTTATCGGCCATAAGTGTTATCAAATCTCACACCATTACGATGTCCCCTGTGATCAGGCGGGTGAGAACTGTCCGATGAAAAAGGCGCAGGAAATGCGCGGACCGGATCGCGTTTTGCACATTCACCACACGCCTCGCGGTCCTGAGCATGTCGACGTCGAATTACGCCCGATTCTAGATGAGCACGGTATTATTACTGCCTATGTGGAGCGTCTGACACTGGTTCGCAGCGCATCAGCGCGGCCCAGCAACGAAGGGTTGGTCGGCCGTTCACCCGCCTTTAACCGGGCCCTGTCGGAGCTGCAGCGGGTGGCACCCTCAATGCTGCCGGTGCTGCTGCTCGGTGAATCCGGTACGGGCAAAGAACTGTTCGCCCGCGCCGTACATGAAACCAGCGAGCGGGCCACTGGACCCTTTGTCGTCGTTGATTGCTCTGGCTTGACTGAAACGTTATTTGAGAGCGAGCTGTTCGGCCATGAAAAAGGAGCATTCACCGGTGCCACCATGCGTAAGCCTGGCCTGGTTGAAACGGCCCAGGGCGGCACGTTGTTTCTCGATGAGATTGGCGATGTTCCGCTGGCGATGCAGGTGAAACTGTTGCGCCTGATCGAATCGGGCACCTATCGCCGTGTCGGGGGTGTCGAGACCCTTCACGCTAACTTCAGGTTAATTGCGGCGACCCACAAACCACTGGAAAAAATGATGGAGAAAGGTGAGTTCAGGCAGGACCTGTACTACCGCATCAGCGCCTTCCCCATTCAGTTACCTCCCTTGCGCGACCGAATTGAAGACATTGGGTTGCTGGTGAATTCATTTCTGCAACGCGCCGGTTCAGGCAAGCGCCGACTGACAATAGACGCTGATGCGCTGACGCAATTGCAGCGGTTTTCCTGGCCCGGCAATATCCGTGAGTTACGCAATGTTCTGGAAAGAGCCAGTCTGTTTGCTGACGATGGTGTGATTCGCTCCATACATTTGCCTCAGGTATCCGTGGTGGCATCTGCTCAGGTCTCGACTTCAACTGCTTTCGATGGCAGCTCGCTGGTACAGGAACTGGCTACTTTCAAAGGTACCCGCGCTGAACTGGCCAAGCACCTTGGAATTAGCGAACGTACTTTGTACAGACGATTGAAAGAACAAGGTTTGGCCTAGTAGTGAGTGCTCACGCCGTAAGACTGCCAATGACTGCCAACCCTGGCAGATTGGCAGCGCACTGACCTGCCAACACATTTCACGCATCGCTGGATTAGTATCTAACCGCCTGTTTTAAAACGATAAAAACTTACTTCTCCCCTTGGCATGCCGTGTGCTAACTGCATAGTCATGACCATTTCCGACAAACGACTGCGACGCCATCTGCTCACAGCAGTAGTGATCAAGCTACTGGTGCTGACAGTGCTGTGGTGGCTGTTCATCCGGGATTCGCACGTCAGTGTCGACTCGAACACCATCGGAAACCGTTTCGGTGTACCCACCTCGACTCAAGGGGCAAGCAAGTGATTTCAGAACACCTGGTGGATTTGTCTCGGCTGCAGTTTGCAGCCACAGCGCTTTATCACTTTCTTTTTGTACCGCTCACGGTTGGCATGGTCTGGCTGCTGGTCATCATGGAAAGTGTCTATGTGATGACCGGTAATGTTATCTGGAAAGACATGACGCGCTTCTGGGGCAAGTTGTTCGGCATCAACTTCGCCCTGGGGGTGACTACGGGCATCACCCTGGAATTCCAGTTCGGTACCAACTGGGCGTATTACTCGCATTACGTCGGCGACATCTTCGGAGCCCCACTGGCGATCGAGGGCATGATGGCGTTCTTTCTTGAATCGACCATGATCGGCCTGTTCTTTTTTGGTTGGGATCGTCTGAAGAAAGAGCACCACTTGCTGGTCACGCTGCTGATGGCGATTGGTACAAACCTTTCAGCCTTGTGGATTCTGATCGCCAATGGCTGGATGCAGAACCCGGTAGGTTCAGAATTCAGTTACATCACCATGCGCATGGAGATGGTTGATTTTTGGGCAGTGGTTTTCAATCCGGTAGCACAGGCCAAGTTTGTGCACACCGTCTCAGCCGGTTATGTCACCGGTTCGATGTTTGTGCTGTCGATTTCCAGTTGGTACTTGCTCAAGAATCGTGATGTCGAGTTTGCCAAACGCAGTTTCCGGGTGGCGGCGGCCTTTGGTCTCGCATCAGTGCTGAGCGTGATCGTGTTGGGTGACGAGTCGGGTTACACGGTGGGTGAGGCGCAGCAAACCAAGATGGCAGCCATGGAGGCCATGTGGGAAACGAAGCCTGCTCCGGCGGGCCTGACATTGGTGGCCAGTATTAATGAAGCCGAGTCCAAAAATAACTGGGAAGTTGAAGTGCCGTGGCTGATGGGCCTGATTGGCACACGATCAGTCAGCAAACAGATTCCAGGCATTCATGAGATCAAAGAAAAGAACCGCGCTCGAATTCTCCGAGGTATTACCGCCGTCAATGCCCTTGAAGCCGTCAGAGCCAATCGCACCGATTCGGCAGCTCTGAAGACATTCGATGAATACAAAACCGATCTGGGCTTTGGCCTGTTGCTCAAGAAGTATGTCGAGGACGTCAACCAGGCCACGCCGGCCATTATCGAAAAGGCCGTAAACGATACCGTACCGCGCGTGACACCTATGTTCTGGGGGTTCCGGATCATGGTCGCGCTAGGTTTTGCCATGCTTGTGCTCTTCGGACTTGCCTTTTGGAGCACCTTGAAGTCGACCTGCACACGACGCCGCTGGTTACTGCGTTGGGCGCTCTGCATGCTGCCTGCGCCATGGATTGCCTGCGAGCTGGGCTGGTTCGTCGCTGAATACGGCCGCCAGCCCTGGACCATTTACGGCGTGCTGCCGACCCACATGAGCGTATCCACGCTTAGCGTCAACAACCTCTATGGCTCGCTGGCGGGATTCATCGTTTTCTACACCGTGCTGCTGGTGGTTGAAATGTTCCTGATGGTCAAGTTTGCCCGTCAAGGTCCTGGCAGCCTCGGAACTGGCCGTTATGTACACGATGCCCATTTGAAGGAACTCCACCATGCTTGATTACTTCACCCTGAAAATTATCTGGTGGGTGCTGGTCGGTGTATTGCTGATCGGCTTCGCCATCATGGATGGCCACGACATGGGGGTCGGCACGCTGCTGCCCTTTGTCGGCCGCAATGACATGGAGCGGCGCGTCGTTATCAATACCGTCGGTCCGCATTGGGATGGAAATCAGGTCTGGTTCATTACTGCGGGTGGCGCTTTGTTTGCGGCGTGGCCTGTGGTGTATGCCACCGCATTCAGCGGATTCTACTGGGCGATGATTCTGGTCCTCTGGGCGCTGTTCTTCCGCCCGGTGGGTTTTGACTATCGCAGCAAGATCCACAACTCCACCTGGCGCAGTACTTGGGACTGGGGACTCTTTGTGGGTGGAGCAGTGCCGCCTCTGGTGTTCGGGATTGCGTTTGGCAACCTGCTGCAAGGTGTGCCGTTCCAGTTTAACGACCTGCTGGTTTCGACCTACACCGGCAGCTTCTGGCAACTGCTCAACCCCTTCGCGTTACTCACCGGCGTTGTAAGCAGCGCAATGATCACCCTGCAAGGTGGTGCTTATCTGGCACATCGCACTGAAGGGGTTATCCAGGCGAGGGCAATCAAAGGCGGGGTGGGTGCAGCGATCGTGCTCGTGTGTTCATTTATCGTTGCCGGCATCTGGCTGCAATGGATTGATGGCTATCGCATTACATCGGTAGTTGATACGGCAGGACTGCCTGACATTCTCAGCAAGTCCGTGGTGCGCGAAGCGGGAGCCTGGATGGCCAACTATGGCCATTATCCTTTGCTGTGGCTGCTGCCCGCACTGGGATTGATCGGCGCAGCAGGTGCCGCCGTGCTGTTGATGGCGCGCCATACACTTTCAGCGTTTATTGCGTCATCGCTTTCAGTCATCGGTGTTATCTGCACGGCCGGCGTATCGATGTTTCCGTTCGTCATGCCGTCATCAACGATGCCTGCGGCAAGTCTTACCGTGTGGGACAGCGTCGCCAGTCACTTAAGCCTGGCCATCATGTTCTGGGCCGCGTTGATCTTCATGCCACTGATTGTGCTTTATACCTCGTGGGCTTATCGCGTCATGCGGGGCAAGGTCACCGTTGCACAGATCAAAGCCAACGAACATTCTGCCTATTAGTGCCGGCAAAGGAGTAATGAACATGTGGTATTTCGCCTGGATGCTGGGGGTCGGTTTTGCATTGCTACTGGCTATATTGAACGCGATGTGGGGCGAGAACGAAGTTGGCCGAGCCTTGAGCGACAACGACGAGACGCTGTCATGATGCCGCGCGTCGCTAACCCTCAACCAACCTCACACCTTCATTTGCCGAGTTTGGTGATCGCTTTAGCAATCATGCTCGCTTGTACGCTCTATCCTCCCATGATGGCCGCTCCTGACGGGAAGCCTGACCACGCGCTGGCTACAGCATTATTCGCAGCCATGAGCGTGGCCTTTGTGAAAGGTGTGGGTTTTGTCCCGCGGATGCTCGTCTGGCGCTGGCTTCTCTCAGGCTGGACTTGTTTCGTGTTACTTGCCGTTGCTGGCTGGGTAAAGTTTCTACAGTGAGGACTGACGACACGATTTGATCTGATTCTTCAACATAAGGAACTGAGGCCGGTCAGATCATGCTCAGATCGGCCAGCGCCGCTCGCTCACTGATGGGTATTTCGCCAAGCTAACGAGTGACTGCCGCCCTCCTGGTCCCCGCAAACGCACTCGTCCCCAGCCAGCGCCACAGGTTTTCCGCGTCCTTCACCGCGCCATCCACACGCAGTTCTTGCGACTCAAGCACCTCCCGCGGTGTGCGGTCGCCCGCCCACACTTCGGTCAACGCGCGCACGCTGGAGTCCACGACCAGCGTCAGCTCGCGGCCCGGGTCATCGCGGCATAGATCCGCCACGCCCTGCTCCACCACCAGCCACCAGGCTTGCTCGCCGGGCCGCGCGTCGCGGAACGTGAACTGGATGACTACCGGTCGCGACGGAAACGTCTCAATGCGCACGAACCGCCGCACATCCCACATCAGCAGGCCGGCGTCGAGTTGGTCATCGCGCAGGCGACTGCCGATCCAGCGCGCTCCCCAGTGCCCCAGCGCCATGATGATGGGGCGCAGTTCCTCGCCCGCCGCGGTCAGGCTGTACTCCCAGACTTTGCCGGTGGCCGTGCGGTGTACGACGCCGATGTCTTCCAGATGGCGTAGCCGTTGTGCCAGCAGATTGGTGGACATTCGGGGGACGCCACGGTGCAGTTCGTTAAAGCGTTTGCTGCCGCACAGCAGCTCGCGCACCACCAACGGTGTCCAGCGCTCGCACAGGGCTTCAGCACCGCGGGCGACTGTGCAGAACTGGCCGTAGCTCTCTTCCATTGCCTGGACTCCGCAACTGCAACGCTTCACTTTTTGAACTAGCCCGGCCCCTTCGCCACGCGCACGCTCAAGCCTTCGAAAGCCAAAAGCCAATGGAGAACGCCATGACCAAGGTAGCCATCATTCAGCGACCGTCCGTGCTGCTCGATCGCAGCGCGACGATCGCCCGGGCCGTGCAATCGGTCGCCGAGGCGGCGGCAGCAGGCGCCTCGCTGATCGTTTTGCCCGAATCGTTCATTCCCGGTTACCCGTCGTGGATCTGGCGACTGGCGGCGGGCAAGGACGGGGCTGTCATGGGCCAGTTGCACACGCGGCTGCTGGCCAACGCGGTCGATATCGCCAACGGTGATCTGGGCGAATTATGCGAAGCCGCCAGGGTTCACGCCGTGACGATTGTGTGTGGCATCAATGAATGCGACCGATCTACGGGAGGCGGCACGCTCTATAACAGCGTAGTCGTTATCGGTGCGGATGGCGCAGTGCTCAACCGCCATCGCAAGCTGATGCCGACCAATCCGGAACGCATGGTGCATGGCTTCGGTGATGCGTCCGGGTTGCGTGCGGTCGATACACCGGTCGGCCGCGTCGGTGCGCTGATCTGCTGGGAAAACTACATGCCGCTGGCGCGCTATTCCCTGTATGCCCAAGGGGTGGAGATCTATATCGCGCCCACCTATGACACCGGCGAAGGCTGGATCAGCACGATGCGGCACATTGCACTTGAAGGCCGCTGTTGGGTGCTCGGCAGCGGCACCGCGCTGCGCGGCAGTGACATTCCCGAGGACTTTCCAGCGCGTATGCAACTGTTTGCCGATCCGGACGAATGGATCAACGATGGCGACTCGGTGGTGGTCAGTCCTCAAGGCCGGATTGTGGCCGGCCCCTTGCATCGGGAGGCCGGCATTCTGTATGCGGACATTGACGTCGCACTCGTGGCGCCGGCGCGACGGGCGCTCGACGTCACCGGGCATTACGCGCGCCCTGACATTTTCGAACTGCACGTGCGGCGCTCGCCAGCGATACCGGTTCGCTACATCGACGAGTGAAGACAGGCATCCGTGCTGTATCGGCCATTGATAAAGGAGTCATGCCATGAGCATTGAACGGTCGTACAAAGGCAGTTGTTTCTGCGGCGCAGTTGTTTCTGCGGCGCAGTCGAGTTCACCGTCAGCGGTGAACCGGCCGCAATGGGCTATTGCCATTGCGAGTCGTGTCGGCATTGGTCAGCAGGACCGGTCAATGCCTTCACGCTGTGGAAACCCGACGCGGTGCAAGTGACTCGGGGTGCCGACAACATCGGCACCTACAACAAGACACCGCGCAGCTACCGCAAATGGTGCAAGACGTGTGGCGGGCACCTCTTTACGGACCACCCCGAGATGGGGCTGATTGACGTGTATGCCGCGGTCATTCCGGATCTCGCGTACTCGCCGGCTGTCCACGTGCACTATCAGGAGACGGTGCTGCGGCTCAAGGATGGATTGCCGAAGCTGAAGGATGTTCCCGGCGAATCAGGGGGATCGGGGATCATCGTGGAGGAATAGTGCTGGCAAAAGAAGTGTCCGGGATTGCAGCTTATGCCGGTTGCTACCTGATCGGCGCTCAAGCAGCGGCACAACTGAAAACGGGCACCGTAAAGGCGCCCGTTTTTTTCGGTGTAGTCGCGTACATCAACCGATACGGCTTCAACGCCCGGCCAGGCAGCAGACCGATTCAGCCTCGCGGGTCAGTACGGGTTTTTTGATCCCGAGGAAGCCGCGTTACTCAACCCTTTCGCGTTGTGATCGCCTGGAGTCGAGGTCGAAATCGCACCGGCTTTGGTGACGCCGCGCGTATCTCTGGATTGGGCGATGCCTGAAGTCGTTGAGCCTTTACTGCGATCACCGTTGCGTTCACTGCCATAGTGGTTTCCGCTTTCACCACGGTCGCGAACGGCCTTGCCGGCATGATCGCTGGACAGTCCCTTTCCACGGCCACTGCTGTCAGCGTTGCCGGCGTGACCGGACCCGCTGTGACCGCCACCCGTGCCACCGCCATGGCCACCTCCATTGCCACCGCCGTTACCGCCACCACCACCACCACCACCACCCTCTTTCGCATAGGCGGAGTTCATGACGGACAGGTCAACGGGGAGCAATGGCGCAGCCGCAAGCATCAGGGCGCAGGACATGACAGCAAAAAGACTCTTGTTCTTTAAAAGCATGGTGGCTTCCGTAGGTTGATATCGCATGCCATAGGACGCAAGAATCCCATTTCGGTTCCTGGCCCTGCGACGGACGGACTGCAATGGATGCGGGCTCTGATCAGCATCAGAGCCTGGAATGAATCACGAGGCTTTTGTGAGTGGATTCCAATCGCATTCGCCACTCAAGCGCTAATCAAACGCACCGTTCAACACTTCATAAATCAGCCCGGTGGCCAGCGCCACCAAGATCAAATCGGTCCCCGCTTGCTGCCATTCGTATCCGTCGTAATGAGGCAGCCTGCCAACCAGGCGGCCATCCAGTTTTTTGGCAATGCCGGGGGGCAGCGGCTTACCGCGCGCGAGGTTCTTTTGGATGCCCGGTGGCAACGCAGGGCCGGGGCTCCAGTAGTCCCGATAGCCGCCGACAATCCCCAGAATACTGTTGTGATTGATACTCGGGCCATGACCCCATTCGCCGCCCCCGGCGTTTTTGCCTTGGCCGGCCTGGCCTCCCTGGTTGCCATGGGCCTGGCCGTTTTGCGGGTTTCCCTTGCCGTTCCCCTGGCCTTTTCCATTACCTGGATCGGCCAATGCCGTTGCCGAGCCGCAGACCAGTGCAAGACTTGTAACAGCGGCAATCAATGAGCGTGATGTGAACATTGGGTCGTTCCTTCAGTCAGGGGGAAATATCCCTCGTTAAAATTTAGTCGTTATTGAGGAGATTGGTTCCCTTCCCGTCGCCAAAAGTATTTAACCGATAACAATGACTTCAATGTCCATTGGTCGAAGCAGACTTGCTCTATAGATTCATTAAACCTATCTTCGAATCTACAGACCCAGAAAGAGCTATTGATTATGGCAGTCCCCCTCCAGGAACAAGCCTTTACCAAAACCCAATGCGTAACAGGCCTGCGCGCTGCCGTCGGCATCCTCGAAAAGTGGAGCGCCTCCAGCGATAAGGCTTGTCGCATCTTGCGCATTTCCCGCAGCACCTACACCCGCGCCCGGCAGCGCGATCCCGCATGGTCCGTGACGCTCGATTCGGACCAGATGCAGCGCATCAGCTTCGTGCTCAACATCCACGCCGCATTGCGCCTAGTCTTCGACAACCCGGACAACGTCTACGGCTTCCCGTCGATGGCCAACCACAACGAGTTTTTCAATGGGCGCAGTCCGCTGGAGATCATGGCTCAGGGCGACATGATTTCCTTGTATGAAACCTTCAAGCGCATTGACGTGCTGCGTGGTGCGCAATGGTGACGGTGAGCGAACTGGCAGAACTGGCTGGCGAACAGCTGCAGGCTTATCGACTGGTCAATTCGAAGTTTCCACCGATTGCGATGTTTGATGACGTGGCGGATGCGGACGAGTTCGAGGTGCTGTATCAGATTCAGGCGCTGACCAATCCCCGGTTGAAAAATGAAGTGGGTCATCTTGAGTTGATTGCGCGGGATCAAATCCCGTTCGGCATCCCTGGCTGCTCTTATGCGACGGCGCCGTTTACTCACGTCAACCCGGCGGGTTCGCGGTTCAGCGATGGCCGTTTTGGGGTGTTGTACCTGGCGGACTCCATGGACACGGCATTGGCCGAGGTTCGGCATCACCAGAGTCTTTATTGGTCAAATGTGCCGAGCCTCAATTATGAGCGGTTTGTGTTCCGGGGGTTGTCCTGCGCCTTCGTGGATGTGGCAATGAAAGACGCTGCTGCCATTGCGCTGACTGATCCGGTTTATGACCCTGACGACTACACGCACTCGCGGCGCTTGGGCAGGTCCGTCAAAGAGGCGCGCTGTCCAGGAATTCGTTACCACTCGGTGCGGATGCAAGGCAGTTATTGCTGGGCGCTGATGACGCCCAAGCCGGTTCTATCAATCATTCAAACAGCGCATTACGAGATGGTCTGGAATGGTCAGGTCACCAGCGTCAGCAAGATCAGCGAGGCTTGAAACGATCGTCTGATCGTCTGATCGAATTACACTGAAGCTGCGTTGCACGGGCCTACCCATTGTCGTATTGGGCGGGCGTTACCACCGGTTTGCACCCAGGTTTACATCACTCCACGCACCGTTTTGGCGTGATCCGGATTTCCCGATGCAGGTTATCTCCCGTGAGCTCGTCGGCGTGCCACGCGGGTTCTTTGCCTGCGCTCAACTCGACAGGGTATGGTCCGGTCGGTGCCAAGGCGGCCTGTGCCCGAGCGATGAAAGCATCGGTGCTTCGGGTGTCTGTGCCGGAAAGAAGGCCCGAGATCTTCGAAAAGTGCTTTGTATGCCAAGGCTTTGTCGAGTTCCCGATCTTGCACACACGTATCGTAGACCGCGCTGTTGACAGGGCCAGCCTCCAGGCAGGGTTCGCGGTAGACCGGGGTGACCGGTGGAGGCGGACTGGAACAGCCGGCGATGAGCACGCTTGCCAATACCGACAACCAAACCAAGGGCGACACGATGGTGGATGTTTGAGACGCGCAGGTGTAGATGTGATTCAAAGTACCGTCCTTGGAGGCTGTGGCGAATTATGGTTGCGGTTTTCTATTGACCAGCGAGACGCCGCCGTCTTTACGCTTGATCGGTATCAGCCCGGATCACAGGCAGTTTAGGGGCATGCGGTGTCAAGGAGCCGAAGACCGCGCGCTCGAAGCGTTGCGTTTTCGTCGTGCCTCTTCATCCTCCGCCAGTGCCTGACGCACCAGCGCCCGAGCCGCCCAAGCGGCGGCGTCGAGTGATTCTGCGACGCTCGCGCGGCTGATATCGCGCACGGCGATCAACGCCTCGGTGCCCATGACGATCGACAGCGCCTGCTTCAATCGCTTTCGCGCCCGAGGTGAGAGCACGTCCTTCAGCGAGTCGACAATCGGCTCGATGTAGCTCATGCGTCGGCCTGGTCGCAGTGCCTCACGGGATTCGTTTTCGAGCCACACCGTCATGAACGAACGTTCCATCACGTGCAGACCAATCTCGTCGTCGATCAACAGTTTGTTCAACGCGTTCGCCGCCAGACCGATGCCCTTTACCGGATCGTCCCCCGGCCGCCAGATCTGCTCCAGCGGCGTCATGTCTCGGTCTGCCGCCGTCTCGCTGATCAACGCCTCCGTCGAGGGAAAGTAGCGATACGCCGTGGCGCGCGACACCATCGCCCGCTCGGCCACTTGCGCAACCGTCGGGTTATGGCCCTCGTCGCGCAAGGCGATGGCGGCATCGATCAGCGCCTGACGCGTGCGGCGCTTCTGGTTGTCGCGGCCCTGATCGCCGTCTCCGCTGGACGGGCTTGACTTGGAAATTGGCATGGAGTAAATGAGATCCTGTCTTGTCGTGAGACACGAGTCTCATCATAGACACTCGATATCCAACCCACAAGAAGTCGCACGCAGGAGCGCCTGACGACTTCAAATCAATTGTTTGAGCAACTGAACGCGCCCCAGGGCGCATGAGGTGAATGCCATGAATCACACACCCCGTTCCCGGACCTGGTTTCGGCTCGCTGCCCTCTACTTTGCCATTGGCGTGATGCTGGGCGTGGCAATGGGCGCTTCCGGCGATCATTCGCTCTTCGCGGTACATGCCCATATCAATCTGTTGGGATGGGTGTCGATGGCCCTGTTCGGCATCATCGGCACAGCCCACCCGTCCATCACCGAAGGGCGCGTGGCCGCAGCGCAGTTCTGGATATACAACGTTGGCGTCCCCCTGATGCTCGGCGCGCTGACGCTGCGGCTCAAGGGCTTCCCCTCAGTCGAGCCGTTGATTGGCGTCGCCTCGCTCCTCATCGGTTGCAGTGTGCTGCTGTTTGTGTGGCTGGTGTTCTCGCGCATCGGTGTGAAAACCGTGTACCTGAGCAGCCCGACAGGCGAATCGCGCCTGTCTTGACGCGCCAAACACGTCCCCGCTTTTTGGGCAGCGTATCGGTCCGGGGTGACTCTGCCTCGGATCGATTGCTGCCTCCGACATGATCCGGCTGCGCTGCGATCAAGCCTGTGTCAACGGCCGATGCAGCCTCGCTCCAGGCGTGCACGCAATGCGCTGGACATATCTCATTTGATAAACCATCTCAAATGAGTATAAATCCTATTCCAGAATCAATTTCCATTGCGTATGATACGGATTCTCAATAACAGCAAAATCAAATGAGTGTTCGCATGACCGCCCCCATCTCCCTGTGTACACAAACCTCCGTGACGCCGCGCATGCCTTCGACCCTGCGCCCCCTGGCGCTCGCAGTGCACATGCTGGCAGCCGGTATCGCCATCACTGCGCCCTCCTTGCAGGCGGCGGAACAGACTGAGCAGACGGAGACTGGAAGCTCTGTGACCTTGGCCCTATCGCGATCACTGAGACGGCCATTCGCGAACGCAGTGCCGTCACCGAAGACACCAACTCTTACACGACTGAGGCTGCACGCACGGCCACGCCGTTGAGCATGTCGCTGCGGGAGACGCCGCAGTCGGTCAGCGTCATCACCCAGCAACGCATACAGGACCAGGATCTGCATACGATCCTCGACGTGGTCAACAATGCCACCGGTGTGTCGGTCAACCGCTACGAGACCAGCCGGGCGCAGTTCAACGCCCGAGGGTTTGAGCTCAACTCGCTGATGATCGATGGCGTGCCCACCATCTACGAGCAGCCATGGAGTTCGGGGGAAATTTTCAGCAGCCTGGCCATGTATGACCGCGTCGAAGTAGTACGCGGCGCCAACGGTCTGATGACCGGTGCCGGCGATCCATCCGCCTCCATCAACATGGTGCGCAAGCGCGCCAACAGTAAAGACCTGAAGGGATCTGTAGAACTGAGCGCCGGCACCTGGGACACCTACGGCGTCGAGGCTGATGTGTCCACGGCGCTGAACGAGGAAGGCACCGTTCGCGCGCGGCTGGTCGGGGAGACCAACGAGGGCGACACGTGGATCGATATGAACTCGAACAAGCGCCAGACCCTCTACGGCACGATGGATATCGACCTGACGCCCGACACCACGCTCTGGTTCGGCTTGAGCCGGCAAGAAAGCAACGCCGACTCGCCGATGTGGGGAGGCCTGCCAGTCTGGTACGCAGACGGCGGCCGCACCAACTGGAGCCGCTCGAAGTCGACCTCCGCCAAATGGAGCAAGTGGGACACGACCTACGAGACCTACTTCGTCAATCTTGATCACACCTTTGCCAACGACTGGCAAGTCAATCTGAGCTACAACCGTGGCGAACGCACCGGCGACTCTTCCCTGCTGTACCTGTCCGGCAATCCAGGCAGGAACGGCAGCTCCGCGATGTCTTCGTTCCCGGCGACCTACAAGACCGAGACCACCCAGGACGACTACGGCATCCGCTTCAATGGCCCGTTCTCGTTCCTTGGGCGCGAGCACGAATTGGCCTTCGGCTATGTGGACAGCAAGCAGAAGTTCGACACCGATTCACTCGACGCGCAAACAGGCTTTGGCGGTGTCGCCGATTTCGATTCCTACAACGGTAATTTCGCAGAACCGGTATGGGGCCCAAGGACCGACTACGGTTACAGCGAGACCCGCCAGAAGGGCCTGTACGCGGCAACCCGCCTGAACGTGACCGACGATTTGAAAGTGATCCTTGGCGCGCGTGAAAGCTGGTACGAGAAGACCAGTGATGACGTCTTCTCGGAAGTGAGCAAGATCGATGTCGATCATGAGCTGACACCCTATGCAGGTATTGTCTACGACCTCACCGACAACCTTTCGGCTTATGCCAGCTACACAGAAATTTTCCTGCCGCAATCGGTACGCGACCGCAGTGGCCAGACATTGGAACCGATCGTTGGCGAGAGCACTGAATTAGGCCTGAAGGGTGAGTACTTCGGTGGCCGCTTGAACGCCTCCGCAGCGGTTTTCCAGATCAAACAAGACAATCTGGGCCAGAACACCGGCGCGCTGATCGATCCTTCAAACCCGGTCGGCGGCTTCGCCTACGAGGCGAGTGAAGGCGCGACCAGCAAGGGTTTCGAGCTGGAAGTTTCCGGCGAGCTCGCAACGGACTGGAATGCATCGATGGGTTACACCCAGTTCACGGCCGAAGATGCCAACGGCGACGACGTCAACACGTTGTACCCGACCAAGTTGCTGCGCACCTTTACCACCTACCGCCTGCCAGGGGCTTTCAACAAGCTGACCATCGGCGGCGGGGTTAACTGGCAGGATTCGATCTACACCTACGCCGTCAACCCGGCCGGCAATTCCGAGAAGATCCAGCAGGATGCCTATGCCCTGGTCAACCTGATGGCTCGCTACGAGTTCACCGAAAACCTCTCGGGCCAGGTGAATGCCAACAACGTCACCGACGAGAAGTACTTCGACATCTTCGATGCCTACGGCGCCCTGACATACGGTGCACCGCGTAGCATTACGGCTTCGGCGAAATACCGCTTCTAAGGCACCCGATCGGGTGGCGCTGCACTCTGCTGACACAACACCGGCCTTGCGCCGGTGTTGTGCTTTTTGACGACAGACAAACACGAAAGCGTCCTCGCCTCATGTCGAATAAATAGCCCATTCTCTCGTTCACCTGCGCCTGACTTCCGCACTCATTGACCGCTGTGTATCATCAGTCCCGGGCCGATGCTGCCCGCCGCTCGCTCCCGAAGGGAAAGGTGAAAGCATTGCTTCTCCCCCAAATCCTGTCGTATCTCTTGAGAGCCGAGGTTTGGCAACGCGAGCACCAGAATGCCTTGGCTACAGGAGGAACGATGTTTTCAATCGAACAAGCCAAGCAGATGGCCAAGAGGCTGCGAGCCTCGCTTGAGGCGCGCAATCAAGCGACGTCTCACTCAACCGCGCTTGAGCTGGTCGCGCATCAAATGGGTTACAAGGACTGGAACACAGCGTCTGCGACGCTTCCCCAAGAACCTGATCAACCCGCCATTACCTTCGACAGAGCCATCCCGATACTGCGGATGTTTGACGAAACCAAGGCGCGCGAGTTCTACCTTGATTTTCTAGGCTTCAGCGTCGAATTCGAGCACCGCTTCGAAGCAGATCTGCCGCTGTACCTGGGCATCAGCCGAAACGGTCTGCAGCTCCATCTTTCCGAACATCATGGCGATGCGAGCCCGGGATCGACGATATTTGTCCCGATGCACAACATCGAACTGTTGCGCGACGAATTACAGGGCAAACGCTACGGATACGGACGGCCAGATATCGTTCAGCAAGGTTGGGGGCAAGTGTTGGAAGTCCATGACCCCTTCGGCAATCGCATTCGATTCTGCCAAAGCTGATCCTGCCTGGCGGGCTGGGGTGACCCAGCCCGTTTCCTTGATACGTGTCCTATCCTTCTAACCAACCCACCACGCCAGACGCCAACATGCCCGCCTCCGAATCCACCCTCCTCGACAGCTGGCACCACAACGCCCACGCCTGGATCGCAGCCATCCGCAGCGGCGCCATCGAAAGCCGCCTCACGGTGACCGACCAGGCCATCCTGCTGGCCGTGCTGGGCCGCCAACCCAAGCGCGTGCTCGACCTCGGATGCGGCGAGGGCTGGTTGCTGCGCGCGCTGGCTCAACGGGGCATCACGGCCGTCGGTGTGGATGGCGATGCGACGCTGGTCGACGCGGCGCGGGCGTCGGGGTCATCACAGGTGCATGTGGCGAGCTATGAAGAATTGGTGGAGGCCAAGGTGAACATCGGCCGCGACTACGACCTGATCTGCGCCAACTTCGCCCTGTTGCACCAGGACATCATTCCGCTGCTCGCCGCCATGAACGCCCTGCTCCGCCCTGGTGGTGCACTGGTGATCCAGACACTGCACCCGTGGGCTGTCGCGGCAGGCGACTATCAGGATGGCTGGCGGGAAGAAACCTTTGCCGGGTTCAAGGGCCAGTGGCAGCCCATGCCGTGGTACTTCCGCACCTTGTCCAGCTGGCTGAATGCGCTGGACATGGCCGGCTTTCGGCTGGCCGTCCTGCAAGAGCCGCAGCACCCGCAAAGTCCGGTGCCGCAGTCGTTGCTGTTGGTGGCCGAAAGCGGGCAAGGCGTTGTTCAGACGGTCGATTGAACAACCGCTGCCTGCCGCCCCTTGAACGCCAGCGCAAAGCAGAAAAAGATCGCCAGGGCGAACCCCGCCGGAAACAACCAGATGCTCTTCCAGTCATGGCTGCCCGTCAGCGCATAGTGGTCGGTCACCTGCCCCGCGACCCAGAAGCCGATCAGCATGCCCAGGCCATAGGTCGCCAAAGTAATGAGCCCTTGGGCCGAGCTTCTGAAACGCTCCGGTGCTTTGGCGTCGGTGTAGATCTGGCCGGACACGAAGAAGAAGTCGTAGCAGATACCGTGCAAGGCGATGCCGGTAAACAACATGAACGCCAGGTCGCCATTGTTACCGTAGGCGAACAGCAAGTAGCGCAAGGCCCACGCCAACATCCCCACCAAAAGCGCAATCTTGATCCCGAAGCGGTGAATGAACAGCGGCAGAAGCAGCATGAACAGCACTTCGGAAACCTGCCCGATGGCCATTTTCGCCGTCGGATTGGTCACGCCGATTTCCGCCAGAAACGGATTGGCATTCTGGTAATAAAACGCCAACGGAATGCAGATCAGAATGGAGGCGATGAAGAACACCAGGTAACTGCGGTCCTTCAGCAAACTCAACGCATCCAGCCCGAGCATTTGCTTGAGGCCGCTGCGGCCCACCTCCGGTTTCAGTGGCGCGGTGCGCGGCAAGGTGAAGCTGTAGAGGCCGAGCACCAGAGACGCAATCGCCGACATCAGAAAGGTGTTGCGCAGCCCGCCTGACGAAATCAGGGCCTGGGAGTCCCAGGCAAACACAAAGCTGATGACCACGCCGGCCACGATCCAGCCGATGGTGCCCCACACGCGGATGCGGGAAAACTCGAGGGCCGGGTCGCTCATCTGCCGGAACGCCACTGAATTCACCAGTGCCAGGGTCGGCATGTAGATCATCATGTACGCCAGCACGTAAGGGTAAAACGTACTGAAGTCCGGCGCTCGATACAGCTGATACAGCAACACGGCGCCCACCAGGTGCAGCACCGCAAGGATGCGTTCGGCATTGAAGAAGCGGTCGGCGATCAAGCCGATCACAAAGGGCGCGATGATCGCGCCCCAGGACTGGGTGGAGAACGCCATGCCGATCTGCCCGCCGCTGGCGCCCAGGTTACTGGCGAGGAACGTACCGAGGGTGACGAACCATCCGCCCCAGATAAAGAATTGCAGGAACATCATGGCGCTCAGGCGCGCGGTCATCGTGGACATAACAGTCACCGTCTTATTGTTTTTCTTGTTGGAGAGAGAAGCGAATAACTTTTTGATCAGGCCTCGGGCAACCCTAGCAATCGTCGATTGAAACCTGCGTCCGACTGCACGCTGGCGAAATCGTCGAAGGCCTTCTGCGTCTTGCTGATCATGTGCCGCTCGATGAACGCCGCCCCTTCTGCGGCACCCTGGGCGGAGTCCTTGAGGCAACACTCCCACTCAAGCACGGCCCAACCGCTGAAGTCGTATTGGGTCAGTTTGCTGAAGATCGATTTGAAGTCGATCTGGCCATCGCCCAGGGAACGGAAACGTCCCGGCCGCTCAACCCAGCCCTGGTAACCGCCGTAGACGCCCGAACGCGCATCGGGGCGGAACTCGGCGTCTTTGACGTGGAACATGCGGATGCGCGCGTGGTAGCGATCGATGAAGCCCAGGTAGTCCATTTGCTGGAGCAGCAGATGGCTGGGGTCATACAAAATCGCGGCGCGTGGATGGTGATCCACCGCTTCCAGAAAACGCTCGAACGAGGCGCCGTCGTGCAGGTCTTCACCGGGGTGGATTTCGTAGCACAGGTCGACACCGGCCTCCTCGAAGCAATCAAGAATCGGCAACCAGCGTTTGGCCAGTTCGGCAAAACCCTGTTCGACCAATCCGCTTGGGCGTTGCGGCCAGGGGTAGACATACGGCCACAGCAGCGCACCGGAAAAGGTTGCGTGGGCCTTCAGTCCCAAGCGCTGACTGGCCCGGGCTGCGAGCTTCAACTGCTCGATGGCCCATTCGGTGCGTGCTTGCGGCTGGCCGCGTAGATGCGCCGGGGCAAAGTCGTCGAACAGGGCGTCGAACGCCGGATGCACCGCCACCAGTTGGCCTTGCAGGTGCGTCGACAACTCGCTGATCTCGACGCCCGCTTTAGCGCAGACGGCCTTCAATTCGTCGCAGTATTCCTGGCTTTCAGCGGCGCGCGTCAGGTCGATGTATTGCGTGCCCAAGGTCGGCAACTGAATGGCCTTGTAGCCTTGCGACGCCGCCCACTGGGCAATATTGGCCAGGGTGTCGAAGGGCGCTTCGGCGGACATGAACTGCGCGAGGAAGATCCCCGGGCCGCGCAGGCCTGCTTGAGAAGTAGGGTTCACGGGCGAGTGCTCCGGGTTCATTGAGGGCAGACCAGTTCGGTCCATTTCGTGTCGCCACGATGACTGGCAATCACGGTTTCGATGAAGGCCATGCCGCGCAGCCCGACGTCGATGCCCGGCACGCCGGGGGCCACGTTGCCGTCGACGTTGCTGCGAATCGCCGTGGCGAAATCGCCGTAGAGGTTGGCCATGGCTTCCAGATAGCCTTCGGGATGTCCAGCCGGCAGACGCATGCGCCGGGTCGCGGCGTCGCACAACCAGGGTTGGCCGACACCGGAACGCAGCACGCGCATTGGTTGGTCAAGGGAACGATGGATCAGGCTCGACGGCTCTTCCTGGCGCCATTCCAGGCCGCCCTTGTCGCCGTAGACGTGGATTTTCAACGGGTTCTCTTCACCCGCGCAGACCTGGCTGGCAATCAACACACCACTCGCGCCGTCAGCCATCTTGAACAGCATCGCGGCATCGTCGTCCAGTTGCCGGCTGGCAACGTGGGTATTCAACATCGCGCACAGGTGCTGGATGGGCTGGTCCGCCACGAATTCGGCCAATGAAAAGGCATGGGTGCCGATATCGCCGATGCAGCCGCCCAACCCGGACTGCTCAGGCAGGTCGCGCCAGCCGGCCTGCTTGTTACCCTGCCCCGCCACATCCTCGCTCAGCCAGCCTTGGGGGTACTCGACAATCACCTTGCGCACGGAGCCGATCGCCCCGTCGCGAACCATCTGCCGCGCCTGCCAGACCATCGGATAGCCCAGGTACGTGTGGGCCAGGCCATAGAGGCGATCGCTGCGTTCAAGCACAGCCTTGAGCGGCAGCAACTCGGCCAGATTCAACGCCGCCGGTTTCTCACTGAACACATGAAATCCCGCACTCAGCGCCTGGCTGGCAATCGGCGCGTGCAGGTGATTGGGGGTGACAATGATCAGCAGCTCCATGCGCTGATCGACCGGCAGCGCGCGCTCGGCCTCCAGCATCTGCCGCCAGTCGCTGTAGCAACGCGAAGCGCACAATCCCAGCGCGGCGCCGGTGTCCTGATTGTTGCGGGCGTCGCGACTGAACGCGCCACACACCAACTCAAAACGGCCATCGAGTCCGGCGGCCTGACGGTGGGCCTGACCGATGAAGGCGCCCTCCCCACCACCGACAAAACCCATTCTTATTTTTTTCATCGCAATGCTTCTCTATTTGAGGCGGTTTCCGGCGGCTTTTCAGGAATGCACCCGAAAGCCGATGTAACCGGTTACATCGCGACGGAAATCTAGGCCCTGTTTGACGAGGTGTCAAACCCCAGATGAATCTCCAGGAAAATTTCAGGGGTGGGCTTACCTGCGTTAAGCTCGCCCCTGCACAGTTCGATAACGAGGTGGTCTTGTCCAATATCCGCGAAGTAGCCAGGCTGGCCGGCGTCTCCGTCGCCACGGTCTCCAGGACGCTGAAGTCGCCTGAACGCGTGCTCCCCGACACGCGCGACAAGGTCAACGCCGCGGTGGAAAAAGCCGGTTATCGACCGAACCAGATGGCGGTGCAATTTCGCTCGCGCAGAACCGGCAACCTGGTGATTCTGGTGCCGACCATCGCCAACACGTTTTTCGCCAAGGTGATCAGCGGCGCGCAGCAAGCCGCCCAGCTCGCCGGGTATCGGCTGTTGCTGTGCGACACCCAGGGCCGCGAGGAAGTGGAACGGGAGTTTGCCGAATTGGTCTACGCCCATCAGGCCGATGGCGTGATCCAGTTGCGCGCCTATGACCCTTTCGAAGCGCCCTTCCCCAGCGCCGATTTACCGCCGATCGTCAATGCCTGCGAGGTGATACAGGGCGGCCGTCATCCCACCATCAGCCTGGACAACCGCGCGGCTGCCAAGGCCATGACCGAACATTTGATCGAACTCGGCCACCGCCGGATCGGCCTGATCAAAGGCCCGAAAAGCAGCCCGCTGACCCGCGATCGCGTGGCCGGTTATCAGGACGCCTTGCAACAGGCCGGTATCACGTCGGATGCCGCGCTGATCTGCCATGGCGATTTCAGTTTGAAGGCCGGACATGACGGCGCCGCCGCGATGCTGGAATTGCCCGACCGTCCCACGGCGTTGTTTTGCGAAAACGATGAAATGGCCATCGGCGCGTTGAAACGCATCAAGCAACAAGGCCTGCGCGTTCCTGAGGACATTTCATTGGTGGGCTTCGACGACATCCCCTTCGCGGCGTACTGCGACCCGCCGCTGACGACCATCTCGCAACCCGCCGAAACATTCGGTCAGAAAGCCGTCGAGATGTTGATCGCGCTGATCGAGAAGAAACCGATCGAACAGCGGCATGTGGTGTTGCCGTTCAAGTTGACGTTGCGCAACAGCACCGCAGTTGTCAGGGCGCGCTAACGGATGACCAAAGTGACCGCACCCCGATACCAGCGTTAGAATCCGACGGTTGAGTTCATTCGTATGAGGAAGCGCCTGTCATGTCCAGTCTCGACAACTCCCTGCAAGACACCGCCGCGCCTGACGGCGTCTGTTACGGCTGCGGCAGCAGCAATCCGCACGGGCTGCACATCAAGAGCTTCTGGCATGCGGACGGCGTGCATGTCATGGCCGAGCACGTGCCTGATCCCATGTATTGCGGCTGGCCGGAGTTGGTGTACGGCGGGTTGATCGCGATGCTGGTGGACTGTCATTCCAACTGGACGGCGATGGCTTATCACTACCGTGAGGAAAACCGCGAAGTCGCCAGCCTGCCCCGGATCAACTGCGTCACCGGCAACCTTGGCATCAAGTTCATCAAACCGACGCCGATGGGTGTGCCATTGACCCTGCGTGCCAGAGTGGAAGGCGATGTCGGACGCAAAACCCGTGTCATCTGCGAGGTCTATGCCGGGGACGTACTCACGGCGGTTGGCGATTCCGTTTTTGTCCGCGTGGATACCGATCAATTGGCGGCGGCGGCGCACAGTCGGTAGGACCTACCCGAAAGCGGAATCGATCCTGCGTGTGGGTCGTGTAATTTACAAGGAGGTGTCATGAGCAACTTCCCCATCGTGGCCACGGTACTCGCGATGATATTGGGGCTCTCCGTCACTCGCCTGCTGATGGGTGCGCTGACGGTGTTCCGCATCCGCCGCGTCGCCGCGCCTGATTGGGTGGCGCTGGTCTGGGCGGTCATGCTTTTCACGTCCCAGCTGGATTTTTGGTGGGCGGTCAACGCGCTGCCGACGATCAAAGCGACCTTTTCGTTTGCCGAGTTTTTATTGCTGGTGCTCCTGGCGCTCTCGCTTTTTGTCTCTGCCGCGTTACTGCTGCCCAGTCGAAGTGAGGACGAGCAAAGCGGGCTTCGCGTTTACTTCGAACAGGATGGGCGCTACGCCCTTCTATCGTTTTCGACCTACCTCGTGCTCGGCCTCATCGTGAACGTCCTCTTCTTTCAGGTATCGCCGATGGCGCTTTGGGGGGCGCTGGATGTCGTCATGATTATTCTCCCGGTCTGCGCATTCAAGGCCAAATCGCGCAAAGCGTATTCGACGATTGCCCTGATTTATGTGCCCATCTCTGCCCTGGACGTCGCCATTACACTGACCAGCTAGGCGGGTCGTGGAAAGTGGCGCGGGTGGCCGCAACCCTGGAGGGTGAATAGACCATCTTCGCAGTTGGCGAGAGTCGGCATGGCAGCTGTCCCATCCAGTACAAGCGAAATCAAAAGGCAGCAATCGGCCAAGAGGGTTCACCTCGCCAGCCACCTCAGGGACGAGCTGGTTGGACGGCAACTGGCGAGGCGAACACATAGACAATAGCTTCCCTTGCTGAACAGCCCTCACGCCGCTCATCAAATACCCCTGCTCGTCCGCCGCCTCCCTCCGCAGCTTTCGTTTAGACGTAAGCTCAACTACGGTGATTCCAAGACCGCTGTCCAACCGAGGAGCCCAGTGCATGTCCAGAATCTTCTCTCTGATGCTCGCCGGCCTGGTTCTGTACACCAGCCAGGCGATGGCAGACACCCTCAAGATCGGCGTGATCGGCGCCGGCAAGGTCGGCGGTACGCTTGGCACGCTCTGGGTTAAGGCCGGGCACTCGGTGATGTTTTCATCACGCCACCCCGAGGCGCTGGCGGACCTGGTCAAGGAGGCCGGCCCCAACGCGCGGGCCGGCTCGGTCACCGAGGCCGCGGCCTGGGGTGATGTGATCGTGTTGAGTGTTCCCTATGGCGCCATGCCGGCGCTGTCCGAACAGTTGAAGGGCAAACTGGACGGCAAAGTGATATTCAGCACCAGTAATCCATTCGGCGGCCGTGACGCAGATGTCGGGCGCAAGGCGCTGGACATGGGCGTGGCCCTGGCGGATCAGCAGTATCTGCCCGGCGTGCACCTGGTGCGGGCGTTCAACGCCATTGGCTTCGCCTCAATGAAAGGCCTTTCCGGCAAAAACAAGGCGATTCCTGTTTTCGCCGATGATGCCCAGGCCCGGGATATCGGCGTCCGGTTAGTGCGTGATGCCGGGTTTGTACCGGTGCTGTTCCCGCTGGCGCGCGCCAATGAGGGGTTGCCGGGCGGCCCGCTCAGCGGCGTCTGGCGTGAGGCCGAACTCAAGCAACGACGGGGCGTCGGTGAGCTTTGTCTGAATGTAGAGGCGACCTGCGCTGAAGCTCGTTAGTGTTGAAATCGATAGAGGGTCAGGTCCAACACCGTCTAATCTCAATGAAGCACAACCCCACACGGCTCGCCTCTTGATACAGGGGAAACGGGATGGCCAATAGAACAGCGCGCCAATGCTCGTCATGGGTCATACCCTCCCTGCTCGCCATCAACCTGGCGCTGATCGCGGGATGTTCCGGCAAAGCGTCCACCGCTCGCTATGCAACTTCAAGCGTGGGCTCAGCCTGCTATGCAAAAGCGCTTCCCACCGCTGGCGAGGGTGGACTGGCTTGGGGCTCCACCTTGAGCATGGCGCGTAAAAAATCCATGGATAATTGCATCCGCTATGCCGGCCGATCCGGTGGCACGCCGACTACCTGCCAAGTGGTGTTGGCGGAGTGCAGACATTGAAACCTATGCAAAGCCGAGGAACGACAGGATAACCACGACGACCACCACTAACCCGACGATGTAGATGATGTTGTTCATGAAACCCACCTCTCAACCAGAATAGGACTGCGGCACGAAGGCTTACACCTACACGGTAGTGCAGCTTTGCTCGCAATGCCATTCAGCATGGGACGATCGAGCCTGACAGTTTCCCTTGCTCGCGGACTAGAGCCGAAAGTGCTGCTGCATGGCTTGGGAGAGCAAATCCACCGCTTCATCCCCATCTGAAGACGGCGATCGGACAAACACGACCTCATGCTCCGGTATGACGGGCAAACCGTCGAGAATCTGCATACTTTCCGTCACCCGGGCGCGGTCTATCAGACTGATCGCCAACCCGGCCTCCACGCAGGCGCTGACGGCCTGGTTGGACGGACTGTCCAGCACCACGCGCCACCGGCGGCCGCTTTGTTTGAGTGATGCCACCATGGCTTGCCGATAAGGGCATTGCGCCGCATGCACGGCCAGTGGCAGCGGATCCATCGAGGCCAGCGACTTGTTTGCCGGCCCCACCCAGATCGGCGTGGTGGCGACGAGAAATTGCGCCTGCATGGTCAGTTGCCCCCTGGCTTGGGCAATCACCGCGGCCTGAAGCTTTCCACGCTGGACCTGGTCACGCAGCGAATCACTGGGGGCTGTCTTCAACTCCAGCACCACGTTGGGCCAGGCAGCGGCGAATGTCGGCAGGATGTCGCGGATGACATGGGCGGCGTATTCGTCGGGGACACCCAGGGTAATGCGTCCTGCCAGGTGGTTTCCATGCAGGTCGGCCAGCACCCGGTCATGGGTGCTCAACAGTTCTGTCGTCGACAAAAGCAAACGCTTGCCCAGTGCGGTCAGGGAGACGGACTGATTATCGCGATTCAGCAAGCGCCCCCCGGCGACTGCCTCAAGCCGCTGGATATGCACGCTCACCGCCGCCGGGCTTTTATGCAGCTGCTCGGCCGCCGCACTGAATTTGCCAATCCGCGCCACCGCATGAAATGTACGTACCAGCTCGATATCGAGTATCGCCGTCATGATTTAATCTTCGTGAATGACTGCTGCACTTTATTTTGATTTATTAGATTAGGCCGATTTCGTAGCCTGTGGCAATGAACCAGCCCACACCGATCTCCTCTCAGCAGCAAGTCATCCCCACTGGCGCCAGAAGATGCCGCTGCCGCTGCTCGAGGCGGCTTTGATTCTGACCTGGAGTTCCGGATTCGTCGGCGCGCGATTCTCGATGGACTATGCGCCCCCCTTGTTGGTGGTGTTTTGGCGCTGCGTCGTGGTCACGCTGATCCTGTTTCCTTTCGTCGCCAGGCAGTTGCGGCAAACCTCCCCTGCCGTGTTGCTGAAAAACGCCGGCATCGGTCTTCTGGCCATGGCTGGCTATCTGGCCGGCGTCATACAAGGCATAGCCCTGGGCGTACCGGCGGGCCTTGCCGCGGTGTTCGCCAACCTGCTGCCGATGGCGGTCGCATTGCTGGCCGCTGGCGTGCTGGGGCAAAAACTGGCCTGGCAAGTCTGGGCAGGGCTGGGCATCGGCCTGGTTGGGGTTGTGGTGGTGACGCTTGGCGCGCTGGCCTGGGGTAGCGCGCCCCTCTGGGCGTATGGCCTGCCGGTGCTCGGTACGCTTTCGCTCGCCATCGCGACACTCTGGCAGAAGCATCTGCACGCCTCTGAATCGCTGGACCTGCTGCCCAACCTGTGGCTGCAATGTTGCGTGTCGAGTTTTGCATTCGCCTTGATCGAGGGCACGCAAGGTAGCCTGGCGCCGATACCCGGCATGGGGTTTGCGCTAAGCGTACTGTGGACGGTGGGATTGTCTACGTTAGGCGGCTACGGGCTTTATTGGGTCTGCCTGCGCCGGGCGACAGCCACACGAGTGGCCAGCGTCTTGTACCTGAGCCCGCCCGTCACGATGCTTTGGGCCTGGGCCATGTTCAACGAACCGTTGTCATGGCAAATGGTGTCAGGCATGGCAGTGTCCGGGGTCGGCATCTGGATGGTGGTTCGGTCGGAGGCTCGGCAGGCCCGGCGGTAAAGCTGATGGATGTTTCGGGGCAGAAGTTACTCTTGTCGACAGACTGCAATCGGCTGTGGATTCAACCGGTCGATGCAACACATCTAAATTCTGTGTAAGCAGAAGGAGTGTTGCAGATGGCCACGCTGGTTTACCAGCCCGGTATGACATGAAAACCCCGGTCTAGCGCTGGTTTTTAGATTATGTGCGCGACTCGGAAGGAATGAGGAGGACCAGATCAGTATCGCCTACGTCGACACCCGCTTGTGACAGCAAAGTAGTAACTTGGCCTCGGTGATGAGTCTGGTGGTTGAAGAAATGCATGACCAAACCATAAAAGCTCCTGTCAGCGGGGGTTCCTTTCATGCTTGTGTAATTGAGGGTGTAATCTAAATCCGCCTCTGTAATCGAGCGAGACCACTCGACAATCACCTGATCGAGCCAAACGCGATGTGCCGAAAGTTCTCGGATATTTGAGAGCAGTAACTGGTCGAGGCTTTTAGGGGCCGGGAGCTGTCGAATCGGCTCCAGAGCCAACTGATTCGCCGGGTGCCTGGCAAATCGCTTTAGCCAGATAGTGTCCCCGGCCACCAGGTGATTCAACGTCCCGAGAATAGAACCAAAGAATGCTTTCCTATCCACTGACAGCTCTTCATCTGTCAGACTTCTGGCCGCCTCATAAACCTTTGCGTTCATCCAATCGTTATAGATAGCCATCAGGCAGATATGGTCGGTGCGGCCCATCGTGTTCATCCTTTGAGTGAATACTAGACAAGCGTTCCACGCTCATCTGGGGCCATTCTAGAGCAAGGCTTTTTGAATCGCCCTTAATTTCGTAGACACGTGACCGGCTACATCGGGTCGGTTGCTGCACTTCGCGACAGGCAACTATCGGCCAAAAACAGCCGGTGAACGAACCGATAGCTAATGAGTAGCTATCCTTGGTCTACTGCCGGAACTGATTGAGCAGATGGGCTTTTCGACCATGGTGTATAACCCCTTCAGCGGTCGCCCGACAGTCACAATGCCCGGTCTAGCCAGGCAAGATGACAGAGCAAGGAATGTAGTCGACCAAGCCCGTGAAGGTGTTATCACCCCACTTGAGGTCACTTTAGATTTAGGCCCAAAGAGGAGTCCGCCATGACCGTAGTCGATCGCCTCAGGTATTTGCGCGTCGTTCTAGTTTTGGCTGGCCTCGCGTGCCTTGCTCTCTACCCACTGATGTTGTTCTGGCCGTCCGGCTGGGCCTGGCACGTCGGTCACTCGGACTACCCGATGATGATCGTTGGCATCTACGCCACACTTGGAGTGTTCTTGATCCTGGCCGCACGCGACCCATTAGCCAATCTGAGCCTAATCTGGTTCACCGTATGGTCTAGCGCCGTTCACGGAGGAATCATGACCGTCCAGGCGCTCACCCAGCCGGGGCAAATGGGGCACTTGGCAGGTGACGTGCCGGCGCTTTTCATCGTGGCGGTTGCCTTGGCCATCTTGACGCCCCGCTCGCAATTGGCTGCTCAGCCCCGGACACACAATGGGGCCTAAGAGCAGGTTTGACTGTCAGGATCGGGACGAAAATTGCGTTTCAGTAAAGCAACCACAGGCGAGCTGTCGATACGTCAGATCTCAGGTCATCCCGTGGTTTCTGGAAGCTTGGCGATCACCTTGATCTCGAACTGGTAACCGTAGAGCCACGTGACGCCGACGCCGGTCAGCGTCGGGTGCGGCGCGTTACCCCAGAACTCTGGCAGAACCTTCCAGATCGTCTCGAACTTTGATTCGGGATCGACGATGAAGACGGTGACGTCAATCACATCGTCGAAGGTGCAACCGGCAGCGCCCAGGATTGCATTCAAATTGTTGAACGCGAGTCGAACCTGGGCCTCCAGATCGGGTTCGGGCGAGCCGTCTTCGTTACTGCCGACTTGTCCCGACACGAATAGGAAACCATTGGACTTGATAGCCGGCGAATAGCGATTGCGCTCATAAAGCGCCTGGCGTCCGGGTGGAAAAACAACATCACGCTGTGTCATAGGTGCCTCCATCAATGGGTCTACGCAGACCCGGAACAAACGATGTCGAGACTGTAAGGACTTGTGCCTGGGCGATAAACAAGCAACCGTAGCTATCACTGTTTGTGAAATCCAAACAATCTGATCGATAGCCGGGGCAGCAATGGACCGTTTTGATGCAATGCAGGCATTTGCTCGAGTGGTGGAAGCGGGCAGCTTCACCAAGGCAGCCGAAACACTGCACATGAGCAAGACCACCGTGACACAACTGGTCCAGCAGCTTGAGGCACGGTTGCGCGTCAAATTACTTAACCGCACGACTCGCAAAGTCAACGTCACCGCCGACGGTGCCGTTTATTACGAGCGAGTGCTTCAATTGCTGGCCGACATGGACGACGCCGAGACCAGCCTGTCCGGCGCCTCGACGCTGCCCAGGGGCCGGTTGCGAGTGGATGTGCCAAGCCCGCTGGCCAGCATGATTCTCGTACCCGCGTTGCCTGCGTTTTACGAGCGGTACCCAGACATCCAGATCGACATGGGCGTCAGCGATCGTATCGTGGATATGATTGATGAGAACGTCGATTGCGTGGTGCGCGGCGGCGAGCTGACGGATCAGTCGTTAATGGCCCGACGAGTAGGCGACCTCCAGCTTGGTGTTTTTGCAGCGCCCAGCTACCTGGCACGCGTCGGTACGCCTGCGCATCCGCGGGAGCTGGAAGATTCGCATCACCGTATCGTCGGTTTCCTGTGGGCGCGCACCGGCAAAGCCGTGCCCTATGCCCTGCACAACGACGTTGAGAGTGTCCGGATCAAAGGTCGCTACGCGCTGGCAGTCGACGATGGCAATGCCTACCTCGCGGCCGGCCTTGCCGGACTGGGCGTGCTGTGGCTGCCAAAGTACATGTCCAAGACCTTCGAAGCGCGCGGCGAGTTAGTGCCCCTGTTCGAGAACTGGAAACTCGATCCGATGCCCATCTACGTGGCATTTCCGCCAAATCGGCATATCAGTATCAAACTGCGCGTGTTCATCGATTGGGTCGCTGAGCTGATGGCACACCATGCGCCGGTCAGCGACGGACATGACTCGTGAATACAGCGTTGGGGAATTCGCCATGGCGGTCGCTTTGTCCAAATGATCGCTGTGACGGCTCCCACCACAATCAGTGCGATGCCCCTCCGGCACCGAGGGCCCTGGTAAGTACAACAGCAGCCCCAGGCAGGTCGCGAAGATCATTTCCAGGGACAGCAACAGGCTGGCCAGTGTCATGGGCAGGCGTCGGGACGCGATGGTCCAGCCGCCCTCCTCTTTTCAAGACCTGAAGTGAGTCAAGACGATCTGCACAGTTCTCAATACGTTCAGAAGCCAAGAGCGTGGAGTCAAAGGCAACACTGTGTCCACTCCCAACGTAAACCGCGCTGGGTTTGAATCCCCACATTATTGGAAGCCTGAATCATGACTACCTTGAACAATGAGAACTGCAGAACGACCGGCGTCACTCAGAAAGCATCGCTCGGGGTTAGAACCACGGCGATCGGCACCTACGGTGCTTACGTTGCTCTGGCCATCATTTACTTCTGGTTCGGCGGCATGAAGTTCACGCACTATGAAGCCGAGGGCCTGGTCCCGTTGGTAAGCAACAGCCCTTTCCTCGGTTGGGTTTACAACATTTTCAGTGTGGATACGTTCTCCAGTCTGCTCGGTATCCTGGAAGTCTCGATCGGACTCCTTATTGCGGGGCGCCTGCTGTCACCCAAGCTTTCATTGATCGGGGGTGCGTTGTCTGCCGGATTGTTTTTCACGACCTTGAGCTTCATGTTGTCGACACCTGGCGTGATTGAACCCGGCCTCGGTTTCCCGGCCATTTCGGTTGCACCTGGTCAGTTTCTCCTGAAGGATATCGGCTTGCTTGCCGCTTCGGTTTTCGTGGCCGGCCATTCTCTGACTGCACTGGAATCGCGTTGAACCGATGATTTGTCCTCCAGGAATGGCCTGAAACCGCTCGAGGTTTTCAGGCCATTTCGCCATCAGCCTCTCCTGCCGAATCCTTCATCCAGTCCCGAGGGCTGTAGCCCGTCTTGCGACGAAAAGCGCGGGCAAGCGCCGAAGGACTTTCATAACCGACCTCGGCGGCGATCAGCGTGATCGGTCGCCCTTCACGCAGACGCTTCTGCGCCAGGCTGATACGCCAACTCAACAGATAATCGGCCGGTGTCTGCCCGATAACGGCCCGGAAATGCACGGCATAGGCCGCGCGCGACATGTTTGACTCGCTCGCAAGCTCGGCAATCGACCAGGGACGATGCGGTGCGTTGTGAATCTGGACCAGGGAGCGCGCCAATCGTGAATCGGCCAGCCCGGCCATCATTCCGGTGTGCAACTGGTGGTGGTCGAGCAGATGCCGAAACAACAGGATGATCAGCAATTCGAACAAGCGATCCAGCGCAGCCTCCCTGCCGCAATGTCCGCCCGCCGCCTCAACAAACATCCATCTCAACGTGTAGGCCAGCATCGGTAGCTCGTCCAGGGGCAGCACCAGCAAATCGGGTAACGAAGCCGACAGCGGGTTATCGACCCCACCCTCGAACTCCATTGATGCGCACAGGAGTTGAGCCCCTTCGGGTTCATTGGCGAACAGTTGATGCCGGCGTGGTCGGGGCAGAAAAATCAGACTGGGACGAGTCAGCAGCAAGTCCTTGCGATCGAGCCCCAGCAACGTGAGGGAACCGGCCTGAAGCAGGTGAATATGACCTCGCGTGTCAGCACCATCGTAAGACGCCATGCCGCAAAGCTTGCCGTTGTAAAAGAGGTTGGCGCGCACGCCGAACTGCGACAACAGTGTAGACAAGCGATCCATGGGCGATCTCTGGGCGAAGTGTAGACACGAAAGAGCATATCACCGAGGGGGTTGCGGTCCGATTGAGTCCTTTCCCCACGCGGCGGGTATCAGCAGGCAATTGGCGAATGAGACCGGCGCATCGACCTCAGGTGTCCACCCGCTTGCGCTTTTGACCTCGCGCGCCAGTGGGTCTGCGGCCCGGCTGAAAGAGCCTGTTTCAACAACACTTACAAAAAATGAACATGCAGCCTGACTGTCCATGAGTCTGCACAGTGCAGACTGAAATCAGTATGTTTGTTCTGAGTTCCAGTCTGACTCAGCGGGCGCTCCAGGCGTTGTATGCTTGGCGCACCTGTGTGATACACAACACCTGATTGTGTGAATCCTGAGTTCTGACGAGGTTTTGCTTATGCCCCACTCCCCACGCATCCCGCAACTGCTGGCCTGCGCCCTGATCGGTTTATTCGCTGGCGGCGCACAGGCGAGCACGCCCTCCCCAGCGCCCGAGAGTTTGCAACCGCTGCTGGTGACGATGAATGAGCGACTGAACATTGGTGATTTGGTGGCGTTGGCCAAGTGGGACAGCGGCAAACCCATCCAGGACAGTGCCCGAGAAGCGCAAGTGATCGCTAACGCCAGGAAGATGGCGGTTAAACGCAAACTGGACCCGGAACAGGTCGCCGAGTTGATCGCCGCACAGATCGAAGCCAACAAGCTCGTGCAGTACGGACTGCTCGCCAATTGGCGGGCGGCCGGCAAGGCGCCTGACACACCGCGGCCGGACCTTGCCAGACAGATCAGGCCCCAACTGGATGAGCTGCAAAACCGGCTGTTGCAGCAATACGCTGAGTTCGCGCCCTATCGCAAAGACCCGAACTGCCCCAACTGGCTGGGCGAGGCACGCGCCGGCCTGATCAAGGACCAACTGCATGGTCAGGCATTGATACGCGCGACCGGGGAGCTGTGTGTCGCCGATCAGTGACAGGCCGACGGTAGTCTCGGGCAGCCATTGACTGCATCAATAGTCACCATTAACTCAATGAAGTTCTCTTAAAAACTCCGGGGCGTAACATCGCCTCCATACCAAACAACTACACCCCGGAGCACACCATCATGAAACGCCAAATCCTTCTCAGCATTGCTTTCTCGGTTTTTGCAGTTAACGCTTTCGCCGCTACCTCTGCTCACCCGGTTGTCGCTGAAGGCGGCTCGGATCGTCTGATTGAAAGTCGTGTGGCTGAGGGTGGTTCGGATCGTTTGATCGAAAACCGCGTTGCTGAAGGTGGTTCGGATCGTCTGATTGAAAACCGCGTCGCCGAAGGTGGTTCCGACCGTCTGATCGAGAACCGCGTCGCCGAAGGTGGTTCCGACCGTCTGATCGAAAACCGCGTTGCCTGAATGAATGGCTTCACAGCGGTACCCATCAAAAAGCCCGGCCTGACCCGCCGGGCTTTTTCGTGAGCTACTTTTAGTACATTCGCATAGCCGTCAGTCGATCTTGGCGGCACTATCAGGGTCTTGCCGCAAGCCATCGGGCGACACTGCATGGGCAACACTGAAACGTTCTACAGAACAACAAAAATACAGGAGTTGAAAATGTCTGAGCTGAACCTGCACCCCAACGCCGCACACTCCCTGAAGCAATGGCACGACATGATCCGCAAGGGTGACTTGAGCGCCCTGCCCGAGTTGTTGGACCCACAGGCAGTATTCCGCTCACCGATGGCCCACACACCCTACCCGGGAGCGGCCGTGGTATCGATGATTCTCAACACGGTAGTCAACGTATTTGAGGATTTTGCCTATCACCGGGAACTGTCGACGGCCGACGGCTTGAGCGTCGTCCTGGAGTTCAGCGCCAAAGTGAACGGTAAAGAGTTAAAGGGTATCGACATGATCCGCTTCAATGAACACGGAAAAATCGTTGAATTCGAGGTGATGGTTCGCCCATTCAGTGCCTTGCAAGCCTTGGGCGAGCAGATGGGACAACGCCTTGGCGCTTTTCTGGCCGCCAGCAAAGCCTGATTGCAGCATCGGTTGGGGCGCGGTGCTGCAGGAGGGCCGACAGGCAACCCGAGCACCTCGCTCTATACCGGCTAATCACCCATTGCAGTTCTTACGCAGGAGTTGGCAATGAACTTCAGATGCTCACTTGCAACCCTAATGATCAGCGTAAGCCTCTTCGGCTGCGCCACTTCAACAGACCATGGCGTGTCTGTCCCCTTGGTCGCCACCCGACAGAACACCGGGCAGATCGGCAACGTCACGCTGACAAGCTGGGAAAAACAGACCGGACTCAGCTTCTTCATCACGGGAGCTCCCAGCGGAGCGACTTTGCCCTTGCGTCTCTACAGCTTCATCCATAAAGGCACCTGTCAGCAGCCCGGGCCAGTGGCCTTTGCAATGAACGACAAGGTCAACACCCAGCGCGAACCTGTACGCGGCTGGTCGTTCTCAAGAAGTGCACCGATCGCCCTGCAAGAGCTGCTTTCCAGCGAGTATTCCATCGTCGTGCGAACGGCTCCGGAGAGTGGCAACGTCGATATTTTTTGCGGTGACATCAAGCAGGGAGGCGCAGTGAAGTAGCCATTCGAAACGGCTTATTCCCTGTCTTTTGTAGTACGGATGAGGTTGTCCCGTAATTTCACAATGGCATTCTGCATTTGCACGAATTCGTCGGGATCAAGACCGGTTTGCGGGAAGCCTTCTTCCGTGAGGCCTTCACGCAGTTTTCGCCCCTCGCTTGTGAGGCGGATGCGAACCTGCCGCTCGTCTTCCGGATCGCGCTGGCGCAGCAGATAACCCATCGCCTCCAGTTTCTTCAGGATCGGCGTGAGGGTGTTGGATTCGAGGAACAGCTTTTCGCCGAGGCTGCCAACGGTCTGGTTGTCTTCTTCCCACAGCACCACAAGGGTGATGTATTGCGTGTAGGTAAGTCCGAGCCGTTCAAGCATTGGCTTGTATGCCTTGCCGAAAGCGAGGTTAGAGGAATAGACCGCAAAGCACAGGAAGTCGGAAAGCTTCAGGTCGAGGGCGGCTGTCTTTTCGGTGGATTTCATGAGCGTTCTCTGTGGCCAAAGACGGATGGACTGCAAGGTCAGACTATACGTCGCATGCGATGGCATCGGAAGTGCTCACTGCTACGGCCGGCGCTTTCAGGTCGATCAGGCCTTTGAAGGCCGACGACCGGTCCAACGGGAACGCCCCTTGATCGCGCGGTTCAGATCACTTTCACGCAGGAGCTGACCAGCATGCTGATTTCATACTCGCGCTTGCGTCTCCGGGCCAAGGGGTGAGCCTGCCCTGCCCCTCTTCTTCACTTTGACGCATGACGAGGATCGTCACGACGGTCAATGTACTCAAGCCCCAGCGGACCTGTTCCGTACACCTGAGAAATATATTCCCCCGATCTGGCCCAGTGAAAATGCGGCGTATTAGCCGGGAGCACCACGACACTGCCCGGGCCATAAGCGACCAACTTGTCCGGATCAAACACAGAGCCAAAACCAATGTAAAACACACCGGACATGACGGTGTATATACGGTCTTCAGGATGGGTATGGGGCATTAACTTCGTGCCATTCGGTACTTTGACTCGCACGACGTAGGGGCCTGGCTTGGCAGGATCACCGACCAGTACAGCCAGTTTTACTTCTTGCGGAAACGCTGGAAAGCTACGCCACTCCACGTCTTCGTTATACAAAGCACCGGTTTTACCGAGCGGCAATGGTTGTGCTTGAACCACCGACAGGGTTGTACACAGGGCAAGAAACGTAGTCAGGCAAGCAGTTTTCATAATGCTCTGAATCATGGGAGGCCCCTGAGAAAAATGTCCTCTCTACTGTAGGGGTGGCGATCGCCTGTGATAATGCCGCTGATGCGTATTTCAGTTGATACGCAATGTAATCAATTCAATAACAGGTGTCATAACAGCCCCCCGACTCACGGCGATGGCCAGCCCTTTCACTTCGCGAGCGTCTGCGCTGACACAACCTCCAACGGAGGGATGAATTCAGTCCGGGCTCTTGCCAATCAACAGTTCGCTCGGACGCTCACCCTCCCCCCTCACACCTGATCCATCGCCTCGAACACACCTTTGTCCTCACCCAGGAATCCGCCGCTTTGGTGCTGCCACAGCCGCGCATAGACGCCGTTCTTCCCAAGCAATTCGCTGTGAGTGCCCTGTTCGATGATGCGTCCGTCATCCATGACGATGAGTCGGTCCATGGCCGCAATCGTCGACAACCTATGGGCGATAGCGATCACGGTCTTGCCCTGCATCATTTCATCGAGGCTTTCCTGAATGGCGACTTCGACTTCCGAGTCCAGGGCGCTGGTGGCCTCGTCAAGCAGCAGGATCGGGGCGTTCTTGAGCATCACACGGGCAATCGCGACGCGTTGGCGCTGGCCGCCCGACAGCTTGATGCCGCGCTCACCCACAAGGGTGTCGTAGCCGGTACGGCCTTGCCGGTCGCTCAGTTGGTTAATGAACCCATCGGCCTGGGCATTGGCCGCGGCGTTGCGAATTTGCGCCTCGGTCGCATCGGGACGGCCATAAGCGATGTTGTCGCGAATAGAACGGTGCAGCAGGGAGGTGTCCTGCGTGACCATGCCGATGGAGCCGCGCAGGCTTTCTTGCGTCACGTGTGCGATGTTTTGGCCGTCAATGCGAATCTCCCCGCTGTCGACGTCGTAGAAGCGCAGCAGCAGGTTGATCAGCGTGGATTTGCCAGCGCCAGAGCGGCCGACCAGGCCGATTTTTTCGCCCGCGCAAATGCTCAGGCTCAGGCCGTCGAGCACCTGGCGTTCGCCATTGTAGTTGAAGCTCACCTTATCGAAGGTGACTGCGCCGCCAGAGGTCACCAGCGCGCCCGCGCCCGGTGCATCCTGCACCTTGGCGCCCAGGGTCAGTGTTGCCATGCCGTCCTGTACGGTGCCGATGCTCTCGAACAGCGAGGTCATTTGCCACATGATCCAGTGCGACATGCCATTGATCCGCAACGCCATGGCGGTGATTGCCGCCACGGCACCCGCGCCAACCTCACCCAAGTGCCATAGCCACAGGGCATAACCACCGGCTGCCATGATCAACGCCACCACCAATGCCTGGTTGACGATCTCGAACTGGCTGACCAGACGCATCTGGCGAAAGCCGGTTTGCTTGAAATCCTCCATCGCGGCACGCGCGAAGTGCGCTTCACGATTGGAGTGGGAGAACAGTTTGACCGTCGTGATGTTGGTGTAGGCGTCCGAGATACGCCCGGTCATCATCGACCGCGCATTGGCCTGTTCCTGCCCGACTTTCCCCAGACGGGGTACGAAGTACAGCATGGCCAGACCGAACAACACGACCCAGGCAACGAACGGCAGCATCAGTTTCAGCGCGAAGCCGCCGGCCAGTGCGATGATCGCGATGAAATACACCCCGATCCCGGGTGCGATCTCGATCAGGGTGAAGAGCACGTCGCGCACCGCTAGCGCCGTCTGCATCACCTTGGTAGTGACTCGCCCGGAAAACTCATCGGAGAAAAACGAAAGGCTTTGCCGCAGCATCAGGCGATGGAAGTCCCAACGCAGCCGCAACGGCAAGTTAATCGCCAATATCTGGTGCTGCACCATGGTGCGCAACGCCACCAGCCCGACACTGGTCACCATGACGATGCCCATGCCCCACAACACGCGACTTTCCTGCGCCGCCGCTTCACCGCCCGCCTGCCAGGTCGAGAGCAGGTCCACGACCTGACCGAGGAAGGAAAACAGCCAGGCTTCGTAGATCGATACACAGGCACTGAGCAACGCAAGCGCAAGGATGTAACCGCGGGCGCCCCGGGTACAGGCCCACAGGAAACGAGCCAGACCGGCGGGTGGTGGTGGTACCTCGTCAGGAGGAAAAGGGTCGAGTCTTCGTTCAAACGCACGAAGCATGGTGTTCTCCAAAACGATCAAGTGGGGGAGATTCTGCCATTGAACGGTTGCTTTGAGGGTTTTGTGAAATTGAGGTAAGGCGCTGCTGGCCGATTGCACCGCCGAACTGACTCAGCAATGACAGAAAGTGCTCGGATTCATGTTCGCTTCGAGCGCCAAGGCACCGGGCGATCCATGGCCCCGGTCGCAGGAATTTGAAATGCACGGCGTTGCTCGACAGAATGGCGCCCCGATTCGGCCAAAGTGCCGGTCGTTTGTGGTGAAAAGGGGTTGCGGTTGAACGAACAGACATTGTCCATGCGCCTGGAACGCGTGGCGGCGCATGTGCCAGCCGGTGCGCGCCTCGCCGATATCGGCTCGGATCACGGCTACCTGCCGGTGGCGTTGATGCGCCGGGGCGTCATCGCATCGGCGGTGGCCGGTGAGGTGGCATTGACGCCGTTCCACTCGGCTGAACGCACCGTGCGCGAGAGCGGTCAAGACCTGCGAATCACCGTGCGCCTGGCCAATGGCCTGGCGGCCATCGAGCCGGAAGACGGGATCACGGCGATCAGCATCTGCGGCATGGGCGGCGAGACGATCCGCGACATCCTCGACAGCGGCAAGGCGCACCTGAGCGGCCAGGAACGCCTGATCCTGCAACCCAACGGCGGCGAGCAGCCGTTGCGCCAATGGCTGATGGACAACGGTTACCGCATCCTCTGCGAGGAACTGCTGCGGGAAAACCGCTTTGACTACGAAATCATCGTCGCCGAGCGCGCCTCTGCGGTGACGTACACCGCCGAGGAGCTGTACTTCGGCCCGCTGCAGATGCAGGCACGCAGCCCGGCGTTCCTGCTCAAGTGGCAGCGCATCTTGCGCCACAAGCAGCAGACCCTGACCCACTTCGCCCGTGCGCGGCAGGCCGTGCCCGAGGCGAAGCTGCAAGAGATCGCCCGGCAGGCCCGATGGATCACCGAGCTGCTGGCTTGAGATTGTGCAGGGCTTACGCGAACAGTGCAGAGCGGTGATCCGGCAAAGCTAAAAACACCTCAGGCAACAGCATTCCCCATGCCGGCGGCGCTGTTCGGATCATCATATTCGCCTGTAGCAAAGGGTCCACCCTCGAGGTGATAGACCGTCGGTTCCTCCGAAAAATATTCCTCCAAGCCCATCATGAATATCCGATGGTCTTCACTCGCCTCGAAGCCCGGCGTGTGATCCTCGAGTGATTGCCATCGCACGATCAGGTTGAATAGCTGGGGAGTTTCGATCCCTTGTGCGAGCAAGTGACCGCGGTAACCCTTTGCGCGGCTGAGCAAAGGAGCGACCTCGGCAAATGCACGCCTGAACGTTTCAATGTGTTCTTTGTGCACGGGTAGCAGAGCGATCTCGTAAATCATGGCGTTCCCTTAAAGTGAGTTCAACGGTCAAAATTACGCACTGACGAGATGGGACGACGGCCCTACTGCAATCGCGATTTTTCCTTGAACACCGTTGTTGGGCCTCTCCAGAAGGGCATGGGCGAGCGCAATGTCGGCAAGCGAATAGACAGCGCCAACGTGCGGCCGCAGCTGACCGCGTTCTATCAATGCGCTCAACTCATCAAGCTTGCCGCGGTTTTGTCTTGTGAAAACGAAGTGATAACTCGCGTTCTTGCCCCAGGCCTGAACGACGTTTTGTGGCTGGGCAATGTCCACAATCGAGACAACGCGGCCCAGTTGTGCGAGCACGTCGGGGCTACGCGACAGTGTGTTGCCGCCGATGGTGTCGAACACGACATCGACTCCGCGACCACCGGTTTCCCGGATGATGGCGTCGACGTAATCCTCCTTTTCGTAGTCGATGATCACGTCGGCACCCATACTTCGAGCGAACTCAACGTTTGCTTCGCGCACAGTCGTGAACACCCTTGCGCCCATGGCTTTTGCCAGCTGGATCGCCACATGACCGACGCCTCCCGCGCCGCCGTGGACCAGGATGCTTTCCCCCACTCGGAGCTCAGCACGCACAGCCAGTGCTTCCCACGCCGTTCCTCCGACCAGACTCAGGCTTGCCGCCTCAAGATGGCTGATCGAGGGAGGCTTCTTCCCGACAATGCTTTCGGCAGCAACGTGGTACTCGGCATAACTGCCTGGCCCGTCGAATATTTGCGGGGTGTACCAGACTTCGTCTCCCGGGGCGAAGGTCGTCACACCCGGCCCAACGGCTTCGACAACGCCAGATACGTCGTGTCCGGTAATGGATGGCAGTTGCACCAGATCGGGATAATCGCCACGTCGTACCTGGTAATCCAGCGGGTTGATGGAGGTTGCGTGTACCCGGACCAGGACCTGTCCTGTGTGCGGTACTGGCTTGGGCACGTCACGAAGTTCGAACGATTCCGGGCCGCCAAATGATTTGAGTATGAGCGCTTTCATGGTCAATCCTCGTTTCGATAAAAAGGGATATCGGGATTTCTCGATATCTTACGGTAAAAAAAAGCTACAGCTCTTTCCCCATGAGCTCGACAAGAGCACTGATGGTTGCTTCATTGCGCTTGTAGTAGGTCCACTGACCGATGCGCCTGACCTCGACCAGGCCCACTCGTTGCAGCGTTGCCAGATAATCAGACACCGTCGACTGCGACAGGCCGACGCCTTCTTGAATACTACTGACGCAGACGCCCACCGTATGAACGTCACCTTCATCCTGCGGAGGGAAGTTCTTGGCTGGATCCTTCAAACCTTTCAAGATTTCAAGGCGTGTACGGTTTGAGAGGGCTTTGAATATTTCGAGTAATTCCATAACTCGAAGATATCGACATTTACCGATATGTCAATACATTAATACGAGAGCAAGCGGCTGACGCTTGCCCCAACCTTTGACCGAGCAGCCGTTAATCGTAGAACGGCTCAACCGATACCCGACTGCCGACAAAAAAGCTGTCAGCCACCAGTCGCAGCGGCTGGAGGTCCAGGTCACTGGTTTTGTCGCCAATCAGCTGTTGGAAATGTCGGTACACCGCCGCGTACTCGCCCTCCTCCGAGACGGCTTGACGCACGCCATCGATACTCAACAATGCGCCACCGTTATCCAGGCGCAGGGTGCCTTCGGTGCAGCGAATCTCGATGCTCCAGAGTTCGTCATGACCGTGGTCGAAATCGAACTCTGCGCGCACGTCGAGGTGACGCGCGTCAGACATTTTGATCGAAGCGGCAATCGGCGACTGGCAGTTATTGGGGACTCGCAGTTCAGCAGACTCGACAAACAGCGGCAGCGCCAACAGATGGGTTGCAATCGACAACGCGTTGATACCGGGATCGAAGACGCCCAGGCCGCCCGGTTGCCAGATCCACGCCTGACCGGGGTGCCATTTGCGTACGTCTTCCTTCCAGTCGATCTGCACGCTGTGCAGGGTGCGGGTAGCCAGCCACGCACGGGCGGCTTCGATACCGGGCGCATAGCGTGAATGCCAGGCGAACAATCCGCTGACGCCTTGCTCCTGCACCTGGCTCACCAATGCCATCGCTTCACCCAGCGTGGCGCACGGCGGTTTTTCGACCAGCACGTGTTTGCCGGCGGCCATCGCTTGTTGCACCAGCGCGAAGCGCCCCTGCGGCGGAGTGCAAAACGCAATCGCATCGACCTGCGGGCCCTTGTCGAGCAACTCGCCCAGGGACCGAAAGTTCTCGACCCCGGCGCAGGGCTGGCCTTGCGTGGCGACAGAAACCAACTGGAACGCGGGGTTGGCGTTGATAGCGGGGACGTGTTGATCCTGGGCAATCTTGCCGTAGCCCACCAGACCGAGACGGATCGGTTGCATCAATGACTCCTGTTTTTTTGTTTTTCTTGATACGCGAATCGGCAAGATTACGTTTGTGTGGCGGGGAAGTCATTGATGATGTGCTGACGTTTCATCTGGCACGCGAGCTGGAGCGATGCTATCCCTGCCAACGGACGCCGCGGGTCGATAGCGGCCCGCCACCGACGCCCCCCTGAACCCTGCGTGGCGAAGGCATTGCCCCGCCGCCACGCCAGCGCAAAAACAGGTCAGCTCATCCAGTTACCACCGTCGACATTGTAGGTCTGAGCCACCACATATTCGCTCTCGGACGACGCGAGGAAAATCGCCATGCCCGTCAGGTCCTCAGCGGTGCCCATCCGCCCAAAAGGCACTTCCTGCCCCACGCGCTTTTTCTTTTCACCCAATGGCCGGTTCTCATAGCGGGCAAACATTGCATCGACGCCGTCCCAATGCTCGCCATCGACGACACCTGGGGCGATGGCATTCACATTGATCCCATGCTTGATCAGGTCCAACCCTGCGGATTGGGTAAGGCTGATCACCGCCGCTTTGGTCGCGCAATACACCCCCACGAGGGCCTCCCCTCTTCGTCCGGCCTGGCTGGCCATGTTGATGATCTTGCCGCCATGCCCCTGAATGATCATCTGACGGGCCGCTGCCTGCAGGGTGAAAAGCGTTCCTGCCACATTGATCGAAAACAGACGCTCGAAGCTGTCGCGGGTGATATCGACAATGGGCGCAAGGTCGAACAGTGCGGCGTTGTTGATCAAGATATCCAGCTTGCCGGTCTGCGCGATGACAGCGGCGATGGCCGCATCGATGGACGACTGGCGGGTAACGTCCATCTCGACAGCGTATGCGTCAGACCCCAGCTCGGTGGCCGTGGCTTGGGCACGCTCCAGGTTGATGTCCGCGATAGCGACGGTCGCTCCCTCGCGAATGTAAGCCTGGGCAAAGGAACGTCCAATGCCTCGGGCAGCCCCTGTGACAAGCGCGCTTTTTCCTTCGAGTCGTTTCATTGATGGTTCATCCGTTTTCTAACATTCGGGTAAGCCCGATCAAGGGCTAGCGGGGTGTAGCGTTCAGGCAGCGAGACGCATCAGGACAGACCCGATCCCACATTAATTGCGCAATCCTGTGGGCGCGTGGCTTGTCCGCGATGGAGGCCACTCGGTGTCCAGATAAACCAGGACAGTGGCCCCGATGCACCGTTGGCTACTTGGGATAACCGGCGCGTTTCATTTCACGTTCGGTGGAGGTCTGTGCGGCAGCGAGTGCCTGATCGACAGACATTTGCCCCGTCAGCGCAGCGGAAAACAGTTTCCCCACGGAGGTGCCTATCGCCTGGAACTCAGGAATCGTGACGTACTGGATGCCGACGTAAGGAACCGGCTTGATCGAGGGGTGTGCAGGGTCAGCGTGCTGCATCATCTGCAAGGTCACTTGCGCGAAAGGCGCCGCTTGCAGATAGGCCTCGTTGTACGTGGATTGACGCGTGCCTGGCGGAACATTGGCGATGCCGTCTTTTTCAGCGACCAGCTGAATGTATTCTTTCGACGTGGCCCACGTGATGAACGCCTTGGCTGTCTCTTTATGCTTGGAGGTGGCCGGTATCGCCAGCGACCACGCATACAGCCACGACGAACCCTTGTCGGTGACCTGCGTCGGTGCCGGGGCAAAGCCAACGCGGTCGACGACGTTGCTCTGTTCCTTGTCCGTCGTGAAAGATCCCGCCACGCTGGCATCCACCCAGATCGCGCACTTGCCGCTGTTGAACAGTGCGAGGCTCTCGTTGAAGCCATTGCTCGACACACCGGGTGGCCCATACTTTTTCAGGGTGTCGACGTAGAAGTGCGCCGCGGCGGTCCACTCCGGGCTGGCCAGCTCCGGGTGCCACTGTTCATCGAACCAGCGGGCGCCAAAGGCATTGGCCATGGTGCTCAACAACGCAATGTTCTCACCCCACCCTGCCTTGCCCCGCAGGCACATGCCGTACTGTCCTTTATCGGGTTCGTGCAGCCTGGAGGCGAACTCGCCGAGCTGCGTCCAGGTCGGATGCTCCGGCATGGTCAACCCGGCGCCCTTGAACAGGTCGGTGCGGTAATAAGTGATCGTGCTTTCACCATAGAAAGGCAAGGCATAGAGCGTGTTGTCGACCGACAAGCCCTGGCGTACCGAGGGGAAGATGTCTTGCAGATCGTAGGCCGGCGGCAGTGCCGTGATCGGCTCAAGCCAATGCTTGGCACCCCACAGCGGTGTTTCATAAGTACCAATTGTCAGCACGTCGAACTGCCCGCCCTGAGTCGCGATATCGGTGGTCAGGCGCTGACGCAGGACGTTTTCTTCCAGCACCACCCAGTTGAGCTTCACGTCGGGGTGCTGCTGTTCAAAGATCTTGGAGAGCCGCTGCATCCGGATCATATCGCCATTGTTCACAGTGGCGATGGTGACCGTTTCGGCTGCATGACTGACGAGGGCAAAAGACAGGCCGGCAAAAATGTACAGTGCTTTCGGGATGGTCATCGTAGTGCTCTCCGCTTCGCGCCCTGGACGACGGAAGCTATTATTTTTGTTGTTAACCATTGCCGGGCAAATACAGCTGCGCAGCCATGGTGGACGGCTTGATTACACCAGCTTGGAAAACCCCGGACAAACGCACAGAGGACGGCAACCCGATACTTTTTTTACCGTCCCCGGGACACAGCCTGGCGATCAAAAAAGTATCAGTGCCAAGCAATCCCCGAGCTAGCAAGCGCCAGGCAGGAAGGCGTATGTTGCCTGCATACGAACAACAAATAACAAAGAAAGAGACCTGCCATGCCTGATAGCCGAGCCGCGCTGTTTGAACAGCGCCCCGCCGAACTGGAGGTCATTCTTCCCGAGCCCGATCATTGTTTTCGCTGGTATGAACACGACTACCCCTACTCCCTGGCTCGCTGGAATCACCACCCGGAATTCGAAATCCATCTGATCCGCCAAGGCAGCGGCAAGCTGGTTGCGGGCGATTACATCGGCGCATTCGGTGCCGGACATGTGGCGCTGATCGGCCCTGATCTGCCCCATGACTGGATAGGCGATCTGGCACCCGGCGAGTTCCTGGCAGGACGCGATGTGGTTCTGCAATTCGACGGTGCCGCGATTCTGGCCTTGCGTGAAACGATGCCCGAACTGGGCGAGCTTCAGCACCTGTTTGAACGTGCACGCCGGGGCCTGGAGTTCTGCGGCGCAACGGCTGTGCAGGCCGCACATCTGCTGGAAGACATTGGCCCCGCTCAGGGGCTCGAACGCCTGATTCTGTTTCTGCAACTGATCAATGCACTGATGAAAGCGCCTTCCCAAGACGTCCATGTGCTCGCCAGCGCTTACTACGCGCCAACCCTGGATGCCCAAAGCTCCGAGCGCATCCACAAGGCCTTTGACTACTTGTTGACCGAGCTCACAGGCGACATTCGCCTATCGGTGATTGCCCAGCGCCTGAACATGAGCGAGCCCGGTTTTTCGCGCTTCTTCAAGCGAGTCACCGGCCACGGTTTCATCGACCTGATGCGCAAGCTCAGGGTTCAGCGTGCCTGCCGGCTACTGTTGCAAACCGAGATGTCAGTGGCGGGCATCTGTTTTGAAGTGGGCTATGAAAACCTGTCCAACTTCAATCGGCACTTCCGTATCGAAATGGACCAGACCCCGAGTGAATACCGTCGCGGTTCGGCGATGACCCAGTTCAATCGCAACGGTCCCCACGCCTCCCTGCCGTTCACCAAAGCCCATTGAATGAGCGATGCGGGCCAGGCGGTTCAGCCTGGACTCGCTTCCATTGCGCTCAAACCGCCGGCTGATGACTGGTCACACAGTGAATCCCTCCGCCACCCGCCGCGACGGCGTCGATATTGAGCTGTACCACCTCCCGGTCCGGGTACAGCTGCGACAACAGTTCAAAGGCCTTCGTATCCGCCGCTTTGTCACCAAACTCGGGCGCAATGACCGCGCCATTCACCAGAAAGTAGTTGATGTATCCGGCAGCAAAGTCCGGGTTGTTGCGGGTGAACTGACTTTTGCGCGGATTGAGCGGTGGCGACAAGGTATGCACCTGCAGCTTGCGGCCATCCGCATCGGTGGCGTTTTTGAGGATATCCAGGTGCGCCAATGTCACGTTCCGGTCGTATGAATCGGGGTCGTTGTCGAGGTTGGCGACCACCACGCCCGGCTTGACGAACCGCGCGTAGAAATCAACGTGAGCGTCGGTGATGTCCTTGCCCTTGATGCCCGGCAACCAGATTATTTTGCGCAACCCCAAACGGTCTTTCAGTTCCTGCTCGACCTCGGCTTTGGTCCAGTCGGGGTTGCGGTTGCGGTTGATCCAGCTGCTTTCGGTCATGATCCCCGTGCCGTGGCCATCCACTTCGATACCGCCGCCCTCGCCCACCAGTTCGCTGCGCAGATAACGTGCCTGCGTAGTCTCGGCCACCAAAGCGGCCACTTGCGCATCCTCGTCATGCTGCTGTTTGTTGCCCCAGCCGTTGAAGTTGAAATCAACGGCGCCGAGTCCGCCTTCGCCATCGATGACAAAATTGGCGCTGATATCGCGCATCCAGATGTCGTCAAGCTCAGTGGTGACGTAGGTGATATTGGCCGTGCCGCACTGTCGTTCGGCCAGACGCCGCTCGCCCTGGCGGCAGAACACGGTGACCGGCTCATAACGGGCGATGGTGCGGGCGATCAGGCCCATGGTCGCTTGCACTTCGGGCGTGAAATCCTCCCAGATGGCGCTCTGTGCGCCGAACGCGATGAAGGCCCGTTCGTGTAGGTCGCCCTCGTCCGGCATGCGCCAACGACCTTGCGTCGCTGCGTGCACGGGCGCAAAGCTGAAGCCGAGGGAAGCTGCGGCGCCGAGACCGGCAATCACCGACACCTGCTTGATGAAATCCCGACGTGTCGGCATGTGTTGATCCTTGTCTGAAGCACTCATTTCGCTGTCGCCGTCTTGAATTTGGTCCAGGTGCGCATCCGCGCCCGCATGTCGGATTGGGGAATGTCCTTGCCCGGAATCAGCCGCGCATAGGTGGCCTCATCGAGGTAAATATCCGGGTTGTTGCGCATCGTCGCATCGACGTCCGGGCGGGCCTTGGCGTTGGATGTCGGGTAGCCGGTGAAATTGCTGATGGCCGCCATGTTCTGCGGGCGCATGACGAAGTTGATGAACGCGTAGGCGTACTCCGGGTGTTTGGCGTCGACCGGAATGGCCATGGTGTCCATCCACACGGTCGTGCCTTCGCGGGGAATGCGGTACTCGAATCGGGTGTGCTTGCCGGCGCTGTCCGAGGTGCGTTGTGCCTGGGTCATGTCACCGCTGTAACCGAGGGACAGGCACAGGTTGCCGTTGACCAGATCGGTCACGGGTTGCGACTGAAACTTGCGAATGTGCGGTCGCAGCTTCATCAGCAACTCACTCGCTGCGGCCAGGTCTTCAGGCTTGGCGCTGCGCGGTTCACGCCCGAGGTAGTTGAGCACCACCGCCAGCACTTCGTCCGGCGAGTCGATTATCGAGATGCCGCAATCGGCAAATTTCGCCGCCAGTTCCGGTTTGAACAACATGTCCAGGCTGTTGACCGGGGCGTTGGGTGAACGCTGTTTGACCTGTTCGTCATTGTAGGTCAGGCCGATGGTGCCCCAGGTGTAGGGGACGGTGGCCTGGCTCGACGTTTCGTACTGCCTGCGCAGCTTCTGCAAACCGGGTTCGATGTCGTCCACAGCGGTGAGTTTTGAGCGATCCAGCGGCAGCAGGCTGCCGGCGCGCATCAAGCGTTCGGCGACGGTGTCGCCGGGGAAGATCAGGTCATAACCACTGCCGCCGGCGAGCATCTTGGCCTCCAGGGTTTCGCTGCCGTCCATGACGTCGTAGATCACCTTGATCCCGGTTTCGGCAGTGAATCTGGCGAGGGTGTCTTCGGCGAAGTAATCGGCCCAGTTGTAGAGCCGCAGGGTCTTCTCTTCGGCGTGCAGCGGCGACGAGGCGATTGCCCATCCCAAGGCGCCGAGCAACAGCTTGCGGGGAATGCGCATATCAAACTCCTTGAGTGTTCCAGCGTGCATGAAGGTGACGACCGTCCTGACTCAGCAACGCCCCGTACATGTCCGGGCGACGGTCGCGGTAGATGCCCCAGCTCAGGCGTTCTTCGCGCATGGCGTGCAAGTCCAGGCTGTGGACCAGCACGCCGCTGCTGTCGCGATCGGCCTCGGCGAGCAACTTGCCCTTGTGGTTGCAGATAAACGACGAGCCGTAGAAGCTCATTTGCAAGGCCGCATCGGTGGTCGCCACCTCACGACCGACGCGATTGGCCGCCACCACCGGCAGGATGTTTGCAGCGGCATGGCCACGCATGGTCATCTGCCAGTGGTCACGGGAATCCAGCGCTGCACACCCCGGCTCAGAGCCGATGGCGGTGGGAAACAGCAAGACTTCGGCGCCCATCAACGCCAGGCAGCGGGCGGTCTCGGGGAACCACTGATCCCAGCAGATCCCGACACCGAGGCGCCCGAACGCCGTGTCCCAGACACGGAAACCGGTGTCGCCGGGGCTGAAGTATTCCTTCTCCTGGTAACCGATGGCGTTGGGGATGTGGGTCTTGCGATACACCCCCAGCAAGCGCCCGTCGGCGTCGGCCACGCTCAGGGAATTGAAGTAGGCATTGCCAGCCTTCTCGAACCAGCTCAGCGGCAACACCACCCCCAACTCCTTGGCCAGCGCAGCAAAGCGTTTGAGTACGCCGCTGTATCGATACTCTTCGGCCAACGCCAAATGTTTATGGCTTTGCTCGATGCAGAAATACGGCGTAGCGAACAGCTCCTGTAACAGGATGACCTGGGCGCCCTTCGCGGCCGCCTCACGGATCAGTCGCTCGGCCTGATCGAGATTGTTCGGCAAGTCCCAGGTGCACGGCATCTGGGTGGTAGCAATCGTCAACAGGGTCATGGCATCACTCCTGCACGGGCCAGGCCGGCTGCTGCTGGGTGATGCAATGCACCCCGCCGCCGCCATGGGCCAGGTGATTGATCCGCACCGGCACCACCTCGCGCCCCGGGAACGCCCGGGCCAACACTTCGGCCGCCGCGTGGTCGGCGTCGATGCCATAGGCCGGCATGATGATCGCGTGGTTGGCGATGTAGAAGTTGGTGTACGAGGCACAGAACACTTCGGCTTCGGTGTCCACGGCATCGGTGGCTTCATAGAGTTCGATCAGCTCGAACGTGCGCCCGTGGGCATCGGTAGCCAGCTCCAGTGCGCGACGGTTTTCCCGTGCAATCTCGGCGTACACCGAATCTTTGTCGTGGGTGGCATCCACCAGCAACACGCCGGGGCGGGCGAAGGCGCAGACGCCATCGACGTGGCCGTCAGTCATGTCGCCCGTCACGTAGTCCGGGTCACCCGGCAGCCAGATGGTTTTCTTCACGCCCAATAACTGCGTGAAGATTTCCTCGATCTCGGCCTTGGTCATGCCCGGGTTGCGATTGGGGTTGAGCAACACCGATTCGGTGGTGATCAGCGTGCCCTCGCCGTCGACATGAATCGCACCGCCTTCGTTGCTCAGCGGGGTGCCAAAGCACGGCACGCCGAGGCGATTGAGTGCGCGGCGCGCCAGGCTTTCGTCGAGGTTATGCAGCGACTTGCCGCCCCAGGCATTGAAGCGCCAGCTCACCCCGCCCAGACCGTGTTGCGGATGGCAGACGAAGCTCGGGCCGGAGTCGCGGCACCAACTGTCGTTGACCGCCAACGGGATCAGTTCGATGTTGGGTCCACACAGCGCTTTGGCACTTGCGATAGCCGAAGGGTCGACGACCATTTTCACCGGTTCGAACCGGGCGATGGCGTTCGCCACCCGTGCGAAATCCTCCTGCACCAACGGCAAGGTGACGCCCCAGCCCGACTCCCAAAGCGCCTGGTTGTGTGGCCAGACCATCCAGGTCGCGGCGTGCTTCACCCACTCTGCCGGCATCCACCAGCCACTGTTCTGAAGTTCGTTCTGCTGCATGACAAGCACCCTTGAGTTAAGTCATTGTGTTCAATGAAAACTGCCTTCGCGGTCTTGGCATGCATGCTACGGTCGTAAAACAAGGCCAACAAACGATGGATTTTGTAGAAAAGTGATTAGAGGAACTTATCGATATGCTCAAGCACTGGCCCCCGCTCAACACCCTTCGCGGCTTTGAAGCCGCCGCCCGCCTGGGCAGTTTTCACAAGGCGGCCGACGAGTTGCACCTGACCCAGTCGGCCATCAGCCAGCAGATCCGCACGCTTGAGGCGTACCTTGAGCAGCCGTTGTTTTTTCGCAGTGGACGCAGCGTCAGCCTGACCGATGCCGGCCACGATCTGCTCAGCACCACCCAGGCGTTATTGCAGCAACTGGCGGTCGGCATTCGTCGCCTCGGGCAATACCAGAAACCCAACCAACTGGTGCTCAACACCACGCCGACATTCGCCCGTCATTGGTTGCTGCCGCGTCTGGGGGATTTTCGTCGTCAGCACCCGGAGGTCGACCTGTGGATTTTCAGCACCGATGAAGTCCCGGACATGACCACCCAGACCATCGACCTCGCGGTGCGTGACGACATCAGTTCCCAGGCCGAGTGCAGCTTCAAGGTGTTGCACGCCGACCGCCTGTACCCGGCGTGTCATCCAGACGTGTTGACGGTGCCCGTCGAGCAGCGCACCACCCTTCACGGAGAGCGGGAGATGGACTGGAGTCATTGGGCGGTGGAGGCCGGGATTGATGTCGGGCAGAAGGATCAGGGGCTGAATTTCTCCGACCCCGGCCTGCTGCTGGACGCCGCCTGCGCGGGGCTCGGCATCGCCCTGGTCAGTCAGTTGCTGAGTCGGCCGGCACGTGACAGCGGACTGTTGCAGCCCTTGGTGGAAGACACCATTCGCGGCCCGAACTGGGCCTTGCTGACCCATCGTGACAGCGAGAACAATCCGCTGGCGCGAAGCTTCGTCGAGTGGCTGTTAAGTAACCTGGACGCAACGAGCCAGACGTCTCCCGCACTTGCAATATGAAAGGGGACTCGGCTAATGGCCAGTATCCTCAGCCAAGTCCGTTGATGAAGTTCATATTGAACAACAGAACACTCAGCCTAGTGCTATTGAGAGAAGTCGCTTACAAAAAACTTAATTAGTTCAAAAGAACTTCCAGTGCGCCATGACATTATTCAGGCGCCATTTAAGTGACTTGTATTTCACAAAAACCACTCGCTAATGCCGCCGACCGAGACTGCAACAATCATTCAAAAATTCAAACACACCGACGAATGGACTTTAAATATTAAAACCCTTTAAAAACAATAAGTTAATATTCTATTACCAACTAAAACAAAACCCCTTCAGAAAAACACAAAACCAAAAAAAGACAGGGATCAGTTATAAAAGTTTCAAACTCATTTAATAAATAATAAATCCCATGTAACGCTTTAAAACATCTCTCTTCAATGCTAATAATTCCGCCGCTTCCGGGCTTACAGGCGCTTTCCCCCTCACACGAAGTGAATATCAGCATCAACGCTGATCCCCGGCATTAATCAAATTCAAATAACACCGGCTTGCTCAAGTTCAATAAAACTTGGGCCTGCATTGTGCTGCGCACTGAAACTGCGCGAGGAAGGCATCATCGCTCGTCATCATTCAAGGATTAAAATCCTTTCGATCTTCGGTACCCGTCCAGAAGCCATCAAGATGGCGCCGTTAGTCAAAGCCCTCGCTGCGGAACCCGGCATTGATTCGCAGATATGCATCACCGGCCAACACCAAAGCATGCTCAAACAGGTGTTGGACCTGTTCGACCTCAAGGCCGATTACACCCTCGATGTCATGACCCCGCAGCAAACGCTCAACTCCCTGACGGCGGCGCTTTACGGGGCGATCGACCCGGTGCTGGAAATGACCTGCCCGGACCGGGTGCTGGTGCACGGCGACACGACCTCGGCCATGGTGGCCGCGATGGCGGCGTTCCATCGACGGATCCCGGTCGGCCATGTGGAAGCCGGGCTGCGAACCGGTGATATCTACAGCCCGTGGCCGGAAGAAATGAACCGTCGCTGCATCGACCTGGGGGCGGACATGCTGTTTGCGCCCACCCACGAGTCGCGCCAGAACCTGCTCGACGAACGCCTACAGGGTCGCACCTTCGTCACCGGCAATACGGTGATCGACGCGCTGCAGATGACCGCACGGCGCATTGAACAGGATGCCGACCTGCGCGCAAGCCTGGACCGGCAGTTTTCGTTCCTGCAGACCGGCCGCAAGGTCCTGTTGGTGACCGGGCATCGTCGGGAAAATTTCGGTGAAGGCTTCCTGGATATCTGCAAGGCCCTGAGTCATCTGGCTCGGCGTTCGGATATCCAGATCGTTTACCCGGTGCACTTGAACCCCAATGTCATGGGCCCGGTCACCGAGCATCTGGGCGGTCTGCCCAACGTGCACCTGATCCAGCCGCTGGACTACCTGGCCTTCGTGCGCCTGATGCAACGGGCCCATGTGATCCTCACCGATTCCGGTGGCGTGCAGGAAGAAGCACCGTCCCTGGGCAAACCGGTGCTGGTCATGCGTGATGTGACCGAACGCCCGGAAGCTGTGGCGGCGGGCACTGTGCGCCTGGTCGGTACCTCGCCGGGCTCGATCATCGCTGGCGTTAACGCGCTGTTCGATGACGACCTGTTGTGGCGCCGCTGCTCCCAGGCGGCCAACCCTTACGGCGACGGCAAGGCCAGTGCGCGCATCGTCGATGCCCTGATGGGCCGTCCGGTGGACGATTTCATCGTGGCCGGCCAGTCCTTGCCCAAGTTCCTGCAATACCCGTCTGCACAGCCTGCGCCCGAGAAGCATTACCCCGCTTTTACCTCTCGATAAACCAAACCGTTTCTCCCCTTATCAGCTCGAGATCTACCTGAATGAAGTCTTCCGTTGCCATCCATACGGGTGCCCTCAGCGCCCTTGCCTGTGGTGTGAGCCTGCTCGCGCTCATGCCGACCTTTGCCTTGGCCGCGGACAGTCCGCTCACCCAGGCGATCAACCGGCTCAACGCCGACACCCGACAAGAGCGTGAGGTGCGCTTGAGCGATCTGGGGATCGATGCACCGATCATCCTCGGCTCCACCGATGCCCGCCGCGAACTGTATCTGCCGGTGCCGGCAGGTGTTCCGCTGACGGATGCGACGTTGAATTTCGACGCCAGTTACCTCAATGGCGAAGGCGGCCGCAACACGCTGCTGCTGTCGCTGGACGGTTATCCGGTGCGTGCCGAAGGGCTGAGCGAAACCCAGGGTGACGCCAGCGTCACGCTGGGCGTGGACAAAAAAGCGCGGGACAGCGGCTCGCTGCGCCTGGGCATCGCCTGGTCGTCGATCGTGTCCCGTGTGCTGTGCGAAGACGAACGCGCCATCGGCAATGTTCTGCGTATCGAACCCGACACCCGCCTGACTTACAGCTATGACGCCAGCCAGTTGCGCGACGTCGGCGCTGCGTGGACGGCCTTGCCTGGCAAACCGGGGATCATGGTCGCGCCCGGCACCTTATCCGCTGAAAGCTACGATTCGGCATGGCGTCTGGGCGTGGCACTGGAGCGGATTGGCAAGCGCAGTCAAATCCTGCCCTTCCCTGCCGTACAAGACAGCGTCGACCTGAGCGGCCTGCGCATTCCGGCCGAACTGCAAGGTATTCCAGCGTTCGCCAGCCTCAACGGCAAAGGTCCGCACACGTTGGCAAACCCGGCGGAGATCGGCGCGTTGCTGGTATTGGGCCAGACGCCGAACGTCCAGGCGGATCTGGCGGTCAACGACCCGCAACTGCTCACAGCGATTAATGCGTCCCTCGACGCGCTGCAGAGCCAGATCCAGGGCTTCGATGCCACGGCGGCCAACGCGTTCACGCAATGGCGTGAGACGCATATCAATGCCGGCCTTGCCGCCGATGGCACTGACAATGTGCGCCTGGCCCTGGTGGGCACGCGCCCTGTTCTGATGATTGCGCCGCATGCCACCGACAAGGCGCTGGCCTTGTTCAGTAGCGCCTGGAACAAACTGGCACGCAGTCGCCAATTGACCGTCAGCGAAGCGCAGCTGCCCTTGAGCAGCGACGGCCGTGTCGCCCTGTCTCGCCTGGGCGGCAATCCCGGCGCCATCGACGTGCTGGCCAAGTCTGACTGGAGCACGTCATTCCCTCTGGGCAGCGTGGCTTACGACGGTCGCTTGCCGGTGAAGGCTGTGGTCGACGTGTCTGCCGCGCCCGGCGCATCAGACACTGCGCCGGTGGCCTCGCTGTTTCTCAATGACTACCTGATTGGCGCGCAGCAGCTGGTGGCCAACGGTGAAAAACAACGCATCGAAGCGCGCATCCCGCGTTACGCCGTGGGCGCGACCAACGTGCTACGCGTGTCGTTCCAGCGCCAGCCCGTGAGTGATCGTTGCCTGGAAACGCCGCAAGCCTTCCCGGTTTCCGTGCTGCCGACCAGCCACATCGTGCTGGAAAAAACCGCGCTGGGTGATGACTTCTCCGGCATGGCCGCGCGCTTTGCCGTGGACACCCAACTCCTGGTGCCTCAGGCCTACCTCGATCATCCGGCGAGCAGCTTGCCGCAAGTGATTTCAGTCGCCGATGCCGCCGGGGTCTCGCCGCTGCGTTCACAATTGAAGGTCATCACAGATCCGAAAGCCTCGGTCACGCTGGACAAGGCCTTCCTCGCCTTCGAGCTGCCGATCAAAGACAGCAAGGAGTCCGTGCAGGTCGATGAGCAGGGGCGTCTGCGCATCAATCACAAGGATCAAGTGTTGCTTGACGTGCATCCGCTCAATCACCTTGCCTCGTTGCAAGTGGTCGATGCCGGCGGCCAGCGCGGTATGGTCTATCGCGCATTGGGCAATGACTCGCCACGCTTCGCCAAACAGATTCTGCTGACCCGCGGCGATGTGGCCATCCTGGGTGACAACGGTGCCCTGACCACCTTCGACACTCAGGATCCAAGCGGCAGCCAATTGATCGACAACGAAGAACCCAAGGGCCTCGACGCCTGGCGGACACCGTCGCTGTTGTGGCTGATTCCGGGTGGCATCCTGTTGGTTCTCATCCTGTTGCTGGCTGGCCGTAATGCCCGTCGCAATCGCCAGTAACGGAACCCTTCGATGACGTCGCTTTATTGGCCCTATTGGCTGGCTCACTACTACAGCTTTCTGGAGATCTCGACCATCGTGGTCGCGGTGCTGATCCTGATTTCCAGCCTGGACGACCTGTTCATTGACCTGTGGTACTGGTCGCGCCGCCTGTTTCGCAAGTTCACCGCGGACCGCAAATACCGACCGCTGACCGCCGAGCAGTTGATGGCCCGGGACGAACAGCCGCTGGCAATCATGGTCCCGGCCTGGCTGGAATATGACGTCATCGCGCCGATGATCGAAAACATGGTGTCGACCCTCGATTACCAGAACTATGTGGTTTTCGTCGGCACCTACATCAACGATCAGCGCACCATTGACGAAGTGGAGCGCATGCGTCGGCGCTACAAGCAGTTGCACCGCGTGGAAGTCCCGCATGCCGGGCCGACCTGCAAGGCCGACTGCCTGAACTGGGTGATCCAGGCGATCTTCCTGCATGAGAAAACCCACGGCATGACCTTCGCCGGCGTCGTGTTGCACGACAGCGAAGACGTGCTGCACCCGATGGAATTGCGCCTGTTCAACTACTTGCTGCCGCGCAAGGACATGATCCAGTTGCCCGTGGTTTCGCTGGAACGCAACTGGTACGAATGGGTGGCCGGCACCTACATGGACGAGTTCGCCGAATGGCACGGCAAGGACCTGGTGGTGCGTGAAAGCATGACCGACACGGTGCCGTCTGCCGGCGTCGGCACCTGTTTTTCCCATCGGGCCCTGCGTGTGCTGGCCGGGGAAACCCAGAACCAGCCGTTCAACACTGACAGCCTCACCGAGGACTACGACGTCGGCGCACGCCTGGCCAAGGTCGGCATGAACGCGATCTTCGTGCGCTTCCCGGTGCAGTTTCGTGTGCTGCGCAAATCCTGGTTTCGCAAGCCTTACGAATCGACGCTGAAGATGCCGTTGTGCGTGCGCGAGTTCTTTCCCGACACCTTCCGCACCGCGTTCCGGCAGAAGGCCCGCTGGACACTGGGAATCGGCCTGCAAGGCTGGGAGCAAATGGGCTGGAACGGTTCGCTGGCCAATCGATATCTGTTGTTCCGTGACCGCAAAGGCGTGGTGACGGCGTTTGTCAGCATCATCGCCTACGTGATTCTGGTGCAGCTGTTGGGCCTGATCATCCTGCGCCAGAGCGGCCTGTGGGACGTGAGTTTCCCCACGCCGTTCGAAACCAACGGCTTCATCAAATACTTGCTGCTGGCCAACGGTGTTGCGCTGGCCTGGCGCATCGCGCATCGCTGTTATTTCACCACCGTGCTGTACGGCTGGCAGCACGGTTTGCTGTCGATCCCGCGCATGGTGGTGGGCAACTTCGTCAACTTCATGGCCGCGTCACGGGCCTGGCGCATGTTCCTGGTCGGCAAGGTCATGAACCGCAAACTGGTGTGGGACAAGACCATGCACGACTTCCCGTCCACCGACCTGGTCGCCGCCGCCCCGCGCAAGCTGGGCAGCGTGTTGCTGTCCTGGCAGGCGATCAACGAAACCGACCTGCAAAGCGCCCTCGCCGAACAGAAAACCCGGCACATGCCCTTGGGGCGGATCTTGCTCAGCAATGGCTGGCTGGACGACGAGACGCTGGCCGAAGCCATCGCCTTCCAGAATGACCTGCCGCGGGTGTTCGATGTGGCCCACAAGGCGCAAGCGTCAACCCTGACCCTGGACGATGAATTCGCCCTGCGCTGGCGGGTGGTGCCGGTGGGCTTGAACGCCGACGGCCGAGTGCAATTGGCCGTGGCCAGTCCGTTGCCGGCCGAAGGTCTGCAACAAGTCAGCGAGGTACTGGGCAGCGAGCCGGTGCAGCTGATTGCCCGTGAAAGCGAAATCGTTGCGCAGTTGCGCCTGATGAATGTGCGCGAAGGCCAGTCGGTACCAGATGCCCGCGCGCCACTGTTGGGTGACCTGTTGATCGAAATGGGCCTGCTGGATCGCGACGTGTTCAACCGCACCATGTTGCAGTACCGCCCGCAGCGTCACGGACGCATCGGCGACTATCTGGTCGACAGCGGCGTGCTGCCCCGCGCCACCATCGAAAAGGCCGTGGCACGTCAGCACAGCCACTACCCTGCGGAGCTTCCGGCATGAATCGCCCCTTGCTGACCCTCATGGCCACGGGGCTGAGCCTGATACCTGCGCTGGCTCATGCCGAAACACTGCCATTACCGTTGACCGGTCCAGCCTACGTCACTGCCAACGAGGCCTACAGCGCCTACGAGCGCAAAGACTACGACCTGGCCATCGCCAAGGCCCGCGAAGCGTTGCGTCAGCGCGCCGACATCACCCGTTTGAACAGGCTGATCGTGCTGGCTCAACGGGACAAGGATCTGCGTGATCATCCCAAGCGCTACCCACAGTCACGTCAGGCTCCAGGCTTCGGCGCCGCCGCCCAGGCCTTCAAGGCCTATGATCGCGATGATTTCGGCGCGGCGGCACAGGCGTCACGCAAAGCCATCGCCCAGGCGCCCAAACGCATGGATTATCGACTGCTGCTGATCGAGTCGTTGCAGCGTCAACAACATCTTCAAGAAGCGGATCAGGCCACCACTCAGGCATTGGCCGTGTTCCCGGACGACGATACGTTGCTGATGCGCCGCGAAGCGATTCGTCGGCAATTGGCCGCACCGCTGGCCGTCGAAAGTTATCGCGCCCTGGAGCAAGGCCAGGTGCCGTTGGCCGTGGATCAGGCCCGGAAAGCCGTCGCCTGGGCACCGGAAATCGGCGCCAATCAGCAACTGCTGATCAGCGCCCTGCTCGCAGACAAGGATTACCGAGGGGCCGAGCTGGCCGCGTCTGGCGCACTGGCTCAGGACGATGGCGAAATCGCGCCGTGGATCCTGCGCAGCTACGCCCTTGATCGTCAGGGTAAAACAGCGGCAGCCGAGGCTGACCTGAATCACGCCTTGGCCATCGATGGCCTGCTGGAAACCGAAACCCGCGACATTCGCTTCTTCGCCGCCGACGCTGCGCTAGCCCATGGCGAGCCTCAGCGGGCGCTCGATCAGCTACAACCTTTGATCGATGACGAAGGCGGCGAAGTGGCCCGTCGACGCACTGCCGCCCGGATGGCCCTCAGGCAAAAAAACAACGGGTTAAACGCTGTCGCCCAGTTTCCGGCCCCGGCCCTGAACTGTCAGGAAACCGCTTTTGGCCTGGTCTGCGATATCTGGCCGGGCAACCAGCGCGACGGCGGAACCGACAAGGCCGGTCAGGCTTACGCCGCACTCGCCAGCAAGGACCCCGCCTCGGCCGTCGTCCTGGCCAACGAAGCCATTGCCCGTGCGCCGCAGAATCCAGCGTATCGACGGTTGCTCGTCAGCGCCTTGAGTGATCAGAAACGAGTGCCCGAAGCCATCGCGGCGGCCAGCGAGGGCCTCAAGCTCAGCGGCGATGACGCCCGACTGCTGGCCCAACGCGGTCGTCTGCGCCAGCAATCGGGTGACGACGCCGGGGCTCGCGAAGACTTTACCCAGGCCTTGGCACTGGGGAGCCTGCCTGCTTATGAAGAAGCCAGTTTGTATAGCGCCATCGGCCAGCGCCGAACCGCGCGCGAACGGCTGCAACAAGCGCGGGACACGGGTGAACTGGAATCGATGAGCGACCTGCAGATCGCTTACTTGTCGGTCCAGGCCGGCGACGATGACGGTGCCCACGCATCGTTCCGCAAGGCCGATGCCGAGACGCGACTGACGCCGACAGCCACTCAGGACGCGGCCTATAACGCGATGCGGGTCAATGATGACGAACAAGCCGTCAGCTACTTCAAGCGCGTCATCGACGCAAACAATGCCGGTGAACCGGACCTGTCCCCGCAGCAGCTGTTCGACACCCGTCGCACCGTGGCCGATGTGTCGCGCACCTGGGGCCTGACCAACACCACCAGTTACCGCGGCAACAGCACCAGCAGCGGCCTGAGCTCAGCGCCGAGCGGCGGCAATAGCAGCAATGACAGCCTGCAGAACAGCACCGAATTGTCCTGGCGCCCGTTGGGCTATCGCAATGCACGTTTTGTCGAACTCTACGGACGCGTCACCGACACGCTGTGGAGCAAGAACAGCGATTCGGACACCGGTTTCGATGCGCTGCAAGGCGCGGTGGGTGTACGGGTCAAACCCTTTACGTCACTGAACGTGATGGCCGCCGTCGAGCGCACATTCCCCTTGGGATCGTCGGACGTCGACGGTGACTGGCTGCTGCGTCTGGGCTATGGCGCAAGCGTCGGGACCGATCTGCGGGTCGATGCCTCCAGTTGGTGGACTTCGCAGTTGTTCGCTGAAGCCGGACATTACGTCAACGACTCGCGAGACTATTTCAACAGCGAATGGCAGGTCGGCCGCAGCTATGCCATCGGTGGCGCGGGCTCACGCTGGGTGACGTTCCCTCATGTGGTGGCTGCGTTCGATTACGACTCGAAGATGAACAGTGGCACCGACTCCGATGGCAAATCGGACTCATCGTCCGGCAAGGCCGGTGGCATCGGTGTCGGCAACAACGTGCGCTACTGGTTCCGCGAAGATGCGTACAACGCGCCCCGCTCCTATCTCGACTTCTCCCTGCAGTACCGCGTCAAGGTGCTGGGCGATGATCGCGCTCAAGGTGTCTTCGGTCGCCTGACTTATTCCTATTGAGGACTTGCATGAAGATTCGATTCTGTTTGTGGTTGGGACTTGGCCTGATCCCGATGGGGGCAAACGCCGCCCCTGAAATTGCCCAGTTGTACGCGCCAAAACTGCCGGAGGGTTCGGCCTGGGTGCGGGTGGTCAACCCCTCCGACACTGCCATGCAGGTCCAGGTGGGCCAGGGCGCGAGTTTCGCCCTTTCGACCCAGGCGACGGTGGCCAGTCCTTTTCAGGTCGTGGACTCGCGACAGCCGCTGCAAGTGACCGTCAACGGTCGCGAGATAAAGGGCCTGAGTGCACCGAAAAGTGCGTGGGTCACGCTGATTCTCGACAGTGACCCGGCGCGGGCACCCCGCCTGGTCATCGACCCGCCGCTGCGCGGCAAAGACTTGCGTGCCGAACTCAACCTCTACAACCTGGCCAGCGGTTGCGAGAAGGCCGGGGTGAAACTGGCTAACCATGCCCCGGTGTTCAATCAAGTCCCGTTCAACGGTCAGGCTCAGCGCACGATTAACCCGGTGCAAGCAACGCTGGTTGCCAATTGCGAGCAGAACATCAGCCTGCCGTTCAAGCTGACGCCCTTCAAGGCCGGCGATCGTTACAGCCTGTTCCTGGTCGGCTCCCGGCAGGCTCCACGCCTGATCGGCCTTGTCGACCAGACCGCGCCATGACCCTTCAATGGAAATCTCGCTGGCCGGTTTCCGCCCTGATCGCCGGTGTCTTGTTGAGCCTGTCGGGCACCGGCGTTGAAGCGGCCTCGGCGGTCATTACCGGCGAAGGTGGCTGGCTGTTCCCGGCCTGGGAAAGCCTGAGCAAGGTCGATAACCCCGGCACGACTCGCAACATTGCGCTGGTGAAACAACTCCAGCAGAACCTTGCGCGGGAACACATCAGTCTGGTCGTATTGGTAGTGCCGATGAAAGCGCCGTTTTATGCCTCGCGCCTGCCCGCCAGTCAGCCCTTGAGCCCGGCCGTGATGCAGCGCTACGAGCTCTTGCAGAGCGAGCTGACTCAGGCAGGCCTGACCACGCTGAACATCAAGCCCGTCCTGCAACGCACTGAACACGGCAAACAGACCGCGTTTTATCGCGCCGACTACCACTGGACCGCCTGGAGCGCGGAAAACACCGCCGACGCCACGGCGCAACTGATTACCGAGCGTTACCGCCTGCAGGCGAACCCGGCGGTGGCGCGGCGCTGGGCGAGTGGTTCGACCGACGCGCGTTCGGCGATCTGGCGAGCAATTTCCTGCCGGCGATCAAACGTAAATCGATTGGTCGCGACATCTACACCGTTCGCCATCAGGCCCAGAACGACTTGCTGATCGATGACGCACCGGCACCGGTTCAGGTGATCGGCAACAGCTTTGTCCAACCTTACCTGGGCTTTACGCAAAAGCTTTCCAATGCCCTGGACCGTCCCGTCGCGCTGACCTGGAATCCTGGCGATGTCGGCCCATGGGCTACGCTGCTGCAATACCTGGAGTCTGCGGATTTCGCCCAACACAAACCGCAAGTGATCGTCTGGCAATTCAACGAGGGCCAGTTCCACCTCGGCCCCGATGCCGCAGCTAACTGGAACGCCAAAGGCGTCACCTCGCTGAGCCAATGGCATCAGCGCATCAATAAGGCGCTTCCGTGAACATTCTTGGTTACACCGCCAGTCGCGCGACCATTGCGGGTCTGTTGTTTGCCGCCATTCTCGGCACCGGGACCGGCGTGCTCTACGTGACGGACAAAAAGGCCCAGACCCCAGGGATCGTCGGCATCGTCTGGCAGCCGGACAACAAGACCGTCGGCATCAATGGCCACTGGGAAAAGCTGGGGGCCCGCGAGCTGCTGGTGCAATGGACTGTCGTCGACGATCAGGCATTCGTTGCCGGTTCCGGCCTGCCCAGCGTGCCGGTTCTGCCCGATTGGGCACGCATCGCCAAGGCCCCTTGGGCGCAAGACGTCATCCTTGGACTGGCCGGCTATTTCAGCGAAAACCGCTCACGGGACAACATCGAGCAACTGGCGGCAGTCTCGGCACGCATCGCCAAATTGCCGACGCCCTTGCACGTCACCGGCTGGTATTTCCCCGCCGAAGTCGACCCCAGCTGGACCCGCGCCAAAGAACTGCCCGCCCTGCTGGCCAAGCTGCCACGACCGTTATGGATCAGCGTGTATGACGGTGCGAACATCGGCCCTGTCGCCACGGCAGAATGGCTCAAGCAGTGGCTGCCGAATGACATTGGCGTGTTCTTCCAGGACGGCGTCGGTGTCTACGCCCGCACCGCACCGGTCGCCAGGACCTACGCCGACGCGTTGCGCGAGCGTCTGGGCAAAGACCGGGTGCGCATCATCGTCGAAGCCTTTCGCCCCAACTTCGGCGGCGGATTTCGCTCCGCCACCGCCGCCGAACTCAAACCGCAACTGGCGGCCTATGACGGTTTTCCGCTGTACCTGTTCGACGGACCGCACTACGTGACGCCTGAGCTGGTGGAGCAACTGGCGCGATAACGTAGATCATCAGCGTCAGGTCGGATTAACCCTTGACCGCCGCTTCGATCGCCGCGACATCGATTTTCCCCATCTGCATCATCGCGTTGAACGCGCGCTTGGCCGCTGCTTGATCGGGATTATTGATGGCATCCGTCAGGACGCGGGGCGTGATCTGCCACGACAATCCCCATTTGTCCTGGCACCAGCCACAGACGTTTTCCTGGCCGCCGTTTCCGACAATCGCGCTCCACAAGCGATCGGTTTCGGCCTGGTCGTCAGTCGCCACCTGGAACGAGAACGCCTCGTTGTGCTTGACCCCCGAGCCCCCGTTCAGGCCGAGACACGGAATGCCCATCACCGTGAATTCGACCGTCAATACATCGCCCTGCTTGCCCGCTGGATAGTCGCCAGGCGCGCGAAGGATGGTGCCCACCGCGCTGTCGGGAAACGTCTTGGCGTAGAACGTCGCGGCCTCCAGCGCGGCGCCGTCGTACCAGAGGCAAATCGTGTTTTTGCTGACCATTCTGGTTCTCCATCAATGGGGAATGAATGGTCATTCTAGCTGAGCGACCAGATGGACCACGAAGAGGGCCATGCCCCTTGTCGGCAGATCAATGCTGTGACGAAGTCCAGCGTGCTGATTACTGGATACTCGGCTCGGCGCAAACCGCTGATGTGGAGCGAAGTGTACGTAGCCCCAACAGCACGATCACCACCATGACCAGCCCCGCGCCGATGGCGACGCCGAACCCTGCCCGTGCGCCATAGGCGTCGATGACCAGCCCCGCGAGTACGCCACCGAGCGCCACGCCGATGCTGATGCCCGTCGTCATCCACGTCAGGCCTTCGGTGATCCTGGACGGTGGAACGATGATCGTACCAAGGTTCATGACGACGACCATCGTTGGTGCGAATGACATGCCTGCCACAAACAGCATCCCGGAAAGGATGTAGACGTCCGGCGAGAAAATGGGCAAGACGGCTGTAACTGCCGTGATCAGAACGCCAACGAAGAATTGCTTTTCAATCGACAAGGAGACCCTCAACGCGCCGAACGTCAGGCCCGCGATCATTGAGCCGAGCGCATAGGCTGCGAGGATGAAGCTGGCGGACGCTGGCCAGTCTTGTGCGTTGGCGAAGGCCACCACCGCCACATCGATTGATCCGCCAATCACCCCCATCGCCAAGAGTGCCAGAACGATGGTGCGAACGCCGGGAATCAGCAAGGTAGAGCCAGTGCTCTTCCTGACGCCCACGACGACCTTCGGTTCTGTCTGCTTTTGCAGAAGAAAAGCGCTCACGCCGATGACCAGCAGCAAGACCGCGACAAGCGGTCCGGCTTCGGCAAAAAAACTGACGCTCAGACCGATGGCCAGGGGTGGACCGATAATGAAAGCGAGCTCAGTCAGCACCGTGTCCAGGGAGAAAGCCGTGTGCAACTGCGGCTTGCCACGGAAAAGCTGTGTCCAGCGTGCTCTTATCATCGCGGGCATGCTGGGCATCGTGCCCGCCAGTGCCGCAAGAATAAACAACAGCGGGGTCGGCGCCCTCATAGAGACGGCAACGATCAGCGCCAGCAACATGCCAATGCTGAAGGTGGTGACTAAGGGCAGCACCCGACTCTGCCCCCGCTGATCGACGAGTTTCGACACCTGCGGGCCGATCAGCGCATTGGCCAGGGTAAAGGTACCGGCGACCGAGCCAGCCAGCCAATAAAGTCCCGTCTGCTGCACCAACATGGTAATGATGCCGATGCCGATCATTGCCTGTGGCAGACGGGCAATGGAACTCGCGATCACCAACCCCATGACGCCCGGGGTGGTGAGCAGTTCGCGGTAGGGATTTGCCATGATTTCTCCTTTTTATAATGCTTCGCCGATGGGTACCCCGCTGCACGCCCGCAAACTGTTGCGGGCGGTTTATCGGCGACTCAATGGCACATGTGAACCAGCAAGCAAGCGAGGCAGTTGTTCACCATAGCTGAGCGTCTAACCCTCAAAGACCAGCGCCGTGGCTTCAGGACTGCGTGCAACCTGGGCTTCGAATAGTTGATGAATACACAGATGAACAGAAAATTCAGACGTAACTTGGTCGCGCATCCTTGCCTCCAGAAGTGAACAAACTCACTTCTATCGATTGTTCGCACTTACATCATGCAAGTGCAGTCCTTGGAATATTATCTAATCAATCCAACCTGCCATCTGCCGCAAACTATCCAATGGCAACGCGTCGATCATTAGAACTAACTATTTAGGGCAGGCATATCCGCCACCCCCTCTTACCCGTGTTATCACATGTAACCAATGCCACCTAAAACGCCCATCCCAGACAGCTCGCAGCTAACAAAAAAGGTGTATTCATGGCGCATGAAAAACAACATTCACGGCCAGAAAACCAGAATGTTTTGTTTCTGCACTAGAGATACACGATGATCTTCGAGTCTATTTGGCAAGAGCATTTCTATCCGGTTTCAGCTACGGGTTCCAGCGACGCCAAGAGTCTACCCCTGAAACATCGAAGTCAAATACCGGGGAAAAACTGACACATCCTAACGAAGTAAAACCGCCCCACCGGGCGGTTATGAGTGTGAAAAATCATGGTTTCGTGAGTTTTTGTAGGTGCCTTCCTACATATAGATCGTCATGGTACGCACGTCACCTTGCTGAGGGTGGGTCCGAGCGTTTGATCGAAAGCCACGCTGCGTCAATGCAGGGTGCCCTACTGCGGCTGAAAGGTCTGTAGATACGCCAACAGGTTTTCAATCTTCTCCGGATCGCTGAGCCCCCAGAAAATCATCCGGGTACCGGGCACTACTTCCTTTGGATCTTCGAGGTACGCGATCAGGGTCTCGCGGGTCCAGACAATGCCGGCCGATTTCATGGCGTCGGAGTATTGATAATCCGTCGTGCTACCTGACGGGCGTCCAAAAATGCCATTGAGTTGCGGCCCGAACGAACCCCGCGCCGACTCCCCCACTTGATGGCAGCCGCCGCATATCCGTTTGAACAGTGTCGCGCCGGCTTCAGCATCGCCGGCCGCCTGGACTTGCGCGCCGAACACCCCCGCAATAAGCACCATAAGGGCTGCGGCTTTATTCATGTCCTGCTCCAAATCATTTGTGGCCAAGCGCACGTAAATCAGCTCGCACCCGGTGAACCTACTTCCAGTAAGCCGCCGGCAGACGGGTGGAATAACGACCCCGCTATCCGCTGACAGCGGCAAGCGCAGACTCTATCCTGTGCAACCCTGCGATTCCACCGGAGATGCCCTGTGCCACCCTTGACCGCCCGCGAGGTTTACCAGCAGTTGCGCGACGCCGCGCTGGAACTCCGGCCGCTATCGCGCCTCGCCAGACAACCCGAGCCCGGCCACGTGCACGTCGATATCGAAGGCTGGCGCCTGAGCCTCGGTGTCGACGGCGCCCGTCTGCTGCATTGCCAACGTTGCCAGGCCCCGGACGGCCGCGAGGGTGAACTCGACCGCTGGCAACGTTACGGCACCGACCCGGTCAGTTTGCTCAGCACCTGGGAGTTAGCGCAGATCGAGCGCTTGCTGTGCCTTCAGCGCCAGCCTTAGAGATCAACGATCACCGTCCCGGCAATGCTCTCGGCGAATTCGACTCCGAACAGACGACCCGGTGTCTCGAACCCGGAACGCCGCTCCCCGGCCAACACGCGTCGCGCCGCTTCCACCGCGGCCAACGGTGTGTAGGAGTAGCCGTTGATAGTCTCAATCACCGACCGCGCAACCTGCCCATCTGCCCCCGTCACCTCAGCAACCGCATAGGCCCGATGCGACAGGCGCTCTTGCTCGCTGGGGCCATCGGGAAGTCGGGACAAGTCGCCCTCTGGGAATGCGTCACCGCTGATGTGCACGAACATCGCAATGTTGGGGATACCCGTCGAGCGCCCACCCGTGACCAGATCACCGAACGACAGCGGCGCGCAGAGCACAGGCCCGGCGCCGAAGTCGAAGTGACGCGGTTGCGCATCCGGCGCAGGAACGAGTACGCCGTCGACCCGCGCCATCAATCCTGCACCGATGATCTCGCCAACGCTGTTGGCCGATCCACGGGACATGGAGCCTGCAACCTGCAGCGCGATCCGTAGCGATTGCGGATGTTCGACACGACGGGCAACGTGCAGAGCGAGGCAGTCAGTGGGGACAACGTCCCAGCCGACGCCTGGCAATAGCATCACTCCGGCATCCTCGCCCAACCGCTCCGCCAGCCGGTAAACGTTGATTTCGGCAGTAATGTCGAGATAGTCGACCCCGGCCTCGATGCAGGCCCGCATCAACGGCTCTGCAGTCATCACAAAAGGACCGGCGCAGTTCAACAAGACCGTGACGCCGCTCAGCGCTTGCGCCGTTTGAGCGTCGGCCGTGAAGGTGCGATAAGGCACGCTCAGCTGCCGGGCAAGCGCAGCCACGCTTGTCGCGTCACGTCCAGCGACTTCGAAGTCCAGCCCGGCTGCCTTCGCCTGTGCCGCGATCATTCGGCCGGTGTACCCGGTTGCGCCATATATCAGAAGTTTGCTCATTATCGGTGCTGCCAGTTTTTATAGACGAATTCGAGGCTGTAGCCATCTGGGTCCAGGACGTTAGCCGCGTAATAATTCGGGTCGTAATGCAACCGTGCGCCGGGAGCGCCGTTATCGGTAGCGCCTGCTTTCATCGCAGCGGCATAGGCCGCATCGACCTCGCCCCTGCTGTTCGCAACGAACCCGACATGCGCAGCCCGCCCCTCCACCACCCCTTCACGCAGCCAGAAAAACACCCGGCCTTGCGCACCGAAACCCTTGAGGTCCGGGTGGCCCGGCGGGCCATCCTTGCCGTCGAAATCGAGCGAGTGAGTGATGCGGAGCGGTGTGAGCGCCGCGGTATAGAAATTGACGGAGCGTTGGGTGTCGCTGACTGAGATAAACACATGATCAAGCATGGAATGCGCCTCGCTGGTTCAGATGATGTAACCGCCGGAAACCTCAATGGATTGCGCGTTGATCCAGGCACTTTCTTCGGACAGCAACGTGGCGATCACTCGACCGACGTCGTCCGGTTCGCCGATGCGACCGAGCGCCGTTTGCGAGGCCAGCAGCGCCTCGAATTCTTCGCTCAAGCCGCCGCCCAGTTCGGTGCGAATGGCGCCGGGCGAGACGGCATTGGCACGGATGCGTCGCTCACCAAACTCCTTGGCCATGTAGCGGGTCAGTACTTCCAGTCCGCCCTTGAAAGCGGCATAAGGCGCCACGCCTGGCGTGACCACCCGTGTCGTCGCGCTGGTCAGGTTGACGATGCTTGCGCCCTCCTCCATCAGCGGCAGCAAGGCCTGGGTCAGGAAGAACGGGCCCTTGAGGTGAACGTTCATGAGGTCGTCGAACTGCGCCTCGGTGACCGTCTCAAGCGGATTGAACAGGCCGTGGCCGGCATTGTTGACCAGACCACCCAGGGTGGTGGTTTGCCAGTTCGATTGCAGCGCCTGTCGTACCGCATCGACGAACACGCCGAAGCGCCCGGCATGGCAGACATCCAGTTCAAGGGCGACGGCATGACCACCTTCGGACTTGATGCGCTGAACCACCGAATCCGCCGCTTGCACGTTGCTCTTGTAGGTCAGGATGACGCCCATTCCACGCCGGGCACAGTGCACTGCGGCGCTGGCACCAATGCCTCGACTGCCGCCGGTAATGACGATAACGCCCATGGCTTGCTCCACTGTCAATCAGATGAGCAACCACGGTAACCATAGACCCTCGGGCGAGCGCAGCCGTTACTACTCCAATCCTGCCTGTTTCTGCTTTTCGCTTGCGCCGTGCGTCCCCCTGCGGTCAGATGTCTCCCCATGGAAAACCAACTGCATGAACTCAGAACCCTCGCCGCCAGGGCCGAAAACAGGCGTACAGAGACGGGCATTCCGCGCGTGGCCATGGTCCAGGGTGCGATTCCCGAACATCAGTTGGCCGCTGTCTACGAGCCGATGATCAACCTGATCCTGCAAGGCAGTAAGACCATCACTGTCGGTGATCGCACACTGAGGTATGACCCGGCGACCTATTTCGTGATGTCGATTGAACTGCCGGCGGTCGGCAGTGTGCACCCGGCCACGTCCGGCGAGCCGTACCTCGCCGTCGCCTTGACGCTGGACCCTGCCGTACTGGCAACGTTACTGACAGACCTGCCAAAACCTGTCGCACCGTCAGGACAGGAGGCCGGCTTTTCAGTGGCCGCAGTCACACCCGAGCTGATGGACGCCTGGGTGCGCATGCTGCGATTGATGGACCGGCCGGCGGACATCGCGGCCCTGAGCCCGGTGTACGAGCGGGAGATTCTCTATCGGGTTTTGCAAGGACCGCACGGCTGGATGCTGCGCGAGATTGCCGCGCCCGATACGGCCATGGCCCGTGTCAGCCTCGCGATCCAGTGGATTCGCCGCGCCTTCGCCGAGCCGCTGCGGGTCGAGGACATGGCCCGCACAGCGTCGATGAGCGTGTCAGCGTTCCACCGCCATTTCAAAGCCGTCACCACGCTCAGCCCCTTGCAGTATCAAAAACGCGTGCGGCTGCTTCAGGCGCGGACTTTGTTGGTGGCGAACGCTAAAAGCGTCACCAGCGCCGCGTTCGATGTCGGCTATGAAAGCGCTACCCAATTCAGCCGGGACTACGCCCGCGTTTTCGGTTTGCCTCCGGCCCGGGATGCCGCTCGGATTCTCGCGCAACTGCGCGGACGTGCCGACTGAGGACGCCTCGGTCCGACTGACTCTGTTTCTTGTCATCGCGTTGGCGAATGCGTGTACCGATCGATGCCATGAAAGCGCCGCCACTGGCCCCACCCGACCAATGCGCATACCATGCTGCGACTTCAAACCGTCAGGTGTCTTCCATGATCAAAGCCAGCTTGCGAAGCCACCTGACACTCTGGTTTGCCGGTCTGTCGTTGCTCACGCTGGTGAGTGTGGGTTTCTACGTGGGCCACATCGCCACAGAGCAAATGAAGCAGGCCAGCGGCAATGCGTTGTTGAGTACGGCAAGGTCGGCGGCCGAGCTATTGGGCGCACAACTGCATGAGCGTCAGCTCGAAGTGTCTCTGCTCAGTCGAGCGCCGTTATTCAAGCACGGCGACCTGGGCGATCCGGATATCTTGTCGTCGATGGAGCTGCGTTCGCAATCCCGCGCCGAGTACGCCTGGATGGGCGTGGCTGACGCCAACGGACGTGTTCGGCAAGCCGTGAACGGTCTTCTGGTCAATCAATCGGTGAAAGAGCGCCCCTGGTTCCAGGCCGGGTTGCGCGGTGCTTATACCGGCGATCCTCATGAAGCGGTCCTGCTGGCCAAACTGCTGCCCGGAACCGCCAGTGGCGAGCCTTTGCGCTTCATCGATTTCGCCGCGCCGATCCGTAATGCCGAGGGCCAGGTGATCGGTGTGCTGGGCGCCCATGCCCATTGGAGCTGGGCGACGCGGATTGTCGACGCGGCCGTGCTGCGCAAGGACATGACGCCCGAGGTGGAGGCGCTGATCGTCGACCACGACGGCAAAGTGCTCTATCCCGAAGCGCTCATGGGGCAACGTTTGGCGAACATGCCGGTCGCCCGGGAAAACCATTCCGATACCGCCGGCTGGTCAGTCGGCGACGGTTACCTGACCAGCGTGGTCGCGGTGCCCACGCCCTCGAGCACGGACCTGACGTGGTACATCGCGGTCCGCCAGCCACTCGATATTGCGCTTCAACCCGCACGTATTCTGTTTTACAAATTGCTGCTGTTGGGGGTCATTGCCGCCATCGTGTTTGCTCTGGTGGCGTACTACCTGGCGCTGTACCTCAGCCGCCCGATCGAACAGCTGGCAAAGTCAGCCAAACGGGTACAAAACCAACAACCGGGTATGACGTTTCCGCGGGACCACTCGGTGCGAGAAATTGCCCAGCTGGGCCAATCCCTTCAGGGCATGACGGAGTCCTTGCTCGGCAAGGAGCGCGAGTTGCAGGAAGCCAATGCATCGCTGGAAGCCACGGTCGCGCAACGCACCGCCGCCCTCACCCAGGCCAACGCCGATCTGTTGAAACTGGCCACCCACGACGCACTGACCGGCGTGTACAACCGGCGCCGATTCGACGAGAAACTGAATGAGTGCAACCTGCTGTTTCAACGCACCGGACGGCCCTTTGCGTTGCTGTTCATCGACGCCGACCACTTCAAGCAAATCAATGACACCCACGGCCACGCGATCGGCGATGAGGTGCTGCACCAACTCGCCCGGCTAATCCAGGGCAACACCCGCGCCACTGACTTCGTGGCCCGTTACGGTGGTGAGGAGTTTGCGGTGCTGTTACCGGAAGTCGAGGAACCCGAGAGCCCCGAGGTCGTTGCCGAGAAGATTCGTGCCGCGATTGCCGCAGCCATTTTTGCTACGGTCGGGCACGTCACGGTCAGCATCGGCATTGGCCTGGCCGAGATATCGGACAGCAATACCACCGCGCTGATCAAACGTGCCGATCAGCAGCTTTATCAGGCGAAGTGGTCGGGAAGGAATCGGGTGGCTCCGCAGGCTCGCGTGACGGAACGCCACTGACCTCCAGCGTCCACTGATGAAAACCCGGTTAAACCGCAAGGCTATTCACTTAAGAACATCTTCAACTGAGCGACAACCTGTGGCGAGGGGACTGATCCCCTCGCCACAATTGCGCATCCGCAATCAAGACCGGGTATTGGGCTTACTGAACGTTTTTCAGCTTGACCACATCACCGGAGATCTTGGTGGTGTAGCCGGTCAGGACCCACGCCCAGAACCAGTTTTCCTGCACCTGGGTGTTGATCATCGCGTCACCGCCCTTGGCTTTGATCGCCGCGTTCTGAGCGCGAACAAAACGGTTGTTCTGCTGGATCGGGATCACGCCGAACAGCAGCAGGCCCGTGGCGCTCGCTTCACTGTGGCCCAGGACGGTGTATTGACTGCTTTCATAATGCTGGGTGTTCATCGGCGTGCCGGTGCAACCCGCCAGAACCAGACCGAACAGGGCCACTGCGACAACTTTACTAACGTACTTCACTGAAAAAGCTCCATGAGATATTGCCCGGGATCCATCTCTCGGGCGGCGCACACTCTAACGGATGAGGTGGCCAATTGGTATCAGCTAAAGCAGGTGATTGGCCGCCCCTTGGTTGGCGGCGGCTTTTGTTCGAGAGAGTGAAACGTCGCGCCTCAGCTCTGAGTTATCGCAGCCGGTGAATGCGCAGAGGGAACAGGCTCGGGAGCAGGCTCGTCGTCCAGCTTGATAAACATCGCCAGCAACGGCCCCATCAGCACCACGGCGATGGAAGCGCCGAACGCCACGGCCCAGTTGTTCCCCGTGATATCCAGCAACCAGCCGATCACCACCGGTGACACGGCGCCCGCCAAGGCCATGCCGGTGAAGGTGCACGCGCTGGAAGTCGCCGAATGTTCGTGGGACACCTCGGTGCCAATGACCCAGAGCGGCGAGTCGGCCAGTTCCGAGCAGAAGAACGAGAAGCTCAGGCCGCAGGCGCAGATGATCAGGTCGTGGGTGAACATCAGCGGAATCAAGCCGATGATCGAGGCCAGGAAGCCAAAGATGATCAAGTCACGGCGTGAGCGCAGACGGTTGCCGGTGACTTTGAAGCGCCAGTCCGAGAGCATGCCGCCGACCGCGGTGCCGACGGTCCCGCCGAGCAGCACAAAGGTCGAAAACAACGCGGTGTGGGTCAGGTCCATGCCGTAGCGCTGGGTGAAGAACGATGGAATCCAGTTGAGGAAAAACCACAGCACCCAACCGTGACAGAAACAAGTGGCAGCGGCCGGCCACACTTTGCGCAGCATCTGCGGCCAATTCACCGGTTTGGCCGCCACGGCTGGTAGCGGCACGGCGGCGGTTTCGAGCACTTTCTTCGATTCGCTCAGGCTGAAATACATGACGAACATGTAGATCAACGTCACCACGCCGAGAATGACGAAGGTCAGTCGCCACGAAAACTGAATGATCATGAACGTCACGATCAAAGGCGCCAGTGCATTGGCCAGGCGTCCCGACGCATGCATCATGCCCTGGGCCGTGCCGCGTTGGGTGATAGGGATGGCGCGGGCAATCATGCGCGCCGCTGTCGGGTAGATCGGCGCTTCGCCGATACCGACCACGAAACGTGCAATCACCAAGACCACCAGACCACTGACCAGCCCTGTGGCAATGGTCGCGGCCGACCAGATTATGCCGTACAGCAACATCGCCTTGCGCGAGCCGATACGGTCACTGAACCAGCCGCCGGGAATCATGAAGCAGCTGTAGGCGATGGCGAAGGCTGAAAACATCATGCCCAGGTTGGTGTTGCTGAAACCCAGCTCCTTGCTGATCGTCGGGGCGGCGACGGCCAGGTTGGTGCGGTCCACGTACATGATGAACGCCATGATGCAAAGCAACACGAACGTCAGCGTTGCCCTGCGTTTTTGCGCGAGCGTAGTCGGAATCATTTTTTCCACCTTTTTTTATAGTTCTAGTGGGCAGGCGGTCATCCCGGACCGCCTGTCATTGCGTTACTTGAAGAAGCCGTGCAACACCTCGTAGGTCTCGTCCGGGCATTCTTCCTGCAGGTAGTGGCCTGAGGGCACGGTGGCGGTCTGCACGATGTTGGTGGCGTAGCGGCTCCAGATTTCCGCGGCGTTATGGTTGCGCCCGACGCCACCCTTTTCGCCCCAGAGAATCAGTGCCGGATTGTCGATCCGCCGGCCCGCGTCGAAATCGGCGGTGTCCATGTCCAGGTCGATGCCGAAGGTGGCGCGATAGTCTTCGCACATAGCGTGGGTGGTGGCCGGATTCTTGATGCAGCGGATGTAATCGGCCAGCGCTTCGGGCCCAAAGAAACTGGTGCCCTGATCGGTCTTCGACAGCTTGCGGCGGATGAAGAACTCCGGATCGGCGTCCATCATTCGCTCTGGCGTCGGGGCGTCCTGGGTCATGAAGAACCAGTGCCAGGAAAACTTGCCCCACTGGCGTGTCACGTTATTCAACAAATAATGTTGCGGCAGCATGTCGACGAAACCGGCCTTGAGCACCTTGTCGCCGTGATCCAGGCACATGCGATGCAGGACCCGCGCGCCACGGTCGTGACCGGCGGCGTAGAACTGCTCGAAACCCAGCGATTGCATGACTTCAACCTGGTCCTGGGCCATGGCACGGAAGGAATAGGCCGAATGATCGCCACCGCCCTCGGGCTTGGAGCTGTCGCCGTAACCGCGCAAGTCGGTGCAGACCACGGTGAAATCCCTGGCCAGGCGCGGCGCGATCTTGTGCCAGGACAGGTGATTGAACGGGTTGCCGTGCATCAGCAGCAACGGTGGGCCTTCGCCGCCCACGACGGTGACAATCTCGGCACCGCTGGTTTTGGTAATGGTCTTGGTGAAATGCTCGAACATGGTGTCAGCCTCGATTTTCTTCTCGATCACTTGGCGGGTGTTTAGCGTTTGGATTTGCGCGCGGCAGCGTTGTCAGCGGCGACCCGGAACGCAGCCGCCATCGCGCCGACGTCTGCAATGCCTTTACCGACGATGTCATAAGCCACGCCGTGTGCCGGAGTCGCGTAAACAGTCTTCAGGCCACCGGTCAGGGTCACGCCGGATGAGAAGCCCAGCAGCTTGGTCGCGATCTGGCCCTGGTCGTGATACATGATCACCACTGCGTCGAAATCACCGTTGCGCGCCTTGATAAACACCGTGTCCGATGGGAACGGCCCCTCGCAGGCCAGGCCTTTGAGGCGCAAGGCTTCGAGCGTCGGGCGGATGATCGTGATCTCTTCATCACCAAACAGGCCGTTCTCGCCGCCATGGGGATTGAGCGCCGCGACGCCGATCCGCGGCGCGTTGTTGCCCAGCGCACGCAACGTGTCGTGGGCCAGTTGCAGCGCCCCTTCGATGCGGTCCGGTTGCACCATATCGACGGCTTTGCGCAGCGCTACATGGGAGGTCACGCGGAAGGTCGAAAACTGCGGGATGATGTTCACTTCGCCGAAGTAACCGACGTGTTCGGTCCAGGCGGCAAACATCTGGTGTTCGTCGTGGTACTTCCAGCCACCGCGATGCAGCCCGGCCTTGTTGAGCGGCGCGAAGCAAATGCCATCGAGCTGACCGGCCAGGGCCATGTCGGTCATGATCTTGAGGGTTTCGCCGGTCAGACGACCCGACTCCGCGTTGACCAGACCGCGCTCATACAACGCAGGATCCACGTTATGTAAATCGATCAAGGGCACGGCAGCCTGGGAGTGGTCGGCCTCGCGCAGGTGCACAATCTTCTGGTAAGGAATGCGCTGCCCGGCGTCACGCATGCCGAGCTCGAGCACTCGCTCGTCACCAATGATCACCACATCCGCCCGCTCACGTGCTTCAGGCGTCGACAACAGCTTGACGACCAACTCAGGGCCAATGCCGGTGACATCGCCCAGCATAAGTCCAATCAGGGGTTTCATCAGTTCTTCTCCAGTCCAGGCAAGGTGTGTCTTTTATTGTTATGGGCAGCGCCGATGGCGGAACGCAGGCCAGAAGTCCGGTGCAACCACTGAGGCCCATCCTAGGCCGACGGGCCGGGCCTTCAAGGTGCAAAACGTGGGGTGGGGGTTCACAGAATGTGGTTTGAGAGGGGTGTAGCAGGAGGTGGTGAAGCAAGGTATTCGGACGGTATCTACGGATACCGACGAAGTGCCCTACAAGAGCTGGAGAAGCAAACGAGCACGCGCAATGGGATCATGATGAATAACCCCACCTCCCTTGCTCTCATTTCGCCGTTTTGGCACCCGCGGTTTTTCGCGAACTGTTGAGGACGACGGCGGCAACGATCAACGCCTTCAACGCACTCTCATCAATCTCATCGCCTTCATGCACATCAATCGCCCGTCGGGTATTGCCTTCAAGACTGGCATTGAATAGTCCCGAAGGATCCTCCAGCGAAGCGCCCTTGGCGAAGGTCATCTTCACGGCGTTCTTGTACGTCTCGCCGGTGCAGATGATGCCCGCGTGTGACCAGACCGGAATCCGCCACTTCCATTCTTCCACTACGTCAGGGTCTGCCTGTTGGATCAGCGCTCGGACCCGGGCGAGCGTTTCGCCCCGCCAGTCACTCAGCTCTTTGATTCTCGCGTCTATCAGCGCAGAGGCGCCTTCGTCCTCTGCGTTCTTTGAGCCGATGGGTTCCTTGTTCATGAGATAACCGCCTCCTTCAGGATGGATTCGCCCGGTTCATGATAGATGGCGTTCACCCGCCTTTGAGGCGCGCTGACTGACGGCTTGCGTCCCTGACCGGTAATGACTGCAGTCAGTCATCAGAATCCAGTCAATGCCTGGCCATCAACCCATGTAACACCCCGACCCTTAACCCCGCTTCCGAAGGCGTCATTTGCGACAGGCCAAAGACCTTGAACGCGGCCAGCATAACCACCAGTCCGCCAGGCAAGCTATTCAGGCGATGGGGTTGCAAACCCGCCAGCCTGAGGTGATTGACCTGCCCCGCTTCAAGCAGGCGCAACGACAGGCGCAGCAGGCCGCCGTAGGTGATTCCGTCTTGGTCATCATCGTTCAAGCCGTTGGCCTTGAGGACTTTGGCGAGCATCCGCGCGGTGCCTGAAGAGCCGATGGCCTGCTGCCAACCCAGCGCCCGGTAACGACGTGCGACCTTTTCAAACTGTACCGTGGCGACGCGCTCGGCTTCCAGCAGGCCCTGAGCCGTAATGCAGCCTCCGTGAAAATAACGCGTGCCAAAAGTGCTGCTGCCAATGGCAATGCTTTCGGTCAACAGGGGCTGTGCGCCCTGCCCCAGAATCAACTCGGTGGAGCCGCCGCCAATGTCCACCACGAGCCGCATACTCGCGGCACTCGGTGTCGTGTGGGCAACCCCGGCATACACCAGCCGGGCTTCTTCATGCCCGGAGATCACGTCAATCCGAAACCCCAGGTGACGCTCGGCGCTGGTCAAAAACAACTGGGCATTGTCGGCTTCGCGCACCGCGCTGGTCGCCACGGCCCGCACCCGTCCAGCCTCGAAGCCGCGCAGTTTTTTGCCGAATCGCGCGAGCGCCTGCCACCCTCGATCCAACGCCAACTCATCCAGCGCGCCGCCCTGGAATCCTTCCGCCAAACGGACGGGCTCGCGCAGGGTTTTGACTTCCTGGATCACGATCTGCTGGTTGCGTCTGACCGACTGGCCAATCATCAGGCGAAACGCGTTGGAGCCCAGGTCGATGGCCGCAAACAGAGAGGCGTTCCCTTTCATGGTGGGGATTCCTGGCAGATTCATCAGCCCGCGGGCGGGTGCGCTGGGTACTGAAGATGGTTTGTGATGATCCTGCCATGCCTTAGGTGACACCAAGATGACACCGCCCCCTTGCGCCGCTGTGTATCACAGTGTGTACGGCTACCCTCTTGATACATGCGTTTTCACCGGGCCTGCGTTTCGACACAGGCCAGATACGTCGCCGCGTTCAAATGTTTTCAAGGTTTCAAGGGGCTCAGCCAGACCCCCTGGCCAACGCCTTGCAACGGAGACATCACCATGAAGATGGCAATGCAGAACAAAACCGGCATGACTCGTCGCCACCTGGTCAGCTCGTCGATCCTGGCATTCGCCCTGTTCGGCGCGCTCGGTGCGGCCCACGCACAAACGAGCGCCACCGTGCAGCCGGCGGCGATCAAGGCCGACGCCGCTCAGGCCACACCCTCCCCGTTCGGCCCGCTGAAGCACATCAAGGCCGGACTGCTGAACGTGGCCTACGCCGAAACAGGCCCGGCTGATGGGCCGGTGGTGATCCTTCTGCACGGCTGGCCGTATGACATTCACAGCTATGACGAAGTCGCCCCGCTGCTTGCAGCGAAGGGCTATCGCGTGCTGATGCCGTATGCGCGCGGTTATGGCGATACGCATTTCCTGTCCGATAAAACCCTTCGCAACGGCCAACCGGCTGCATTGGCCAGCGACGTCATTGATTTCATGGATGCGTTGAAGATCAAACAAGCGGTGCTCGGTGGCTATGACTGGGGCGCACGTTCCGCCGGCATCGTCTCGGCGCTGTGGCCAGAGCGGGTCAAGGCGCTGGTTTCGGTCAGCGGCTACCTGATCGGTAATCAGGCGGCCGGTAAAAACCCGCTGCCACCCAAGGCCGAATTGCAGTGGTGGTACCAGTTTTACTTCGCCACCGACCGTGGTCGTGCCGGGTACGAGAAAAACACTCATGATTTTGCCAAGCTGATCTGGCAACTGGCGTCGCCAAAATGGGCGTTCGATGACGCCACGTTTGACCGCAGCGCCAAGGCCCTGGACAACCCCGACCACGTCGAGATCACCGTCTTCAATTACCGCTGGCGCCTGGGCATGGTCCAGGGCGAGCCTCAATACGAGGCGCTCGAACAGAAACTGGCCACGGCGCCGTCCATCAGCGTGCCGACCATCACCCTTGAAGGCGATGCCAACGGTGCGCCGCACCCAGCCCCCGAGGATTACGCCAAGCGCTTCACCGGCAAATACGAATTCCGGCTGATCAGCGGTGGCATCGGTCACAACTTGCCGCAGGAAGATCCACAGGCGTTCGCCAAGGCGGTGATTGATGCGGATCACCTTTGAGGCCGATCTGAAATAGTCCTTTCACAACGACGGCTCGTTTTATCAACGAGCCGTTTTATGTTGGAAAAAATTCCGCCGACCCCGTTCTGAACATCATTCCAGCAAAGAGACCAGACGCGGTTCCAGGGACGTTTCGAACACATCCAGCAGCGCCAGCGTCACCGGCAGCTTGAAACGCCGCCGCCCCGCACTGCCGGGATTGAGGTAAAGCCGGTCGCCACGCCACTCTATCCGTGGCTTGTGCGAATGACCGGTGATCACCAGCTTGATGGCTGAGTCGAGCGCGGCCGGGACATCAGCGACGTCATGCACCAGCAGCGTTTCCCATCCATCGAGATCAAAACGAAGAAGGTCAGGAAGTTTTTCTGCCCACGGGGCGTCCAGGTCATTATTCCCACGGACAACGTACAGCGCAGCGATAGCCTTGAGTTGATCGAGAATGCCGGCGTTGCCGATGTCACCCGCGTGAATGATCCGCTCACAACCCGCCAGGGCAGCCAGGGCTTCGGCACGGAGCAAGCCGTGAGTATCGGAAATCACACCAACTTTCATGCGCCGCTCCAGATCAGGTTCAAGGATGAGTGACAGCTCCGTCCCGCAACGTCCGCCTGACCTCAGCCTGTATGGCATAAGCCGGCGCCTCCACCGCATTGAAATCTTGTGTATACCGCTGGGCAAATCCTTCTACCCCCCATTCCTGAAACTGCTGCACATGCTTGAGCTCGTGAGCCCAGAGCACGATGTTCTGCTCTGCGCTTTCAGCATCCCGGAAGAGGATGATGTCGATCAGCGTCACGGCACCGACATCGGGGTTTTGCAGCATGGCAGTGGCGGCGTTGAACTGGCCGCTATCGCTGACTTTGTAGCGCGCGGCATCGAGGACGACGGGATCGTACCAGCGCAGCAATTGCTCCCGGATGTGCGGTGGAATGGGTTGCAGGCCGGTGACGGCGGCGTCGGCGCGGGCCTGGGTCAGCCACAGCGCCAAGGCTGGCGCGGCGATCTGGTAAAGGTCATCCGTCAGTCCCATATCTGGCAGGCAGATGCAGCCGTCCAGGCACACTTGCTTCTCGCCAGCCGGGCAGGCGCCGGTCTGGGCTGGCACTTCAAGCGTCAGGCAAAGAACAACAAGCGCCACCAGGCGCGTGATGATGGACGGCATTGGACGCTCCAGGGACGGATGCGGCGCTAACAGTGAATCGGCGTGTCGGCAAAACATCGCTGAACACGACAGACCACTTTTTCCTGCAACTCACTCGCTCTCAGAGGAAGTGGTGGGGTCGAGAGTGGATTCAGCCGCGAGCTTCAATCGATCAGCCTTGCTGATGTATTTAGACTTGCTTGCCGGTGCCAGTTTGGCACTGGCTTTTTTGGCATGCGCCTTTAATAGCTGCTTGATTTTTTTTTGACGATTCATGGTTTTCCACTCGGTGTGTCAGCGCCCGAATGATATCAGCTTAAATGGCCGGACCCGATCCCCGGGGTGCGCACAGGGTGCACAACGCGGGCAATTGACGACAAATCGCAGGCGCTGGCAGAACCGCCCGCCACCGAACGCCTGCCACCGCCGCAATCAGGCCAAGGCTGCGAAAAGCACTACACCAGGGAATAGGCGGGGAAGTCCGTATAACCGACCTCGCCGCGGCGGGTGTAATACGCTGATCGGTCCGCTTCGGCTAACGGCCAGCCGTGCTTGAGACGCTCTGCAAGGTCCGGGTTGGCGATAAAGGGTCTGCCGAAGGCAATTAAGTCCACCAACCCGGTGTCGAGCGCAGCCTGCGCGCTGTTGCGATCAGTGAACCCGCCACACCAGATGATTGCGCCAGGGAACGCGGCCCGAACCTTGGCCAGCAGAGCGTGGTCGAGGTGGTTCGATTTGAACTCGGCCAACTCCATGTTTTCCTCAGGCATCAGCTCGTAGACCAGGTGCAGATAGGCGACGCCGAGACGACCCAGACGCTCAGCCACGTACAGCAAGGTTTCCTCGGTCAGCGGGTCCGCCGGAATACCGTTGAACTTGCCAAACGGCGACAGGCGCACACCCACACGCCCCGGCCACCACTCACGCACCGCCGCTTCAACGACTTCCAGCAGGAACCGTGTACGGTTTTCCAAGCTGCCGCCTCCATATGAATCGGTGCGCGTATTGAGCACCGAGTTCATGAACTGCTCGACCAGATAGCCATTGGCACCATGGATTTCGACACCGTCAAACCCGGCCTCCCGGGCGTGGATGCACTCTTGTGTAAACGTGTCGACCAATGCCATCACCTCCTCTGACGTCAGGCGCCGAGGCTGGCCCGCCGGGATGTGGTCCAACTTGCCATCCGGGCCGTGAGCGAACACTTGCGACTCAGCCCTTTCGTCGGTCACGCCCCAAGGCGCCTCGCCGTTCGGCATGAGCGATGGATGGGCCATCCGGCCGACGTGCCACAGTTGCAGAAATATCGTGCCGCCGTTGCGGTGAACCTGATCGGTCACCAGGTGCCAGCCTTGCCGTTGGGCTGGCGTGTAGATACCGGGTGTCATGGCGTAGCCATTGCTGGAAGGCGCAACGTCCGTTGCCTCGGCGACGATCAGGCCGGCACTGGCTCGCTGCCCATAATAGGTGGCCATCAATTCATTGGGGACGTCACCCTCGGACGTCCGCGTGCGCGTCATGGGCGCCATGACGATACGGTTTTTCAGTCTGAGGGTGCCGCCAACCAACTGAGATTCAAACAGGTCTATCATTGGGCTTCCTTCGGGTCGGATCTGATCGGAAGGAAAGCGTACTGTTCCTAAATCAGGCCTATCTACACACCGTTTAGTCAGTGGTACCCAATGAAGACAATCAATAGACTGCCGGGCTTGCCGATCGAGCGCACGCTGGCTGTGCTCTCCGGGCGCTGGAAGGGAGTCATCCTTCATGTGCTGCTGGACGGACCGCAACGCACCTGTGATCTGGAGAAGCGCATCGTCGGCGTTTCACAGAAGGTGTTGATCGAGCAACTGCGAGCGCTTGAGGAACACGGGATGGTGAGCCGGCAACCCAGCGCCCGGGATCGTCAGGGGATCGAATACCTGCTCACCCCGCTGGGCGAAAGCCTGCGACCCATCCTCGAATTGTTGATCGAATGGGGCGTCCATCACGCGATGGAACTCGACGAGGCCGATCGGCTGTTGCCCTGCGAGGCAGTTGTTCGAGATCGCATTATCCGATCAGAGAATGAGAATGCCTGACTGAGTGCCCGGCATCGCGCCATGGTGATACGCATTGGGCCAGGTTAGCGCTGGCCCGGTAAAAGTTGTGCCCCCCGGAGTGTGGCCGCCGGTCAGCTTGACGACCACGCCCGGTGCCACCTCATATTCGTCTTCGAACGTCTTCAGCTGGTTGTGGAAGGCATCCATGAACTGCTGGGCCGTGGACCGCAAAACGTCGGGCACCGGCGTCGGCATGGTGGTTTGGGTGAAGTCGGGAGTCGCCCAGAAATCGACCTCGGTCGCCGAAACGTGAATTCGCACATCAGGACGCAACCGGTTCTTCACCTCATCGACGAGCAGCCCGCCGATATGGTCCATGTGCATGTGGGTGATCACCACGTCGGTCACCGACGCCAGGTCAATGCCGGGCGACTCCAGACGCTTGGGGAACTGCCCGGCCCGCGGAAAGCCGGGGAACTGCCCACCCAGCCCAGCGTCGACCAGGATGGCTCTACGAAGTCACACGCACTAAGCCACCTTTTCGCCGCCTCGCCGTTTACCCACGCTGAACCTCGCGCCCGCCCGAAGCGCATGGCGGAGTTTCAGCGCCGGCCGTTCGATGCTGTAGTACGAAACGCAACTCAACCCGAACGACAGGATCAGAACGGCGGCAACGATGTGCGCGTCGTAGGCAACCGGCCAGAAAGCACGCAGGAAGTACATCACCACAAAGTGATTCAAAAACACGCCATAGCTGATGTCCCCGAGGAATTCGTCAACCCGGTGAAACTTGAGTTTCGTCAGCACGTACACGGCCGGGATGCCTAAGGCGATGCCCGCCGTCACCTCCGCGTTAAACGGCCGACGCTCAATCAGTCCCGCTTCGATGGCCGCAAACATCAAGGCAGCCACCACGGCAGTGCCGGCAGCGATCGCTAAACCCTTCGCCTGCGGTTTGTACAGGTAGCTGCCGCACAGGAACATGAACAAGACGCCCGGCAACAGGCGATAGCCGTACACATCGGTGTTGAGGAAACCAAGACACGCAGTCATAAATACGGCGACAGACAGGACAAACGCAACGCCCCTCGCCTTGTAGATCAACAGGAATGGAATCACCAGGTAGAAACACATCTCCAGCCCCAGAGACCAGGCCGGCGGCAGAATCAGCGGCCCGGCGAGCCCGAACATGTAGAAGCCGAGGGGCACCATCGTGAGGCTCGCCGCGACGTTCCCGAGCGTCAGCTCGGCGGCTTGAGGCGTGCCGGGCAGCAGGCAATAAATCACGGCGCACGATGCCAGGAAGTAGAACAGGAATTGAGGGTAAAGCCTCAAGGCCCTGTCCATGTAGAACAGCCCGATTTTCTGCGGCGCCTTGTAATTGCGCTCGATGAGCGAGGTCATTACAAAGCCGCTGATGATCAGAAAGGAAATCACGGCAACCACGCCAGGGTTAAGCCCCGCGAACGTTTTACCCATATGAGAAACGGCTACAAGAATAGCCAACAGCAAACGATAAGCGCCCACTTACACTCCTGACGTCCTTGTATTTATGGCGCGTAAACTACGATGCTTTGCGTCCTGAGAACAGGATTATTTCGTGCTGCGGGAACCTGTTTACATTCGTGTGAGATCGACCAGGCAATCCGTGCCGTATGGCGATTCGAATTGGCCCTGACAAAAAAAAGCCCCGCGACCGAAAGGCGGTGCGGGGCAAAAAATTGGTTGGTTGCGGCCAACCAAAGGAGCGCTTGAAAAACGTTTACGGGCCGGGGTCAGATGCAATCCTGGGCGGCGCGTCCGAAACTCGACGGCAGGAAGTTCGAGGCCAGCAAGTGCCGCTCGTAGATGAACACCTTGCCGCCACTGCCGGACTTGTAGGCCTCCAGCACGTTGTCCGCAGAGACTTTGCTCGGCACCACGATCCGGTAGCTGCGCTGGGTCTGCGAGACGGTCGGGCTCAACGCACTGCCCTGCAATTTCGGTACGACGCAGTCGGCGTATTGCGCAGGTGTCTTACTGGTCTGCAGGGTCAGCGTCGGGTCGTTCGGCGCAGAGGCGCAACCGGCGAGCAATAGAGAGGCAAACGCCATGGCAGGCACAAATAAAGGGCGCATGGGTGTCATCCTGAAAATAAAAAGTCCGGTTCATCGCGTGACGGGTCAGCATCACGGGCTGTGTTCGATGGGGGCGATTTTCCGGTGATTACTGACAAAGCAGAACTTGTCTTTCGTGATTGTCACTATTACCTCACGCAATAGTTGCGCGCCGTGCAGACTCGTACACACTCAATCACAACCGAAATACATTGATGAGGCCTCTCCTTGAGAACGTTTGACCTGATCCGCGACGCCGTCCTGCCCGAGTTCCGTGACCGGGTGGCCGAGTATCTGATCGAGTACGAAACTGTACTGCTGTGCGAAAACCCGCCCGACCGGGAGTTAACTCGTACCACCGCCAACCAGCTGCGTGGTTATTTGCGCGGGCTGAACACCACGCGGGTGTTGGGCATGGCTGATTGGGAGGAACTGGATCGGCGGGTGGTGGATACGTGGCTAGCACCCGACCAATGACAGCGGGTCCAGACTCCGGTCTCGGTGGATGAGACGGTTCACCCGTTGGTGGATCATCTAGTGGGGTAATCGCGCTACGCCCTGCTGGGTATGTCCAACAGGATCATGGTGGCGAAAATCAAGGCGAACCGGGTTTTAATCGGGACTGAAGCAATAGGCCGCCCTCTTGTTGCCGTCCAGATCACGGGCATAGGCAGCGTAGGCATTCGGTGCCCAGCCACGCGGTCGCGGCAGGCATTCACAGGTACCGCCAGCGGCCAAGGCGGCTGCATGGAACGCGTCGATGGCGGCACGGGGCGGCGCTTCGAAACTGATGGTCACCCCATTACCGACGCTGGCAGGTGCGTCGTTCGCCGGTTTCAGAACAAAGAAGGACGGTAAGTTCTCGCCCCAGATAGAACCGTTGTCGCCGAGGTCGGCAATACGCTTCTGGCCCAATTCGCCCAGTAAGCTGTCGTAGAAACTGCGGGCGTTGTTCAAATCATTGGTGCCGACTGAAACGTCAGTGAATACGCATTTTTTTGCGCTTCGTCAGGTGGAGAATGACGCGCAGTACGGCGTCGGGGTTTGGCCAAAAATGTGCCCCGAGCCTTTGAAAAACAGTGATGAATCGGCATTAATCCGATGTGAGAAGCGCATAGGCACAGAGGTGGCCTTCACAACAGTCGATGCCTTGATACTCTGTGTGCCCCATGACCATGGACATCAGCACATGGAAATAGCACCACCATTCGTCATTCTTGAAACCACCCATTGGCTTCTCAATCATCATAGGTCGTCGGCGCTTCCCGGCTATTTGATGCTGGGGGCGAAAACTCAGGTCAACTCACTGGCTGAACTTCCCGAAGATGCACTCGCAGAGTTGGGTGGGCTGATGGCCAACATCCAGAAAACCCTTGAATGGCAGCTGAAGCCGAAATGGCTCTACATCAGCCGATTCGGTCACGCCCCTGGCTACCCCATCCACTTTCACTTCATTCCGGTGTACGCCTGGGTCGAGACGCTTTTCTGGAAAGATGCCCGGTACAGGCTTTTGCAGACTTTCGCCAGCGACGAAAACGCCCAGTCACTGACTGATGGAGCGGAACTCACGCTGTTCATCTGGCGTGAATTTGGAGAAAGCCCTGAGCCGCCTGAAGCTCAAGGGCCGTCAATCAAGCAGGTTATTGATGATTTACGAATAGCATTCAGATAGGGGGAGCGGGTTTGTTCGTTTGGGGTCGATGTCCTTCGTGAATGGTAGCTATTGGCCGACTTCTGCCCGTCACCAGGGACTGCAATCGGCCCAGAGTGTGTAAAAACGTCAGATTGGGTTTTCTATCATCGACGCTAGGAGACCGTGCTCACGTTTCGCAAACTGATCAAGGTCACGACGCTTTCAGGAACAGTTAAAACAGCTCAGCAGCCTTTTAAAGTCATTTGGAAGGGGTAAAAAAGACCGGTTTTTACGCCGTTAACGCTTTCATCAAACCAGTGGTGCCGATGATTTTCATGACCCTTTTCAGGTTGTAGGCGAGCACGTTCAGGCTCATCTCTGCACTCACCCCGTTAAGCTTTCGGGTCAGGAAGTGTGTCGCGCCCATCCATTGCTTGAGCGTCCCGAAGGGATGCTCAACCGTCCGTTTTCGGATCCGCATCATTTCCGGCGCGTTGCTCAGCCGGTTCTGCATTTCCTCCAGTACGGCTTCATGCTCCCAGCGTCGAACCCGCCGTTCCGTGCTCGGTGTGCACTGCGGTTTCATTGCGCAGCCCCGGCATTTCGAACTCCAGTAACGGTGCAACGTCAGGCCTTTTTCAACGTTGGTATAGCGCCAGATCAGCGCCTCTCCAGCCGGGCAAATGTATTCGTTTTTTTCCGCGTCATAGATGAAGGCATCGTTATTGAAACGCCCGTCAGCCTTGGCTCCAGAGGTCATCGGCTTGGGCACATAGGCGGTGATACCTGCATCGTGACAAGCCAGGATTTGTTCGCTTTTGAAGTAACCTCGGTCAGCCACTACCGACAACGTATCTGACGCCATCGCCTCGCGGGCCTGCTTGGCCATCGAGCTGAGTTGATCGCGGTCGGAACCGACGTTGGTCACCTCGTGCGCAACGATCAAATGGTGCTGAGTATCGACCGCTGTCTGCACGTTGTAGCCGACGATTCCCGTACCGCGCGTCATCATGGAGCGGGCGTCTGGATCGGTCAGTGAGACCTGTTTATCCGGCGATTCATTGAGCTGGATTTCGATCGCTTGAAGCTCCTTCATTTGAGTTTTGAGCTTGGCGATTTTTTCCTCCAGCCGCACGGCGCTGGGCTCAGAGGAAGTTGGTTCTTGCCGATCGGCAGCATCGAGCGCAGTCAGGTAACGGCTGATGCTCGATTCAATTTCTTCCATTCGCCGCTTCAGTTTGGCGCTGGTGAAGTTGCGGTCACGATTGTTGACGGCCTTGAATTTACTGCCGTCGATGGCAACCAGATTTTCTCCGAACAATCCTAGCTGCTGACAGAGCACGACGAACTGACGGCAGACTCCTCGGATGGCCTTGCTGTTGTCTTTTCGGAAGTTGGCGATGGTCTTGAAATCCGGCGTCAATCGCCCGGTCAGCCACATCAATTCGACATTGCGCTGCGTCTCTCGCTCAAGGCGCCTGCTCGACTGAATGCGGTTGAGATAGCCGTAGATGTAAATCTTCAGCAGGATCGCGGGATGATAAGCTGGCCGGCCCGTATCTGCCGGTATGACACCGTCAAAACCCAGCTTGACCAGGTCGAGTTCATCGACGAAAACGTCAACTACACGCACCGGATTGGTATCGCTGACGTAGTCGTCAAGGCTCTCGGGAAGCAAGGTGCTTTGGCCGCGATGTTCGCCTTGGATGAAGCGCTTCATTGACGATCCCTGAGTTAACTCCCTCGGAAATCATAGCAAAGGTGCGTGGAGGTATAGGCTCCATGGCAGAAGCAGACTTCAGTTACCCCTCTCACCGGTGAACAATTTTTGAGGTGCTGACGATGACGCGCTTACAGGTTGTAAAGATTGACTTAAGTGGGGTGGCGAGTTCCGATGAACTCCATTCCACCTTGAGGGTTGCGCTCGGATTCCCCGGCTGGTACGGCTGTAATTGGGATGCTTTCTGGGACGCAATTACAGGACTTGTGCAAATGCCCGCGCAACTGAAAATTTCAGGGTGGGATACTTTATCCAGACGTTTGCCGGGGGATGCGAAGCTCATGCAAAAATGCCTTGCAGACATGAAGATTGAGTATCCAGAACTCGCATCAGATGTGGAGTTCGACTAAACGATTTTTCAAGCCTACATTCGGTCGGGGCCACGTAAAAACGTCAGCTTCACCCAGGGAAACTTTTAGCAGACCCAGCAACGAGATCCTTGGTTCAGTGCCGTTGGCTGATCTGTTTTTACACACTCTGGGCCAGAAGCTGCCGGTCAAAAGTACAGAAAACAAATCTGTCCCTTTCTTCTTTCTGGCCGGTTGGCTGACCGGATTGCGGGTTACGCGGGATGGTCACGTTGTGGCTGAAGGCCTTCTGGACGCAATTCGACGCAGAGTCCTTCGCAGCCGCCAATTGCCAGCAGGTCTGTTCGATCAGTGAGACACATTCGCTCCATGGCGGAGCAGGCCTGCCTGGAATCAAGCCCGGACGTACTGCTCAGTACCTGAACCACACAGTCCGTGTTGGATCGCCCGCGCTTGCGTGGCGCCGATCCGGGTCAATTTTCATATTGAGCATCATCTGATGGCGTCAGCGCCCTATTTCCGCTTGCCTAAATTGCATGCACTTTAGCGCCAGCGCGGCATCGTGCCGCAGCCACCCACCTACTTGCAGGTGCTCAAGCGTGTGAGCATGCGAGCTCACAACGTCTGATTGATAAACCGGGGGGATTCAGGGATTTAACGGGCTATAAAAGTAGACGTTCAAGAACGCACAGCGACGTTATTGAGCTATACCCAATAGTCCTCCCACCGCACTTCTTCCAATATTGGAGGTTGGCAATGAAACTCCGTCTCCCCCTGTCAGTGCTATTGACTACCGCAAGTCTCTTCGGCTGCACCAGCTCCTCACACCAATCAATGAATCTTCCGTTGGCAGCGACCCATAAAAACCCTGGTCATACCGCCACGACTACATTGACTGGCGAAGGCAATCAAACCAACTTTGACTTCTACATTACCGGCGTTCCAAACGGGACCATCCTGCCGCCGCGCATCTACACCTTCATCAACAAAGGCAGTTGCCAGCAACCCGGGCCAGTCGCGTACGCAATGAACGATAAGGTCAACACCGAACCCAATGCAGGCACCGGTGGATGGACCTTTTACAGAAGCGCGCCCATTACAATGCCAGACCTGCTTTCCGGCAAGTACGCCGTTGTCGTGCGTACTTCACCCGAGGATGGCAGCGCCGATATTTTCTGCGGCGATATTGCACACGCGACTCGATGAACCGTCGGTAGTCATTTTTAAGTCGAGTCGCGCTTTGTGGCGATTGTGTTTACCGCGTTCATGGTTGGTATCTAGTCAGTTTGTAATCCTGGCGTTACATACACCAACAAAACACGGCTATCGCCCCGTTGATTTGAAAAAACCGCACTAGACTCCTTCCTGCGCCTTAACCCGTGCATGGTCATGCCACAGGGGGAAATGATTCTGTACGCAGTACCTAGGCTAATTACTCGGTGGTCAATGCACCATGGGTCAATGTTGATGTGCACCATCACCGGTTGCCAGCACCATGAAACAACGAGGAATCCTGGTATGGAACAGTTATCGGACCGTTTCAAACTATCAATAGTGTTTGCTGCGCTTTTGTCACTGAACGGACTTGCCCATGCGGCTCAGACGGAAAAGACCAATATTCTGTTTATCGTCTCCGACGATACCGGCTATGGCGACCTGGGCCCTTACGGCGGTGGGGTCGGTCGAGGCATGCCGACGCCCAGCATCGATGAGCTGGCGGCGGAAGGGGTCACTTTTTACTCTTTTTATGCCCAGCCAAGCTGCACACCGGGTCGGGCAGCCATGCAAACCGGGCGTATTCCTAATCGTAGCGGCATGACCACCGTGGCCTTCCAGGGCCAGGGCGGTGGTCTGCCAGCAGCCGAGTGGACGCTGGCATCGGTGCTGAAAACCGGTGGCTACGACACCTATTTCACCGGCAAATGGCATTTGGGCGAAGCCGATTATGCGCTACCCAATGCGCAAGGTTATGACGTGATGAAATACGTCGGCCTGTATCACCTCAACGCTTACACCTACGCCGATCCGACCTGGTTCCCGGACATGGACCCGGAAACCCGCGCCATGTTCCAACGGGTGACCAAGGGCGCATTGTCCGGCAAGGCCGGGGAAAAACCGATCGAAGAATTCAAGGTCAACGGCCAGTACGTGGACACGCCTGTCGTGGATGGAAAACCTGGCGTGGTCGGCATTCCGTTCTTTGACAACTATGTCGAAAAAGCTGCCCTGGAGTTTCTCGACACGGCAGCCAAATCGGACAAGCCGTTTTTCATCAACGTCAATTTCATGAAAGTGCACCAGCCGAACATGCCTGCACCGGAGTTCGTGCATAAATCCATGTCTAAGTCCAAGTACGCCGACTCGGTGGTCGAACTCGATACCCACATCGGCCGCATTTTGGACAAGCTCAAGGCACTGGGCCTGGATAAGAACACGCTTGTGGTTTACACCACTGACAACGGGGCCTGGCAGGATGTTTATCCGGACGCCGGCTACACCCCGTTCCGCGGGACCAAGGGCACAGTGCGTGAGGGCGGTAACCGGGTACCAGCCATTGCCGTCTGGCCAGACAAGATCAAGCCCGACACAAAAAACCACGAGCTGCTCGGTGGCCTGGATTTGATGGCGACCTTCGCCTCTGTCGCTGGCGTGAAGCTGCCGGAAAAAGATCGCGAAGGTCAGCCAATCATCTTCGACAGTTACGACATGACCCCTGTACTCACCGGCAGTGGCCCTTCTCCGCGCAAGGAGTGGTTCTACTTCACCGAGAACGAACTGTCCCCGGGTGCGGCGCGTGTCGGAAACTACAAGGCCGTTTTCAACCTGCGCGGCGATGATGGCGCGCAAACTGGCGGCCTGGCGGTGGACACTAACCTGGGATGGAAAGGCGCAGAAAAATATGTAGCTACCGTGCCGCAGGTCTTTGACTTGTGGCAAGACCCGCAAGAGCGCTATGACCTGTTCATGAACAACTTTACTGAGCGTACCTGGACGATGGTGCCGATCACAGGCGCGATCATGAAGCTAATGAAAACCTACGTCGATTACCCACCACGCAAACTGCAAAGCATGGGTTATGACGGGCCGATCGAGCTGTCGCAATACCAGAAATTCCAAACCGTGCGTGACACCTTGAAAAAAGAAGGCATCAACCTGCCGATGCCAGCAGGTAACTGATCAGACAGGAGAAACATGGCGGCTTCATCAGAGGCCGCCACTTCGCCATTTTGACGTTTGCGAGCAGCGACCACTCGTGACGCCTACAGATGCATCAGCGGAGCTGGAATCATTTTGGAAACAACAGCGTATACGCCACCCGAAACCCCCAGCCTTGTGCGCCATCTTTCGGACTTTCAGCCCAATACCGTGGGCCCACTTGCAAGCTCATGGGTTGATGACCCACTTTGAACAGCTGGGTCACGAACAGGTTGATTGGCACTGACCATTCGCGGGTTTTCCAGTCGTAGGTGGACTCAGTGTTGATGCCGAAGGTGGTGTAGGTAGGGGTGGTGTAGCTGAAGAACGGTTGCAGGAAGGTCTGGTTGATTTTGTCTTTGTCATCGGGAGGGCTGTGGTCCAGCGACCAAATGTGATTGGCCAGGATACCGCGGGTCCAGCCGTTACTTTGCTTGAGGGCAACCACGGTAGGACCCGCCCCCCACTGCTCACCACTCAACAGCTCATCACTGCCGGTTGGCACCAGGATTACCGGTCCTGCCCCCCAAATCCAGCCGCTCGCGGTCGGGTGTTTGGGTGAAAAAAAGAAGCTCTGGGTCACATCACCGACCCCGGACTTGTCCGCCTGCCCACCCGGTACCAGACCGTGTTGATCGATAACTGGAAGGATGGTTCGGGAAATAAGGTTCCACTCGTCATTGAGGGTGAAGGGCAGCACCGGCTGGATATTGGTGACGCTTTGGTAGCCCTCGCCACTGGGGCCGAGTTTCTGGTTCCAGTTGTACTGAATCGGCACGCTGTACAGCGCAGCAACCGGGTTCAGTGATTGTTTGGCCAGCTCGGCCTGGCTATCGGCAGTTTTGCCGGTATCGGGCCAGATAATTACCAGGGCAATGACAGGCATGAGGTGGACGACTTTGCTCATCAGTAGCTCCTTCTCGATAACGAGAATATGCACTACCACTGCGGTTGTGCCGCCTCGATGCGAAGCGACCCGGAGAGCTTAGTTCAGGTTTTCTCGACTAGTATCAATTCGACTTGAGAAGGCGCGTGGGATGCCTGCTGTTACTCCATGGACATGCGGGCGTGCGCTACGTTAATTCGAAAATGGATAGAGGTTAACCATGCCAACCAAAACCACTGCCCTGCCTGCTTGTACGCTCCTCGCGCTGTGCTGCCAGCAAGCCTGGGCCGGCGGCATCATGCTCTACGAAATCAGCACCGATAACGCTGGCCTGGCCAACGCCGGTGCCGCCGCCCGGGCCCAAGGCCCAGCGACCATCGCCAGTAACCCGGCGGGTATGAGTTACCTGCCGGGCACGCAGATCACCGGCGGCTTGCAAGTGCTGTATGGCGACCTGAGCTTCGATCGCGACGCCGGCAGCAATGTGGCCGGCAGCGGCAGTGGCAATGCCCTCGAACCGATCCCCGGTGGCAGTTTCTTCATCAGCCATGAACTGGATGAACATTGGAGCGTCGGCTTCGGCCAGTACGGCGACTTCGGCTTGGCGGTCAACTACGACAACGATTGGTCCGGCCGCTACTTCGCGCAGAACTCCAGCCTGCTGGGTCTGTCCCTGGTGCCCAGCGTGGCGTATCGCTTCAACGAGCAATGGTCGGTGGGCGTTGGCGTCAAGGCCATGTACGGCATGTTGCAGGCGCAAACCGCCATCGACCGCTCTCCCTTCGGTTTCACCGATCGCGCTGACGGTCAGTACAAGTACAAGGATGGTGCCTGGGGTTATGGCGCCAACGTCGGGGTGATCTATGCCCCGCAATCCGGCACCCGCATTGGCCTGGCCTACACCAGCAAAGTCGACCTGGACTTCGAAGACCGGCTGGATGTGAAAGGCGACGGCCGTTTGCTGGAACGCATCAACGACACCAACACCAAACTCGACACCACCGTGCCGCAGACCGTGACCCTCAGCCTGTTCCAGCAACTGGACCGGCAATGGGCCTTGCTGGCCTCGGCCAACTGGCAGGACTGGTCGGAATTCGGTGAGATCGGCGTACAGGTCGACACCACGGCGTTTGGCGCGCAGTCGAAATCGGTCGATGCCGGTTTCAAGGACACCTGGCACCTGTCCCTTGGCGCGCAGTACCAGGCCACCGAGCAATGGCTGTGGAATGTCGGCGTGGCCTACGACAGCAGCGCTGTCTCCGATAGCAAACGCAGCGTGATCGTACCTATGGGCGAGTCCTGGCGCATCGCCACAGGCGCCACCTATGCTCTGAACCAAGACACCGACATCAACGTCAGTTGGGCCATGGTCTGGCTCGGCGACATGCCGGTGGACCAGACCAAGTCGATCTCGGGCAACCGAGTCTCCGGTCAGTTCGACGATGCCTGGATTCAAGCCCTGACCGGCAACATGACGTGGCGTTTCTGAAGTTCCGCTATCGAAAAATGATGACTCAATCCATGAATCGCATTTTGAGCCCTAAATTCCTCTGTAGAGGCAGACATGAATGTCTGCAATGGGCCCAGAGTGTGTAAAAACGCTTCGCCAAAATTGAAGTGTACGCGTCTACGTTAAATCTGAAATTTATCTGCACGTCAGCAGATGTGGATTTCGTGTAGAGGCGCGATTTCCAGTCCTGTTTTGAGTACCTGACGCGCTCACAAACGTTTTTACACAGTCTCGGCCAGAAGCAATGGGATGGACTCCTCCTCGCCTCGGCATCTTGAGTGCCAGACTGAAGGTGCGAACCACAGTCAACAGTGAGAAGGAGTCCACACATGAAGCTTATGCGCATTGGGGTCGACCTGGCCAAGAACGTGTTTCAGATCCACGGTGTGGATTGCCATGAGAAGCCGGTCTGGCGGCAGCGGCTACCACGTGATCGCTGGCTTCAAACGGTGCTGGAAAAGGTCGAACCTGGTTGTGAGATCGGCATGGAGAGTTGCGGCGGGGCCCATCATTGGGCGCGGCAACTCGAAACTCGCGGATTTCGAGTCAAGCTGATCGCCCCCCAGTTCGTTAAACCCTATGTCAAAAGCAACAAGAACGACGCGAACGATGCCGAGGCAATCTGTGAAGCGATGAGCCGTCCCAGCATGCGCTTCGTCGCCATCAAGACAATCGAACAACAGGATATCCAGGCGACGCATCGCATTCGGGCCGGTTTAATCGAACAGCGGACGGCCAAAGCCAATCAGATCCGCGGGCTGGTCGCCGAGTACGGCCTCGTTGCACCGAAAGAATTACTGATGCTGCGTCGTGCGATACCGTGCTGGCTAGAAGATGCGGATAACGGTTTGACGGCTCGCTTTCGTTGTCTGCTGGATGGTTTGTGGGGCGACCTTCGTGCGCTGGATGAACGCGTACGCAAACTCGACGGCGAGATCACTGCGATCGCGACAAGCGAGCCGTCCGCCGTCCGTCTTCAACAGCTGCGTGGCGTCGGCCCAATGATCGCCACAGCACTCGTCGTCGCTCTCGGTGATGCCCGTCAGTTTGCCAATGGCCGACAGTTTGCCGCCTCGCTGGGACTGACACCGAGGCAACACAGTTCTGGGGGTAAGGATCGACTGCTCGGTATCAGCAAGCGTGGTGATGCGTATCTGCGAACGCTGATGATCCATGGTGCTCGCTCGGCACTACGCACGGCCAAATCCAAAGACGACCGGCTCAGCCAGTGGGCCGTCCGTTTAGCCGAGCGATCACATCCCAATGTGGCCGCTATCGCGCTGGCCAACAAAACTGCACGCATGGCTTGGGCGATGCTGCGCAACGACACTGATTACCAACCGGACAAGGCCGCGGCCTGATCCACGAATCTATTACGCCAACGAGTAAAAAACTGTCTACCACGATTGCGAAGCAACCCGAACGATGGCAAACCGGTCGAACCGGCGTCGGCAAACCCCTCAAGTGTCCAGGTGCGCGAAGCACGTAGAAGCGATTGGGAGCCGGCGCGCGAATAGCCCATCATGGCCCTGCATCGAAACGATGCTGTATCCAGAGGCCGAATATACGTGTGCAGTCGGCACGGGCGCCAAAGCGAGGGAAGCTTGCAACGAGGAGGAGTCCATATACGGACGCTCAGCCCACTCTTTTTCGGCAATACGTCACCGCCTGGCAGGCATTCCTAAAAAGGATTTACACTCGTTTTGCCTCGATTCAGACCGCTGTCTACATACGGGAAATAGACTTGTGCAGATTCAAATTATTTACACTCAAACAGGCATGTTGCTCTCCAAGCATCCTTACCCATCGTGGAGAGAGGTTCAAAATCAGTACCCTGACTACGTGACTTCGCTCGGACCCTGGGATGCAGATGCGATTATCGAATATCTAGCAGATGAATACCCCGAACTTTTACCGCATCCAAAAGAGCAAGTGGTCGCGTTAATTGAAGATACTCAAGAAACTAGAGTGCTTACTTTTGCCGCGTGAAAAACTTCCAGACGACCATTCGCCGATGTTCGCCAATGACGTCCGCTTTGGGTCCAGGCTGTGTGAAAACACCTGCAATTGTCTAATCTTCTGATCGTCTAGATCGTATCGAGGACGATCATGAAGCGATTCATTGAAGGCGAGGCCCGGACGCAAGTGACTCTGCTGCCGGAGTGCCTGGACGATTACGTAACCGAAGAAAATCCAGTCCGAGTGGTCGACGTTTTCGTCGATGAACTCGACCTGGGCGCACTTGGGTTTGAGGGCGTCGATCCTGCTGCAACGGGTCGTCCGGCCTATCATCCAGCGGTCTTGCTAAAGATCTATATCTACGGCTATCTCAATCGGATTCAGTCCAGCCGCCGGCTTGAGCGTGAGGCCGAGCGCAACGTCGAGTTGATGTGGCTAACGGGGCGTTTGGCCCCGGACTTCAAACCATTGCCGACTTTCGCAAAGACAACGGCAAAGCCATTCGCAGCGTATGCCGCCAGTTCGTAGTTCTTTGCCGCAACCTCAATCTCTTCTCCCAGTCGATCATCGCCATCGACGGCAGCAAATTCAAAGCCGACAATAATCGCGACCGCAACTTCACTCAGGGCAAAGTGAAGGCACGCATGCAGCAGATCGAGCAGAGTATTGATCGATATCTGGCGGCGATGGATTCGGCGGATCGGGCAACACCCGAAGTCGCCGAGGCCAAAGCAGAGCGGCTTAAAGAAAAGATAGAAACACTGAAAAAGCAGATGCAGAAACTCAAGGAAATCGAGGCGCAGCTCCACGAAAGTCCAGACCAGCAGATCTCCCTCACAGACCCAGATGCACGCTCAATGGCCACAAGCGGTCGAGGCACCGGAACGGTTGGCTACAACGCACAAACAGCTGTCGACGACAAACACCATCTGATCGTTGCCCACGAGGTGACCAACGTTGGTAATGATCGTGGGCAACTGAGCAATATGGCGAACCAGGCGCGTGAAGAAATCGAGGCTGAATCGCTAACGGTGGTGGCCGACCGAGGTTATTACAAAGGTCTGGAAATCCTTGCTTGCGAGCAAGCCGGCATCACTACCTTCGTACCGAAACCCCTCACATCTGGCAGCAAAGCCGAAGGCCGATTTGGTAAGCAGGACTTCATCTATCTTGCGGCGTCGGACGAGTATCGATGCCCTGCGGGGCAGTTACTAACTAGGCGGCATTCGTCGATGGAAGACGGCATGTTATTGCATTGTTACTACTTCTCGGGCTGCCAGTCCTGCTCAATGCAAAAGCAATGTACGACGGGTAAGGAGCGCCGTGTGAAACGCTGGGAACATGAGGCTGTAGTCGATGCGATGCAGGTACGGCTGGAAAATGATCCAGCGATGATGAGGGTTCGTCGACAGACCGTTGAACATCCTTTTGGAGCGCTCAAGTTCTGGATGGGAAGTACCCACTTCCTGACCAAAACCCTGCCGAGGGTGAGCATCGAGATGAGCCTTCATGTGCTCGCCTACAACCTCAAACGAATGATGAGTATCTTCGGCATCGCAGGACTGCTTGAGGCGATCAGGGTGTGAACCCAGCTACTTGATCGTCCGTGAGTAGCCGTTTGGGCCGCTGACGCGGCCCAAACGGCATTACGAACGTCTATGTCTCTGACTGAGCTAATTTGCGCTTTCGCCCGCTGATTCCATAGGCAACCCTCGCGACTCTCAGTTTTCGAGGTGTTTAGCGCGTTTTCACACGGCCTGGGTCGGTTGCTGCCCTTCGCGACAGGCTGTAATCGGTCATAAGCAGTCAGTGGACAGACTGGTTGTAACCTGATTGCCGCGTTGCACCATCGTTGTCGGCCAACCGGACTGGGGGCAGTTGCACCGTTTTACTCGTTATCGGTAATTGCCTGCTTTTTACCGTTGTATTTCATATGCGCAATCTACGCAGTTAGAACCCGTTGCCGCCCACAGGTGATGCCAGCCGCTCGACAGAAATCGCAATTCGATCCCGAGCAATCTTGTCATTTGCCAAGGCTTAGGGCAGGGTCGATACCACTGACATCTCTGCCAAAGGAGTCACCCCATGTCAAAGGTATATCCCAGTATCGATCCCGAGGGGTTGGTCGAGTACTCAGTGGTCTACACCGACCGCTCGCTCAACCACATGTCGCAGTCATTTCAAGACGTGATGAAGAACATTTCCAGGACCTTGAATCAGGTCTACAACGCCCAGGCTGTTGCGGTGGTTCCGGGCAGCGGCACATTTGGCATGGAAGCGGTGGCGCGCCAGTTTGCCACCGACCAGCAATGCCTGGTGATACGCAACGGCTGGTTCAGTTATCGCTGGAGCCAGATCCTTGAGATGGGCAACATCCCGGCGGCCACCACGGTGCTGAAAGCCCGACCGGTCGAGACTGGTCGCCAGGCGGCCTACGCCCCGCCCCTCTGGACGAAGTGCTGGCAGCCATTCAGACGCAGAAGCCGCAGATTGTCTTCGCCCCCCACGTTGAAACCTCATCAGGGATTATCCTGCCCGACGAGTACCTGCGGGCCGTCGGCGACGCCGTGCACGCGGTGGGTGGCCTGTTCGTGCTGGACTGCATCGCCTCAGGCACGCTTTGGGTTGATATGCAGCAATGCGCAGTCGACCTGCTGATCAGCGCACCGCAGAAAGGCTGGAGCGCCTCCCCTTGCTGCGCACTGGTGATGCTCAGTTCGTTGGCCCTCGAGCGCATCGAGCAGACGCAAAGCACCAGCTTCGCCTGCGACCTGAAAAAGTGGCTTCAGATCATGCAGGCCTACGAACAGGGCGGACATGCCTACCATGCGACCATGCCCAGCGATTCCCTCGCGCGATTTAACGAAGTGATGAAAGAGACGCAAGCCTACGGTTTCGACAAGGTCCGCGACGAACAACAGGCCTTGGGCGATCGGGTGCGCGCAATGTTGACCGGCAAAGGCATCAAAAGCGTGGCCGCAGCGGGCTTTCAGGCGCCTGGCGTAGTGGTGAGCTACACCGATGATGCCGATATCAAGAGCGGCAAGAAATTTGCCAACCACGGCCTGCAGATCGCCGCCGGAGTGCCGTTGCAATGCGACGAGCCGGCCGACTTCCAGACCTTCCGCATCGGTCTGTTCGGACTCGAAAAGCTGCACAATATCGAGCGCACGGTCAGCACCCTCGAGCAGGCATTGGACGAGGTGTTGGTTAACTAAGCCCTCATCGTGCCCGCAGCAGATGCCGGACCTGTGAGTTCCAGGAAGGCATCCTGCCCCGGGCACTGCCGGCCCATGGCGCTAATCTTCGACAAATTTGACGCTAGTCGCCCGGACGTCATATTAGAACCACAAGGGAACGCCCATGCACGCGTCTTACTGACACGTGCACCCTTCAGCGCTATCAGAAAAGGGTTCCAACGAAGCCTTACGCGGGGTGGATGATTGGCGGCTGAATGACTTGGATTTCCCCATTGCAGACGGTGACAACGGTCAAAAATCGGCCAAGAGCAGACGCTGCTTGTGCCTTAACCCCAAGTTACATTCACTGATGTGGGCGTACCCTAAAAATGGATCGCGTGCACCCTATGCACGCTCAAACGCGGCACACGCATGACGTCCCTGCTTGGGAAGACTCTGTAGGTGCTAACACACCGAATGTGAACGCCACACGTAAGCTCAGCTCTCCCTTCCCCGAGAAGGTCGCCTGACCAGCCTCCTTATGTGACGAATTAATTCACGGATATTTACCGATGGAGTAGGTCCTTATACGATGGAGTCCGCATTTATTCCTGCCCATCACGTCTGAGTAAGCTATGGTTATTCGGTGTATGACAAAACGGATTAACAAATTGTGTTTTATAGTCACGCAAAATTTTTCGCAGACAAATAAGCGGCAACTGTCCATAGGTCAGTTATTTCTATATTCACATACAACACCGTTGGGTGCCTGAGCGATGAATAACACTAGTTTTCTGGGTGAAAGCGCTAAGAGCTTCAGTATAGTGATAGTGAATTACAAGACACCAGAAATCACCAAGATATGTTTGGATTTATTGCATCAGCATGTGGGTGGTATCGTTCCAATATGGGTAGTTGACAACTATTCCGCCGATGAAAGTACTGAGTACTTGCGGACTCTTGACTGGATCAACTTAATCGAGCGTACTGTTTCTGAACCAGAGCAGGGCCATATCGCCCATGGCAAAGCACTTGACATGGTTTTGGAGCGGATTGAGTCTGATTATTTACTCCTGATGCACACCGATACATTTATTTTCGATAAAAATGTTTTTCCAATGATGCTAAATAAATGCATGAAAAACCCCAACATTGTAGCCGTCGGTTGTGTAGAGCAACTAAATCGTGGGACCACGAGAACCCTTTGGCGGTTTAGCTCACGATTGTTAAAGCACCATTTCAGACGCCTGAAAATCTCCTTGGGATTACGTTCCAGAGAACCAAAACCGTACAGAGAAGTCTACTTGAAGAGTTTCTGTACATTGTGGAACTGCAAACTTATCAAACAGCACGGCTTGCGTTTCTCGATGGATGATCGTGTGCCCGGCTACACCCTCCAAGACCGCATGACCGAGCTTGGCTATGTCATTGAAATGTTATCGCCGCGTAAAATTTTCAGCTATCTAGATCACATTCAGTCCGGCACTGTCGCAGCGGCTGGTGGCTATGAAAAGACTCATAGACGAACCAAAATGTACAACAACATTCTCAAGCGTCTTAACAAAGACAACAGCCAAAGCTAAGCGTTGAAGGCACGCAGCGAGTAGTGTGTGCGACACGGCTTGAAATTATCCTTGGGTTTTTATATTAAGTTATTGGAGCGGTAATGGCCCCCATCACTCAAACACTACCTATCACCCTCTCCCCGGAGCTTGATTTCGACCAGAGCGCCGCCAGCGCTTTGGGTGACTCGCTAGCCAGTAGCTATATCCAGGCTACGCCATTTCCACATATAGTCATCGATAACTTTTTACAGGAAGACCTGATTGCGAGTATCTGTTCGCACTTCCCAGTCGAGCCAACTAACAACGAAATGCTCTACGAGCGCGGCTATAAAGGTCAGCGCAAACGACAAATCAGTCCCAACGAATGCGCCCCCTATTTGAAGACTGTTTTCAACGCCTTTAACTCGGCCCCCATGTTGCAGTTTCTTGAAAAGCTCACGGGCATCGAAGGTTTGATACCCGACCCCTACTTTATCGGTGGCGGGCTACATGAAACGAAAAGTGGTGGCTTCCTAGGTGTTCACTCGGACTTCAGACTCAACAAAAAGCTTAATATTGAACGCAGGTTGAATGCCATAATTTATCTGAATGAAGACTGGCAAGAGGAGTACGGCGGCAACCTGGAACTTTGGGATGTCGACATGAAGACTTGTCTTAAAAAAGTCCTGCCAATTTATAACCGCTGTGTCATTTTCAACACAGACAAAGACAGTAATCATGGGCACCCCGAGCCTTTAACGACTCCGGAGCACATCACGCGCAGGTCTATAGCGCTTTATTATTACACCGCACAAACCATGGCGGCCGATCCCGCACAAAGAAATAAAACACATTACAAGCCAAGGCCCAAAGATCGTTTAAGCCTCAAGTACTACTTGAACAAACTAATCAAAAAGAGAAACTAAGCTATATCGCTAGAGAGGACGCCCCCCCGCCGTTCCGCAGACCAGGCTCAGGCTTGCCGCCTAAAGATGGCTCGGCGAGGGAGACTTCTTCCCGATAATGCTTTCTGCAGCAGCGTGGTACTCGGCATAACTTCCTGGCCGGGGTGTACCAGACTTTGTCTCCTGGTGCCAAGGCCATCACACCCGGCCCCACTTCTTCGACAACGTCAGATACGTCGTGTCCGGTAAGGGTAACCGCCGAGTTTATGCGGTAATACTCGGCCAACCGGATGACAATTGCGATGTGACTTCACTAGAACAACCTTGAACGCTCTGAATAACCAAGATTTCGTAGACTAGACCGACCGACTGCTTTTGGCGGTTTGCAGCCTGTCACCAGTCCTTAAAATAACCTGGTTATTTCATTCAAGATCCGATCCTGCGTTTCAACACTGGGTCTGTGGCGATAAGCCACTGCTAAAAATGCAACGCCTTCGTAGTCGCAGCGGATCGAAAAAGTCATCCCTTGACGAAACCCAAAAACGGACCTGTCTCCGGCATCAACAAAATATCTCGCTTTTGTAAGCGCTGATTGAGCGTGCTTCAGGCATTCAGCTTGACTAAGCGAGTGTTGTATCCAACTGGTAGTGACACGTACAGAAGACGTCTCGCTATCATCGATCGGTGGTCGAGCAATGGCTTTGGCAGGTGTATTGATATTGTCGTTACTGGAACAAGCAGTTAGCCCCATTGAGATAACAGTCAGCAAAAAGCCAAAACGAAGTCTCGAATGCTTAAGTAAGTGTCGCATCGCGGGGCGTTCCTCTGACGATGTGCAATGAATAAAAAATGCCTTGTGCTGCCATGTGCTCGTCTCTGGCGTAGAAACAGACGTTGTTAGCATAGCAGTGGAAAAGTGGCTTTCTGGCAGCCGATCTGCAAGGTCAGCTATTGGCCGACTGCAGTCAGTCACGAAATGCCGCAGTCGACCCAAAGCGCAGGATGTGTCGAGGCAAATTCGTCGTTACTTTTTGCAGGGGCCTCGCGTCAGGGGGCGATGCGCCCCCGCTCATCCCGCCAGTGCAACGGTTCTTCGAACGGGAAGGAAGAGGGACGAACACACCTGGGCAATAGGCTGGGCAACTTCGTGCAAATCTTTCATAACCGAATGCCCTCCGGTTCGGACCTTTGATTCTGATGCAGTCACCTCCCCTCTGTGACGACGGGTTAACCCACCGTCACAGAGGGTGCACTCTTACTCCTTCACCTCAACCTTATCCAACGCCTGATTCACCGCCAACTCCCCCAACATCACCACTTGGGTAATCCCCAACAGCGTCTTGCGATGTGAGTTATCCAATAACGCCGCAAAATTGCTGAGCATAGTAGTGGCCGAGCCCAGTGATTCGCTGGCGTTGGCCAGCAGGGACTCGGTGTCGTATGCCGGGTTGGCGAGGAACATGGGTTCGGGTTCGTGGTTGCTGGCCATGATGTGGGCGCCCGGATTGAGGTAGTGGTCGAGGGCGCGTTCGGCGGCTTCGTGGAGTTTTCTGGAATCGAGGGATTCGTAGGGGGATGCCGGATTGGTGTCCGGTGGGTTGGGTGTTGGTTTGATCATAGATGAAGCTCCCGTCACAAATATAAGGAGCCATCACTCTCGCTACCAAACGAGGGTGGCGGCCATACGTGGGTTGGTAGACCGGTTGCGACAGGAAACCCGGCGCTCACAAAGGAGCCCCACGCATGCCCACCATAAAAGCAGAGTCCGAAAGAAGGGACTGCCTAAGGTGTCGCCATGCGACTGTCACAAGCGGGCTACCAAACCCGATCACTGTTTTTCAGTGACAGGGAAACGATATAGCCCCCCCAAAAGCCGCACAAGCCGGCGGATTCTGGCGCACGCGTAGGCAACGACGCAAGGCGTTGTAGCCGTTAGGACGTAACGCCGAGTGTCTTTAAACGCGCGCGCCCAAACATGTTTAAAGCACTCAAAAAACAGCGACGCGTAGCGCTCGCCCAAAAGCGTACACGCAGGCCTGTTTGCGTCAGAAAACAATGTGAGAGATTAAAATGCCGGTTAAATGCCAACGGCGTAGTCAAGGTTCAGTTCGAGCAATGGTTGTGCAGTCCATCACGACACATATTGACTAGGTCAAAACCGGTTAATATGCCCCCGCTTCGTCTACCCTCACAAAGCGCCAAGCAAGTTCAGCTTGCGTCAGGCGCATCGATCATTTTTCAGTTCATTCACCGGAGAGCTTCCATGCTCAAGCGTACCCTGGCATTGGCCGTCGGCCTTACCCTGACATTTGGCAGCCTGTTGGCGCAGGCCGCCGACACCTTGAAAGTCAGCGCGATTCCCGATGAAGCCCCGACTGAACTGCTGCGCAAGTTCAAGCCGCTGGGCGTTTATCTGGAGCAAAAGCTGGGCATGAAGGTCGAGTTCGTGCCGGTGAGCGACTATCCGGCCGTGGTCGAAGCGCTGGCCACCGACCGCATCGACCTGGCCTGGCTGGGCGGCTTTACGTTTGTGCAGGCACGCCTGAAAACCGGTAATGCCATTCCGCTGGTGCAGCGCGAACAGGATGCCCAGTTCACCAGCAAATTCATCACCGCCGACCCGAACGTCAAATCCCTCGCCGACCTGAAAGGCAAGACCTTCGCGTTCGGCTCGGTGTCCTCCACGTCGGGCAGTCTCATGCCGCGCTATTTCATGCTCAAGGATGGCATCAAGCCAGAAACCTACTTCAGCCGCGTCGGCTACTCGGGCGCCCATGACGCCACCGTCGCCTGGGTCCAGGCCGGCAAGGTGGACGCCGGGGTGCTGAACGCCAGCGTGTGGGAAAAACTGGTCGCTGCCGGCAAGGTCGACACCGCCAAAGTCAAAGTGTTTGCGACCACCCCGGCCTACTTCGACTACAACTGGACAGTGCGCGGGACCCTCGACCCGGCGCTGGCGGCGAAGATCAAGGCGGCCTTCCTGGCACTCGATCCGGCGAACCCGAAGGACAAGGAAATTCTCGATTTGCAGGCGGCCAGCCGGTTCATCGAAACCAGCCCTGACAATTACAAAGGCATCGAGGAAGCCGCACGCGCTGCCGACCTGCTGAAATGACCTTGCGTCTGACCCAGGCCAGCCTGACCCATGCCAACGGCGTCAAGGCATTGCGAGAGGTGAACCTGCACATCGGTGCAGGCGAGCAGGTTGCCGTCATCGGCCCGTCCGGCGCTGGCAAGTCGAGCCTGCTCAACTTGCTGGCCACCGCGTTGCGACCGGACAACGGCGAGTTGCAGGTGCTCGGCGAGCGAGCGTGGCAGCTGTCTGCCCGGCAGCGCCAGCGTTTGCGCGCACGCATCGGTCTGATCCATCAATCGCCGCCCCTGCCACCGCGCCAGCGTGTGGTCACCGCGGTGCTGGCCGGAAAGTTGGGTCAATGGGGCCTGGGCAAGAGCCTGCTGAACCTGATGCATCCTCTGGATATTCCGGGCGCCCGCGCGGCGCTGGCCAGGCTGGACCTGGGCGATAAACTGTTCGCACACTGCCAGCAACTGTCCGGCGGCCAGCTACAGCGCGTGGGCATTGCCCGCGTGTTGTATCAAGCGCCCGAGGTGCTGCTGGCCGATGAGCCGGTTTCGGCAATGGACCCGGTGCTGGCCGAACACACGCTTTCGGTGCTCTGCCGCCATGCCCGGGAGCACAACGTCACCCTGATCGCCAGCCTGCATGCGGTGGAGCTGGCCCTGGCGCACTTTTCGCGGATCATCGGCCTGCGTGACGGGAAGATCCTGTTCGACCTTGCCGCCGGCGACGTCGACCGCGAGCTGCTCGACACGCTCTACGCCAATGAGCAATTGCACACCTTACCGGTGCCTCCAGTGTCCTTGAGTGTGCAGATTCCCCGATGCTGACGTCTGCCTCGCGCGATCCCGCCGCCCTGCCCCGTTTGCTCCTCACCCTGCTGGCGCTCGCCCTGTTGTGGCCGGGCATCCACTTCAGCGAATTGGACCTCGGCGTTTTAGTGGCGAGTGACAGTCAGAGCGAGATGGGCCGGTTTGTTTCCGCCTTCTGGCCTCCGGCCCATGACGCCGAGTTCATCGAACTGCTGTTGCAAGCCACTCTGCAGACACTGGCCATCGCCACGGCCGGTATGGCCCTGGCGTTGCTATTGGCCGTCCCTGCCAGCCTGCTGGCCAGTCGCGCCCTGTCGCTGTCGGCCGCATCCCGTGCCGGTCACCCAAGCTTCGGCGGCCAACTGCTGCGTTGGCCGGTACGCGGTTTGTTGATCTTCCTGCGCAGCGTGCCGGAAATCGTCTGGGCCCTGCTGTTCGTGCGCGCCGTCGGCCTCGGCCCGACCGCCGGGGTATTGGCTATTGCGATTACCTACAGCGGCATGTTGGGCAAGGTCTACGCAGAAATTTTCGAGTCGGTCGACCAGCGACCAGCCCATGCATTACTGCGTTCAGGCAGCGGTCGACTGGCAGCGTTTTGCTACGGGATTTTGCCCAATGTCGCGGCGGAGCTGCTGTCGTACACGGTGTACCGCTGGGAGTGCGCGATCCGCGCCTCGGTGGTGATGGGCTTTGTCGGTGCCGGCGGTCTGGGTCAGCAAATGGATCTGTCGCTACGCATGTTCGCCGGGGGTGAAGTGGCCAGTTTGTTACTGACGTTCCTCGTCCTGGTGCTGCTCGCCGATCAACTCAGCCGCCTGCTGCGCTGGAGGCTGACATGAATCGCCTGATCAATCTGGTGCTGCTCCTGGGCATTGGCGCTGCGGCAGTCGCCTCGTTCATCTACCTGAGCATCGACCTCGGCGAACTCGGCAGCGCCGGCAACCTGAAGCAGATGGCTGCCTATGTGCAGCGTTTCCTGAGCCCGGACCTGAGCGCGGGTCATCTGCAAGCCATCGGTCACGGCGCGCTGGAAACCATTGCCATGTCCGTCTTGGGCACCCTGCTCGCGGCGGTCTTCGGGCTGCTGTTGGCATTGCCCGCGGCCGGGCGTTTCGGCTGGCCGTTGCAGAGTGCATCGCGCCTGGTCCTCAATGCCTTGCGCGCGGTTCCGGAACTGGTATGGGCGGCGCTGATGGTGCTTGCCGCCGGACTCGGCCCCAATGCAGGCACCCTCGCCTTGGCCCTGCACACCACCGGCGTACTCGGCCGGCTGTTTGCCGAAGCACTGGAAAACACCCCGCCCGAACCGGCCGATGCCATCCGCCTGCAGGGCGGCAATGCCATCTCGGCGTTCTGTTACGGCACCCTGCCCAACCTGTTGCCGCAGCTTCTCGCCTACATCCTGTACCGCTGGGAAAACAACATTCGCATGGCCAGTGTGCTCGGATTCGTCGGCGCCGGTGGTTTGGGGCAAATGCTGTATGTCAGCCTCAGCCTGTTCCAGGAAGCTCAAGCCAGCACGGTAATCCTGGCCATGTTGCTACTGGTGATCGCCGTCGATTCATTGAGCAGCTGGAGCCGTCAACGCTGGGTCAAGGCTTGACTGCTTTCGCAGAACGCCCTACTCCTCCAAACGCCCCGTACCCTCACGGTCGTGTTCGTAGTGCCTGATGAGCGCAAACGCCGGCAACCAGGACTCGCGACGCACAATCCAGCTTTCGTAGGTTGGCGTCAGTTGATCAGGGGCATCGAGAGACCCCAGGTTCACTTCGATTTCATCGGCGGTGCTTGCGAAAACGGACGATCCACAGCGCGGACAAAAATGCCGCCCGGCGTAGTCGCGTGTTTCGCCCTCGATCGTCACCGCCTCCTGAGGGAAGATCGCGCTGGCATTGAAAAGGGCCCCATGATGCTTGCGGCAATCGAGACAGTGGCAGAGGCCGACCCGGTAGGGCCGTCCTGATGCCTCGATTCGAACATTGCCGCACACGCAGCCACCGGTGAATCGGTCCATGTTGCATCTCCTCTGAATCAAACACGACGGGATGGAACAGAAGGTGTCGTAACCGGCACAATCCGCTGCACCGTTTCCCTCCGTGCCTTCCTTGGTGCTAAATAGGCAGCCCAGGTTTCAAGTCCAGACCCTGTCGTGTATTGCCGTGAAACGAGAAATCGATATGAACACCCATTTTCAGACAAGTGATACCCCTGAGCCCAAGACCTGGCAAGAGGCCAACCGCCACCTCCTTCCCCATCAGCCGTCAGTGGTAACAGCATGATCGAAGTCACCGAAGTGTCCATTGCCCGATTGCGAGCGGCGCTGGAGTCTGGCCAGACCACGGCAGTTGAACTGGTCCAGGCCTACCTTGCCAGGATCGACGCCTACGACGGCCCCGACACGCCAACCGCGCTCAACGCGGTGGTGGTTCGCAACCCCGAGGCGCTCAACGAAGCGCAAGCGTCCGATGCCCGTCGGGCCAAGGGCGAAACGCTCGGCCCGCTGGATGGCATTCCCTACACGGCCAAGGACAGTTATCTGGTGAAAGGCCTCACCGCGGCCTCTGGCAGTCCGGCCTTCAAAAACCTGATTGCCTATCGCGATGCCTTCACCATCGAACGGCTGCGCGCCGCCGGGGCCATCTGCCTGGGCAAGACCAACATGCCGCCGATGGCCAATGGCGGCATGCAGCGCGGGGTCTATGGCCGGGCCGAGAGCCCGTACAACGCTGACTACCTGACGGCGCCTTTTGCATCGGGCTCATCGAACGGCGCCGGGACGGCCACCGCCGCCAGTTTCGCGGCCTTCGGCCTTGCCGAAGAAACCTGGTCGAGCGGACGCGGTCCGGCCTCGAACAATGGCTTGTGCGCCTATACCCCTTCGCGCGGGGTGATTTCGGTGCGCGGCAATTGGCCGCTGACGCCGACGATGGACGTGGTTGTGCCCTACGCGCGAACCATGGCCGACCTGCTTGAGGTGCTCGACGTGGTGGTGGCGCAAGACCCGGATACACGCGGCGATCTGTGGCGAATGCAACCCTGGGTGCCGATACCGAGCGTCGCGTTGGTGCGCCCCGCGTCCTACGCCGGGCTGGCCGCGACCACCGATGCGCTCGCTGGAAAACGCTTCGGCGTGCCGCGCATGTACATCAACGCGGACCCTGACGCGGGCACCAGCGAGGCGCCGGGCATCGGTGGCCCGACGGGGCAGAAAATCAATACCCGCCCTAGCGTGATCGATCTTTGGGAAGACGCCCGGCGGGCACTCGAAGCCGCTGGTGCCGAGGTGGTCGAAGTCGACTTCCCGCTGGTATCGAATTGCGAAGGCGATCGTCCGGGCGCACCGACCGTGTTCACCCGCGGCCTGGTGTCCAAGGAGTTCCTGCACCATGAGTTGTGGGACCTGTCGGCCTGGGCGTTCGATGATTTTCTGCGGGCCAACGGTGATCCGAAACTGAATCGCCTGGCCGATGTCGACGGGCCGCTGATCTTCCCGCATGACCCAGGCACCCTGCCCAATCGCGAAGACGACCTTGCCGCCGGCATGGACGAATACGTGAAGATGGCCGAGCGTGGCATCACGCCGTGGGATCAGATCACCACGCTGCCGGACGGCCTGCGCGGGCTTGAAGAAACACGTCGAATCGACCTTGAAGACTGGATGGACCGGCTGAAGCTCGATGCGGTGCTATTCCCGACAGTGGCCGACGTCGGGCCGGCAAATGCCGATGTCGATCCGCAGTCGGCGGACATCGCGTGGAGTAACGGTGTGTGGGTCGCCAACGGCAACCTCGCCATCCGCCACCTCGGTGTGCCGACGGTCACGGTGCCGATGGGCGTCATGCCGGACATCGGCATGCCGGTCGGGCTGACCTTTGCCGGTCGTGCCTATGACGACTCAGCGCTGCTGCGCTTTGCTTCGGCGTTTGAGTCGGCCGGCAGCAAACGAATGATCCCGCCTCGGACACCGCCGTTGCAGGGCTGAAATAGCAGCGCGCGGGATTGGGCCAGTGCAGGCTCCAATCCCGCCTTGTCATCAATTCACCCGGACTCCAAAACTCAAACCTTCACTGATCCAAGACAATCTCCAGTCGAACAAGAACCCTGTGGCGAGGGAGCTTGCTCCCGCTGGGTCGCGAAGCGCCCCCAAAAAGGGCCTGCTGCGCAGTCCAACGGGAGCAAGCTCCCTCGCCACAGATACGACGTTGCGTTTAAGTGAACAGCATTACTCGCCACAGGGGGCTTGTTCGGCTGGAGATTATCTTCGGTCTTAGGTGAGCGCCGTTTCACTGATGCATGGCGCCTGCAACGTTTCCATCAGCAGCTGATCCACCACTTGCGACAGCGCGGCGTCAACATCCCCTCCCCCACGCAAGGCTCGCCCATACACTCTCCGCTGCCGGTCTGCACTGGTGCCGTCCCGGAGAATCCGGCGGGCCTGGGCGAACACATCCTCCACGCCCATCTTCTGCGCCGTGTCTCCAAGAATCTGTTGCGCCCTGAACAGCCATTGCGCCGCAGAGAACGGTCGATCGTAGCCTTCAACGATGAAGGCTGCGTGGATGCCGGACCGTTTCGCCCGCCAGCGATTTTCCTTGAGGATCCATTGCGACACTTGCGAATAGCTCAATCCCGGGCGAGGTTGGTCAATGGCATGGGCCACCAGCAAGCGAAACAAAGAGGCGATGCACAAGACGTCATCCAGGCGCGGACAGGCATCCGTCATGCGCATCTCCAGCGTTGGGTATTTCGCGGCAGGTCGTAAGCCCCACCAGCAATCGCCCGCCTGCTTGATCGTGCCCGTGCGGATCAGCATGGCGACGTAGGCTTCATAGGCGCTTTGATCTTCGAAGAATTCAGGAATGCCCATCCGCGGCCATTCATCACACGCCGTTTGACGGTAGCTCATGAAGCCGCTGTCGGCGCCGTCCCAAAAAGGTGACGATGTGCTCAGTGCCAACAACAGCGGCAACCACGGCAGGACTTCGTTCATCACTTGAATACGGTCCACGTGCCCTGGCACTTCAACATGCACGTGCAGGCCGGACAGCACGCTGCGCCTTGCCACGCGCTGGTAGTCTTCAAACAGTTGAACAAAATGAGGATGGTCGGTGGCGTGCTGCAAACGCCAATCGCTCAATGGGTGGCTGCCGGCACTGAGCAGTCCCAGACCGTGACGTTCGAGCGTCCCCCGCAACCTTGAGCGCGCAGAAAACAGGTACTGCGCTGCTTGCGCGACGCTGGTGAAGATGGGGGACGCGACTTCGATCTGCCCCTTGAACATTTCATGGGCGAAACAATCGCCGAGCACCCCCTGACACGCTTCAATCGATGCGTCGGGAGGATTCTCGGCCATACGCCGGGTGGCCAGGTCCGTAATGAAGTATTCCTCTTCAATGCCAAACTTCAGGTGCCTGTCCATCGCCTCACCCCTCACCTTGCCCTTGAATCAAGCCTAGCCTAACGCCGTATCGAGAAACATCATGAGCCCGAACCCTAGCATCAGGCCCAGCGTCGCCGGGGTTTCGTGGCCATTGCGGTGAGTCTCGGGAATCACCTCGTGGGAGACGACGAAAATCATCGCGCCCGCCGCCAGGCCCAGGGCAACCGGGTAACCCAGCGCGAAGCCGGTGGAAATGCCCAGTCCCACGACAGCGCCCAATGGCTCCATCAGCCCTGAGCCGACCGCAATCAGCGCCGCCCGCAACGTCGACACACCCGTCACTCGCAGCGCCAGTGCAATGGCCAGTCCTTCGGGGATGTCCTGGATGGCAATCGCGGTGGTCAATGGCAGACCCACCTTCATGTCCCCGTTGGCAAAACTGACGCCGATGGCCATGCCTTCCGGCAAGTTATGTAGCGTGATAGCCAACACGAACAGCCAGACTCGATTGATGCGCTGTGCGTGCGGGCCCTTGCGACCAATCTTCTGATGCTCATGTGGGACAAAGCGATCCAGCCCGATCATCAGAGCCACGCCCAAACCCAACCCAAGGACCACGACACACGCCGCCAGCAGCTTATTGCCGCAAATGGCCTGCGCCGCCGCGATACCAGGAAGAATGAGAGAGAACGAGCTGGCCGCGAGCATCATGCCCGCGGCGAAACCCAGCATGATGTCCTGAGTCCGTGCGGCAATGTCACGCAAGACCACGGCCAAAACGGCGCCAAGTGCGGTCGCGCCGAAACCCGAGACGCCGCCCAGGAATGCATACCGCAAGTTGACTCGGTCCGCCCCGGTCAAGGCGCTGTAGCCGCTGACCAGCAGCAGAGCGGTGACACCCACCAGAGTTGACCAGAACAGAATGCTCAGCCAACTGCCGCTTTTTCCTGGGGCAAACCAGGCGCGCCAGGGGCCTCTTGCAGGCGAAGAATGGTCCGACATCAGGACACCTGTTTTCCGTTGGAGCGCTTACGGGTCGCTTCAGGCGCAGCCATCCGGATCTGTTTTGATATCCGCAAAGCGTCTCGTTCGAACGCCATTGCAGTGGTATTGAACAGCCGATAAAAGTCCTGTGTAGCCTCTGCGGAAAAAGCGTCTGGATTGGAATTCATGGGGTTCGCCTCAACTCTCCAGCACCACAAAAAACCGCACGCCGGGTGGCGTGCGGTGACCCTCGTCACGCATCGGGTTTTCCTTAGAGGCCCGCCCCCAAGTCAGCACCCGTGATCGGATCGCTTTCAGGGTCAGACATCGTGCGGACTTTCATGGCCAGCAACAGCTCCTCGTCTTCGGCGCTGAGCTGGACGCTTGCCGTGCCGTCCCCGCCATCGACTGCCGACTGTGGATCGTCCACGTAGTTCCAGTCCTCGCCCTGGTTCCATGGCCCGCGAGTGCTGCCTTCGCCCTGGGACAAGTTGAAATAGACGTTGGTGAATTCCGGCATGCCGGGAAGCTTGCCCTGCGGAAAGTTCGGCTGGATCGCGTGCAGGGCTTTTTCAAAGGAGAGTTGATGGGCGATCTCGCGCGTCATCAGAAACCCCAGCGCCTCTTTCACCCCGGGATCATCCGTGATGTTCATCAAGCGCTCGTAGACGATTTTGGCGCGAGCCTCGGCGGCGATGTTGGAGCGGAAGTCAGCGGTCGGCTCACCGATGGTGTCGACATACGCGGCCGACCACGGCACTCCGGCCGAATTGGTCAGCGGTGCCCCGGCGCCGTACAGCAGGCTGGTAATGTGCGAGTCATTGCCCGCTCCATTGATCGCGCGGTACAGCTCGCCTTCTTCGTCCACCCCTTCTGCCAGTTGACCCTTGGCGCCCTTGTTGAGCATCACGATGATCGATCCGACGACCTCCAGGTGACTGAGCTCTTCGGTGGCAATGTCCATCAGCAGATCCTTTCTTCCCGGATCATCCTCGGCCAAAGCCTGGGTGAAGTAGCGGGACGCCGCCGCCAGTTCGCCTTGGGCGCCGCCGAATTGTTCGAGCAAAAGGTTCGCCAATCCCGGGTTGGGTTGGGCGACACGCACGGTGTATTGAAGTCGTTTGTTATGTAGAAACATGACGAATCTCCTCAGGCCTGAAGGGGCGTCGATATCCATCCGGCAAATGACCAAATGCGCCGCCCACAGTTATCTGAAGGTGCCGCGCCTGAGAAAATTTTAAAAAGATTGGCCGCTCGCGACAGGCGGCATTGGCGGCGGGTTTTGGCATGTTTTTGTCACCAGTCGTCGGCGATCAATCAATCGATTCAAACTTTTATCGGCCGCCAGATCTCCACCGCTGTCAAACCTGTTTTTCATCGTTCGACGGTGCTTGAGAAGCGGAAAAAAACGGGAGGTCTGTGTCAGGCCTCCCGCTGTTTTTTGCAGCCCTTTATGAAGCGCCGGATTGCGAGGTGCCCAAACCTCGTGACAGATCGGCTGGTGTATCGGAGGCCGCGTGGTATTCCCCTTGCGGTTTCGTTTCTACGTCCGAGTGATCGGTGGTTTTGGTCACGGTGTCGCGCACAGCCTCGAACCCCTCCCTCGCCTGTTGCTTTACCTTATCGGCCAGGCCGGCGCTGGTTTTGCCCATGTAGCGTTGCTCGGTCGCTGTCGAAGGCAATGCCGCACCCAGCATGGCACCTAACGCGATGCCCGCGGCGGCGACCATCAGGGGTTGCTCCTTCAACAACTGACTGAATTGAGTCCCCAGCACCTGCGAACTGCGGACCAATCGGTCACTGGCATCATGCACGGCATGACTGATGGTGTCGGTAGCAGCACCCAGGTTGTCGCCCATGTGAGCGGCCTTGCCCTTGATGGTCTGATAACCGTCCTTGAGCGTGTCAGTCGTCTGGTGCAAATGGTCACGGGCACTGTCGATGCCATCAGCCAGACCGTCGGCCCACTCGCCGACTTTGTTTTGATCCGGACCCACGCGATAGCCTGGACGGGGTGACGGCGGGCGATTCTGACTCATCATCAACCACAGCAAACCGACGGATGTCAGGACGGCGGGAACCGGATTGTTGCGAACGCTGGTGCCCAGGTTAGTCAGGAATGTCGTGCCGTTGCTTTGCATCATCGTCAGCGCCTGATCGAACATCTGCCCAGGGGTGAACTTGCTTTCCAGCGCATCGACGATGTTGCCGATACTCGCCCGCTGAGCATCGATTTCACGCTCGATGGCTTCAGGGCTTTTTGCCGCTTCGATGTCGAATTCACTGTTCATGAGACTTTCCTCCGCAGCGCTTCCTGGTCTTTGTTCAAGGCATCCAGCGTGCGATCAGGCTTGAAGTGGGACGGCTCGAATTGTTTTTTCCCGGACTGCAGCATGGCAAACCCGACGATCATCACCACCACACCGACAATCAGCGCCGCCAGCCACGGCGCCATCACGGTGCTGAGGCCATAGACTGCGGACATCAACAGAATGATGAACCCCGCTAACAGGACAATCGCCCCTCCCGCAACCCCGGCGATGCCGGCTTTGAGTGTTGTGAGACTGGCTTGAAGTTCGGCTTTGGCCAGCGCCAGTTCCTTGGTGAACAGCGCGGGCACTTCACGGGATAACTGACGTAACAGACCGACGACCGAAGCGTCATGGTCCGGCGCGTGCACCGGTCTCGAGCCTGGAAAATCTGGATCTTCTCTGTTCATCACAGTGCTCCATTGACGTTTGTCGAACCCGGTGTGGAGGTCGTCGCGAAGTTCGAAGGGTGGTCTTGCTCGCTCGGTGGGGCCGGCGTGTTGTCAGTGCGTGACGCGACGGAGGTTTCATAGGGGCGTTGCGCACCAAAACCGCCTGGCGGAGGCATCGAGTGGCCGGCTGCCGGGTTGTTGGCATCGGTGAAGGTGGCCGCCGGGGAGCTGCCGGCCTTCAGGAATCGCGACAGGCCGAAGCCCAGCGCGATGCTGCCGGCAATGAACAGCCCTGGATTGCTGCGGGCCAGCTCGGCCCCGTCATGCAGCAGCTGTTCGGCACTTTTGCCGCGCAAGTTTCCGGCCAGGCCACTCATGGATTCCGCCATGTCGGCCAGGTAGTCGGACATGCCGAGGGTGTCCTTGCTTTCGAGTTCGGAGACAACCGATTTCGCGCCCTTGGCCAAAGCCTCGATCTGATCGGCGGCGGTGTCGCGGTATTGCCCGAACTGAGCGTCCGCCTGTTGTCGTGCACCCTCAAGTGCCTCCGTCACGTCCTCCTTCAAGTGTTCAAAGCCTGGCTCCGGCCCTGGGGAATCGGGTTTGTCTGGCTGACTCCCGGTGGTGCTGTCTGAAGTATTCATGTCATCCCTCGCCTTCTGTCTGTAATCAAGCGTTCCGGGAGTTCGCAGTGAGTGCAGCCTCCCTCACTGCAGATGACGAAGGGGGTGATGGGGAGTTCCAACGGAGTGATGATCTGCTTTTCTGTGGGAGGCGAAACTAAATTCGTAGAGGGATAAGGGGCATCGCGAGGAGGCATGCAAGGTCGTTGTTTTTGAAACTGGGTCAGGCGGATTTTCATCACACCTGACCCGCACCGTCAGGCTTTGGCGGCCATCGCGGTGACTTCCACTCGCATGCCTTCGACCGCCAAGGCGGCCACACCAACGGCGGCACGAACCGGCCACGGTTTGGCGAAGAAGCGTTTATAAACCTCGTTGAACGCGGCGCGGTCGGCCATGTCGGTGAGGTAGATGGTCAGGTGCAGCACCCGGTCCATGGAACTGCCGGCACGCTCCAGCGCGACCTTCAGCGCCTGCAGCGTGCACTCGCTCTGCAGGGTGATATCGCCCAGTTCCAGGCTGCCATCGGCGCGGGTGGGGATTTGGGTGGAGACCAGCATGCCGCCGAAACCGGCGACGTCGGAGGAGATGGAATCCGCGTCGGGATCAGGGGTGAACGTGATGTCTTGGTTTGCCATGGAGGATCTCTTTCTTGAAGGAATAACGAGGCGGTCGATGCCTTGAGCGCGGACAGTTTACAGGCCGAAGCCGGGATTGCATGTGCGCTTGAACCCCGGCAAAAATCTCGAACTCCCTCTGCGCCCCTGCATCCAATGTGTAGATCAACGGAGGTACACGCGATGAACAGCGATGACAGTGACATCGAACGGGATCGGAAAGACAAGGACGCCGAAGAGCTCGATTCAGAAACGCATCCCGAAGAGGATGAAGCCGAGGCGCTCCAACGAAAGATAGATGAGATAGAACGCAAAGTGGCGGATGGGAACTAGCGTGAAGGCCACCCCGCTTATCTTCAGCGGAGGTGGCCAACAGGCTGAACGAATGCTCTGCGCCTAGTTCGGGTCCAGCAACCCGCCACTCCAGTTGCGCGAAATCCGGCTCCCGGTGAATTTCGCCACCACCATGCCCTGCGACACGAGCCGGTCCCGATAGCGTGTGACCATCCGCCCCGCCTGCTCGGCCACCAGCACCACTTCGGAAGACGGATCACCGGGCCGTCGCAGAATCCGCGCAAAGCGCTGCCCTTCCTCGACGAAGTCACCGAGTTCCTTTTCAAAGATCAACACCCCGGGTTGCGGCGCGAGGATGGTTTCCATCTGGCCCATTTCCATCACTTCGACGGGCCAGTCACCGGGTGACAACGCCTCGTCGATGACCCCGCAACTGCACAGCCAGGCGTACAGTCCCGCGGCGTCCTGCTCGGCCAACCGATCGCTGACATCGCCCTGCCCACGCAGCTCCAGGGTCGCGGCCATGCGTTGCGCGGTGACGCCATCACGCAGCCACGGTGCGATGATGGTTTCTTCGAAGGAGCCGTCGCCGCCGTCATCCCAGATGATCGCCACGTCCATCTTCATCGCCGCCGCCAATTCGCGGGCACGGGGCCAGAAACTGCGGTGCACGTAGAGGTAGGGCAAGGCTTCGTCATCGGTGTGCAGGTCGAGCATCACCTGCGCCGTGGACGCCAGTTGCACCAGGCTTTTCTGCCATTCCTGGACGTTGGTCGAAGGTTGCTCCATCGCGGCTGACTGGTCGAACGCGCGGTTGAAGTTATGCCCGGTCGCATCGTGAAAGCGACCGAGAATCCGCCCCTGGCGAAACTGCCCGATACCCAGGGGATTGGCCTGCGGCACCACCGTCACACTGCCCTTGAGCCGGCCCTCGGCCTCGACGACTAGAAGCCGTTGCATCAACAGATGCAACACCAGCATCCCGGCGATTTCATCAGCGTGCACCCCCGCCTGCAAATGCACCTTCGGCCCGCTGCCGTCGCCCCCGAAACGCCACGCGCCGACCTGCACCGGATCGCCATTGTTGTTGCGAACACTGAACGAAATATCCTGCGCCATCTGCTTGTCCTCCCCCGTCATGAACGTTAAAAACCGACGCATCACTGCGGCCGACGCTGGAGATTGAACGCATGTTCAACTAAGCTCGCCAACCTGGCACTGCACCCAAGGATTCCCGTGTGACAACCCCCTCTCCAAAAAACCGTCGCGCGGAGCCCGATGAGCGTCGCGAGATGCTGGTGGCCGCCACGTTGCGTTGCCTGGTCCGCGACGGCCATGCGGGCATTTCCGTGCGCCGTATAGCCACCGAAGCCGGGGTGTCCGTCGGCCTGCTCAATCACCATTTCGGCAGCATCGATGCGTTGATTGCCGACACGTACCAGAAGATCGCCAGCGAACTGACCACCGCCCTGCGCCTGGAAATCCAGCAGGCCGCCACCCCGGCGCAAAAAATGGACGCATTTCTCGTCGGTTCTTTTTCGCCAAGGGTCATGGACCCGCAATTGCTTGGCGTCTGGGTGGTGTTCTGGAGCCTGATTCGGCACTCCGAACACGTCAGCCAGTCCCACGAAAAAAGCTACCGCGCCTACCTCGATCTGCTGCGCCAGTTGCTCGATGACATGGCCGCCAGCGAAGGTTTCGTGATCCACGACACACGCCTGGCCGCCATCGGTTTATCGGCGATGCTCGACGGACTCTGGATCGAGTGGTGCCTCAACCCCGAAACCTTCAGCCCCGCCAACGGCCTCCACATCTGTCGCTGCTGGATAAAGGGGCTGCGTCACGGAGCATTCAGCACCGACGACATCCTGTGAGGGGTGGCGCCCGAAGATCATCGCCAGGGTGCCGCTGACCGCGATCAGGCCGGCACCGATCATCAGCGACACATCCATCAATGTGCCCCAGATCAGACTCGACAGCAGGAACGCCCAGATCAACCCGGTGTACTCGAACGGCGCGAGCAAGGTGGCAGTGGCCCGTTGAAAACTGGCAAACAGCAGGAACTGACCGATACCACCCACCAGACCGGCAACCAGCATGCCCAGCCACGCCGGCGTCGGCGCCGGGGTGAACGTCCAGGGCAGCGCGACGGTCATGCACAGCACGAACACCACGTTGGTGATCAGCATCTGCTCCAGCACTGACGTCTGGTCATCCACCTGACGCAACTGGATGTAAGTGAACGCCCAGCACATCGCCGCCAGCAGCGTCAGCACGATGGGCCACGGATCGGCGATGTTGCTTGGACGACAAGCGATGATCACCCCGACAAACCCCAGGATCAGGGAAAACCACTGCCAGCCGCTGGCCCGCTCCTTGAGAATCACCGCCGCCAGCACCGTGACCATGATCGGCGCGGAAAAATACAGGGTGGTCATTTCCGCCAGCGACAGGTCCCGGGCGGCCGTGTAATACAGCAGCCAGGCCACGATCGACAACAAACCGCGCACCACCAGCAAGCGCCGGCTCGGCGAACGCCAGGCCCGCTGGACCAGGCGCAGGCGCCCGGCCAACAGGCACGCGACGACCACCACCAGGCTGCGCCAGAACAGGATGGTGACCACCGAATAATCGGTCACCAGCCACTTGATGACCGCGTCCTGCAACGTCAGAAACATGTACCCCAAGGTGCACAGGCCGATGCCCTGCAGCGAACGGTCGACGACCTGTGAGGTGCTCATTACACCGACCTGCGCACAGGCGTCCCGCGCCGTTCGGCAAAGGCAAACAGCGCCTCGATCAGGAACGTCAGGCAGACGTAGACCCCGGCCACCAGCAACAACGGTTCATAAACCTGCAAGGTCTGCGCCCGCACCACGTTCGCGGCACCCAGCAGATCGACAATCGCAATCGTCGAGGCCAGCGCCGTGGATTTCAGCAACATCACGGTTTCCCCGGCCAGTGTCGGCAACAGCAACCGCAGCGCCCGAGGCAATCGCACCCGCAGCAGCGATTGGCGCGGTGTCATGCCAAACGCCGAGGCCGCTTCCATCTCGCCTTTTGGCACCGCCAGCAGCCCGCCGCGAATCACTTCGCCGACATACGCGCCCACCGACAACACCAGGGCGAACACGATGTACCAGTAACCGTCGCGCAAATACGGCCAGAGAAAACTGCCGCGTATCAGCGGGAACTGCGCAAACACGCTGCCGAGTCCGTAGTAGAAGATGTAGATCTGGATCAGCAACGGCGTACCGCGCAACACGCTGGTGTAGAACTGGCTGGCCTTGGCGATCCCCTTGTTTTTCGAGATCCGCGCCAGCGCCACCAGCACCGCCAGCGCAAAACCGAGCACACTTGAAATTAACAGGATGGTGATGGTCGTTTGCAGTCCCCGGCCCAACAGCGCCGCATATTCAACTATCCACGCTGGAATCATTTCATTCACTCAGCCAAAGGCATCCAACGACGAATACGCCGCTCGAGCCGTCCAGACACGTAGTTGGACACCAACGTCACCGCGTAATACAACGCCGCGGCCGTGAGGTAGAACAACAAGTAATGACGCGTCGAACCCGCCCCTTGCTTGGCGGTGTACAACAACTCGTTGGTGCCGACCACACTGATCAAGGCGCTGTCCTTGATCAGGTTGATCCAAAGGTTAGCCATGCCGGCCATCGCATACGGCGCCATGATCGGCAGCGTGACGCGTCGGAACAGACCGAAACCGCTCAGCCCGAAGGCCTTCGCCGCTTCAATCTGGCCGAAGGGGATCGCCTGGATCGCCGCGCGGAAAATCTCCGAGGCGTACGCGCCCTGCACCAGCCCCAGCACCACGATGGCGGCCAACGGACCGCTGACATTGACGACGCCGTAGCCCATCTGGGTCATCAGCGAATTGAGGAGCATTGAGCCGACGTAGTACAGCAGCAGGATCAACAGCAACTCCGGAATCGCCCGGAACAAGGTCGTGTAACCACGCATCAGCGCCGCAATCGGCTTTGGCGCGCCGAGCTTCAGGCAGGCCACCACCAGACCGATGAACAGCCCGACCACAAAAGCCCCGGCCGAGATTTGCAGGGTCATCCAAAGACCCTTCAACAGCGCACTGCCCCATCCTGTTTCGCTGAAGTTGATCAATTCGAACATGGCTGGCATTTCAGTCTCCAATCGGTGGCCTGGATGCACCACCGCCCTCTTGTAGGAGCGAGGCTTGCCCGCGAAGCTTTTGGCGGCTTCAAGGGCCCCTTCGCGGGCAAGCCTCGCTCCTACGGGGATGGGTGTTTCCTCAGGAAAATTTCATTCCATGGAGTTGTTTTGCGCGTGGCCGTCAGAACGCGGGTTTCACGCTGGTGCCGAAGTAATGCTGGGACAGGTTGTCGTAGTCTTTGCTGGCCAGCAAAGAGGTGATGGCTTTGTCGAGTCGGGCCTTGAGTTCGGCGTCATCCTTGCGCAGGCCGGCGCCTACGCCTTTGCCGAAAATCGGGTCATACGGCACGGCGCCCAGGTATTCCAGGTTGCTGTTGCGGGCATCCGGGGTCTGCACGAAGGCTGCCATCGCCGTGCCGTCCGCCATCATCAGGTCGATGCGACCGGCAATCAGGTCGGCGTTGGCCGAGTCCTGGGTGTCGTAATACTTCACGTCAGCGATTTTTTCGTAGTACTGCTTGAGGTAACTGGCGCTCACCGTCGAGTTCTGCACACCGATGATCTTGCCCTTGAGGTCATCCGGATACGTTTTCACCGACGAGCCCTTCGGCCCGACAATCGCAATCACGGAGTCGTAATACGCCTTGCTGAAGGCGATCTGTTTTTCGCGCTCCTCAGTCACCGACATCGACGAGAAAATCACGTCGATCTTCTTCGCCAGCAACGACGGAATGATCCCGTCCCACGCCACTTCCTTGATCTCGCACTCGGCTTTCATTTCGCTGCACAGCTTGTGGATCAGGTCGACTTCAAAGCCTTTCCATTCACCGTTGGCCTGCTTCTCGGTGTACGGCGGATAGGGTTCGGCTGCGACTGCGAACCGTATAGGTTGTGCTTGTGCCGCGCTCATCCCGGCCAGCAATACGCAGGCCACGCCCGTCATCCAGTTTGCCAAACGTCGATTTCCCATGATTTTTCCCCGTCTTTTTATGATGTTTTCAGCGAGTCTGATGAGCGTTGACGAATTGTCGGCAACGCTCGCTGCGTGGGTGTACAAACACGTCGTCCGGCGAACCGGTTTCCTCGATCAGCCCTTGGTGCAGGTAGGCGACTTGGGAAGAGACATCGCGGGCGAAAGCCATTTCATGGGTCACCAGGATCATGGTCCGGCCTTCTTCCGCGAGGGAGCGGATCACCCGCAGCACTTCGCCGACCAGTTCCGGGTCGAGTGCCGAGGTGGGTTCATCGAACAGCATGACCTTGGGCCGCATGGCCAGGGCCCGGGCGATGGCCACCCGCTGCTGCTGTCCCCCGGAGAGAAACGCCGGGTACTCGTTGCGCTTGGCCGCCAGCCCCACGCGTTCGAGCAAGGCTTCGGCCCGTTCAGTGGCCTCCGCACGGCTTTCACGCAGGACCTGGGTCGGCGCCTCGATGAGGTTTTCCAGCACCGTGCGATGGGGCCAGAGGTTGAAGTTCTGGAACACCATGCCCAGGCTCGAACGGATACGCACCAGTTGCCTGGCGTCCTTCACCAGCGGCGTGCCGGGACGATCGAAGTTCAGGTGAATGCTTTCGCCGTCCACCAGAATGCGTCCCTGGTCCGGCACTTCGAGCATATTGATGCAGCGCAGCAAGGTGCTTTTGCCCGAGCCGCTGGCACCGATCAGTGAGATCACATCGCCTTCGCGAGCAGTAAGGGAAACGCCTTTGAGGACCTCGATATTGCCAAAGCGTTTGTGCAGGCCATCGACTTCGATCATGGTTTTGGCCTTGACCGGCTCAACCGCCGCTTCGCAGGTCACACGGCTGATCACCGGCCGCGGCGCTTCGCCTTTCAACACCCGCACAAAGTCGCGAATGCGCTGGCAGGCCTGGGCCAGTCGTTCTTCACCCAGAGTGAACGAGAGCCGCACAAAGCCTTGGGCCGGCTCGCCGAACGCCGCCGCATCCAGCACCGAGACACGCGCCTCGCGCAACAGCCGCCAGGCGAACTCCAGAGAGGTCAGGCCGGTGTCACGCACGTCCACCAGCACGAACATGCCGGCATCGGGAGTGAGCACAGAAATTCCCGGGCAATCCGACAGGCTGGTCACCACCAGATCGCGACGACGGCGATAGATGTCGCGCATGCCGTGGGTCACCTCTTCATGGGCTTGAACTGCCTTGAGCGCAGCCTCCATGACAAAGCCCGGTAAACCGTAAAGCATGCTCAACACCAGGGTTTCGGCATGAGCCACGAGGGCTTCATCGGCAACGATCCAACCGGTACGCCAGCCGGTCATCGCGTGGGATTTGGACAGGCTGCCGATCACCACGCAGCGCTCGGCCATGCCCGGCAACGCGGCCAGGCTGAGGTGCTCGCGTTCGAAGGTCAGGCTTTCATAGACCTCGTCCACCACGACCCACAGGTCGTACTGGATGGCGAGGTCGGCGATGGCTTGCAGCTCTTCACGGTTGAGCACCACACCGGTCGGATTATTCGGATTGGAGAAGAACAGCGCCCGGGTGCGCGGGGTGATGGCCTTGGCCAGTACGGCGGCATCGAGCCGGAAACCTGAATCCGCCGAGCACGGCACGCGCACCAGCGTGGCGCCGGACGCCTTGAGCGTTGCCTCATAGGTCACGTACATCGGGTCCAGGGCAATCACTTCGTCGCCGGTATTGAGCAGGCACATCGAGGTGATGAACAGCGCGTTCTGTGCCCCCGCCGAAATGATGACGTTTGGCGCCGTCACCTCACGGTCAAACAGCACGCTGTACCGAGCGGCGATGGCTTCCCGCAAAGCCTGGCGACCGGCGATCTCGGTGTAATGGGTGTCACCCTCGCGCAGCGCATGAATCGCGGCATCGGTGATGAAGTCGGGGGTGGGGAAATCCGGGTCGCCGACACTGAGAATAATCACATCCTCACCACGGCGCTGGGCTTCAAATGCCGCATTGTGAATATCCCAGGCCGCTACACCGTCGCCAGAAATCCGCTCAACAAAGGGTGAAAACCGCATGCCAGTGCCTCGTTCGAAAAGAAGAAACGCAAGCCCGCGCAACCAGCCGGGGAGGTGGAACGAACATAGTCGAAGCTGAACACTCGTTCAACAGAAAAGTGAACAGGGTTCGCGTTCAGCGTAAACAGGTCGTTTTTACGACAGTCGTGCCGTTTCCAGGGGTAATCGACAGCCCAATCAACTTAAGGGAAACAACTTGCCATGTGCGCAACGCTTCTCTGAGCGACGTTTAAAAGCGAGTTGCTAGCCATATGCCATCAGTCGATAATCCTGCCCCCCGGTAACACTCACGTAAGGAAACGCCGTGAAAAAACTTCTATTGTTGGTCCCTCTGTTCGCCCTGCTGCTGCAAGGTTGTGGCGTGACCATGACCCGTTATGAGCCGAGCTTTGAAAACGTCCAACAGCTCAAGCAAACCCCACCCCTGCAATCGATCAGCAATGCTCTGGTCAAGGCGGATGCCGGTCAGGGCTCACTGACAGTCCGGGCCAACCCGATCAGCTCGCCGAGCGGCAGTATCACGCAACACATACAGGATGCGATTACCGAAGAACTGGGTCGGGCGGGCCTGCTGAACCCGCAAGCTCAGCGACATCTGGATGTGCTGGTCGTCAAGAATGAACTGACCGCAGGCATGGGCACTGGCACGGGCCAGCTTGCTGCGCGCTTTACATTGCTCAAGGGCAACGAGGTGGTTTACGACGCGACCAAGGATGTCAGCCGCCAGTGGGACAGCAGCTTTTTCGGCGCCATTGCGATCCCCAATGCGGCCAATGCCTACAACCCGATGGTTCGTGATTTGCTGAAGACGTTGTACAGCGACCCGCAGTTCATTCAAGCCCTCAAGTAAGGGCAAAAAAAGAGCCGCTTGTGCGGCTCTTTTTTTTGTCAGGCCCGCGGCACCTGTGCATCGAGTGCCGAGTATTTCAGGCTTTTGCTCTCGACGACTTGCTTGAGCAGAGCATTGACCTGGCGGCTGAAGGTATCGCTGATTGCCTCTTTCGGGGTGTTGGCCATCAACGGCACAAACCAGATGCCCATCCAGGTATTGATTCCGTCATGGTTGCTCGCGTTGGTCAGCGTCTGCCCTTGGGAATCCAGCGTCTCCAGGCTCATGGTGTATTGGTCGGTCGCCAGTGTCGGGATGACGGTAAACGTCAGGCCACTGATAAAGGCCATGACCATCTGACCACCGCCCGGTGGATGGTTGTAAACCTTCAAGCGCAGGTTGTAATCACCCGGCTGCTTCTGGAACTCGTCCAGTGTGACGCGACCGAACAGACCGGAATCGGTCAGCACTTTTTGCAGCTCCGGCTTTAGCATGTCGCGTGCTTGCGGCATTTCAACGGCTGAAGCGCTTTTCGGCTCGCCTTGATAGAAATCGAAGTCTACGTAGACATTCGGTTTGTTCGAATAACTGGCCATCGACGGCAAATTGACCGGAGCGACTTCGTCTTTGGTAAAGCTGGCGCAACCACTTAGCCCGAGCACCAAGGCCAACCCTAGAATTTTCCCAAATTGCATGACAACTCCTTTAAATGATGGCATTGCGCCTCCACACCAGAGGGCGGCCGCGAATTCTAGAGCGTTGCCAGCAATAGTAAAAGGCCATCACTCAAAAACGGCAGGCCTCACGCCCACCCTTCCAGGCGCAGCGTGGCCCGGACCAGACGCTGCTCCTCGCTTTCGATTTCCCTGAGGTTCTCGCAGATGCTCTGGATATGCGCGATGGCCGCCTTGCGCGCCTGCTCCGGCATGCGGCCGGTCACGGCGTTGTAGAGCCGGGCGTGCTGACGGTCGATCTGGCGTTTTTGCGGTGCGCGGTGGTAGAGGTTGTTGACCGAGGCAAACACGGTGTTGAGCAGCAAGTCCGTCAGCGAGCGCAAGGTTTGCACCAGCACCGGGTTGTGCGAGGCCTCGCAGATCGCCAGGTGAAAGGCATGATCGAGCCGGGCGTGTTCGCTCGCTTCCATCGACCGCGTGCGGGCATCGAGCAGCGCTTCATAGCTGCGGGTGATGAGGACAAAATCCGCCTCGGTCCCGCGCAAGGCGGCCAGGCGAGCGGACTCTCCCTCAAGCAGGCTGCGCACCTCGAACAAATCGTAAAGTGTGCGCGGTTGTGAGCTGAACAAATGCATCAGCGGCGATGCGGCGCCGTGGCCCGACAGATCAGCGACGAAGGATCCCTTGCCCTGCTCCGTCTTGATAATCCCCCGGGCGCGCAACAACTTCAGGCCCTCGCGCAGCGCCGTGCGCGAGACGCCGAGTTTTTCGGTCAGGCGCCGTTCCGAAGGCAACAATTGCCCGGTCTTGAGGACCCCGTCGACGATCAGGCGTTCTATGCGCTCACAGACCACGTCTGCGACTTGAGGATTACGGGTCACTTTCGCACTCTCCATCGAACCTCCCACTGGTATGACCAGCCTCACCGGCAAAACCCGTCACGTTCGAATACAACCCTAAGTTTATGTAAAGGCGGTTATTTTTCTCAAAATCGGAGAAACAACCCCTGAAGAACTGGTTCGACCACTCAAACAACGCATGGACAGTAGGTCGCGTCAGGCCAATGATGCAAGTGAGCTTTCACCGCAAACAGACCTCTAATAAAAACAAACGGAGGGTCGTGAACCGCCTATGAACATCCTCTACGATGAACGCGTCGACGGCGTTCTGCCTGATGTCGACAGAGCCGCCCTGCTCCAGGCACTGAGCGCTCGCCTGCCGGACCTGGAAGTCCTGCATCAGCGCGAAGAACTCAAGCCGTATGAATGCGACGGACTGTCCGCTTACCGCACTACGCCGATGCTGGTGGTGCTGCCGCGCCATATCGACGAAGTCCAGGGTGTGCTCAAGCTCTGCCATGAGTTTCACGTCCCGGTGGTTGCTCGCGGCGCCGGCACCGGTTTGTCCGGCGGTGCTCTACCGCTCGAAAAAGGCGTACTGCTGGTGATGGCGCGTTTCAACAACATCCTGCACATCGACCCCGCTGCACGCACGGCGCGGGTTCAACCGGGTGTGCGCAACCTGGCGATTTCCCAGGCCGCCGCACCGTTCGGCCTGTATTACGCGCCGGACCCCTCCTCGCAGATCGCCTGTTCAATCGGCGGCAACGTGGCCGAAAACGCCGGTGGCGTGCATTGCCTGAAATACGGCCTGACCGTGCACAACCTGCTCAAGGTCGACATCCTCACCGTCGATGGCGAACACCTGAGCCTGGGCTCCGAAGCGCTCGACTCGCCCGGGTTTGACCTGCTGGCGTTGTTTACCGGTTCCGAAGGCATGCTGGGGGTGATCACCGAAGTCACGGTCAAACTGCTGCCCAAACCGCAAACCGCCAAGGTGCTGCTGGCAGCGTTCGATTCCGTCGAAAAGGCGGGTCGTGCAGTCGGCGACATTATTGCCGCCGGCATCATTCCGGGCGGTCTGGAAATGATGGACAACCTGGCCATTCGCGCCGCAGAAGATTTTATTCACGCCGGTTATCCGGTCGACGCCGAAGCCATTCTGCTGTGCGAGCTCGATGGCGTCGAAGCAGACGTCCACGATGACTGCGACCGTGTGCGCCAGGTGCTGGAACAGGCCGGCGCCACCGAAGTCCGCCAGGCCCGGGATGAGGCGGAGCGCGTGCGCTTCTGGGCCGGGCGCAAGAATGCGTTCCCGGCAGTGGGCCGCCTCTCGCCGGATTATTACTGCATGGACGGGACGATCCCGCGCCGCGAGCTGCCCGGCGTGCTGCAGGCGATTGCCGCGCTGTCGGCTGAATACGACCTGCGGGTGGCCAACGTTTTCCATGCCGGTGACGGCAACATGCACCCGCTGATTCTGTTCGACGCCAACCAACCCGGCGAACTCGACCGCGCCGAAGCCCTGGGCGGCAAGATCCTCGAATTGTGCGTGAAAGTCGGCGGCAGCATCACCGGTGAACACGGGGTCGGCCGCGAGAAAATCAATCAGATGTGCGCGCAGTTCAACAGCGACGAGCTGACCCTGTTTCATGCCGTCAAAGCCGCGTTCGATCCGGGCGGCCTGCTCAACCCTGGCAAGAACATCCCGACGCTGCATCGCTGCGCCGAATTCGGCGCGATGCACGTTCACCTGGGTCAGATGCCCTTCCCTGATCTGGAGCGATTTTGATGCGCAGCGAACACGACATCGATGACAGCGGCGCGCTACTGGACCAGGTTAATCAGGCCCTGCAAAACGCCACGCCCCTGCGGATCCAGGGCGCCAACAGCAAAGCGTTTCTGGGCCGTATCGCGGCGGGCGAAGTGCTCGACACCCGCAGCCACCGAGGCATCGTCAGCTACGACCCGACCGAATTGGTGATCACCGCACGCTGCGGCACGCCGTTGGCAGAACTGGCCGACGTGCTGGATGCGGCGCAGCAGATGCTGCCGTGCGAACCACCCTCCTTCGGAGACGGCGCCACCGTGGGCGGGATGATTGCCAGTGGACTGTCCGGGCCGCGGCGCCCGTGGTCAGGCTCGGTCAGGGACTTTGTGCTCGGGACACGGGTCATCACCGGCCACGGCAAGCATTTGCGCTTCGGCGGCGAAGTCATGAAAAACGTCGCCGGCTACGATTTGTCGCGTTTGATGGCCGGCAGTTATGGCGCAGTGGGTGTGATCACTGAAGTCTCGCTGAAAGTGCTGCCGAAACCTCGGCAAGCGTTAAGCATCAGCCTGGAAATGGACAGCGATCGTGCCTTGCTGCGCCTCGCCGAATGGGGGCAGCAACCGCTGCCGATCAGCGCCGCGTGCCACGACGGTCAGCGCCTGCACTTGCGGCTTGAAGGTGGCGAAGGCTCGGTGGCAGCGGCGCATGACCGCTTGGGTGGCGAAGTGCTGGAGGCTTCGTATTGGGCGGATCTCAACGAACATCGACTGAGCTTCTTTGATGAAGACCAGCCGCTGTGGCGCCTGTCGGTCCCGCACAACACGCCTCGACTGTCACTGCCCGGCCTGCAAATGATCGACTGGGGCGGCGCCCAGCGCTGGCTCAAATCCGATGCCGAAGCAGCGTTCATCCGCAAGGTCGTCGCTGAAGTCGGCGGGCACGTGACCTGCTACAGCCACGGCCTGATCGACAGCCCCTTCCAACCGTTGCCGGACGCGCTGATGCGCTATCACCGCAACTTGAAGGACCAACTCGATCCACGGGGCATCTTCAACCCCGGTCGCCTGTACGCGGAGCTTTGACCCATGCAGACCACCTTGAGCGAACAGGCCCGCCAACTGCCCCGCGCCGAAGAAGCCGAAAGCATCCTGCGCACGTGTGTGCACTGCGGTTTCTGCAACGCCACCTGCCCGACCTATCAACTGCTCGGCGATGAACTGGACGGGCCGCGCGGGCGCATCTACCTGATCAAACAGGTGCTGGAAGGCAACGAGGTCACCCAGAAGACCCAACAGCATCTGGATCGCTGCCTGTCTTGCCGTAACTGCGAAACCACCTGCCCCTCGGGCGTCGACTATCACAACTTGCTCGACATCGGCCGCGCGGTGGTCGATGCGGCTGTGCCGCGTTCGCTCGACCAACGCTTGTTGCGCGAAGGCTTGCGCAGCATCGTACCCAACCCGGGGTTGTTCAAAGCGCTGCTCAGCAGCGGCCAGGTGTTCCGTGCGCTGCTGCCCAACACGCTGCGAGCCAAGCTGCCGCGCCGTGTGTATCCGGCCAAACAACGTCCGACCGCCCGCCACACCCGGCAGGTGCTGATGCTCGAAGGATGCGTGCAGCCGAGTCTGTCGCCGAACACCAACGCGGCCACCGCGCGTGTCCTGGATCGACTGGGGATCAGCGTGACACCGGCGCGCGAGGCCGGTTGCTGCGGCGCGGTCGATTATCACCTGGACGCCCAGGCGGCCGGCCTTGATCGCGCGCGCCGCAATATAGACGCGTGGTGGCCGAGCATTGAACAAGGCGCCGAGGCCATCGTGCAAACCGCCAGCGGTTGCGGTGCCTTCATCAAAGACTACGGCCACCTGCTCAGCACCGATGCGGCGTATGCCGAGAAGGCCAGAAAGGTCAGCGCACTGGCCAAGGATCTGGTTGAAGTGTTGCGCGAGGAGCCGCTGGACCAGCTCGGCATCCACAGCGACCAGCGCCTGGCCTTCCATTGCCCCTGCACCTTGCAGCACGCACAGAAACTCGGCGGTGCGGTTGAGGCGCTGCTGACGCGCCTGGGTTTCAACCTCACGTTCGTTCCCGACGGTCACCTGTGTTGCGGCTCGGCGGGCACCTATTCGCTGACCCAACCGGAGCTGTCCCGGCAACTGCGCGACAACAAGCTCAATGCGCTGGAAAGCGGTCATCCCGAAGTCATTGTCACGGCTAATATCGGCTGTCAGTCCCACCTTGACGGTGCGGGCCGAACCCCTGTGCGCCACTGGATCGAACTGGTCGAAGCCGCGTTGCCCTCATCGAACCCCGGAGTATCCCCATGAAAAGCAAAGCCGTCCTCAGCCAGACCGAAGTCAGCCGGATTCTCAGCGCCGCACGCAACGAAGCACAGAATAATCAATGGGCCGTGACCATCGTGATTGTCGACGACGGAGGCCATCCTTTGGCCCTGGAGCGCCTCGACGGTTGCGCCCCGATCGGCGCCTACATCGCGACCGAAAAGGCCCGCACCTCAGCCCTTGGCCGACGGGAATCGAAAGGCTATGAAGAGATGGTCAACGGTGGACGCTACGCGTTTTTGTCCGCGCCGTTGCTGACGTCCCTGGAAGGTGGCGTACCAATCATCGTCGATGGCCAGGTGATCGGCGCGGTCGGCGTGTCCGGCGTCAAGGCCGAGCAGGATGCGCAAGTGGCCAAGGCCGGCGCGCTGTGTCTGAACTGAGCGGCAAACCAAATCATCACCGCATAACCCTGTGGGAGCGAGCCTGCTCGCGAATGCGGTGGATCAGCTGATATCAATGTTGATTGACACACCGCTTTCGCGAGCAGGCTCGCTCCCACAGGGAATTGCGGTGGGTCCTACACCTCAGTTTTACTGGCGCGCCAATTTGTATCGCACGCACTCTTCATAAAAATTCTGCCGGACATCCGCTGGCTTGAACCGCGACTTGCTGTCGTAAGTCTGTTCGGTGATGCCCATCGCCATCATGCGCATCCACGCCTTGCTGAATTTGTAGGCCTGTAGCTTCTGCCGGGCGGCATACAGGGAGACCCCGGCCAGCTTGAGTTCCTGGGCCCTCGCCGCCGTGCCCGCCCCCCAGCTGCACATATACCGGTCATTGGACGCCAGTTCCTTGGCTTGGGCAGAGGCTGCAACGCTGGCCAGGGCAAACGAGATCATCGTGACAAATACACTTCGCAATTGCATTCCGCCTAACCACCTGAAAATGAAGTGGATTTTGGCGACAACCGTGACGCTTCGGGGCCAGCAAAATGCCTCTTTTTCAGCTATTGCAGCTTGAGCGTCTACGACAGGCAGGAATTGACTCAGAAGCACGAAATGGATCGGGCCAGCGGGCCTCTTGAGTCATTGATCGTGGCCAATCCCCAAGGACTCGGCCATGCGCACCAGGTCCGCAAATGACTTGGCGTGCATTTTTTTCATGGCATGGGCGCGGTGGATTTTCACGGTGATCTCGCTCAGGTTCATCTGCCCGGCAATCTGCTTGTTCATCAGGCCTTTGGCGGCAAGGGCCATCACCTCTTTTTCCCGGGCCGTCAGCGATTGGTAGTTGCTGTGCAGGTCTGATCGCTGTTGCTCGACTTCCCGGCGGCGGATATCGGCCTGAAGTGCGCCTGACACCGCGTCCAGCAGGTCCTGTTCACGGAACGGCTTGGCCAGAAAGTCCACGGCCCCTGCTTTCATCGCCTTGACCGACATCTCGATGTCGCCATGACCGGTGATAAAAATAATGGGGATGTTCGCGTTTGATTCCACCAACTGACGCTGGAAGTCCAGGCCACTGCTCCCTTGCAGTCGTACATCAAGGACCAGGCAACTGGCGCCCCCGGTCTTCGGATGCTGAAGATACTCGGCCGTGGAAGCGAATGTCTGGACCTGGATCCCGGCAGAGCGCAACAGATTAGCCAAGGCGTCACGAATGGGCGCATCGTCATCCACCACGTACACCATCGAACCTTGATTGCCTTGCTTACTGGAGGAAGGATTGCCGCTCATGGGCGGTCCTCAATGAGAATGGGTAGCAAAAAAGTGTAGCAGCACCTGAGGCCGATTTCCGAGGCGCGACGTTTTTGTAGGGTCGCGCTCGGGCCTAACCGCACTATGCAATAAAGTTGTGCTCCAGCGCCGAAATAAAAGAGAACAAAGAACGTGGGCTGTGCAACCAGGCATTGACCTGGGCGCTGTAACTTTTGCCGCGGGTGCACCAACTGCAAAAGTGCTCGCAGTTATTGGAGAAAATCCGGTATTGATTCTCGCCGATCCTGGAGCGCGCCCGGTTGGCGATTTCATGGCAGGGAAAGTCGCCTGGCTCCTGATACATCCAGACCGGTTTGCCGTGGGCGAAACGTTCAAGATCGATGACTTCGACGGGGCCGGGTTTGAATGAACTGCTGAACCCGGAATAGTGAGCCACTTTTCCACCGCCTAGATGTATGCCGTGATGCATATAGAACGTGCGTGGCCCCACCAGATGCGCACCGACAGGCACCCTGTCCGCGGCCTCCTGGACGTCGATCAGTTTCAACACAACGCCGGACGACAGGTAGGTTTCGGCGAAGGGGTGATTGCCGGGCAACAGGGCGCTTAACTGACTGGACATCTCCGTTGTCATGATGGTCAGGCAAACACGTGCAGTTGAGCGAAGCGATAAACAGCGTTCGACGAACTTGGCGGTAAAAGCACTCATGACAACTTCCTCCGTAACCCTTGCATTGACTCTATCGACAGGGTTGCGGAGTTTCATTTGTACATACGATTAGTCTGAACGACCTATGAATATACCTCCCCTAAACCTAAGTATTAATCCGGGGGCCGGGCAGCGTGAATTGCACCGTGGCACGCAACATCTCAGGCGGCTGCACCGCCCACGTGCGATCGAGTTCGTCCTTCAGGCCAAACTCATGTGCGAGTCGGCCAAGGCAGGCCGGGAGAGGTTGTTCCGCCGCAGGCCGCGCGATGAGCACAGGGCTGTCGCTGCCGGCGTTCGCGCGTAGCTCCCGACAGAAAATACGCTCACCGTCGTCCCAGGATAACTGCATGCTTTTGTTCATCTGAGGGTGAACACACGTTGGTTTTTTTATAGGCCGCACTGCGGTCAGGCTGTCGTCCAGTGTCACCACCTTACAGACTAGCGCCACTTCGCAGACCTTCACACCACTGAGAACATTCCTGAATGTATTGCTCCGCGCCCCTGTTAATACCTTTGTATAGATCCCTGCCACTGAGGTATGACTTTTCTGAACCGACGTAGCAGTGCGCCGGAAAAGTTCCGCCAATACCATGCACTCACAGCGGACGACTGCCGTCCCGCCAACTTGAAGAACAACTTCAAGACTATTGACCACTTCTTTTCAGGAACAAATCATGAAACAGCAAATTCTGGTTATCGGTGCGGGGTTCGGTGGTGTCTGGAGTGCATTGAGCGCCGCCCGTCTGCTGGACATGCACGACCGTAAGGACGTGGACATCACTCTGCTGGCGCCTCAGGCGGAATTGCGTATACGTCCGCGCTTCTACGAAACCGACGTGCACAAGATGTTCGCCCCCCTCGACGCGCTGTTCGATTCGGTGGGTGTGCGTTTCGTCAAAGGCATGGCCGAGCGTATCGACGAGCAGACCAAAACCGTCGGCTACCGCGATGAGGCGGGCCACGAGGGCACGTTGAGCTACGACCGTCTGATATTGGCCGCAGGCAGCCAGCTGGTCCGGCCGAAGGTGCCAGGTCTTGCCGAGCACGCCTTCGATGTGGATCAGATCGAAGCCGCCGTGCGCCTTGAAGACCACCTCAAATCCCTGAAAGACCGCCCTGCCAGCGTTGCCCGCAATACGGTGGTGGTCGCCGGTGGTGGTTTTACCGGCATCGAGACCGGCACCGAAATGCCGGCGCGCCTGCGGGCCGTGCTCGGTGACGATCAGGATGTGCGCGTGATCATTGTCGACCGTGCGCCGCAGATCGGCGCGACGATGGGTGATGGCATTCGTCCCTCCATCATCGAAGCGTCCGAACACCTGGGCGTCGAGTGGGTGGTCAACGCCACTGTCGCGGCAGTGGATGCCAACGGCGTGACCCTCGCCGATGGCCGCCACATCGAAGCCCAGACGGTGATCTGGACCGTCGGTTTCCGCGCCAGCCCGCTGACCGAACACCTGACCAGCGATCGCGACCCACAAGGGCGCTTGCACGTCGATGAGAACCTGAAGGTATTGGGCCAGACGCATGTCTATGCTGCCGGCGACGTCGCCTATGCCGCGACCGACGACCTTGGCAACTTCGCCGCCATGTCGTGCCAGCACGCGATCGCCTTGGGCCGTCATGCCGGGAACAACGTCGCCGCGGATCTGCTGGGTGTCGCGCCGACCCCTTACCGTCAACCGAAGTACGTGACCTGCCTCGACCTGGGCGCCTGGGGCGCAGTGTTCACCGAAGGCTGGGATCGCCAGCTCAAACTGGTCAAGGACGAGGCCAAGGAGCTCAAGACGCAGATCAACACTCAGTGGATCTACCCGCCAGCCGCTGATCGTGCCACCGCTCTGGCAGCGGCCGACCCGATGATTCCGGTGGCCTGAAGACCCGCCCGAACGTGGCGTCCGCGACAGCATCGCGGGCGCCTTTGCATTTTCCATCGTAATGCGTGCACCCAGATATGAATCAGCCAGACACTGGCGGTCATGGTTTAAGATCGTTTGAAGCGTCCTCCGGACTTGATAACCACTTCATGCGCTTAAACCTGAAGGTTCGTATGCCCTCCTCGCTACCCTTGCCGGTTCAATGCCCCCGCCAGCCCGCCCGCACATGGCTGCGGTCACTGCTGTTGCTGAGCGCCATCCTGCCAGGCATCGCCAATGCCGGGCCCAGACCCGACAACATGGTTTATCTGCGCACGATTGACCCCACCATCGAGCAAGATATCCGCTACGCCAGCGCCCACAACTTCACCGGACACTCGCTCGACGGATACGATGCCGCCGAGTGCCTGCTGTCGCTGGACACCGCCCAGGCCCTCGCCCGGGTGCAACAGGCACTTCAAAAGCAAGGCTACGGCTTGAAGGTGTTCGACTGCTATCGACCCAGCCGTGCGGTGGCCGATATGGGCCGCTTCGCGACTGAGCCGGGGAACCCGCGAAAAGCCGAGTTCTATCCGCGCGTCGACAAGCAGGACTTCTGGCGGCTGGGGTATGTGGCGCGGGTGTCGAATCACTCCAGAGGCTCAACCGTGGACCTGACGCTCATCGGCCCCAAGGCTCTGCCCGCCGACACCTGGATACCCAAGGCCGCGCAAGTCGATTGCACCGCGCCTTATGCCCAGCGCTGGCGCGACGGCGCACTCGACATGGGCACCGGGTACGATTGCTTCGATGAGCGTGCGCACACCGCCAACCCGACGATCAATGCGACGGCGAAGGAAAACCGTCAGCGGCTCAGCAGCGCCATGGAGAAACAGGGTTTCGCCGGTTACTCGAAAGAATGGTGGCACTTCACTTTCGGTGGAGACGGAGCGCCGAAGAACGTGATGGATTTTCCCATCACGCCGCTGAGTACCAGCGAGGTACTGGACAGCAGTCACCAATTGATTGTGGTCACCACAAAAAACTGGGACGACATTCAGGGCATCGCCCAGCGCTATGAACGAGACGGGGCCAGCTTTCGAAAAGTCGGCGACGGCTTTGCGGTGGTGGTCGGCAAGAACGGGATGGCGTGGGGTAAAGGGTTGGGCAACGTTGAGGCTGGTGAAGGACCGGTCAAACGTGAAGGTGATGGGAAAGCACCTGCCGGGATCTTCAGACTCGGGACTGCGTTTGGTTATGACGCGACGGCCGCGACAAAGCTGCCTTATCTTGCGCTGACCTCGACCACAGAGTGCGTGGATGACAGAAAATCCGAACGTTACAACGAATTGGTCGACGGCGCGGCGATAGCCAAGGACTGGAACAGTTCCGAGCAGATGCGCGAAGAGGCTGGGTATCGCAAAGGGATCTTTATCGAGCACAACACGCCAGCGTCACCGGGTGCAGGTTCGTGCATCTTTTTCCATATCTGGCGGGGACCTGCCTCGCCTACGTTGGGGTGTACGGCAATGGATCAGGGGGATATTTCGCGGTTGTTCGAGTGGCTGAATCCCCGTGAGTCTCCGGTGTTGGTGCAGATGCCTGAAGGGGAATATGAGCAATTGCGCGAGCGATGGAAGTTGCCGCGGCGTTGATGGAACAGGTGACTCGAATGCTGGATAACCACGTTCCGGCGGGTTAATCACCGGGCAGCTGCAGCATGAACGTTGGTGTTTAAGGGTGTTCGCCAGGCCTTGGTCAGCCCTGCTTCAAATCAAGGCAGTAGGTGTAATACCCCGGATCGCGCACGTAACCCAATGATTCATACAACCGCTGCGCGCCGAAATTATCCGTGGCCGTTTCCAGCACCATGCCCTTGGCGCCGGTCGACAGCGCAAAGGCCCGGGCAGCATTCATCAGCAACCTGCCTACGCCCTGCCCCCGGGCTTCGGGAGCGGTGAACAGGTCGCTGAGCAGCCAGGTGCGGTGGGCGTCGATGGAGGAGAACGTCGGGTACAGCTGGACGAACCCCAACGCATCACCGCAAAGGTCCGATGCGAAAAAGATCACGGATTCATCCCGCGCAATGCGTTCGGCGATGAAGTCCCGGGACTGTTGAAGGTTCGAGGGCTGGCCGTAGAAGCCTCGATAAGCGTCGAAGAGGTGGGCGATTTTGTCGATGTGCGTTGCCTCGACGCGCAAGACTTGGACGGCCATGCCTGGGGTCTCCGTAGGCGGTTACTTGGGTTGCGCCACCGTGCGCAAATAAGGTTTCACTGTCTTGAAACCCTCCGGGTATTTTTTCTTCGCGTCCTCGTCGGAGACGGAAGTCGGAATAATCACGTCCTCGCCCGGACGCCAGTTCACCGGCGTGGCAACGGTGTGCTTGGCGTTCAGCTGCAGTGCATCGAGCAGACGCAATACCTCATCAAAGTTGCGCCCGGCACTCATCGGGTAGATGAGCATCGCCTTGACCTTTTTGTCCGGCCCGATGATGAACACGGAACGCACCGTGGCGTTGTCCACGGCCGTGCGTGCACCGCCGCTGGCATTCGGATGGATCATGTCGTAGAGCTTGGCCACCACCAGGTTTTCGTCGCCGATCATGGGGTAGTTGACCGCATGCCCCTGGGTTTCTTCGATGTCCTTGGCCCAGCTCGCATGATTGCTGACGGGGTCGACGCTGAGCCCGACCACCTTGGTGTTGCGTTTATCGAATTCCGGCTTGAGCCCTGCCATGTAACCGAGCTCAGTGGTGCACACCGGGGTGAAGTCCTTGGGATGCGAGAACAGAATCGCCCACTTGTCGCCGATCCACTCATGGAAATGCAGCGTGCCCTCGGTGCTTTCGACGGTAAAGTCCGGTGCTTCGTCGCCAATGCGGATGGTCATATCGTTCTCCTGACTGTGAGTTCGCAGGGAAGCCGCCGGAACGCGAGTCGCTGTTCCAACGGCATTCGGGATCTGTGTTGAGCCGATCAACGCGCATCAGTATAGGAGACGCTTCAAGACCTGCCGGTAACCGGGACATTCACTTTGTAAGTCGTTGATTCAGGCCCTTGAAGGCTGCTCAGGCAACACCGCCAGCGCTGATGTTCTCGCCATCAGGTAGTAGAGAATGCCCGGCACCACCAGTCCCACGATCCAGGAAACATCGACACCGCCGAGCTGCGCGACCATCGGCCCGGAGTAGAAATGCGTGTCGACGAAAGGCAACTGGATCAATACGCCGATGACATACACGCTGATCCCGCGCGCGTTCCAGCGACCATACCGGCCCGCCGGATCGGACAGCTCAATCTGCACCTCAAGACACTCACAGAAACTCTGTGAGTGAACTGACCATATTCGCGTCCTTGTTTGTCCTTACATCTCCACCTGAGTCCCCAGTTCAATCACCCTGTTTAGTGGCAATCTGAAATATTTCAGGTTGCTGTTGGCGTTTTTCAGCAGGAACGCGAACAGACTTTCTCGCCAGCGCGCCATCCCAATGCGCTTGGTAGGGATCACCGTCTCCCGACTGAGGAAATAGGTCGTGCGCATCGGGCTGAAATCCAGCTCATTCAAGTGACAAAGACTTAAGGCCATCGGTACATCGGGCTCCTCCATGAAACCGAAGTGCAGACTGACTCGGAAGAACCCTTCGCCATAGGCTTCAACCTCAAACCGTCGATCAGCAGACACCCGAGGACTGTCTTCAGACACCACGGTTAGAAGTACCACCTGCTCGTGCAAAACCTGGTTATGCAGCAGATTGTGCAGTAACGCATGCGGAACAGCATCGGCCCTGGCCGTCAGAAAAACCGCCGTTCCCTGCACCCGATGCGGAGGCTGCGAACGAATGCTGCTGATGAACAACGGCAGAGGCAGCGCGGTCTCGTCCAACCGCTCGACGATGATTTTTCGCCCTCGCTTCCAGGTGGTCATCAAGATGAACAGGCCAATACCGGCGATCACCGGAAACGCACCGCCCTGAAAAATCTTCGGCGCATTGGCGGCGAAGTACAGACCGTCTACCAGCAAAAATCCGATCAGCATCGGGATGGCCAGCCAGCGCGGCGTTTTCCAAAGAAGCAGGACGACAGCTGAAGATAAAATGGTGGTGATCAACATGGTGCCCGTCACAGCGACCCCATAGGCAGCAGCCAAGGCACTGGACGACTCGAAGCCGATCACAAGCAGCACAACACCGACCATCAACGCCCAGTTAACCGTGCCGATGTAAATTTGCCCCTGCTCCTTGCTCGAAGTGTGCTGGATGAACATGCGAGGGACGTACCCTAACTGGATGGCCTGGCGCGTCAGGGAAAAAGCACCAGAGATCACGGCTTGAGACGCGATGATGGTTGCCAGCGTGGAGAGCGCGACCATCGGCAGCAGTGCCCACTCGGGAGCCAGAAGGTAGAACGGATTGCGCACAGCCTCCGGGTTGCCCAGGATCAAGGCTCCCTGGCCAAAATAATTGAGTACCAACCCTGGCAACACCAGAATGAACCAGGCACGGGCAATCGGTTTGCGACCAAAGTGGCCCATGTCGGCATACAGCGCCTCAGCACCGGTCAGTGCCAACACGACAGCGCCCAAAATCGCTACACCCATGCCCGGATGAACCACGAAAAATTGCACGGCCCAAGCGGGGTTGAGCGCTTGCAGGACTTCGGGGCGCTGAAAAATACCGTAGACACCGAGTGCACCCAACACCACAAACCACAGCACCATGACAGGGCCAAACAGGATGCCGATTCGGGCCGTGCCATGTTTCTGGATCAAGAACAGCGCCACCAACACGATCACTGACAAGGGCACGACCCAGTGCTCTATCCCGTCAAACGCCAGCTGAAGTCCTTCGACCGCAGAGAGCACCGAAATAGCCGGGGTGATCATGCTGTCCCCGTAAAAAAGTGCCGCACCGAACAGGCCGAGCAACACCAGGACCTTGCTCATGTGCGGATAAGGTGCGGCCGCACGACGTGCTAAGGCCGTCAACGCCATGATGCCGCCTTCACCCTGATTGTTGGCACGCAGGATGAACAGTACGTATTTGATCGAGACGACCCAGATCAGTGACCAAAAGATCAACGACAGAATGCCCAGCACGCCGTCATGGTTTACCTGGACGCCGTAGTGGCCGGAAAATACTTCTTTCAGCGTGTAGAGGGGGCTGGTGCCAATGTCCCCGTAAACCACTCCGACAGCGGCGACGAGCAAGCCCACTCCTGACGTTTTTGATGGGGAGTCTTCGTATGCAACGGTTGCTGTCTTACTCAAGGGTCGCTTCTCTCAAATTACGGGGAGGAAGTGCATCCCATCCTTGGGCAATACAGTTTGCCAGGGCCATTTGAAAAGCAAGGCGCATGGACGATCAAAAAAATCGCGCCCAGTATCGTTGCGGGCAAAAACACCGATCGTAAAGAAAGCGTAAAAATTTTTACGGCAGCCAGGTAATCCGGGGGCTGCTGTTCGAGACGTGGGTAGCTGTTGTGCACTTTTTTTTTGCGCTTTTTTTGTCTCGTCGCGAGAAAACTTGCGTTCAGCAACCGTAAGCTAAGCTTAGAGCAGCTTATTGCACACGATGCTCGCGTCTGCAGGTTTGGGGTTGTTCTGGAGAGCGTCTGCAACAGCTATTTCAGACAGGCCCAACCTATTCACGCAGGACTACGTGATGACCGAGCCCTTCCTCAGTTTTGATCAACTCAAACGTGCTGCCGCCTCCGGCGAGATTGATACTGTTCTGGTTTGCATGGTCGACATGCAAGGCCGACTGGTCGGCAAGCGATTCCAGGTCGAGTTTTTTATCGACAGCGGCCACGAAGAAACCCACTGCTGCAATTACCTGCTGGCCGACGACATCGACATGGAACCCGTGCCGGGGTACGCCGCCGCCAGTTGGAGCAAAGGCTACGGCGACTTCGTCCTCAAGCCCGACATGTCGACCTTGCGGCGGGTACCCTGGCTGGAATGCACGGCGCTGGTGCTGTGTGATGTCCTCGATCATCACCATCGGCGGGATCTGCCGCACAGCCCGCGGGCGATTCTGAAAAAGCAGATCGAGCGACTGCGCGAACGCGGCTACACCGGCATGTTCGCCTCGGAACTGGAGTTCTATCTGTTCGACGAAAGCTACGAGGCCATCCACGAGCGCAACTACCACAAGCCAAAAACCGCCGGCCACTACATCGAGGATTACAACATCCTCCAGACCACCCGCGAGGAGCCGGTGCTGCGGGCGATTCGCAAGCATCTGCAAGCGTCCGGCATTCCCGTGGAAAACTCCAAGGGTGAATGGGGCCCGGGCCAGGAAGAGATCAACATTCGTTACGCCGATGCGCTGACGATGGCGGACCACCACGTCATCATCAAGCACGCCTGCAAAGAGATCGCGCAGTTGCAGGGCAAGGCGATCACGTTCATGGCCAAGTGGCGGTATGACGCCGCCGGGTCCAGCAGCCACATTCACAATTCGCTGTGGGACAAAAACGCCAAGAAGCCGCTGTTCTTCGACGCCAAGGCCGAGTTCGGCATGTCGAAGTTGATGCGTGCCTGGGTGGCCGGCCAGCTGAAATACGCCAACGACATCACCTGCTTTCTCGCGCCGTACATCAACTCCTACAAGCGCTTTCAGGCCGGCACCTTTGCGCCGACCCGGGCGGTCTGGAGCCGCGACAATCGCACCGCAGGCTTTCGTCTGTGTGCAGAAAGCAGCAAATCCATCCGCATCGAATGCCGCATCGGCGGCGCCGACCTCAACCCTTATCTGGCCTTTGCCGCGTTGATCGCTGCGGGGCTGGCCGGTATCGACGAGAAGCTCAACCTCACGCCGCCCTTTGAAGGCGATGCCTACGTCGACGAACACTTGCCTGAAGTGTCGAAGACACTGCGCGAAGCCTGCGCCGCCCTTCAGGGCTCCACCATGTTGCGCGAGGCATTCGGTGATGAAGTGATCGACCACTACGTGCACACCGCCGAGTGGGAGCAGAAAGAGTACGACCGGCGCATCACCGACTGGGAATTGCAGCGCGGTTTCGAGCGCTATTGAGACCGCCATCATGACTGCAACGATTCAACTCATTTCACCGGTCGATGGCCGGGTCTATGCCGAACGTCGCTGCGCCGATGCTGCGCAGATCGAGCAGGCGCTGGCGGCTGCCGCAGCGGCCCAGGCGCAATGGAAGCACCGACCGCTGAACGAGCGCGCCGATTTTTGCGATGCCGCCGTGGACGCGATGCTGGCCATGAAGGACGAAATCGTCCCGGAACTGGCCTGGCAAATGGGCCGCCCCGTGCGCTTTGGCGCGGGCGAACTGCGCGGTTTCGAAGAGCGCGCCCGGCATATGATCGCCATTGCACCCGAAGCGTTGGCAGCCATTGAACCCACACCTGTCGCCGGTTTCCGCCGCTGTATCAAGCGCGAGCCGATGGGTACGGTGCTGGTCGTCGCTCCTTGGAATTACCCCTATCTGACGGCAGTGAATACGATCATTCCGGCACTGATGGCCGGCAACAGCGTCATCCTCAAACACGCCTCACAAACGCTGCTGGTGGGCGAACGGTTCGCCGAAGCGTTTCGCCGCGCCAATCTGCCCGAAGGCCTGTTCCATAACCTGCTGCTCAATCATGACCAGACCGCCGCAATCATTGCCTCTGGCCGCGTGCAGCAGGTGAACTTCACCGGCTCGGTCGGCGGTGGCAGAACGATGGAAAGCGCAGCGTCAGGCCACTTCCTCGGCCTCGGCCTGGAACTCGGCGGCAAGGACCCGGCCTACGTTCGCGCAGACGCCAACCTCGACCACGCGGTGGAGAACCTGGTGGACGGCAGCTTCTTCAACTCAGGGCAAAGCTGCTGCGCCGTCGAGCGCATTTATGTCGATGAAAAAATCTACCCGGCGTTTGTCGAGCGATTCGTCGCGCTGACGAATCAATACGTACTGGGCAATCCATTGGACGAAGCCACCACACTCGGTCCGCTGGTCAATCCGGGCGCGGCTGAATTTGTGCGCGGGCAAATCGCCGATGCGCTGGCCAAGGGCGCAACAGCGCTGATCGATCCGAAGGCCTTTCCCCTCGACGCACCCGGCAGCGCCTACCTCGCGCCCCAGGTGCTGGTCGATGTCAGCCATCACATGTCGGTGATGCGCGAAGAAAGTTTTGGTCCCGTGGTCGGCATCATGCCGGTGACCAGCAATGACCAGGCCATTGCCTTGATGAACGACAGCGAGTTCGGGCTCAGCGCTTCCGTCTGGACTCAGGACCTCGCCGCCGCCGAACGCTTGGGCAACGCGATCGACACCGGCACCGTGTTCATGAACCGCTGCGATTACCTGGACCCGGCCCTGGCCTGGACCGGCGTCAAGAACAGCGGTCGCGGCGTGACGCTATCGCGCCTGGGCTACGAGCATCTGACCCGAGCAAAATCCTTCCATTTGCGCCATGAGATCTGAGCCATGAGCCTGACCGGAAACTGGAACTACCCCACGAGCATCCGCTTCGGTGTCGGTCGCATCGGCGAGCTGGCCGAGGTCTGTCGCAGCCAGGGTATCCAGCGACCGTTGCTGGTCACCGACAGCGGCCTGGGGCGCGCGCCGATCACCACGGCAGCGTTGGATTCCTTGCGCGCCGCCGGCCTCGGCGTCGCGCTGTTTTGCGACCTCAAGCCCAATCCTGTCGAAGCCAACCTCGCAGGCGGACTCGATGCCTGGCGCGCCGGCAAACACGATGGCGTGGTGGCTTTTGGCGGCGGCAGCGGCCTGGACATGGGCAAGCTCATCGCTTTCATGAGCGGCCAGACCCGGCCGGTCTGGGATTTCGAAGACATCGGCGACTACTGGACACGCGCCAACGAGAGCCAAATCGCTCCGGTTATCGCGGTGCCGACGACGGCGGGCACCGGTTCGGAAGTAGGCCGCGCAGCGGTGATTATCGATGAACGCACCCACACCAAACGCATCATCTTCCACCCCAAAATGATGCCGCGCGTGGTCATCAGCGACCCGGCCCTGACCGTCGGCATGCCGGCCAAAGTCACCGCCGGCACCGGCATGGACGCCTTGGCGCACTGCCTGGAAGCCTACTGCGCGCCTGGTTTTCACCCGCTGGCCGATGGCATCGCAGTGGAAGGCATCCGCTTGGTGGCCAACGCGCTGGTGCGGGCAGTCCACACCCCGTCCGATCTCGATGCGCGAGCGCAAATGCTCGCCGCCGCCGCGATGGGCGCCACCGCATTCCAGAAAGGCCTGGGCGGCATGCACGCCCTCTCGCATCCGGTCGGCGCGCTGTACGACACCCATCACGGCATGACCAACGCCACCTTCATGCCCTACGTACTGCAATTCAATCGCCCCGCCATCGAAGAACGCATCACGCGCCTGGCGGCTTATCTGCGCCTGCCCTCGCCCGGCTTCGACAGCTTTCTGGCCTTCATCCTCAAACTGCGCAAAGACATCGGCGTGCCGCACACGCTGGTCGAGTTGGGCGTGGATGACCAACAGGCCGACCTGATCGCGGACATGGCCATTGTCGACCCCTCTGCCGGCGGCAACCCGCTGCCATTGACCCGGGCTGGCGCGGCAAGCATTTTCGACGCGGCTTATCACGGCCGTATCTAGAGCAGTTGTCTGTCCAGACATCGGGCATGGACAGGGTGTACCGGTTGAAAAAGGAGCAGTACGACAAGGGGTTGAAAGCCAGCCCATCCGGGACACGGATGGATGCGTATCAAAACCTGAAGGGGCACACAACATGAAGCCAGCAAGCCAAGCCGGCACCAACGCGTCGCACGACGATGACGTCAAGGTGCTGCACAGCATGGGCTATGCCCAGCAACTCTCGCGACGAATGGGCGTTTTCTCCAACTTTGCCATTTCCTTTTCGATCATCTGCATCCTCTCGGGTGGCATCAACTCACTCGCCCAGGGCACCTCGGGCGCGGGTGGTGCGTCCATCGGCATCGGCTGGCCGGTCGGTTGCCTGATCTCCGGGGTCTTCGCCATGGCCATGGCGCAGATCTCATCAGCCTACCCAACCGCTGGCGGCCTCTATCACTGGGGCTCGATTCTCGGGAACCGCTTTACCGGGTGGCTGACGGCCTGGTTCAACTTGTTGGGGCTGGTGACCGTGCTCGGCGCGATCAACGTCGGCACTTACTACTTCTTTTTTGGTGCTTTCGGACCCGCATTGGGGATGGAAGACACCATCACGACACGGATGATTTTCCTGGCGATCCTCACGGGGTTGCAGGCCTTGTTTAACCACCTGGGGATTGGCCTGACCGCGAAGCTCACCGATTTCTCGGGCTATCTGATCTTCGCCACTGCACTGGCGCTGACCATCGTCTGCCTGATCTCGGCGCCCAGTTATGAGTTTGCCCGGTTATGGACCTTCAGCAACTACTCCGGCGAAGCAGGCGGCAACGTCTGGCCGCAGGTCTCGAACGGCTGGATCTTCATGCTCGGCCTGCTCTTGCCGATCTACACCATCACCGGTTATGACGCCTCCGCGCACACCTCCGAAGAAACCCGCAATGCCGCCCTGTCCGTGCCACGGGGCATGGTCATGTCGGTGGTCTGGTCGATGCTGTTCGGCTGGGTGATGCTCAGCTCGTTCGTGCTGATGCTGCCGAGCATGGACGAAGCGGCGAAGCATGGCTGGACCGTGTTTTTCTGGGCGATGGACACGCAAGTGAACCCGACGGTAAAAACGGCGCTGTACGTGGCCATTTTCATCTCGCAATTCCTCTGCGGACTGGCGACCGTGACCTCGGTCTCGCGCATGATCTTCGCCTTCTCCCGCGACGGAGGCCTGCCCTTCTCCAGAGCATTGTCATCGGTCTCGCCAACCCTGCGCAGCCCGGTGGCGGCAATCTGGACCGGCGCCACCCTCGCGGTGTTGTTCGTCTGGGGCTCGTCGGTGATCTCGATCGGTGAAACACCGGTCTACACCATCGTCGTGTCTTGCACGGTGATCTTCCTGTTCTTCTCCTTCATCATCCCTATCGTGCTCGGCCTGTTCACCTACGGGACCTCGAGGTGGCCAACCATGGGACCGTGGAACATGGGACGCTTCTGGTTCACCGTGTTCGCCCTCCTCTCGATCCTCTCGATGGTGATCATCTTCGTCATCGGCATCCAGCCACCGAACGATTGGGCGCTGTACATCACCATTGGTTTCCTGGTGCTGACGGCGATTGTCTGGTTCGGTTTTGAAGCCCGCCGCTTCCAGGGGCCGCCGGTGGGCGACGTGATCATCAGGCGTCAGGCTGAAATCGCTGCGGCGGAAGAGGCGCTGAACAAACGTTTCGGAGACTGATGCCACCACCATAAAAACGGGACGCCAAGCGTCCCGTTTTATGAAAACAGATAGATCAGGAGTTGTTTAATGAACTGACATTCACTTCCTACGGGCACTGATAGCTTCGACAACGCCCACAAAGCCACTACCGCCTGAGCCTGTTCCCCGGCAGCAATCCCGAGGTGTGTTGCCGCTGTGCGGGTACCGTCGTCGATTACAGCAGAGGAGTTTTACGCTGCGTTGGGTTATCAGAACATCCGCGACGAGTTCCATGGGGCTGAGCACACCATCGTTATGGAAAAGCGGCTTGAGGCTACCCCCCTAGTCGCTCAGTTTGCGGGCACGGTGATCACAGGCGTTTGTGGCGCCACGCCCGTTTCGGCCAGCGAAAACAGTACAAGAATAAACAAGAACTCCGATTTGGATTTCATGTCACGGTCATCGATCCAGAACCAATAGTCGCGATAGCGAACGGCTGCATAGGCATCGATTGGCCGCTCCCTGCTTGAGTGAATGCGCACTAATGGTTCGTCCCATGGGCTTGGATGCTCAGGCGCGGCAGGCGCCGGGTTTGCACGTCCTTCTTGCACATGGGCAGGTGGAACCTCGATGGTAGCGGCCAGCTCCACGAAGATTTCCGACATGGAACGAGTGAGTAGCACGACCTCGGTATCATCCTGCTGCACCATGCCGAACTTTAGATTCAGCTCGCTGGCATCGGGGCTCAAGTGAAGGAGTTCGCGCACCTTTCGGCGATCTTTCTCGATGTCGTCGGAGACGTCCCGCGAGATCAGGACGAGCATGCTTTCATCGTTGCTTCGTTGATTGATGCGCATCCCCAGCGACTCAGAGCGCTGGATCCGTCTGAAGGCCTCCAGTAACTCGTAGAAACGCGGATCTGCTGCTCGAAAACGCGAGGGGGATGTGGATCGGTTATAGACACCATTAACGGCGCTGGTGGTCAATTGCAGGACGCGATCGATAGGATAGCCGGCCTGAATCAGGGAAAACACGGCAGCCGGCGATAGGGGCTGCAATAAATAACGAGAGAATCTCTCCCCGGAAAGCGGGGTGTAGCTGATCGTCGGACGATCCGTGTACACCCCGGATGCCCCTATGGCCTGGCTGTTTCCATCGCTGGGAAGTCCAGAATACCAACTCGCTGCGAGGGTGACCTGGCTCTGCATCGCGCTGGAGGCAATGACCGAGGAAACCTCGAGGAACACGGGCGCATCTGCGTAGCGTAATTTGACGATATTGAGCAGTGTCTGTTCTTTCCAGGTCGAGGCAATAACTGCACTGTAATCTGTACGGTCACGCTGAATCGAGTTCGGTCCCATCGTTGTGCACCCGGTCACGCAGCAGGCAACGAAGAAGAGCGCTACTTGACGAGTACGGCCCGGCAATAGCCTGGTCTTCGCCGTTGAAAGATCGTGATCCATGACCTTGCCTCACAACGTATTGTTCTGTTGCACTGGGCAATCGGGTTCAGCACGCGAGGTAATGACTGCGCACTGGATCGGTTTCATAAGTCTTCTTCTATCAACACTTTGATGCGCCCTGATTTTTCAGCGGCCACCAACGAGGCATGGTCTTTCGCGTTTTGCTTGGCGTAGCTCTGGGCAAATTCGCCAATAGCCAGATCGAAGGTGTCCGACTTGCCCAAATAGCCGCTGATGAGCGCAGCATCCCCGGATTTGGCGTGGGCACGGGCCAGTGTGAGACCGCACAACTCGGCATACAGCTTCATCTGATCGACCGTCGCGCCCTCGACAGGGGCCGCCATTTTCATGTCTCGTAACTGCCGGACGAAGAAATGCCGGCCACTTTCCCCCTGCGTCCAGCCCAGGAAAATATCGCTGGAGGACTGCATCAGGCGTTGCCCGGTGACCACGCGCTCACCTTGATTCTCAAAGTCACTCTTGCCCGCAAAAGGAGCCAACACCGAAGGACAGGCTTCCTTGAATTGAAGGAGCAACGGGTGATTTTCAGCAGAAAAGAACAGGCCGACAAAACAATAGGTGCCGACGCTTCCGATCCCGACAGCCTTGACGACAAAGTCTTCGAGACGGTAACGATCGAACAGCACACGCCGTTCAAGCGGTAGCGATAATCGATAGTCTTGCAGCGCCACCTGCACACGTTGTGCAAAGTCCTTTTCATAGATATGAAACAGTATCGGTGGCTGATCGAGCAGGCGTCGACGTCCCGCTACTACGCTGCTGATTGTCGGATAAAGGTATTCGCCGATGCGTGCTTTGGCCTTGGCAATCAGCTGAACTCGGTTCTTTTTGATTTTGGCGTTGGGGGCCATGTCGATGATCGTTTGAGCGTCCAGGCGGTCATACCAGACGTCCAGCGGGCTCATCTTCGACAGTTTGCGCAGGCGCTCGCGGTAAGCACGAACACACTGGACCGCTATCGCCTGGGCGTCTTTGTCGCTGAGCCGGTTGTCACGGGCAGCCACGACGAAACTGATTGCGAGGCGTTTTACATCCCATTCCCAAGGGCTGGAAGCGTTTCGTCGAAATCGTTAATGTCAAAAATCAGGTTGCGTTCAGGAGTGGCAAAAAGTCCGAAGTTCAAAAGATGACAATCCCCGCAGGCTTGGACTTGAATGCCTGTGTTCGGCGTATTAGCCAAGTCATGAGCCATCACCCCGGCAGAGCCACGCAAAAAGGTAAACGGGCTGCGTAACATGCGCCCGTAGCGAACCGGAATCAGATTGGGCAGGCGATATCGGTTAGACGCTTCCAGGATTTCAATCGGGTCGCGGTGTTTACGCTTCGGCTTCCAAACGGCGTGAAGTGCGTGCGGCACGCTCTCGGATAAACGCTCACCTGCTTCCAGTCGTTCTTTGCGCGAGCGAAATATCGGTTCATCGCTCTCCATGCCTTTTGCGTCCTTCAACGTACCTTTGATAGGACTCTGCTTGTTGCGAGACATGTCCGCTCCTTTGTTCTCTGGGGCACCATTGAGTCAACCACGGTTGTAATGAGCCATATCAGGGCAAGGCCGTAGCCATTGTTCATCAAAACGCTAACACCAGATGGCATTGGCATTTCTGACAAAAATCAATGCAGCGACGGGAAAAGCGTTCAGTGATGGGATGCCTTCAAGCAGATGTGCCAACGCCCGGATCTACCGGGCGTTCGATGGAAAAATAAATCCGTCCCCTTTTTTTCCCTTCCCTTTTTTTCCTCTCACACTTCCCCCCACGCAACAGCGGCATTGTCATCGCAACGGGGGCAGATCCGATCGTGATACGAACAGTGCAAGCACGGCAGCCACCAGAAGAAATAGTCCACTCGCGATGAATGTTGCCTGGTAGCCAGCTCCGTCATAAAGCAGCCCACCCAGCGTCGCGCCGAGTGTGATAGCCAACTGAATAACCGCCACCATCAAACCGCCTCCGGTTTCGGCATCACGGGGAAGCGTGCGTGATAGCCATGTGAACCAGCCCACAGGCGCGCACGTAGCAATCAGGCCCCACACACCCAGCAAAACGGCTGTCGCCCACATCGAGTTGCCGAAGACGAGTAGAGCCACAGCAATCCCCGACATCAGCAGTGGAATGATCATCAGCACTCGATTTAGGCTTCTGTTCAACACCGGGCCGATCACCATGGTGCCCACCAATCCGGCCATTCCGATAATCAGCAATAGCAGTGACAGTCCAGACACATCAACGCGGGTCACCGACTCTAGAAACGGACGCAGATAGGTGAATAACGCGAACTGCCCCATAAACAAAAATGCCACTGCGGCCATGCCCAGCGAGACGTTGGCGCTACCTAACAGCCGAAACACATCAAGTGCAGATCCAGACTCAATTTGCCCAGGCATTTTCGGCAGCGTGAATGCTTGCCAACAGAGCGCCAGAGCGGCGAGCGGAACCACGCAGAAGAATGCACCTCGCCAGCCGATCAGCCCGCCCATGAAACTGCCAATGGGGGCTGCGACTGCAGTGGCGAGTGCGGTACCGCCCTGAATCAAAGCGATGGCTTTAGGCACAAAACTTTCGGGAGCAATCCGTATCATGACAGCGGTCGACATTGACCAACTGCCACCAATGGCGATCCCCAAAATGGCTCGACCCACCATCAGTGTCGAGTAGTTCGGGGCAAAAGCGACGAGCGTGCCAGAGGCAATCATCAAGGCCGTCAGGAAAAGCAAAACGGGTCTTCGGTCGAGCCGGCGAATGACTGAAGAGATGAAAAGGCTGGTGACAACCGCGAAGAGGCCGGAAATTGAAATCGCTTGTCCGGCCTGCCCCTCTGTCAGCGCGAGATCGGTCGCAATCGGTGTGAGCAAGCTCACCGGCAGAAACTCCGATGTCACCAACGCAAAGGCGCACAGCGACATCGCCAGGACGGCGCCCCATACCTGTCGGCTCGCGGCTTGAATAGGTAAGGCAGTGCTGCTCATCTGATTTCCTTCAATACGTAGAGCGCCAACGCCTGTTGAGAGCGCATGGCCTGATAGCCCAACGATCAGTGTCACTTAAGGTTGGTTTGGAAGAACGAGGTCAGCTTGGCAAACGGGATAAGATCGACCCGATCATAGAGATCCACGTGGCCCGCACCTGGAATGATGACAAGCTCTTTGAGTTGACCAGCCAGACGATAGGCCTCTTCACTGAACTCACGGGAGTGAGCGTTTTCACCGGCGATAAACAGCATCGGACGTGGCGAGATCGTCTCGATATCGTTGAACGGATAGAAATTCATGAACTTGGTATTGCTGGCCAGCGTCGGGTGAGTGGTCAGTAACGGCGACTGGCCTTTGGGGGTGAACTCACCGCGTGGCGTGCGGTAAAAATCGTAGAACTCACGCTCGATAGCGTTGGACTTGTCCGTCAGCTCATGGACAGTTCCGCTGGTGTACTGGGTTTCGCCCCCGATGAACTCGACATAGCGCTGCGCGGCAGCAGCGGCGATCGCTTGTTTCCTCTGCTCGACAGTGACGGAATGCTTCAGGCCATTTCGATTGGCCGCGCCCATGTCGTACATGCTGACCGTGGCAATGGCCTTCATCCGAGGGTCGATCTTGGCAGCGCTGATGACGAAGCTGCCGCTACCGCAAATGCCCAGGACACCAATCCGGTTCCGATCAATGAACGTCTGTGTGCCAAGGTAATCAACAGCGGCACTGAAGTCCTCAGCATAAATTTCTGACGAGACCGCGTTGCGCGGTTGCCCATCACTTTCGCCCCAGAACGACAGGTCGATGGCAAGGGTCACGAAACCTTGCTCCGCCAGTTTCTGGGCATACAGGCTCGAACTCTGCTCTTTGACCGCGCCCATGGGATGGCCAACGATGATCGCTGCGCTTTTGCCGCCTGGTTTCAAATCTTTAGGAACAAACAGATTCCCTGCAGTTTTCATCTGGTACTGATTGTTGAAGGTCACCTTCTTCATCGTGACCTTCTCACTTTTGTAAAAGTTATCGGCTCCGTTAGACATGTCGGCTCCCAGTGCAGAGAGCGACGCCATCAGAAGGCCGAGCAAGATAACGAGTTTTCTCATGTGCTGCTCCCATCAGTGAATAGGTGCTGATCGACATGGTTGCCGGGCCTGGATCAGCGGATCGTGTGGGCTCTGCCTGTGACCACAGGTGAGGCTTGCCCTATTCTCTGGGAATACGCAGTGCTTGATAATCTAATGAAAGCTTGTTGAAGTTATAAGCCCAGCTAATCAATTGCGATAGGCAGGCTCCGATGCCACGACATAATTTGAACGACCTTCTGGCCTTTGTGACGGTCGCCAGGGAAGGCAGCTTCACCCGAGCGGCCGCCCTCTTGGGTGTCACGCAATCCGCCCTGAGCCAGACTGTTTCCGGGCTTGAAAAGCGCCTGAAAATTCGCCTACTGACGCGTACCACTCGCAGCGTTTCGCCGACGAGCGCGGGGGAACGCCTGATGCAAGCCATTGGTCATCGTTTTGACGAGATCGAGGCTGAACTGGATGCTTTGACCGAACTTCGTGACAAGCCGGCGGGCACGGTGCGCATTACTTGCGGTGATTTTGTCCTGAAGACAATTCTCCTTCCGCGACTCACACCTTTGCTCCTCGAATACCCTGACATCAAGGTTGAGTTTGATATCAACTATGGCTTCCGGGACATCGTTGCAGATCGCTTCGATGCGGGCATCAGATTCGGCGACACCGTCGATAAAGATATGATCGCCGCGCCTATCGGACCTGAAGTACGGATGGCTGCGGTGGCATCGCCTTCGTATTTCGCACGCAACAGCATGCCCAAGAAACCGCAGGATCTGGTGAATCACACATGCATCGACATACGCTATCCAACCCTTGGCGGAGTTGACGCCTGGGAATTCGAAAAGCGTGGTCGAAAGATCAACGTGCGTGTCGTGGGCCAGGTCATTGTGAATACCAGCGCACATGTCCCGGCAGCGGCAGTTAACGGTTTGGGCATCGCATACTTACCGGAGGAAGAATTTGCACCGCACATTGAAGAGGGCCGCTTGGTGCGGGTACTGGAAGACTGGTGCCCTTTATTCCCGGGTTATCACCTGTACTACCCAAGCCGTCGTTTGCCGACTCCAGCCTTCTCGCTCGTTCTGAATGCTCTACGCGGTGAAGCTTTCTATTAACGCGGCGGATGGGATGGGGGTTGTGTTGGATCGAATGCGGTTACCGCCACACTCCCATCAAGATGCCGCTTAAACAATAACCACAAGACACGCAGAAGACGGGTGGGAATGTTGAAGAACTATGGAGTCAACCGGTACTCCCGGTCCACTCCATGAGCCACTTGTTATCAGCCCGCCGCGACAACGGTAATTTCCACCAGCAGGTCCTGCGCAGCCAGACGCGATTCAACGGTGGCACGTGCAGGCGCGTGGCCTTCGGGTGCCCAGGCGTCCCACACCTCGTTCATGCCAGCGAAGTTGGCCTGGATGTCCGACAGCCAGACCTGCGCGGTGAGGATACGAGTTTTGTCCAAGCCGGCCTGGGCCAGGAAATTGTCGATCTTGGCCAGCACCTGAGCGGTCTGGCCCTTGATGTCCTGGGTGCGGTCGGTGGCCGTCTGGCCGCCAAGAAAGGTGAAACCGTTGCATTGAACGACGCGGCTCATGCGTTGGTTGGTTTCGATGCGTTTAATTTCCAGCATGTGAACTCCTCAATGTTTCGCGATGGTTGAAGCAGATTGAAAAGATGAAGGCTGCGCACTGGTAGCCAGTTTGAAACGGTCGATGGCGAACGGCTCCAGTGATATGTCCGAATGCTCGCCAAGAATGAGTTGGGCCAGCCGTTTACCGGTGCCGGGGCCCATCTGAAAGCCGCTGCCGCAAAAACCGAATGAATAACTCAGGTTACTGGCTTTGCGGCTGGAGCCTATCACCGGCAGGTCATCGGCGGTGAAGGCCTCGACACCGGCCCAGACGCGGTTGACGCCCAAGTGTCGCAAATGCGGAAACAAGTCGGTGACCGTGCGTGCGCTGCTGCCCAGACGCTCCATCTCGACTTCGCCATGGCGTGACAGAAAATCCAGCGACCCGATCAGCTTGCCACCGATCACCACCGTACCATTGGCAAACTGTTTGAACGACAGCGCTCTGGTTGTGGCACCCAGCACTGGGACACAGAAAGGTGCGACGCGATGGGTGACCATCAGCATCAGACCTTCCGGATGCACCGGCACCGGCTCGCCAATCTGCGCCGCCAGTCCTCCGGCCCAGGCGCCCGCCGTCACTACCAGGTGTTCCGCGCTGTACATGCCTTGGGGTGTGCTCACCCGCCACTGGTTACCTGTCTGTTCGATCTGTTGCGCCGGGGTATTTTCGTCAATCTGTACGCCGTGTTTTTGCGCGGCCAGGCGAAACGCGGTGACGGTCTTGAAAGGTAACGCGTGACCATCGTCCTTGACCCAGATGCCGCCCGTCACATGCCGTGACACGGTCGGCACTGTGTCGAACACCTGTTGCTGATCGATCAACACTTCATGGCTGAAACCCAACGCCTGAAGTTGCTCGACCCGCAACCGGCATTCCTCCAGATCGGCCAGGCTCTCCGCCAGTTTGAGCTGCCCGCTGGGGACAAAACCGCCGTCGTCGCCCAAGGTATTTTTGAGGTCATGCCACAGATCACGCGACGCCAGCGCCAATGGAATTTCCGCCAGGTGACGGCCCAGGGTACGCACGCCACCGGCATTGACGCCGGAGGCATGGCGCCCGCAATACTCCGCTTCCAGGACGATCACCTTGACGCCGGCTTGCGCCAGGTAAAACGCGGTGCTCAGACCATGGATGCCGCCGCCGATCACCAGCACATCTGCCTGGCGTTTGCTCGACTCACTCACCGGCCAGCTCTCCCAGGGTAATCGGCTTGATCGGCGGACGGATGCGGTAGTAACCCACCTCTGCCGCCGACACGCCGCGGGCCTTGGCGATGACTTCGGTCACGGTCAGGCCGCACATGCGCCCCTGACATGGCCCCATGCCACAGCGACCGAATGACTTGGCCTGATTCGGACCTGCGCAACCCAGGGCGACAAAGCTGCGCAGTTCACCCGCCGTCACTTCTTCGCAGCGGCAGACCATGACCTCATCGGCCGGAATACGGTTTTGTTCTTTTGGCTGATAGAGCGCATCGAGAAAAGGCCTAATCCGCAAGTTGGTCTCAAGTTGCACGCGCAACGAGCGAGCCTTGTCATCACGCTCAGCGGTGCTGAGGGTCTTGAGTTGTGAGGCGATCCCCAACGCCGCCAGTTGCCCCTGCACCGCCGCGGCCTGGGCGCCACCGATACCGGCACCGTCGCCGGCAACGTAGACACCCGGCACATCCAGCTCGCCCCATGGATCGGTGACCGGCCGGAAACACAGCTGATCCAGGTCCCATTCATGTCGGGCGCGCAACGCCTGACTGAACTGGATATTCGGCACCACACCCTGATGCAGCAGCACACAGCGGGTGGCGATGCGCTGCGCCGTGCCGGACACGCTGAATGTCAGTGCCCGCGCCGCCTCCTCGCCTTCGACCGCCAGTTGCTCGGCCCCCGTGTAATGAGCGATCCCGGCGCCGCGCAGACTGCGCATCAAGTCCAGCCCCTTGCGCAAATAAGGCCAGGCGCGCAGAGCGGCAAACAGGTGACGGCGGGCACGCCAGTAATCTTCGGGGCGCGTGGTGTCGACCAAGGCCTTGATCGTCACGCCGGCCCGCAGGTACTGCCAGCCGAGCAAATACAGGAGCGGGCCACAACCGGCCAGGACCACCGGTTCGCTCGGCGCCAGGCCAGAGCTTTTCAGCAGGATCTGCGCCGCACCGGCGCTCATCACCCCGGGCAAGGTCCAACCAGCAATCGGAAACGGCCGTTCCATGGCACCGGTCGCCAGCAACACGGCCCTGGCGTCCAGCGTGTACAGACGACCGTCGCGCAGATAACTGACCTGATGATCCCGGTTCACCTGCCACACCGAGGCACCTTTTTCATAGCGCACATTCGAGGACGCCAAGGCTTGGGCGAGTTGATTGCCGTGAGCATAATCCGGCCCCAGCAGATCCCGGCGGGACAATGGTGCCAGGGTGATGCCCCGATAAATCTGTCCACCCGGACTGCCCTGCTCATCCAGCAACACCACCTGCAAGCCCAGCCCGGCCATCTGCGTCGCGGCCGCCATGCCGGCCGCGCCTGCACCCACCACTACAACATCGACGGTTTCGCGGTTCATGACTGCACCTCCACGGCCTGGACATTCATCGGTTGATAGATCAAATCCCGAGCGCCTTCCTGTGAACGAATGCGCATGCCGTCGGCCACTTCGATCAGGCAACTTTGGCGATTGGGCACGCCGTCGATGTCCACCAGGCACTCGAAGCACACGCCCATCATGCAATACGGTGCACGGGGCGACTCGCTGACCGGCGTGGCGCGAAAGCGGCTGATGCCGGACATCAGCAATGCAGCGGCAACGCTTATGCCGGCGGGCACATTCAGCGGTTGATCGTTGAAGGTCAGGCTCACGGTCCGCGTCGCCCTGACTTCACTGATGATCGGTTGAAACAGCGGATCAGTGCGCATGTGAAAACACCTTGTCAGTTAGAAAGCGATCACCGGTAAACACCTCCAGCTCATCGGGGGGAGCCCCGCCCATGATCCACGGCGCGATGCGCAAGGCATGGGCCGCCGCCAGGGTCACGCCGCTGTGGCAGGTGACCACGAAGGCACCAGGGTGGGCGCTGGATTGCTGGTAGATGGGAAATCCGTCCGGGCTCAGCACCCGCAATGCGCCCCAGGCCCTGACCAACCGCACATCACGCAGCAACGGAAAAGTCGAGACGCCGCGTTTGGCGATGGCCGCCAAGACTTCAGTGGAAGTGCCGTCGTCGAACCCCACTTCCTCCATGGAATCGCCAAGCTGCACCGTGCCTTCGTCGGTCTGTCGGACGTTGAAGGTCGGGTACTCGAGAAATGGCCGGACCCGTTCGCTGATCAACACTTGGCCGCGATTGGGCGTCACCGGTGCATACAGACCCACCTGCCGCGCCAGCGCCGCGTTGCCCAGCCCGGCAGCCAGCACGACCCGTGGCGCGACAAAGCAACGCTGGCCGGCTTTGACACGAAATTCTCCGGGGGCGCAATCGATGCGCTCGACCTGCACGCCGCCATGCAGTCGCGCGCCCTTGGCCTGCGCCGACGTGTGCAGAGCACGCAGCAGTTTCAATGGATTGACGTGGCCGTCCTGCGTCGTGTAACTGGCGCCGATCACTGCGGGCCCGATCAGCGGCAATCGCGCTTTTACTTCGGCGGCGTCCAGCATCTCGAACGGGTAATCGCCCAGCGCATCCTGCAAAGTCTGCAAGCGTGACTGGCGCTCCAGCAGTTCTTCGTCGCTGAAGCACGGGTGAAAACCACCCGGTTGCTTGAGCTGGACGTCGACGCCGCTGTCCGCCATCAGTGCTTGCGCGAACGCCGGCCAGCGATTCGCAGAAGACCGGGTCCAGCGCGCGTAATCCGGCAGGTCATGGCCTTTGCCCTGAACCCAGACCAGACCGAAATTGCCCCGCGAGGCACGAAACGCATCGTCGCCCTGATCGAGGACTACCGTGTCGACACCGCTGCGTGCCAACCCATAGGCCACCGCCGTCCCCACCAGCCCGCCGCCGATCACAATCACGTCCGACTGCACGACGCTGTGTCTGTCCTGGCTCATTTGCCTTCTCCGATGAGTACTCGATCCAGCCCGACCATGCGATCCAGCACCAGCATCAACAACACAGTGCCGACGATCAGCACCGTGGAGACGGCGGTGATCAGTGGATCGATGGTCTGGGAAATCTGGTTGTACATGGCCACCGGCAAGGTGGTGGTACCGGGCGTGGCGACGAATACGGTCATCGTCAGTTCGTCGAAGCTCTGGATGAAGGCCAGCATCCAGCCACCGATGACACCGGTGCGAATCCGTGGCAGGACCACCCGGTAAAAGGCGGTCCAGCGCGGGGCGCCGAGCGACAGGGCAGCCTGTTCGATGTCTCGTTCCAGGCCAATGGTCGAGGCCAATGTCAGGCGCAATGCATAGGGCAGCACCACGATCACGTGGGTAATGCTCAGCGCCCAAAATGATCCGCCAATCTGCGCCATGGAGAAGAACCGCAGGAATGCGATGCCCAGCACCACGGAGGGAATCATCAGCGGCGACAGCAGAAAGCCGGTCAGGGTGCCACGCCCCGGAAACTCGTAACGGCTGATCGCCAGGGCCGCCGGGACGGCCAGCAACGTGGCGACGGTGGCCGACACCAAGCCCAGCTTGAGTGACAGAATGAACGCATCGAGCATTTCCTGGTTCTCCAGCAATGCCCGAAACCAGCGCAACGACAAACCATTGGTGGGCAGTGACAGATAGCCCTTGTCGGTAAATGCCATCGCCATGACCACCACCAGCGGCGCGACGATAAAAGTGATGAACAGCAAATGAAACAGCAGCGAGAAAAATCCGTTCTTGTGCATGGCGGGTTACTCGAAGACTTGCTTGAAGCGACGCTCGGCCAGCTTGCTGCAACCCAGAATGATGATCAGGTTGGCAACCAGCAGGAGCATTGCGATGGCGGCGCCGAGAGGCCAGTTGAGGGTGCCGAGGAATTCGTCGTAGGCCGCCGTCGCCACCACTTTCAGGCGTCGACCACCAATGATCGCGGGGGTAGCGAAAGCTGACGCCGCCAGGGCGAAGACAATGATCGAGCCGGAGAGAATGCCGGGCATGATCTGCGGCAGGATGATGCGGCGGAACACCGTGAGACGCGACGCACCGAGGGACAGTCCGGCCCATTCCACCTGCAGATCCAGGCGCTGCAAGGTGGCCCACACGGCAATCACCATGAACGGCACCAGCACGTGGGTCAGGGCGATGATCACACCGAGCTGGGTGAACAACATCTTCACCGGCTGATCAGTAATTCCCAACGTCTGCAAGGCGTCATTGATCAGGCCGTTGTTGCCCAGCAGGATCGCCCAGCCGAGCGTGCGGACCACCACCGAGATCAGCAGCGGCCCCAGCACCACCAGCAGAAACAACGAACGCCAACGCGGTGCCATGCGCGCAATGATGATAGTTTCCGGCACGCCGAGCAGCACGCAGAGGACCGTGACAGCCAGCGCCATGCCGCCGGTGCGCAGGAAGATTTCGTGGAAATAACCGTCCTTGAACACCTCCAGATAGTTACCGAGGCTGTAGACCGGCAACACGCCTTCGGTGTCGCTGAACAGGTTGAGTGACAACACCGCGGTCAATAGCAGAGGCACCAGCAACAGCGCGATGAAGACCAGCAACGCCGGGCCACTCAGCAACCACGGCGCCACGCCGACGTGTTCGGCATCATACCTGGCCATGGGCGACCTCCCGGTCCAACAGGCGCAGGTCGTCGTCGGACCAGTCCAACCCGACTTCAGTGCTTTCATCGGGCGGTGGCGTGCCCAGGTTGGGCTGGGTCATGTGCACCACACCAAAGTTACTTTCCACCGCAATCAACCACAGGTTGCCGAGGAACACGCGCAAGCGAATGCGTCCGTTCAAACGCCCCCTGCCCGCCTCCGTCAGACGTATTTTTTCCGGACGGATGTAGACATTGACGTCGTTACCCAGCGAGCGATCTTCGTGGGGCACGTGCAACAACGTGTCCTTGACCTGCACATTGCAGCAGCGATCGTTACGGGTTTGCACCGCGCCGGCGAAGGCGTTGGTCTTGCCCAGGAACGCTGAGGCGAACGGTGAATGCGGCCGTTCGTACGCTTCGTACGGCGTATCGATTTGCACGATTCGACCTTTTTGCATCACCGCGATGCGGTCGCTCATGGTCATGGCCTCGACCTGATCGTGGGTCACCAGAATCGTGGTAATGCCCAGGTCACGCTGAATCGCCCGCAACTCAATGTGCATCTCTTCGCGCAGCTTGGCATCGAGGTTGGACATGGGCTCGTCGAGCAGCAACAGGTTAGGTCGAATCGCCAGGGCCCGAGCAATGGCAACCCGTTGCCGTTGCCCGCCGGACAGCGCTTTGGGATAACGCTCACCCAGGCCACCGAGGCGCACCAGACCCAGAGCTTCGTCGATGCGCTGGCTGCGTTCGGCCTTTGGTACGCCGCGCATTTCCAGGCCAAAACTGATGTTTTGCGCCACGGTCATGTGCGGGAACAACGCGTAGCTTTGAAAGACGATGCCCAAGCCCCGCTGCTCGGGACGCACATGGGTAATGTCGCGGCCATCGAGGACGATGCGCCCTTCGGTTGGCTGGACGAAGCCTGCAATGGATTGCAGCGTGGTGGTCTTGCCGCATCCAGAGGGCCCGAGCAACGCGATGAATTCGCCGTGCCGGACTTCCAGGTTCAATCCGTCGATGGCCCTGAAACTGCCATACGTCTTGACGATGCCTTCAAGTGTGAGAAATGCCATTGGCTTGCCACGCAGGCACGGGCCTGCGTCTCCAGAATGATTTCGGGAAGGATCGGAGCAATGAGCGGCTAGCGTTCGACCGTGCGATTCCAGCGCGTCGTCCACTCGCTGCGCTGCGGGTTGATCGTGTCCCAGTCGACTTTGATCAACGCATTGACCTTCTCCGGGCCATAGGGCATGCGTGCGGCAATGTCCGGCTCGAGGGTGACGGTCTGGTTGACCGGGGCGAAACCGTTTTGCCGGGCCTGGATTTTCTGCACTTCAGGTGACAACACGTACTGAATGAATTGCTGCGACAGTTCGGGCTGCGCGTTGGGCGTGATGCCACAAGCGGCGACCTGCAAAGCAATCGCGCCTTCTTTGGGGTAAATAAATTTGAGGGGGAAACCGGTCTCCTGCAGCGCCACCGCACGACCACTGCCATACACCGCCATGACCACGTCACCGTTCTGCATCATCCCGTCCATTTCACCGGGCGCCGATACCCAGGCCAGTACGTTCGGGCCGATTTCATCTTTGAGCGCCTTGAAGCCGGGGTCGATGTCCTTTTCACCCCCGCCGCGCAGACGGGCCATTTCCACCAGGGTGTGCAAGCCGTAGGTGTTGGTGACTGGCGGCATGCCAAGCAATTGCTTGTAGCGTGGGTCGGTCAGGTTTTCCCAGGAATCGGGTGGTGCCCAGCCACGTTTCCTGAACGCCTCTTCGTTGTAACCAATGCCAGTGGCGACCATGCCGACAGCGGTTGCTTCAGGGCTGAGTCGCGCCAGCGGATAGAGGTCTTTGTAGACGGGAGCATCGCTGAGTTTTTCGCACAGGCCCAACTGGAGTGCCTGGTACATCGGCCCATCGTCCATCATCGCCACATTGATCTGCTGACGACCTTTCTGAGCCTGCAGTTTGGCCAGGGTTTCGGTGGAGTTGCCTGCGACGTAAACCACTTTGACGTTGTGCTGTTTCTCGAACGCGGGGATGACTTGAGTCTTGTACATCTGCTCGGTGGAACCGCCGACACCCGCGACATACAGCGTCGGCTCGGCGAATGCGGCGCCACTGCCCAGCCCGACAAGGGCGACAGCGACAGCAGTGGCGATGCGGGTTAGAGGGCGAAACGACGGCGTGATCAAGGTCGAGTTAGGGTTATTCACAGACTATCTCCGAAGTGCGTGGGGCAGATCGAACAATGCGTCAGTCGCTTCGGTGTCAATCGAAGCCATGCACCGTGGTGCATGTCCCGGCGAATACATCACGGGATGGCGCATCTTCATGTGCGCTATGGGTTGCTGGTCTGGAGTATTGCGATGCACTATCCATGTGGTCAAATCACAATATCCGGGTTAGTTATTCATATTTGATATGGATGGTCGGCATGAATCTCAGGCAGATAGAAGCGTTCCGCAGCGTCATGCGATTGGGTTCCATGACCGCCGCGGCGGAAGTGCTGTATACCTCGCAGCCCAATGTCAGTCGGCTGATTGCACAACTGGAACTGAGCACCGGGTTGACCCTGTTCAAACGCGCGGGAGTGCGGCTGATTCCGACTCAGGAGGGTCAGGCGTTCTTTCATGAAGTGGAACGCGCTTATGTCGGCCTCGACAGTCTCAAGCATTCGGCGAAGAACATCCGCAATCTGGGCACCGGACGTTTGCGCGTGGCGGCCGTGCCCTCAACGGGCATGAGCGTGCTTCCCGGGGTGATCAAGCACTTCACCGATTCACGCCCGGAGCTCACGGTGTCGTTGCACGTGAACTCTTCGCCGACGGTGGAGCAATGGGTGAAATCGCAGTTTTGCGACCTCGGCATCGTGGTTCATCCCGGCGACGTCAACAGTCAACAGGTCGAGTTGCTCGCCGAAATAGCGGCCGTGTGCGTGTTGCCGCGCTCACATGTGCTGGCAGAAAGCTCGCAGATCACCTACGAAGACCTCGAAGGGCAAGCATTCATTTCGCTCTGTCATGGCGATGGCACACGCTCATTGGTGGATGGTTTGTTCGAGCAAGCTGGCGTCGAACGGGTGATGGCAGTCGAAGCGCAATACAGCGCGATCAACTGCGAAATGGTTGCGCTCGGCATGGGCATCACCCTCGCCCATCCATTGGTCGCCAAGGATTATCAGCATCGGGATATCGTGATTAGACCGTTCAGACCGGACATCCTATTTCCAACCTACTTGATCTGGCCGACAGCCCAGTCAAGGACGCGACTGGCCGAGGAATTCGCCGATACGCTGAAGACGTATTACAGAGACTCGCTGAACTCTATTTAGAAGTCGATCGCGGGCAATAGGGATAGACCCGGAGTTTTTCAAACAGGATAGATAAGGCTTTTATTTCGACTTTGGACACGGCGTCCGCTCGACATGATTTTGCGTCTGACGCAGCTATCTGCTGAACAGTTCAACAGAGAAACTCTGCTAATACGTGAACGGCAGAGATCGGCCAAAAGCGGACATGCGCCAAGCCCCGACCGCGGTTCACACCGGTGGCCGCCACGCCTCAAATAGCAGCCACCTTACGCATCAAGAATATCCTTCAGTTATTCAAGAATTTGACCACCAGAGGATTCAATTCAGCGGAGCATTCCTCCGGCAACCAGTGCCCGCAATTGGGCAAGACCTGGCCTTGTACATTGGTCGCGTACTCTTTCATCTGATCGACTTGAAATTGCCCCATTCCGCCGTGCCCTCCACCGCCGATTGCCAGCACGGGCATGTTCAGGGAGGTCTTCGACAGCTCGACGTTTTCAGTGACCGATTGGTTAAGCGCTCGGTAGTATTCGAACGACGCGTTCAACGTATGGGGCTTGGCGTATGACGTGGCGTAAAGATCCAGCAGCTCGGGCGTAAAGGCATCCTTGTTGGTCGCGTGTTCTTTGATGAAGTGCGATAGGAACAATTTTTCATGCCCGGTGATCAACTTTTCGGCCAATTGGTGGCCAGCGGCAAAGAAGCTGAAATGCCAGACCAGCGACTCACCCTGTGGTGAGAATGCCGGAAAATCGTAAATGCGCTTGTCGGGAATCGGCGCCTCCATGTACACCAGTTTCCTTATCTGACTTTGGTGGGTGACTGCCATGGGATAGGTGTTCCAGATACCGATGTCATGCGCAACCAAGTCAAACGGTTGGTTCCCGCTTAGCTGTGTCGCGAGGGCGAACAGATATTTCGAGACGTCAGTGCCGGAGTAACTGGTCTTGGGCGGTTCCGACTCGCCCAGGCCCGGTAAATCCACCGCAACTACGGTGTGAGTCTTCGCGAGTTCGGGCATCAAGCTGTGCCACTCATACCAGGCTTGACCAAATCCGTGGACCAGGTAAACCAAAGGCCCGGAACCGCCCTTCACATAGTGGAGCCTAACGCCGTCTATGGTTTTGAATTCACTCTTGAATCCTGCTGGAACAGGAAACTCTGCCGCTTGAGCCAAGCATGGCAAAGCCAGGGTGATTGCGACTGCTGCGAGTGCCAATCTAATGCGCTTTTTCATTTTATTTCTCCATCGAGTTATGGCTGAAAATTACGACTGTGCGCAGGCGTGCTATCCCCCGATCAATGACCGTGGATCGCCTGAGTGGTGTGCCGTTGACCTTGCGGAAAACCATGCGCCCGTGCCCGAAATGCAATGGCCAGGCTGATCAATAGCAACGCCAGCAAGACGCCAGGAAATGCACTCGTTCCCCATTGGCCGAGTAACACGCCACCCAGCAGTCCACCGCCGGCAATAGCGCTGTTCCAGACCACTACGTTCATGGAGAGCGCCACGTCAGAGCCCTTGCCTGCGGCGTCGGCGAGTGCTGTTTGCAGCAGGGTGGCCGCGCCACCAAAGGTCAGCCCCCACATGAAGACACCCACGTAGATGGCTGCGGCGGAGCCTGAGAACACGCCGAGGAAAATCGAAACCGCTGCGAAGGTTGCAAGGCTGGCCAGCACGGTTGTTCGCAGGTGCCGGTCGACCAGTCGGCCCGTGAGCCAGATGCTGGCCAGCGCCGCGACACCAAATGTGAGCAAGACCAAATCGACGTCACTGTTCAGCCCAGCCTTGGAAACGAAAGGCGCGACATAGGTGTAAAGAATGTTGTGAGCCAGCATCCAGGTGAAGACGACAGCCAATACCGAGCGGACGCCTGGGGTGAAAAACACCTGGCGTAACGGCATGCGCTGTGAGGATGATTGGCCTGGGTAATCCGGTACTTTGATCAGCACCCAAACGATCAACACCAGGGTCATGCCAGACATCAATCCAAAGGCCATGCGCCAGCCCATGAATCCACCCAACCAGGTTCCCATCGGCACCCCCAACGACAACGCGATGGGCGTACCCACCATCGCCACCGCCAATGCGCGCCCCTGCAAATAAGGGGCGACCATGCGCCGTGCGTAGCCCGCGATAAGGCTCCAGGCCAGCCCCGCTGAAACCCCGGCGAAAAACCGTGCAATCAGCGTCAGCCAGTAATCGGAAGACAGCGCCGTGAGGGAGTTGAATACCAGAAAGCCGACAATCGTCACCAGCAGCACCGTCCTGCGGCGCCAGCTTTGCGTGGCAATGGTCAGCGGGATTGCTGCCAGCAACGACCCCAACGCATAGACAGTCACCATCTGTCCGGCCAGAGACGCAGAGACACCCAGGCCACTGCCGATTTCGGGTAGCAAACCTGCTGGCAAGGTCTCAGTGACAATGCAAATGAAACCCGTCATCGCCAGTGCAAGCAGGGCCCCAAGCGGAAGCTTTCCGCTCTGTTGCTCATCTTTAGTCATTTGCCACCTCACATATATACCGATCGGTATAATATGGAGGTGTGCCACGATGTAGTCAACGACTTATATATCGATTAGTATTTAAGTGATCTAAAGGAGGTTCACATGGCACAGATGGGACGTCCACGCACCTTTGACCGTGGCGTGGCGATTAATCAGGCAATGCATTTGTTCTGGGAGCACGGCTATGACGCAACATCCCTCAGCCAGCTCAAGGCACATATCGGCGGCGGCATCACCGCACCCAGCTTCTACGCGGCATTCGGCTCAAAGCAGGCGCTATTCAATGAAGTGATGGAACGTTATCTGAACACCCACGGCCGGGTGACCGATAGCCTGTTTGACACCACGCTATCTCCGAGAGAGTCAATCGAACTCACGCTGCGGCGCTCCGCGAAAATGCAGTGTGAGACCGACCACCCGACAGGATGCCTGGTGGCGCTGGGTCTGCTGAGTGCCTGCACGGATGAAAGCAAAGCCATCTCCCAGCCGCTGGCTGACGCGAGATCCTTGAACCGTGAAGGGATGGTGGCGTGTGTCGAACGCGCTATCGCATCCGGGGAGCTGTCACCCACGGTTGTGCCCGAAGCATTGGCGACAGTGTTTGACAGCTTCCTGCTGGGGATTTCGGTACTGGTCCGAGACGGCGTCCCCCTCAAACAGATAGATGACGCGGTGACACAAATCATGACGGTATGGGATGCGTCGTGTATCGGACGTCCGGCGATTGGTTAAGGCAATCCCTAAACGGCAGTAAACAGCGAACCCTGTTCCCAGTAAGCGCATCGGTATAGATAGCTCTTTGGCTGTTGATGAGCTTGTTGTACCTGAAGAATGTCCGCTTTGGGTCCAGAGTGTGAAAAAACGCTTCGTCAAAATTGAAGTTTGCGCGTCGATGTGAAATCCGAAAATTATCGGTTGCTCAGCCGATCTGGATTTTGCTTAGAAACGCGATTTCCGGTCCAACACTGAGATCCAATCGCGCTGAAAAAACGTTTTTACACAGCCAAGAGTACAAGCGCTTGTTCCGGCATTCACCGCCGCAGGACAGGCGCTGCCTCTCCGACGTGACTTGCGCTGCATAACGCGATCGGCCCACAGCAACAGCAGCGCTGACAGGCCCATCAGTGCACCACCGATTGCCTGGTCCAGTCGCGCGCTCATGCCGCCAGCCGTCATCTCCATCCCGTGCAGGTGCGCCATCGGCTGGACAGGCATCGGATACAGCGGCGGACTGAACAGCAGCATCAGCCCCACCAGTAGCTGCGGCAGCGCAACGGCAAGGCTGAACGACCACTGTTTGTACGAAGGGATGTGCGCGCTATGGCAGTAGCGACCCATGACCCGACAGAGCCACAGCCCGCTTACCGCCATACCCCATTTCATCAGCGCATACAGCGTGGCATCGTCCATCAGTCTTTGATGCAGTTGTGGCAGCATCCATACACCACTCATTGCCCCGAAAGCCACGACCACCCACACTCGCAGACCCCGCCTCCCCCCACGAATCTCGCTTGGCTGACTGGCTCCCGAGCGACTGCAAACAACAGAAGTATGGGCGCCAGGTGATGAATCAACGCGCTTTGCAGGCAGTGCAACCACACACTGTGACGCGCAGCCAGGTCCAGCGCTGGCTGCATCCCGAGAAAAAACACCAGCGCGGCTCCGCCCAGCAATACAGGTTGACGGTTCCACCCCTTCGGTCCCCCGCTCACCCAGCAAACAAACACGGCTATCGTCACCCACTCCAGCCAGGCCCAACCCGATAATTCAGACATGACAACACCCTCCGCCCAAGCGCCGGAGCACTTGGGCATTCATCGATTGAGGCCTGATCAGGCGTTGTGTTTGCAGCAACTGGCCGCTTGGCCGTCCTGGACACTGGCGTGGTCCCTGCTCGCCGGTAAATCCATGGCCGGGTTGCCGTTGAAGAAGTTGTTGGGCTTGAGCTTGAAGCCGACGTATTCCACAGGCATCACCGGAAAGTCCTCCGGCTTGCAGATGTGGGTGTGGCCGAAAGTGTGCCAGACCACCAGGTCCTGATTGTCGATCCGGCGATTGTTTTGCGTGTACACCGGCAGTCCGTCACCACGGTGCTGGTTGGGGTAGTCGCCCGAGCCGTAACGCTCGTTCGCGGCGTAAGGCGTTACCCACAAGTGCTTGCTGGCAAACCCGGCGCGGCGGCCGAACGGGCTGTCTGGCTGGGCGAGCATGACCGGGTTGTGCTCTGCCATCAGCTTGTAGCCCGGATGATTGCCGACGGCGTTCCTGACGTTCGGATTGATGATCTTCCAGAAACGCCCGGATTGGCCGTTGGCCTCCCGTGCCGCGTCCAGTTCATGGGTAAACGTGGTAGTGATACTGTCGAAGACGTTACCCCAGGTGTTGCCCTTACCTTGCGGGCGCGATTGAAAATTGGTTTCGGTAACGGAGTTGTGCTCGCCGTCCACCATCATGTGCAAGCGCGCACTGAAGAAATGCTGGTGAGTCGGGCCGTAGAACTCCGGAGTTACCATGCCGCCGCCACTGCCCGGGCGTTGACCCGGTGCCAGCGCAGCGGTCTGGATGATCCCGGTCAGCTTGGCTTCAAGCTCGATGGTACCGTCCTGGTAGAGGTACCAGAAAAAGCCGTAGTCGTAGTTGGCCACGGTGCAGAAGAAGCTGATCACCAGACGCCGGGAACGCCGCATCTCGAACACGCCGGTGCGAAATTCATAGTGCTTCCATAGCGTGCCGTAATCTTCCTCATGCATGCAGATGGCGTTCTTCATCAAAAAGGGTTCGCCCTGGTCGTTCACCGAGGGCACATCGAAGTAGCGAATCGCGCCCAGGCAGTCGCAGCCCAGCTCCAGTTGGTTGGCCAGCCGACCGAGCCCGTACTCGCCACCATCGAAGGCGCATTTCCAGTAATGATTCAGCTCGTTGTCCGAATAGGGCACGCCCATGTCCGTGACACTGGCGCGATACAGGATCGGCCGAACCACCTCGCCGTCCTTGTAGCCCAATTGATGCAGGACCAGCCCTTCACGGGGGGTGAAGCCGACGCGAAACTCCCAATTCTGCCAACTGACCTTCCAGTCGTCGACGGTGAAACTCACGCCTTCGGGCTGGGTGATGTGCAAAGGCTTGAGCCCTTCGCGCGGCGGGCCGAGGGAGGCGGAGTCGTAGTTGATCGTGGCTTTGGGGATCGGCGTCAGGCGGCCGTCATCCAGCAGTTCGATAACCTTTCCGGCATTCAGATCAATGATTGCGACCAGCCCTTCGATCGGGTGGGCGTAGCCATTGTCGGTGAGCTTGTCGCGGTAAAAGGCGACACCGCGCATCAGGCGCTTGCCTCGATAGCGCTCTTCGTCGCCGAAATGGCCGAATGACCACGGATCGATTTGCACATTTTCAATATCGGCATCGGTCAGACCACGGCGTTTGACCGCCGCGCGCCAGGCCGGATCTTTTTGCACGGCCTCCACACACAGGTCGAACTCCTCGATCATGATGGGGGCATGCCCTTGGGTGTCGAGGTCGAGTGGCTGCCAGCTGACAAGTGTCTGGCTATTGAGATCGACCAGCGCCTCGAATGTATGCCCGGTCAACTTATCCAGGACCAGCGCAAATGCGCGCCGGGAAATGGGTTGGCCCGGAACATGGGCCAGCACTTGGTGTTTATCTGGCTCGGCCAGATGCAGATAGGGAAAGCGACACTTATCGCCAAGGTTCTTTTCCCGCTTGAGAATGCTGCTCGCCAGAGCAAGTTCCTGGAGTGACAGTGGATCAAGGGGGTGTGATGCACTCGTCAAGTTTAAATTCACGGTCATGTTTGTACTCTTCCAGTCAAATGGGCTGTTCACTTAAAAAGCGCGCGCACGCTGATCACTGCGGCACTGCGGCACTGCGGTAATGACGACCACATAAAGGCTGCGGCCAACTTGCGCAGGCGCATTAACACAAACTGGCAGAAACGGAGTGGGCGAAGTCCTGGGCGGTGCTACAACGTCCGACAGGCGTTTGCATCAAACACGTTTTGAATGGCCTTTGATCAGGCCGTAGAAGAACAGCACCAGCAGAAGAATTGGCGAGCCATTCACCCATACCGATTCACTTCCGGTCAGCAACCCGTAGTTCGCGCAGATCAGGTAGACCGCTACGCTCAGCCCGCCTAACGCACAGAGCGGGCTGATCAATATTCTGAAATAGCGCCGATCACTGACTTTCTTGAAGTGGGCGATGACCGCCAGCGAAACAAACGCCTGGAGTCCAATCAAACCAATCGTGCCCAGTGCCAGGGTTACCGGAAAAAGAAATACAAACGGGTCATAACCCAATGACGCTGGAACGGCGATGCATATCGCAACCAATACGGTGACGAACAGACTCGCGTTGGCTGGAGATTTGTTTTGCAGATGGGTGTTCGCCAGAACGCTCGGTAGATGTTTGTCCTGGGCCAGTACATGGACGTAGCGAGTGGCGGCGTTATGCAGTGATAACAGGCAAGCAAAGTTGCTGGTACACAACATGATCGAGACAATGGTTGCAACCGTCCCGCCCAGATGACTGGAGAACAAGTTGATCACCAGTTCGCCCTGAGCCGTTGAGGCCTCCTCCTTGATCGTGTCGACACCAATATCGCCCACGACTAACCAGATCACCACAAAGTAGGTGGCGGCGACCAACGCCACGGCTAGACGAGTAGCACCCGGAATGGATTTTTCCGGGCGCCGGGCTTCCATTGCGTAGAGCGCCGCAGACTCGACACCCAGGAACGCCGCCAATGCGATCATCAAACCGACCCCCATTCCAGGGGCTGTTATGGCACTGACCGAAATAGCCTGCAATGGCAGCGCGGCGCTGCCCTTATCCATGAAAATGGACAAGCCCAGGACAAACAGCATGAAGAACTCTGCCAGCACCAGCGGCACCAGCACCTTGGCGGCAAAATCGATGTTGGCCCGGCCCAAATACGCCGTCAGTGCGATAACCAATACCGTCCAGGTTTTCCAGCCCAAATTGATGCCCAGGGACTGCATGGTCAAATCGGTGAAATAACCGGTGACGGTAGCCAGAGAAATCGCTATCGCCAGGTAAGACGCCAACGCCACCCACGCCGCGCCGACGCCCACTCTTGCGCCAAAGACCACCGACAGATATTTGTAAAAAGCACCCGCACCGGGAATCGCGCGAATAAGTTCACCGTAGCCCACCGAGAAACACAGCATCATCAAGCCCGCCACCAGGAACGCGCCCGCGAGCCCAGGCCCGTTGCCGACCATGAAGCCGATAGGTGCCGCACTCACCACCGCCCCTAAAGGCGCTGCGGCTGCGATGACCAACAAGGTGATTTGAAAAATACCCAGATTGCCGCGCAGTGCCACGGAAGTTCGAGGCTCGTTGTGACTCAGTGCGTCAGTAAACTCTGTCATGACAGATGCTCCACGCTATTTATTGTTATGGATCAAATGGAACGGATCGGATGAAAGAGCGTCCTTGCCAAGTGTTGAATGCCGATCAAATACCGACGCTGACGGTTTCGGTAATGCTGCTGGCACCGTCGATCACAATTTGCGCGCCATTGATGTAACTGGACTCCTCGGACGCCAGGAATGCCGACAACTCACCGATTTCATCCGGCCTGGCCAGGCGTTTCATGGGAATCGCCTTGGCCAATTCGACCAGCACCGACTCGGGATCATCCGGGTTGACCTGGCGTGCGACCTGATCGGCCATCGGCGTCAGCACAAAACCCGGGCAGATGGCATTCACTCGAATGTTGTAGGGCGCCATTTCGACCGCCAGCGCTTTGGTGAAACCGATCAGGGCCGACTTCGACAGCGCGTAGGCCACTTCACCGGGGTCTGCGGTCATGTCGCCGGTGATGGAGGACATGACCACCACGGCACCGCCGCCGGATTCGATCATGTGCGGGAGAACCGCGCGGGCGGTATGCCAGGCGCCCTTGATATTGACGTTGATGTGCAGGTCGAGCTCGGCGTCGCTGGAATCGAGAAACCTGGCGAAACGGCACACACCGGCATTGCAGACCAGTGCGTTCAACTTGCCGAAGCGCTGCATGCCCTTGTCGGCAATCAGCCGCATGGCTTGCGGATCGGTGACATCACAGACCTGGGCAAGCACTTCCACGCCATATTGCTTTTGAATATCCGCGGCAACTTCGTGAACTGACTCATCCAGATCAACCAGGATCAAGTTAGCGCCATATTTTGCATAAACAGTGGCATGTGACTTACCCATGCCTTTTGAGGCGCCCGTAATCAAGGCTACCCTTCCAGTTAACTTGCTCATGGTTCTCTCCAGTTTTTTGGGCAAACGAAACCCTTCACACGCCCGGGCAATATGTCCGGGCCTGTTGTTTACAACTGATGTGTTATATGACTGGCGTTGAACGATAGACTTTCAGCGTTTCCGAAGGTCGTTCGCCAAACAGATGTTTGTAGTAGACGCTGAACATGCCCATGTGCCAGAAGCCCCACTTGGACGCGACGTCACTGACCAGGGTCGACTTATCGCTGGCGATAAGGTCTGCCCGGACGCCGTTCAGGCGTACATAACGCAGATACGTCACCGGGCTGATACCCAGGACTTTGTTGAATGCGTAATGCAGCGAACGATGGCTGGTGCGCAGGCCTTCACACAAATCGGTCACCGTTAACGCTTCACTTTTTCTTGAAAGAATATAATCACGCGCACTGTCGACAACATGACGGTGAATGAATTGCTCTGCATAGGCTTTCTTCGACAGCGGCAAGTCCGCGGTCATGCTCAACAGCAGGTGCATGATATCGAACGTCAGTTGTTTCCTAGCGGAGGCGGACTGAAGAATAAGCGGGTTGGCCTCGACAGCACGGAAGAAACTATCGAAGCCAAGTCTGAACGCGGCGCACTTCTGTGGTGCCAGTACACTGACTTCTTTGGTTCTACTGATGATACTTCTGTCTTCGAATTCATCATTCAAAGCATACTGGCTGAACGCCTCGACATCTACGGAGGCGCCGTAGATATCCGAGTAGCCAGGGGTCTTGAACTTAAGTTCGGAGTCCGGACGAAGAAAGAACACCGAATCAATGCAATCAAGCTCTTTTCCACACCAAAAACCCCGGCCGCGCAGGGCAACCGGAATGCCCAAGGCAAACTTGCCCGGCAAGGTCTGCCCATGCTGATCAACCGACTGATTGATCACTTCGCGAAAGATCTGCACCACTCCGACGGAAATTTCGCTGACCGAGCCGGCAAACGGCCCTGGGCTGATCTGCAAGTATTCCTGCTGCCATTCCGGTAACGATTTCGCCAATACATTCGCATCGGTGACGGAAATACACTGCAAGCCTGCTTTGGCAGCCGAAAGTGGGATGCCACCGGGGTGGCTTGCCACTTGATGAGATTTTTGCTGGATCAATTGCGATCTCATGCCATATCTCCTGGGCGCGTTCTGTTCTTTTTATCATTCGAAGTGCGCTGTTCAGCGCCTGTCGAGCCTGTGCCCCGCGTCCTTCGCTCAATGGCTACGGTTTCAATCTACACCATACTCGGCGGGCCTGCGGACGGGGGCCCGAGATTGCGCATTTATTTGATAGCTGGTCGCCGAGGGCCGCGGATTTACCGCGCGTGGCATCAAAATCACTCGCCAGTCGGGATTTATCTCACGCTCAGGACATGTGCATACGGTTATCGACCAGTGACGCATTACACTGCGGCAGAACTCACCCCTCTGGAGAGCACGCGACATGAACCAACTTTTAGCCATTCGTGTGTTTGCCCGAGTCGTTGAAGCCGGCTCATTTGTAAAGGCCGCGGACTCTATGGATATGCCCAAGGCGACTGTCAGCAAGCTGATCCAGGACCTGGAAAGTTTTCTGCGAGTACGCTTGCTCCAGCGTACAACGCGAAGTGTGACGGTCACCGTAGACGGGGCGAAATACTACGAACTGACCGCAAGGGTCATCCTGGATCTGGAGGAGATCAATGCCGGCTTTCAAGGCGAGCAGTGCAATCCTCGCGGCAAAATCCATGTCAATGTCGGCGGTTCCGTGGCGACCGCGCTGATCATTCCCGCCCTGCCTGAGTTCTATGCACGGTTTCCCGACATCAAGATCGACCTGGGCGTGAGCGATCGGACTGTCGACCTGATCAGCGACAACGTCGACTGTGTCATTCGCGGCGGTCCCATCGCGCAGCAGTCGCTGGCGGCAAGGCTCTTGGGCAAGGCCTCCTGTACCACCTGCGCAAGCCCTGCGTATCTGCAACGTTTCGGTGAACCCAATCATCCACGGGAGCTGGAAAATGCACATCGCATTGTCAGCTATCACTCGGCTGGAACCAATCGACTGGTCCCGGCAGCCTTTCAGCGCGGCGACGAGAAAGTCGAAGTGATCGGTAACAGCGTGTTGAGCGTCAATGAAAGCAACGCACACATTGCTGCCGGGTTAGCGGGTCTGGGCGTAATCCATACGTTCACGTATGCCGTGCAACACTACATCGAGAGCGGGGCATTGGTCCCCATCCTTCAGGACTGGCGTCCAGCCCCTACCCCTTCCATGTGGCTTACCCACCCAACCGACATCTCAGCAATCGGGTTCGTGTGTTCATCGATTGGCTGGTTGAACATTTTTCCACATTGAAGTGAAGCACCCACACAGGGTGTGTTTGACTCATGCCTTCGCCATCAGATTTGCGCAGCACCACCGTCAACGAACAGTTCGATGCCGTTGATAAAACTGCTGTCATCCGACGCCAGGAACAACACAGCCTTGGCAACCTCTCCTGGATCACCCATACGCCCCATCGGAACCAGGCTGGCCAGATGAGCGTACAGGCCATCGAGCTGTTCGGCTGGCACCATACCTGCCACACCTGCCACACCTGGCGTGGTGACCGGGCCAGGACTGATGGCGTTCACACGAATGTTGCGCGGCTTTAGATCCAGCAACCAGGAGCGGGCAAAGTTACGCACAGCAGCCTTGCTCGCACTGTAGACGCTGAAGTTTTCGGTGCCTTTGGTGGCGGTGGTGGACGCATTCAGGATCACCGAACCGCCATTTCTCAGGAGCGGCAGCGCCTTCTGCACGGTGAACAGCAGGCCTTTCACGTTGATGCCGAAAATGTGCTCGAAATGCTCTTCAGTGATCTCGCCCAGCGGCGCCATATCGCCAACGCCCGCGTTGGCAAACACAATATCGAGATGCCCGGCTTGTGCCGCGATCAGCGAGAACACATGGTCCAGATCAGTCAGGTTGGCCACGTCGCCCTTGATCCCGACCGCCTTATCGCCGATCAGCGCGACCGCCGCATCCAGTTCAGCCTGACGGCGCCCGGTGATGAACACCGTTGCGCCCTGTGCGGCAAACTCCTGGGCCGAAGCCAGACCAATGCCGGTGGAGCCGCCGGTGACCAATGCAACTTTACCTGCCAATTTATTGCTCAACGTTGAATCTCCGATTGAGGTCGTAGTGGGGTTTTCAGCTCGGCTTTTCAAACCGGCGAATTCACTCTAAGCCGTCGGATTACTTAGAGAAACGGGCTAAATCCAATTTGTGTATCCATGTCTATGGATAATGAAAATCCGCGAAATGATGAGTGAAAACGGCCGGTAGAAAGTGCTGGCGCGCATCACTCCCCCCACGCCGGCAGCGTTTTCCTCCAAAGGCTTCCCCCAGCTTTCTACCTTCCTCGGCTGCGGCTGACACAAAAACATACGGCATGCATACACCTTGACATACGTGACGTATGCAAAATAACATGAATACATACGCCGCGTATGAACTACCAGAAGCAACGGACAGACACATCTCCGTCAGCCGAAGACAACCCCTACAACGCCCACGCAATCAGGAGTTTTTATGATCGACCGCCTCGCCGGATACCAGTCGCCGTCCATGATCACCGACACGGCCACCCGGGAATCTCTCAATGCGTTTATTACGAAGGTTCTGCAGGGGTTTTCCACCCCAGGCTCGGACGTCGCCAAGTACTTCGCCGATCCTGACGTCGCGATCGCCGGTTCCGGCCTGGACGAGAACTTCATGGGAGCCGAGGCAGTACAGAATGGAGTGACCTGGGTGACCACCTTGAACATCCGCTGGGAACCACGGCTCGTGGTGTCCTGGATGCGCGGAGACATTGCCTGGGCACAAATCCGCATCGACGGTCACACGATTGAGAACGAAGAGCCAACGGTCGTCCAATATGTTGCGACCGGGATCTTCCAGCGCAAGGGTGACGGTTGGACGTGGCTGTATTGGGGTGGCAGTGAACCGCAGAAAGATGCCCGGCTGTAGTCAGCCAGCCGCTGTTCATCAACCTGTCATCAGGATTGCACCGGAGGCCAGAAATGCCATTTTTCAGAACGTATGCCTTTCATCTTGACGGTGCTTCTATCGAGAAGTGCCGACCCGCCGATTTTCTTGCCTGCGATACCTTGATACAAGAGGACACCGACGCGGGTGACGCTACGGAATCCAATGAACTCCGCGAACTACCGACATCCGCTGCGCGCCCACGACAAGGTTCCCCTGTGGCGTCACCTGATTGCTGCTGAACGTTAGCGGGATGTTCCGGACACTCGGTGGAAACCTGTAGACCGGGCCGGTATGTCCCCGGCCCTCCTCCGTTGTCATACGGGAGTGGGCCGATCCCGTCTATGTGCAACATACGATCCACGCAGGTGTTTCCAAGGGGGCGCTCTTGTCAGAATGCCTTGGCCCAGTCGCGCAACAAATACTTCTGAATCTTGCCCGTCGAGGTTTTCGGCAGCTCGCCGAAGACCACTGTTTTGGGCAGTTTGAATCCCGCCAGATGCTCACGGCAGAACTGAATGACGTCGGCCTCTCGTGTGTCCTCATGCCCGACTTTGAGCGTGATAAACGCGCAGGGTGTTTCGCCCCATTTGTTATCCGGGCGCGCAACCACTGCCGCTTCCAGGACCGCCGGGTGGCGATAGAGGACGCCTTCGACTTCGATGGTGGAAATGTTCTCGCCACCCGAAATGATGATGTCCTTGAGGCGATCCTTGATTTCGATATAGCCGTCCGGGTGACGAACCGCCAGGTCGCCGGTATGGAACCAGCCGCCCTTGAAGGCTTCGGCCGTGGCTTCGGCGTTTTTCAGATAGCCCTTCATCACCGTATTACCGCGCATGAAAATCTCACCCATGCTGGTGCCGTCGCAAGGCACGGGTTCCAGGGTTTGCGGGTCAGCGACCATCAGCCCTTCGAGGGTCGGGTAGCGTACGCCCTGGCGCGACTTGATCTTCGCACGCTCATCCAGTGGCTGCTGATCCCATTGCTCATGCCAGGCGCACACGGTCACCGGACCGTAGACTTCGGTGAGCCCGTAAACGTGGGTAATCTTGATGCCCATGGCCTCCACCGCGCCAATGACCTTGGCCGGTGGCGCCGCGCCCGCCACCATGGCATTGACTGGATGATCGATGGCGGTCTTGGCCGAGTCCGGCAGGTTGACCAGCGCATTGAGGACGATGGGCGCACCGCACAAATGGCTGACCCTATGTTCGTGAATCAGTGTGAGGATTTTCTGCGGGTCGACCCGGCGCAGGAACACATGAATCCCGGCCAACGCGGTGACGGTCCACGGATAGCACCAGCCATTGCAGTGGAACATCGGCAACGTCCAGAGATACACCGGGTGATTGCCCATCGCCCAGGTCATCTGATTGCCCAGGGAATTGAGGTAGGCGCCGCGGTGGTGATAAATCACGCCCTTGGGGTTACCGGTGGTGCCGGAGGTGTAGTTGAGGGAGATGGCTTGCCACTCGTCCTCGGGCCATTGCCAGGCAAACTGCGGATCGCCCTCAGCGAGGAACGCTTCGTAGTCCAGCGCGCTGACGGCACTGCCTTCGCCGTACTCCGGATCGTTCACATCCACCACCAGCGGCGGATTGGAGAGCCCGCTCAAGGCCTCACGGATGACCTCGTGGAACTCACGGTCGGTGATCAACACCTTGGCCTCGCCGTGCTCCAGCATGAAGGCAATGGCCTGGGCATCCAGGCGTATGTTCAGGGTATTGAGAACCGCGCCGATCATCGGCACACCGAAGTGCGCTTCGAGCATCGCCGGGATGTTGGGCAGCATGACCGCCACCGTATCCCCCTTGCCGATGCCCCGCCCGCTGAGCGCACTGGCCAGGCGCCTGCAGCGTTCATAGGTTTGTTGCCAGTTGCGCCGCACAGCGCCGTGGATCACCGCCGGATACTGACCGTAGACAGAGGCCGTCCGCTCGATGAAGCTCAGCGGCGAGAGGGCAATATGGTTGACTGACGAGGGCATCAGGCCCGTTTCGAAAATAGACATGACGTTTTCCTGTGGGGAAGTCGCCAGCCGTGTAGCGATGCTGGCAACCTCCGATGGCTGATTGTTAGCTCTGATCAGGTTTCGATGACGTCCCCGCCTCATCGGGGGGACGCTGCAACGGCTCAGACAGTCTGCTTGTTGTTTTTGCGCAGGTACGAGCGCCAGGTCATTGCCCAGTGTTGCGGGTCTTCCAGGGGCGCGCTTTTCATCCGGTGAATAGCTTGGTTATGCGGCGAGGTCTTGACGATCTCCGGGTTCGAATAGGCCTCGTCCGAAATGTGCGCGAGCACGGCGATCCAGGTATCCAGCGCCTCCTTGCCATACATTTCGCCCGCCTCGGGCGTGAAAGGCTCCGGCACCAACCACGGGTGATGGCTGCTCCACATCGGATCAATGCCGAAATCGCTCATGCGATTCTGCACGTCGTGGACGTCGACCCCGGTGTCTTCCTTGAGTTGCTCAAGGCTGTAGCGCGTCATCTCCATTCGCGGACTTGTGGCTTCGGGGTGGGAACGGGTTACGCCGCGTATAGCCAGCAGACCTTTTTCCATGTAGTTGTTGGCCAGAACCGAGATATCGGACGCTTCGGCCATGCCTTGAGCACCCATGGCCCGTGACCAGGCATAGGCCTTGAGGATAACGGGAACGTTGCCCCAGAATTCACGGATCTTGCCGGCGCTCTGCGGCCGATCATAATCAAGGCTGTAGCGCTCACCGTCGAACGCCACCACCGGTGCCGGCAGGAACGGCGCGAGTTCCGCCGAACAACCATAGGCACCCACCGCTGGGCCGCCGACCCCGCTTTTCGGTGCGCCAAAGGTCTTGTGCAACATGAACATGCACGCATCGAAACCGAGTTCGCGGGCACGGATCTTGGTCATCGCGCCGTTGAAGTTGGCGTGGTCGTAGAAGCACAGACCACCCGCCTCGTGCACCACCCTCACCCACTCGCGGATTTCCGGGTTGTACACGCCCATGTCATCGGGATTGTTCACCATCAGCGCCGCGGTGCGATCAGACACGGCGGCCTTGAGGGATTCGAGCGACGGGTAACCGTTCTCCTCGATCATCAACGTAATCACCTTGAACCCGGCCGCAGCGGCGGTCGCCGCACTGCTCGGGTGGGTCTGGATCGTGGTGATGATCTCGTCACGCTGTGCCAGTTCGCCACGGGACGCGTGGTAAGCACGTGTCACGGCGCAGTTGGTGTACGCCGCGTCGGCACCGCCACCCGCCTGGAAGATGAACTGATCCATCCCGGACAATTCGCGCAGGATCGTGTCCATGCCATGCACCACTTCCAACGCGCCTTGCAGGGTGTCCTCATCCTGATACGGATGCACATGAGTGATTTCCGGCCGCCAAGCCATCGCCTCGTTGATCTGCGCGTTGTACTTCATGGTGCAGGTGCCGAACAGGCTGATGTTCATCATGCCCAGAGTCTGCTGTGACAGGCGCAAATAGTGATACAGCACCTCGGGCTCGGACATTTCCGGCAATGCCGGTTTGCGCGTGCGGCGCATATTCGCGGGAATCAAGCCGTCGGCACTCCCGACAGCAGCTTGAACATCGGCTTCCACGTCAGAAAAAATCACTCCGCGACGGCCGGGATAGCCCATCTCCAGAATGACCGGTTCGCTCCAGACGGGAGCGTGGTATTCCTTGAGTGTTGTGTTCATTGTGCGATTACCTTTTTGAGTGCAGCGGTCAGACGCTCGAGATCTGCTTGAGTGTGAATCTCGGTGACGCAGTAAAGGGCGCTGGCGCCCAGCTCCGGGAAGTCCTGTGTCAGGTCTTTGCCGCCGAAGATCCCGAGTGCGAGAAGCCGCTTGTTGATGTCCTTCACACTGAGTCCGGTCGCGTCAAAATTCACCACGAATTCCTTGAAGAAACCGCTTGGAAACGTCACGCGCACGCCTGGAATGTCAGCCAGCAACTTCGTCGCATAGTGAGCTCGTTGCAGGATGACATTGCCCACGTCTTCAAAGCCTTGGGGCCCCATCATTGCCATGTACACGGCATTGGCGATGGCCCACATGTACACCGAGTGTCCGGTCCAATCGTTTCCTTTATCACGCAAGCCGTATGACGATTGCTCGAACAGGCTCAGGCCAAAACCATATTCACCAGGTTTGGTGGTTTCGCCGATGCTGATGAACAGCGTTGGGTACTGGTGGGCATAAAGTTCTTCGTCGCGCGTCGCGATGAAACCGCTGACGCCGCCACCGCAATTCATATGCACCCCAAGCGGCTGCGTGGTACCCACCACGATGTCCGCTCCGAAATCGATCGGTGCAGCCAGTACGCCCAGCGAAATAGGGTCGACACCGACAATCACTTCGGCACCTACCGCATGGGCAATGGCGGCAATTTCGGCGCCTTGCTGTTCGATCACCCCGAAGTAGGACGGGGTTTCGAAATAGACGGCAGCCGTTTGCGCGCCGATCGAGGCGCGAAGGTGATCAAGATCGAGCAATCCGGTTGCCGGGTCATAGTCGACAAGACGTACGACGATGTGGCTCGGCATGTCGACCGGTTCGCAATAGTTGCGGATGATCGAAAGCCGCTCCGGGTCAATGGCGCGGACCACCGCTACTTCGTTGCGCCCGGTAATGCGCGTGGCCATTCGAATCGCGTGGCCCGCAGCGCATCCCCAACTGCGCACCGGCAGTCCCACCAGGTCCATGTTCAGCAGCTCGCCGAGCTGGCTGCAGAACTCGAACCAGGCCTGGTTGCGGCCATGGTCGGAGCTTGGCTCGCCGAACACCGACGTCAGCCACTCGTTGCGGCGCACAACCTCGTCGCACGCTGCCGGAACGTGGTGCTGCCAGCAGCCGGCGCCCAGGAAGTTAAGGTTTTGCTCGCACGTTTTGTTCTTCGATAGCGTACTGACCAGGTGCCGACGCAGCTCGCTCTCGTTCAGTGCCGGCGGCAGGTTGATCGGACGTTGCAGGCGATGGCTTTCGGGAATTTGCTGGAACAGTTCTTCGATGCTGTCGACACCGATCGAATCGAGCATCTCCTGCTTGAGTGCGGGAACAGAGTTCGCCATGTAGGGGTGGGCGACATGATTACTCATGGGGTTATCCTCGTTTTTCGGATGGAACAAATGATCAGGATCGAACCCTGAAAATGACGGACCGGTCGGGTCCTGTGTGAACGCGTATATGGCCACTGAGCATGGCGTCGACTTCGCCGTCACCGGTGTCGACGCACAGGCAGCCGGCGTCGAGGGAAATGAGCTTGTCCATCGAGGTGATCACGATGATGTTTTCGCGCCCGGTGCGGCGGATCACCTCGGCGCTGATCTGCTGATTGCCGCGTCCGAACAAGCTTCCATGGCCGCCAAGCACGCCGACGATGATTCGGGTCTCATGGCCTTCCATTAGGCAGATCAACGCTTGTTCGTTGAGGTCGGCGCCCACCAGTGCGCCGTCCATGACCGCGTCGACGCCAAGCAGGGTCGATGGCAGGCCGAGCTCGGTCATCACCCGTCGCGTCGTGGTGCCGGGCCCCAGCAGGTAAAGGCAGCCGGTTTTCATCTGTCTGACGACCTGCCGGGCCACGGCGTCGAGCGCCAGGTTTTCATTGGGGACGGAACCGGCCTTGGCGTTTTGCACCAGGTGGCGTTCGTGCGGACTGAGTGCGTAGCCATACAGGCGCGCCGACATCTGATCAGTGCGCATGGCGGCCTCATCGATGTCCATGACCTCAGCCTCGCGAAGGCGCACCTTGGACTCGCCGGCAATAACGCGTGCCGCGAGGCTCCCGGCGTTCTGCGGATTGGTAGCGAAGACGGCGGAGTACATTTTCACGCCTGTCGGGATACCGAGGATGGGCACGCGATCGCCGACCATTTCCAGCACGTCACGCGCGGTCCCATCGCCCCCGGCGAAAAGCAGCAGATCGACGCAGGCGTCTGCCATGACAAGGGCCGCCTTTCGAGTGTCTTCGGGCCGGCTCGATCCAGAAGATGGTCGGTATACGACGACCGGGGCGAGACCGGCGGCGCGAGCGACGTCTTCGCCCAGGTCGCCGGCGCCGGTCATCAATCGAAATGGCGTGGCCGAGGCCGCCAGGCGCTTGAGCGCCAGGGTGGCCCGTTCGCTTGAGACCGGCCGCGCGCCACGGCGTATCGCTTCCTGCAGAACTTCAGGACCATCGGTGCCTTTCAAGCCAACACGCCCGCCCATGCCGGCGACAGGGTTGACAATCAGCCCGATGGTTTTGCCCTGGCTGGCGTCAAGGCGTGAAATATCGGAATCGCGCTGCTCACGCATTGCTCGGTATCCTGTGCTGAATGACGGCGTATCACAGCCTGAGCAGCACACTGCTCAGATATATTGCATACGCCTCGTATGTCAGTCACAATACGACATACGCTGCGCATGTCAACTAACATACGTCACGAATGTTAATTTTTTGATAAGGAAGAGGTCGATGGCACAGAAGCGTGCGGACATGATTACCGAGACCCGCGGCAAGCTGATCAAGGCGGCGCGGGACGCATTCGCTGCGAAGGGCTATGCGGACAGTTCTATGGATGATTTAACCGCTAAAGCCGGGCTGACCCGAGGCGCGCTTTACCATCACTTTGGTGACAAGAAAGGTTTGCTACAGGTGGTCATCGCACAGATAGATGAAGAGATGATGGCGCGGTTGTCGCTCATCATTGCTGAGGCCAGCACGACTTGGGAGGGCTTTATTGATGAATCCATCGCTTACATCAAGATGTCTCTGGAGCCTGAAATCCAGCGCATTGTGTTCCTCGACGGCCCGTCGGTACTGGGTGATCCATCACAATGGCCAAGCAAGAATGCGTGTATCCGCAGCACTCAGCGCAGCATCCAGAAGCTGATTGATGAAGGGACGATCCGCGCGGTCAATACCGAGGCCACGGCGCGACTGATCATGGGTGCACTGCTCGGCGCCTCTTTATGGATTGCTAATGCTGAAGATCCGCAAGCAGCTTCAGAACATGTGGCTAAAGGTTTCCTGGCATTGGCTTCGGGATTGCTGCTGGAGAATAAAACCGCGCATCAGTAGCAATCAGGCAGTTCGGCGGACGTCGTTTCTGCGCAAAACGCTGCCGCTGACGAAGCCTTTTCAAAACGGGGCGAAATACTCACAAACGTCGATGCTCCAAGCGATGACGCCCGTAAGCTTCTTTACTCACTCTGGATCGATAGCGACCCTTCGTGACAGGCTGAAAACGGCCAGAAGCAATGGGATGGACTCCTCCTCGCCTCGGCATCTTGAGTGCCAGACTGAAGGTGCGAACCACAGTCAACAGTGAGAAGGAGTCCACACATGAAGCTTATGCGCATTGGGGTCGACCTGGCCAAGAACGTGTTTCAGATCCACGGTGTGGATTGCCATGAGAAGCCGGTCTGGCGGCAGCGGCTACCACGTGATCGCTGGCTTCAAACGGTGCTGGAAAAGGTCGAACCTGGTTGTGAGATCGGCATGGAGAGTTGCGGCGGGGCCCATCATTGGGCGCGGCAACTCGAAACTCGCGGATTTCGAGTCAAGCTGATCGCCCCCCAGTTCGTTAAACCCTATGTCAAAAGCAACAAGAACGACGCGAACGATGCCGAGGCAATCTGTGAAGCGATGAGCCGTCCCAGCATGCGCTTCGTCGCCATCAAGACAATCGAACAACAGGATATCCAGGCGACGCATCGCATTCGGGCCGGTTTAATCGAACAGCGGACGGCCAAAGCCAATCAGATCCGCGGGCTGGTCGCCGAGTACGGCCTCGTTGCACCGAAAGAATTACTGATGCTGCGTCGTGCGATACCGTGCTGGCTAGAAGATGCGGATAACGGTTTGACGGCTCGCTTTCGTTGTCTGCTGGATGGTTTGTGGGGCGACCTTCGTGCGCTGGATGAACGCGTACGCAAACTCGACGGCGAGATCACTGCGATCGCGACAAGCGAGCCGTCCGCCGTCCGTCTTCAACAGCTGCGTGGCGTCGGCCCAATGATCGCCACAGCACTCGTCGTCGCTCTCGGTGATGCCCGTCAGTTTGCCAATGGCCGACAGTTTGCCGCCTCGCTGGGACTGACACCGAGGCAACACAGTTCTGGGGGTAAGGATCGACTGCTCGGTATCAGCAAGCGTGGTGATGCGTATCTGCGAACGCTGATGATCCATGGTGCTCGCTCGGCACTACGCACGGCCAAATCCAAAGACGACCGGCTCAGCCAGTGGGCCGTCCGTTTAGCCGAGCGATCACATCCCAATGTGGCCGCTATCGCGCTGGCCAACAAAACTGCACGCATGGCTTGGGCGATGCTGCGCAACGACACTGATTACCAACCGGACAAGGCCGCGGCCTGATCCACGAATCTATTACGCCAACGAGTAAAAAACTGTCTACCACGATTGCGAAGCAACCCGAACGATGGCAAACCGGTCGAACCGGCGTCGGCAAACCCCTCAAGTGTCCAGGTGCGCGAAGCACGTAGAAGCGATTGGGAGCCGGCGCGCGAATAGCCCATCATGGCCCTGCATCGAAACGATGCTGTATCCAGAGGCCGAATATACGTGTGCAGTCGGCACGGGCGCCAAAGCGAGGGAAGCTTGCAACGAGGAGGAGTCCATATACGGTCATTCAATATCGCTATCCATCTGTCTCCCTAGCGTGCGAAATTACCAGCCCTTCAATTTCTCTCAAAGGCAGGTTCATGACCTCCACTCAGGCGGTCTCGAATTTTTAAGGCCCATGAGTGGGGTTGACCACACAGGGCTAATGAAGCGTTGCAAGGAGGCATGGGACACACCTCTAGAGAGGTTGCGAGTAAAGAAGGAGCAAAGCGTTTGTGAATGGCAGGGAGTTACCCCTGATCGTCCACACGCCGGGTCAAAAGTCGGGATAGCGCTGGGGACTCTGGGGCTTCGGCCCATAAACGGGCTAAAGGTTAATCCGGAAAACGGCACAACCGGCTGGTATCTGTGGTGCGGTATGGAGTGGTCCGAGGCTGATGATTTTTTTCACCCCTGCATGTAGAACACATCACGGACTATCTACCGGAAGTTGTCGAATACCTTTGAGCGAAACTTGGCTATAAATCCGGTTGATGTTGAAATCACAATACTTGAGCAGCCAAGTCATTGCTGGGGATTCCGAGGGATCACAGGCGATGAGGCAACCTTGAGCTACAGGGTTAACGTATAAAAAGCGGTTCAAACCGTTCGCTTCGAGGCAGGTGAGATGCGACTTAGCAGATTATCGATCACATCTTGACTTCAGTTCGGACCAATCCGGTACTTGGTACAAGGCCCTCTACCAAGCGATAACGTCGTTGGCACAAGAATTTGAAGCCGGGCATTGGAAGGCGGGAACAACAACTATCGGGCGGTAAATCTCTAAACGAGGGCATTACGAGCCGCCCTTGGGCTTGAACGAAATGTGCGGGTATCGTCTTCCGACACATAAGCGTGCAGCGTGTCGGGATAGACGGTGGCGCTGGAGCCAATGCAGATCGACCCCAGCACCTACGGCCCGGTTTGCCCGGAACGGCCGCCCAGGATTACTTCAGTTTCGCCAGCATGGCCACGGCGACTGCCTTGGCCGACTGTGGGTTCTGGCCGGAAATGACTTCGCGATCTTCGATCACGTTCTCGCTCCATGGCTTGGCTTCAAAGAAGTTAGCACCGGCTGCCGTCAGGCCATCCTGCGGGAACAGTTTCATATGGCCGCCGCCGAGGAAACCTTTGGCCTGCTCCTCTTCCGCGTCGGTAAAGGCGGTGACTTTGTAGCCCTTGTAAATCCAATTGGCTGGCGCTGCCGGCTGTTTGCCCGATTCCAGTGCGGAGACAAAACCGTGCGCATCCGGGATCGCCGACAACATGGCTATGGTGCCATGGCAGGTGAAGCCGGTGATCTTGCCTTTTTCGTGGAAGTTGGTCAGCAGTTGGCCCAGTTGCTTGTCCTTCAGCAGATCCTGCATCGGGATATGACCGCCAGGCACGAATACGGCATCGAACTTGTCGTAGCCGATTTTCTGAACCTGCGCGAAGCTGATTGCCGGCGAGCCGCTCTTCGAGGTCAGCTTCAGCGTGTCCAGCAGCGCAAGACTTTCCTGACGGGCCTTTTCATCGCCGCCCCAGAAGCTCACATCATTGGATTTCTGGTCTGCGGTTGGCGCCTTGCCGCTAGGGGTGGCAAATACGACGGTTTGACCCGCCTCGATGAAGGTCTGCACCGGTTGCATTAATTCGTTCAGGAAGAAGCCTGTTTGCATGACCTTGCCGTCTTTCAGGTCCAGTTGAGCCTGATCCGACAGTACAACCAATACCGTGCCGGCGTTGGCATAGTTAGCGGCAGCGGTTAGCAGGGCGGCAATAATGGTTTTTTTCACGCGATTCTCCAGTAGCAATGGTTTGTTGGCGCCATCTTATTACTAGAGCAGAGAGTGATAGAGCCCCAGAATTGAATTTCACTTATTACACTGAGTAATCAATAGTTGGAGCTTGCTGTCGCTGAAGTGCTAGGCCTGTGGTTGAAATTTTCTCGGTGAAAACTCCGGGGCATGGATAACCCTCCGTATCAACGATCGTAGGGATTTCCTCAAACAGGACGTGCCAACGCCCGGAAATACCGGGCGTTGGCCAATTGAAAAGACTGTGATTGTTCAGCCAGGCATTGATTCGCGGCTGAAAGCGTCCAGCTCCCGCACCAGGCTCTGTGCTGCCAGCATGACCAGTTCACGACCTTTGTCTGGCGTCGCCAGCGCCGGGTCCGAACCCATGCGGCCATCGGGGTGGCGTGCGCGGAAGTCCATCGCTTCGCGGATCGGGCCCCAAGGGGCGATCTGCGGCGAGTATTCAGCCGATTTGATCGAATCCGGGTAGGCCCATTGTGTGACCGCAATCTCGGACGGCGTGGCATGAACGCCGTGCCCCGTAGGAAACTGCTCGCGCGCAAGCTCCCCTACCCCCTCAAGGTCCCACCAATTGCACAACTTCAGCGCGAACCCTGCTGGGCGTCGAGCGAAGCTGGCTTCGGCGTAGAGCTCAGAGAACGCCGCCTCAATCGATGCAACGTTGCCACCGTGGCCATTGAGGAAGAGGATTTTTTCAAACCCGTGAGCGGCCAGCGAGCGCACCCAATCGCCAATCGCCGCAATGAAGGTCGACGGACGCAGCGAGATGGTTCCAGGGAACCCAAGATGGTGCTGGGCCATGCCGATATTGAAGGTCGGTGCAATCAGGATGTCTGCGTTTTTTTGCGCTTCACCGGCAATGATTTCCGGGCACATCCAGTCGGTTCCCAGAAGACCGGTAGGACCGTGTTGTTCGTTCGAACCAATCGGGATCACGATGGTGCGGCTGCGTTGAAGAAATTGGCCGATCTCGGCCCAGGTCGACAGGTGTAAAAGCATTTGAGTTCTCTCTTTTAAAGGGTTCCTTGCGGAACATGACAAAGGACGCGGGTGGCAACAGATCAACCCGCACTGTATTCCGGAATCGCGCCGTCACGCGTTTTCGGCTTGGTCGACAGGATCACCAATGCTGCGCACAAAAATACGCAACCCACGATAACGACGCCAAGATTTGCGCTGCCGGTTGCGGTTTTTGCCCAGCCGATTATGGCCGGCCCCCAGAAGCCGCCGGAAAGACCGATGGTATTAATCAAGGCAATGCCCCCTGCCGCCGCCTCGCCCTTGATGTGTTCGGAGGGCATCGCCCACAACACGGTGTAGGCCATGAACATCATGGCGGTTGCCACGGTCAGCAGTGCCAGCGCGGCCATCAGGTTGCCGTCGGCAAAAGGGTACATAAGCAGCAGGATCGCGCCGATCCCCGCCGGCACTGCGCAGTGATAGCGTCTTTCACCGACACGGTCGGACCGGCGCCCTATCCAGTACATGCCGCAAGCGGCGGCGACATAGGGAATCGCGGCGTACCAACCCAGTTGCATGGTGTCGTTGACGCCCTGGGCCTTGAGGATTGCCGGCAGCCAGAAACTCATGGCATAGATCGAGAAGATGATGCAGAAATAGGCGCTGGCGAGAATGTAGATTTTCGGGTCGCGCAACACTGCACGGAACGAATGGACGCGCCCGGTCGATTCACCCAGCTCACTGGCCAGCAAGGCCTTTTCTTCCTGGCTCAGCCAGCGCGCCTCAGCGGGTCGATTGGAAAGGATGAAAAAAGTCAGCACACCGAGGAAAACGCACGGCAAGCCTTCAATCAAAAACATCCACTGCCAGCCGGCCAGACCACCAACGCCTTCGAACGTTGTGATCAACCACGCAGACAGTGGGCCGCCCACAATGCCGCCAATGGGGCCGGCGATAAATACGATCGCAATGGCCCGCGCCATACGCTTGGGACCGTACCAGCAGGACAGGTAATAAATCATGCCCGGTGCAAAACCGGCTTCGAACACACCCAGCAGAAAGCGCATGGCGTAAAACATCGGCACGTTGCGCACGAACAACATGCAGGCCGAGGTGATGCCCCAACACACCAGAATACGGCTGAAGGTTTTCCTCGCACCGACCTTCGGCAGCATCAGGTTGCTCGGCAACTCGAACAATACGTATCCCAGAAAGAAAATACCGGCGCCCGCACCATAGGCCGCATCGGAAAGCCCAAGGTCATTTTGCATCTGCAGTTTGGCAAAGCCGACGTTGATCCGGTCCAGATACGCAAATACGTAACAGATGAACAGCAGCGGCAGCAGCCGCCAGTTGAGCTTGCGGTAAAGGGCTGAAATGGCATCACTTCGTGCCGGCGCCTGAAGAATTGACATGCGAATCTCCCGTTATTCTTGTTGGTCCGAGTTCGTGTCAGAGAATGTTGCACCGGCACCTCATGACCAGCAAGAGCAACTAAGTTCGTGTAGTGTTGCTCTACAGGCAACGCAACATCTCTGGAGAGAGTTCCCGGCATGCGCGAAATCAATCAACAACGGCTTCGGTATTTTCATGAGGTGCTGACTCACGGATCGATTCGTGGCGCGGCCGACAACATCAACACGTCGCCCTCGGTGATCACGCGCCAGATCAAGCTGCTGGAAGAGGAAATCGGCGCCAAACTATTCGAGCGCCAGGCACGCGGTGTTCAGCCCACCGAGGCCGCGGCGCACTTGCTGGAGTTCTGGCGCGGCTATCGATCGCACCAGGAGAAACTCGAAGATCAGTTGCAAGCGATCAAGGGCCTGCAGCAAGGCCATGTGCGCGTCGTCATCAGCGAGGGCTATGTCGATGCGTTGGTCGACAACGTGCTCGCGCCGTTCTGCAAGCAGTACCCCAAGCTTGATGTGCGGCTGGACATTCTGCCCGTCGACGATGTTCTCAACGAAGTCGCCGAAAATCGTGCGCACATCGGCCTTGCGTACAATCCGCCGCCGCATCCGCACATCGACTACCGCGCGACGTTTTCGCAACCGGTGATGCTGCTGGTTCGCCCGGATCATCCGTTGGCATCGCGGGGCGCGGCGGCAACCGTCGAGGATATCCTCGCCTGCCAACTGGTCCTGACACCCACGACGTTCGGTATCGGTCATGCGATCAAGATGCTCGAGTATGCCGAGAAAATCGAGATCCGCCCGGTACTCGTCAGCAACTCCCTCGCGGCGCTCAAGCGCATGGTGGAGGACGGCGGTTTTGCTTCGTTGCTCGGCGAATTCGCGGCCTATCGGGAAATCGCCAACGGCAGCCTAGCGGCGGTATCGATCGACCATCCGTTGTTTCTTGGGGTCGAAGCAAAACTGTTGGTGAAATCCGGCCGACCGTTGGCCGCCCCTGCTCAAGAGCTACTGAACTGGATGTTGCAGCGCTTGCCGATGTTTGCGTCTGATACGGGAGTGCCGAGTGCCTGACCAGAGACAAGTCATCCCTATTGCCTCGCCTTCTCTCCTGATGGAACAGACGTGTTCGATATGCTCGGAAGGCCAAAGGAACAACCTGACGAGGTTGTAGAACAACGAAACAAGATCCGCTCGGCTCAAATCATCAGAAAAATGTGATCTCGTAGCCGAATCGCGAGGCTGCGTTGACGATATGTTCCCCCATGATCTGGCGTGCCGCCGTCGCATTTCGATCGATAAAAGCCTGCACGAGTTCTTCATGCTCCCCGCGCGCCGCGTGAGGAATGTTGCTGAACACCGGGCCGCGCCGCGCGAAGTTCATGGTGATCAGTGCGCGCATTGGCTCGAGCACTGTGCGAATCATCGTCTCGAGATAGTCGTTGCCCGACGCTGCCGCAACGGCCCTGTGAAAATCGAGGTCGGCGTTGACCGTTTCCAGGGTCGGTTCGCCTTCGTATTGCATGCGCAGGACCGCGGCCTGAATGACTTTCAACTTGGCCGGGGTCATGTGCGAGGCGGTGAGCGCGGCGGCCTGGCTTTCCAGGACGGCCCGCACTTCAAACATGTTTCGGATGGTGTTGTCACCGTCCAGCATCGGCGCACTCGCCTGCGGTGCCAAAGGCTCTGACGCTTGGGAGGTGGCGGAGACGAAGACGCCTACGCCCTGGCGAGATTGAATCAGCCCCTGCGCCCGCAGCGTGGCGATGCCCTCGCGCACCACGTTGCGGCTGACGCCGAAGTTCTGCGAGAGAAACTGTTCAGTGGGCAAACGGTCTCCCGGCCGCAGCCGCCCGGAAGCAATCTCATCGCTCAGCGAGCGGGCGATGTGCTCGGCCAGATGAGGTCGGCGGGTTACGGGTTGCACATTCATTTCACTCATTCTTTTTTCTCCCCTCACTTGTCTACTTAATCTACATCAGAAGACTTGTTCCTGACAGTTGAAACTGAAATTCGCAAAACACATCAAACACTTAATTCAATTAAAACAATACCTTACCTAATAAATAGGTTAAAGCCTGCTGAAATGCCGCAGTTGTTCTGTTGAAGGACAACAGGATGTGATGTACGTTGCCCTCAACCTGACACGGACGAATAAAAAATTGCCGTGTCAGCTTCGCAATCCGCTTGAGGCGCAATCCTATGAAAATTGCCAGCATTGAAACCATTCCGCTTCGTATTCCCTTCACCACGGGCGGCCCATCGGCCGGCGGGGTCTGGGGGCCGAAAGACCTGCAAATGGTCGACTCTCTCGTGGTCAAGATCACCACCGACGACGGGATCGTTGGCTGGGGCGAAACCTTCGGCTTCACCGCAATCCCGGCGGTAAAAGTGGTGATCGACACCATCCTTGCGCCTGAACTGATTGGCAGCGATGTCACTCGACGGGAGAAATTACAGGGCGATCTGCAGAGAAAGTTTCACGTTTTCGGTCGCAGCGGCGCGTTCATCTATGGCCTCTCGGCGATTGACATCGCGCTGTGGGATATCGCGGGCAAAGCCGCCGAAAAACCGATTTACCAGTTGCTGGGCGGCAGTGAGGCCACGTCTCTTGCGGCGTACGCAAGCCTGATCCGGTATGCAGACCCCGAACTCATCCGCGTCAATGTGCAGCGCGCAGTCAACAGCGGTTTCCGCCACCTCAAGCTGCACGAAGTGGATATCGACGTCATCAGCGCTGCGTGCGAAGCCGCTGGCCCCGGCGTGGAAATCACCCTCGACGTCAACGCTCCGTGGACGGTGCGCGAAGCGCTGGACATGACCGAGAAACTTCGCCCGTTGAACCTGCGCTGGATCGAAGAACCGGTGTGGCCGCCGGAAGACTATTCAGGGCTGGCAAGGGTGCGCGCGCACGGCGGCATCCCGGTTGCGGCTGGCGAAAATGCCTCGACGCTCATGGACTTCCAGCACCTGCTTGAGGCCGGCGCGGTGGATTTCGTGCAGCCAAGCCCCGCCAAAATGGGCGGCATCACCGAACTGCAAAAAGTCTATGCACTGGCCAACGCCCATGGCGTCACCGTGATGGTCCACGCCTTTTATGACGGCCCCGGCCTGCTGGCGGCGGTGCATGGAAGTGCAGCCCTGGGCGGCGCCAAGTCACTGGTCGAATGGCGTTACTTCGACCTCGAAGCGCAACTCTATGGCGACGCCATCATCCCGCGTAACGGACGCATCGACGTACCGCAAGGGCCGGGACTCGGCATCGAGCCTGACCAGGACGTCATCCGGGATTACCGCTTCAAACCTTGACCCCATAAGCCGCTGGCTCATTGCAACGTTGATCGACGCCGACGTGTCGGCCTCGATCAGCCATGACGACATTCTTGATAAAAATAAATACGAGGATTGATGACATGTTAGACAGGATCGTAGGACCCATCTTGCCCGTCGCCTTTGTGATCGCGCTGGGCTATATCGCCGGCAAGCGCGGACGGCTGACCCATTCGGACAGCCTGCTGATCAGCCGCCTGGTGCTGGGCTGGATATTCCCGGCGCTGCTTTTTGTCGGGATGGCGAGCACGCCCCGTGAACAGCTCTTCGACTTCAAGTTTATCGTGGCGACGTTCATCGGCATCATGGGCATGTACACGATAGCGCTGGCAATCGGCTGGTTCAGCACTCGCGATCTCAAGGTGGCAACGCTCAAGGGCTTCGTGAACGGTTATCCAGACGCCGCCTTCATGGGCATCCCTATCCTGGGTGCAATGTTCGGCGCGGGCAGCATCTACTCGGTGCTGGTACTCAACCTGGTCGCGAGCCTGGTGATGATCCCGCTGACGACCATGTTGCTCACCATCGCCGATGGAAAGGCCAGTGGCGGCCAGGCGTTTTTGTCGAGCCTTTCAGGGGCGGTACGTCGTCCCCTGATGTGGGCGCCGGCCCTGGGGATTCTACTGTCCGTGCTGCAGGTCGAGTTGCCTGCGCTTGCGGCGGAGTCTTTCACCCTTCTCGGCAAGGCCACGCCCGGTGTATCCCTGCTGTGCCTGGGACTGATCATGTCGTCGGAGAAACTGAAAATGTCCGGTGAAGTCTGGGGCAACCTTGGGCTCAAGCTGCTAATTCACCCGGTGTTAATGTTCGGCGCCACGGTACTGCTCGGCACTCATGGCCTGTACGCACAACAGATGATCCTGCTTTGCGCCCTTCCATCGGCGACGATCCCGGCAATGTTTGCGAACCAGACCGGCGCCTATCAAAGCGAAGCCGCGACCTCCATTCTGGTCAGCACCGTGCTGTCGATCGTGACGTTCTCCTTTGCGATCTACCTGATTGATGGCGGGCTTGCCGCTGCTTGACTGCTGGCTCGCGCAGGCGCCAGGCTGGAATCGCTGCAGCGGCAGAGGCGTTAAATAAACGCGCCGGAGGCTGATACCACACCCCTAAAAAACGGGACGCCAAGCGTCCCGTTTTTACAAACACAAATAGAACAAACAACAAACAACCTGTGGCGAGGGAGCTTGCTCCCGCTGGCCTGCGCAGCAGGCCCATCTGTTAAGGCCGCCTCGCCACCCAGTGCAAGCAATCCCCCTCACCACAGGTCAGCAACTACTTAGACGGCTCAACCCTATCCAACACCCGGTTCGCCGTGATCTCCGCCACCATGATGCTGTTTGAAATGCCCAGCAAGGCATAGCGCGACTCCCCCTCCAGATGATCCACCAACTGATGGACCATCACGTCGACCGACGCCAACGTCTCGACCAAAAAAACCGCCAGGGTTTCGGCTGTGGCCTCCGGGTCCACGGAAAACAGTTTGCTGGAGGTACGCGGGGTGGCTTTGATATCGGCGCTTGATGGGAAGTGGAAATCGAGGGCGCGTTCGGCGGCTTCGTTGAGTTTTTTTGAATCGGGTTCGTAGGGGGACACTGGATCGGTGTCTGGTGGGTTAGGTGTAATTTTGAACATAAGCTCGCTTCTCAAATTGAGCGCCAACCTTCTTGCTGCTAAACGAGAGGGAGGCAGCTGTACGCAGGTTAGCAGACCGGGGAAGCTAGCAAAGCCGGCGCGCCCGAAGGCGCCCTGCGCACAACCACCATCAAGTGCAGGCGTGGGAATGCCTGACTGACAAGAGCTCGTGCAGCTTGCTTGTAACCCCGGGCTGCTAAACCCGATCACTGAAGGGCAGTGACGGGAATCAAGTTACCGAGCAGCCCAAAAGCGCACAAGCCGGCGGATTCTGGTGCAGCCGTAGGCAACGGCGCAAGGTTTTGTAGCTTTCAGGACGTAACCTTGAGGGCGTTTAAACATGCGCGCTCAAGGTTTGTTGAAAAAGCTGATACGCGCTTCCTACAGGCGGTGAAAGCTTCGAAAAAAATTCAGGAAGCCACTGCCGTATTTACAAGATGACCGTCACAAGTGTGATAGCAACGTGGTCTCTTGAATCAGCCTGTTATCGACCCAGGCTGTGTGAAAACGCGCTAAATACCTCGAAAACTGAGAGGCGCGAGGATTGCCTGTGAAATCAGCGGGCGGAAGCGCGAATTACCTTAGTCAGCTACATAGACGTCCGTAATGCCGTTTGGGCCGCGTCAGCGGCCCAAACGGCTACTAACTGGCGAGCCAAGTGGCTGGATTTACGCCCTGATCGCCTCAAGCAGTCCTACAATGCCGAAGATGCTCATCATTCGTTTGAGGTTGTAGGCGAGTACATGAAGACTCATTTCGGTACTTACCCGCGGAAGTGTTTTGGTCAGGAAGTGGGTGGCTCCCATCCAATATTTGAGCGTTCCAAAAGGATGTTCAACGGTCTGTCGGCGGCGCCTCATCATCGTTGGATCATTTTCCAGCCGTACCTGCATCGCATCGATTACGGCTTCATGTTCCCAGCGCTTTACCCGGCGCTCCTTACCCGTCGTACATTGCTTGTGCATTGCGCAGGACTGGCAGCCCGAGAACCAATAACAGTGCAGTAGCATGCCGTCTTCCACCGAAGAATGCCGCCGGGTCAGTAACTGTCCCGCAGGGCATCGATACTCGTCCGATGCAGCAAGGTAGATGAAGTCCTGCTTACCAAATCGGCCTTCGGCTTTGCTGCCCGATGTGAGGGGTTTCGGTACGAAGGTAGTGATGCCGGCTTGCTCGCAAGCAAGGATTTCCAGACCTTTGTAATAGCCTCGGTCGACCACCACCGTTAGCGACTCAGCCTCGATTTCTTCACGCGCTTGGTTCGCCATATTGCTCAGTTGCCCACGATCATTACCAACGTTGGTCACCTCATGGGCAACGATCAGATGGTGTTTGTCGTCGACAGCTGTTTGTACGTTGTAGCCAACCGTTCCGGTGCCTCGGCCGCTCGTAGCCATTGAGCGTGCATCTGGGTCTGTGAGGGAGATCTGCTGGTCTGGACTTTCGTGGAGCTGCGTCTCGATGTCCTTGAGTTTCTGCATCTGCTTTTTCAGTGTTTCTATCTTTTCTTTAAGCCGCTCTGCTTTGGCCTCGGCCACTTCGGGCGTTGCCCGATCCGCCGAATCCATCGCCGCCAGATATCGATCAATGCTCTGCTCGATCTGCTGCATGCGTGCCTTCACCTTGCCCTGAGTGAAGTTGCGGTCGCGATTATTGACGGCTTTGAATTTGCTGCCGTCGATGGCGATGATCGATTGGGAGAAGAGATTGAGGTTGCGACAAAGAACTACGAACTGGCGGCATACGCTGCGAATGGCTTTGCCGTTGTCTTTGCGAAAGTCGGCAATGGTTTTGAAGTCCGGAGCCAAGCGCCCCGTTAGCCACATTAACTCGACGTTGCGCTCGGCCTCACGCTCAAGCCGGCGGCTGGACTGAATCCGATTGAGATAGCCGTAGATATAGATCTTTAGCAAGACCGCTGGATGATAGGCCGGACGACCCGTTGCAGCAGGATCAACACCTTCAAACCCAAGTGCCCCCAAGTCGAGTTCATCGACGAAAACGTCGACCACTCGGACTGGATTTTCTTCGGTTACGTAATCGTCCAGGCACTCCGGCAGAAGAGTCACTTGCGTCCGGGCCTCGCCTTCAATGAATCGCTTCATGATCGCCCCCCGATACGATCTAGACGATCAGAAGCTTAGATCATCCTCGCTGTATTTCGGCTTTTGGCCTTAAAGCTAAGCTCGCTTTTCATCTGGATTGAGGACATTGCCGGTGGGGATTGGACATAAATTGGCGAGCTGGGGAACAATGGATTTACCCATGCAATTGACTGCCGCAAAGTATTTACGGCCGCTTGAATGGGACAACCTTGCGTGACATTCGCAACAATACTCGTCGTGGTATTGGCCATCAGGTTTGAAAAATAGTTTGGCCTCGTTGAGGTCGGTTATTAAAAATCCTTCAGATTTCAAAATTTGTTCAAAACGATCACGTAATGAAGAGAGGGCGGTGGGAAGGTGGGGATGACTGCGAAGCTCCTTCGGGTATGGGGTCGCACTCAGTAGATCCACCGTCGCGATAGGCTCCCCGGTTACTTTGAGCGCTTGCAACAGATGTGGGTGTACGTACGACAGACCGCTGGCAGCGTGATGCGCAATACTTTGACAGACACTACTGAGGCGGCGACGGGAAGGCATTCATTCTTCCTGATTTGGTTTGCGAGCTGCGTCGAGCTGCTGGATTCCTAGAGACCATATGGTGCCTCAAAACCTGGACAAATGCCCCCATGGCCGAATCGTTATAAAAATGTGTTTTCACACAGCCTGGACCAAAAGCAGACACTCAAAAAGCGTCCTGAACGATCAGGTTCTCATGTCATGAAATCATCCAGCTGTCGTACCATCGTCACATCGACAGAACGGAGGTTGATATGGGAAATGGTCAGGGCAGACGAGTCGTTGTCATTGGTGCAGGCATCGTTGGCGCGTCATTGGCGTATCACTTGGCGGGTAAAGGCGCGAATGTCACCTTGGTAGAGGCTGAAGATATAGCTTCGGGAGTGACTGGCAGCTCATTCGCTTGGCTCAATACCTCACACCCCGAACCTGATCCAATTGCGCAACTGCGCGGCTCTGCCATCAAGGAGTACCGCCGACTCGAAACGCAGCTGCCTGGTCTGGAGATACGATGGACAGGTGCCTTGTCTTACAGCGTGATGGCGATTGGAGCGCTGCCGATCCCAGGTCACCAGGCTTCGGCAAATCTGGTGTCTCGATCGCAGATTCTCGACCTTGAACCAAATCTCAAGAACCCTCCCCAGTCTGCTCTATATGCGGCTGAAGAAGGAGCGCTGGACGCAGTGGCAGCTACGCATGCGTTGATCGCAGGTGCCCAGGCGTATGGGGCGAAGATTCTCACTCAGACGCGAGTGCTCGGTTTTGTAACCCAGAGTGCAACGGTGACCGGAGTCGAAACAACAATAGGCATCATCGATGCCGATATTGTCGTATTGGCAGCCGGGACAGGCATCACGAAGCTGACAGACATGCTTGGAGTGTCCCTGCCGATAGAGGCCTCGCCTGCCATTTTCATCCGTTACAAGTCACAACCCAACCTCGTGCACACCCTCATCTCCAGCCCTGAAATGGAAGTGAGGCAAAGTTCGGATGGTGCGTTGCTGGCGGCAGAAGATTACCTGGACGACGCCATGGAAAATCAGCCGGCAGCGATAGCGCTTCGAACTGCCAAGACAATCCAGAACGAACTCCATGGTGTTGTTTCCATAGCTCCGGAATGGGCTTGTGTCGGACTCAGGCCCATGCCTGCCGATGGCATCCCCATCATCGGTTATCTACCCAAAGTAGGTGGCGTCTATGTTTGTGCAATGCACCCCGGAATTACTTTGGCGGCAATAGTGGGACGTCTGGCCAGCGAGGAGATCATCGATGACAAGGCGTCCAGTTCCCTTTGCCCATGCCGGCCCGATCGATTTTTGCAGGCGTAGGGGATCCTCTTGTGAGGCAGCAATAGGTCATTTCCGGCCTCTCGCGGAGATAGAATAGCGACCGCTGGTTCTTTCTGTGATGAGCTGATGCTTCGTCCGGTCGATATCAGGCATAACCCGTAGTCGATGCCTTATGAAGCTCCACCCTTAAAAATTCCAACACTCAGCGATGGAATGAGAATGTCCAAAAAAACCATCTATGCCAAAGAATTCGACATCTGTGTTTCGATGTCAGATTTAGTAACCTGGGAAGGTGACCGGAAGGCTCCCAGCGCCGACCTGCAGGCGGTATTTACCACCCTTGAAATTCCCGTCAACATTATCGAACTCCACGAGTTGTATTTCGCCCACCTTTACAACGGCTACGGCGACGTGCATGTGTATCATGCTCAAAATAACGGAGGCAGTATTTTCGCAATCGACTTGTATCGAGAGCTCACGGACCAGCAAGATTTGACAGGTCTATTTCTGCGTATTGAAAGCCCTGCATTTGATCAGGCACTCGCCCATCTCCGGTCATTCTTTGACAGCGCCAGGTGCCAGGTTGCCTTTGAGCAGGCAAGCTACTCTAGGCGACTTCGCGAAACGCTTGACGAAAGCAGATACCCTCGACTGGTCGAAGTCGATCACGACTTTATACAGCAGCATTACACTCATCGGTGACGCTAGCCAACCAGACACTGCACAAGTCCGATTCAGCGTTGGCTTTTAGCAATTGCGCCAATACTGTGTTCACTTGCCGATCGCCTCCTTGCGACCAAAGAATGCGATCACCCGGCCCAATGCCGTCTCGGTACCGGCACGCAGGTCCATCGGCTCAGTGCGCAAAGACCAGGTCTTGGGCAACAATCGACCAGACGGGAACGGAACGCAGGTCACCATAATCGAAGGAATGTTTGTTATGAGCCACCTTAACAACGACTTGAGGGCCGATTTCGTTGAGGCACTTGAGGAAATCTCGACGCTGATGTCCATTGCATACGACCAGCTCGGCCCTGTACCGGAAGACCATGCATTAGCTCAGGCAGGTTTAGAGAATGGTGGTGAAATAGTTCTGGATTATGTCGATCACAACGAGGCTGGAGTAGCGTTCGAACACCTGCTTTACATGATTAACGAACCACCGCTCGTTGTTTCTGAAAAATGCATAAAAATTTTAGGTCGGATCGCGAAGTCCTTGAAGATGCCATTCACGAGGTGACAAAAATTTACCCATCTGAAGGTCAGCTTTGGGTCGATAACTGCCCTTCGCGACGGGTAGAAAACGGCCCTAAACGGACATTCATGGCAGGCAATTATTGGCCGACGGTTGTCTGTCGCGAAATAGTTATTCCAGCGTCATGAGCTATTAAGATTGAGTTGTAAACAATCGCATTTTTAATTAATCGCTGCATCTTAATTGCTGGTGCGTTGATGGTGGTTTTTAACCATACCAACCGCGTATCCGTTTGACTTAGATCAACCCGTCGATGCAACACCCTGCTGGCTCAATATTGAATGTTTTTGCATCGACGTGGTTGAAATGCACACATTAGCGCAAGGTTTATTTATTCAATTCGTTGAGGTGCGACAGTTTTACATCCCCGTAGAGAACTCAGGTGGGTGTTTGATTGCAGTTCGTATCGTGCGTAAGGCGTCATCGTATTGACAAAGTAAATGCAAAGCCCAGTCGATACGTGTGCGGATGCGAATATCATTTTCGTCTGAGGGAATTTCGCTATTCATCATCGATTCAACATTTCTTATGATGAGTTGTTCAGGCAAATACATGATCCGGCTGTTTTTGTAGCTCGAAGCACGCAATTCAGCAATTGGATAGGCTCCCCCGAGCCCAGCCGAAACCCCCACCAGGAGCGCAGGCTTGTGTCCAAGTTCACCGAGTCCTGCGTACAAAAAGAAATTTTTCAGCGCCGGGCAAGCCATGCCATTCCACTCCGGGCTGATCACGATCAGTGCGGTAGCTTTTTTGAGGATGGTTTGCTGGACACTCCAGATTCCATCAATGTCTTCTTCTGGCCACAGCGGTAGCCGACTGGAAGCCAAGTTCAGCAGTTCGCCTGAATCACAAAGACCAAGTTGCTCTAATCGGTCGCGCAAGTATTTTGCGACTTTGAGTGATTGGCTGTTTGATCTATTCGATCCAGACAGCAGAACGATATGACGGCTCATTGCGCCACCTTCTGTTTAGCCTTGTGTGCTTTGGGGGCGACACGGCGTGAACGCACGATGGGCCAGAACAACTCTTCTTTCCAGCTGATCGGTGACAAGTGTTCGATACCGTATAAGGGCGGACGCCGGCGGGTAATTTTGGCCGTACCGAACAGGATGTCCCAGAAGAACAACAGGTTGCCGAAGTTGCCCTTGTAATGCGTGACACCATCCTCGGCAGTCAAGCCGTGATGGGCTGAATGAGTGGAGGGGGTGGAAATCGTTCGCTCCAGAACCCAGACAATAGGACGCAACACACGGATGCCATACAGTTTGTCATCCCACGCAACGCTGCTGTGCGCTGCGAAGATGACGATCATCTTCAGGATCAGATAAACATAGTAAATATGCGCAAGCCCTAGATAGATCAGTATGCCGGACAGCCAGATGCCGGGCATCAGCATGTAGTAGAAGCTGTTGTTTCGATAAACGATGCGGACACTCATGTAGGGCGCGGAGTGATGAGCGCGGTGCAGCGCATAAAGTGCCGGGACCCGATGTGTCAGTCGATGCCACCAGTATTGAGTCATGTCATCCAGTACTAGAAACAACACGAACCCTGCGACCCAAGGAATGGTGGCCAGGGCGCCTTTCATTTCCGGAACAGCCAGGCTCAGGATTTTTCCACTGAGCCACATGACACTGGGGAACGTGATTGCAACCAGGATCCCGGAGCCTATGACTTCGATCAGTACGTCACGCTTCCGGCTCAACGGGTGTCGGAGCGAAGAACACGCGAGTTCCAGCAAGATGAAGGCAAGGAATATCCCGGCCACTATTACGGAAGGATTGTTGGCGAGCATTATTGTATTCATGGCACTCTCGATTAAGGCCCTTGCGGGCAATGCCATTTCATTAGAAGCCAACGAGTAAGCCGTCCCTATGCGCGAAACGGACAAAATTGAGCGAGAACAGGTCAATCGTTCCCCCCAGCGCTTTCACCGCGGCAAACTGGGCCAGGTGCTGGAGCGTTTCCTGGATAGCCAGGCCCTGAGAGAAAACAGGGATTACAGCCTGATCGAGCTGGATCAGCTTTGGCGCGAGGCGGCGCGCATCGATCCGGCGATCGGGTTGAAACTGTTCACGCTATTCACGCCTCAGGACTGGCACGTCCTGGCCTATCTGTGCTTGTACAGCCCCGACGTTTTATCATCCATGAAGCTTTGGGCCCGGTACGCGCGGCTTGCGGCGGACACAGACACGGTGAGACTGCTCAATGATGAAAACGGCGTCGGCATCGAGCTGTGCGTCGATGCGCCCAGTGAGCTGGCGCGCTATGTCATTGAGCACTACGGCGCAATGTCCATCGCGCAGTTGCGGCGTGGAACAGGGCAGCAGGTGCAGCCGGTCCTGGCAAGATTTACTCACTCTCGTCCGTCGTATTACAAGCAATACACCCAATGGTTTGGGGGCCGTGTCGAGTTTGACTGTCCGATTAACTGCTTCTATTTCGATGCTCGAAGCTTGAGCCTGCCGATGCAGACACGTCATCACGGGATGCTTGAGTTATTGACCCAGGAACTGGATCGACGGATCGCCGTGCATCGGAATTTCAGCGGTTGGTCAGCCAAGGTTGCTGAAGGAGCGCGACGATCTCTAGCGAGAGGTGAAACTCCCAATCTGGACAATCTGGCGAAGGCGCTGCACCAGACGCCAAGGACCTTACGGAGACGACTGGAAGAGGAAGGTACAACCTTCAGGCAATTGCTCGATCAGATTCGCGCAGAATTGGAACTGCATCTTGAATTGCAAGGAGAGTCATTAACGGAGATTGCAGCTCAACTAGGCTACAGCGATTTGACGGCGTATCTCCACGCCCGAAGTCGATGGCGTGACAGGAAGTAATGTGGCGGGCCCGAACTTTTCGGAACAACAGCGTTACCTCACAAATCACCTCATCCCACGCCAGTAATTTCCTTTGAAAAAAGGGGACGGATTTATTTTTAACAGCGCTTCAGGCACCTGGATCACAAATAAATCAGCCCCCTTTTACACAAAACTGCCGGTGCGACAGGGAGCAATGGGGCCAATCTCTCTCGTCCGCCACGTCGGCAGCCATGTCAGCATCTCTTTGAGATAGGCATATGGATCATGCCCATTCATGCGGGCTTAGATATCCAGACAAATTTTGCCGAAATGCTGGTTGGTTTCCTGATACTTGAACGCTTCGACAATCTCGCTCAAAGGGAAATGACGATCAATAATCGGGCGCATGCCATTAGCATTGATGGCTCGGATCATGTCTTGCTGCTGGCTGCGGCTACCCACCAATACACCCTGCAGACGCACTTGCTTGATCAGTGCCGGTACAAAATTCATTGCACCGCTTACGCCACTCAATATCCCGATGACGGAAATGTGACCAGCAACCCGAATTGCAATCATCGATTGCTCAAGCGTCGCAGGGCCGCCGACTTCGATGATGTGGTCAACACCACGGCCACCCGTTAGAGCGCGTGCAGTTTCGCCCCAGTTAAGGTCTTTGCGGTAATTGATGACATGATCGGCGCCTAGAGCTTTCAGACGTTCAAGTTTTTCGTCGCTTGAAGAGGTAGCAATGACGGTAGCACCGGCCATTTTAGCGAACTGCAGGGCGAAAATTGAAACACCACCAGTGCCTTGGACGAGCACGGTGTCGCCCGGCTTGAGCGAGTCATCGGCCATCAGGGCGCGCCATGCAGTAAGGCCAGCGGTGGTAAGCGTCGACGCTTCAGCATGGCTGTAGCCAGTAGGCGCGAGGGTAAACGATGTGGCTTTGGCCGTCACTTGCTCACGAGCGTAGCCGTCAATGCCATCGCCTGGCACGCTGACAAAGCCTTCAACCAGTGGCACACCGTCGATCCACTCCGGGAAGAAGGTGCTGACGACCGAGTCACCCACCTTGAATTCAGTGACATCAGGGCCGACAGCAATGACTTCACCTGCACCATCGGCCATGGGGATGCGTTTTTCGCTAGGGCCCCACATACCGCTGACCACCGCGAAGTCGTGGTAATTGAGCGAGTTGGCGTGAAGTCGTACGGTGATTTCGCCAAGCGCTGCGGCTTGGACTTCGCTGCTGCCAACCACAACGTTTTCATAGCCGCCACCGGGTTGGACGAAGATCGTTTTGCTGCTCATAGGGAATTCCTTATGTTTTCTAATTACGCGAAATAACGAAATGAAAGTTTAAAAATTACAATTCGATGATCAACTTGGCCGCAAAGTCGTCAATCGCCTGCTCGTTGCGCCGGTAGTAAGTCCACTTTCCGATGCGGGTGGTTAGCACGAAGCCTGCGCGCTGCAGGATAGCTAAGTGTGCAGACGCGGTAGAAGGTGAAAGCCCTGCCTTGTGCTGCAAATGGGTTACGCACACCCCTATCGCAGGATCTCCATGATCCTGAGGTGGGAAATTATTAAGTGGGTCTTTGAGCCACTCCATCATTTGCATGCGAGTGTCATTGGCCAGGGCTTTGAGCTGTTCGAGTATCATGGTCGGCAATGCTACGCTTTTTTACGAAATGTTCAATAAATAATCTATTAGCATTGGCAAGGGTTTGAAATCAAACAAACTCATCCAGCTGAATCACCCCTACTTTTGTCGATGTACTGAATGACTGCTTGAACTGTTCCGCTCTGGTAGACATCCCCGGTCTATGTTTGAACGTCTGGCCGATTGCTGTCCTTCGTACCAGGCAGAAAATCGGCCAGAAGCAGTATGGGCGGATAGCCAATAGGCACAGCCTACCGCTTCACTCCTCGCCGACTCCATACAACCCCAACCGCCGATCCCGATGCAAATCATTACGCGCACTAATCCGCTTATTCCGCGCCTCAGCGAGGTTAAGTGTCGCCAACAAAATCTGCTCTCCCCCCTGCTCCGCCGGCCCCGCCAACGGATAACCATCAGCATCGACAATCACCGAACCTTGCACCCATCCAACCCCGCGTTCATGCCCATGCCGATCACACGCGGCAATAAACATCCGGTTCACCGACGCATTGGCCTGAACCCGCACCACCTCGGCCGGGCGCTCGGTTGGTGGCCTCGGTCCATCGGGCCAATTGACGGGAGCGCAGAGCAATTCTGCACCCGCCAGCGCCGGCAGTCGCACCCATTCCGGAAACTCCAGGTCGTAGCAAATCAGCATGCCGATCCGTCCATGGACCGTTTCGACCACCGGCGGCGCGTCGTTGCCGGGGCTGAAGATTTCGCTTTCCGCGTCCCACAGGTGTGCCTTGCGATACACGGCGCGCAGGCCTTGGGGGTCGATCATCGCCGCGCTGTTGGCCAGTGCATCGCCTTGCAGTCGTTCGCAGAATCCGCCCACTACAACGACGTTCAATTCTTTCGCCAACGCCGTCCACAGGCGCAGGGCCGGTCCGTCGGTTGTTTCGGACAGGGACAACGCTTCGTCGCAGTCAGCAAACAGGTAGCCGCTCTGCACCAGTTCGGGCAGCACTACCACTTGGGCGCCTTGCAACGCCGCCGAGCGAATCGCTCGTTCTGTCAGTGTCCGGTTGTAAGCGAGGTCGCCTATTTTCGGTGCCACTTGGCAGCAGGCGACCACGGTATTTTTCACGCTGTTCAACGTCCCTCCTCCACTGGCTGATGAGCCATGGCAACAATGTCGCTCTCGGTGATCGAGTCGATGATTCGGCGTTCGTATTCAAGGTCGATCGAACGGCTGAGCAGGTAATACGCCAGGCCCGAAACCACCAGGCCGACCAGCCAGGCGATGTCCACGCCTTCGAGCATGCGCGCCAGCGGGCCGACGAACACTTCTTTGCCGGCGGCGGCATCGAAGATGTAGAAGAACGGCACCATCGCGGCAAATCCGATCAGGTACGAAACGATCCCTCGGAATTGCCAGGCGCCGTAGATGCCCTTCGGTGTGAAGAAATGCGGGATCGCGTAGCGGCCTTTGCGCACGAAGAAGTAGTCGACCAGATTGACCGCGGTCCAGGGCACGAGGAAGTACAACAGCAGCACGAGGAAGGTGTTCAACAGCGCGATGCCATCGCCCTTGATCGACAGCACGCAGGTCAACAGGATGACGCTGATCGCGGAGATCGACATGACCCGGGCGCGAGGGGTTGGCGTGATTTTTTTGATCGAGTCGACGCCGGTCAATAACGTCAGCATCGCGCTGTAAGTGTTGAGCGCGATGATCGGCAGGAAGCCTGCCACGGAGACGATGACCAACACGTTGCCCAGGCCCGGGATCATCGACGATCCGACCTGGTTAAGCGCCACCAGCGCATCCGCCGCTTTCAACTGCTGCGCGAGCCAGGCGCCGAGGCCGATCATCCAGCTCCCCGACAACGATGCGCCGATGAACACGGCGGCGATCAGTTTTGGCCGACTGGTGTTTTTCGGCAGGTAACGGGAATAGTCGGAGACATAGGGCGCGTAGGAAATGTTGTAGCTCGCGCCGATGGCAAACAGCGTGGCGAACGCAACCCAGCTGAAGCCCAGGTCGGTCGCCGGGGCGACGCCTTCCTGGCCTGCACCGAACATCAGGGCGATGGTGACTAGCGCATACAGCGGCAAGGTCGCCAGCAACGCCCATTTGAAGGCTTTGTGCATCAGGTCGTGGCCGTAGATCGACAGCAGCGCGCCGATCACCACCACGACGATGGCGACAATGGTTGGGTCGATGCCGAAGACGTGTTCAAGGCCGTTCATGATCAGCGAGATGTTCACCACGTTGAAGCCGACGAACACAAACATCGTCGCCATCAAGGCCAGGATCACTCCGCGATACCCGAACTGGGCACGGGACTGGATCATTTGCGGGAGGCCCATTTCGGGACCTTGCGAGCCGTGAAAAGCCATGAAGATGGTGCCGAACATGATCCCGAGCGCACCGGCCAGCATCGTCCACAGCGCCGACAAGCCAAGGCTTGGGCCGACAAAACCGATGGAGATGGTGAAGAAGTGGAAGTTGCCTAAAAACCAGAAAGGGCCCTGGCTGCTGAGCTTGGCGTGACGTTCGTTTTCCGGAATGTAATCGATCGAGTGGCCTTCGATGGCCAACCCGCCACTCGCCTCGAGGGCGTGCGCAGAATGAGGAGACCCTGACATACGATTGTTCCTATGCAGTTGATTGTTGTTTTTATGGGCAAAGCGCCGGTTTCATTGCAATGTAGGGCCTGGGTCAGGGCTATAAAATATCGCAGGCACACTGTTTACATAGATCCGCGTCTATGTGAATGAACATTGAGGGACACCCATGCTGGGCACTGTATCGGAACTGGATCTGCGCTTGATCCGGGTCTTTTTGACCGTCGTTGAAGCGGGCGGCATCTCGGCCGCGCAAACTGCGCTCAACACCACCCAACCGACCATCAGTGCGCAATTGGCGACGCTGGAAGCGCGGGTGGGATTTCGACTGTGCGAGCGCGGTCGCGGCGGATTTTCGGTGACGCCCAAGGGCGGTCAGTTTGTCGAAGCGGCCCGCCGATTGCTGGCGGCAGCCGAAGGTTTCCGGGTTGAGGTCCAGCACATCAATCGCAAAGTGTCGGGCAACATCAATATCGGTTTGCTCGGCCAGATCGATCCTGTTGCCAACAAGAAAATCGCCCTGGCCATCGCGCGTTTAAGGGCTCGTCATGAAGGCCTGTATTTCCACTTCACGGAACTGTCTTCGTCGCTGCTGGAAGAGAAAATCATCAATAGCCATATCGATCTGGCGATCGGTTACTTCTGGCACCGCTTGCCCAACATCGATTACTTCCCCTTGTTCCAGGAAACCCAGATCGCCTACTGCGCCCCGGCTCACCCGCTGTTTGAGCACGTGGGGGATCTGACCCGGGATGACGTCCGCGATTACGACTGGGTATGGCCCAGTCACCCCTTGCCGGAAATGCCTGCACCCACCTCGATCGAACGCCTGACCGTGCTCACCGACAGCATGGACGGCGCGGCGCTGCTCATTCTGTCGGGGCAGCATTTGGGCTTTTTGCCGCAGCACTATGCGGCGAAGCATGAACAGCTGGGGCAGTTGCATCCGCTGAATCCCGAGCTGCTGCGTTATGAGGTGGGGTTTCATGCGGCGGTTCGGCATTCGGCGCGGCAGCGGGATCTGGTGAGTGCGTTCCTGAATGAGCTAATCGATATTTTCAGTTCTTAATCGCTATCTCGCTGGCCGGGATGACGTCGATCCGTGCCACGGGCCCCGTCAAGTGCGCCAGCTCCGCGTTGTGCTGGGCGATGATGTCTTCGGCGGCGAGGTTGCCGTTGTCGACGGTGGAATGCGCGTCGGCGGCGAGCACCACGTCATAGTTCAGGTTCAGGGCCTGGCGGACGGTGGCGTTGACGCAATAGTCGGTTTGCAGCCCGCAGATGATCAGGCGGTCGGAGCCAAAATCTTGCAGTAGGGCTTGTAAGTGGGTCTGGTAGAACGAATCTCGATTGGTTTTTCGCACCCGACGGTCTTGCGGTGAAGTCTTCAGGCTTTCGGCCAGTTGCCAGCCTTCAGAACCATGTTGCAGCTGGTCGCCCTTTTCTTCGTGCTGGATGAGGATGACCGGAATTCCTGCCTCCCTGGCCTTGGCACTCAGGCCGTTTATATTCTCGATGACGCGTTTGATCTCAAAACATTCGTACTCGCCAGTGCACAAGGCGTCCTGGACGTCGATGATCAGCAATGCAGTGGTCATGGGCTCAGGCCTTAAAGTAGTCCTTCAGATTAAGGGGTACGCCACCTGCTCCCTGGGGCCGAGCAAAGAGTGCGTACCGTCGATAATGCCGCAAAACACCTACGATGGAATAGCTTGAAATCGCTGCCTGTCCGCGAATTTATCCAGTCGGACACAGCCCGCCCCAACACCGCTAAGCTGAATTGAAAATTCATTAAACCACATCAACTATTACGGTATTACTTTATCTATTGTAACGAACAACATTAAACACTTCCAAAGCACAATAAGTGTGGTCATGCCTGAGTCATTGCTTTAGGGTGAATCTTCGATATCGAGAAGTTTCGCCAGGGACTGCGACCTGTTTAATGACAGGACTGCGGCTTTGCCGCTGGCTCTTAATGGATTTCAGCCAGTGACGTGTAAGTAATACCTGACCGTTCTATTTGAACGCTATGGGTACTTACAATCCTGATTCCCGCTGATGCCGTTATATTCATTGAGCACATATGATATGAGTGACAACAAAGTCCTTGTCTTGCGCACTTGCGCCAACGACATGTCGGACCATGCCGGCCAAGTCTGGCCGGACGCCGGCCTGGTGGTGTGCAAGCACTGGAAGCCCAGCAAGAAACTCGAGAACGGCCTGGTCGGCTTATTGTGGGGAGAAGGTTCCTCTACTCAACTGAGTTTGCGAGCCGATGCCAAATGGGTTGTGTGCGAAGTTCACATTGGTCACATTATAAAACTTGATGAAGACGGCATGATCAAGTTTCCAGAGGCGGAAGTTGTTCACACGGGCACTCAAGACAGCTCGATCAATTACATTGCAGCGCACATTGAACACTATCAATCAGCAAACATCCCTTTAATCGACACCCCACTTGAATCACCAAATAAAACCTCCAGTCGCGAATTCGAAAGTCGGCGAGCACAGGGTTACAGTCCTTCCGGCATCGGCGCTAAAACCGACGCCTCGCAAACTTTCGAAACTGCTGTGTACGGCAGTACGCTCACGGGTGGGCATCAAAGTTATCTGCTGGCGGGTTACGGCAGTACGGAAACAGCCGGCGGTCAGAGCTCATTGATTGCCGGTTACGGCAGCACCCTGACCGCCGCCGACAACAGCTCATTGACCGCCGGGTATGGCAGTACGGAAATGGCTGGCGATGACAGCTCGCTGATCGCCGGGTACGGCAGCACCCAGATCGCCGGGCAGAAAAGCACGCTGACCGCCGATTACGGCAGCAGCCAGACCGCCCAGGACGGCAGCACCCTCACCGCCGGTTACGGCAGTACCGAAACGGCGGGAAGCGACAGCTCGCTGACCGCAGGCTATGGCAGCACTCAAACCGCCCAAGAGGGCAGCGCCCTCACCGCCGGCTACGGCAGCACCGAAACAGCCGGATCGGATAGCGCCTTGATTGCCGGTTACGGCAGCACGCAAACGGCGGGACAGGACAGTACGTTGACCGCGGGTTACGGCACCACCCAAACCGCCCAAGACAGCAGCGCCCTCACCGCTGGCTATGGCAGCACCGGCACAGCGGGGCCGGAAAGCTCCTTGATCGCCGGTTACGGCAGTACACAAACTGCCGGCCACGAAAGCACCCTGACCGCCGGGTATGGCAGCACCCAAACCGCTCAGGAAAACAGTTCCCTCACGGCCGGGTACGGCAGCACCGCCACGGCGGGATCGGACAGTACGTTGATTGCCGGTTACGGCAGTACACAAACAGCCGGTCATGAAAGCACGCTAACCGCCGGGTATGGCACCACCCAGACCGCACAGGAAAGCAGTTCGCTCACCGCAGGCTACGGCAGCACCGCAACGGCCGGGCACGACAGTTCGCTGATCGCCGGATACGGCAGTACGCAAACGGCCGGTTATGAGAGCACGCTGACCGCCGGCTACGGCAGCACTCAGACCGCCCAGGAAAGCAGTTCCCTGACGGCAGGCTACGGCAGCACCGGAACCGCCGGGTACGCCAGTTCCCTGATCGCCGGTTATGGCACGACCCAGACCGCAGGCTATGAAAGCAGTCTGACGGCGGGTTACGGCAGCACCCTCACCGCTCAGGAAAGCAGCTCCCTTACCGCCGGTTACGGCAGTACGGAAACCGCCGGCGGCGACAGTTCGCTTATCGCTGGCTACGGCAGCACTCAGACCGCCGGTTATGACAGCAGTCTGACCGCCGGCTATGGCAGCACCCTCACCGCGCAGGACGGCAGTTCTCTCACGGCCGGTTACGGGACCACGGAAACCGCCGGGCATGAGAGTTCGCTGATCGCCGGCTACGGCAGTACCCAGACGGCGGGATATGAAAGCCACCTGACCGCCGGTTATGGCAGCACACAAACCGCAAGGGAAAGCAGTGTCCTGACGGCTGGCTATGGCAGCACCGCGACGGCGGGCGGCGACAGCTCGTTGATCGCCGGCTACGGCAGCACGCAAACCGCCGGCCACGACAGTACGCTGACGGCAGGTTACGGCAGCACCCTCACCGCTCGGGAAAACAGTTCACTCACGGCCGGCTACGGCAGCACCCAGACGGCGGGTTACAAAAGCACTCTGACCGCTGGTTATGGCAGTACGCAAACCGCACGGGAAAGCAGTGTTCTCACCGCCGGCTACGGCAGTACCGGAACCGCCGGCAGCAACAGCTCGCTGATCGCCGGATACGGCAGCACGCAAACCGCTGGCTACGAGAGCACGCTGACGGCAGGTAATGGCAGTACCCTCACCGCTCAGGACAACAGCTCCCTCACCGCGGGTTATGGCAGCACCGAAACCGCCGGCTACGAAAGTTCGTTGATCGCCGGTTACGGCAGCACGCAAACCGCCGGTTACGACAGCACGCTGACGGCGGGTTACGGCAGCACCCTCACCGCTCAGGACAGCAGCTCCCTTACCGCCGGTTATGGCAGCACCGAAACAGCGGGTTACGACAGTACATTGATCGCTGGCTACGGCAGCACCCTTACCGCTCAGCACAACAGCACCCTCACCGCCGGCTACGGCAGCACCGAAACCGCGGGCCAGGACAGTTCCCTGATCGCCGGCTACGGCAGTAGCCTGACCAGCGGCATCCGCAGCTTCCTCACGGCCGGATACGGCAGCACGCTGATCAGCGGATTGCGCAGTGTATTGACCGCCGGTTATGGCAGCAGCCTGACCTCCGGCATGCACAGCACCCTGACCGCCGGATACGGCAGTAACCAGATCGCCAGTTATCAAAGCTCATTGATCGCCGGCCCCGACAGCACGCAAATTGCCGGGCACAAAAGCATGTTGATTGCCGGCAAGGACAGCTCACAGACCGCGGGTTATCGCAGCATCCTCATCGCGGGCGCCGGCAGCGTCCAGACGGCGGGTGATCGCAGCAAATTGATAGCCGGCAAGGACAGCACCCAAATCGCCGGCGACCGCAGCAAGCTGTTGGCGGGCAGCAATAGCCACCTCACGGCCGGTGATCGCAGCAAGCTGACGGCGGGCGATGACTGTACGTTGATGGGCGGCGATAAAAGCGTTTTGACGGCGGGCAAAAACAGCATCCTGGTGGGCGGCGCCCGCAGCAAGCTGATTGGCAGCCTGGGTTCAACGTTGACCGGAGGCGAGAATGCGACGTTGATTTTCCGATGCTGGAACGGCAAGCGATTCAAGAATGTCGTGGCGCATACCGGCAAGGATGGCGTGGAAGCGCATGTGCCGTATCAGGTGGACGAGGCGGATAACCTTGTCACCAAGCCCGACGAATAACTTTCTCGGTCGGGCCACCCTCGCAGCTTGAGGGTGGCCATGGACTTACGCCTTAGTAGCCGAGCGACAAACCCGTATTCCTGCGCGGGTCATTGGCCCCATAGAAGCGGTTCTTGCCCACCGGCTTGCCTTCCAGCGAAGGCGCGCCCACCAGGATCGCCGCCAAATGGTTGGGATCCTGCGGCCCGGCAAACTTGTGGCCCCAGCTCTCAAGCATCTTCACCGTGTCCGGACTGGTGGTGAAGGTCTCCAGGTTGGTCTCTTCCGGCAGCCATTGCTGGTGGAAACGCGGTGCATCGACCGCTTCCTGGATGTTCATGCCGTAGTCGATCACGTTGAGCATGGTCAGCAAGGTGGCGGTGATGATGCGACTGCCGCCGGGGGTGCCGACAACCATGACCACTTTGCCGTCCTTGGTGACGATGGTCGGGCTCATGGACGACAGCGGTGCCTTGCCGGGCGCAATAGCGTTGGCTTCGCCTTGCACCAGGCCGTACATGTTGGGCACGCCGATTTTCGAGGTGAAGTCGTCCATTTCGTCGTTGAGGATGACCCCTGTTTTGCTGGCCATCACACCGGCACCGAACCAGTCGTTGAGGGTGTAGGTCACTGACACCGCGTTGCCCCATTTATCGACGATGGAGTAATGCGTGGTGTTGCTGCCTTCATGGGGCGCTACGCCGGGTTTGAGCTCGCGGGACACTCCGGCTTTTTGCGGATTGATCGCCGCGCGGATTTTGGTCGCGTAGTTCTTGTCCAGCAGATGCTCGATCGGATTTTTAACGAAGTCCGGGTCGCCGAGGTAGCTATTGCGGTCCACATAGGCATGGCGCATCGCTTCGATCTGGTAATGCATGCCCTGGGCCGAGTGGTAGCCCAGATCCTTCATCGGGTAGCCTTCGAGAATGTTCATGATCTCGCAGATCACCACACCACCGGAGCTGGGCGGCGGTGCCGACACCACGTGATAACCGCGGTAGTCACACTCGATCGGCGCCAGTTCGCGGGTCTTGTATTTGTCGAGGTCGGCCTGGGTGATGATGCCCTTGTTGGCCTGGCTGGAGGTGACGATGGCGTCGGCCACCCAACCTTTGTAGAAACCGTCTTCGCCCTTCTCGGAAATTTCCCGCAGGGTTTTGGCCAGATCCTTCTGCACCAGTTTTTGCCCGACCTGCATCGGTTCGCCATTGCTGAGGAAGATCGCGCCGGAATCCTTGATGTCCTTCTTGAACACGTCGGTGGCGTACTCCAGCAATTCGACATCGCCCTGCTCCAGCACAAAACCGTCTTCGGCAAGTTTGATCGCCGGGGCGATTACTTCCTTGCGCGGTTTGGTCCCGTATTTCTTCAGCGCCAGTTCCATGCCGGACACGGTGCCGGGCACGCCAACGGCCAAGTGACCACGGGTGCTCAGGTCCGGCACGACGTTGCCCTCTTTGTCGAGGTACATGTCTGCTGTCGCGGCCAGCGGCGCTTTTTCGCGGAAATCGAGGAAGGTCTTGCGCCCGTCTGCCAGTTGAACGGTCATGAATCCACCGCCCCCCAGGTTACCCGCAGCGGGATAAACCACCGCCAGCGCATAACCCACGGCGACAGCGGCATCGACGGCGTTGCCACCGTTCTTGAGCACATCGACGCCTACATGGGAGGCCAGGTGCTGGGCCGTGACAACCATGCCGTTTTCGGCCGCGACCGGGGCCACGGAGGCTGCGTAAGCACTGAGGCAACTGAGCGCCAATGAGGTCGCAATCAGCGATTTGGCAAAAGGTTCGAACTTCATGAGTCGGTCTCTTTTTGTTTTTAGGCTCTGTTTAAAAACGGAGAAAACGCTTCAAAGCAGACGCAAGTATGGCCGGGATTGCGTTTTGCGCCTCCTCGCCGAGGCAGTATGCTTGGCCGCTGTTCAGCCCTTCTGAGGAGTTCGCCGGCATGACTTACACCTTCACCACCCTGGCGTCCCCGGTCGGCGAGCTGAAACTGGTTGCGAAAGATTCAAGACTGGCCGCCATCCTCTGGGAAAACGACAAGCCGAACCGGGTTCGGCTTGGCCCGATGAGCGAGGCACCGGATAACCCGATCCTCCTACGCGCCGTTCAGCAGTTGCAGGAATACTTTTCCGGCACGCGCAATAGCTTCGATCTGGAACTGGATTTTGCCGGGACGGACTTTCAGAAGAAGGTGTGGCAGGCGCTGCTGACCATTCCGTTTGGCGAAACGCGCAGTTACAGCGAGATCGCCGAGCAGATCGGCAATCCAAGCGCAGTCCGGGCGGTGGGCGCGGCGAATGGCAAGAATCCGATTTCGATTGTTGCGCCGTGCCATCGGGTGATTGGGGCGTCGGGGAAGTTAACGGGGTTTGCCGGCGGACTTGAGGCAAAGGAACGGTTGTTGACGCTGGAAGGTTGCGAGTGGTCCGGGGCTAGCCGGACGGGCGAGCTGTTTTAAGCCGACTGCCCCCCGATCTTTGTGGCGAGGGAGCTTGCTCCCGCTCCAGTGCGCAGCACTGGCAAAAATCTCCGACTAAGCCAGTATTTTGGGGCCGCTTCGCAGCCCAGCGCGAGCAAGCTCGCTCGCCACAGGGTTAAGGGTTCAGATCTCGGGACTCAGGTCTCAGGTAGCGGTGAAGATATTTTTCATCGCCGCATACTGCAGCAGCATGATGGTCTTCGCATCGCAGATCTCCCCGCGATAAAACGCCTCGAGCGCCTCGTCGAATGTCCACTCCAGCACTTCCAGTTCTTCGGTTTCTTCTTCCAGCCCGCCACCCTCGCTGACTTTCGACGCCGCGTCATATTCAGCGATGAAGAAGTGCAGTTTTTCGGTGACCGAGCCTGGGCTCATGTAGGCCTCGAACACCTTTTGCACGTGGTGCACGCGATAACCGGTTTCCTCTTCGGCTTCGGCGCGGATGCGTTCTTCAGGTGCCGCGCCTTCGAGCAGCCCCGCCGCCACTTCGATCAGCAAACCATCGTGGCCGTTAACAAACACCGGCAACCGAAACTGACGCGTCAGGACGACGGTTCTTTTGTCGCGGTTGAACAACAGAATCGCCACGCCATTGCCACGGTCGTACACCTCGCGGGTCTGGCGCTGCCAGTCGCCGTTGTTACGCAGATAGTCGAAGGTGATTTTCTTCAGCAAGTACCAGTCGTGGGACAACACCTGGGACTCGATGATGTTGACCCGCTCGGCTGTGTTCGCCATCACAACGCATCCTTTTTTCGTCAGAAGGTCCCCATGGTAGGCGAAAACCAAAAAGCCCGGCATCACTGCCGGGCTTCTTTTTACTGCTGGCTGGCGACGTCAGGTATCGCGCTGTCTTCCTGTGAAGAGAGCTGCTTGCCATTGATCAACGGCCCGTAACGACGGCTGAACTCCCAGCTGTAAGGCACGTGGTCCCTATTGACCCCGTTGTCCCAATTCACCGACCAAGTCATCAGGCCTTTGATCGAAAGCCCCTTGGCGTCGAGACGCTTGAAGGCATTCACCACTGCCGCCGGATTGATCACGTAACCGGTGGCCGCCGCGTCGACGTTGGCAGGCAGGCCGATCACGAACTTGTCCGCCGGGATCTTCGTGAACCCGCGAGTGCCGCTCACCAGGCTTTCGGTCAGGTAAAACAGGAAGTCCTCTTTCATCGCGTCGTTGTTCTGGGCAATCCACGCGCCATTGCCGTTATTGGCTTCCGGCACCCAGATTCCGTCGCCGCCCTGGTTGTAATACTGCGGGGCGATGAAGTCGTAATAGCCTTCCAGGGCCTGGAGATAACCGACGTACTTACCGGCAGTGGTCAGGTACGGGAACTCCGGCGCCATGCTGATGATGAAGTGTTTGCCTTCACCGGCGTAATGGTCCTTGACCAGCTTCAGCGCGGCAGGCAGGACGCTCTTGTTGTCGGCGAAATCAATCGCGCTCTGTTCAAGATCGATGTCCAGCCCATCGAAGCCGTAGGTTTCCACCAGACGGATGATTTCGTTGGCCAGCGGCTGTTCGTTACCTTTGTGCAACTCGATGTGCGCGTCGGCGCCACCGAGGGAAATCAGCACCGCCCTGCCCTGGCTGTTCAGCACGCCGACCTGGCGACGGAACTCGGCGTCGGACAAGTTGTAAGGCTTGAAGGTCGGGATGCCGTTGCCCTTCATGAAGGCCACGGCCACCACGTTGTAATCCTTGGGCACATCCTGCAGCGCGATGTTGGCGAACTGGCCACGCTGATAACCGTCGCTCGGCCCGGCGGGCCAGTTGTGCCAGAAGCCCATGAGGATCTTTTTGCCGGCAATGCTCGGCATCAACGATGCCGCATCGGCGAGTGGCGATTTCAATAACGTAAAGTCGAATTTTGACATGTTCTATTCCTTCAGAACGTGTGGGGGGATTAACGCTGCGGGCTTACTTGAAGTCCACGTCGAATGCTTGGTAGAAGGCGTTGCCGGTGTTGGCCACAATCCACATCAGCACGATCACGTGATGGCCTTTCTTGTTGCCCGGCAATTTCACTTCGTGGTTGACCTTGGCCTTCATCTCGGCGGAATGGCTGTAGTACGGGACCTGGGTGTAGAAGTCGTCGAAGAACGATGTCGGCTCCAATTGCGCACGGCCGATGCGCTGTTCCGGGCTCCAGCCATCCTTGGTGATGAACCAGCTGTAGCCACGGGTGACATGGGGCGCGGTGTATTCCCAGGTGACCTTGAAGGTCTGGCCCGGATCGACGTTCAACAAAGGCCAGGTGAAGGGGCGGCCGAGCTTGAGGCTCATTTCCTTGTTGGTGAAGTTGATGCAGTCTCGGGCATCCGTCTTGCCACCGCTGAGGATGTAGCGGTCGGCAGGTGGCGTGACACTGTCGCTGTCGGTTTGATACGGCGCCGCGAAGGGCCCCGCCGTCAGCGAAGGGAAGTTCTTGCCGCCTTCCATTTCGTTGACTTGCCAGCTACTCAGCAACCCCAGCTCTACGGCGACCGCACCGCGGCTGGAGGGGGATGTGACACGACCGTGTCGAAGTTGAGGTTGAGTCTGTGGTTGGTTCATTTTTTCACTCCGTTGATTTTGAGAACTCTCCTTCCTGAGGAGAGGCCTCCAACCTAACGGCGCTGTTTTTTTTGTCCATCAGCCCATTTGAGCCCCGAATGAACCCGCCTTCGCAGATCACTCGCAAATACTGGATATAAAACCAGTACCCTGATCCAAGTCCTACGTCCTGTGTAGCAAAAGGATTACATCACCAGGTAGCAATCGGGGCATCGTACCGACTAGGGAAGCTGTGCCTTGTATTCCTTTTCGTATTGGCCGGCCAGGGCCTCTTTCTGCTTGTCGTCGAGCAGCTTGCCGGCCATCTGGAAGAACTTTTGCTCTTCCTCTTCCAAGTGATGATGAACCTTCTCGGACAGCTTCTTGGCGGTCGCCAGCCAGGCCGGGCTGGACATTTGTGTCTCATCCAGCTCTTCCATCATTTCGTCCATCTCATGGTGTTCGGAGATGGCGTGGCGGCTGAGATCGACGCCATTGTCGAACGCCATCAGCGGGATGTAGAAATGGCGCTCTTCGGCGGTTTCGTGGGCCTGGAGTTCAGACTTGAGCTGCTTGTAAGCCTCGACCCGCTCCGCGGTGTCGCCGCTGGTCTTGATGAGCGCTTTGGCATAGGTGCGCTGGCGGTCGTGACTTTCACGCAGGGCTTCAAAAATATTCACGGGTGATCCTCATTGGCCGCGTTCCGGAAGGACGCTCTTCAGGCTAGACATCCGGGCGCGAGCGAGGGTTCCACTCAAGGGGCTGGAACAACCGCAGGGGGTCGCGTTAGGCTTGCGGCTGTTGCCCCTCATGGCCATAAGGATTGAGCTGATGGAACTGCGTATCGAACAGTCGCAAAACCCCACCGAAGCCGAGGAGCAGGCGATCCTGCTGCCGTTGCGCGCCTATAACGCTTCAAAGGCAGGCGTTTCGAAGCAGGAGCCCATTGCCCTGCTGATTCGCGACGAGCATGACGAGATTCTTGGCGGTCTGTATGGTCGGGTTTTTTATCAGTGGTTGTACATCGAGTTGCTATCGGTACCGGAACAGGGTCGGGGACAAGGCATAGGCTCGAAGTTGATGCGGATGGCCGAAGACGTGGCGCGGGAGAAGGAATGCATCGGGGTCTGGCTCGACACCTTCGACTTCCAGGCGCCGGAGTTCTACAAGAAGCTGGGCTACAGCGAGGTGGGGCAGATTGTCGACTACCCGCCGGGGCATAAGCGCTTCTTTTTCCAGAAGCGCCTGATCAACGACGCATAACCTGCTCGTATGATCCACACCATCCAACTGTAGGAGTGAGCCTGCTCGCGATAGCGGGGTGACATCCAACATTGATGTCGACTGACCCGCCGCTTTCGCGAGCAGGCTTACTCCTACAGGGGATGGGGGTCAACGCCTCAGGTCAGAGGCAGGTCGCCAGCGCCGCCAGGCGGCGCTTGGCCACAAAGTCATCTTGCTGTGCGTAGTAACTCAACACGGTGCCTGACGCATCGGTGGTCACGTCGACAAAGGACTCCGCAGAACGCGTGTAAACGGTGGACCCACCCTTCTCTCCCGGCTGCAAATACGCGCCGGCATCGACACCGAACACCGCCTCGTCCTGCCAGGAAAACTGCACGCACTGGGCGACGACTTTTTCCGGCTTGTCCGATTTCAGGGTTTTGTAAGGGGCTTTGGTGCGGGCATCGTTCATCACCGAGCCGGCGCATCCCGCCAGCAACGTCACGGCCAGCGCCACCATCAGAATTCGCATTGTGTTCGCTCATCAAGAAAAAGCGGACTGTATCACCGTGGCACGGCGTATCGTTCTGCTTTACTTCATTTATACCGCGACATCGCGTGACGATTCGCGCACCCTGTCGCGCCATTAACGTCGCATCGCCCGTTTTTCCGGGCTCATTTTCTGGAAAGGTCATGACACCCAACGCCGAGTATTACAAACCGACCGCCGAATACGCTGACAAGCTGATCAGCCAGATCGGTCAGACGCCGTCCTGGATCGCCAAGCGCATTGGCGTCACCGACAAACGAATCCGTTACATCCTCGACGGCGAACGCACCGTCAAAGGCGAGACCACGCCGATCCAGATGACCTACCCCGAGCAGTTTGCCCTCGAGTGCCTGGCGGCTGCGGCCAAGGCCAGCAAGAAGCAATCTTCGTAAACCCGGGCCTCAAGGAGCGACCATGGCGGCAACCGAACAGCAACACGAGAAAGCGCTGAAGAAGTTTCTCGATGAGCGTCCTGAGCTGCGCAATGAGCTCGACAACCTCAACCCGCTGTTGGCCCAGGCCAAAGGCGAGACCGCGGCGCAATATCGTGACGAGCGCTTGCATGAGGCCTTCGAGGCCGAAGCCGAGCGCCTGGGTCTGTTTGCCTGGGAGCTGACATTGCAATTGACCGCCGTGACGCCTGAAGACTACGATTCTCAGCGTCTTGAAGTGCACAAGGAAGTGGCCGAGATGGCCGGTATGGACTGGCTGGAGTATTGCGAACTACATGGATTGATCAAGTGACCCTGATGGTCGCTGCCTGAGGACGACTTTCGCCGATGTTGCCATCCCTCTCGACTTCTCGCGCCAGCCCGGGCCATCTTCATATCCAGAAATGGCGCGGACGCATCGGCATGGTGCTGGTGGCCGCGCTCTCGGTACTCGCCGGCATGACTGACGCCATCGGCTTCATGGCCAGCGGCGACTTTGTCTCCTTCATGAGCGGCAACACCACCCGCCTCGCCGTGGCCATCAGCGACGGCGATCTCGGGCTGACCCTGCGCCTGCTGATTCTCGTGACCACCTTCATTGTCGGCAACGCCTTGGGCATTGTCGTCAGCCGCCTCGGTGGCCGCCGGGCGCTGCCCTTGCTGCTGGGCATCGCAATGCTGCTCTGCGGCGCCGCGGCCTGGCCTTTTGACGAACAATTACCGGCACTGCTGGCGACAATCATCGCCATGGGCATGCTCAACGCGGCGGTGGAGGAAGTGAACGGCTTGCCGGTCGGCCTCACTTACGTCACCGGCGCCCTGTCGCGCTTCGGGCGTGGGCTGGGGCGCTGGATGCTCGGTGAGCGGCGTAATGGCTGGCGGGTTCAGTTGATTCCCTGGACGGGGATGTTTGCAGGTGCCGTGCTCGGCGCGGTGCTGGAACACCACCTTGGGCTCAAGGCGTTGTTTGTCAGCGGGTTGCTGGCGGGCGCGATTGGATTGCTGTCGCTGAAGATTCCGCGGCGATGGCAGTTGGGGTATATGCCGCGTTGAGCGGGTTATCACGTCCCGCATTGATGTCGCCTGACAGACCGCTATCGCGAGCAGGCTCGCTCCCGCAGGGTTCTGTGGTGGATTTCAGTGTCATGCACCACCAAATACCTTGCAGGAGCGAGCCTGCTCGCGATGGCCGCGACTCGGTCTACGAGTAAACCCCCTTCGCCGCACTCGCGATAAAGCTTTATCATGACCGCAGTTTTGCTGATCGAGTCCGTCATGAAGTTCGCCATCGCGCTGTTTTCCGCCGCCCATGCGCCCTCCTCGCGCCGTGCCTTGCTGTTTGCCCAGGCAGCGCTGGCCGGCGGGCATGAGATTGTCCGGCTGTTTTTCTATCAGGACGGCGTCTACAACGCCTCCGGCAGCGTGGTCACGCCGCAGGATGAGCAGGACCTGCCCAAGCAATGGCGCGCCTTTGTCAGCGAGCATCAGCTGGATGGCGTCGTGTGCATTGCCGCCGCCCTGCGCCGTGGCGTGTTGAACGCAGAGGAAGCCGGACGCTATCAGCGTGACGCCGTTGCCGTGGGCGCACCGTGGGAATTGTCCGGCCTCGGCCAGTTGCATGACGCGGTGCAAGACGCTGACCGCCTGATCTGTTTCGGAGGCGCGTGAGATGGCTAAATCCTTGTTGATTATCAGCCGCCAGGCCCCGTGGTCCGGGCCGAACGCTCGGGAAGCGCTGGACATCGTGCTGGCTGGTGGCGCGTTCGACCTGCCGATTGGCTTGCTGTTTCTCGATGACGGGGTGTTCCAGCTCGCTGCGAAACAAGACGCCAAGGCCCTGCAACAAAAAGACCTGAGCGCCAACCTGCAAGCGTTGCCGATGTTCGGTGTGGAAGACCTGTATGTCTGTGGCCACAGCGCTGCCGAACGAGGTCTGGACCTCAACGGTCGGTCGCTTGAAGAAGCCCGGGTGCTGGCCACCCAGGAAGTCACTGCACTTATTGACCGTTACGACCAGGTGATCACCCTCTGATGTCGACTTTGCATGTGTTGTCTCATTCCCCGTTCAGCGATGACCGCCTGACCAGTTGCCTGCGCGTGATCGGCACAAACGACGCGTTGCTGCTGACCGGCGACGCCGTCTATGCGTTGCAACCGGGCACCGCGCCGTTCAACGCGCTGAATGCCCGCCCGTTGAACCTGTTCGTACTGGCCGAAGACGCCCAGGCCCGTGCGTTGGCGGTTCCTGACGCGGCCAAAGCCATTGATTACCCCGCCTTCGTCGAGTTGTCGATTCACTACGACAAGGTGAACAGTTGGCTATGAATTCCCTGACAGTCGGCGCACGCGCCATCGAGTTGGACAAGGACGGTTTCCTGGTCGAACTGAGTGACTGGTCGAGCGAGGTGGCCAGCGCCCTCGCCGCCGCCGAAGACATCCAGTTGAGCCCGGAGCACTGGGAAATCCTCGAATTGCTCCGCAACTTCTACGCCGAATTCCAGCTATCCCCGGCCACCCGACCGCTGATCAAGTACACCGCGTTGAAGCTCGGCCCGGAAAAAGGCAACAGCCTGCACCTCAACCGACTGTTCAAAGGCACCCCTGCCAAACTCGCCGCGAAACTGGCGGGCCTGCCCAAACCGACGAATTGCTTATGACTGACTTTCCAGCGCTGACCCTCGAAACGCCCGCCGAACACCCGTTCGCCCAGTTCGTGCGGATCCTCGGCAAAGGCAAGCGCGGTGCCCGCGACCTGACCCGGGCCGAAGCGCGTGAAGCCATGGGCATGGTGCTCGACGACAAAGTCGAGGACACCCAGCTCGGCGCGTTCCTGATGCTGTTGCGGCACAAGGAAGAAAGCGCCGAGGAAATGGCCGGTTTCACCGAAGCCCTGCGCGAACGGTTGAACCCGCCAGCCCTGGCGGTGGACCTGGACTGGCCGACGTATGCCGGCAAGAAGCGTCACCTGCCGTGGTACCTGCTGGCGGCCAAATGCCTGGCGCAAAACGGCGTGCGCATCTTCATGCACGGCGGCGGCGCCCATACGGCCGGCCGGCTCTACAGCGAACAACTGCTGGAAGGCTTGAACATCCCGTTGTGCCGCGACTGGCAACAGGTCGGCTCGGCGCTCGATAACGGAGGCCTGGCGTTTATGCCGCTGGTGGATTGGGCACCGCAGTTGCAGCGCATGATCGACCTGCGCAACACCTTGGGCCTGCGTTCGCCGATCCACTCCCTCACCCGCATTCTCAACCCGTTGGGTGCTCGCTGCGGCCTGCAAAGCATTTTCCACCCGGGTTACCAGGCGGTGCATCGCGATGCCAGCGGCTTGCTCGGCGACACCGCGATTGTGGTCAAGGGCGACGGTGGCGAAATCGAGATCAACCCGGATGCCGACAGCCACCTGTACGGCACCACCGGCGGCGAAAGCTGGGACGAGGAATGGCCGCAGTTGTCGAGTCAACGCCACGTCAAACCCGCCTCGCTCGATCCTGAACATTTGAAAGCCGTCTGGCGCGGTGACGTGGTCGACAGCTACCCGCAAATGGCCTTGATCTCGACCATGGCCCTCGCATTGCGTGGCCTTGGTCAGACCCGGGAACACGCCTTCGAAACGGCGCAGCAGTATTGGGACGCTCGGGACAGATCGATTTAACCGATCATAACCCTCGAACCTTTGCGCTATTTAATCGAACCTATATGAATAGACTCCTCTCCAACGCTTATTGATTGAGGAGTCTTGAACATGGGTTTGTTAGTTGAAGGTCGCTGGCAGGACCAGTGGTACGAAAGCAGCAAGGACGGCGCGTTCCAGCGCGAACAGGCGCAACGTCGCAACTGGCTGACCGCCGACGGCAAGCCCGGCCCGACGGGCGTCGGTGGCTTTGCAGCCGAAGCTGGCCGCTATCACCTTTATGTATCCCTCGCTTGTCCGTGGGCGCATCGCACGCTGATCCTGCGCAAACTCAAAGGCCTCGAAAACCTGATCGACGTCTCGGTGGTCAGCTGGTTGATGTTGGAAAACGGCTGGACCTTCGACCAGAACCTGGGCTCGACCGGCGACAAACTCGATCATTTCAATTTCATGCACCAGCGCTACACCGCCGATACCGCCAACTACACCGGTCGCGTCACCGTGCCGGTGCTCTGGGACAAACAGCAAAACCGCATCGTCAACAATGAATCAGCGGAGATCATCCGCATGTTCAACGGCGCCTTCGATGACCTGACCGGCAATGACCTGGATTTCTACCCGGCCCCCTGCGCGGCGAGATCGATGCGTTGAATGAGCGGATTTATCCGGCCGTGAACAACGGCGTTTATCGCGCAGGGTTTGCCACGTCACAGCAGGCGTATGAAGAAGCGTTTGATGATGTGTTTGCCGAACTGGATCGATTGGAGCAACTGCTGGGCGCCAACCGTTACCTGGTCGGCGAGTACCTGACCGAAGCGGATATTCGGCTGTTCACCACGCTGATTCGCTTTGATGCGGTGTATCACGGCCACTTCAAGTGCAACCTGCGGCGGATTGCCGATTATCCGAATCTGTCGAACTGGCTGCGGGAGATTTACCAATGGCCGGGCGTTGCCGAGACGGTGGATTTTCAGCACATCAAAAATCATTACTACGGCAGCCACAAGACCATCAACCCGACCGGGATTGTGCCGAAAGGGCCGGCGCAGGATTTCACAGCAACCCATGATCGGGCGCGGTTGAACGGGAAAGGGGTTTGGCGCAGGGCCTGAGGTTTGTGCCGTTTTTGAGGCCCCCAATCGCCAGCAGGCTAGCTCCCACACTGGATTTGTGTCTTTCTCAAATCCCCTGTGGACGATAGCCTGCCAGCGATGGGCCGGGGTCGCGCTCGACCGACTCGGTCCGATCAGACTTGCGCCTGAGCCCCTTCAAACCAGGCCAGTTTCTCGCGCAATTGCACCACTTCCCCAACGATCACCAGCGTCGGCGCATGCACTTCATGCTCCGCCACCAGTCGAGGAAGATCAGCCAGCGTGCCGGTAAATACCCGCTGATTGACCGTGGTGCCCTGCTGAATCAGCGCCGCTGGGGTGTCCGCCCCGCGACCGTGCTTGATCAGTTGCTCGCAGATGATCGGCAAGCCCACCAGCCCCATGTAAAACACCAGGGTTTGTGCCGGCGCAACCAGGTCGGCCCACGGCAAATCGGTGGAACCGTCCTTCAAGTGCCCGGTGACAAATCGCACCGACTGCGCGTAATCGCGATGGGTCAGCGGAATCCCGGCATATGCCGCGCAACCGCTGGCGGCGGTGATACCCGGCACGACCTGGAACGGGATGCCATGGGCCGCCAGTTCTTCGATCTCTTCACCGCCACGACCGAAGATGAACGGATCACCGCCCTTCAATCGCACGACCCGCTTGCCTTGCTTGGCCAGGTCGACCAATTGCTGATTGATCTGGTCCTGCGGCACCGCGTGATCGGCGCGACGCTTGCCGACGTAGACCCGCTCGGCATCGCGACGGCACAGATCGAGAATCGCCGGGGCGACCAGGCGGTCGTAGAGCACCACATCGGCTTGCTGCATCAGGCGCAAGGCACGGAAGGTCAGCAAGTCGGGATCACCGGGACCCGCGCCCACCAAATACACTTCACCGGTAGCGACCGGCGCTTCGCCATTGATCTTCGCCAGCATCAGGCGTTCGGCTTCAGCACCCTGCCCGGCCAGTTGCCGGTCGGCAATCGGGCCCTGGAACACATCCTCCCAGAATGCCCGACGCTGCTGCACGTCCGGGAACAGGCGTTTGACCTGGCTGCGAAAACGCGCCGCCAGACCGGCCAGTTGACCGTAGGTGGACGGAATCCAGGTTTCCAGTTTGGCGCGGATCAGCCGCGCCAGCACCGGCGCATCGCCGCCGCTGGACACCGCAATGATCAAGGGAGAACGGTCGACGATCGCCGGGAAGATCACGCTGCACAAAGCCGGCGCATCCACCACATTGACCGGCACGCAACGCCGATGGGAATCAGCGGAAACTTGCGCGTTCAGCGGTTCGTCGTCGGTGGCGGCGATGACCAGCCCGCAACCGTCCAAGTCCGCTTCGACGTAGCCCCGTAACAGGCACTCGCCGCCGCTGCCGACAACCAGCTCGCGCAGCTGCGGTTCGATTTGAGGTGCGACCACCCGCAGCAGCGCACCGGCTTCGGCCAGCAGGCGGGATTTGCGCAAGGCAATCTCCCCCCCACCAACGACCAACACACGACTGCCGCGAAGGTTATGGAACAGCGGCAGATAGTCCATTTAGCCGATGACCTCGAGGCCACCCATGTAAGGTTTCAGCACTTCAGGCACACGGATCGAACCGTCGGCTTGCTGGTAGTTTTCCAGCACCGCCACCAGGGTACGACCGACTGCCAGACCCGAACCGTTCAGGGTGTGAACCAGTTCAGGCTTGCCGGTTTCCGGGTTGCGGAAACGCGCTTGCATACGACGGGCCTGGAAGTCGCCGCAGTTGGAGCACGACGAAATCTCGCGGTACTTGTCCTGGCTCGGGATCCACACTTCAAGATCGTAAGTCTTGACTGCGCTGAAGCCCATGTCACCGGTGCACAGTGCAATCGTGCGATAAGGCAGTTCCAGCAGTTGCAGGACTTTCTCGGCGTTGGCCGTCAGACCTTCCAGCGCGTCCATCGAGGTCGACGGCTCAACGATCTGGACCATCTCGACCTTGTCGAACTGGTGCTGACGGATCATCCCGCGAGTATCGCGACCCGAGGCACCGGCTTCGCTGCGGAAGCAAGGCGTGTGGGCGACGAACTTGATCGGCAGCAGCTTCGAATCGACGATCTCGCCGGCGACGATGTTGGTCAGCGACACTTCAGCGGTCGGGATCAGGTACAGATCGGCTTCGCCTTCGCGGCTGATCTTGAACAGGTCTTCTTCGAACTTCGGCAGTTGACCGGTGCCTTGCAGCGCTGGCGCCTGGACCAGATACGGCGTGTAAGCCTCTTCGTAACCGTGTTCGCTGGTGTGCAGGTTGATCATGAATTGCGCCAGGGCGCGATGCATACGGGCGATCGGGCCGCGCAACAGGGCGAAACGGGCGCCGGACAGCTTGGCGGCGGTTTCGAAGTCCAGCCAGCCGAACTTCTCGCCCAGGGCCACGTGGTCCTGGACCGGGAAATCGAACGCGGTCGGGGTACCCCAGCGGCGCACTTCGACGTTGCCGTCTTCGTCATCACCGATTGGCACGGATTCGTGCGGCAGGTTCGGGATGCCGAGCAGGATCGAATCCAGATCGGTCTGGATCCCGTCCAGCTCGACTTTACCGGCACTCAATTCGTTCGCCATACGCTCGACGTCGGCCATCAACGGCGCGATGTCTTCGCCGCGCTGCTTTGCCTGGCCGATGGATTTGGAGCGCGCGTTACGTTCAGCCTGCAGTGCTTCGGTGCGGGTCTGGACGGTCTTGCGCTGTTCTTCCAGCGCTTCGATGCGCGCAACATCCAGCGTGTAGCCACGGGATGCCAGGCGGTCCGCTACGTCCTGAAGGTTGCTACGTAACAGTTTGGAATCGAGCATGTCGGTCTCTCGTTATCAAAGTTTGGTCAAGGACAGGCCAGCCCAGGTGGCGAGCAGCCCGCCGAATACGCTGATGGCAGCATAGCCCAGGGCCAGCGGCATTTGCCCGGTTTCGAGCAGGCGCACCGTATCCAGTGAAAAGGATGAAAAAGTCGTCAGCCCCCCGAGGAAGCCGACCATCAACCCGGCGCGCACCTCGATCGGCACCTCCGGGCGTAGCAAAAACAGACCGTATAGAACGCCGATCAGCAAACAGCCGACGATATTAACGGCCAGCGTCGCGGTATAGAAGTGCCGCGGCCAATTAGCGTTGACCCAATTACCGGTGGCAAAGCGCAACAGAGTCCCGGCGACACCGCCAACGGAGACCGCAATAACCAAAGGAATCACTTATTTTCTCCGCTGCCGGGGGCTTAGACGGTCAAGTTGTGCAAGGTGATTGAGCTTTTCGCCGATCTTCAGCTCCAGGCCGCGAGGCACGGGCTGATAGAACGGTTGCGGCTCGAGTTCTTCCGGGAAATAGTCTTCGCCAGCGGCATAGGCGTCCGGCTCATCGTGGGCATAACGGTATTCATCGCCGTAACCCAATTGCTTCATCAGCTTGGTCGGTGCGTTGCGCAAATGCAGCGGCACTTCCAGCGAACCGTGTTCGGTGGCGCTGCGCATGGCGGCCTTGAACCCCATGTACACCGCGTTGCTTTTCGGCGCGCAAGCCAGATAAGTGATGGCCTGGGCCACCGCCAACTCGCCTTCAGGGCTGCCGAGGCGCTCCTGCACTTCCCACGCCGCCAGGCACAGGCTCAGGGCCCGCGGGTCAGCGTTGCCGATGTCTTCGCTGGCCATGCGCACCACGCGCCGGGCCAGGTACAGCGGATCGCAACCGCCGTCGATCATCCGCGCGAACCAGTAAAGCGCGCCGTCGGGATTGGAGCCGCGCACCGATTTATGCAGCGCAGAAATCTGGTCGTAGAACGCTTCGCCGCCCTTGTCGAAACGCCGGCGGGTATCGCCGAGCAGACTTTGCAGCAGATCGACGCCGATCTCGCTGTTGTCTTCTGCCAGGTCCGAGGCGTTTTCCAGCAGGTTCAGCAAACGTCGGCCATCGCCATCGGCAGCCGACAGGAGCATCTGGAAGCCTTCATCGCTGAGGGTCAGCTGGCGCTTGCCCAGGCCACGCTCTTCGGTCAGCGCCCGATGCACCAGTTTGCGCAGGGCCGCTTCGTCGAGGCTTTTGAGCACGTAAACGCGTGCCCGGGAGAGCAACGCGTTGTTGAGTTCGAAGGAAGGGTTTTCCGTGGTTGCGCCGATGAAAATCAGCGTGCCGTCTTCAACGTATGGCAGGAATGCATCCTGCTGCGACTTGTTGAAGCGATGCACTTCATCGACGAACAGGATGGTGCGCTTGCCGTACTGGCCGGCCTGCTGCTTGGCGATTTCCACTGCCTGACGGATTTCCTTCACGCCAGCCAGTACCGCCGAGACCGTTTCAAAGTGCGCATCCGAGACTTCCGCGAGCAACCGCGCCAGGGTGGTTTTGCCCACGCCCGGCGGGCCCCAGAAAATCATCGAGTGCAGGGCACCCTGCTCCAGGGCTTCGCGCAAAGGCTTGCCGCGAGCCAGCAGGTGTTCCTGACCGACGTACTCGTCCAGATTGGCTGCGCGCAAGCGGGCGGCCAAGGGTTGAGCGATCGGGGCACTGCGAAACAGGTCCATCACGTGCGGTTGAAACCTCGCTTTATTACGCAGTTCTCAAGTCTGGCGAAATCCTGTGGCGAGGGAGCTTGCTCCCGCTGGACTGCGCAGCGGTCCCATTTCGGGGTGCGCTTCGCGCCCCAAGCGGGAGCAAGCTCCCTCGCCACACAAGCCAGCTCCAACAGGTTTTGCGTCTTACTCTTGAATGACGTCGGCACCCTTGGGAATGTCGAACTTGAACTTGGACGCCGGGATCGGCTCGTTGGCCTTCACACCGGTGAACAGGATATTGGTGCGCTGACCGACGCTGTCGATCAGTTGCATGTCATTGACCAGGCCATTGCGGAACGACAGGCGCAGGCTGTCGAACAGGGTGTCCTTGGTTTTAGGTTTCAAGGTGAAGTCGATCACGCCGCCGGCTTCCTTGGCGCTGATGTCAAAGCTCTGGCTGATCTTGGACACGTCGCCGGACAGCAGCAGCGCAGGTGTCTGGGTCAGGCGCTGGTCAAGGGTCTTGATGGTGACCTGTTCCAGGTCCGGGTCCCACAGGGACACCTTCTTGCCATCGGAAACCATCAATTGCTCTTGCGGTGCGTCGGTATGCCAGTAGAACAGGCCAGGACGCTGCAGGGACATTTGCCCGGCCGTTTCCTGCAACTGGGTGCCGCTGCCATCCAGCGTCAGCTGAGAGAAGCGCGCAGTCAGGGTCTGGGATTTTTCCAGCAGTTGGGTCAGACGCGCCACGTCCTTGTCATCGGCGTGGGCCGAGAGCGTGGTCAAAGCCAGTACCGGCAGCAACAGCATGCGGATAAGACGCATGGGAGTCCTCATAACATTCGTGGGAGTTCGGGTGGCGCATCACTGCGCCATCCTTTCAAAATCAAATCAGTCGCGTACCGGGCCAGGCGCCAGGACTTCACGCGAACCGTTGGTATTCATGGACGTCACGACCCCGGCCATTTCCATGGCTTCGATCATGCGTGCGGCGCGGTTGTAGCCGATTTTCAGCTTGCGCTGAACCGCAGAGATGGACGCACGACGGCTTTCCAGGACGAACTGCACCGCTTCGTCGTAAAGCGCATCGGATTCGCTGTCTTCGTCGCCACCGCCACTGCCACCGTCGAAACCGCTACCGGCCTCCTCAACACCGGCCAGGATCTCGTCGTTGTATTCCGGTGCACCGCGCAGTTTCCAGGCTTCAACCACCCGGTGAACCTCGTCATCGGACACGAACGCACCGTGAACACGGATCGGCAGGCTGGTGCCCGGCGGCATGTAGAGCATGTCACCGTGGCCCAGCAGTTGTTCGGCACCGCCCTGGTCGATGATCGTCCGGGAGTCGATCTTGCTCGACACCTGGAACGCCATGCGCGTCGGGATGTTGGCCTTGATCAGACCGGTGATCACGTCAACCGACGGACGCTGGGTCGCGAGGATCAAGTGGATACCGGCCGCCCGGGCCTTCTGGGCGATACGGGCGATCAGTTCTTCAACCTTCTTGCCGACGATCATCATCATGTCGGCGAATTCGTCGACGACCACGACGATGGTCGGCAGTTTGGTCAGCAGCGGCGCTTCGTCGTGAATGCTTTCGCGTTTGTACAACGGATCGGTCAGCGGCGTGCCCGCGTCCTGAGCTTCCTTGACCTTGGCGTTGAAGCCCGACAGGTTTCGTACGCCCATCTTCGCCATCAGTTTGTAGCGACGTTCCATCTCCGCCACGCTCCAGCGCAAGGCGTTGGCCGCGTCCTTCATGTCGGTCACGACCGGGCACAGCAGGTGCGGAATGCCTTCGTAGATCGACAGCTCGAGCATTTTCGGGTCGATCATGATCAGCTTGGCGTCTTCCGGGCCGGACTTGAACAGGATCGACAGGATCATCGCGTTCACACCCACCGACTTACCGGAACCGGTCGTACCGGCCACCAACAAGTGCGGCATTTTCGCCAGGTCAGTGATGACCGGCTTGCCGCCGATGTCGTGGCCCAGGGCCAGGGTGACCGGCGACTTGAAGTTGTCGTACTCAGGGGTCGACAGCACTTCGGAGAAACGCACGATCTGGCGGTCCTCGTTGGGAATCTCGATACCGACGGTGGTCTTGCCCGGAATCACTTCCACCACACGAACGCTGGTCACGGCCAGGGATCGCGCCAAGTCTTTCGCCAGGTTGGAGATGCGGCTGACTTTGACGCCGGCGGCCGGCTGGATTTCGTAACGGGTAATGACCGGGCCCGGATGGATCGAATCCACCGAGACTTCGACGCCGAATTCCTTGAGCTTGATTTCCAGCAAGTGGCCGACGGCGGCCAGCGATTCTGGAGAGTAATTGAGTTGTTTCTTTTCGGCCGGGTCGAGAATCGAGATCGGCGGCAAGGTGCCTTCGACGGCGCTGTCAACGAACAACGGCGCCTGCTTCTCTTTCTCGACGCGCTTGCTCGGCGCTGCCGGCTTGGGCGGCGCAGGTGCGATGACAGGCGGCACCTGCTTCTCGCGGTCCGACATGTGCTTGCTCAGGGCCTGCTCACGCTCGATGAGGCGTTCCTTGACCTTGGCTTGCTCGCGTTTGTCCGTGACCGTCGGGGCGACCACGTCATGCACGCGATCGTCGACTTCACGCAGCTGCGCCACCAGTTGTTTGCGCTCGACACGGGCGCTCCACCAGCGATTGGCCGCGCCCTGGAACAGTTCGAAAAGGTCGAGGGTGATCTTGCCGGTAACGTCCATCACCTTGAACCACGACAGGTCAGTGAACACCGTCAGGCCGAACAGGAACAGCGCGATGAACAAGAGCGTGCTGCCCTGGATGTTCAGCGCGTTCCTGGCCAGGTCACCAAGACTTTCGCCCAACGCGCCGCCCGCACCAGCCGGCAGACCAGTCGCCGCATGGAAATGGATATGCGCGAGTGCCGCGCCCGACAGCACCAGAAACACCAGGCCGATCAGGCGCCAGGAGAACAGCCAGCCGCTCCACTGCCACTGTTCGTGGCGCTGACGGAAGATCTGATAAGCCTTGATCGCCAGCAACAAAGGGAAGATGTAGGCGAAGTAACCCAGCACCATGAACAGGATATCGGCGCTGTAGGAGCCGACCGGCCCGCCGAAGTTCTGTACGTCGTCGATCTTGCTGTTATGGCTCCAGCCAGGATCGTCCTTGCCATAGGTCAACAAGGCCATCATCAGGAACAGGCACAGGCCACCGATGGCGATCAATGCACCTTCCTTGAGCCGGTAGTGCAAGTGCTGGCGCCAGAGTGGAACGACGACTGTTTTGGGTGCTGCGGTGGATTTCTTCAAAACGCTTCTTTTCCTGCGCCCATGGCGCGTCCATCTGTTGAATGACTATAAAAAACTGCCCAATCCAGGCAGGTAAAAAAGTTAACACGCGCAACTGGGACTACTTTTAACATTGCACCCCGGTTTTTATAAACACGGTACGCACAGCTTATTTTGTTTCAATCACTGTTACAGACGGCATTGTACGGGTTTGTTCGCCCGATGCCATGCTTGAAGCCCTTCGGTGTAGCATAGCCAAAAGCACGTTACGCGCGTTTCAATTTGAGCATGCATTCTCTTTTGTGACAAAGGCTTATGAGGTGTTTTTATGAGCGAACCGAAGCATTCCCGCCTGATCATTCTGGGTTCCGGCCCTGCCGGATACAGCGCAGCCGTTTATGCCGCCCGCGCCAACCTCAAACCCGTTGTCATTACCGGCATACAGGCAGGTGGCCAGCTGACCACGACCGTCGAAGTCGATAACTGGCCCGGCGACGTTGAAGGCCTCACCGGCCCGGTGCTGATGGAACGTATGCAAAAACACGCCGAGCGCTTTGCCACCGAGATCGTTTACGACCACATCCACACCGCCAAGTTGCAACAACGCCCGTTCGAGCTCATCGGCGACAGCGGCACATACACCTGCGACGCGCTGATTATCGCGACCGGCGCCTCGGCGCAATATCTGGGGCTGCCTTCGGAAGAGGCCTTTGCCGGCCGAGGGGTTTCGGCCTGCGCCACGTGCGACGGATTTTTTTATCGCAACCAAGTGGTCGCGGTGGTCGGCGGCGGCAACACTGCGGTTGAAGAAGCACTGTACTTGTCGAACATCGCCAAGGAAGTCCACCTGATTCACCGGCGCGACAAGTTGCGCTCGGAGAAGATTCTCCAGGACAAACTCTTCGAAAAAGCCGCCAACGGCAATATCCGCCTGCACTGGAACCAGAATCTCGATGAAGTGCTGGGTGATGCCAGTGGCGTGACCAGCGCCCGCCTGCGCGACAGCCACACAGGCGAAACCCGTGAATTGCCACTGGCCGGCGTGTTCATCGCGATCGGCCACAAGCCCAACACTGACCTGTTCGAGGGCCAGTTGAAAATGCGCGACGGCTATCTGCTGGTCAAGGGCGGCAGCGATGGCGATGCCACAGCTACCGAGATCCCGGGCGTGTTCGCCGCCGGCGACGTGGCCGATCACGTCTACCGCCAGGCCGTAACCTCCGCCGGGGCCGGCTGCATGGCCGCGCTGGACGCCGAGAAATACCTCGACGACATTCCCACCGTTTGACGGCACACTTCACGGCGGGCCGCCAGCCCGTCACCGCCCTCCCCTTCTGCAAGCCCGGATGCCATGCTGACTTGGTTACAACGCAACACCCTGACGTTCCCGCCGTTGGAAAAAGCCATGCGCGACCCCAACGGGTTGCTGGCCGCGGGTGGAGATCTGTCCGCCGATCGTCTGATTCAGGCTTATCGCCACGGCTGCTTTCCATGGTTCTCGGAAGGCCAGCCGATCCTTTGGTGGTCGCCGGATCCGCGCACCGTCTTATTTCCCGACGAACTGCATGTCTCGCGCAGCCTGAATAAATTGCTGCGCCAGCAACGCTATCAAGTGACCTTCGATCAGGACTTTGCCTCGGTGATCAGCGCCTGCGCCGCGCCTCGGGACTACGCCGACGGCACCTGGATCACTGACGCGATGCAGACGGCTTACCTCGAGCTGCATCGACGTGGCTACGCGCATTCCGTGGAGGTTTGGGATGATGGCGTGCTGGTCGGCGGGCTCTATGGCCTGGCGATGGGTCAGCTGTTTTTCGGCGAATCCATGTTCAGCCGCGCCGACAACGCCTCGAAATATGGCTTTGCCACGCTGGTGCGACATCTGAAAGACTCAGGTTTTGTGCTGATCGACTGCCAGATGCCGACCGACCATCTGCACAGCCTCGGCGCCCGAGCGATTCCTCGGCGCGATTTCGCCAACTTCCTCGCACAACATCTGGATCAACCCAGCCGTGCAACCTGGGTTTGCTGAGCGACTTTTGCCCGTGTGGCTTACACTTAATCCAAAGCTTATTCCCGAGGGTTGATCATGACCGAGTTGGCGCGTTTGAAGTTTTATGCCACTCAGCCCCACTCTTGCAGCTATCTGCCCGAGGAGCAGGCCACGACCCTGTTTCTCGACCCTAGCCAGCCCATGGATGTGCATGTCTACGCAGACCTGTCTGAAATGGGTTTTCGTCGCAGCGGCGATCATCTCTACCGGCCTCATTGCCAGAATTGCAATGCCTGCGTCCCGGCGCGCATCCCTGTGGCGCAATTTTCGCCCAACCGTCAGCAGAAGCGCATTTTCAAACGTAACGCCGACCTGCAAGTGCGCCCGGCCCGGCCGAAATTCAGCGAAGAGTATTTCGATCTCTATCAGCGCTACATCGAACAACGTCACGCCGATGGCGACATGTACCCGCCGAGTCGCGACCAGTTTTCGACGTTCCTGGTGCGCGACCTGCCATTCTCGCGATTCTACGAATTTCGTCTCGAAGGCCGGCTCCTGGCAGTGGCCGTTACCGACTTGCTGCCGAACGGTCTGTCGGCGGTCTACACCTTCTACGAGCCCGATGAAGAACGTCGCAGCCTGGGTCGCTACGCGATCCTCTGGCAAATCGCCGAGGCCCGGCGCCTTGGACTGGAAGCGGTCTACCTCGGCTACTGGATCAAAAACTGCAAAAAGATGAGCTACAAGACGCAATATCGACCTATCGAACTGCTAATTAATCAGCGCTGGGTCATCCTGAACTAGAACCCCTTGGCTTAAACCCCATTTTTCGGGCACAATGCACGCCGCTTTTGCCTGGCGCAGTTGCACCGGGCCATTCATTGGACACCGAGGGCTTTACTGCATGTCGAAAGAAGACAGCTTCGAAATGGAAGGCACTGTCGTCGACACCCTGCCCAACACCATGTTTCGTGTGGAGTTGGAAAATGGGCACGTCGTAACCGCGCATATCTCCGGCAAGATGCGCAAGAACTACATTCGTATTCTTACCGGTGACAAAGTGCGCGTCGAGCTGACGCCCTATGACTTGAGCAAAGGGCGTATCACTTACCGCGCTCGCTAATCAAGTCAATACAAAACGCCCGGTTTATGCCGGGCGTTTTTGTTTGTCTGCGATTTGATGGATCAACACCATCCCCCAGTGGGAGCGAGCCTGCTCGCGATAGCGGCATTGCATTCAACATCAATGCAAGCTGACCCGCCGCCATCGCGAGCAGGCTCCCACAGGACGAGGTGTCAGGCGTTCAAATTCGGCGAACAGCAAAAAGGCGCCTCTCGGCGCCTTTTGCTTTGTCGCGGTTAACGTCAGGCCATTTCGGCCGTGGTTTCGAACTCGAAGGTCAGCTCGCCGTCCTTGAGGTCGATGTGCACCACGCCACCATGGTCGGCCAGTTCGCCAAAGAGGATCTCTTCCGCCAGCGGACGCTTGATCTTGTCCTGGATCAAACGCGCCATTGGTCGAGCACCCATTGCCGAGTCGTAGCCACCTGCTGCCAGCCAGCTTCGCGCAGCGTCGGTCACTTCCAGCTGCACGCGCTTGTCTTCCAGCTGCGCCTGAAGCTCGGTAAGGAACTTGTCCACCACGCTTTTGATGACCTCATGGCTGAGGCGACCAAACTGGATAATGGTGTCCAGACGGTTGCGGAACTCCGGCGTGAAGCTCTTCTTGATCACTTCCATCGCATCGGACGAGTGGTCCTGATGGGTGAAACCGATCGAAGCACGCGCTGCTGTTTCGGCACCGGCGTTGGTCGTCATGATGACGATCACGTTACGGAAATCCGCCTTGCGCCCGTTGTTATCGGTCAGCGTACCGTGGTCCATCACCTGCAACAGCAGGTTGAAGACTTCCGGATGCGCCTTCTCGATCTCATCGAGCAACAGCACGCAGTGAGGCTGCTTGGTGATGGCTTCGGTCAGCAGACCCCCCTGATCGAACCCGACATAACCTGGAGGCGCACCGATCAGACGCGATACGGTGTGGCGCTCCATGTACTCGGACATGTCGAAACGAACCAGCTCGATGCCCAACGCCTTGGCCAGCTGACGCGCCGCTTCGGTTTTACCGACGCCGGTCGGCCCTGCGAACAGGAACGAACCGACTGGCTTGTCAGGCGACTTGAGGCCAGCACGGGACAGTTTGATCGCGGTCGACAGCGAGTCGATCGCGGCATCCTGGCCAAATACCGTCAGCTTCAGGTCACGCTCAAGGTTGCGCAGCAGCTCTTTGTCGGAGCTGGTGACGTGCTTAGGCGGAATCCGCGCGATTTTCGCGACGATGTCCTCGACCTGAGGCACCTCGATGCGTTTCACGCGTTTCTCGATCGGCTGCAGACGCTGATAGGCGCCCGCCTCGTCGATGACGTCGATGGCCTTGTCCGGCATGTGCCGGTCATTGATGTAGCGCGACGCCAGTTCAGCGGCGGCACGCAACGCCTCATCGCTGTATTCGATGTTGTGGTGCGCTTCAAAACGCCCTTTCAGGCCGCGCAGGATGCCGATGGTGTCTTCAACCGAAGGCTCCGACACATCGACCTTCTGGAAGCGCCGGGCCAAGGCACGGTCCTTCTCGAAGATCCCGCGGAATTCCTGGAACGTGGTCGAACCGATGCAACGGATATCGCCCGACGACAGCAGCGGTTTGAGCAGGTTCGAGGCATCCATGACGCCACCGGACGCGGCACCCGCACCAATGATGGTGTGGATCTCGTCGATGAACAGGATCGCCTGCGGACGTTTTTTCAGCTCATTGAGCAGCGCCTTGAAGCGCTTCTCGAAATCGCCACGGTATTTGGTCCCGGCCAGCAAGGCCCCCAGATCGAGGGAATAGACCACGCTGTTGGCCAGCAAGTCCGGCACCTGGTTGTCGACAATGCGTTTAGCCAGGCCTTCGGCAATCGCGGTTTTACCCACGCCCGCCTCGCCCACCAGCAGCGGGTTGTTTTTGCGACGACGCGCCAGGATCTGCGCGACACGCTCGACTTCCAGCTCACGGCCTACCAACGGATCGATACGACCCTGGCGCGCGAGTTCGTTGAGGTTGCTGGCATAAGCATCCAGAGGATTGCCTGAAGAAGAAGACTCACCGCCCTCGTCGTCCTGCATATCTTGCTCACCTTCAGAGTGATCGCCATGCCCAGGCACTTTGGAAATGCCATGGGCGATGTAGTTGACGACATCAATGCGCGCAACGCTCTGCTGTTTCAGCAGGAACACTGCCTGACTCTCTTGCTCACTGAAGATGGCGACCAGCACGTTAGCGCCAGTCACTTCGCGTTTGCCCGAGCTCTGTACGTGGAAAACAGCACGTTGCAGGACACGCTGGAAGCCCAGGGTTGGCTGGGTTTCGCGATCTTCGTCATGGACGGGGATCAAGGGCGTGGTGGAGTCGATGAACTCCTGCAGATCGTGCTTGAGTTTGTCGAGGTTTGCGCCGCAGGCACGCAAAACGGTGGCGGCAGCCTCATTGTCCAATAGGGCCAGCAGGAGGTGTTCGACGGTCATGAATTCATGACGCTTCGATCTAGCCTCCTTGAAGGCAAGATTGAGGGTGACTTCGAGCTCGCGGTTTAACATAGCTTCACCTCATACCCAAGTGGTCGGCGATTAACCGTCCTTCTCGATTTCACAGAGTAGCGGATGCTGGCTTTCCCTGGCGTACTGGTTGACCTGCATGGCCTTAGTCTCGGCGATGTCGCGGGTAAACACTCCACATACTGCCCGTCCTTCTGTGTGGACGGCCAGCATGACCTTGGTCGCCAGCTCCCGATTCAGGTTAAAAAACACCTCGAGCACTTCGACGACGAAATCCATCGGTGTGTAGTCATCGTTGAACAAAACCACCTTGTACATCGGCGGCGCCTGTAATGCAGGCTTTGCCTCCTGAACAGCAATGCCTGCGGAATCGTCGTCGTGGGGCTCCGGGTGATCTTTTTGGAGAGCCGGGCGATCCTGATTGAATGTTAGTCGAATCTGGCTGATTGCATGCATGGAAAGAAAGGTTCGTCAGTTGTTCAAATACAGTGGTGGGGGCGGCTATGGACGATTTCAACTCCGACCGCCCGGTCACCTTGACTATCGGCAAAACGGTGTTACAACCAATAGAGCCCACAGTGGGTAAAAAAGGTCCGCGGAGTCAATCTTATTTCGAGATTCGACTGCGGATGTACTGGATGATACTCCAGTGATGGAGTCTGTTGCAGAGGGATATGGGTATGTCAGTCGGCAAGGTGAAATGGTTCAACAATGCCAAGGGGTTCGGTTTCATTAACACCGACGCCAGAGAAGGTCGTGACGAAGATGGAAAAGATATCGACTTCTTTGCCCACTACTCGGCCATTGAGATGGACGGATATAAAACCCTCAAGGCCGGGCAAATCGTGAGTTTCCAGATTGTTCAGGGCCCCAAGGGGCTGCATGCCGTCGAAATCAAGGCTGCGACAACCGAAAATGAACAGACTGCCGCTGTCACCCCGCAGGAAACAGTAACGAGCTGACGCATCATTCAGTCATAAAAAAACCGCCCGACTCAATCACTGAATCGGGCGGTTTTTGTTATGCGGGAACTCGCTTACATGTGCGAGATGAGCGCATCACCAAACGCAGAAGAAGACAGCAGCTTCGCGCCTTCCATCAGACGATGGAAATCATAGGTCACGGTTTTGGCGGAAATCGCGCCGTTGGTGCCCTTGATGATCAGGTCTGCCGCTTCGGTCCAACCCATGTGGCGCAGCATCATCTCTGCGGACAGGATCAGGGAACCCGGGTTGACCTGGTCCTTGCCGGCGTATTTCGGCGCAGTACCGTGGGTCGCTTCGAACATGGCAATGGTGTCGGACAGGTTGGCGCCCGGTGCAATACCGATACCGCCCACTTCCGCCGCCAGGGCGTCAGAGAGATAGTCGCCGTTCAGGTTCAGGGTCGCGATCACATCGTATTCGGCCGGGCGCAGCAGGATCTGCTGGAGCATGGCGTCGGCGATGGCGTCCTTGACGATGACGTTCTTGCCGGTTTTCGGGTTCTTGAACTGCATCCACGGACCGCCGTCGAGCAGGGTCGCACCGAATTCTTCAGCGGCCACTTCGTAGGCCCATTCCTTGAAGGCACCTTCGGTGAACTTCATGATGTTGCCTTTGTGCACGATGGTCAGCGAGTCACGGTCGTTGTCGACCACATACTGCAACGCCTTGCGCGCCAGACGTTTGGTGCCTTGCAGGGAAACCGGCTTGATGCCGATACCGCAGTTTTCGTCGAAACGGATCTTGGTGACGCCCATTTCATCTTTGAGGAACTTGATGACCTTGGTCGCTTCCGGCGAACCGGCTTTCCATTCGATACCGGCGTAGATGTCTTCCGAGTTCTCACGGAAGATCGTCATATCGACATCGCCTGGCTTCTTGACCGGGCTAGGCACGCCTTCGAACCAGCGCACCGGGCGCAGGCATACATAAAGGTCGAGCTGCTGACGCAGGGCCACGTTCAGGGAACGGATACCGCCACCGACCGGGGTGGTCAGAGGGCCCTTGATGGAAACCACGTAATCCTTGACTGCGTCCAGGGTTTCCTGGGGAAGCCAGGTGTCCTGATCGTAAACCTGAGTCGCTTTCTCCCCGGCATAGACTTCCATCCAGGAAATTTTGCGCTCGCCGCCGTAAGCCTTCTTAACAGCAGCATCGACAACCTTGATCATGACCGGGCTGATATCAACGCCAATACCATCACCTTCGATGAAGGGGATGATCGGGTTGTTAGGAACATTGAGAGAATGGTCCGCGTTGACGGTGATTTTGTCGCCGACTGCTGGAACCTGAATCTTCTTGTATCCCATGCTGAACTCCATTGTTTGGATTGAACATCTGGCTTCGTTCGAGCGTACCCCAGTTAAATCGGCACGCAAACCCTATGTTCCATCCATCTGCCGCAAAGCTGCACAGTTCGCGACGTACAAGCCTGAAAGCAAAGGGAAAAGCGCCAAACTCAAGCACGGTGCAAGACTCTACGCCCCCCTCGCCCCTGCGACCTTTAGACCAATGGACGAGAATCGTTGCGTATGAACCATCGGCAGATTGCCAGCTACCTATGTATAATGCCGCCCGCTGACCGCAGAGTCACGATGGCCGACCTCTCTACTACGAGGCTTGGGGCCTGAAAAAGCAGGGTTGTTACCGCAACCCACCCGCTTGACGCTCGACCGATGCACCCAACATCACCGCAAAGAAACCTCGACATTCGGCTCATGGATGACTTTGAACGAACGCGCTTACCCGGCGCCCCTCGAGTTTCTGCGCACGCTTTAGCAAAGAAGAGAGAGTTAATCCGAATATGCCCACCCGCTCGAAGATCATCTATACCTTCACCGACGAAGCTCCCGCCCTCGCCACCTATTCACTGTTGCCTATCGTAGAAGCGTTCACCGCTTCGGCTGATATCGCCGTGGAAACCCGCGATATCTCTCTTGCAGGGCGCATCCTGGCCAGCTTCCCCGAGCAATTGGGTGACAAAGCCGTAGCCGACCACCTCGCCGAACTGGGCGATCTGGCCGTTACGCCTGAAGCCAACATCATTAAGCTGCCGAACATCAGCGCCTCGGTTCCGCAACTGCAAGCCGCAATCAAAGAGCTGCAAGCCCAGGGCTTCGCCCTGCCGGACTACCCGGAAACCGTGGCCACCGACGCCGACAAGCTCGCCAAGTCGCGCTACGACAAGATCAAGGGCAGCGCCGTGAACCCGGTTCTGCGCGAAGGCAACTCTGATCGTCGTGCACCGCTGTCGGTCAAGAACTATGCACGCAAGCACCCGCACAAAATGGGCGCCTGGGCTGCGGACTCCAAGTCCCATGTCGCACACATGAGCACCGGTGATTTCTACGGCAGCGAAAAAGCCGCCCTGATCGACGCCGCTGATGCCGTCAAAATCGAACTGATCGCTCAAGACGGCACCACCACCGTCCTGAAAGAAAAAACCACCGTGCAAGCCGGTGAGATCCTCGATTGCGCGGTCATGAGCAAAAACGCTCTGCGCAGCTTCATCGCTGCCGAGATCGAGGACGCCAAGCAAAAAGGCGTGCTGCTGTCGGTTCACTTGAAAGCCACCATGATGAAGGTCTCCGACCCGATCATGTTCGGCCAGATCGTTGCCGAGTTCTATAAAGACGCACTGGCCAAGCACGCTGACGTGCTGGCACAGATCGGTTTCAACCTGAACAACGGCATCGGCGACCTGTACGCTCGCATCAAGGCCTTGCCGGCCGAGCAACAAGCGCAGATCGAAGCGGACATCCAGGCGGTCTACGCCGTTCGTCCGTCGTTGGCCATGGTCAACTCCGACAAAGGCATCACCAACCTGCACGTGCCGAGCGACGTGATCGTCGACGCCTCGATGCCGGCGATGATCCGTGACTCCGGCAAAATGTGGGGCACTGACGGTCAGCTGCACGACACCAAGGCGGTGATCCCGGATCGCTGCTACGCCACCATCTACCAGGCGGTGATCGAAGACTGCAAGCTGCACGGCGCTTTCGATCCGACCACCATGGGCAGCGTGCCAAACGTTGGCCTGATGGCGAAAAAAGCCGAAGAGTACGGTTCCCACGACAAGACGTTCCAGATCAAGGCCAACGGCGTGGTTCGGGTTTCCGACAGCGCTGGCCGCACCCTGCTGGAGCAGTCGGTTGAAGCCGGCGACATCTTCCGCATGTGCCAGACCAAAGACGCGCCGATCCAGGATTGGGTCAAACTGGCCGTCAACCGTGCCCGTGCAAGCGCAACCCCGGCTATTTTCTGGCTGGACCCGATGCGCGCCCACGACGGTGTAGTGATCGAGAAAGTTCAGGCCTACCTGAAGGATCACGACACCTCCGGCCTGGACATCCGCATCATGTCGCCAGTCGACGCGATGGCCTTCACCCTGGGCCGTACCCGCGAAGGCAAGGACACCATCTCGGTGACCGGCAACGTACTGCGCGACTACCTGACCGACCTGTTCCCGATCATGGAGCTGGGCACCAGCGCCAAGATGCTGTCGATCGTTCCGCTGATGAATGGCGGCGGTCTGTTCGAAACCGGCGCCGGCGGTTCGGCACCGAAGCACGTTCAACAGCTGCTGGAAGAGAACTTCCTGCGCTGGGATTCCCTGGGCGAGTTCCTGGCCCTGGCCGCTTCCCTTGAGCATCTGGGTGTTACTTACAACAACCCGAAAGCGCTGGTGCTGGCCAAGACCCTGGATCAGGCCACTGGCCAGTTCCTGGACAACAACAAGTCGCCATCGCGCAAAGTCGGCAATATCGACAACCGCGGCAGCCACTTCTACCTGGCGCTGTACTGGGCCCAGGCCCTGGCCGCCCAGACCGAAGACGCTGCACTGCAAGCGCAGTTCGGCGAACTGGCCAAGACCCTGGCCGAGAACGAAGCAACCATCGTTGCCGAGCTCAACGCCGTTCAGGGCAAGCCAGTGGACATCGGCGGTTACTACCACGCTAATGCCGAGCTGATCAGCAAGGCCATGCGCCCAAGCAACACCTTCAACGCCGCGATCGCTGCGTTGGTTTAAGGTTGTAAGGATGCAAAGAAGCCCCGGCCCAGTGCCGGGGTTTCTGTTTGTGCCCCACACTTTTCATCTATGAAATACGCACCAATGTGGGAGCGAGCCTGCTCGCGATAGCGATATATCATTCAACATTGATGTCGACTGACCCACCGTCATCGCGAGCAGGCTCGCTCCCACACTGTTCTTTATTCCAATATTAGAAACCGAGGAAGCTTCATGGATTGGCTACCCCACATCACCGTCGCCACCATCGTCGAAGACAATGGTCGCTTTCTGATGGTCGAAGAAACCAAGCACGGACGAACGGTGCTCAACCAGCCCGCCGGCCATCTGGACCCGGACGAAACCCTGATCGAAGCCGCCGTGCGCGAAACCCTGGAAGAAACCGGCTGGGACGTCGAACCGACCGGCGTGGTGGGCATTTACCTCTACACCGCCCCCAGCAACGGCGTGACCTACCAGCGGGTCTGTTTCACCGCAAAGCCGCTCAAACACTACCCCGACTATCAACTGGATGACGGCATCGTCGGCGCAAAATGGCTGACGCGTGACGAATTGCTGGCACAGCGCGCAAACTGGCGCAGTGAGCTGATCATCCGCTGTATCGATGATTATCTGGACGGCCAGCACTACAGTCTCGAACTGATCCGCCCTTCTCTTTAGCCTTGCGGGCTTCGGCCTGTTAGAATCGCGTCCTTTTTCAAGACACTCATTGAATCCCTATGCGTGATCCAGCCCCTTCTGACACACAAAAGAAGCGCGTCATTGTCGGCATGTCCGGCGGCGTGGACTCTTCCGTTTCCGCTCTCCTGCTGATCGAGCAGGGTTATGAGGTGGAAGGCCTGTTCATGAAGAACTGGGAAGAAGACGATGGAACGGAATACTGCACCGCCATGGACGACCTGGCGGATGCCCAGGCCGTGTGCGACAAGATTGGCATCAAGCTGCACACCGCCAATTTCGCCGCCGAGTACTGGGACAACGTGTTCGAGCACTTCCTGGCCGAGTACAAGGCCGGTCGCACGCCAAACCCGGACATCCTGTGCAACCGCGAGATCAAGTTCAAGGCGTTCCTCGACTACGCCATGGTGCTCGGCGCCGACCTGATCGCTACCGGCCACTACGTGCGCCGCCGCGACATCGATGGCCGCACCGAACTGCTCAAGGGCCTGGACCCGAACAAGGACCAGAGTTATTTCCTGCACGCCGTCGGCGGCGAACAGATCGCCAAGACGCTGTTCCCGGTCGGTGAACTGGAAAAGCCCGAAGTGCGCGCGATTGCCGAGAAACACGAACTCGCCACCGCGAAGAAAAAGGATTCCACAGGGATCTGCTTTATCGGCGAACGCCGCTTCAGCGACTTCCTCAAGCAATACCTGCCGGCCCAACCGGGCGAGATCAAGACCACCGAAGGTGAAGTCATCGGCCGTCACCACGGCTTGATGTATCACACCATCGGCCAGCGTCAGGGCCTGGGCATCGGCGGCTTGAAAGACGCCGGTGACGAGCCATGGTACGTGCTGATCAAGGACCTGGAACACAACGAGCTGATCGTCGGCCAGGGCAATGACCATCCGTACCTGTTCTCCCGCGCCCTGCTCGCCTCGGACATCTATTGGGTCAACCCGATCGATCTGACCGAGCCGCGCAAGTTGACCGCCAAGGTTCGTTATCGCCAAAGCGATCAGCCCTGCACGCTGGAAAAAACCGCCACCGGCTATCGCGCCACCTTCGATGACCCACAGCGCGCGGTCACCCCGGGCCAGTCCGTGGTGTTCTACGACGGTGAAATCTGCCTCGGCGGCGGCGTGATTGAAGTCGCAGAGCCATGGAGCAGCAAGGCATGAACCCCACTCAGGAGCAACTGACGGCGCTGGGCGGCGTGTTCCTCGCCGCCGTCCTCGTCGACAAGATTGCCAAGACCGGCCAGACCACCGAAGCCGGCCTGACCTGCATGCTCGGCAGCCTGCTGATCCGCGACCCCAAGGACACGCTGGAAGTGTACGGCGGCGACGACCTCAATCTGCGCGAAGGCTATCGCGCATTGATCGGCGCTCTGGAACGCGACCCGAGCACCCTGCAGCGCGAACCGCTGCGTTACGCCCTGGCCATGCTGGGCCTGGAGCGTCAGCTGGCCAAGCGCGACGACTTGCTCGATGTGATCGGCAAGCGTTTGCCGCAGATTCAATCCCAGGTCGAGCACTTCGGCCCAGCCCACGAAAACGTGATTGCGGCCTGCGGTGCACTGTACCAGGACACCCTGAGCACCTTGCGCCAACGGATTCAGGTCCACGGCGACATGCGCAACCTGCAGCAACCGAGCAACGCCTCGAAAATCCGCGCCCTGTTGCTGGCCGGGATTCGTTCGGCGCGCCTGTGGCGGCAGTTGGGCGGCCATCGCTGGCAGCTGGTGATCAGCCGTCGCAAGCTGCTCAAAGAGCTTTACCCGCTGATGCGCAGCAGCTGAACCGCGCCCGCAACACCGCTTTAGATCTGTAACGCGTAATACGCCGGTCAGTTGGCAACGGACCGGCGGATTTTTTCATGTATGATACGCGCCCCATTTCGTTGCCCGACTGTCCGAGAACACCCCATGCAGCTTTCTTCGCTCACTGCGGTTTCCCCTGTTGACGGCCGCTACGCCGGCAAAACCCAGGCCCTGCGCCCAATTTTCAGCGAGTACGGCCTGATCCGTGCTCGCGTTCTGGTTGAAGTGCGCTGGCTCCAGCGCCTGGCCGCTCACCCAGGCATCAGCGAAGTGCCGGCGTTCTCCGCCGAAGCCAACGCGGTGCTGAACACCCTGGCGGAGAACTTCGCTCTGGAGCACGCCGAGCGTGTCAAAGAGATCGAGCGCACCACCAACCACGACGTCAAAGCCATCGAATACCTGCTCAAAGAGCAGGCGGCCAAGCTGCCGGAACTGGCCAAGGTCAGCGAGTTCATCCACTTTGCCTGCACCAGCGAGGACATCAACAACCTGTCCCACGCCCTGATGCTGCGCGAAGGTCGTGATGATGTGATGCTGCCGCTGATGCGCCAGACCGCTCAAGCCATCCGCGAACTGGCCATCCGTTTCGCTGACGTGCCAATGCTGTCGCGCACCCACGGTCAACCGGCCTCGCCGACCACCCTGGGCAAAGAGCTGGCGAACGTGGTTTACCGTCTGGAGCGTCAGATCGCTCAAGTCGCTGCCGTTCCGCTGCTGGGCAAGATCAACGGCGCTGTCGGCAACTACAACGCTCACCTGTCGGCCTACCCTGAGATCGACTGGGAAGAGAACGCCCGCGCCTTCATCGAAGACGAGCTGGGCCTGGGCTTCAATCCGTACACCACGCAGATCGAACCGCACGACTACATCGCCGAGCTGTTCGACGCGATCGCCCGCTTCAACACCATCCTGATCGACTTCGACCGCGACATCTGGGGCTACATTTCCCTGGGTTATTTCAAGCAGCGCACCATCGCTGGCGAAATCGGTTCGTCGACCATGCCGCACAAGGTCAACCCGATCGACTTCGAAAACTCCGAAGGCAACCTGGGTATCGCCAACGCGCTGTTCCAGCATTTGGCGAGCAAGCTGCCGATCTCCCGCTGGCAGCGTGACCTGACCGACTCCACCGTGCTGCGCAACCTCGGTGTCGGCTTCGCCCACAGCGTGATCGCGTACGAAGCCAGCCTCAAGGGCATCAGCAAACTGGAGCTCAACGCTCAGAAGATCGCAGCTGACCTGGACGCGTGCTGGGAAGTGCTGGCCGAGCCGATCCAGACCGTGATGCGTCGCTACAACATCGAAAACCCGTATGAAAAGCTGAAAGAGTTGACGCGTGGCAAGGGCATCAGCCCTGAAGCACTGCAAACTTTCATCGACGGCTTGGACATGCCAGCCGCTGCCAAGGCCGAGCTGAAATTGCTCACCCCGGCGAACTACATCGGTAACGCCGTGGCACAAGCCAAACGCATCTGATCGACCGTTTTACCCGTTTGAGACGCCCGGCAGCGCCGGGCGTTTTTATTCCCGTCTGAAAAGTGCATTTTTTCAATAGGTTACACATGAATCCTGACATTCCTCTTCAACTTCTGGGCGGCATCACGGCGCGCGAATTCCTGCGCGACTACTGGCAGAAAAAACCCCTGCTGATCCGTCAGGCGATTCCTGAATTCGAAAGTCCGATTGACGCCGACGAACTGGCTGGCCTGGCGCTGGAAGAAGAAGTTGAATCGCGCCTGGTAATCGAAAACGGCGAGCGCCCTTGGGAATTGCGTCGCGGTCCGTTCGCCGAAGACGAATTCAGCAAACTGCCGGAACGTGACTGGACCCTGCTGGTTCAAGCGGTTGACCAGTTCGTCCCGGAAGTTTCTGAGCTGCTGGAAAACTTCCGCTTCCTGCCGAGCTGGCGCGTCGACGACGTGATGATCAGCTTCGCCGCCCCGGGTGGCAGCGTCGGTCCGCACTTCGATAACTACGATGTGTTCCTGCTGCAGGGTCACGGCAAGCGCAACTGGAAAATCGGCCAGATGTGCGATTCCGAGAGCAAGCTGCTGCAACACGCGGACCTGCGCATCCTCGCTGATTTCGAAGCCACCGATGAGTGGGTCCTGGAGCCTGGCGACATGCTCTACCTGCCGCCGCGCCTGGCCCACTGCGGTGTTGCGATTGATGACTGCATGACCTACTCGGTCGGCTTCCGCGCCCCGAGCGCTTCTGAAGTGCTGACTCACTTCACTGACTTCCTCAGCCAGTTCCTGACCGATGAAGAGCGCTACACCGATGCCGACGCCCTGCCGGCGGTCGATCCGCACCAGATTCAGCACGACGCCCTTGATCGCCTGAAAGCCTTGCTGGCCGAGCACATGAGCGACGAGCGCCTGCTGCTGACCTGGTTTGGCCAGTACATGACCGAGCCGCGCTACCCGGAACTCGTGGTAGGCCCGGAAGAGATCGAAGAAGACGACCTGCTTGCCAGCCTGGAGCAAGGCGCAATACTGATCCGCAACCCGAGCGCACGCCTGGCCTGGTCCGAAGTCGATGACGATCTGTTGCTGTTCGCCAGCGGCCAGAGCCGTTATCTGCCAGGCAAGCTGCGTGAGCTGCTGAAAATGATCTGCGCTGCCGACTCCCTGCACGCTGACAATCTGGGCGAGTGGCTGACCGACGAAGACAGCCGCGGCTTGCTGTGCGAACTGATCAAGCAAGGAAGCCTGGGGTTTGCCGATGAATAAAATTCACGTTCGTGTCGCAGACTGGCAAAAGGACAACGCCGAGATCCGGCGCATTCGTGAGACGGTGTTCATTGCCGAGCAATCCGTTCCGCCAGAATTGGAATGGGATGCGGATGACGCAACGGCGGTGCATTTCCTGGCCTTCGAAGGCGACTTTCCGATTGGCACCGCCCGCCTGCTGCCCGATGGGCACATTGGCCGGGTCTCGGTGCTGAAAGACTGGCGCGGTTTGAAAGTCGGCGATGCGCTGATGCAAGCGGTGATCGGTGAAGCCGAGAAGCGCGATCTGAAGCAGCAGATGCTGAGCGCACAGGTCCAGGCCACGGCGTTCTATGAGCGCCTGGGCTTCAGACAGGTCAGTGAGGAATTCCTGGAAGCCGGGATTTCTCATGTGGACATGGTGCGGCACTCCGCTTAATTCCTTGTGATGGGAGATTACTGTGGCGAGGGAGCTTGCTCCCGCTGGGGCGCGAAGCGGCCCCAAGATTTTTAGGGCTGCTGTGCAGCCCAGCGGGAGCAAGCTCCCTCGCCACAAAAGCCCGCCAGAACACCACAAAACGCCTCGCCATCGACCGATGCCGGGGCGTTTTGCTGTCTACGATTCAACTTGCCCCACGCCGGGCCGACAAACTGGCAATATCAACACTTCAAGATGTCGGAGATAACGGATATGTCCCTACGCACCCTGCTCACCACGCTGCTGCTGACGTGCAGTTTTTCAGTCATGGCAGCCACCGAGATCGTGCCCCTGAATTACCACACCAGCGCCGATATGCTACCCATGGCACAGGATTTCATCGGCAAGGACGGCCAGGTCAGCGCTTACGGCAACCAACTGATTGTCAACGCAGAACAGCGCAAGATCGACGAACTTAAGGCCCTTGTCGCACAACTCGACGTTGCTGCAAAGCGCCTGCTGATCACGGTCGACACCAACGAAAACAACTTCCAGGGCGACCAGGGCTACTCGGTCAACGGCGCCAAACCGAGCCAGACGCGCATCATCAATCGCAGCACCGATAGCCGTGATGGCGGCATCCAGCAGATTCAGGCCAGTGAAGGCACACCGGCGCTGATTCAGGTCGGCCAAAGCGTCCCGCTCACCAGCACTCAGACCGATTCCTACGGTGATCTGCGCAGCCAGACCGAGTACCGCAACGTCACTCAGGGCTTCTACGTCACCGCCAGCGTCACCGGCGACATCGTTCACCTGGCGATCAGTACCAACCGTGACCGTATGAGCCAGGAACGTCCAGATGTAGTGAATGTGCAAAGTACCGACACAACTGTCACAGGACGCTTGGGCGAGTGGATCACCCTGGCCGGTGTGAACCGTCAGACCCAAGCCGATAAACAGGGCCAGACCCGCAGCTACTCGACTCAGGGCCGGGATGACATGACGTTGCGGGTGAAAGTCGATACTTTGGACTAAACCACCGAAAACTGACTGATTAGTCGTATTAGACCAAAGATGTAGTGCCCGAAAAAAAGCACTACAAAACGTTTGACGATACAAAAAAGCAAAGGCATGATGGCCTCGCTCCCGCTAATCAGGGGCCCTGGCAAGGGCCTTCGAGGCGCTGCTCGCATCTACCCCGCGAGCCGCTTCGTGTCTGTACCGCCCACAAGGTGTGTTTGACGAGGTTGCCGACTGGAACGAAGTTGTCCCGAGGGACGGAAGCGTAATTAGGTAACCCGGCTCCACACTGAAGTTCGTACCAAGGCCCACGACGCCCGAATGCGCTCGCCAGTTCGCCCTTACCTGCTCACTTCCCCTCGAGCCCATCGTTCATCCCGTCGCCAATCCCGCCGAATCCGACTTGACCACCTAAGCTTCTGGTCAGCGAGCAGCCTCTTACGCCCCAATTGAATCGCGTACTTGGCAGGAGCAGGAATTTTCCACACAGACCTATGCGACGAGGTTTATCTCCATGGCACTGACACGCGAACAGCAAATTGCAGCCCTCGAAAAAGATTGGGCTGAAAACCCACGCTGGAAAGGCGTGACACGCGCTTACTCCGCTGCTGACGTCGTCCGCCTGCGTGGCTCGGTTCAACCTGAGCACACCTTTGCAAAACTGGGCGCCGAGAAGCTGTGGAACCTGGTCACCCAGGGCGCCAAGCCATCCTTCCGTCCTGATAAAGATTTCGTCAACTGCATGGGCGCCCTGACCGGCGGCCAGGCTGTACAACAAGTCAAAGCCGGTATCCAGGCAATCTACCTGTCGGGCTGGCAGGTTGCTGCGGACAACAACTCCGCCGAATCGATGTACCCGGACCAGTCGCTGTACCCGGTGGACTCGGTTCCAACCGTGGTCAAGCGCATCAACAACTCGTTCCGTCGTGCCGACCAGATCCAGTGGAAAGCCGGCAAAGGCCCGGGCGACGAAGGTTACATCGACTACTTCGCACCGATCGTGGCTGACGCTGAAGCCGGTTTCGGCGGCGTTCTGAACGCTTACGAGCTGATGAAGAGCATGATCGAAGCAGGCGCCGCCGGCGTTCACTTCGAAGACCAACTGGCTTCCGTGAAAAAATGCGGCCACATGGGCGGCAAGGTACTGGTTCCTACCCAGGAAGCTGTACAGAAGCTGACCGCTGCTCGTCTGGCAGCTGACGTTGCTGGCACACCGACCATCATTTTGGCTCGTACCGACGCTAACGCGGCTGACCTGCTGACTTCCGATTGCGACCCATACGACCAGCCGTTTGTGACTGGCGAACGTACTCAGGAAGGCTTCTACAAAGTACGCGCCGGCCTGGACCAGGCAATCGCTCGCGGCCTGGCTTACGCTCCGTATGCCGACCTGATCTGGTGCGAAACCGCCAAGCCGGACCTGGACGAAGCTCGTCGTTTCGCTGAAGCGATCAAAAAGGAATACCCGGACCAACTGCTGTCGTACAACTGCTCGCCTTCCTTCAACTGGAAGAAAAACCTGGACGACGCGACCATCGCCAAGTTCCAGCGCGAACTGTCCGCCATGGGTTACAAGCACCAGTTCATCACCCTGGCCGGCATTCACAACATGTGGCACAGCATGTTCAACCTGGCGCACGACTACGCCCGCAACGACATGACTGCCTACGTGAAACTGCAAGAGCAAGAGTTCGCTGACGCTTCGAAGGGCTACACCTTCGTGGCTCACCAGCAGGAAGTGGGCACCGGCTACTTCGACGACATGACCACCGTGATTCAAGGTGGCACGTCTTCGGTAACCGCCCTGACCGGTTCGACCGAAGAAGAACAGTTCCACTGATCCGATTCGCCTGAGCAAACGGCCGTTGCGGACCGAATAGAAAGCTAACCGCAACGTCGCACATCTGACGCCCCGACTGGTTCGGGGCGTTTTTTTGCCTGCATTTTTTGAAACACCACCGCCCCGTAGGAGCGAGGCTTGCCCGCGAAGAACGATGACGCGGTAAGTCTGGAGCACCGCGGCGTATTCTTCGCGGGCAAGCCTCGCTCCTACGGGGGAACGCGTGCAGCCAAAAACCTTGATTCAGAGCAGTTTCAAGATCAGGAAAGCAGGGTAAAACAACCCCGCCCGCTACTTGTAGTAACGCGCATATAAGACAACTTCCCCGCCCCAACCTGGATAACCAGTTTAAAAACCATCGCAAACAATAATGATTGTCATTTGGCGGCAACTATGTTCGTTACATTCCCTACAAAACAATATTGATGAAAACCCGGCTAATGCCCGCAACGCATGGGCTGCGTGGCTTTGGAGGTGCGCTATGTCCTTATTCCTGTAAATAATTTCGCTATAGGAATTTTACTTGCACGGTGTTGTGCCATAAAATCAGCGGGATTGATTGCTGCGACATATCGTCACTGCGTTGTTTCTTTTTCAAGCTCAGAGACCTTTGCTCTCTGTTAAGGATTTCCAGCATGCCCGAAGCGACAGGACTCATGGCCCACAACTGGGGCTTTGCCATTTTCCTTCTGGGCGTTGTCGGCCTCTGCGCCTTCATGCTCGGCGTCTCCAGCCTCCTCGGGTCAAAAGCCTGGGGCCGCAGCAAAAACGAACCGTTCGAGTCAGGCATGCTACCTACAGGTGGCGCCCGCTTGCGGCTCTCAGCCAAATTCTATCTGGTCGCGATGCTCTTCGTGATCTTCGATATCGAAGCCCTCTTTCTCTTTGCCTGGTCTGTGTCCGTCCGCGAAAGCGGCTGGACCGGATTCGTCGAAGCTCTCGTTTTCATAGCAATTCTGTTGGCAGGTCTTGTCTACCTGTTCCGAGTGGGCGCCCTTGACTGGGCTCCGGAAGCTCGTCGCAAGCGGCAGGCGAAGCTGAAACAATGAGGCTTTGGCAATGCAATACAATCTCACCAGGATCGACCCCGATGCTCCTAACGAGCAGTATCCGATTGGCGAACGGGAAACCGTTTCCGATCCGTTAGAAGATCAAGTCCACAAAAACATCTTCATGGGCAAGCTCGAAGACGTGCTTAACGGCACAGTCAACTGGGGGCGCAAGAACTCCCTGTGGCCGTATAACTTCGGTCTTTCGTGCTGCTACGTGGAAATGACCACCGCCTTCACGGCGCCCCACGACATCGCGCGCTTTGGCGCCGAGGTTATCCGGGCATCGCCGCGTCAGGCGGATTTCATGGTTATCGCTGGTACCTGCTTCATCAAGATGGCGCCGATCATTCAGCGTCTCTACGAGCAAATGCTCGAACCTAAATGGGTTATCTCCATGGGTTCGTGCGCCAACTCCGGTGGCATGTACGACATCTACTCCGTCGTTCAAGGGGTGGACAAGTTCCTGCCCGTGGACGTCTACGTGCCTGGCTGCCCGCCCGCCCTGAAGCTTTTTTGCAAGGCTTGATGCTCTTGCAAGAGTCGATTGGACAGGAGCGTCGTCCGCTTTCCTGGGTCGTCGGTGATCAAGGCGTGTACCGCGCCGAGATGCCTTCGCAAAAGGAACAGCGCCGCGAACAGCGAATCGCAGTCACCAACCTGCGCAGCCCCGACGAAGTCTGATCCAGCTCTGCTTCTTTAATAGAACGAGAACCTGGCTTCATTCTTTACGTTGACCGAAAGCGATAAATAACCATGACTACAGGCAGTGCTCTGTACATCCCGCCTTATAAGGCAGACGACCAGGATGTGGTCGTCGAACTGAACAACCGTTTTGGCCCCGAGGCGTTCACCGCCCAGCCTACCCGCACCGGCATGCCGGTGCTTTGGGTTGCCCGCGCCAAACTCGTCGAAGTCCTGACCTTCCTGCGCAACCTGCCCAAGCCGTACGTCATGCTCTATGACCTGCACGGCGTGGACGAGCGTCTGCGCACCAAGCGTCAAGGGCTGCCAAGCGGCGCCGACTTCACTGTGTTCTATCACTTGATGTCGATCGAACGTAATAGTGACGTCATGATCAAGGTCGCCTTGTCCGAGAGCGACCTTAGCGTGCCGACCGTGACCGGTATCTGGCCGAACGCCAACTGGTACGAGCGTGAAGTGTGGGACATGTACGGCATCAACTTTGCCGGTCACCCGCACCTGACCCGCATCATGATGCCGCCGACCTGGGAAGGTCACCCGCTGCGCAAAGACTTCCCGGCCCGTGCCACCGAGTTCGATCCGTTCAGCCTGACCCTGGCCAAGCAACAGCTTGAGGAAGAAGCCGCGCGCTTCAAGCCTGAAGACTGGGGCATGAAGCGTTCCGGGGCGAACGAAGACTACATGTTCCTCAACCTCGGTCCTAACCACCCTTCTGCGCACGGTGCGTTCCGCATCATCTTGCAGCTGGACGGTGAAGAGATCGTCGACTGCGTGCCGGACGTCGGTTACCACCACCGTGGTGCCGAGAAGATGGCCGAGCGTCAGTCCTGGCACAGTTTCATTCCGTACACCGACCGTATCGACTACCTCGGCGGCGTGATGAACAACCTGCCGTACGTGCTCTCGGTCGAGAAGCTGGCCGGCATCAAGGTGCCAGAGAAGGTCGACGTCATCCGCATCATGATGGCCGAGTTCTTCCGGATCACCAGCCACCTGCTGTTCCTGGGGACTTACATCCAGGACGTCGGCGCCATGACCCCGGTGTTCTTCACGTTCACCGACCGTCAGAAGGCGTACACGGTGATCGAAGCCATTACCGGTTTCCGTCTGCACCCGGCCTGGTACCGCATCGGCGGCGTCGCTCACGACCTGCCGCGCGGCTGGGAAAAACTGGTGAAAGACTTCGTCGAGTGGATGCCAAAGCGCCTGGACGAATACCAGAAAGCCGCGCTGGACAACAGCATCCTCAAAGGCCGGACCATCGGTGTCGCCGCCTACAACACCAAAGAAGCCTTCGAATGGGGCGTCACTGGTGCAGGCTTGCGTTCGACCGGTTGCGACTTCGACCTGCGCAAAGCGCGCCCGTACTCCGGTTACGAGAACTTCGAATTCGAAGTGCCGCTGGCCGTCAATGGCGATGCCTACGATCGTTGCATCGTGCGCGTCGAAGAAATGCGCCAGAGCATCAAGATCATCGAGCAGTGCATGCGCAACATGCCGGAAGGCCCGTACAAGGCGGATCACCCGCTGACCACGCCGCCACCGAAAGAACGCACGCTGCAGCACATCGAGACCCTGATCACGCACTTCCTGCAAGTTTCGTGGGGCCCGGTCATGCCGGCCAACGAATCCTTCCAGATGATCGAAGCGACCAAGGGCATCAACAGTTATTACCTGACGAGCGATGGCGGCACCATGAGCTACCGCACCCGGATTCGCACCCCAAGCTTCCCGCACCTGCAGCAGATCCCTTCGGTGATCAAAGGCAGCATGGTCGCGGACTTGATCGCGTACCTGGGTAGTATCGATTTCGTTATGGCCGACGTGGACCGCTAAGCATGAACAGCACGCTTATCCAGACAGACCGTTTCACCTTGAGTGAAACCGAGCGCTCGGCCATCGAGCACGAGCTGCATCACTACGAAGACCCGCGCGCGGCGTCGATCGAAGCCCTGAAGATCGTCCAGAAGGAACGTGGCTGGGTGCCTGACGGCGCGCTCTACGCCATCGGCGAGATCCTCGGCATCCCGGCGAGCGACGTTGAAGGCGTGGCAACGTTCTATAGCCAGATCTTCCGTCAGCCAGTGGGCCGTCACATCATTCGCGTCTGCGACAGCATGGTCTGCTACATCGGCGGCCATGAATCGGTGGTCAGCGAAATCCAGAGCAATCTGGGTATCGGCCTGGGTCAGACCACCGCCGACGGTCGTTTCACCCTGCTGCCGGTCTGCTGCCTCGGCAACTGTGACAAGGCGCCGGCGTTGATGATCGACGACGACACTTTCGGCGATGTGCAGCCTGCCGGCGTTGCCAAATTGCTCGAGGGCTACGTATGACCCTGACTTCCTTCGGTCCAGCCAACCGCATCAAGCGTTCGGCCGAGACTCACCCGCTGACCTGGCGTCTGCGCGACGACGGCGAAGCTGTCTGGCTCGACGAGTACCAGGCCAAGAACGGTTACGCGGCAGCGCGCAAAGCGTTCGCTGACATGGCTCAGGACGACATCGTCCAGACCGTGAAAGACGCCGGCCTTAAAGGTCGCGGCGGTGCAGGCTTCCCCACGGGCGTGAAGTGGGGCCTGATGCCCAAAGACGAATCCATCAACATCCGCTACCTGCTGTGCAATGCGGACGAGATGGAACCGAACACCTGGAAAGACCGCATGCTGATGGAGCAACTGCCCCATCTGCTGATCGAAGGCATGCTGATCAGTGCTCGCGCGCTGAAAACCTACCGTGGCTACATTTTCCTGCGTGGCGAATACACCACCGCCGCCAAGCACCTCAACCGTGCCGTGGAAGAAGCCAAGGCAGCCGGTCTGCTGGGCAAGAACATCCTGGGCAGCGGCTTCGATTTCGAGCTGTTCGTCCACACCGGCGCCGGGCGTTACATCTGCGGTGAAGAAACCGCACTGATCAACTCCCTGGAAGGCCGTCGCGCCAACCCGCGCTCCAAGCCGCCCTTCCCTGCCGCCGTTGGCGTGTGGGGCAAGCCAACTTGCGTGAACAACGTTGAAACCCTGTGCAACGTGCCGGCGATCATTGCCGACGGCGTGGACTGGTACAAATCGTTGGCCCGCGAAGGCAGCGAAGACATGGGCACCAAGCTCATGGGCTTCTCCGGCAAGGTCAAGAACCCGGGCCTGTGGGAATTGCCGTTCGGCGTCACCGGTCGCGAGTTGTTCGAAGACTACGCCGGCGGCATGCGCGATGGCTTCAAGCTCAAGTGCTGGCAGCCAGGCGGCGCCGGTACCGGTTTCCTGTTGCCGGAACACCTCGACGCACAAATGTACGCCGGCGGCATCGCCAAAGTGGGCACCCGTATGGGTACCGGCCTGGCCATGGCGGTGGACGACAGCGTCAACATGGTGTCCCTGCTGCGCAACATGGAAGAGTTCTTCTCCCGTGAATCGTGCGGTTTCTGCACCCCGTGCCGTGACGGTTTGCCGTGGAGCGTCAAGCTTCTGCGCGCCATCGAAAACGGTGAAGGGCAAGCCGGCGATATCGAGACCCTGCTGGGTCTGGTCGGTTTCCTCGGCCCAGGCAAGACCTTCTGTGCTCACGCACCGGGCGCCGTGGAGCCGTTGGGCAGCGCAATCAAATACTTCCGCCACGAGTTCGAAGCCGGCATCGCGCCCACCAGCGCCGTCGTCCCGCCTCTGGCAAGGCCGATCGTAGTCGGCGCGTAAACGCTTAAAAAAGCGAAGGGTCCGTGCCCTTCGCTTTGTCGTGTGATGACGCCGTAAACGGCTGTGTTGATTCACGCGAATAACAAGATTCCATTAGCCACGCCCGCTGACACCGGGCCAACGAAGAACTTTGAACCATGGCCACTATCCACGTAGACGGCAAAGAGCTCGAAGTCGATGGGGCAGACAACCTGTTACAGGCATGTCTGTCGCTAGGCCTCGATATCCCTTATTTCTGCTGGCACCCAGCCCTAGGCAGCGTTGGCGCTTGCCGCCAGTGCGCGGTCAAGCAGTACACCGACGAGAACGACAAGCGTGGTCGGATCGTCATGTCCTGCATGACCCCCGCCACCGACGGCAGCTGGATCTCCATCGACGACGAAGAAGCGAAAGTGTTTCGCGCCAGCGTAGTCGAATGGCTGATGACCAACCACCCTCACGACTGCCCGGTCTGTGAAGAAGGCGGTCACTGCCACCTGCAAGACATGACCGTGATGACCGGCCATAACGAGCGCCGTTATCGCTTCACCAAGCGCACTCACCAGAACCAGCAACTGGGCCCGTTCATTTCCCACGAAATGAACCGCTGCATCGCCTGCTACCGCTGCGTGCGCTTCTACAAGGATTACGCCGGCGGCACCGACCTCGGTGTGTTCGGCGCCCACGACAACGTGTACTTCGGTCGCGTTGAAGACGGCACCCTGGAAAGCGAGTTCTCTGGCAACCTCACCGAGGTCTGCCCGACCGGTGTGTTCACCGACAAGACTCACTCCGAGCGCTACAACCGCAAGTGGGACATGCAGTTCTCGCCGAGCATCTGCCATGGCTGCTCCAGCGGTTGCAACATCTCCCCGGGCGAGCGCTACGGTGAACTGCGTCGTATCGAAAACCGCTTCAACGGTTCGGTCAACCAGTACTTCCTGTGCGACCGTGGCCGTTTCGGCTATGGCTACGTCAACCGCGAAGACCGCCCGCGTCAGCCATTGCTGGCCAACGGCGCCAAGCTGAGCCTGGACGAAGCGCTGGATAAAGCCGCCGACCTGCTGCGCGGTCGCAACATTGTCGGTATCGGTTCGCCACGTGCCAGCCTCGAAAGCAACTACGCGTTGCGCGAACTGGTCGGCGCCGAGCACTTCTACTCCGGTATCGAAGCCGCCGAGCTGGAACGCATTCGCCTGGTCATGCAGGTGTTGAAAGACAGCCCGCTGCCGATCCCGAACATGCGCGACATCGAAGATCACGATGCGATTTTCGTCCTCGGCGAAGACCTGACCCAGACCGCTGCACGTATGGCCCTATCCCTGCGTCAATCGGTCAAGGGCAAAGCCGAAGACATGGCCGATGCCATGCGCGTTCAGCCTTGGCTCGACGCGGCAGTGAAGAACATCGGTCAGCACGCGCTGAACCCGCTGTTCATCGCCAGCCTGGCTGAAACCAAGCTCGACGACATCGCTGAAGAATGCGTTCACGCCGCTCCAGACGACCTGGCGCGCATCGGTTTCGCCGTGGCTCACGCCCTCGACGCCAGCGCCCCGGCGGTTGAAGGCCTCGATGCTGAAGCCCTCGAACTGGCCAAGCGCATCGCCGACGCCCTGCTCGCGGCCAAGCGCCCGCTGATCATTGCTGGCACTTCCCTGGGCTCCAAAGCCCTGATCGAAGCCGCCGCCAACATCGCCAAAGCCTTGAAGCTGCGCGAGAAGAACGGCTCCATCAGCCTGATCGTGCCAGAGGCCAACAGCCTCGGCCTGGCCATGCTCGGTGGTGACTCGGTCGACGCAGCGCTGCAAGCCGTGATCGACGGCAAGGCTGATGCCCTCGTCGTGCTGGAAAACGATCTGTACACCCGCACCGACAAAGCCAAGGTTGATGCTGCCCTGACCGCCGCGAAAGTGGTGATCGTTGCAGACCATCAGAAAACCGCCACCAGCGATCGCGCGCATCTGGTTCTGCCAGCGGCCAGCTTCGCTGAAGGCGACGGTACGTTGGTCAGCCAGGAAGGTCGCGCCCAGCGCTTCTTCCAGGTGTTCGACCCGACTTACCTCGACGCGAGCATCCTGGTTCACGAAGGCTGGCGCTGGCTGCATGCCCTGCGCGCCACCCTGTTGAACCAGCCGATCGACTGGACCCAACTGGACCACGTCACCGCCGCCGTCGCCGCCAGCACACCGCAACTGGCGGGCATCGTCGACGCTGCGCCGTCCGCCGCGTTCCGTATCAAAGGCCTGAAACTGGCTCGCGAACCGCTGCGTTACTCCGGCCGTACCGCCATGCGCGCCGACATCAGCGTGCACGAACCGCGTACTTCCCAGGACATCGACACCGCGTTCTCCTTCTCCATGGAAGGTTACTCGGGCTCGGTCGAACCGCGTCAGCAAGTGCCATTCGCCTGGTCTCCGGGCTGGAACTCGCCGCAAGCCTGGAACAAGTTCCAGGACGAAGTCGGTGGTCACATCCGCGCTGGCGACCCGGGCACCCGCCTGATCGAAAGCACCGGTGATTCGCTGAACTGGTTCGCGGCTGTTCCACGTGCATTCAACCCGGCGCCGGGCACCTGGCAGGTTGTGCCGTTCTTCCACCTGTTCGGCAGCGAAGAGACCTCTTCCAAAGCCGCGCCGGTTCAGGAACGCATCCCGGCCGCTTACGTGTCGCTGGCCAAATCCGAAGCCGATCGCCTGGGTGTCAATGACGGCGCCCTGCTCAGCTTGAACGTGGCTGGCCAGACCTTGCGTCTGCCGCTGCGCATCAACGAAGAGCTGGGTGCCGGTCTGGTCGCACTGCCGGCCGGTATCGCCGGCATTCCGCCAGCGATCTTTGGCAAAACCGTTGACGGTCTGCAGGAGGCAGCTCAATGACCTGGTTCACGCCTGAAGTGATTGACGTGATCATCGCGGTCCTCAAGGCCATCGTGATTCTGCTCGCCGTGGTGGTGTGCGGCGCGCTGCTGAGCTGGGTCGAGCGTCGTCTGCTCGCCCTCTGGCAGGACCGTTACGGTCCGAACCGCGTCGGCCCGTTCGGCGCATTCCAGATTGCAGCCGACATGATCAAGATGTTCTTCAAGGAAGACTGGACGCCACCGTTCGCCGACAAGGTGATCTTCACCCTGGCACCGGTCGTGGCCATGAGCGCCTTGCTGATTGCCTTCGCGATCATCCCGATCACCCCGACCTGGGGTGTGGCGGACATCAACATCGGCATCCTGTTCTTCTTCGCCATGGCCGGTCTGTCGGTCTACGCGGTGCTGTTTGCCGGCTGGTCCAGCAACAACAAGTTCGCCCTGCTGGGCAGCTTGCGGGCCTCGGCACAGACCGTGTCGTACGAAGTGTTCATGGGCCTGTCGCTGATGGGCATCGTGATCCAGGTCGGCTCGTTCAACATGCGCGACATCGTTGAATACCAGGCGCAGAACCTGTGGTTCGTGATTCCGCAGATCTTCGGTTTCCTGACCTTCTTCATCGCCGGCGTCGCCGTGACTCACCGTCACCCGTTCGACCAGCCGGAAGCGGAGCAGGAACTGGCCGACGGTTACCACATTGAATATGCCGGCATGAAATGGGGCATGTTCTTCGTCGGCGAGTACATCGGCATCGTGTTGATTTCGGCGCTGCTGGTGACCTTGTTCTTCGGTGGCTGGCACGGTCCGTTCGGCATTCTGCCGCAGATCCCGTTCATCTGGTTCGCGCTCAAAACCGCGTTCTTCATCATGTTCTTCATCCTGCTGCGCGCCTCGATCCCGCGCCCACGGTATGACCAAGTGATGGATTTCAGCTGGAAGTTCTGCCTGCCGCTGACCCTCGTCAACATGCTGGTGACCGCTGCGATCGTGTTGCTCAACACGCCCGCCGTCGCGGCTCAGTGAGGATAGAGAATCATGAAGTACATTTTTGACATCGTGCATGGCTTCTTCACCCAGCTTCGCAGCCTGGTGATGATCTTCGGCCATGCCTTCCGCAAGCGCGACACGCTGCAGTACCCGGAAGAAGCCGTGTACCTGCCGCCGCGCTTTCGTGGCCGTATCGTCCTGACCCGCGACCCTGATGGCGAAGAGCGTTGTGTCGCCTGCAACCTGTGCGCCGTGGCGTGCCCGGTTGGCTGCATCTCGCTGCAGAAAGCTGAAACCGAAGACGGTCGCTGGTACCCGGACTTCTTCCGCATCAACTTCTCGCGCTGCATTTTCTGCGGCCTCTGCGAGGAAGCCTGCCCGACCACCGCGATCCAGCTGACACCGGATTTCGAGATGGCCGAGTTCAAACGTCAGGACCTGGTTTACGAGAAAGAAGATCTGCTGATCTCCGGCCCCGGTAAAAACCCTGATTACAACTTCTATCGTGTTGCAGGTATGGCGATTGCCGGGAAGCCTAAAGGCTCCGCGCAGAATGAAGCCCAGCCGATCAACGTGAAGAGCTTGCTGCCTTAAGGAAGAAAGATGGAATTCGCTTTCTATTTCGCATCGGGTATCGCTGTGGTGTCCACGCTTCGCGTGATCACCAACACTAACCCTGTGCACGCCCTGCTCTACCTGATCATTTCGCTGATCGCCGTGGCCATGACGTTCTTCGCCCTCGGCGCACCGTTTGCCGGTGTGCTGGAAGTGATCGCCTACGCTGGCGCCATCATGGTGCTGTTCGTGTTCGTGGTGATGATGCTGAACCTGGGCCCGGCCTCGGTTCAGCAAGAGCGCGTCTGGCTCAAGCCCGGCATCTGGCTCGGACCGGTCGCCCTCGGCACCCTGCTGCTGGTTGAACTGTTGTACGTACTGTTCAGCGACGCCAGCGGCCAGGCCATCGGCCACACCACCGTAGACGCCAAGGCCGTGGGCATCAGCCTGTTCGGTCCTTATCTGCTGGTGGTCGAACTCGCCTCGATGCTGCTGCTTGCCGCAGCCGTCACGGCGTTCCACTTGGGCCGCAACGAAGCCAAGGAGCAATGACGATGCCTGCTATCCCTTTGGAGCATGGTCTGGCGGTCGCCGGCATCTTGTTCTGCCTCGGTCTGGTCGGCCTGATGGTCCGGCGCAACATTCTCTTCGTGCTGATGAGCCTGGAGATCATGATGAATGCCTCCGCCTTGGCCTTCATCGTCGCCGGTAGCCGCTGGGGTCAGCCGGATGGACAGATCATGTTCATCCTGGTGATCAGCCTGGCAGCCGCCGAGGCCAGTATTGGCCTGGCGATTCTGTTGCAGCTGTATCGCCGCTTCCACACTCTCGATATCGACGCTGCCAGCGAGATGCGCGGATGAATCTTCTCTATCTGACTTTCGTATTCCCTCTCATAGGTTTCCTGCTGCTGTCGTTCTCACGCGGCCGCTTCTCGGAAAACCTGTCGGCGCTGATTGGCGTCGGTTCCATCGGCTTGTCTGCCATTGTCACGGCCTACGTGATCTGGCAATTCAACGTCGCCCCGCCTGAAGGCGGTCACTACACGCAAGTGTTGTGGCAGTGGATGGCGGTGGAAGGCTTCACGCCGAACTTCGCGCTGTACCTGGATGGCCTGTCCGTGACCATGCTCGGCGTGGTCGTCGGTGTCGGCTTCCTGATCCACCTGTTCGCGTCCTGGTACATGCGCGGTGAAGCCGGTTACTCGCGCTTCTTCGCCTACACCAACCTGTTTATCGCCAGCATGCTGTTCCTGGTCCTGGGCGATAACCTGTTGTTCCTGTACTTCGGTTGGGAAGGCGTGGGCCTGTGCTCGTACCTGTTGATCGGTTTCTACTACAGCAACCGCAACAACGGTAACGCGGCACTCAAAGCCTTCATCGTGACCCGTATCGGCGACGTGTTCATGGCGATCGGCCTGTTCATCCTGTTCCAACAGTTGGGCACGCTGAACATCCAGGAACTGCTGGTGCTGGCACCGCAGAAATTCCAGGCCGGCGACTTCTGGATGGTCATGGCCACCCTGATGCTGCTGGGCGGCGCTGTCGGTAAATCCGCGCAACTGCCACTGCAAACCTGGCTGGCGGACGCAATGGCCGGTCCTACCCCTGTTTCGGCACTGATCCACGCCGCAACGATGGTGACCGCGGGCGTCTACCTGATTGCCCGTACCCACGGCCTGTTTGCGTTGGCGCCGGACATCCTGCAGCTCGTTGGCATCGTCGGCGGCGTGACCCTGGTACTCGCCGGTTTTGCCGCACTGGTCCAGACCGACATCAAACGTATCCTCGCCTACTCGACCATGAGCCAGATCGGCTACATGTTCCTGGCGCTGGGCGTTGGCGCATGGGATGGCGCGATTTTCCACCTGATGACCCACGCCTTCTTCAAGGCACTGTTGTTCCTTGCGTCCGGTGCGGTGATCGTTGCCTGCCACCACGAGCAGAACATCTTCAAGATGGGCGGCCTGTGGAAGAAACTGCCGCTGGCCTACGCCAGCTTCATCGTCGGCGGCGCGGCACTGTCCGCCCTGCCACTGGTGACCGCAGGCTTCTACTCCAAGGACGAAATCCTCTGGGAAGCGTTTGCCAGCGGCAACCACGGTCTGCTCTACGCAGGTCTGGTCGGCGCGTTCATGACTTCGCTGTACACCTTCCGCCTGATTTTCATCGCGTTCCACGGTGAAGCGAAGACTGAAGCGCACGCCGGTCACGGCATCGCTCACTGGCTGCCGCTGTCGGTGCTGATCGTCCTGTCGACCTTCGTCGGCGCCATGATCGTTCCGCCACTGCACGGCGTGCTGCCGGAAAGCGTCGGCCATGCCGGCGGCGAAGCCAAGCACAGCCTGGAAATCGCCTCGGGCGCCATCGCCCTGGCCGGTATCCTGCTGGCCGCGCTGCTGTTCCTCGGCAAGCGTCGTTTCGTCACTGCAATCGCCAACAGCGGCATCGGCCGCTTCCTTTCGGCCTGGTGGTTCGCTGCCTGGGGCTTCGACTGGATCTACGACAAACTGTTCGTCAAGCCATACCTTGCGATCAGCCACGCACTGCGCAAAGACCCGCTCGACCAGACCATCGGTCTGATCCCGCGTATGGCCAAAGGCGGTCACACCGCCCTGAGCCGTACCGAAACCGGTCAACTGCGTTGGTACGCGGCATCGATGGCAGCCGGCTCCGTGCTGGTCATCGGCGCCATCGTGCTGGTAGCGGTCTGAATATGAACCTTGCGAACTTGCGAAAGGAATTGAGCCCGTCATGATTCTGCCTTGGCTAATCCTGATCCCCTTCATCGGCGGCCTGCTGTGCTGGATGGGTGAGCGCTTCGGCGCTACCCTCCCCCGCTGGATTGCGCTGTTGACCATGACCCTGGAACTCGCACTCGGCCTCTGGCTGTGGGCCCACGGTAATTATTCATTTGCTCCGGCGCCTGGCGCCGATCCGACCTGGGCGCTTGAGTTCAAGCACATCTGGATCGAGCGCTTCGGCATCAGCGTGCACCTGGCGCTCGATGGCCTGTCGCTGCTGATGATCCTGCTGACCGGTCTGCTGGGTATCCTCTCGGTACTCTGCTCGTGGAAAGAGATCCAGCGTCACGTTGGCTTCTTCCACTTGAACCTGATGTGGATCCTGGGCGGTGTCGTCGGCGTGTTCCTCGCCCTCGACCTGTTCATGTTCTTCTTCTTCTGGGAAATGATGCTGGTGCCGATGTACTTCCTCATCGCGCTCTGGGGTCACAGTTCTTCGGACGGCAAGAAAACCCGGATCTACGCGGCGACCAAGTTCTTCATCTTCACTCAGGCGTCCGGCCTGATCATGTTGGTGGCGATCCTGGGTCTGGTGTTGGTCAACTTCAACAGCACCGGCGTGATCACGTTCAATTACGCCGACCTGCTGAAAACCAAGATGTCGCTCACCACCGAGTACATCCTGATGCTCGGCTTCTTCATCGCGTTTGCGGTGAAGCTGCCCGTGGTGCCGTTCCACTCCTGGCTGCCTGACGCTCACGCCCAGGCGCCAACAGCGGGTTCGGTCGACCTGGCCGGTATCTTGTTGAAGACGGCGGCTTACGGTCTGCTGCGTTTCGCCCTGCCGCTGTTCCCGAATGCCTCGGCCGAGTTCGCGCCGATTGCCATGACCCTGGGTCTGATCGGGATCTTCTACGGTGCGTTCCTGGCCTTCGCCCAAACCGACATCAAGCGTCTGATCGCCTACTCCTCCGTTTCCCACATGGGCTTCGTGTTGATCGGCATCTACTCCGGCAGCCAACTGGCGCTGCAGGGCGCGGTGATGCAGATGCTGGCGCACGGTCTGTCGGCCGCGGCACTCTTTATCCTCAGCGGTCAGTTGTACGAACGCACCCACACCCGCGACATGCGTGAAATGGGTGGCCTGTGGTCGAAGATCGCTTACCTGCCGGCCATCAGCCTGTTCTTTGCCGCCGCGTCCCTGGGCTTGCCGGGTACCGGTAACTTTGTGGGTGAGTTCCTGATCCTGATCGGCACGTTCCCGGCCGCCCCATGGATCACGATCATCGCGACGTCCGGTCTGGTGTTCGGTTCGGTCTACTCGCTGATCATGATCCACCGTGCCTACTTCGGCCCGTCCAAATCGGACGCGGTGCTGCATGGCATGGATGGTCGCGAACTGATCATGGTGGTCGGTCTGGCGGCACTGCTGATTTACATCGGCGTGTACCCGCAACCGTTCCTCGATACCTCTGCTGCGACGATGCATGGCGTGCAGCAATGGCTCGGCACCGCCTTCACTCAACTCGCTTCGGCCCGGTAAGAGCGCTATGGAATTCACGACTCAACACTTTATTGCGCTTGCGCCGTTGTTGATCACCAGCGCCACGATCATCGTGGTGATGCTGGCAATCGCCTGGCGCCGCAACCACTCACAGACCTTCCTGATCTCCGTGGCGGGTCTGAACCTGGCGTTGCTGTCGATCCTGCCAGCCCTGAAAGTCGCGCCCCTGGCCGTGACTCCGTTGCTGCAGATCGACACCTTCGCTTGCCTGTACATGGCGCTGATCCTGGTCGCCACCCTCGCCTGTGTAACCCTCGCCCACGCCTACCTCGGCGATGGCGGCTCGGGTTACCCGGGCAACCGTGAAGAACTTTACCTGCTGATCCTGATGGCCGCCGCCGGTGGCCTGGTCCTGGTCAGCGCGCAGCACCTGGCCGGGTTGTTCATCGGTCTGGAACTGCTTTCGGTGCCGGTCTACGGTCTGGTGGCTTATGCCTTCTTCAACAAGCGCTCGCTGGAAGCCGGTATCAAGTACATGGTGCTGTCGGCGGCCGGTTCGGCGTTCCTGTTGTTCGGTATGGCCCTGCTCTACGCCGACTCCGGCAGCCTGAGCTTCGTCGGTATCGGCCAGGCCCTCGCGGCCACCGGCCTGCCAAGCTCGCTGGCACAACTGGGCCTGGGCATGATGCTGATCGGTCTGGCGTTCAAACTGTCGCTGGTTCCGTTTCATCTCTGGACCCCGGACGTCTACGAAGGTGCTCCGGCACCGGTAGCGGCGTTCCTGGCGACCGCGTCCAAAGTGGCTGTGTTCGCGGTGATGGTGCGTCTGTTCCAGATCTCCCCGGCGGCAAGCAGCGGTGTGCTGAGCGACGTGCTGACCATCATCGCCATTGCGTCGATCCTGTTCGGTAACCTGCTGGCACTGACCCAGAGCAACCTCAAGCGTCTGCTGGGTTACTCGTCCATCGCTCACTTCGGTTACCTGCTGATTGCCCTGGTGGCAAGCAAGGGTCTGGCCGTGGAAGCCATCGGCGTGTACCTGGTCACCTACGTCATCACCAGCCTCGGCGCGTTCGGCGTGATCACGCTGATGTCCTCGCCGTACAACGGCCGTGACGCCGATGCCCTGTACGAATACCGCGGCCTGTTCTGGCGCCGTCCGTACCTGACCGCCGTCATGACCGTGATGATGCTGTCCCTGGCCGGCATTCCGCTGACCGCGGGCTTCATCGGCAAGTTCTACATCATCGCCACCGGTGTCGAGTCGCACCAATGGTGGCTGGTCGGTTCCCTGGTACTGGGCAGCGCCATCGGCGTCTTCTACTACCTGCGCGTGATGGTCACCTTGTACCTGATCGAACCGAACCTGCGTCGCCACGATGCGCAACTGCACTGGGAACAACGTGCAGGCGGCGTGATGCTGCTGGCCATCGCTCTGGTGGCATTCTTCCTCGGCGTCTACCCGCAGCCATTGCTGACCCTGGTTCAGCAGGCGGGTCTGGCGGGCTGATCGCATAGCGACACTCGGTAGAAAACAGAAACGGCACCTTCGGGTGCCGTTTTTGCGTTTGTGGGATCGTGATGTTCAGGCATCGTTTTATGCACCGCCTCAGAGGTCAGTCCCACTGCGAAGTATTCCCTCTCTTTTATCGAACGCTCTCACCGCACGGGTCGATTCGTCCTACAGGTGTTTTTACAACCGGGGTCTACCGTTGAAAACGGGAACGAAAAGGATGGCTTCGATGCCTTGACCGATTCGATTATCGAGACAAAACTATACGTAGGTAGCGTACAGAACATGGATGCTCTTTTCATCGAATTACGTATGTTCCAGAAACATCGAGACGAGTACCTGGATGACGATCTGTTTCGCAGCTTTCAACTGGAGTTGCTGAAGAATCCAGAAGCGGGCGATCTCATTGAGGGCACCGGTGGGCTGCGCAAAATCCGCTTCTGCGATCAACGACGAGGCAAGGGCAAGCGCGGCGGATTGCGGGTGATTTATTACGGGTGGTCAGGCTTCGATCAATTCTGGCTGTTCACCGTGTACAGCAAAAACGAGCAAGACGACCTGTCGCCCTCCCAGAAAAACATTTTCAGACAAGCGCTAGATAGAGAAATCAACACGAGATCCCACTATGAAACGTGACATTTTTTCCGAACTGATGGATGGCCTCGAAGCGCTGGCCGAAGAGCGCCAAGGCAAGATCACTCTGCGCACCCACAAGGTCCAGCTGCCAAAACTGATGCCCATCACGGCCGAGGAAGTGGTTGCCATCCGCCAACAGCTCAACCTCTCCCGGCCAGTGTTCGCCATGTATCTGCGCACCAACACCCGAACCCTCGAGAACTGGGAACAGGGACGGGCAATACCCAATGCCCAAGCCACGACCCTGATACGTCTGGTTGAACGCTTTCCGCAGACGATCGAACAGCTCGCAGCCCTGACCTGAATGCTCGGGGCTGTTACTCCAGCCACATAACGAAATTGTAATTCCCCCATCACCTTGGCGTTATCCGCAGCTTGCAACGATGTCACCCGGCGACCATGCCGGCGGGCCTTCTCCGCCGAACAATAAAACCCACGCCGAAGCACGTTCCCGTCTGCCGAACCCAAGGAGTGATTGATGGTTAACAATACAAAAATGTCGATGGCCGCTTTAGCGGTGGTGGTCGGCTCCGGACCGTCCATGGTAATGGCGGATGATAAAGCCGAAGGGTTTATCGAGGGCAGCAGCCTGACGGTGCTCAACCGTAATTTCTACTTCAACCGTGATCACCGCAATGGCCAGTCCAGCCCCACCGGCAATGGTTATTCAGAAACCTGGGCCCATGCAGTGATCAGCAAGTTCGAATCCGGGTTTACCCAAGGCACTGTCGGCGTCGGTGTCGATGCGTTTGCGATGATCGGCTTGAAGCTCGACACCGGTGACGGGCGCAACGGTGGCCGTAGTTCGTTTGATGTGCTGCCCGTCAACAGTGATGGCGAGGCGCGGGACGAGTACACCAAGGTCGGTGGAGCCGCCAAAGTGCGAGCCTTCGATACGGTGGTCAAGGTCGGTGACGTGTTCCCGGCCAACCCGGTGGTGGCGGCAGGTGACTCGCGATTGCTGCCGGAGAGCTTTCGCGGTGTGACGGCGGTCAACACCAGCCTCGAGGGTCTGTCGGTTCAGGGCGGTCGGCTGCATGCGATGAGCCAACCCGTGTCCAGCGATATGCGCGAGAACTTCGCCACGTTTTATGCCGGCCCGGTCAATTCGCCATGGATCGCTTACGGTGGCGGCGACTATGCACTGAACAAGAACCTCAGCTTCAGCCTGTACTCCAGCCGCCTCAAGGATGCCTGGAATCAGTACTACGCCGGCACTGCCTGGACCTATCCGCTATCGGATGACCTGTCGCTGTTTGGCGGCCTGAACTATTACAAGGCGGTCGACGAAGGCAAACAACTGCTCGGCAAGTTCGACAACAACATCTGGAGCGGCCGGGTGGGCGTGAAACTCGGCGCGCACTCCGTTGCGCTTTCACACCAGCGCAACAACGGCAACGACGACTTCGATTACCTGCGTCAATCCGACTCGATCTTCCTCGACAACTCCATCCAGTACAACGACTTCAACTCGCCCAAGGAACGTTCGTGGATGGCGCGCTACGACCTCGACATGACCACTTACGGCGTACCGGGGCTCTCGTTCATGACTCGTTACGCCCGAGGCACCGACGCCGATTACACCAACGCCAACGCCGTGTACATGCGCCGCGATGCTGACGGCAATCCACTGACCGACCAGAAGCGCTGGGAACGTGATGTCGAAGTCAAATACGTGGTGCAGAGTGGTTCGATGAAAGACCTGTCGCTGCGTTTGCGCCAGGCCACGACGCGCGCCACGGCATTTGAATCGGATCTGAATGAAGTGCGGGTGATTGTCGAGTACCCGTTGGCGATTCTCTGATCAAGCGGCTGATACACATTCACCTTTAGAAGCTCCTTGCTCCTTTGGTAAGAGGTGAATCTTTGGCGTCCTTCGGGGCGCCTTTTTTTCGCCTGAGTAAAACCTGCAGACGTTGCCGAAGGTTCGGCAGCGCCTGCAGGGAATCCGGCCCTGGCCATCAGGGCGGTGTCAGCTGCCGCGATTGCGGCAATCCCCCGCCACGGTGTATCTGATGGTGTTGAGTTGGCCTTTCGAGTCTTCATAGGTCATGGCGGCAGGCACCACAGCGCAAGCCACTTGCGGACGCACAACGCTGACCACTTTAGCCACGTCCAGCTTCATTCCGTATTCGTAGTCCTTGACCTGCGGCGCCGGTTTGCCCTGGTTGGCCGCGTACTGCTCCATGGCTTTGGTGTTAGCACTCAGCGTCCGCTCGAACGTCCGGTCACCACCCCCTCGGCAAACACATTCAGGGACACCGCCAGCATGCCGGCGAACGTCATCAACTGAAGTACTTTCATATCCATTCCCTTCCAATCCTGGCTCATAAAAAAGCCCGGCATCGGGACTCGATGACAGGCCTGTTCAAATGCGATGCGCTTACAAGTCGTTGGTGTTGTCGTCTTTCTTTTCATTGACGACGACCGGGTCGCGCGCTTTTTCCTTGGCGACGAACAGCTCTACGGAGCGGTCATTGGCAGTCATCATTCGTTGGAACGTTCGGTCACCGCCGCCTTCGGCCAAGGCCAGAGAAGACATCGCCAACGCTGCTGCAAAGGTACTGATGTGTGCAAATTTCATGTTTGATTCCTCGTTTGGTAGCTGACGGGATCAAGGTAACAATCCGAACCTTTCGTGACGGTGGCGCACAAATTACATATCCGTTATGTGGGGTAGGCAGGTCAGGCCTGAGAAAGAACTGTGGCGAGGGAGCTTGCTCCCGCTGGGGCGCGAAGCGGCCTCCGCTCTTCATCTGAAAAAGCGGGGCCTGATGCGCAGTCCAGCGGGAGCAAGCTCCCTCGCCACAGGGTTTGTGTTCACGGCTGGGTGGGGATCGTGTCCTCATCGCGGCGATGGGCGAGCTGATACAACGCCGGCAATATCAGCAACGTCAGGATGGTGGAGGACAGGATTCCACCGATCACTACGGTTGCGAGCGGTCGCTGCACTTCCGCGCCAGTACCGGTCGCCAGCGCCATCGGAATAAAGCCCAGGGACGCCACCAGCGCCGTCATCAACACCGGGCGCAAACGTGTCAGCGCTCCCACGTTGATCGCATCAGACAGTGAACGCCCCTCCTCCCGCAGGTTGCGGATGAACGCGATCATCACCAGCCCGTTGAGCACCGCGACCCCCGACAGCGCGATGAAGCCCACCCCCGCCGAGATCGACAACGGAATATCCCGCAACCACAGCGCCATGACCCCGCCGGTCAACGCAAACGGAATCCCGGTGAACACCAGCAAGCCATCCTTGAGGTTGTTGAACATCATGAACAGCAACCCGAACACCAGAAGCAACGACACCGGCACCACGATCCGCAGGCGCTTGGCCGCCGATTGCAGTTGCTCGAACTGCCCGCCCCAACTTGTCCAGTAACCCGCGGGCACCTGCACCTCTCGCTCGATCACCTCGCCCGCCTCTGCGACGAACGAACCGATATCGCGCCCGCGCACGTTGGCGCTGACGATCACCAGGCGCTTGCCGTTCTCACGGCTGACCTGATTGGGTCCCAGCACCAGATCAAGGCTGGCGACTTCCTTCAAGGCAATAAAACCGATCTGATCGGCCGCGGCATTGAGCGGTGCCGGCACCGGAATCAACAGCGCCGACAAACCGTCGATGTCCTTGCGCATGGCATCGGACAATCGCACCACCATGTCGAACCGTCGGTCGCCCTCATACAATGTGCCGGCCTGACGCCCACCCACCGCGACGGCAATGGTGTCCTGCACATCGCCGATGTTGAGCCCGTAACGCGCCGCCTTGTCGCGGTCGATGTTGATGGTCAGCACCGGCAGCCCGGTGGTTTGTTCGACCTTGACCTCGGACGCACCGTTGACCTTCTGCATCGCGGCGGCAATCTTCGCTGCCGTGGCGTTGAGCACGTCCATGTCATCGCCGAACACTTTGACCGCGACGTCGCTGCGCACACCGGAGATCAGTTCGTTGAAGCGCAACTGGATCGGCTGCGACAGTTCATAGTTGCTGCCCGGCAACGTCGCGGCGGCCTGTTGCAGTTGCGCCATCAGGGTTTCGCGAGACTTGCCCGGGTCCGGCCATTGCTCTTTTGGCTTGAGCATCACGTAGCTGTCGGAGATGTTCGGCGGCATCGGGTCGGAGGCGATTTCCGCGGTGCCGGTGCGGGCGAACACCCGCTCGACTTCCGGCACTTTGTTGAGGATCAACGTCTCCAGACGCTGCTGCATGTCCACCGATTGCGTGAGGCTGGTGCCCGGCACGCGCAAGGCTTGCAGGGCGAAATCACCTTCGCTGAGGCTCGGCACAAACTCGCTGCCCATGCGGCTGGTCAGCACGCCGCTGAGCACGATCACACCCAGCGCTGCGCCCACCGCCACGGCGCGATGGTTCATCACCCACGCCAGCGCCGGCGCATACACCCGGCGCGCACCGCGCATCACGATGCCCTCTTCTTCCTTGACCTTGCCCGTGACAAACAACGCAATCGCCGCCGGCACAAAGGTCACCGACAGCAGCATGGCGCCGAGCAACGCGATCACCACCGTGAACGCCATCGGGTGGAACATTTTCCCTTCGACGCCGCTCAAGGCGAAGATCGGCAGGTACACGACCATGATGATCAACTGGCCGAATATCAGCGGTCTCCGCGCCTCTTTGGCCGCCGCAAACACTTCATGGAAGCGCTCGGAACGGGTCAGCAAACGCCCGTGATGCTGCTGTGCATGGGCCAGCCGTCGCAGGGTGTTTTCGACAATCACCACCGCGCCGTCGACGATGATGCCGAAGTCGAGTGCCCCCAGGCTCATCAGGTTGGCGCTGACCTTGTTGCTGAACATGCCGGTGAAAGTGAACAGCATCGACAGCGGAATCACCATCGCGGTAATCAATGCCGCACGGATGTTGCCCAGGAACAGGAACAGAATTGCGATCACCAGAATCGCACCTTCAATCAGGTTCTTTTTCACGGTAGCGATGGCTTTGTCCACGAGGTGCGTGCGGTCGTACACCGGCACCGCGATCACGCCTTTGGGCAGCGATCGGTTGATCTGTTCCAGCTTGCTGGCGACGGCCTGGGACACGGTGCGGCTGTTTTCGCCGATCAGCATGAACACGGTGCCAAGCACCACTTCACGGCCGTTCTCCGTGGCCGCGCCGCTGCGCAGCTCGCGGCCGATGTCCACGGTGGCGACGTTCTTCACCCGGATTGGCGTGCCATCGACGTTGGCCATGACGATATTGGCGATGTCCTCGGTGCTCGCCACTTGTCCCGGCGCACGAATCAGCAACTGCTCACCGCTGCGCTCGATGTACCCGGCGCCGACGTTGGCGTTATTGCGCTCAAGCGCCGTGATCAGGTCGGTGAGGGTCAGCTTGTACGCCGCCAGCCGTTTCAGATCGGGAGCGATCTGGTATTCCTTGGCAAAGCCGCCGATGGTGTTGATCTCGGCCACGCCAGGGACGTTGCGCAGTTGCGGCTTGATGATCCAGTCCTGAATCACCCGCAGATCCGTCGGTGTGTAGGCGCTACCGTCGTCCTTGAGCGCGCCGTCTCTGGCTTCCACGGTCCACAGGAAAATTTCGCCGAGGCCGGTGGAAATCGGCCCCATCACCGCTTCGGTGCCCTCGGGCAATTGCTCCTTGGCGATCTGCAACCGCTCGTTGACCAATTGCCGGGCGAAGAACAGGTCGGTGCCGTCCTTGAAAATCACCGTGACTTGCGACAGCCCCGAACGCGACAGCGAACGGGTCTGTTCCAGCGCCGGCAGACCGGCCATGGCGGTTTCAATCGGGAAGGTGATGCGCTGCTCGGTTTCCAGCGGCGAGAACCCGGCGGCGCCGGTGTTGATTTGCACCTGGACATTGGTGATGTCGGGCACGGCGTCGATCGGCAGTTTTTGATAACTGGCGATCCCGAGGCCGGCCATGAGCAGAACGGCGAGCAGCACGATAATGCGCTGCTCGATGGCAAACTGGATCAGGCGTTCGAACATGAGAACCTTCCACGGATTAATGGGCGTCTTCAGCGCGCTTTTTAATGACTGTGCTCGGCCGAGGCTTTGCCCAGTTCCGATTTGAGAACGAAGCTGCCGGCGCTGGCGACTTGCACACCGGCGTCCAGCCCTTGAGTGACTTCCACCAAACCGGCCGCGCGGCTGCCCAACTCCACCGCTTGCGCCTTGAAGCCATCGTCGGTGCGCAAGAACACCGTGGGTTTGTCCTCGACGGTCTGGATAGCGGCTTCCGGCACGGTGACCCTGGCCTGACGGCTGTCGGTCGCTACACGCGCCGTGACGAACAACCCCGGACGCCACGAGCCCTGCGGATTCTCCAGGGTCACGCGAACGGTGGCCGTGCGGGTCTGTTCGCCGAGCAGGCTGCCGACATAGGCCACCGTGCCAGTGACCTCGGCGTTGAGTTCCGGCGCGCTGACGGTGACGGCTTTACCCACTTGCACCTTGTTCAGATCCTTGGGCGAAACGCCGAACGTCACCCAGACTCGCGACAGATCCGAGAGCGTGAAGGCCGCCGTGGTTTCATCGACTACCTCACCCGGTGCCAGGTGTTTTTCCACCACCATTCCGTCGAACGGCGCGCGCAGTTCATAGCGATTGCCGCCGGTGGCGACCACGCTCCCGCTGAGCACGCTGATTTTCTGTCGGGCGTTGTTCACGGCGATTTCGGCTTCTTCCAACGCCTGTTTTGCCTGCAACACGTCCTGCTCGGCGGAGATCTTGTCTTCCCATAGCTTTTTCTCGCGCTCATAGGTGGTGCGGGCCAAGGCTAAACGACGTTGCGCGGCCGCCTGTTCGCTACGCTGATCGGAAATCTGCTGACTGGCGATCACCGCCAGCAACTGGCCCTTTTTCACCGGCTGCCCGAGGTTGACCGCCACCGACTCGACCACCCCGGGAACCCGCGGCACAACGTGGGCGGTGCGATCCTCGTCAAAGCGCACTTCGCCCGGGAACGACAGGCCGGAACTGATGCTCTGCGCCCGCGCTTCGGCCAGTTCAATACCCGCCGCCGCAATCTGTTCGGCACTCAACTTGATGCGCCCTTCTTCGCCATGCTCGCCCTCGGCTGCCGCGTTTTCTTCAGCGTGATCCGCGTGTTCGGCCGCTTCATCGGCGTGGGCCTCAAGCGGTGCCTTGCCCGCCCACATCGAACCGATACCCATGCCCAGCACCAACGTCGCCACCACGACACCCATCAGTTTTTTATCCATGGAAACTCCTCTGCGCCGTACCGTCGCGCAGTGATCAAAAGGGTGAAATTCAAGGGTTGACGACGAGGTCGCCGAAGATCCGTTCGATGCGCACGCGAGCGTCTGTCGCCTCGCTGACGGCCTGGATGTATTGGCTGCGGGCGCTGATCAGAGTGCGCTGGGCATCGAGCACGTCGAGAAAACCGAACTTGCCCATTTCGAAGCCGCGCGTGGCGCTCTCAACCGCATTTTGTGCGGCGGGCAGAATGGTCTGGTTGAACGCCTGGACTTCGCCGTTGGCGGTCTGCCACTGCTCAAGGGTGGTCTGGATTTCGGTGCGCAAGCGCAGTTCGGTGGCGTTGCGCAGATCCCGCGCCTGATCGGTGCGGCGTGCCGCCGCCAGCACGTTGCCCTGATTGCGGTTGAACAGAGGAATCGGCATCGACAGGCCGACGACGTTGACCCGCTCACGCTCGGTTTCGCTGTATTGGCTGCCGATGCTCACGGTCAGGTCGGGGATGCGCAGGGACTTTTCCAGCCCCAGCGACGCTTCGCGCTGGCTGATCTGGAGCTTGGCCAGGCGCAGCTCGGCGGTCTCGTCGAGACGCTCAAGCAAACGGGTCGGCGGCGGCACTGTCGGCAGGTTTTGCGTGGCGGTCTGTACGGTGGCCGAGGTCGGCAATGGTGCGCCCATGACCTGCGCCAGTTGTTGATAAGCGTTGGCCTGATCGCGCTCGGCGCGGCTCAGTTCCAGGCGTACTTCCGAGCGTTGCACATGCGCCCGCGTGCCTTCGACCGGCGACGACTTGCCCGCCTCGATTCGCCCATTGGCCACGCGCAAGCCATCCTCGGCCAGTTGCAGCGACTGGCGGGACAGTTGCAGTCTTTGCTGCGCGGTTTGCGCGCGGTTGAACGCCTGAATCACATCGGCGCGCAAGGCATTGCGCTTGCGCTCCAGTTCGATCCCGGCGGCATCCTGGGCGCGGCTGGCGACATCGATCCGCGCGCCGCGCTTGCCGCCCAGTTCAATCGGCTGGCTGAGCATCACAGTGGTGGTGCGCGAATTGCGGCGGGTGTCCTCGGCTTCCCACGACAATTCGGGATTGGGGATCAGTCCGGCCTGTTTGCGCTCACCCTCGGCGATGCCAATTTCCCATTGGGCCGCGGCCAGATCCGGGTTGCCGGCAAAGGCTGTTTGCAGGGCCTGATCCAGGGTCAGGGTCGATGCCCCCGCAAGGCTTGTACTGGCCAACAACAGAATGCCGCTGGCTGTTTTTTTCAGGCGTGACCGCACCGTCAGGTGTGTTAAACCGGGCAATTGGAAGTCTTCCTTTATTCAAGAATCTTTGATGCCGCCACGGTAGGGTTTTGAACTTATCGACAAGGTGACAGGACCATTACAAATCCGTTATCCACGGTTGGCGGAAGTTGTTTTGTTCTAGGATGCGAAGTGCACCAGGGCTTTGTCGCAATGTATGGAAACAAATACTCGGCACTTATCTGCCGAACAGCACTTGCTGGATGCAATACATGGCTATTGACGCATTCTTGCTGCGACAGGCTGTCGCAGACCGCCGATTTAAAGGCTTCAGACGTTGACCCTGTAGCCACTACAGCCTTTACCGTATCCGCCATTCAGTGATCGAAACTCATTCGGACCCTCTACAAAAACAACAACTTCCCGCTCAACTTAATTAAATATCCCTTAAATAAAAGTGGTGAAAGATCATGCGAATCCTTGTCGTCGAGGACGAGCTTAAAACTGCCGAATACTTGCATCAGGGTTTGACCGAAAGTGGTTATATCGTTGACCACGCGGCCACCGGCGCGGATGGACTGCATCTGGCGCAACAGCAGGCCTATGACCTGATTATTCTCGACGTGAATCTGCCGGAACTGGACGGCTGGGACGTACTGGAACAACTGCGCCGCACTCACTCCACCCGGGTGATGATGCTCACGGCGCGCGGGCGTCTGGCGGACAAGATTCGTGGCCTCGATCTGGGCGCGGATGATTATCTGGTCAAGCCGTTCGAGTTTCCCGAACTTCTCGCACGGGTGCGCACCCTGATGCGCCGCAGCGAGAACATCCCGCTGCCACAGGTACTGAAAGTCGCCGATCTGGAACTCGACCCCTGCCGTCATCGTGCGTTTCGTGGCAAGCAACGCATCGACCTGACCACCAAGGAGTTCGCCCTGCTGCATCTGTTGATGCGCCAGTCCGGCGAGGTGCTGACACGCACGCAGATCATTTCGCTGGTGTGGGACATGAACTTCGACTGCGACACCAACGTGGTCGAAGTGTCGATCAGGCGTTTGCGGGCAAAGATCGATGACCCGTTCGACAACAAGTTGATCCACACCCTGCGCGGTGTCGGTTACGTGCTGGAGTCGCGGGAATGAAGCCGGCCAGCCTGTCGATGCGGCTGGGGCTGACGGTCAGTATTCTCGGCGCGCTGCTGGTGGTGTCCCTGGCGATCCTGGCGTATTTCGCACTGACCCATGAGCTGAACGCGTTATCCAGGGACGGTCTGGAGAAGAAGATGGAGCAGGTCGAACACAGCCTGTCGCTGTACACCGACACCGGCGAAATCAGTGCGAAACCGCACATTCTGCTCGATCAGGTCATGGGCCATGACAACCTCACACTAACGATTTACGACCGCAGCAACCTGCGCACGCAACTGCTCAAGTCCGGCACCGGCATGGCCGATCCACGACTTGAATTGAAGGTGGTGCGGGCCGTCAGCGACGAGTTGGCCTACGCCACCAGCACTGACGCCGAGGGGGCGAAATTCCTCACGGCGTCCAGGCTGATCAGCCTCAAGGACGGCACCCGTGTCCCGGTGCTGTTATCGATGGACAACGCCCACAATGAGGCCTTGCTCAGCGCCTACCTGCGCTCGACCCTGATTGCCTTGCCGTTGCTGCTGATCTTTATCGGACTGAGTGCCTGGGGTGCGGTGCAGCGTGGTCTGGCGCCGATGCGCGAGTTTCGCAAAGTGGCGGCGATGGTCTCGACTCAGGATCTGGATCATCGGCTGTCGGTGGTGAATATGCCCCAGGAGCTGAGTGAGTTGGCGCAGGGCATCAACTTCATGCTGCATCGCCTCGATACCGGTGTGCAGCAGCTGTCACAGTTCTCCGATGATCTGGCGCATGAGCTGCGCACGCCGATCAACAATTTGATGGGCAAGGCGCAGGTGACGTTGTCTCGCGAACGCAGCGTGGATGAGTACAAGGATGTGCTGGTGTGCTGCACTGAAGAACTGGAGCGCGTGGCGCGGATCGTCTCGGACATGCTGTTTCTGGCACAGGTCAGTCACCCGTCGGCACTCGTGCCGTTCGAGTCGGTTGCCCTGGAAGAAGAAGCCTGGAAAGTCGCCGAGATGTTCTTCCTGTCGGCGCAGGACAAGCAGATCCATTTGAACGTGGTCGGCCGTGCGCGGGTGATGGGTGACCGGTTGATGATTCAACGGGCGATCTCGAATTTGCTGTCCAACGCGCTACGCCACTGCCCGGTCGGGAAAACCGTGACGCTGCTGATTGAGCGCGGCGCGACCCAGGTTTCGTTGCTGGTCAGCAACCCGGGCGCGGGGATTGAGGCACAGCATCTGCCGCACCTGTTTGATCGGTTCTACCGAGTCGATAGCAGCCGCTCGCGTTCACAGGGCAGCACCGGGCTGGGGTTGGCGATAGTGCGGTCGATCATGAGCCTTCATCAGGGTGTGGCCGAGGTGAAGAGCTTGCCGGGTGCGATGACGGTGTTTCGGTTGGGATTTCCTGCGGTTGACGGGGTGGAGCGCTGAGCCGGTCACACAGGCTGTGAACACCGCATCTCATTGTGGGCGTGAGCCTGCTCGCGATGGCAATGGATCAGACGCTAAAGAAAACGGCACCTCTCGGTGCCGTTCTGCTTCACACGATCGAGCTATTTATTTACGCGCCGCCTCCCACGATTTCAGCAGTTCGGCATAACTCACGGTTTCACCCTTGGGCTTCTCGTTCGCCAGTTTCGGCTTCGGTGCACCCGGCTGATCGAACCAGTACTGAGCATCGCGCTCCGGATTCATTTTCGGTGCGCAGGTGGCTTGAGCCTTCGAGCGTTCCAGACGCGCCATGATCGCGTCCTGATCCTTGGCCAGGCCATCCAGCGCCTGTTGCGGAGTCTTCTCGCCGCTGGCCGCTTCCGCGATGTGGCTCCACCACAGTTGAGCCAGACGTGGATAGTCCGGCACGTTGGTCCCGGTCGGGGTCCATTGCACGCGGGCCGGGCTGCGATAGAACTCGACCAGACCACCGAGTTTCGGTGCCAGGTCGGTCATGGCTTGCGAGTTGATGTCCGACTCGCGAATCGGCGTCAGGCCGATGATGGTTTTCTTCAGCGACACGGTTTTCGACGTGACGAATTGCGCATAAAGCCAGGCCGCCAGTTTCTGCTTCTCAGGCGTGGACTTCATGAACGTCCACGAACCCACGTCCTGATAACCGAGCTTCATGCCCTCTTCCCAGTACGGTCCGCGCGGTGATGGCGCCATGCGCCATTTCGGCGTGCCATCGGCGTTCATCACCGGCAGGCCCGGTTTGGTCATGTCGGCGGTGAACGCGGTGTACCAGAAGATCTGTTGGGCGATGTTGCCTTGGGACGGCACCGGGCCGGATTCGGAGAAGGTCATGCCCGCTGCTTCCGGTGGCGCGTAGGCCTTGAGCCAGTCGACGTATTTCTGCGTCGCGTAGACCGCCGCCGGGCCGTTGGTATCGCCACCACGGGTCACGCTGGATCCGACCGGGTGGCAATCCTCGACGCGGATGCCCCACTCGTCCACCGGCAAGCCATTGGGAATGCCTTTGTCGCCGGCACCGGCCATGGAGAACCAGGCATCGGTGAAGCGCCAGCCGAGGGACGGGTCTTTCTTGCCGTAGTCCATGTGCCCGTAGACGCGCTTGCCGTCGATTTCCTTGACGTCTTCGCTGAAGAACTTGGCGATGTCTTCATAGGCTGACCAGTTCACCGGAACGCCCAGTTCATAACCGTATTTTTCTTTGAATTTCGCTTTCAAATCCGCCCGCTCGAACCAGTCGGCGCGAAACCAGTACAGGTTGGCGAACTGTTGGTCAGGCAATTGATAGATCTTGCCGTCCGGTGCAGTGGTGAACGAAATGCCGATAAAGTCCTTGAGGTCCAGGGTCGGCGAGGTGAAGTTCTTGCCTTCGTTGGCCATCAGGTCGGTGATCGATTCGGTCTTGCCGTAGCGAAAGTGCGTACCGATCAGGTCCGAGTCGTTGACCCAACCGTCATAGATGTTTTTGTCCGACTGCATCTGGGTTTGCAGCTTTTCCACCACGTCGCCTTCTTGCAGCAAGTCGTGGGTCAGCTTGATCCCGGTGATTTCGGTGAAGGCCTTGGCCAGGGTTTTGGATTCATATTCGTGGGTCGCGATGGTTTCCGAAACCACCTTGATGCTCATCCCGCGAAACGGCTCGGCGGCCTTGATGAACCACTTCAGCTCTTCGAGCTGCTGCTCTGGAGTAAGGGTGGACGGCTTGAACTCGCTGCCAATCCATTTCTTCGCGGCGTCTTCGTAGGCATCGGCCCAGGCCGAAGCGCTCAGACCGCTGAGTGCCAGCATGGCTGCCAATGAAATGCTATGTCGCAGCTTATTGTTTTTGTCGAACATAGAGACCTCCTGTTTGGTTTTCGGAGCAACATTGCCGATCGATTTCGACTAGCCCCAACGCATCACAGCCAACAGCCACACCAGGGACAACGCGAACGCAACCCAGATGCTCCAGTCGGTGACGCCGATTACCAGCAAATGCAGGTAGGCGCTGCCGAGAAGACCGATAAACAGCCGATCGCCACGGGTAGTGGCAATCGGCAAGAAACCACGCCGAGGGACACTCGGCGAACGTAATTCCCAGGTCGTCATGCCCGTCAGAATCAGGCCAATGACAATGAAGAACGCCGCAGTGGGGACCGTCCAGCTCATCCATTCCATCATCAGCTCCTCAGACCCGGCCCAGGGCAAAGCCCTTGGCCACGTGGTTGCGAACAAACCAGATCACCAGCATGCCCGGCAGAATGGTCAACACCCCCGCCGCTGCCAGCACGCCCCAGTCGATACCCGACGCCGAGACCGTGCGGGTCATCACCGCCGCGATCGGTTTGGCATTCACCGATGTCAGCGTTCGCGCCAGCAGCAGTTCGACCCAGGAAAACATAAAGCAGAAGAACGCCGTGACGCCGATCCCGGAACCAATCAGCGGGACGAAAATCTTCACGAAGAACTTGGGGAAACTGTAGCCGTCAATGTAGGCGGTCTCGTCGATTTCTTTCGGAACGCCGGACATGAAGCCTTCCAGAATCCAGACCGCCAACGGCACGTTGAACAGGCAATGAGCCAGCGCCACGGCTATGTGCGTGTCGAACAGACCAATCGAGGAATACAGCTGGAAGAACGGCAACAGGAACACCGCCGGCGGCGCCATGCGGTTGGTCAGCAGCCAGAAAAACAGGTGCTTGTCACCGAGAAAGCGGTAGCGCGAGAACGCGTAAGCCGCTGGCAACGCCACGCTCAGGGAAATGATCGTGTTCAGGCTCACGTAGTACAGCGAGTTGAGGTAGCCGTTGTACCAGCTCGGATCGGTGAAGATCACCTTGTAGTTGGCGAAGGTGAAATCCTGGGGAAACAGCGTCAGACCGCCGAGGATTTCGGTGTTGCTCTTGAAGGACATGTTCAGCAGCCAGTAAATCGGCACCAGCAGGAACAGGATGTAGATCAGCAGTGGAATGAGCTTTCTTTTACTCATGGCAGACCTCAGCGGTTGGCGTCAGAGTGAGTCATGGCGGTGTAAAACAGCCAGGACACCAACAGAATGATCAGGAAGTACACCAGCGAGAAAGCCGCCGCCGGGCCGAGGTCGAATTGCCCTACGGCCATCTGGGTCAACGTCTGACTCAGGAAGGTCGTGGCATTCCCCGGACCACCGCCCGTGAGGACGAAGGGCTCGGTGTAAATCATGAAACTGTCCATGAACCGCAGCATCACGGCGATCAACAGCACGCTCTTGAGCTTGGGCAACTGGATATGTCGGAAAACTGCCCAGGCCGAGGCCCGATCAATCCGCGCCGCCTGGTAGTACACGTCCGGAATTGCCCGCAACCCGGAGAAACACAACAGCGCCACCAGCGACGTCCAGTGCCAGACGTCCATCACCAGCACCGTGACCCAGGCGTCCATGGTGTTCGCCGCATAGTTGTAGTTGATGCCCATGGCCTTGAGGCTGGCACCGAGCAGACCGATGTCGGCCCGACCGAAAATCTGCCAGATGGTGCCGACCACGTTCCACGGGATCAGCAGCGGAATCGCCAGAATGATCAGCACCAGCGATGACCAGCGGCCCTTGGTCGGCATGGTCAGGGCGATGGCGATGCCCAACGGGATTTCGATCAGCAGCACGCAGCCGGAATAGATGAATTGCCGCAGCAGCGAGTCGTGCAGGCGCGGATCAAGCAGCACCTGTTTGTACCAGTCGGCACCGACGAAGTAGCGACTGGACTGGTCGAAGATGTCCTGCACCGAGTAGTTGACCACGGTCATCATCGGGATCACCGCACTGAACGCCACCAGCAGAAACACCGGCAGGACCAGCCACCAGGCCTTGTTGTTCTGCACCTTGTTCATGGCTGCACCTCCAGAAGGAAATCGTCCGCATAGACCATCAACCACTGCGCCGGGAAGCTGATCCAGGCCGTGCCCTCCGGTACCGGTTTGTCTTCGGCCAGGCGCACTTTCAACGGCGCGCCGTCGAGGTTCAGGGTCATGATCTTGTAGGTGCCGAGGTCTTCGACATGTACGACTTGTGCCTGCATCGCGTCATCGAACGGCTCATCCCACACGTGCACGAACTCCGGACGGATGCCGACCTTCAGGGTTTTCCACTCGGACTCGGCGATACGTTTCTGTTGTGCGTCGGATAAAGGCAGATGCGTCGAAGCAAAACCGACGCCGCCCGGTTGTGGCTGCACCTCGATCAGGTTCATCCCCGGGCTGCCAATGAAATAGCCGACAAAGGTGTGGGTCGGCCGCTCGAACAATTCCCGCGGGGTGCCGAATTGCACGATCTGGCCGCCGTACATCACCGCGATCTTGTCGGCGAAGGTCGACGCTTCGAGTTGATCGTGGGTGACGTAGACCATGGTGATGTTGAACTGCTCGTGGATCTGCTTGAGCTTGCGCCGCAGTTTCCACTTCAGGTGCGGGTCGATTACCGTCAGCGGTTCATCAAAGAGGATGGCCGAAACGTCGTCGCGGACCAGTCCACGGCCCATCGAGACTTTCTGTTTTTCGTCGGCGGTGAGGTTGCGCGCCTTTTTGCTCAACAGCGCCTGGAGGTCAAGGACCTCGGCAATTTCCTGCACCTTGCTGTGAATTTTCGCCTCGGCCATGCCCTGATTGCGCAGGGGGAAGGCCAGGTTGTCGAACACCGTCATGGTGTCGTAGACCACCGGAAACTGGAAAACCTGGGCGATGTTGCGCTTCTCGGGGGTCAAGTCGTTGACCACTTTGCTGTCGAACAGCACTTGGCCCTGAGACGGGCTGAGCAACCCGGAAATGATGTTGAGCAGCGTCGACTTGCCGCAGCCCGAAGGCCCGAGCAAGGCATAAGCACCGCCCTGTTCCCAGACGTGGTCCATCTCGCGGATCGCGTAATCCTCGGGGCCGGTCGGCGTGCTGGTGTAGCTGTGGGCGAGGTTCTGCAAACGGATTTCGGCCATCAGGCAACCCTCGCGATACGGCGACCGGGCGCCTGGACCAGCCGCCCCTGCGCATCGAATACAAACAGTTTATGGGTCGGGATATAGATGCGGATCGGCGCATCGACGTCGTATTCGTGGACGCCGGGCAAGTGCAGCACCAGCAGGAAATGCTCGTTGCGCACGTGCAGGAAGGTTTCCGAACCGCTGATCTCGGCGACCTCGACGGTCACCGCGAGTTCGAGGTCATCGTCGTTGCTCGGCACCAGTGAGATATGGCTTGGGCGCACGCCAAAACGGAACTCGCCCTCGCCCACCGGGCGCAAATCGACGTTCAACGGGAAGTGCACAAAATTGGCGAAGCTCACTTCGTTACCGGCAATCCGTCCCGGCATCAGGTTGATCGGCGGCTCGGAGAACAATTCGGCAGCCAGCACGGTTTTTGGCTGGTGATAGACCTCGGAGGATTTACCGCTCTGGACCACCCGGCCTTCGTGAAGAATGGTGGTGGTGCCGCCAAGGGCCAGTGCTTCGTTGGGTTCGGTGGTGGCGTAGATGGCGATGGTGTGCCGGGCCTTGAACAGCTCGCGCATTTCCTGGCGCAGTTCTTCGCGCAACTTGTAGTCGAGGTTCACCAGCGGCTCGTCGAACAGAATCAGCTCGGCATCCTTGACCAACGCCCGGGCCATCGCGGTGCGCTGCTGTTGGCCGCCAGAAAGCTCCAGCGGATAGCGCTTGAGGAATTTCTCGATGCGCAGCATCTTCGCGGTTTCCAGCACTTTGCTCTGGATCAACTCGTTGGAGACACCGCCCTGGCGCAATGGCGAAGCGATGTTGTCGAAGACGGTCATGGTCGGGTAGTTGATGAACTGCTGATAGACCATCGACACGTTGCGCAAACGCACCGGGCGTTGTGTGACATCGACACCGTTCATCAGGATCCGGCCGCTGTCGGGCTTGTCCAGGCCCGCCATCAGGCGCATCAGACTGGTCTTGCCGGACAGCGTGCGCCCGAGCAAAACGTTGAAGGATCCGGGTTCGAAACTCAGGCACGCATCGTCGATCCAGGTCTGGCCCTCGACGGTACGGCTGACGTGCTCCAGGGTTAATGACATGGCTCGGCCTTTTTATTATTTGGAGTCAAGCGACCCAGGCTGTAGAGCGAGTTTCATGCCAGAAAATGCAAGCTATTGATCTGCTTTGAAAATGTTTGAAGTGAGGGCAAATCAACGTTCGTTGCTGAACAGAAATGAACAACGGCGACTGAACAATTGAACAATCCAGCCGTTGACAATGAACAATAGTGAACAACACTCTACGGATGCTTTTTGCCTTCCCGCGAGCAAAAACCTGTGGGAGCGAGCCTGCTCACGATAGCGGTGGATCAGTCGACATCAGTATTGACTGACCCACCGCTATCGCGAGCAGGCTCGCTCCCACAAGGGAATACCTATAACAACAATAAAAACGTTATTCAGAGGCTGACTGTCATGGCCGCACCTGCCCCCGTTTTGTCCCACGACACCATCATCCAGGACTCCTGGTCCCGTTGCCGCGCGTTCGGCCTCAATCATCAAAGCGCACCGGCGTTCGATCAGTTGCCTGCCGATGGCATCGCCCAGTTGCTGGAAAGCCAGCATTCGCTGGTGCAGACCACGCACCAGGAAGTCCTGCCGTATTACGAAAACATCCTGAGCAATTCCAACTGCCTGATCATGCTCGCCGACAATCAGGGCCAGGTGCTGACGTCCTGGGGCACCCAGCGCTTCATCGAGCCGAGCCTGACCCGCGGCTTTAGCGCCGGGGCCAGTTGGATGGAGCGTTGCAGCGGCACCAACGCCATCGGCACCGCCCTCGCCTGCGAGCAGGCCGTGCATATCGAACACGATGAACACTTCCTGAAAGCCAACCGCTTCATGACCGGTTCCGCCGCGCCGATTTTCGATGCCGAGCGCAAGGTGATCGCGGTGCTGGACGTGTCCAGCGACAGCTACCTGCCGCCGTCCCACACCCTTGGCATGGTCAAGATGATGAGCCAGACCGTGGAAAACCGGCTGATCCTCAACCTCTTTCACGGCCAGCATTTTCAACTGACCTTCAACACCGGGCTGAACAACCTCGACAGCCAATGGGCCGGTTTGCTGATCTTCGATGAAACCGGCCAGGTGCTGTCGGCTAACCGCCGGGCTGACAATCTGCTGGGCATCAGCCTGTCACGGGTCAGTGTCGAGAGCCTGTTCAAGGTGTCGCTGCTGGAACTGCTGAACCAGCCGGAAGGCCTGCCTTTTGCGTTGCAAGCCTCCGGGCGCAACCGTTTTCAATGCTTGTTGAAGCGGCCGAAACAGGTGTCGATTCAGGCTCGACTGTTTTCTGAGGCCAAGAGCGCGGAACCGGCGGCGACCATGCCCGCCGCAATCAGCCTCAGCACCTTGCATTTCGGCGACAGTCGCGTGGAAAAAGCCGTGCGCCAGGCCGAGCGCTTGCTGGAAAAAGATATTCCGCTATTGATCCACGGTGAAACCGGGGTCGGCAAGGAGGTCTTCGTCAAAGCGCTGCATCAGGCCAGTTCGCGAAGCAAACAACCGTTCATTGCCGTCAACTGTGCAGCGATCCCCGCCGAACTGGTGGAGTCCGAGCTGTTTGGCTACGAGAAAGGCGCGTTCACCGGCGCCAATCAGAAAGGCAGCATCGGACTGATCCGCAAGGCTGACAAAGGCACCCTGTTCCTTGATGAAATCGGTGACATGCCATTGCCGACACAAGCTCGCCTTCTAAGGGTCTTGCAGGAACGGTGCGTGCAACCGGTGGGCAGCAGCGAGTTGTTCCCGGTGGACATCCGCATCATTTCCGCGACCAACCGTTCGTTGCGCGAGCAAGTGCAGCTCGGGCGGTTTCGCGAGGACCTTTATTACCGAATCGGCGGTTTGACCCTGGAATTGCCGCCGTTACGGGAACGCACAGACAAACAGGCGCTGTTCAAGCGCTTGTGGGAACAGCATCGCGAGCCATCGCAGTGGGCCGGGTTGAGCCGTGAGGTGATGGAGTTGTTCGGCCGTCATCCGTGGCCGGGGAATTTAAGGCAGGTCAGCAGCGTGATGCAGGTGGCGCTGGCCATGGCCGAAGAACAACCGGTGCGGCCGGAGCATTTGCCGGATGATTTTTTTGTCGATCTGGAGATGGAGCCGGTGGATTCGCCGGAACCGCTGGCGGTGGATTTGAATGATGCCGAGGATTTGAACCGGTTGTTGCAGGCGGCTGGGGGAATATTTCGCACCTTGCCCGGCGTCTTGGAGTGAGCCGCAATACTCTTTACAAGCGGTTGCGCCAGGCTGATTGACGAGTGAGCACTCGTGGCTGGGGCCGGCTGGAGACCCTTCGCGGGCAAGCCTCGCTCCTACAGGGGCGCGTCGCTCGCCAAATTTGTGTACGACGCGACCTTGTAGGAGCGAGGCTTGCCCGCGAAGGCGCCAGATCAAACACTACATAACCTCGCGGACTGCCCAAAAACAAAAACCCGCACAAGGCGGGTTTTGTTTTGCGGCATTCGAAGCAGTCAGTCAGCCAACCGCCAGGTCGTGCCGCCCTTCCCGTCTTCCAGTACCACGCCCATCGCGGTCAACTGGTCGCGGATACGGTCGGACTCAGCCCAGTCCTTGTTGGCACGGGCAGTCAAACGCGCCTGAATCAGCGCATCAACCTCAGCCGCATCCACGCGCCCTTCAGCGCCGGCCTGCAAGAAGTCATCGGCCTCAAGCTGCAGCACGCCCAGCACGCTGGCCAGTTCCTTCAAGCGCGCCGCCAAACCTGCCGCCGCATTGAGATCGCTCTCGCGCAGACGGTTGATCTCGCGAACCATCTCGAACAGCACCGCGCAGGCTTCCGGCGTGCCGAAGTCGTCGTTCATCACCTGGGTGAAACGCTCGACGAAGGCTTCGCCGCCAGCCGGCGCCACGCTCGGCAGGCCTTTCAACGCATGGTAGAAACGCTCGAGGGCACCTTTGGCGTCCTTGAGGTTGTCTTCCGAATAGTTGATCGCGCTGCGGTAGTGGCTCGACACCAGCAGGTAACGCACGACTTCCGGGTGGTACTTTTCCAGCACGTCGCGAATGGTGAAGAAGTTGTTCAAGGACTTGGACATCTTCTCGCCATTGATGCGAATCATGCCGCAATGCATCCACGCGTTGGCGTAGGTCTTGCCGGTGGCCGCTTCGCTCTGGGCGATTTCGTTTTCGTGGTGCGGGAACTCGAGGTCGCTACCGCCGCCATGAATGTCGAAGGTCTCGCCGAGGCAGCAGGTCGACATCACCGAGCACTCAATGTGCCAGCCCGGACGCCCGTCGCCCCACGGCGAAGGCCAGCTAGGCTCGCCCGGCTTGGCGCCTTTCCACAGCACGAAGTCCAGCGGGTCCTGCTTGGACTCGTCGACTTCGATCCGCGCGCCGATGCGCAGGTCTTCGATTTTCTTGCGCGACAGCTTGCCGTAGCCCATGAACTTGGCGACGCGGTAGTACACGTCGCCGTTGCCCGGTGCGTAGGCGTAACCCTTGTCGATCAGGGTCTGGATCATGGTCTGCATGCCAGCGATGTGATCGGTGGCCCGCGGCTCCATGTCCGGCTTGAGGATATTGAGGCGCGCCTCGTCCTCATGCATCGCGGTGATCATGCGTTCGGTCAGCACGTCGAACGGTTCGCCGTTCTCCTTGGCCCGATTGATGATCTTGTCTTCAATGTCGGTGATGTTGCGCACATACGTCAGGTTATAACCGCTGAACCGCAACCAGCGGGTCACCAGGTCGAACGCGACCATGCTGCGGCCATGGCCAATGTGGCAGTAGTCGTACACGGTCATCCCGCAGACGTACATGCGCACATTGTTGCCATCCAGCGGCTTGAAGACTTCTTTGCTCTTGGTGAGCGTGTTGTAGATCGTAAGCACTTTAGTTTCCTTGAATCACTGGCCCCACGAATCACGCAAGGTCACGGTACGGTTGAATACCGGAGCACCTGGTTTCGAGTCCTTGATATCCGCGCAGAAGTAACCTTCGCGCTCGAACTGGAAACGGTCTTCCGGCTGTGCATTGCCCAGCGAGGGTTCAGCACGACAACCGGTGAGGACTTGCAGCGAGTCAGGGTTGATGTTGTCCAGGAAACTGGCGCTGTCTTCGGCCTTCTCAGGGTTCGCAGAGCGGAACAGGCGATCGTACAGGCGCACTTCGCACTCGACGCTGGCCGCGGCCGGCACCCAGTGCACCACGCCTTTGACCTTGCGGCCTTCAGGGTTCTTGCCCAGTGTTTCCGGGTCGTAGGAGCAACGCAGTTCGACGATGTTGCCCTCGGCGTCCTTGATCGCTTCGTCGGCGCGGATCACGTAGCTGCCGCGCAGACGCACTTCGCCGTTCGGCTCCAGGCGCTTGTAGCCTTTCGGCGGCTCTTCCATGAAATCTTCACGGTCGATGTAGATCTCACGGGCGAACGGCAGAACGCGCATGCCCATGTCTTCTTTCGGGTGGCACGGCAGTTCGAGGTTCTCGACCTGGCCTTCCGGGTAGTTGGTGATCACGACTTTCAGCGGACGCAACACGCACATGGCGCGCGGGGCGCTGTGGTCGAGGTCGTCACGGATGCTGAATTCGAGCATGCCGAAGTCGACCACGCCGTCGGAACGGTTGGTGCCGACCATTTCGCAGAAGTTGCGGATCGATTTCGGCGTGTAGCCACGGCGACGGAAGCCCGACAGCGTGGACATGCGCGGATCGTCCCAACCGAAGACGTGCTTTTCATCGACCAGTTGCTTGAGCTTGCGCTTGCTGGTGATGGTGTAGTTCAGGTTCAGACGGCTGAACTCGTACTGGCGCGGTTTTGCCGGGACCGGCAGGTTCTCGAGGAACCACTCGTACAGCGGACGGTGGCTTTCGAACTCCAGGGTGCAGATCGAGTGAGTGATGCCTTCGATGGCGTCCGACTGACCATGGGTGAAGTCATAGTTCGGGTAGATGCACCACTTGTCGCCGGTCTGGTGATGATGGGCGTGACGGATGCGGTACATGATCGGGTCGCGCAGGTTCATGTTCGGCGAGGCCATGTCGATCTTGGCCCGCAGCACGCGTGCGCCGTCCGGGAATTCGCCGGCACGCATGCGGGCGAACCAGTCGAGGTTTTCTTCCACGGAGCGATCACGGAACGGGCTGTTCTTGCCCGGTTCGGTCAGGGTGCCGCGGTATTCCTTGGCCTGTTCAGGGCTCAGGTCATCGACGTAGGCCTTGCCGGCCTTGATCAGCTCGACGGCCCAGTCGTGCAACTGGTCGAAATACTGCGAGGCATAGCGCACTTCGCCGGACCATTCAAAGCCCAGCCATTTGACGTCGCTTTCAATCGCGTCGATGTATTCCTGGTCTTCCTTGGCCGGGTTGGTGTCGTCGAAACGCAGGTGCGTGACGCCGCCAAATTCCTGGGCCAGGCCGAAGTTCACGCAAATCGACTTGGCGTGACCGATGTGCAGGTAGCCGTTGGGCTCAGGCGGGAAACGGGTGACGATCTGCGTGTGCTTACCCGAGTCCAGGTCCGCCTGGATGATCGGGCGCAGGAAATTGACCGGCACGGCAGGGCCGGTCTTGGAATTCGAGGTAGGGTCGACAGTGGGCTTGCTCATAGGATCCTTGAACGTACAAGTGCGCGGCCAGTTGGCCAAATCAAAGCGGCTGTTAAAACAAAGGGGCTTATCATAGCCGATGCCGTCAAGTCGCTGACAGAGCAGGCCCGAAAACGGCTGCATTTAATCGGATGCAAATGAAAAACAGCCTCGAAATTCGCGCCCGGCACGCTAAACTGCGCACCTTGGCCGACATTGGCCGGACCGGTTGAGGGCTTAAATGCCCCGAAACCCACGAATTCATTGAATGAGTAGTAATCATGACCAAAGTCAAACTGACCACCAACCATGGCGACATCGTCCTGGAACTGAACGCTGAAAAGGCACCGCTGACCGTTGCCAACTTCATCGAGTACGTCAAAGCCGGTCACTACGAAAACACCGTTTTCCACCGCGTCATCGGTAACTTCATGATCCAGGGCGGCGGTTTCGAGCCAGGCATGAAAGAAAAGAAAGACAAGCGCCCAAGCATCCAGAACGAAGCCGACAACGGCCTGCCGAACGACAAGTACACCGTCGCCATGGCCCGCACCATGGAGCCGCATTCGGCATCCGCCCAGTTCTTCATCAACGTGGCTGACAACAGCTTCCTGAACCACAGCGCCAAAACCACTCAGGGCTGGGGCTACGCAGTATTCGCCAAAGTCGTTGAAGGCACCGACGTTGTCGACAAGATCAAAGGTGTTTCCACCACCATGAAATCCGGCCACCAGGACGTGCCAGCAGAAGACGTGATCATCGAGAAAGCCGAGATCATCGAAGCGTGATACTGCTGATTTCAGACTTGCATCTGGAAGAGGAGCGCCCGGACATCACCCGGGCGTTTCTGGATTTGCTCGCCGGACGCGCCCGCTCGGCGAGTGCGTTGTACATTCTGGGCGACTTTTTCGAGGCGTGGATTGGCGACGATGCCATGACGCCGTTCCAGCGTTCCATCTGCCAGGCCCTGCGCACCCTTAGCGACAGCGGCACGGCCATATTTCTGATGCACGGCAATCGCGACTTCATGCTCGGCCAGGCCTTCTGCCAACAGGCCGGCTGCACGTTGCTGAAGGACCCGAGTGTCGTGCAGTTCAACGGCGAGCCGGTGCTTTTGATGCACGGCGACAGCCTCTGCACCCGCGACGAAGCTTATATGAAGCTGCGTCGCTACCTGCGCAACCCGATCACCCTGTTCATCCTGCGGCACCTGCCGTTGCGCACGCGGCATAAACTGGCGCGCAAACTGCGCAGTGAAAGCCGGGCGCAGACGCGGATGAAGGCCAATGACATCGTCGATGTCACGCCGGACGAAGTGCCGCGGATCATGCAGGAATTTGGCGTAAAAACCTTGATCCATGGGCACACCCATCGCCCGGCCATCCACAAGTTGCAGATTGGCGAGCAAGCGGCCAAGCGCATTGTGCTGGGGGATTGGGACCGTCAGGGCTGGGCGTTGCAAGTGGATGAGCAAGGGTTTGCCCTCGCCCCCTTCGACTTCGCCCCGCCGCCACAACTCGCAGCCCCCACGAACTAAAAGGCCACCACAGACCCCATTGTGGGAGCGAGCCTGCTCGCGAAGGCGGTGTGTCAGCTGAGATAGATGTTGACTGAGAGGACGCTATCGCGAGCAGGCTCACTCCTACATTTTTGATCTTCATGAGACGCAAATCCTGTGTCGCCGACAATACCCTGTGGGAGCGAGCCTGCTCGCGATGGCGGTGTGTCAGTTGAGATAGATGTTGACTGACAGGACGCTTTCGCGAGCAGGCTCGCTCCTACATTTTTGATCTTCATGAGACGCAAATTCTGTGTCGCCGACAATACCCTGTGGGAGTGAGCCTGCTCGCGATGGCGGTGTGTCAGTTGAGATAGATGTTGACTGACAGGACGCTATCGCGAGCAGGCTCGCTCCCACATTTTTGATCTTCATGAGACGCAAATTCTGTGTCGCCGACCATACCCTGTGGGAGCGAGCCTGCTCGCGATGGCGGTGTGTCAGTTGAGATAGATGTTGACTGACAGGACGCTTTCGCGAGCAGGCTCGCTCCCACATTTTTGATCTTCATGAGACGCAAATTATGTGTCGCCGACAATACCCGGTGGGAGCGAGCCTGCTCGCGATGGCGGTGGGTCAGTTGAGATAGATGTTGACTGACAGGACGCTTTCGCGAGCAGGCTCGCTCCCACATTTTTGATCTTCATGAGACGCAAATTCTGTGTCGCCGACAATACCCTGTGGGAGTGAGCCTGCTCGCGAAGGCGGTGTGTCAGTTGAGATAGATGTTGACTGACAGGACGCTATCGCGAGCAGGCTCACTCCCACATTTTTGATCTTCATGAGACGCAAATTATGTGTCGCCGACAATACCCTGTGGGAGCGAGCCTGCTCGCGATGGCGGTGTGTCAGTTGAGATAGATGTTGACTGACAGGACGCTATCGCGAGCAGGCTCGCTCCCACATTTTTGATCTTCATGAGACGCAAATCCTGTGTCGCCGACAATACCCTGTGGGAGTGAGCCTGCTCGCGATGGCGGATTCACATTCAACACTTTTATTGAATGACCCACCGCTTTCGCGAGCAGGCTCACTCCCACATTTTTGATCTTCATGAGACGCAAATCCTGTGTCGCCGAAAATACCCTGTGGGAGTGAGCCTGCTCGCGATGGCGGTGTGTCAGTTGAGATAGATGTTGACTGACAGGACGCTATCGCGAGCAGGCTCGCTCCCACAGGGGAATATGTTTGGCTTAGTGGCCGGAGGCCGCCGGCCCCGCCTTCGCCGCAAACGGCGGTTTCGCCAGCCATACGATCACGATCAAGGCCATGAATGCCCAACCCAGCAACGTGAAGTAATCCACGGTGGAGAGCATGTACGCCTGACTGGTCAGCACATGATCCAGCTGCGCATACGCCGGGTTGCTCGGCCCGCCCAGGGCATTCAGTGCCTCGCGGGTCGCCGGCTCATAAGTGCTGATGCTTTCGCTCATATAGGCATGATGCTGATCCGCCCGACGAATCCAGATCCACGTGGTCAGCGACGCCGCAAAACTGCCGCCCAAGGTCCGCAGGAACGTTGCCAGGCCCGCGCCATCGGCGATCTGGCTCGGTGGCAAGTCGGACATCAGAATGCTCAAGGTCGGCATGAAGAACAGCGCCACGCCAATGCCCATGAACAATTGCACCAGCGCGATGTGCTGGAAGTCCACTTCGTTGGTAAACCCGGCGCGCATGAAGCAGCTCAGGCCAATCGCCAGGAACGCCAGTCCGGCCAGCAGCCGCAGGTCGAACTTGTGCGCGTACTTGCCGACAAACGGTGACATCAGCACCGGCAGAATCCCGATTGGCGCCACCGCCAGCCCCGCCCACGTTGCCGTGTAACCCATCTGGGTTTGCAGCCATTGCGGCAGGATCAGGTTGATGCCAAAGAACCCGGCGTAACCCAACACCAACACGATGGTGCCGATGCGGAAGTTGCGATACGCAAACAGCCGCAGATTGACCACCGGGTGCTTGTCGGTCATTTCCCAGATCACGAACACCGCCAGTGCGACCACGGAAATCGCCGCGCCGATGAGGATGAAGTTCGACTCGAACCAATCGAGGTCATTGCCCTTGTCGAGGATCACCTGCAACGCCCCGACGCCGATGATCAAGGTGATCAGCCCGACGTAGTCCATCGGCTGGCGGCTGGTTTCCACCGGACGCGCCTTGAGTTGCTGGCGCACCACCATCACCGCAAAGATGCCGATTGGCACGTTGATAAAGAAGATCCACGGCCAGCTGTAACTGTCGGTAATCCACCCGCCGAGGATCGGGCCGGCAATCGGCGCGACCACCGTGACCATCGCCAGCAATGCCAGGGCCATGCCGCGCCTGGCCGGCGGATAGACCGCGATCAGCAGCGTCTGGGTCATCGGGTACAACGGACCGGCGACCAGGCCTTGCAGCACCCGGAAGCCAATCAGCTCGGGCATCGAGGTCGAGATACCGCAGAGAAACGAGGCCAGCACAAACAGAATCGTCGCCCAGAGAAACAGCTTCACCTCACCAAACCGGCGGCTGAGCCAACCGGTCAGCGGCAGCGCAATCGCATTGCTCACCGCAAACGAAGTGATCACCCAGGTGCCCTGCTCCGAACTCACGCCCAGGTTGCCGGAAATCGTCGGCAGCGCAACGTTGGCGATGGTGGTGTCGAGCACCTGCATGAAAGTCGCCAGCGACAGGCCGATGGTGCTGAGCAGCAGGCTGGGCGGCGTGAAAGACGCGTTATTGCTCATCGTGAATCCCTTGAAGCTGGGCAGGCGCGGCACCTTTCAGAGGGTGCCGCTGAACCTGTAGGAGCGAGCTTTTGTGGCGAGGGAGCTTGCTCCCGCTCGGCTGCGAAGCAGTCGCAGAGCTTTTGGGGCCGCTTCGCGACCCAGCGGGAGCAAGCTCCCTCGCCACAAAAGCTCGCTCCCACAGGGGAGGTATCAGCGCTGGACGGTTTTACTGGCCGCAGCGCTGTTGTCGTGGATCAACTGAGTGATCATCGCGTCGGCCTCGGCCAACTGACGGTCGTAGACGTTGGTGCTGAAGGACGCCTTTTGCGGCGGCTGTTGCGCCAGCACCGGGCCGCTCTGATCGCGCAGGTTCACATCGACCTGAGTCGACAGGCCGACCCGCAATGGATGCTTGGCCAGTTCTTCAGCGTTGATGTGAATCCGCACCGGCACCCGCTGCACGATCTTGATCCAGTTACCGGTGGCGTTCTGCGCCGGCAGCAAGGCAAACGCGCTGCCGGTACCGGCGCCGAGGCTGTCGATGGTGCCGCTGAACTTCACGTCGCTGCCGTAGAGGTCGGCTTCGATATCCACCGGTTGGCCGATGCGCATGTCACGCAGCTGGGTTTCCTTGAAGTTGGCGTCGATCCACAGCTGATCCAGCGGAATGACCGCCATCAGCGCCGTGCCCGGCTGGACGCGCTGGCCCAGTTGTACCGAGCGTTTGGCCACGTACCCGTTGACCGGCGCGATCAAGGTGCTGCGGGAATTGTTCAAGTAGGCCTGACGCAATTGCGCGGCCGCCGCCATCACGTCCGGGTGCGACGAGACCACAGTGTCATCCACCAAGGCGCTGGTGGTTTTCAGTTGCTGTCTGGCGTTGGCCAGGGCGTTTTGCGCTGAGGTCAGGTCGTCGCGAGCGTGGGACAGCTCTTCCTGGGAAATCGCCCCGCCAGCGGCGAGGTTTTTCCGGCGATTGAAGTTGTCCTGGGCCTTCTGCACTTCCGCCTGCTGGGCGTTGACCTGGGCTTTCATGCCGTCGACGTTGCTGTACAAGCCGCGCACCTGACGCACGGTGCGCGCCAGGTTGGCCTGGGCACTTTGCAGACCGACCTGGGCGTCGTTCGGGTCGAAATTGATCAGCACCTGGCCTTCATGGACCAGGTCGCCATCATCCGCGCCAATACTGACCACAGTGCCGGTGACCAGCGGGGTGATTTCCACCACGTTGCCGTTCACATAGGCGTCGTCGGTGCTTTCATTCCAGCGCCCGTAGAATTCGTGATAACCCCAGACGGCGACACCGGCGAGGATCACCACGATCGCGAGCGCCACCAGCATGACTTTGCGTTTGCGCGGGTTGCTGGTGTCAGGAGCGTTGTCAGGGGTTTGTGTGTGTTCTGCAGTGGCCATGACCAATACCTTGAATTAATTGTGCTGCGTGGCTGGGAGTGCGTTGGCTGCGGTCAGGGTTTCGCCCTGGAAGCCGCCGCCCAGCGCCTGCATCAGTTGGATCGACAGGTCGATCTGCTCGGCATTCAGGTTGGCCAGCTGGCGCTGGGCCTGGAGCAATTGCTGCTCGATGCTGAGCACGTCCAGATAGTTTCCGATGCCTGAACCGTACCGCTGGACCACGGTGTTGTATGAATCCTGGGCAATGTCGGTGGCGTGTTGCTGCGCCCCGATCTGCCGGCCGATGTCGCGCAACTGGTTGATGGTGTCACTGACATCACCCAAGGCTTTCACCAGGCTTTTGTTGTACTGCGCCACCGCGAGGTCGTAATCGGCGTCGCGGGAATCGAGGTCGGCACGCAAGCGGCCGCCGTCGAAAATCGGCACAGAGATAGTCGGCGCAACGTTAAAGAAACGGCTGGCCGAACCAAACATCGCATCCCCCAACAACGACTCGGCACCGGCCGCGGCGCTCAGGTTGAGGTTGGGGTAGAACTGGGTCTTGCCGGCGGCGATGTTCTTGCTCGCGGCCTCGACCCGCCAGCGCGCGGCGACCAGGTCTGGACGACGACCGAGCAACTCGGCGGGCAACACCGACGGCAACGCCACGGTGCTGGCTTGCAGGATCTTCGGCCGGGCGATTTCATTGCCGCGATCCGGGCCTTTGCCGAGCAGCACGGCCAAGGCGATTTTTGCGCTTTGCAGGCGTTTTTCGGCGTCGATCAGGCTCGCTTCGGAGCTGGCTTCCAGGCTTTCGGTTTGCTGGAACTGGTATTGGCTGTCGATCCCCGAGCTCAGGCGGCGCTGGCTCAGTTCAAGCATTTGTTTGGTGCGCTTGAGGTCTTCATTGGCCAGGTCATAGACGATGTGCGCCTGCCCCAAGTCGCTATAGGCGCGGGCGACATCGGCGGACAAGGTCAATTGCGCGGCCTGCTGATCGACTTCGGCCGCACGGGCCTCGCCCAATGCAGCTTCCCAGGCATCCCGCTGACCGCCCCAGAGGTCGAAGTTGTAATTGAAACTGGCGCCGATGTTGCGCAAGGTGGAATACGTACCGCCCTGCCCGCTCGGGTCTTGATCTCGTGCCAGGCGCGAACGGCTGACTCCGGCGCTGGCATCGAGGGTCGGCATCCGCGCGGCATCGGCGGCATACGCGGCGGCGCTGGCCTGGTGGGCGCGGGCGTCGGCGATCTGCATGTCGGGGCTGTCGTGCAGGGCTTCGCGGATCAGGCCATCGAGCTGCGGATCACCGAGGCTTTTCCACCAGTCGCTTTTCGGCCAGGCCGCGGGCGACAGAGTCACGCCGCTGAGGGATTGCCCGGCCTTGAGGTTTTTCGCATCAAGGCTGACGCCTTCGGTGTTCAGGCCGCTGTAACTGGCGCAACCGGCCAGGGTCATGGCCGCCAGCACCAGGCTCAGGCCGGCACGCAGCGTTTTACTGCTCATTTGTCACCTACCCGCAGCAAGGTGATCGAGTCACCGGCTGCCACAAGGATTTTCTTGAGGATCTGCTCCAGGGTTTTCAGTTCTTCCGGGGTGATCGCGCCAGCCAGTTCATTCATGGCGTCGGCGCCGATTTCCGGCAGACGGTCGGTCAATTGCTGGCCTTGCTCGGTGAGCACCAGTTGCACCTGACGGCGATCCGCTTCGGAACGTTGGCGGGCGAGGAAACCTTTCTGTTCCAGACGATCGAGCATGCGAGTCATCGAACCGCTGTCCAGCGACAGGTGACGGCACAGCTCGGCCGGGGTATCGACGCCGAACTGGGCCATGATGATCAGCACTTTGAACTGCGCGGCGGTGATGCCGTGGGGCTCCATGTGCGTGTCGATGATCCGGTCCTTGAGCAGCGCAGCGCGCCCGAGCAGGAGGCCGAGATGGCACGTGTGGAATTCGTCTGGGGTGAAGTGTTTCATCTGGCCACCAATTAGCTGCCTAGGCAGAGAATGTATGACGAGATGTTACTGCCTAGGCAGCGAATGTCAACGCAATAGTTAGGAAGCTTTCTATTTAGTCGATAAATGGCTTACGAAAAAAATTGCTTCGGATCGATGACCGCAGCACGCCCATCGCGAGCAGGCTCGCTCCCACAGAGTTCGGTGTGATCTCTGTGGGAGCGCGCCTGCTCGCGATGGCAACGACTCGGTTTGGGAGAAGACGGGGGTTTTAGAAGTCCCGCTTGTAGAAGATGTCCAGCGAACTGGCCACGCCGCCGGCGGCTTCGAGGTAGACCTTTTTGCTCAGTTTGTAGCGCAAGGCAATGGTGTTGGCCGGCTCGAACACGCCCACGCCATAGCGCAGGCTGAGCTTCTCGGAGATATTGCCGCTGGCCACGACGCTGGTGGTATTGCCGCTGCCCTGGGTGTCGAGCTGGAAATCCTGAATCCCCAGGTCGTTGGCCAGTTTGCCGGTCACTCCCGAACTGCCCATCAACCCCAACCCGAGCGCAGCCTGGGCCAGCATGTTGTTGTCTTCACCGTTGGTGCTTAGCGGACGCCCCAGCACCAGATAGGACAACGCCTGCTCCTGACTCATGGCCGGCTCTGAGAAGATCTGCGTGGTCGGTTGTTCGGCGCTGCCGCTGAGGCGAATACCGGCGATCACGTCGTCGGTCCGGCGAATGGCTTCGATGTCCAGGTACGGCTGGTCAATCGGGCCGGCGAACAGCAGCCGAGCACGGCGCACCGTCAGCCGCTGACCGTACGCCCGGTAACGCCCGTCGTTGAGCCAGAGTTCGCCTCGGGTGTCCATGTTGTCGCCAATGTGCACATGCCCTTGCAGGTTGGCGGTCAGGCCAAACCCGGCGAAGCTGAGTTTGTCCTCACCCACCACCACGTCGATGTCCATTTTCATGGCCAGCGGCGGTTTGCCCTCTTCGGTCTGCTGGCCGACGATCACCGTGTCATCGGAAACCTTGACCGTCGACGGCGGCAACTCGCGCACGGTGATTTCGCCCTTGGGCACCCGCACTTTGCCGGCGATCGCCAGTTGCTCGTCTTTTATCGAGATCTTCAGGTCCGGCGCCACTTCGAGCTTGGCATAGGGTTCGACGGTGACGGGCAACTGTGAGCCCTTGAGCGTCAGGTCCACCACCAGCGCCTGGCCCCAGGCGATGTGGCCGTTGAGACTGCCCTGCCCGCTCTTGCCGCTTTTCCAGCCGCCGTTCAACTGCACCGTTTCGCCGGCGATCTGCGCTTGAAGCTGCAAGCCCTGCAACTCCATCGGCAACTCAGGCCCGGACACTTCGCCATCGCTGAGCAACAGATTGCCGTTCACCTGCGGCGCCAGCAGATCGCCGGACAGCGTGCCACTGCCGTTCAAGCGCCCGGTGAGTTTCTCGACCATTGGCACAAATGGCCGCGCCACCGACAGATCCAGGCCACTGAGACGGAACGAGCCGGTGAGCGGTTTGTTTTTCAGCAGCGGATTGATCTGCGCCTGCACCCTCAGTTCGCCGAGCTTGCCGCCGACAAAGTTGAGGTCGGTGTCGATGCGTTTGGGCGTGAGTTTGCTGGTGAGCTTCAGGGTCTGGTACGGGAAGTCCAGCCACTGATCCTTTTCCTTGATGCGCAACGTACCGCCGCTGGCATCGACGCTGATCTGGCCGTTTGGGCCGCTGGCCGGCAGGTCCAGTTGCAGGTCGGCATTGAGCCGGCCCTTCCAGGCGAAATCTTTCGGCAACCATTGCGCGAGGCTTTCGATCGGGAATTGCTTGAGGTGATAACGCAGCTTCGGTTCCGGCATCAGGCGCTGGTCTTCGCCACACAGACTGGCCGGGCCGGACATCCAGCAATGGGCGCCGAAGTTGATCTTGCCGTCCGCCAGCCGTTCAAGTTTCGCCGGGCCTTGCAGCTTCCAGTCCTGACCGCCGGCCTGGATATCACCGCTGGCCAGGCGTCCGCGCCAATTGCCCTGGTCCAGATTACCGTCCAGTCCGAGCGCCAGTTTCAGCTTCGGCCCTTGCAGGTCGAGGGTGAGTTTCTGGTTTTTGATATCGCCCTGGCCGCTGGCGGTCAGCGTGCCCAGCGAGGTGTCGCCGGCCTGGATGCCGCTGCCTTTGAGGTCGATTTTCGCCCGCTGCGCGCCATCGAGGGTCGCGTCCAGGTTCAGGCTTTGCAGGCGATTGTCTTCGAAAGCCAGCTGCGTGCCTTGCAGCCCGAGCTTGCCTTGCGGTGCCTTGAGCGTGCCGGCGACATCAATGCGGCCGTTGAGCTGTCCGCGCAGTTGCGGCCAGAGTTGGGCCAGACGTGGCAGCTTGATGTCGATCTGCCCGGCGAGCTTCTGTTGCAGACTGCCCTTGCCGTTGATGCTGTTGTCACCGAGGCGGATTTGCAGCGCATTGAGGTTCCATTGTTCACCGCCGCCGTCGGCCTTGGCCTGGATCACCGCCGGTTGGCCGCGCAGTTTGCCTTTGAGGTCGAGGTCGGCGTCCAGGCTGAGTTTTTCATTCTTCATCTCGCCTTTGCTGCGCAACGGTCCGGCCAACGTACCCGGTAACTCCGCGACCCAATACGCCGGGTTGATCGCCGACAGATCGAGCGCAGTGTCCCAGCCGATGCCATCGGCAAACTGCAGGTTCAGATGCCCGATGGCTTTGCCCTGCCCGGCTTCGAGTTGAATCTGTTGCAGATAGATTTTCGTCAGGTCGCCGCTGAACGGGCTTTCGAGGCTGAACGCACCTGCCGGGCCATCGAGGGCCGATTTGAAGTGACCGATGTATTTTCCGTCGGTGTAGGAGACTTCACCGTTGAAGCGGCGCAACGCCACTTCTGGCTCGTCGATCAACGGATAGAGACGGTGCCACGGGAAATCCAGCCAGTCGATCTTCGCGTCGGCGCTCAGGCCTTTGCTCCAGTCGAGGTTGCCGGTGAGCTTGAGTGATTGCTTGTCGTTGGCCGTCAGGTCGAGGGCAGCAATCTGCGCGCTGCTGGCATCGACCTTGCCTTGCAGCACCAGCGCCACCGGGCCTTTTTCAGCGGGCAGCGTGGCTTTGCCGAGCAACTGGTAACCGTTTTTCAGGTCGCCGTCACCGGTGAGCTCGAGTTGATTGAGTTGCAAGGTGTCCGGCAGGTCGGCGCTAGGTTTGAAGCCGTCGGCGGTGATCCGTACTTTGGCCGGAAGGTTGTCGACCAACGGTTGCAGCTCGCCGGTCAGTTGGCCATTCAAGTAACCGCTGCTGTCGGCTTTCAGGTTCAGGGTTTTCAGCAGGTCGCCGTCCACCTTCAACGCCAGGCTCCAAGGCTCGGGGGCCGGCAGGGTCAACGTACCTTCAGCCTTGAGCGACCAGTTGCCGCTGGGTTGCAGCAGGCCGGACAGATTCAGGCTGAGTTCGTCACGCTGCAACTTCACCGAATCGATCTGCAAGCCTTGCACCGTCCAGTGCGCGGCCAGCTGCAGGCCTTTGAGTTCTTCGCTGCCGTTGAACAGCAGACTGCCGACTTGCACATCACCCAATTCGATCGCCAGGGGCAAATCCAGATCCGGGAGCGTGATTGGCCCGCCGATGTCTTCTTCGTTGCCCGGCGGGAATTGCAGGCTGACCTGATCGGCCTTCAATTGCTCGATGCACAAGGTCATGCGCATCAGGCACAACGGCGACCAGGCGAATATCGGTTTGCTCAGCTCAACCCGACTGGTGTCCTGCTGCCACACCAGATGATCGGCACTCCACTGCCCGCCCAATCGGCCCTGGAAATTCTCCACGGTCAGGCCCGGCACCCAGCCGAGCGCCCAGCGACTGCCCGCCGCAGTGCCCAGCACCGTGGTCACGGCCAGAACGACCAGCATCAGCAGCGCCGGAATCGCCAGCAGCGTTATTTTCAAACCACGCTTCACAGCTCGGGCCCCATGGAAAAGTGCAGTCGAATGCCGCCGTCGTCGTCCATCGCGTGCGCCAGGTCGAGACGAATCGGCCCCACCGGGGACACCCAGCGCACGCCGATGCCCACGCCGGTCTTGAGGTTCGGCAGTTCGAGTGTATTGAAGGAGTTGCCCTGGTCAACGAAGGTCGCGACCCGCCATTTTTCGGCGACGGAGTATTGATATTCGACGCTGCCGGTGATCATGTAGCGGCCACCGATGCGGTCGCCGTCGGAGTTCTCCGGAGACAGGCTTTGATAGTCGTAGCCGCGCACGCTCTGATCGCCACCGGCGAAAAAGCGCAGCGACGGCGGTATCGATTTGTAGCCGTTGGTGGCGCTGCCGCCGACCTGTACCCGACCGAGGAAACGGTGCTTGTCGAAGACCGTGGTCAAGCCTTTGACCAGCGCCGTGCCGTAGATCAGGTTGTTGTCGGACCCCAAGCCTTCCTTCGCCACTTTGCTCTCGAATTCCAGGCGATAGCCATTGTGCGGGTCGATGCGGTTGTCGCTTTTCAGGTAGGAATAACTGACGCCGGGCATCAGCAGGGTACTGAGTCCGGAGTCATCCCCGAGCCGGTATTCCTCGCGTTGCCACTTGAGCGAGACCACGCGCTGCCAGCCACTGGGCAACTTGCTGTGCCATTCGGGGCCAACCGTCAGGAGTTTGCTCAGGGAGTCCTTGTCGGCGATTTCTTCGTTTTGATAACCGCCGGCAAAACGCAATTTGTCGGTCAGCGGCGGGTCCAGGGGAATGTCGTAGAACACCCCGACGTTCTGCCGTGGCGCCGATATTTCGGTCTCCCAGCCATAGCTGTGCCCTTGCGGGTTGACCCAGTGCCGGGTCCAGTTGGCCTTGACCCGGGGACCGACGTCGGTGGAATAACCCAGCCCCAGGCCCATGGTCCGTGGTTTGCGGGTTTCGAGCTTGACGTCGACCGGGATCACATCGTTCTTGGACGCCGTCGGCGCCGCGTCCACCCGCACGCTTTCGAAATAGCCGCTCGATTGCATCGCCTGATTGAGTTCGGCGATCAGTTCAGAGTCATAGGGTGCGCCTTCCTTGAACGGCACCATGCGCCGCAACAAGTCTTCGTCGAACGGCGTGTCTCCCTCGAAACTGACCTTGCCCAGGGCATAACGCGGGCCGCTGTCATAGACGAGGTCGATGTCGGCGACACCGGCGCGTGGGTCCACCGACAACGTCTGATGCGTGAAGTGGCCGCTGAAGAAACCATAACGCGAGGCCTGATTCTGGATCAGTTTCTTGGCGTCTTCATAACGGCCATGGTTCAGCACCGCGCCGGTTTTCAGCGCAGCGCTTTTGGGGACACGAAAGGATTTGAGCGAGGCCGCCGGGCCGTCGACGCGAATCGTGACATTGCGCAAATGCACCGGCTCGCCAGGATCGATGTTGAGGATCAGGCGCGGCGTCTCGCCGCCCTTCACGTCGCTGTCGATCTGCGGCTGGTAATACCCCAACGCCTGGGCGGCCTTGCGCGCCTGTTCCTCGGCGCCACGACTGAAGCGCAGCAAGGCTTCTTCGTCACGATCGCCGAGGCTGCCGATATAGCCCTCTATATTGGCTTTCAGTTCATCGTTGGACGGTTTGATCCGCACATCCAATTCACTTTGCGCCAGTGCCGCGCAGCTGGTGAACAGCATCAGCACGCCACTGGTAATTCTTCCTGGAAACTTCATAGGCGCGGATGCTATCACGAGCTTGGGAGCGTGATAGAGCCTGGCATGCAGTGAAAGTTCTACCGAAAGTTTACGTTTATGCCGTTGCTGTTTGTAACACCTGGGGATTGGCGTGGAAAAATACGTGTTCGCGGATCGGTCCTACCGCTACCTCGCCGATTTCCTCGTAGCCCTGACGCTTATAGAACTCCAGATAACGAGGATTCCCGGTGTCCAGAATCACACCCTGGGAGGTTTCATCCACGGCACACCAGTTATGCACCGCTTGCAGCAGTTGCTCGCCGAAGTGTTTGCCCTGGAACTGCGGGTGAATCCCCAGCAACGGCAGGACATGCACCGAGTCGGACGGCACACAAGCGGCAACGGCAGCGTGGTAATCGAGGTAACGACGGGTACAACGAAAACCGGCGCTGAGCACCATGCGCAGGCGCCAGGCCCAGCTTTCGGTGATGCCCAATCGACGTTGCGGTGGAGCGATCAGGGCGATGCCGATCAGGCGGTCGTTGACCAGCAGGCCGATGGCCGGCAGATCCTGAAGAAAGTGTTGTTTGACCAGTTCCCGCACGGTCGCTCGCACACGATGCTCATAGCCGGGACGTTCGGCCTCGAACAAATAGCCGAAGGTCGGTTCGTGCCGGTAAGCGTGGTAAAGCAGGGAGCGCGCTTCGTGGGCGTAGCCGCTGTCGAGCATGTGGATATCGGCAATGGCGGTCAAGGTTTCGGGCATAACGGTAGATCTCCCCGGGGCGCTGCTCAAAATGGCGGCGCTCTTATTGGTACGAGCCTTTGGGTGGCAATACAGTTCCCCCACAGGTATAGACCAAGGCGGGCTCTTCATCGACTGGACGGGCCTCATCGCGGGCAAGCCACGCTCCCACAGGTTCTGTGGCGTACACAAAATCTGTGTCCGCTCGAAACCTTGCAGGAGCGTGGCTTGCCCGCGATGAGGCCCTGACTGCCAATACAGATCTGACAGAACACAGTGAATCCCCTCACCCCAACACTGGCCCGATTCCCACAGGTCAGCTAGCATCGCCCTTTTGCCAGGACTGCCGACCATGAAGATCGTCTCCTTCAACATCAACGGGCTGCGCGCTCGCCCGCATCAGCTGGCGGCGCTGATCGACAAGCACCAGCCGGACGTGATCGGGCTGCAGGAAACCAAGGTTCACGACGACCAGTTCCCGCTGGCCGAGGTACAGGCGCTGGGTTATCACGTGTATTTCCACGGGCAGAAAGGCCATTACGGCGTCGCCCTGCTCTCGCGTAAAGAACCGATTGCCCTGCATAAAGGCTTCGCCACCGACGACGAAGAGGCCCAACGACGCTTCATCTGGGGTACGTTCGCCGACGCCAATGGCGTGCCGGTGACCATCATGAACGGCTATTTCCCACAGGGCGAAAGCCGCGATCACCCCACCAAGTTCCCGGCCAAGGAGCGTTTCTACGGCGACCTGCAGCAGTTGCTGGAAAGCCAGTTCAGCAATGAACAGCCGGTGGTGGTGATGGGCGACGTGAACATTTCTCCGGAAGACTGCGACATCGGCATCGGCCCGGACAACATGAAACGCTGGCTGAAAACCGGAAAATGCAGCTTTCTGCCGGAAGAACGCGAGTGGATGGCCCGCTTGAAGAACTGGGGCTTGGTCGACAGTTTCCGTCACTTGAACCCGGACGTGGCCGACCGTTTCAGCTGGTTCGACTACCGCAGCCGCGGTTTTGAAGACGAACCCAAGCGCGGGCTGCGGATTGACCTGATCATGGCGTCCCATGGGTTGTTGCCGCGCGTCAAGGATGCGGGAGTGGACTACGAACTGCGTGGGATGGAAAAACCATCGGATCATGCGCCGATCTGGCTTGAGTTGAGCTGATTCCCCCAGGCTTTACACAGATCAAATTGTGGGAGCGAGCCTGCTCGCGATAGCGGACTTACATTCAATACAAGTGTTGACTGTTAAGCCCTCATCGCGAGCCGGCTCGCTCCCACATCCAGTGACTGTCATCTTTTAGAAATCTAACTGACTTATTCTCCCGGCACTTCCTTTGGCCAAACAAGGTGCCGGCATGACGCTGTGCAGATCGTTCCTGTTGATGCTGTGTGCCTGTTTGCCCTTCACCACCTCAGCGGGCGATCTGCCGACGCCCGAAAACAGCCCCGTCCTGCGCATCCAGGGTTCCAACACCATCGGCGCCGCGTTGGGGCCGGCGCTGGTCGAAGGACTGATGCGCGAACAAGGCTTGCTCAAGGTCCGCAGTGAAGTCCCGGACAAAGCCAACGAACAACGTATCGTCGGCGAAACGGTTCAGGGACGACGGGTGATAGTGGACGTCGCGGCTCATGGTTCCAGCACCGGGTTCAGCGCCCTCAAAACCGCATCCGCCGACCTCGCCGCCTCGTCACGCCCGATCAAGGACAGCGAACGAGTCGAGCTCAAAACCCTGGGCGACTTCAAAAGCCCCGGTGCCGAACAAGTCATCGCCATCGATGGGCTGGCGATCATCCTCCATCCGCAAAATCCGCTGAACCAGCTCAGCACCGACCAATTGGCGCGAATTTTCAGCGGTGAGGCAAAAACATGGGAAGAGCTCGGTGGCAGCGGCGGGACAATTCACCTGTATGCGCGGGATGACCAATCGGGCACCTACGACACCTTCAAGGAATTGGTCCTCAGCCGCCGCGGGAAAACGCTCAACAGCGCCGCGAAACGCTTCGAATCCAGCGAGCAATTGTCCGACGCCGTCAGTCTGGATCGGCAAGGCATCGGTTTTATCGGTTTGCCCTACGTGCGCCAGGCCAAAGCCGTGGCGATTGCCGATGGCCAATCCCAGGCCATGCTGCCGCTCAACAACCTTATTGCCACGGAAGACTATCCGCTGTCCCGGCGACTGTTCTTTTACCTGCCGCCCACCGGGAAAAATCCTTGGGCACAAGCGCTGGTGGCGTTCGCGCAAAGCAGCAAAGGGCAGGAAATCGTCGCAGCCAATGGTTTTATCGCGCAGACCGTCCAGGCCATGACGGTTACGCCGAATGCACTGATGCCCGAGGGATATCAGGCGCTAAGTCGCCACGCCCAGCGGCTGTCGGTGAATTTCCGTTTCGAGGAAGGCAGCGCGACGCTGGACAACAAGGCCCGACAAGACTTGTCGCGGGTGCTCGACTATATAAAGCAGCACGATAAAACCAATCGGCAGGTGACGCTGGTGGGGTTTGGTGATGCCAAGAGCGATCCGGCGCGTGCCGATCTGTTATCGAAACTGCGGGCCATGGCGGTGCGGCGGGAACTGGTGAAAAGCGGCGTGGTGTTTCGCGAGATTCGCGGCTTTGGCGCCGAAATGCCGGTGGCGGCGAATAGCGCGGATGAGGGGCGGATCAAGAATCGGCGGGTAGAGGTTTGGGTTTACTGAAGCGGGCAGGCTTTTCCTCGTCACTAAATTGGCCTGAAAAGACACTAATACTGACATTTCTTACAGGTTTTTTTTATCGAAAGTTATTGCTGAATGGTGACCCCCTTGTTGAGGGTCTATCACCTGAAAGGAATAATGACATGCCAACCGACCCGCAAACTCCAACACCACTCAAATCTGGCGACCGGGATGAAACCTTCGGCTTTCTAGGCACGGTGACTGGCCCTGCAAACGCCATTGCTCATTCGATTGTCTCATCGGACAACGGAATGCTGACTTACGCCATCGAGAACGGCGGAGAATTTCAAATCCATAGGAACCACGTCGACGGCGATCGAGATACTACATTTGGTACTGACGGTATTGTGACAGGACAATTTGAGAGTGGCAGAAGATCCAAACCCTGCCGACTGATACTTCAAGAGCGCAAGATTCTGGTCATCGGCGATATTCTTACTGAGCAAGGAAAACCAGGAGCACCGGCAGTCTTACGACTGAATGATAGTGGGAGCCCTGATCTTGTTTTCGGCACCATACAGTTGCCCTCTCCTGCGTTTTCCTCAAATTACGATTCGACTGAGGGATGCCTGCAGCACGACGGCAAAATCCTCATCCTGACCCAAAAGACGGATGCAATGGGTATCGGCAATTTGGGTCAACTGACACGACTGAAAAAGGATGGCCTGGGCGATGGAAGTGATGGGACTGATCTCGAATTTGGCGAGCAAGGGAAAGTCGAGGTCAGCTTCGGCGAGCACCTTAGTCGAATGATTAACGTGGTTGTGCAACCAGACAGCAAGATCGTTGTTGGGGGTAATTACGTCACGGTGAGCGCTTCCGTCTCCCGAATTGTGTTGGCGCGGTTTGACATTGATGGAGCGCTCGACAAGAGTTTTGGCGACGATGGTTACGTGTGGTTGGGCCCAGTAGATGGCCGACACGAGTTGGGTGAGTTGATCGTTCAGGATGACGGTAAATTGCTTTGCGTGGGTATGACGGGGCATTCCGATGCCCTGGTGATGCGATTTGACGCAAACGGCAAGCCCGACCCAACATTTAACGGAGGTCATGAAGTACTTACGGCGCTAGGTCATCAAAACGCGAGCTGGAGAGCACTGTCGATTCAGCCCAGCGACAAAAAAATCGTCGTGGCAGGCTGGACGCCCGGGTTCCCTTCATCAATGTTTTGGGGACGATTGTTGTCTGACGGTACTTTTGACACTGGCTTTGGTAACGCTGGCTGGATCAAATCATCCGTGCCAGGAATCCCATATTCTGTAGCCATCCAGAACGGTGGGAGAATCATCGTTGCAGGCATAAGGGAAAATGCGCGAATGTCTGTAGTCTGCGGAGTTCAGGGCTGACACAACTTCTCGATGACCGCAGCTTGGACGCCAGCAGTCAAACCAAATCTGCTGGCGTTCCAAGGCTTCGTCAGTGCCCGCTACGCATCATCTCTTTCGGCACGTACTTGCCGATCTCGAACTTGCCGATTGCCGCGCGGTGCACTTCGTCCGGGCCATCGGCCAGGCGCAGGGTGCGTTGCATCGCATACATATAGGCCAGCGGGAAATCGTTGGAAACCCCTGCCCCGCCATGCATCTGGATGGCCCGATCGATCACCCGCAGGGCCACGTTCGGCGCGACGACTTTGATCTGCGCGATCTCGCTCTTCGCCACCTTGTTACCGACGGTGTCCATCATGTACGCCGCTTTCAATGTCAGCAGGCGTGCCATGTCGATTTCCATCCGCGAGTCGGCGATCTTGTCGATGTTGCCGCCCAGGCGTGCCAACGGTTTACCGAACGCGGTGCGGCTCACTGCACGTTTGCACATCAACTCCAGCGCACGCTCGGCCATGCCGATCGAGCGCATGCAGTGGTGAATCCGGCCAGGGCCAAGGCGACCCTGGGCGATTTCGAAGCCGCGTCCCTCGCCCAGCAGGACGTTTTCATACGGCACGCGAACGTTTTCAAACAGCACTTCGGCGTGGCCGTGAGGCGCGTCGTCGTAGCCGAACACCGGCAACGGACGAACGATCTTCACACCCGGGGCATCCACCGGCACCAGGATCATCGAGTGCTGGGCGTGGCGTGGCGCGTCAGGATTGCTCAGGCCCATGAAGATCAGAATCTTGCAGCGCGGGTCGCAGGCGCCTGAGGTCCACCACTTTTTACCGTTGATCACCCACTCGTCGCCGTCACGCACAGCGCGGGCAGCCATGTTGGTGGCGTCGGACGAAGCGACGTCCGGTTCGGTCATGGCGAACGCGGAGCGGATCTCGCCGCGCAGCAGCGGTTCGAGCCAGCGTTGTTTCTGTTCTTCGTTGGCGTAACGCACCAGCACTTCCATGTTGCCGGTGTCCGGTGCGGAGCAGTTGAAGGGCTCAGGACCGAGCAGCGAGCGGCCCATGATTTCCGCCAATGGCGCGTATTCGAGGTTGGTCAGGCCGGCACCGAGTTCGGACTCAGGCAGAAACAGATTCCACAACCCTTCGGCCTTGGCCTTGAGTTTGAGCTCTTCCATGATCGCGGTCGGCTGCCAGCGATCGCCTTCGGCGACCTGGCGCTCGAACACGGCTTCGGCGGGATAAACGTAAGTGTCCATGAACGCGGTCACGCGCTCACGCAGTTCCTGAACCTTGGGCGAATAAGCGAAATCCATGAGCAATTACCTTCTTGGGCAGAGGTTGTTTTAGGTCATGCATCGATGCTAGAACAGCGTTGATAATTTACCTAGCCTATTCTCGGCGTGTATTAACATTCATCACCGATATATGATCGGCTGATTGAGAACCAACAATAAGAGTGCAGCGCAATGAATCTGAGCAAGGTCGACCTCAACCTTTTCATCGTCTTCGACGCGATCTACACCGAAGCCAATTTGACCCGAGCCGGGCAGATTGTCGGCATTACTCAGCCAGCCGTCTCGAACGCTCTGGCCCGCCTGCGCGAGACCTTCAACGACCCGTTGTTCGTGCGCACGGCGCAAGGCATGGTGCCGACACCGATGGCGCAAAACATCATCGGACCGGTGCGTAACGCGCTCTCCCTGCTGCGGGTGTCGGTGCAGGAAAGCCGGATTTTCAACCCGCTGCAAGCGGTCAAGACGTATCGCATCAGCATGACCGACCTGACCGAAGCGGTGATTCTGCCACCGCTGTTCCAGCGCCTGCGCCGCCTGGCGCCGACGGTGATCATCGAAAGTTTTCTGTCCAAGCGCCGCGAGACCACCAAGGAACTGGCGGCCGGGCGTCTCGATTTCGCCGTGGATGCGCCACTCAACACTGACCCGCAGGTGCGTCACGTCAAGTTGATGGAAGACCGCTACGTCTGCGCCATGCGCAAGGGCCATCCGCTGGCGGGCAAGGAGAAATTCACCCTCGATGATTATCTGTCGCTGACGCACATTCATATCTCCAGCCGCCGCAGCGGTCTGGGTCACGTCGACCTGGCCCTGGGGAAAATGGGCATCCAGCGCAAGATTGCCCTGCGCTCCCAGCATTATCTGATGGCGTCCCAGGTGTTGCAGCAGACCGACATGGTCATGACCGTGCCGGAGCGCTTCGCCCGTCGTCATGACCTGTATTCGGTGAACCTGCCGGTCAACGACGTGCCGCCGGTGGAAACGCACCTCTACTGGCACGAAAGCACTGACCAGGACCCGGCCAACCGCTGGATGCGCGAACAGATGATCGAGTTGTGCCAGCAAGTGACGGCGCATGAGAAGAAGCTCGATAAGGTGTAGGGCTTTGGACCGCGTCATCGTTCTTCGCGGGCAAGCCTCGCTCCCACAGGGATCTCTCACCGATGTTGTGTTCCTTGCAGATCCAATGTGGGAGCGAGCCTGCTCGCGAAGAGGCCAGCAAGGACGCCAGCAATTCACGCCCCTTGACGTAAACGTCAACCTGCCATTAGCTTAGCGCCATGACCTTCTTCGAGCGCTTCCATGAGCAGCCAGACCTATAGCATTTCAGACCTCGCCCGCGAGCTCGACATCACCACGCGGGCCATTCGCTTCTATGAAGAGCAAGGCCTGCTCAGCCCTGAGCGCCGTGGCCAGGAACGTGTGTATACGCCCCGTGACAAGGTCAGTCTGAAGCTGATCCTGCGGGGCAAGCGCATTGGATTTTCCTTGGCTGAATGCCGCGAGCTGATCGAACTTTACGACCCCACCGGCGGCAACCAGAAACAGCTGCAAACCATGCTGAGCAAGATCGCCGAGCGCCGCGAACAGCTGGAGCAGCAGATGCTCGACATCGAGCAGATGAAACTGGAACTGGACACCGCGCAGGAGCGCTGCACCCAGGCGCTGGAGCAGACGATCAAGAGCCAGCAACCCGCTCAATAAACATTCCGGATACTTGTAAGAGCGAAGCTTGCTCGCGAAAGCGCCACATCAGTCGACACCAACGTTGAATGACATACCGCGTTCGCGAGCAAGCTTCGCTCCTACGGGATTCGCTGAACATTCAGACAATTACAGCAGGTCGATTCCCATGTCCCTACCCTCTCATGTACGTTTGGTCGAAGTCGGTCCCCGTGATGGCCTGCAGAACGAAGCCCAACCCATCAGCGTTGCGGACAAGGTGCAACTGGTCGACGCGCTGACCGCTGCGGGCCTTGGCTATATTGAAGTCGGCAGTTTCGTTTCACCCAAGTGGGTGCCGCAAATGGCCGGCTCCGCCGACGTCTTTGCGCAAATCCAGCGCAAACCGGGTGTGACCTATGGCGCACTCGCCCCCAACCTGCGCGGGTTTGAGGATGCAATCGCGGCCGGGGTGAAGGAAGTCGCGGTGTTCGCCGCGGCCTCCGAAGCGTTTTCGCAACGCAACATCAATTGCTCGATCAGCGAAAGCCTGGCGCGCTTCGTGCCGATCATGGATGCGGCCAGGCAACACGGCGTCAGCGTGCGTGGCTACGTGTCCTGCGTGCTGGGCTGTCCTTACGAAGGTAACGTCGCTCCCGAACAAGTTGCCCACGTCGCCCGCGAGCTTTACGCGATGGGCTGCTATGAAGTCTCCCTGGGTGACACCATCGGCACCGGCACCGCCGGCGCGACCCGCAAGATGTTCGAGGTGGTGTCGGCCCAAGTGCCGCGTGAAAAACTGGCCGGGCACTTCCACGACACTTATGGCCAGGCCATGGCCAACATCTATGCCAGCCTGCTGGAAGGTATCGCGGTGTTCGACAGCTCCATCGCCGGCCTCGGCGGCTGCCCTTACGCCAAGGGCGCCAGCGGTAACGTCGCCACCGAAGACGTGGTTTACCTGCTCAACGGCCTCGGTATTGAGACCGGCATTGATCTGGACGCTCTGATTTTGGCCGGCCAGCAGATTTGCTCCGTGCTGGGGCGACCGACCGGTTCGCGCGTGGCCAAGGCTCGCAGCGCACAGTGAGGCGTGCGGGTGTTACCGCTGTGTCTGAAACGTGGGGCACAAGCGAGTAACACGGAAACAAATTGTCTGGTTTCATCCGAAGGAAAAATCTCACAAAAAGTTAAATAGCTGATTTATAAGGATTTTTTAAAGTTGGCACGGCTTCTGCTATCTCTACTGCATAACAAGAACAAAAAAAGCGGCAAACCCAATAAAAATAAGACGTAACGACTCTGACATAACAAAAACAACACGGCAGAGACGCAGCTAACAGATTTTTTTGGAGAGGATGTGCTTTTCAGGGTGCTTTTCGGAGTAACCCGCAACCGGGCAGAGAACAATAAAACTACCCTCAGGTAGCTCCCGAACTGGTTGGATCGCTCAGCGAAAAAGTAGATCAGCGCTCAAAAAAATACGTTTGCTCTTGATCCCGGATGGGGATCGACAAAAACAGCGGTAAAGGGTCACGGTCACTAAAAACAACAACAGACCGCCCCTCAATAATAAAAAAAGAGCACGTGCGACGAAAATTAAAGGGGAGCCTCGGCTCCCCTTTGTGCTTTCTGCAATCCAGGTTTTCACCACCGCCCTTGTGGGGGCCAGCCTGCTGGCTCCCACAAGGGCGAATTTGTCAGACCTGCTTTTCGCGCAATTCCTCGATACTGATCTCGCGCATCCGGAATTTCTGGATCTTGCCGGTCACGGTCATCGGAAACTCTTCCACGAACTTGAAGTAACGCGGCGTCTTGAAGTGCGCGATGCGTTCCTTGCACCACGCTTGCAGCTCTTGTTCTGTCGCACTGTGGCCCGGGTGGAATTTGATCCAGGCGACAATCTCTTCGCCATAGCGCGAACACGGAATCCCGATCACTTGCACGTCCGCCACCGCCGGATGGGTGAAAAAGAACTCTTCCAGCTCACGGGGGTAAACATTCTCACCGCCGCGGATGATCATGTCCTTGTTGCGCCCGGCGATGCACACGTAACCCTCGTCGTTCATGCTCGCCAGGTCGCCGGTGTGCATCCAGCCCGCCTGATCGATGGCTTCAGCGGTGCCTTGCGGGTTGTTCCAGTAACCGAGCATCACGCTGTAACCGCGGGTGCAGAGTTCGCCGATGGTGCCACGCGGCACCAGGTTGCCGGCCTCGTCGATGATCTTGCTTTCCAGCTGCGGCTGAGTCCGGCCGACGGTGGTGACGCGCAGTTCCAACTCGTCTGATGGACCGGTCTGCAACGACACGGGGCTGGTTTCCGTCATGCCGTAGGCAATCTGCACTTCGCTCATGTGCATTTCATTGATGACCCGGCGCATGACCTCGATCGGACAGGTCGCCCCGGCCATGATCCCGGTGCGCAGGCTCGACAGATCGAAGTCGGCGCGTTGAGGGTGATCGAGCATGGCGATGAACATGGTCGGCACGCCGTAGAGTGCGGTGGCTTTTTCTTCGGCCACCGTGGTCAGGGTCAGCAGCGGGTCGAACGCATCGTTGGGGTAGATCATGGTGCTGCCGTGGGTGATGCAGCCGAGATTGCCCATGACCATGCCGAAGCAGTGATACAACGGCACCGGGATCACCAGGCGGTCATGGGCCGTCAGCCCGAGGCTTTCGCCGACCATGTACCCGTTGTTGAGAATGTTGTAGTGACTGAGGGTCGCGCCTTTCGGGAAACCGGTGGTGCCGGAGGTGTACTGGATGTTCACCGCCTGATCGAAATGCAGGCTGTCCTGGCGCTCACGCAAGTGTTCGGCGGACACGCTGGCGGCGAGATCGCCCAGTTGCGACCACGGCAGGAAGCCCGACGGGGGTTGTGCATCCAGACTGATGACGCCGCGCAAGTCTGGCAGGCGTTCGCTGTGCAGCTTTCCGATGGATTGCTCCGCCAGCTCAGGCACCAGGCCCTGCAGCATCCCGTGGTAGTCGGAGGTCTTGAACGCACCGGCGCAGACCAGCCATTGGCAGCCGGATTGCTTCAACACGTATTCAAGTTCGGAGCTGCGGTAGGCCGGGTTGATGTTGACCAGGATCACACCGATTTTCGCGCTGGCAAATTGGCTGATGCACCACTGCGCGCAATTCGGTGCCCAGATACCGAGGCGGTCACCGGTCTGCAAGCCGAGCGCCAACAGAGCTCTGGCGTGCAGGTCGACAGCCTCGGCTAATTGCTGCCAGGTGTAGCGCAACTGTTGATGGCGCACGACCAGCGCCTCCCCGGCCGGGTATTGCGCGACGGTGTTGTCGAATGCTTGACCGATGGTCATCGCCAGTAAGGCTTTTTCCTGGGAACCACGGGTATAGCTGCGCTGCGGGCTTGCACTGGGTTGATCCATGACGACCCCTATTGTCTTTATTTGCGGGTGGGCGACCCAACCTGCAGGAGCGAAGCGTGCTCGCGAAGAGGCCAGTACATTCAACACTGATGTCGACTGATCTGACGCTTTCGCGAGCACGCTTCGCTCCTACAGGATTTGCCGCTGTTCGATCTTGAACTGGCCCTACTGTCGCTCAAGTTGACGTTAACGTAAAGGGTGATTGACAGCCATTCGTCACAGGCTTACGTTAACGTAAAGGTGAGAGCCAATTGACGGCCTCACCAACCGACAAAAAAGCCAAAAGGTGACCCATGAGCTACCCATCCCTGAACTTTGCCCTCGGTGAAACCATCGACATGCTGCGCGATCAGGTTCAGTCCTTCGTCGCCAAAGAGATCGCCCCGCGCGCCGCTCAGATCGACATCGACAACCTGTTCCCGGCTGACCTGTGGCGCAAATTCGGCGACATGGGCCTGCTGGGCATTACCGTCGCGGAAGAATATGGCGGTGCTGGCCTGGGCTACCTGGCCCACGTGGTCGCGATGGAAGAAATCAGTCGCGGCTCGGCGTCAGTCGCCTTGTCCTACGGCGCGCACTCCAACCTCTGCGTCAACCAGATCAACCGCAACGGCAATCACGAACAGAAAACCAAGTACCTGCCGAAGCTGATCAGCGGCGAACACATTGGCGCCCTGGCCATGAGCGAACCGAATGCCGGTTCCGACGTGGTGTCGATGAAGCTGCGTGCCGACAAACGTGGCGATCTCTACGTGCTCAACGGCAGCAAGACCTGGATCACCAACGGCCCCGACGCCAACACCTACGTGATCTACGCCAAGACCGACCTGGAAAAAGGCCCCCACGGCATTACCGCGTTCATCGTCGAACGTGATTCGAAAGGCTTCAGCCGCAGCAATAAATTCGACAAGCTCGGCATGCGCGGTTCCAACACCTGCGAGCTGTTCTTCGATGACGTCGAAGTGCCGGAAGAAAACATCCTCGGCGTGCTCAACGGCGGCGTGAAAGTGCTGATGAGCGGCCTCGACTACGAACGCGTCGTGCTGTCCGGCGGCCCGACCGGGATCATGCAGGCCTGCATGGACCTGATCGTTCCCTACATCCACGACCGCAAGCAGTTCGGCCAAAGCATCGGTGAGTTCCAGCTGATCCAGGGCAAAGTCGCCGACATGTACACCCAACTCAATGCCAGCCGCGCTTATCTGTATGCCGTGGCCCAAGCCTGCGAGCGTGGCGAAACCACCCGCAAGGACGCCGCCGGCGTGATCCTCTACAGCGCCGAACGCGCCACGCAAATGGCCCTCGACGCGATCCAGATTCTTGGCGGCAACGGCTACATCAACGAATTCCCGGCCGGTCGTCTGCTGCGTGACGCCAAGCTGTACGAAATCGGCGCTGGCACCAGTGAGATCCGTCGCATGCTGATCGGTCGCGAACTGTTCAACGAAACGAAATAAATTTCGTCAGCGGCAGGCGGCAAGTTTCAAGCTGCAAGAGGACCGTGCTCTTGCTTCAACTTGTAGCTTGTCGCTTGCAACTCGAAGCTGCTACGGAGTAGCCCCATGATTCTGCATACCCAGCTCAACCCCCGTTCGGCGGAGTTCGCGGCCAACAGCGCGGCGATGCTCAAACAGGTCGACGCCCTGCACACCCTGCTCGCCCAAGTGCAGCAAGGTGGCGGTCCGAAGGCGCAAGAACGTCACACCTCGCGGGGCAAATTGCTGCCGCGTGAACGGATCAATCGCCTGCTCGATCCGGGCTCACCGTTTTTAGAGATCAGCCAACTGGCGGCCTACGCGGTCTACGGCGAAGACGTTCCGGCGGCGGGCGTGATTGCCGGGATCGGCCGTGTCGAAGGCGTCGAGTGCATGATCGTCGCCAACGACGCCACAGTGAAAGGTGGCTCGTATTACCCGCTGACGGTGAAAAAACACCTGCGTGCCCAGACCATCGCCCAGCAGAATCGCCTGCCGTGCATCTATCTGGTGGATTCGGGCGGCGCCAACCTGCCGCGTCAGGATGAAGTGTTTCCAGACCGCGAGCACTTCGGACGGATCTTCTTCAACCAGGCCAACATGAGCGCCATGGGCATCCCGCAAATTGCCGTGGTCATGGGCTCCTGCACGGCGGGTGGTGCTTATGTGCCAGCGATGGCTGACGAAGCGATCATGGTGCGCCAGCAGGCCACCATTTTCCTCGCCGGTCCGCCGTTGGTGAAAGCCGCGACCGGCGAAGTGGTCAGCGCCGAAGACCTCGGCGGGGCTGATGTGCATTGCAAGATTTCCGGTGTCGCCGACCACTACGCCGAGAGCGATGAACACGCGCTGGCCATTGCGCGGCGCAGCGTCGCCAACCTCAACTGGCGCAAGCTCGGCGAACTGCAGCAGCGCACACCCATCGCCCCGCTCTACGCCAGCGATGAGCTGTACGGCGTGGTGTCGGCCGACGCCAAGCAACCGTTCGATGTGCGCGAGGTGATCTCGCGGCTGGTCGACGGTTCGGTGTTCGACGAATTCAAGGCGCTGTTCGGGACCACGCTGGTGTGCGGCTTCGCGCATCTGCACGGTTACCCTATCGCGATCCTCGCTAACAACGGCATCCTGTTCGCCGAAGCCGCGCAGAAAGGCGCGCACTTTATCGAACTGGCTTGCCAGCGCGGCATTCCTTTGCTGTTCCTGCAAAACATCACCGGCTTCATGGTCGGCCAGAAATACGAGGCCGGCGGCATCGCCAAGCACGGCGCAAAACTGGTGACCGCCGTGGCGTGTGCCAAGGTGCCGAAATTCACCGTGATCATCGGCGGCAGTTTTGGCGCCGGTAACTATGGCATGTGCGGGCGCGCGTACGATCCGCGCTTCCTGTGGATGTGGCCGAACGCGCGCATCGGCGTGATGGGCGCCGAGCAAGCGGCTGGCGTATTGGTGCAGGTCAAGCGCGAGCAAGCCGAGCGCAGTGGCCAGGGTTTCAGCGCCGAGCAGGAAGCCGAGATCAAGCAACCGATCCTCGATCAATACGAAGAACAGGGCCACCCTTATTACTCCAGCGCACGGCTGTGGGACGACGGCGTCATCGACCCGGCGCAGACCCGCGACGTGCTGGCCCTGGCCTTGTCCGCGTCGCTGAACGCGCCAATCGAACCGAGCCGCTTCGGCGTGTTCCGGATGTGATCCGACCCTGTAGGGGCGAGGTTTTCCCGCGAAGGCATTGGCACATCCAGCATCGATGTGACTGACAAACCGCCTTCGCGGGCAAGCCTCGCTCCCACAGAATAGAGTTGTGGAGACGGACAAACATGAGCGACTTCAACACCCTCGAACTGCTGACCGACCCACGAGGTTTCGCGACCCTGTGGCTCAGCCGTGAAGAAAAGAACAACGCGTTCAACGCCGAGATGATCCGCGAACTGATCCTCGCACTGGACAAAGTATCAACCGATGCCAGCCTGCGGTTTCTGCTGGTGCGCGGCCGCAGCAAGCATTTCAGCGCCGGTGCCGACCTGGCCTGGATGCAGCAATCGGCCGAGCTCGATTACCACACCAACCTCGACGACGCCCGGGAACTGGCGGAATTGATGTACAACCTCGCCAAGCTGAAAATCCCGACCCTGGCCGTGGTGCAAGGCGCGGCCTACGGCGGCGCGCTGGGCCTGATCAGTTGCTGCGACATGGCGATTGGCACCGATGACGCGCAGTTCTGTCTGTCAGAAGTGCGCATCGGCCTGGCGCCGGCGGTGATCAGCCCGTTCGTGGTGCAAGCCATCGGCGAGCGCGCAGCACGCCGTTATGCCCTGACGGCTGAACGTTTCGGCGGGCAACGGGCGCGGGAAATCGGCCTGTTGTCGGAGAGCTATCCGGTCGCTGAGCTGGAGCAGAACGTGGAGAAGTGGATCGACAACCTGCTGCTCAACAGCCCGGCCGCCATGCGCGTCAGCAAGGACTTGCTGCGTGAAGTCGGCAACGGCGCGCTGACCCCGGCGCTGCGCCGTTACACCGAGAATGCCATCGCCCGCATCCGCGTCAGCCCCGAAGGCCAGGAAGGTCTGCGGGCTTTTCTGCAAAAACGTCCGCCGAGCTGGCAAGCACCGACCACCCCCAAGGAGCCGCGTTGATGAGCGCACCTGTGATTACCTCTCTGCTGGTGGCCAACCGTGGCGAAATCGCCTGCCGGGTGATGCGCACCGCCAAGGCGTTGGGCCTGACCACCGTGGCCGTGCACAGCGCCACTGACCGCGACGCCCGGCACAGCCGCGAAGCGGATATCCGCGTCGACCTCGGCGGCAGCAAAGCCGCTGACAGCTATCTGCAAATCGATAAATTGATCGCTGCGGCCAAGGCCAGCGGCGCTCAGGCGATTCACCCCGGTTATGGCTTTTTATCCGAGAACGCCGGGTTCGCCCGCGCCATTGAAGACGCTGGCCTGATCTTCCTCGGCCCGCCCGCCTCGGCCATTGACGCGATGGGCAGCAAGTCGGCCGCCAAAGCCTTGATGGAAACCGCCGGCGTGCCCCTGGTGCCCGGCTACCACGGCGAAGCCCAGGACTTCGATACCTTCCGCGATGCCTGCGAACGCATCGGTTATCCGGTGTTGCTCAAGGCGACAGCGGGTGGCGGCGGCAAAGGCATGAAAGTGGTTGAGGACGTCAGCCAGCTGGCCGAAGCCCTGGCCTCGGCGCAGCGTGAAGCAAAATCCTCGTTTGGCGATTCGCGGATGCTGGTTGAGAAATACCTGCTCAAGCCGCGTCATGTGGAAATCCAGGTGTTCGCCGATCAGCATGGTAACTGCCTGTACCTCAATGAACGTGACTGCTCGATTCAGCGTCGCCATCAGAAAGTCGTCGAAGAAGCGCCCGCTCCCGGCTTGAGTCCGGAACTGCGTCGCGCCATGGGCGAAGCTGCCGTGCGTTCGGCACAGGCCATCGGCTATGTCGGCGCCGGCACCGTGGAGTTTTTGCTGGATTCGCGCGGCGAGTTTTTCTTCATGGAGATGAACACGCGTCTGCAGGTCGAGCACCCGGTCACCGAAGCGATCACCGGCCTCGATCTGGTGGCGTGGCAGATTCGTGTGGCGCGCGGTGAAGCGTTGCCGATGACTCAAGAGCAGGTTCCGTTGATCGGCCATGCAATTGAAGTGCGGCTGTACGCCGAAGACCCGAGCCATGATTTCCTGCCGGCCACCGGGCGCCTGGCGTTGTATCGCGAATCGGCCGAAGGTCCGGGACGTCGGGTCGACAGCGGTGTGGAAGAAGGCGACGAGATCTCGCCGTTCTACGACCCGATGCTCGGCAAGCTGATTGCCTGGGGCGAGGACCGTGAGCAGGCGCGGCTGCGATTGTTGAGCATGCTCGATGAGTTTGCGATCGGCGGGCTGAAGACCAACATCAACTTCCTGCGCCGGATCATCGCTCACCCGGCATTCGCTGCGGCAGAACTGGATACGGGGTTTATTCCGCGTTATCAGGAGCAATTGTTGCCAGAGCCTGCGGACCTCAGTGATGAGTTCTGGCAAGCCGCCGCTCAGGCGTTTGCCCAGAGCCAGCCAGGTTCTCCGCGCGCTGATGACCTGAGCTCGCCTTGGGCTGTGGGCAATGGTTTTCGTGCTGGACTGCCGAGGGAAATCACCCTCCACCTCAGTTGTGAAGGACAGGACCGGGCGCTGACGCTGGGTAACGTTGATGCCCACACCGCACAGCTCAAGGGCGAACAGCTGCTGACCGAGCACAACGGCGTGCGCCGCCAGCACCGGGTCATTCGCCGTGGCGAGGTTGTGTATCTGCAGTGGGAAGGGGAATTGCGCCGCATCGAGGCTTACGACCCGATCAGCGCCGTTGAAGCCAGTCACAGTCATCAGGGTGGGCTCACCGCGCCCATGAACGGCAGCATCGTGCGCGTGCTGGTCGAGGCTGGGCAAACGGTTGAGGCCGGTGCGCAACTGGTGGTGCTGGAAGCGATGAAGATGGAGCACAGCATTCGCGCGCCCCATGCCGGGGTGATCAAGGCGCTGTACTGCCAGGAAGGCGAGATGGTCAGCGAAGGCAGTGCGTTGGTCGAACTGGAAGAAGCGTGAAATGAAGATCGGTCCTACGCATTGCGAGGACCGATCTGATTAGAATTTGGCCGTTGCCTGAACCACCACGCCGAGGATTCGACACTCTTCGGTGAAAAGGGCTTTCGGATATGTCGGATTGAGCGGGACCAGGTAACGCTGCCCGCCCTCTTCGATCAGCTTGCGAAAGATCGCTTCAACACTGCCCGCCCATTGCGCGATCACCAGCTTTCCGGGTTCCGGCACAATGGCCGGGTCCACCAGGATCATCATGCCTTCGGCAATGCTGATTCCGCTGGGCGCAGTCATCGCGTCGCCGACCACCTCGAGCCAGAAGGCTGCGCCCTGAGCGTGGTAATCGGTCAGTTCGAAACGCGGCTTGCCGTAGACCGATAGCTCACCGTCACGCAGCTGCGCAGGCTCGCGCCAGTCACTGACCGGGTAACGGAAGTACGGGTTGTACTTTTGCGTCAGGGGCATCTCGTCGTCCGGTACGACCAAAGGCTCGCGAATGACCATCGCCACTTCCAGAAAATCCATCCCGAGCGCCCGCAAGACACGATTCATGTCTTCGATGCTCGGCTGACGGCGCTTATTCAGCCAGTGACCCACACCGCCCTGGGACATCCCGAGGCGATCGGCGAGTACTTCCTGAGTGACTTTCAACTCACTCATCTTGGCTTTGACCAACTCAATCCATTTATCCATGGGCGGCACGATACGTGGCGGACTCCGGGCAACAAAACACAAATTGTAGTATTTAAATTCTCGTCACAAATACAGTTAGTACTAGGATTGGTTCACGGATCTGAATCTATCACGGAGCTTGCCATCGCCATGACGTTACCCCGCAATGACCTGTCGGATATGCAAATGGACACCACCCTCACCTCGCCCAAAGGCAACGCCGCCGCGCAAAAAGCCTTGGACTATTACTTGAAACCAACTGTGTCAGAAGCGGTGGTCGAGGAGCGATTTTTTGATGTGAACCCTGCGGTCAGCGGTGAAGAAGCGCTGGTGCATGCGTCGGATCTGTTGCGCTGTGCCGCAGCGACCGCCTACGAGTCGGCCAGCAACTTGCACGGCGCAAGTCGGGACCTGGCCTTTTCGACGGTGCATATGATCGATATGGCCAAGGCGATGATTGATCGTTCTTTACAGGGTCAGCGCGTTTGAGCCGGACGCACTTTTGAGGAAAGACGGGAAAGAATTTTCCAATCGCGCAGATAAAATCATTTGACTTGCAAACGAGAATGATTATTATTGCATTCAGCTGGTCGCGAGATCAGTCGATGGACCAAGAGACCTTAGGTCGGTCTCCTGGACTATCTCCTCATCAGGCTAATCACGGTTTTTGACCCGGCTTTTTGCCGGGTCTTTTTTTGCCAGTTATTCTGGCTTTGGCTTCAGGCTAATGAAGTCTTCAGGTGTTGCGAATTCGATTGGCGCGGATGATATCAAAAGAATATCCATTGGCAAGAGAAGCCCGGCATCATTGGCCCAAACTAATGAAAAATAGCGCTTGAGAATCAATCACACAGTCTCTAAGCTGCGTCTGCGTCAAGGAAGACGCCCCCCTTTTACCCCGCAATTTCCCCCGGTTCTTCCCTTCCCAGCGTGTAAAGTAGCAGCCATAAAAATCATATTCAGGAATCGACTATGACCGTGGCTAAATCCTCATTCGACATCAGCGCAAATTTCGACAGCGGCAACATTGAAGTGCTGGACATCAGTAATCCACTTCAAGCCCTGCTGGCCATCAAACCGGACACCCGCAGCCAGCATTTCCAGTGGTTTCATTTCAAGGCCAGCGGTCTGCATGTCGGTCAGGAGCACTGGTTTCGTCTGAACAATGCCAGCAAATCCTCGTACAACAAGGCTTGGGACGGTTATCAGGCGGTGGCGTCCTACGACCACGTCAACTGGTTCCGCGTACCGACCATCTTCGAAGGCGATTGCCTGCGCTTCAGCCTCGAAGCGACGGCCACCCACGCCTGGTTTGCCTACTTCGAACCCTACAGCCGTGGCCGTCACGACTGGTTGATCGAACAGGCGCTGACCAAGGCTGGCACCGAACTGCTCGCCACCGGCAAAAGCGTGGAAGGTCGTGACATCCAGTTACTGCGTAAAGGCAGCGGCGCCGAATGTCAGCGCAAAGTCTGGATGATTGCCCAGCAACACCCCGGCGAACACATGGCCGAATGGTTTATGGAAGGCGTGATCGAACGCCTGGAAAAGCACGACGACCCGGTACTGAACAAACTGCTGGCCAGCGCCGACCTGTACCTGGTGCCGAACATGAACCCGGACGGCGCCTTCCACGGTCACTTGCGCACCAACGCCATGGGCCAGGACCTCAATCGCGCCTGGCAGAGCGCCAGCCAGGACATCAGCCCGGAAGTGCTGTTCGTTCAGCAGCAGATGGAAAAGTACGGCGTCGACTTGTTCCTCGACATTCATGGCGATGAAGAAATCCCCTACGTATTCACCGCCGGTTGCGAAGGCAACCCGGGCTACACGCCGCGGATCGAAAAACTCGAAGAGCATTTCCGCAGCCATCTGAAACACTTGACCAAGGACTTCCAGACCAAGCACGGCTATACCCGCGACGAACCGGGCAAAGCCAACATGACGCTGGCCTGTAACAGTGTCGGTCAGAAATTCGACTGCCTGTCGCTGACCCTGGAGATGCCCTTCAAGGACAACAACGATGCGCCGAACGCCTTGACCGGCTGGTCGGGCAAGCGCTCCAAGCAGTTGGGCAAGGACGTGCTGACGACCGTCGCCGATATGATCGATACCCTGCGCTGATCGCCCACGATGGCTGCATGCCCGGCATGCAGCCATGATGCCTTCAGCCGCGATCCTTCCCGCGCAACATGCTGTCCAGCACATCATCACGCCGCACCCAACCGTGAAACAACGCTGCCGCCAGATGCAGCAACACGGTCAGAAACAGCAAGTACGCCAGATACCCGTGAGCCTTGCGCAAAAACGCAAACATCTGCGCATTGGCGGGCAGGATCGACGGCAACTGGAACGAATTGCTGAGCATCACCGGATCCCCGGCCGCTGAAATCATCGCCCAGCCCAGCAGCGGCAAAATGAACATCAGTGCGTACAACAAGACATGCGAAGCCTTCGCCGCCAGTGCCTGCCATCCGGGCAAATCCGCCGGCAACGGTGGTTGCCGAGTGGAAAAACGAACGACCAGGCGCACGATCACCAGCAGCAGAATCGCAATCCCCAACGGTTTGTGCAGATGGATCAGCCACTCATGCCGCTCGGACACCGAGGCCACCATGCCTGCGCCGATAAACAGCATTGCAATGACCATCAGCGCCATCAGCCAATGCAGCAGCCGCGCCAACGGCGCGAAATGATTCGGTTGAGCACTCATTGATGAGCCTCCTGTTTAGCGTTGGCGGCAGGCAACTGTTTGACTTCACTGGTGCGGCGCAGATAGGAACTGGCGTACCCCGCCGAGCGAGCGGCGAGCAATGGGTCGTCGGAGCCTTCGATACCGGCCGGCAATACGAGCGGGTCATAGTTGATGTCGCGGCATTCGCCATTGAGTTGCGGCTGGGTGCGTTCCAGCACCAAGGTGCCGGCATTCACCACTTTGCGACCGTCAGGCCAGGCCTTGCTGGCGTCGTTGACCGGATCACCGGGGTTAGCCAGGGTGATGTTCAACTGCCAACGCAGCGGCCCGGCGGATAAACGCTGAACCAGGTCTTTTTCAAGAAAGTCAGCCCCTTCAGGCGCCGTGGCACCCGCAGCATCCTGGGCAACCGGCGTCATGCTCCAGCGCACCGCTTGGCGCTGGCCGGCCGCGTTCACCAGGTAAAACGCGTTAACGCTGTTGTACGTCTCCGTCGCATAACTGGCCGAAGGCTTGGCCGTCTTGATCCAGGCCAGGAATGGCGCGGCTTCCGGGTGAGCGCCAAAGAACGCCGGAACCGCCGCAGGATTGGGCTTGCCGGTGGCCGGATCCGGCGATTGCGCTTGCTGCAATTGATAGAACGCTTCAGGCGTACCCACCGGGAACACCGGCATGCTGTTCATCCCGGTGCGCCATTGCTGGCCGTTGGCCTGGGTAAAACGTAGCGCCATGCTGCGGATCGGCACGCTGCTGTCCGGCGCGTAGGGATTACCCGCAGGCAAGGCAAAACGCCCGACCACTGGGGTCTGCGCCTCGTTGAAGACCTGGGCGCTGGAATAGCTGCGCGCCTCGCCACTGCTTTCGAAATGCCCGATCACGCACACCCCTTTTGAGTGGTTACGGCGAAATCCGGGGTGCACACCGTTGTTGGTTTCCAGCACATTGATCAGCTTTTTCGGCGTCAGGCGGTGTGGGTCGAGCGTGCCGTTGACGTAGGCAAAAGCACCGGCCAGCGCCGCGACTACCACGGCAATGCCGCCCAGGCGTAACGTCAGGCTTGCAGCACTCAGCGGTGGCCGGGTGGGCGGTGATGAACGATCTACCATGAATGACTCCAGGGCCATCGGCCACAAGTGAGAAGAACCAAGCAGACGTACGCCACAGCGCTTTATTCCATCGCCCGGTATTTATTTTTCCGGACGTGGAATAACCTCCAATGCCGGGCGTCTTCCTAGTCCACAGCGTAGTGACTAGTCAGAACTTCATGAACGATATCGACGAACAACTCAGAGAAATCATTCCCAGGTTGCGACGGTTTGCCGTGTCGCTGACCCGCAATCCCAGCAGCGCCGACGATCTGGTGCAGTCGAGCCTGGAGCGCGCCCTGTCGAGCTGGGGCGACAAACGCCCAGAGGGCGACTTGCGCGCGTGGTTGTTTTCGATCCTTTATCGGCAGTTTCTCGACGCCCACCGGCGCTCCCGGCGTTATGCGCGGATGCTCGAATTCTTTACCGGTCGTGACGATGCGCAACCGTCGGTAGAACGTACCGTGCTCGCCCAATCGACTCTGCAAGCCTTCGACCAACTCACCACCGAACAGCGTGCGCTGCTGCTCTGGGTGTCGGTGGAAGGTTTGAGTTATAAAGAGGTCGCCGAGATTCTCGACGTCCCAACCGGCACCGTGATGTCCCGCCTGTCCCGCGCCCGTCAGGCCCTGCGCCAACTCAGCGACGGCGAAATCACCAGCCCTTCTCTGCGGATACTCAAATGATCAGCATGCCCCCGAGCGAACGCGACCTGCACGCCTACGTCGATCATCAACTCAATGACGCCGACCGACGCCTGGTCGAGACTTACTTGGCCAGTAACCCTCAAACCGCCGCGCAAGTGCGCGCCTGGCAGCAGGACGCCCAGCACCTGCGCGCGGCCATGAGCGGCGCGTTGCACCATACGGCCAACCCGGACCTCGACCCGGCGCTGATTCGCCAGCGGATCAAACGCCAGTCGCGCCGTCATCTGGCCAGCGCCGCGGTGCTCTTGATCGCCGTCAGCGTCGGTGGACTGAGCGGCTGGCAGGCGCGGGAAATGACACTGGTCAGCGCGCAACCGCCGATGACCGATGCCCTGCAGGCGTACCGCTTGATCGCCCAGCAAGGCATTCTGCCGGCCGACTTCAAGGTCAGCGACGACGGTGACATGCAGGCCTGGCTCGACCGTTATTTCACCCGCGCCAACCGACTGCCGGACCTGACGGATTCGGGGTACAAGCCGGTCAGTGGTCGCTTGCTCAGCACCGAGCAAGGGCCGGCAGCGATGGTGGTTTACGAAGACCAGGGCGGTCACAAGATCAGCTTCTACGTGCGACCACCAGGACCGAAAAACAACCTGCTGCCTCGGGGCAGTCGCAGCGATGGCGAGTTGCAGGCCGAGTATTGGTCCGGCGCCGGCTACAACTATGCGATGGTCAGCCCGAGCGATACGCCAGCGGCGCAGAGGCTCAAGCAAACCACCCAATTCTGACCACCACCGCATTCCCCTGCAGGCTCACTCCTAAAGGGGGAGCGGCGGTTATTTGGAGAATGCGCTCAGCCCTGCCCGAACACCTGCGAAGGCCTACGCAGCAGCGGATCAAACGGATTGATCCGCGGCCCGATCAGCGCCGCTTCGCGCTTGAGCATCTCCACCACCGTCGGCAAACGATCCGGCCCCAGGCGATCACTCACCGTGGCCACGCTCAACGCCGCCACGGCCCGTCCTTCCCGATCCAGAATCGGCACCGCCACGCCGGCCATGCCTTGCAGTACGCCAGTGTTGCGCCCGGCGTAACCCAGCGCGCGCACGTTCTCGACTTCCGAACGCAGGAACACCTCGTCGTACAGGTGAAAATCCTTGAGCCGCGGCAAGTTGTAATGGATCACCGTATCGCGCTCTTCTTCCGGCAGAAACGCCAGAATCGCCAGACTGCCCTGGCCGACGCCCAGCGCCACCCGCCCGCCGATATCACCGGTAAAGGTGCGGATCGGGAACGGTCCTTCACTGCGGTCCAGGCAGATTGCATCAAACCCGCTGCGCGCCAGTAAAAACAACGAATCCCCCAACGAAGCCGACAGTCGCAGCAACGACGGTCGCACCAGTTCGCGCAGATTCCCGGTGTTGCCAGCCCGCGCCGCCAACGCAAAAAAATCCAGGCTCAGGCGATAGCGTTTGCTGCGAGCGTCCTGTTCGACCATGCCTTCGTCCATCAGGCTGCGCAACAAACGGTGCGTGGTCGGTTGCGACAGGCCGATACGCTGGGCCAGTTGGGTCACACGCTCCCCGCCCTCGACGGCGTCACCCAGACTGCGCAACACGGCAAACAGTCTGGACACAGCCCCGACACCGACTTCATTTTTGTTTTCATTCCGCTCAGTGGAATCAGGCATGTGATTACTCGACAAAAAATTTACTCACCGAATGAAACTGAAAATAGTCATCGCTTCAGTGAAATAGGCCATTGAGCCCATCCTATTCTTCGTCCTACTCTGCGTCCAGACAGGGGCGATTCGAACAACAGCGGCAGCCGACTGAAGTCGAGCGCCAACGCACCCCGCAACATCTTTTCGTATCTGCCCATACAAAAAAGCGCGCCTTCGGGCGACGCATAACAATCTCAGGTGGAGCGCAGTCATGGCTTTTGTGCAACTTGAAGGACTCGGCAAACGTTACGGCGAGATCGACGCCGTCGTCGCCACCAACCTCTCGGTCGAGAAAGGCGAGTTCGTGTCCCTGCTCGGCCCCTCCGGCTGCGGCAAAACCACCACCCTGCAAATGATCGCCGGCTTCGTCGAAGTCAGCAGCGGACGCATCCTGCTCGACGGTCGCGACATCACCCACGCCAAACCCGCCAGCCGTGGCTTGGGCGTGGTGTTCCAGAGTTACGCGCTGTTCCCGCACATGACTGTCAAAGACAACGTCGCCTTCGGCCTGCGGATGCGCAAAGTGCCAGGCGCCGAGTTGCAGCAACGAGTGGATCGGGTGTTGAAACTGGTGCGCCTGAATCAACACGCCGAGCGTTACCCACGGGAACTCTCCGGTGGCCAGCGTCAGCGTGTCGCGCTGGCCCGGGCGCTGGTGATCGAGCCTCCCGTGCTGCTGCTCGATGAACCGCTGTCCAACCTCGACGCCAACCTGCGCGAAGAGATGCAGTTCGAGATCCGCCGCATCCAGCGTGAAGTCGGGATCACCACGTTGATGGTCACCCACGATCAGTCCGAAGCACTGTCCATCAGCGACCGCGTGGTGGTGATGCAGGCCGGGCGCATCACCCAGATCGACGCGCCCTACACCCTTTATGAACACCCACGCACCGAGTTCATTTCCGGGTTCGTCGGCAAAGCCAATTTGCTGCCCGGCGAGCGTGATGGCGCGGGCGTGGTCCAGGTGCAAAGGGGCGGTGAACTGACCCTGAGTCTGCGCCCGGAAAAAATCGATCTGCGGGAGCACGGCCAAGGTCGGCTGCAAGGCCAGATCGTCAGCCGTTTCTTCCTTGGCAGCCAATGGTTGTACGGCGTCTCGACGAACTTGGGCGAACTCAGCGTGGTGCGCCGCAACGACGGCTCGGCACCCTTGACCGAAGGCACAGCAGTCGGACTCGATTGGGACGCGACCTTGCTGCGGGTACTGAGCGTGGATGAGGTGCCGGCATGAGTACGCTTGCTGCCATTCGCCAGGGACGCCAAGGGTATTGGCTGTCGGCACCGGCCCTGGCGTTGTACCTCGGCCTGCTGATCATCCCGCTGCTGCTGACTCTGGTGCTGTCGTTCAACGTCTTCGATTACAGCTCGGGGATCAACGGCGACGCCTTCACCCTCGACCACTACAGCAGCTTGCTGGGCGATCCGTACTTCTACGAGATCTTCCTGCGCACGATGTGGATCAGCGCCCTGACCACCCTGCTCTGCGTAGTGATCGGTGTACCCGAGGCCTACATCCTCAGCCGCATGGGCGCACCCTGGCGCTCGATTTTCCTGATTCTGATCCTCACGCCGCTGCTGATTTCGGTGGTGGTACGTGCCTTCGGCTGGAGCCTGCTGCTGGGTGCCGACGGGCTGGTCAATCAGACCCTGCAAGCCTTCGGCGGTTCGCCGATGAAGTTGCTGTACACGCCGTTCGCGGTGGTGATTGCGCTGGTGCACGTGATGCTGCCGTTCATGATCATTCCGGTGTGGACCTCGCTGCAAAAACTCGACCCCGCCGCCGAGCAGGCCGCGCTGTCGCTGGGAGCCAGCCACTTCACGGTGATGCGCCAGGTGGTGTTGCCGCAGATCATGCCCGGCGTGCTCTCGGGCACCTTGATTGTGTTTGGTCTGGCCGCCAGTTCGTTCGCCATTCCCGGTCTGCTCGGCGGACGTCGCTTGAAGATGGTCGCCACGTTGATCTACGACCAATACCTGTCGGAGCTCAACTGGCCGATGGGTGCGGCCATCGCGGTCGCGCTGCTGTTGCTCAACCTGCTGATCATGCTGTCGTGGAACCGGATGATCGAAGGCCGCTACAAGAAGTCATTGGGATAACTCGTCATGTCCAAGAACGGTCCTTTCGCCCTGCTGTTCCATGCCCTGGTGGTGCTGTTCATGCTCGCGCCGCTGGTGGTGGTGTGCCTCGTGGCCTTCACCCCGGAAAACACCCTGAGCCTGCCGACCACCGAGTTTTCGTTGCGATGGTTTCGTGCGGTGTTCGAGCGTGCCGACTTTATCGATGCGTTCTACAACAGCCTGATCCTGGCGTTCTGCGCGGCCAGTATTGCCACGCTGATTGCGGTGCCGGCGGCGCTGGCGATCACGCGCTTCGAGTTCCCAGGACGGGACTTTCTCAACGGCCTGTTTCTGTCACCGATCATCATTCCGCACCTGGTATTGGGCGTGGCGTTACTGCGGTTGTTCGCGCTGATGGGCGTCAACGGCAGTTTTGCCTGGTTGATCTTCGCCCATGTGCTGGTGATCACGCCGTATGTGCTGCGCCTTGTATTGGCGTCGGCCATTGGCCTGGACCGCAGCGCCGAACACGCCGCGCAGTCGCTGGGTGCCGGACGCTTCACGCTGTTCCGGGAAATCACCTTGCCGATGATTCTGCCGGGGGTTGCCGGGGGCTGGCTGCTAGCGTTCATCAACAGTTTTGACGAGGTCACGCTGTCGATCTTCGTCACCTCGCCGGCCACGCAAACCCTGCCGGTGCGCATGTACGTCTACGCCACCGAGTCCATCGACCCGATGATGGCGGCGGTGTCGGCATTGGTGATCGGCCTGACCGCGCTGACCATGATTCTGCTCGATCGGGTGTACGGCCTGGATCGGGTTCTGGTGGGTAAACAATGAGGGCGCCATGGCTCTGCTGAAACGACTGGCCGAAGGCGATCGCCCGGCTGTGGAATTTACCCTGGACGGCGAACCGGCCAGCGGCCTGCTCGGCGATACCTTGCTGACCGCAGTGCTGACTTGCAGCGAACACCTGCGCGGCAGCGACTTCAGCGCCGAACCCCGCGCCGGTTTCTGCCTGATGGGCGCCTGTCAGGACTGTTGGGTCCGCCTGGGCGACGGCCGCCGCGTGCGGGCCTGCTCGACGCTGCTCGAAGCAGGCCAACAAATAAGCCGCGAACCGGGACGCACCCTATGAATACATTGACTACCCGCAGAACCGGAATCACCTGTGGGAGCGAGCCTGCTCGCGAAAGCGGTTTGTCCGCCAACACATCTGTTGAATGTGCCGCCACCATCGCGAGCAGGCTCGCTCCCACAGGGGATTTGCAGTGCTCATGGATGAGGTGGGTATGAAGGCTGTGGTCATCATTGGTGCAGGCCCGGCCGGGATTCGTGCAGCGCAGACGTTGGTGGCGCATGGTGTTCGTCCGGTGCTGCTGGACGAAGCGGCGCGCGGTGGCGGGCAGATTTATCGACGTCAGCCGGAGAATTTCAAACGCTCGGCGGTCAAGCTGTACGGCTTTGAAGCGCGCAAGGCCAGTGCCTTGCATCAAACGATCGACACGCTACGCGGGCAACTCGACTACCGCCCCGAGACGCTGGTGTGGAACGCCGAAGACGGTGCGCTGGACACGGTGCATGAGGGCCGAGCCTCACGACTGGAATTCTCCCGAGTGATCGTCGCCACGGGGGCCACCGACCGGATTCTGCCGGTGTCAGGCTGGACGCTGCCGGGTGTCTACAGCCTTGGCGCAGCGCAGATCGCGCTCAAGTTTCAGGGCTGCGCCATCGGTGAGCGGGTGGTGTTCGCTGGCAGCGGCCCGTTGCTGTACCTGGTGGCGTATCAATACGCCAAGGCCGGTGCGAAAGTGCTCGCGGTGCTCGACAGCTCACCCTTCAGCGCTCAGGCCCGCGCCCTGCCCGGCCTGCTGTCGCAACCGGCCACACTCGCCAAAGGCATTTATTACCGCAGCTGGCTGACCGCCCACGGCATCCCGGTGCATCAGGGCGCAACCCTCAAACGCATCAATGGCGAACAGCGCGTGCGATCAGTGGATTGGTCCAACGCCAAAGGCGAACATCTGCTCGATTGCGACGCGGTTGCTTTCGCCCACGGCCTGCGCAGTGAAACCCAACTCGCCGATTTGCTCGGCTGTGAATTCGCCTGGAACCCACTCAACCGCGCCTGGCTACCGCAACGTGACCCCGCCGGTCGCAGCAGTGTCGCCGAGGTTTATCTGGCCGGTGATGGTGCCGGCATCATGGGCGCCGACGCCGCTGAAATGGCGGGCGAACGGGCGGCGCTGGCGTTGCTCGAAGACATCGGTTTCCTGATTCCGCCAAAACATCCCGACCACCTTGAACGCGCCCTGCAGCGCATCGGCGAATTCCGCAACGGACTGGAGCGCGCCTTCGCCTTCCCCGAGCACTGGGCCAGCGAAACCGCCGATGAGGTGATCGTCTGCCGTTGCGAAGAAGTGCTGGCCGGCGACATCCGCCAGGTGGTGCGCGAAGGTCACTGGGAAATCAATCGGGTCAAGGCGCATTGCCGCATTGGCATGGGCCGTTGTCAGGGGCGCATGTGCGGCGCCGCAGCGGCGGAAATCATCGCCTGCGAAAGCCGGCGCCCGGTCTCGGACATCGGTCGCTTGCGGGCGCAGGCGCCGATCAAACCACTGCCGTTTGGCCTGGAGGTCGAGGCATGATCGAAGTCGATGCAGTGATCATTGGCGGCGGCATTGTCGGGGCCTCGGCCGCGCTGTTCCTGAGCAAGGCCGGCCAGCGCGTTGCACTGCTGGAGCGCGACTTTTGCGGCTCGCATTCCAGCGGCGTGAATTACGGCGGTGTTCGGCGTCAGGGGCGCCCACTGTCGCAATTGCCGCTGTCGCAACGGGCTCACGAGCTCTGGGGACAGTTGCCGCAACTGATCGGCATCGACGGCGAATATCAACGCAGCGGTCATTTGAAACTGGCCCGCAGCCTCAACGATCTGCACGCCTTGCAGCACTATGCCGTCAGCAGCCAGGGCTTCGGCCTTGATTTGCAGCTGCTCGACCGCCATCAATTGCGCGCGCGGTTTCCGTGGGTCGGCGACGTCGCGGCCGGCGCATCGTTTTGCCCGGACGACGGCCACGCCAACCCGCGCCTGGTGTCCCCCGCCTTTGCTCAAACGGCCCGTCGGCACGGCGCGCAAGTCCATGAACAATGCGCCGTCACAGCGGTAGAACACGACGGTCAGCGCTTTCGCGTCCGCACGCAAACCGGCCTCGAATTGCACGCGCCCTGGCTGCTGAACTGCGCCGGGGCCTGGGCCGGACGCCTGGCTGAACAATTCGGCGAAGCGGTGCCGATGCACGCCGGCCACCCGGCGATGCTGGTCACCGAGCCGTTGCCATGGGTGATGAATGCCAGCACCGGCGTCGAGGGTGGCGGCATCTATGCGCGTCAGGTGGCACGTGGCAATTGCGTGCTCGGTGGCGGCCAGGGTTTTGCCCTCGATGACGCGCGCGCACGCCCCGGCCAACACGCCGTGATCGAGATCCTGCGCCAGGCCGTCGAACTCTACCCGTTTCTTCAAGGCGCCCAGGCGATTCGCACCTGGAGCGGTACCGAAGGCTACTTGCCTGATCGCCAACCGGTGATCGGTCATAGCAGCACTCAACCCGGTCTGTTGCACGCCTTCGGCTTTGCCGGTGCGGGTTTCCAGATCGGTCCTGCGGTGGGCCAGGCGCTCACCGAGATCATCTGCAGTGGCGCCTCCAAGACGCCACTGGATGCGTTTTCCATCACCCGGTTTCACTCCATCTCCGTTGCTTGATAGAGGAAGGTCGCGCCAATGAATAACGTCAAACGCACTGCACTGCTCGGTTTCTCCTGTCTGACTGCCCTGCTCACGGTCACCCAGGCACAGGCCGAACCCACGCTTTATCTCGGCATGAACGGCGGGACCATGGAACGGCTCTACGCCGACAAGGTGCTGCCGGTGTTCGAGAAAGCCAACAACGTCAAAGTGGTGATCGTACCGGGGACTTCCGCCGATATCCTGGCCAAGGTCCAGGCCAGCAAAGGCAACCCGCAGATGCACGTGATGTTCCTCGACGACGGCATCATGTACCGCGCCATCGCCATGGGCTTGTGCGACAAACTCGAAGACAGCGCACCGCTGGCGCAGATTCCGGCCAAGGGTCGCATCAAGGATCAAGCGGTAGCGGTCAGCCTCGGCGTGACCGGGCTGGCGTACAACACGCGTCTGTTCAAGGAAAAAGGCTGGGCGGCGCCGACCTCGTGGATGGACATGGCCGACCCGCGCTTCAAGGACAAGCTGGTGTTCCAGTCGATGGCCTCCTCGACCTTCGGCCTGCATGGCTTCCTGATGTTCAACCGGATTCAGGGCGGCAGCGAAACCGACGTCGAGCCAGGCTTCAAGGCCTGGCCGAACACCGTCGGCCGCAACGTGCTGGAATACATTCCGAGCTCGGCGAAGATTTCCGAAATGCTCCAGACCGACGAAGCCGCGCTGTTCCCGCTGACCCCGACCCAAGTCACTGCGCTGAAACTCAAAGGCATGCCGGTGGAATACGCGCAGCCCAAGGAAGGCGCCGTGGTGCTCAACGTGGCCGAGTGCGCCATCGCCAACAACACGCAGCCGGAACTGGCACAGAAACTCGCGGCGTTTTTGCTGACGCCGCAAGCCCAGGCCACGGCGCTGGAGGATGGCGACCAGATCCCGTCCAACCCGAATACGCCGACCACCGACAAAACCCGGGGTCAGGTCGAGGCGATGAAACAGTATCTGACCACCGCGATTGCCGTTGACTGGGACCAGGTCAATGAGCAGCGCCCGGCGTGGAATGCACGGTGGAATCGCAGTATCGAGCGGTAGTGACTGACCCAACAGAATCTGCCGAACACCACACCCCTGCGGCGAGTTAGCTTGTCGGAACGCCGCATCACCCCGTTGGACTGCGAAGCAGCCCAACGGGGCATTCTGCTGGGGGCGAGCGCCCATTATCCGTCGGAAGGTTTATTGCACACGGTTGGGTCAGGCCGCCATAAATTGTGTGTTGCAGCACCGGCTGCACACCTTTGCAGGCTATCATGTCGCCCATTTCCAAGCCCCCGCGCCCTCCCCTCGATCAATAGCGAACCCGCCCATGGATACCCTTGCCCAACTGCGCGCCGGTCAACTGACAGGTATCACCCGCCTGGACCTGGCCTGCGGCCTGACTGAATTTCCGCGAGAAATCTTCGACCTGGCGGACTCGCTCGAAGTGCTCAACCTCAGCGGCAACGCCTTGAGCCGGCTGCCAGATGATCTGCACCGCCTGACCCGCTTGCGCGTGCTGTTTTGCTCGGACAACCTGTTCACCGAACTGCCCGCGTGCCTCGGCCAATGCACCGCATTGACGATGATCGGCTTCAAGGCCAATGCCATCGAGACGGTGCCCGCCGCTGCGCTGCCGCCATTGCTGCGTTGGCTGATCCTGACCGATAACCGCCTCAGTGAATTGCCCACCGAGTTGGGTCAGCGCCCACACCTGCAAAAACTCATGCTCGCCGGCAATCGCTTGCAGCGCCTGCCCGAAAGCCTGAGCCAATGCCATCGACTCGAACTGATCCGCATCGCCGCCAACCAACTGACTGAGCTGCCCGAGTGGCTGCTGACCCTGCCAAGCCTGACCTGGCTGGCCTATGCCGGTAACCCGCTGGAAACCGAAGCCGATGCCGCAGCCCTCGATGCCACGGCGAGTATTGCGTGGTCCGAGCTGCGCCTGGAGCAACAACTGGGCGAAGGTGCTTCGGGAGTGATTCATCGGGCGGCGTGGGAGCAACCGGGTCAACCGGCCACCCAGGTTGCGGTCAAACTCTACAAAGGCGAAATGACCAGCGACGGTTCACCGCTGCACGAAATGAACGCCTGCATTACCGCCGGTCTTCACCCCAATCTGATCCGGGTCGAAGGCCGAATCGTCGGGCATCCCGAAGAGCAGGCCGGGCTGGTGATGCAACTGATTGATCCGAGTTATCGCAACCTGGCCGGGCTGCCGAGCCTGGCGTCCTGTACCCGTGACGTCTATGCCGATGGCACCCGTTTCAGTGCGCACGTAGCACTGCGCATGGCCCGCGCAATCGCCTCGGTGGCCGAGCATCTGCATCACCAGGGCATCACTCATGGCGATCTCTATGGCCACAATATTTTGTGCAACGAGCACGGTAATTGCCTGTTGGGGGACTTTGGCGCGGCGTCTTTCCATGCGACGTGCGACAGCCTTGAAAGCCGTGCGCTGCAACGGATCGAAGTGCGGGCATTCGGGGTGTTGCTGGGGGAATTGCTGGAGCGGATCGACTCGGGGTTGAGTGATGAAAGGCGTTTGCAGCTGGAGGCGTTACAGCAGCGCTGCTGCCAGCCGCAGGTGCTGGCGCGGCCGGGGTTCAGTGAGATAGGACAGGCGTTAGCCGCGTTCAACTGAGCTAAAGGCAAGTACAAAACCTGTGGCGAGGAAGCTTGCTCCCGTTGGACGGCGCAGCCGTCCCAAAAACGACGGCTGCTGCGCACCCGAGCGGGAGCAAGCTCCCTCGCCACAAATAGAATTACAACCGGTTCGGCTTAACCCGCCAAACCCACAAACATATCCTGCACATCATCATGGTTATCGAGGCCTTCCAGGAACGCCTCGACTTCAGCCATCTGCTCATCGCTCAAACCGCTTACCGGGTTTTTTGGCTGATACCCCAACTTGGCCGACAACACGGTAAAACCTTGCTCAGGCAGCGCTTTCTGAACGGCGTCCAGGTCCGCAGGGTCGGTCAGGAACAGGGTCGTGCCCTCTTCGTCTCCTGGCTCGAAATCCTGGGCTCCCGCTTCAATCGCAGCCATTTCCGGATCGGCGTCAGGGCTGTCCGGAGACGCTTCGATCATGCCCACATGGTTGAAGTCCCACGATACCGAACCGGAAGCGCCCAACTGGCCCTTGCGGAAAGCCACGCGGATTTCCGCGACGGTGCGGTTGATGTTGTCGGTGACGCATTCAACGATCAGCGGCACCTGATGCGGAGCGAAACCTTCATACGTCACACGATGGTATTGCACGGTTTCGCCCAACAGACCCGCGCCTTTCTTGATCGCACGATCCAGGGTTTCCTTGGGCATAGAGGCTTTTTTCGCCTGCTCGACCACCAGACGCAGGTGTGCGTTGGTGGCGATATCGGCACCGTTGCGGGCAGCAATAGTGATTTCTTTCACCAGTTTGCCGAAGATCTTGCCCTTGGCGTTAGATGCCGCTTCTTTGTGTTTAACCTTCCACTGTGCGCCCATTACTCACTCTCTTATCTGTGGCGCCGAGACATCTATTGGCCGACGCTTTGCGCAAGTTTATACGGCCTAAAGTTGGCAATCGACCAAAAAATCCACCCCGGTTCACCGGCATGACCAATCGACTTCTTCACCGGCAGTTGTAGGGCGATTCTGAAATGTTCACTTGCGGTGACCATAAAGGTCCGTGGTTTCGTACCCTCTGCGCCCATATTCCATGGCAGAAGCGCGTTCGATGCACAACGACAAGGAAAGTCCCTACACCCTGACCCTTCTGGACAGTGGATTGACTCTGCAGGTGTTGCAGTTCAGTGGCCGAGAAAGTCTCAACCAGCCCTATCGTTTCGAGATCGAAGTAATCGGCCTGGCACCCGCCATGAACCTCGAGCAGTTGCTGCAGCAACCGGCGTTCCTGAGCCTGAGGGGTGACAGCGGCATTCATGGCATCTTGCACAGCGCCAGTCGCGAGCACCGTGGCCCGCACCGAATCGGCTACCATCTGGTGCTGGTGCCCTGGCTGCAGCAACTGGACCGACACCCTTGCCGTCGGGTTTTTCATCAACTCGACGCGCCCGCCATCCTGCGTCAGTTGCTCAGCGAAAACGCGATCGCCGAAGACAGCTTCCGTTTTGAACTGCCCAACGGACGCTATGCGGTGCGACCGTTCTGCATTCAGTTTGATGAGACCGACCTGGCGTTCCTGCAACGGCTCTGCGAAGAAGAAGGCATCCACTATCACTTCGAACATCAGCACGACGGCCATGTGCTGGTGTTGGCGGATGACAGCCTGAGCTTTCCCCAGGAACCGCTGCTGATGCCCTTTCACGGCGAGACGGCCGACCCCGCCAGCGTGCCGGTGATCACTGAGTTGTTCCAGCGCCATGCCTCGCCTGCACCGCAACAGCTCCAGCGCGAGCAATCGAGCCGTCGATCACTGGAACGGCTGCGCTGCCGGCATCGGCAGATTCAGGGGCAGAGCAATCACAGTGATTTGCGCGGCGGATGCATCGTGCAAGTGTCGGAACATCCCATCGCGAACTTCAACGATCAATGGCTGCTGACCGAGATCCGGCATCAGGGCCGACAGCCGTCGATTCTCGCCGAGGACACCGCCGACAAGCTCCGGCGTTACAGCAATCAGTTCAGCGCGATTCCGTGGTCCACGGTGTTCCGGCCAGCGCTCACACAGGCCAGACCGAGCATTCCGGGCTATCAGAAGGCGCGAGTGCTGGGCGCTGTCGGGCAACCCGCGGTGCTGGATGCTCAAGGGCGGATTGAGGTCCGGTTGTGGCCCACCGCGCAAGCCGACGACAAGGAATCCACCGGCCTCTGGCTACCCGTGGCCCTCGCCGCGCCGGACGGTCGGATCGATCCGTCCAGGCTGCCGCTCGCCGGCACTGACGTGCTCATCAGTTTTCTCGACAGCGACCCGGATCGTCCTGTGTTGTGTGCGGCGGCGAGCAACCCGCCAGCGCCTCGACCCACTCGCCAGCCACGCAGCGATGGCCTTCTGTTGCTCGATTGGCTGGTCAACCGTCGGGACTGATCAGCCCTTGTCAGCCTTGCCAGCCGCCGCGAACCTGGTCAGGCGCACATCCACAGCGCTTTCGCGAGCAAGCTTCGCTCCTGCAGGTTCCTGTATGTTTTTACGGCACGCAGGACCAGGCCTCCAGCGCCTGTTTCAGCCAGAAAGGACTCATCGGTTTTTCCTCAGGTACGCAGGGGTTTTACGGGCATCGCCTGGTTAGGCACGGAAGCGCTTTCGACACGCAGGCCAGTCGGACGGCTGTTCCAGTGGGGGATCAGCACCAGGGCGGAAAACAATGCGCAGCCGGCGAAGACGATGAACACGGTGACCGAGTCGAAGTAACCCGGCAGCAATCCGCCGAGAATCGCCCCGACCGAGCCGCAACCGTTGACGAACCCGGCGGCCGTGGCACCCGCCTTGGCGGTGCCGAAATCAATCGCTGCCGCCCCGCTGATCATCGAATCCGGCCCGTACAAGGTCAGGCCCATGACAAACAGCAGCGCCACCACCCACAGCACGCTGCCGGTGTGCAGAGCGCCCATGAAGAGCGCCAGGGAAACGGTCAATGCCAACAGACTGATCACGCAGGCCGGCATGCGCCGGGCGCCGAACAGTTTGTCCGAGGCCAGCCCGAGCAGGATCGGCCCCAGCAGCCCGGCCAGTTCAAACGCGGTAGGAATGATTGCCGCGCCCACTTTGCCCACCGAGGGCATCTGCTCGAAGACGATCACCGGCCCCCAGAGCAGAATCGCGTAGCGCGCCGGTTTCAACAGGAAATACGCCAGGCCCAATACCAGCACCGTGCGGTTGCGCAGGATTTCCTTTAACGGTTCAAGCGCGCTGGTCTTGCTTTGCGCGCAGTCCTCTTTCGTTGTCAGTTCCGGCTCCACTGCGGGCAAGCCGACGTCTTGCGGTTTATTGCGTTGGAAAATAAAAAACAGCACGGCGACCAGCCCAACCACCGCCGCACTGGAAATGAACGCCGCGTGCCAGCTGCCGATGAGCGTATACGCCCACCAGCCGGCAAACGGCGAGGCCACCAGACCGCCAAAGGCGTAGCAGGAACTCCACAGTCCCAGCACCCTTCCGCGCTGCCGGGCAGGGAAAAAACTGCCCATGTTCTTGCACAGCCCCGACCATCCGGTGGACTGCGCCAGGCCTTGAATCAGCATGCAGGTGGCAAAGATCGGTAACGTCGCGAAACTGCCCATCACCAGGGCGGCCGCTGCGGAAATGAGCAATCCGCCAAGCACCACGACCCGAGGGCCAAAGCGGTCCGCGAGGATGCCCCAGGTGAATTGACCGAAGGCGTAGGCGGTCAGGTAGAGGGCGTCGAGGTTGGCCATGGCCATTTTGTCGAGCATGAAGGTGGGGTCTTCGGCGATCCCCAGTTTGGCCACGGAAAAGGCTTTGCGGGTGAAGTAGAAAGCGGCGTAGGCGAGCCAGGTGATCGCGAAGATCTGCACGCGCCACTGCTTGATGGTGCCGATGGAGTTGTTCATTGTGATTTCTGACCTCAGGGTGTGAGTGTGCCGGCAGAAATTGAGAAATAACGCCTGTTTTTTATTGTTGAGCACTTCGATACCGCTGCTTCCCTGAGGCGATACCGGTCAGATGAGGCCTGTAGCTGCACGCGCAGGCTCATGGCCACCGACGCTGTTCGACTGACCAGTCACCGGGGCTCAGTTCGATAAAAACAATTACTGATTAATAAGTGAAATCGATTTATCGTATTTCCAATATAGGCTCGGCTTGTTACTGGAGGTTTCGATGTCGGTTTCCCACGCCCAACTCAAAGCCTTCCACGCCGTGGCCGTCCACGGAAGCTTTACCAAAGCCGCCGAGCGGCTTTTTCTTACGCAACCGGCGATTTCCGACCAAGTGCGCAAGCTCGAAGAGCGCTTCGGGGTGTTGCTGTTTCACCGCAACAAACGCTCGGTGCGCCTGACGGATCTGGGCGAGCGCTTGTTGAGCATTACCCAGCGCCTGTTCGTCATCGAGGACGAGGCGCAGGAGCTCTTGCATGACTCCCGGGCCTTGCAGACCGGCAGCCTGATTCTCGCGGTGGATGCGCCGGTGCACGTACTGCCGCAGATTGCGCGTTTCTGTGAGCGCTACCCCGGCATCAGCGTAAAAATCGAAACCGGCAACACCGACGAATCGCTGTTTCGCCTGTTCAACTATCAGGCCGACCTGGCGTTGCTCGGCCGGGATGTGAGTGACGAGCGGCTGATCTCGCTGCCGCTGCGCAATGACCCGATGGTGGCCTTCGTTTCACACAATCATCCGTGGGCGGATCGCGAATCGATTTGCCTGGCGGATTTGCACGACACGCCCCTGGTGCTGCGGGAAATCGGTTCGGTGACGCGTCAGACACTGGAAGAGGAAATGGCCCAGGCCGGGTTTTCCATCCGTCCGGCGATCCAGGTTGAAGGCCGGGAAGCGGCGCGTGAGGCGGTGGTCGTGGGGATCGGGGTGGGCGTGGTGTCCGCCGCCGAGTTTGGCGCGGATTCGCGGGTGTGTGCGTTGCCGATTACCGATTGCACACGGCGATTGACAGAGACGCTGGTGTGCTTGCGCGAGCAAAGTTCACGGCGGGTGGTGGCGACGTTTCTGGAGATGGTGCGCGAGAGTCTGGTGTAGGCAGGTCTGGCCTCTTCGCGGGCAAGCCTCGCTCCCACAGGGGTTTATGCTGGCCGCAGATCTTGTATACGACGCATAACCTGTGGGAGCGAGGCTTGCCCGCGAAGGCCGCGCCTCGGTTTATCGGATAGGCGCCAATTCAAAAAACGCCCGAATCAAACGCAAATCCCGCCGCCGTTCCATGCACCCGATCATGTGCCGGTTAACCAGCCCTTCACCCAAAATCGGCACTGCCGCCACCCGCGGGTCATGACTGACCTCAACCGAAGACACCACGCCAACCCCCAACTCGGCGGCCACGGCCTCGGTCACCGCCTCGCGACTGTCCAGCTCCAGCAACACCCTCGGGTTGACCGATGCCGACGCGCAAGCTTCATCGAATGTCCGCCGGGTAATCGAACTCGGCTCACGCAACACCATGATCACCTGATCCAGCTCCTTGAGCTTCACGCCCTTGGACGCCTTGGCCCAGGGATGACTGTCAGGCACCAGCGCGCAAATCCGTGATTCGCTCAACGCTTGCAGATGCAGGCCTTTGCGCGGCTCGACTTCAGTCAACACCGCCACGTCGGCATGCTCGGACAACAACGCTGCCAGGGTTTCCTGAGCATTGCCCAAGCGCAGATTCACGGTAATTCCGGGGTATCGCGCGCGCAGACTGGCGAGCATCGGCATCACCATGTGCGGCCCGTCCGCTGCGACTTCCAGGCGCCCGGTCAGCAACTGTCGATTCGCTTCCAGCAGCACTTGCGCTTCTTCGGCCAGGCCAAACATCGCCCGGGTGATCGCCGCCAGCTTGGTGCCCTCCTCCGTCAGCTCCACGCGTCGCGCGGTGCGGCGCAGCAAGGTGATTTGATAGTGCTCCTCCAACGCCTTGATGTGCCCGGTGACCGCCGGTTGGCTGATGAACAGCCGCTCGGCCGCACGGGTGAAGCTGCCTTCGCGGGCCACGGCGTCGAAGGCTCGAAGCTGGAACAGGTTCATGAATAACTCTCACTGATGGCTGGCATAACAACAAACAATTTGATTGATAGCACCCGAAATTGCAATTTATGCCCCGTAGCTTCATCCCACAGAGAGCTTTTGCGAGGACACAAGAATGAGCACTGCCGAGCCAATCCTGCTCACCCCCGGCCCACTGACCACCTCGGCCCGCACCCGTAAGGCGATGATGGTCGACTGGGGTTCATGGGATGACCGCTTCAATCAACTGACCGCCAGCCTGTGCGAGCAATTGCTGGCAATCATCAACGGCGGCGACAGCCACCACTGCGTGCCCTTGCAAGGCAGCGGTACGTTCGCGGTCGAAGCGGCCATCGGCACGCTGGTGCCTCGTGACGGCAAAGTGCTGGTGCTGATCAACGGCGCCTACGGCAAACGCCTGGCGAAAATCTGCGAAGTGCTCGGGCGCTCCTTCAGCACCTTCGAAACCGCCGAAGACGAACCGACCACCGCCGCCGACGTCGACCGTCTGCTGCACGCCGATGCCAGCATTACCCACGTTGCGCTGATTCACTGCGAAACCAGCACCGGCATCCTCAATCCGCTGCCGGAGATTGCCCACGTCATTGCGCAACACGGCAAACGCCTGATCATCGACGCCATGAGCTCCTTTGGCGCGCTGCCAATCGATGCGCAACAAGTGCCGTTCGACGCGCTGATCGCCGCCTCGGGCAAATGCCTGGAAGGCGTGCCGGGCATGGGTTTCGTCTTTGCCCGCAAAGACGCACTGGCCAACGCCGCTGGCAATTCGCACTCGCTGGCGATGGATTTGTTCGACCAGCACACCTACATGGCCAAGACCGGCCAATGGCGCTTTACGCCGCCCACCCATGTGGTCGCCGCGCTGCACGAAGCCTTGCTGCAATACAACGAAGAAGGTGGTTTGCCGGCGCGGCATCAGCGCTATGCCAACAACTGCCAGGTGCTGCTCGATGACATGGCCAAACTCGGCTTGCGCAGCTTCCTGCCCGCCGCGATCCAGGCCCCGATCATTGTCACGTTCCACGCGCCGAAAGACCCGCGCTATCAGTTCAAGGAGTTCTACGAACGCGTCAAGGCCAAGGGTTTCATCCTCTACCCCGGCAAATTGACCCAGGTCGAAACCTTCCGCGTCGGCTGCATCGGACACGTCAACCAGGCCGAGATGCACGCAGCGGTAGCGGCGGTCGCCGAAGTACTGCGCGAGATGGAAGTCCTCGAAATCTGAATGAGCAGACACCGCTGATCCTGTAGGAGCGAGGCTTGCCCGCGAATGCAGACGACGCGGTTCTTCGAACACACCGAATTATCGTTCTTCGCGGGCAAGCCTCGCTCCTACAAGGGACACAACACATGAACTACAACAACCCAACCAAACTCCAGGCCGCCATCCTTGACTGGGCCGGCACCGTGGTCGACTTCGGCTCGTTCGCGCCGACGCAGATTTTTGTCGAAGCCTTCGCCGAGTTCGACGTCCAGGTCTCCATCGAAGAAGCCCGCGGGCCGATGGGCATGGGCAAGTGGGACCACATTCGCACCCTGTGTGATCAGCCGGAAGTTGCCGAGCGTTATCGCGCCGTGTTCGGCCGCACCCCGACCGACGATGATGTCACCGCCATCTACAAGCGTTTCATGCCGCTGCAGATCGAGAAAATCGCCGAGCACTCGGCGCTGATTCCGGGTGCACTCGACACCATCGCCAACCTGCGTCAGCAAGGGATCAAGATCGGCTCCTGCTCCGGCTACCCGAAACAGGTCATGGACAAGGTGGTCGAACTGGCCGCCACCAACGGTTACGTGGCCGATCACGTGGTCGCCACCGACGAAGTGCCTAACGGCCGTCCATGGCCGGCACAGGCCTTGGCCAACGTGATTGCGCTGGGCATCGACGACGTCGCGGCCTGCGTGAAGATCGATGACACCGTGCCGGGTATTCTCGAAGGACGTCGCGCCGGCATGTGGACCGTGGCGCTGATCTGCTCCGGTAACGCGCTGGGGCTGGATTACAAAGGTTTCCGCGCCTTGGGCATCGAGCAACTCGAGAGTGAACGCAAACGCATCCACGCGATGTTCGAAGGTTCGCGGCCGCACTACATGATCGATACCATCACCGACTTGCCGCAAGTGATCGCCGACATCAACAAGCGTCTGGCCAAGGGTGAGATGCCACAAAGCAGTTGATAACGTTTACTGATTCATAAAAAAGCGCCAGCTCCGTTTCGGAACTGGCGCTTTTTTTGGGCGATCACTTGAGCCAGAGCATTGAATGCCCAAACAGCCACAGGCAAATCGACCAAAGCGGTTTACAGTTAAAAAACACCGTCGAACAAGAACGGTGGGCTTTTTGACCAGACTGTGAGGAACACCGTATGCCCTGGAAGAACTCCGAATCACGCTACAGCACTGTATCGATCACGCTGCATTGGTTGATGCTGGTCCTGCTGGCGCTGGTTTACGCCTGTATCGAATTTCGCGGGATCTTTCCCAAAGGCAGCGGTGGCCGGACGCTGATCACAGAATCGCACTTCATGCTCGGCTTGACGGTGTTCGTATTGGTTTGGCTGCGGTTGTTCGCGCGCAGCCTGGGCCCGGCACCACAGATCTTCCCGGCCTCGCCCCGCTGGCAGACCGTGCTAGCCAGACTGATGCACTGGGCGCTGTACATTTTCATGATCGCGATGCCGATACTCGGTTGGCTGGTGACCAGCGCCAAGGGGCATCAGGTGATGTTTTATGGCGTTGACCTACCGCTGCTGATCCCGGAGGACAAGACGCTGGCCAAGCAAATCGAGGAATGGCATGAACTCGGCGGCACCATCGGCTATTGGCTGATCGGCCTGCACGCGGCGGCGGGGATTTATCACCACTATGTGGTGCGCGATAACACGCTGCTGCGGATGATGCCCAAGCGCGGGTGAAAAACACTGATCCCTGTGGCGAGGGGGTTTCAGGTTTTCAAGCTGCCCCCCCGGCAGCCCTGCAATCCGCCCGTGTGGACGAAGATCAGCCGTGTGCCCTTTTCAAATGTTCCAGCCTCGACTTGCTGCTTGAGCATCAGCAGCGCCTTGCCGGTGTACAGCGGTTCGAGGGGAACTCCCGAAGCCTGTTCCGCCTGGTCGATGAAACTGAGCAGCAGAGGATCGACTTTGGCAAAGCCACCACGGCTGGCATCGAACAGTTCGTAAGCCACGTCATGACTACCCGCCTCTCGGACAATCGATTCAACCTGCTGCGCCACACCATGATCGTCGGGCACCGCGAGCGCGCCATACACCGGGTGTTCGCCCGCCTCCGCCAGCGTCAGGCCGGCCAGGGTCGTGCCGGTTCCGCAAGCCAGCCACCAACCGTCGTAATCGCTCCAGCCCAGGTCGCCGAGTTGATCGAGGACCATCGCCTTCAACTGCCTGCAACCCCGCGCCCCCCGAAGACCGCCGCCCCCTTCAGGCACCGGATACAGGTCGGGATATTGCACCTGCCAGGGCAGCCAGAAACCCGCTTCATGCCGCGCTCGATAACCGCCATAACCCAACCAGTGCAACTGCATGCCGAACGCTTGCAAGTCTTTCACCGTCGGTGTTTCCAGCGGATGACCGCGCAGCAGGCCGACCGTTTTGAAATCGAAACGTTTGCCGGCAGCTGCCAGTGCATGCAGATGATTGGAGTGGGCACCGCCGAGGCTGATGATGCCTTGGGCGCCGATCCGGTCAGCGGCGTTGAGGTGTTCGATGAGTTTGAACCACTTGTTGCCGCTGATCAGTGGGTCGATCCGGTCGAGACGCAGGATGGCGACTTCGATGCTGGCCGTGGTGAGCCAGTCGAGGTCAAGGGGCTGGAGCGGGGCTTGGGGTAGCCAGTCGTTGGGAGGGAGAAGCATCAATGCCGGCTCTGGGTGAAGAGTCGGCATCTTAGCAGCCAATGTGTGGCGAGGGAGCTTGCTCCCGCTCTGCTGCGCAGCGGCCGCAAAACTGGCGACAGTGATTAACCTGACACACCACGATCGCTGATAGAGGGAGTCCTTCGGACTCCAACGGGAGCAACCTCCCTCGCCACAGGGATTGAGTTGCTTACAACTCAGCAGCCAACCGCGAACCCTGATTGATCGCGCGCTTGGCATCCAACTCCGCCGCCACGTCCGCGCCACCAATCAAATGCACGTTCTGCCCGGCAGCCACCAGCCCCTCCTGCAATTCACGCAGCGGATCCTGCCCGGCGCAGATCACGATGTTGTCCACCGGCAGCACCTGCGGCTCACCGGTTTCGCCGATGCGGATGTGCAGGCCTTCATCATCAATCTTCAAGTATTCGACGCTGTTGAGCATCTGCACCTGCTTGTTCTTCAGACCGGTGCGATGAATCCAGCCAGTGGTTTTGCCCAGGCCGTCGCCGACTTTGGATTTCTTGCGTTGCAGCAGGAACACCTCGCGAGCCGGCGCATGGGGTTCAGCCTTGATGCCGGCAACACCGCCGCGCGCTTCAAGATGCGTGTCGATGCCCCACTCCTTCCAGAACGCATCGCGGTCCAGACTGGTGGAAACGCCTTGGTGAACCAGGAATTCCGACACGTCGAAACCGATACCGCCTGCGCCAATTACCGCGACACGCTTGCCCACCGGTTTACGCTCGAGAATCACGTCCAGGTAGCTCAGCACCTTGGCGTTTTCAACGCCGGGAATCGCCGGGGTTCTTGGGGCGATGCCGGTGGCCAGGATGATTTCGTCGTAACCGCCCTCAACCAGTTTCGCCACGTCGACACGGGTGTTCAGGCACACCTCGACGTTGGTAGTTTGCAGTTTGCGATTGAAATAGCGCAGGGTTTCGAAGAACTCTTCCTTGCCCGGCACACGCTTGGCAATGTTGAACTGACCACCAATCTCGCTGGCCGAATCAAACAGCGTCACCGAGTGCCCACGCTCGGCCGCCACAGTGGCCGCAGACAGGCCCGCAGGACCGGCACCCACCACGGCGATTTTCTTGATCTGCTGCACCGGCAGGTAGTTAAGCTCGGTTTCATGGCAAGCACGGGGGTTCACCAGGCAGCTGGTCAACTTGCCGCCGAAGGTATGATCCAGGCATGCCTGGTTGCAACCGATGCAGGTGTTGATTTCGTCGCCACGGCCAGCGGCCGCCTTGTTGACGAAGTCCGGGTCGGCGAGGAACGGCCGCGCCATGGACACCATGTCGGCATCGCCTTCGGCCAGAATCTGCTCGGCCACTTCTGGCGTATTGATGCGGTTGGTGGTGATCAACGGAATGCTCACCGAACCACGCAGCTTGGCCGTGACTTTGCTGAACGCCGCACGCGGCACTTTGGTGGCGATGGTCGGAATCCGCGCTTCGTGCCAGCCGATGCCGGTGTTGATGATGGTCGCGCCAGCCTGCTCGATGGCTTTGGCCAGGGTCACGATCTCTTCCCAGCTGCTGCCGCCTTCCACCAGGTCAAGCATCGACAGGCGGAAGATGATGATGAAGTTCGGGCCGACCGCTTCGCGTACACGGCGGACGATTTCCACCGGCAGGCGCATACGGTTTTCGTAGCTGCCCCCCAACGGTCGGTGCGGTGGTTGGTGTGGGCGGCGAGGAACTGGTTAATGAAATAACCTTCCGAACCCATGATCTCGACGCCGTCGTACTCGGCTTTTTGCGCCAGTGTCGAGCACGTGACGAAATCGCTGATCTGCTTCTCGATACCTTCCTCGTCCAGCTCTTTAGGCTTGAACGGGTTGATCGGCGCCTGAATGGCACTCGGCGCGACCTGTTTCGGGCTGTAGGCATAACGACCGGCGTGGAGGATCTGCATGCAGATCTTGCCGCCCGCCTCGTGCACTGCACGGGTCACGATCTGGTGCTTGAGCGCTTCTTCCTCGGTGGTCAGTTTGGCCGCGCCGGAATACACCCCGCCCTCATCGTTCGGACCAATGCCGCCGGTGACCATCAGCCCGACACCGCCGCGAGCACGCTCGGCGAAGTACGCCGCCATGCGTTCGAAACCACCAGGCTTTTCCTCAAGACCGGTGTGCATCGAACCCATCAGGGTACGGTTGCGCAGCGTGGTGAAACCCAGGTCCAGCGGGGCCAACAGGTGCGGGTAATGAGCGGCGGCCATTTGTAACTCCACATCGAGCGATCACGGAAAAAATGCAGGAGCTCTTCGGCCCCCGTCAGTCATGTTGGACAGACTAAGAGTCGCGCCCCCGTCACTCAATGACCGAAACTGACAACTTATTGATCCAAATGTGCAGCGCCCCTTGGCAAGCGTCGGCATGGGCCCTACCCTAGTCGCGAACCCTGCACACGGCTGTCGACTGTTTTCCATGCGCAAACTTCTGTACCTGACTTTCTCCATGGCATTGATTGCCGCCCTCACGACCTACGCCATGTGGGCCGCGGACCGTCCGGTGGGTCATTACCTGTCGGACCTGCGCATCCAACTCGCGGTCGATCAAGGCACACCCGCCGATCGCGGCAATCTGCTGGGTATCCAGCCCGAGCTGTTTCCCACCGACTATCAAAGCCCCGAACGCCTGCACCGCAAGCTCGCCGCCTATTTGCAGCAGGCCCAGGACCAGGGCTTGCTCAATGAAAAGACCATCGTCGTGCTGCCCGAACATATCGGCACCTGGCTGATGGTCAGCGGCGAGAAAGATGAGCTGTACCAGGCGACCACACTTGAGGAAGCCATGAACTGGCTGGCGGTGAGCAATCCTGTGCAGTTCGTCCGTGCGTTGATCAGCGCCAAGGGCGACAGTCGTCTCGATGACGCTCACTTGCGAATGAAGGCCAAAAGCATGGCCAAGGATTATCAGGCACTGTTCGGGGGGCTGGCGAAGGCGTTCAACGTGACCCTGGTGGCCGGCACTATCGTGCTGCCCGAACCGAGCATCATCGACGGAACACTGAAAGTCGGCCGCGGTGCGTTGTACAACAGCAGCGTGGTGTTCGGTCGCGACGGTGTGCCGATCGGCCAGCCGCAACGCCAGATGCATCCGGTCTTTGCTGACCATGACGTCATCCAGGCCAATGGCGAGCATACGCTCAACGTTGTCGACACACCGGCTGGACGCTTGGGCGTACTGATCGGCAGCGACAGCTGGTACCCGGATAACTACCGCAAACTCGACGCTCAGGGCGCCCATTTGGTGGCTGTTCCGGCGTATGTCGTTGGCCGCGACACCTGGGACAAACCGTGGCGGGGTTACAAGGGGCTGTCGACGCCCAGCTCGGTCAGCCTCAAGGCCGGTGAACTCAGTGAAGGCCAGGCCTGGCATCGTCTGACATTGACCGGCCAGCCGCCCAGCAGCCGGGCCATTGCCGGCATGAGCGTGTTCCTGCGCGGTCAATTCTGGGACAAGGGCAGCGCGGGTCAAAGTTTTCTCAGCAACAACGGGCAGCAGTTCGCCGACGGCAACGCCCGTGGCGCGCGTTTGCTGAACCTCTGGTTGTAACCCATGAAACCGCTGCCGATGCGCCTTGGGGATCTGTCGGTGGGCTTTGTTCACAGCCTGGCCGACGCCGTGCGCAGCCACGGTGTGGACCCGCAACCGTTACTTGAGCAATACGGCCTCGATGCCGCGCGCCTGGCCGAAGCGGGGGCCCGGCTGTCGATCCCGCGCTACATGCGCCTGGGCCACGGAGCCATTCAACTGACCGATAACCCGGCGCTGGGTTTGCGCATGGGCCAGCTCAGTCGTCTGAGTCAGGCCGGCCTGGCCGGAGTCACCGCCGCCCAGGCGCCGACGGTTCGCGAAGCGGCGCGCTGCCTGATTCGTTTTGAAGCCCTGTATGGCTCCAACTACCGTGGTCAATCGAGCTTTCATGAAGACGCTCAGGGCGCGTGGCTGCGGTTCTATTCCATCAGTCCCTACAACGCCTACAACCGCTTCGTGGTGGATTCGATCATCGCCGGGTGGTTGCAGCAATTGTCCAGCGTGAGCCCTGCCCCGCTTCGCGCCGAACGGATCGAGATTGAGTTTGCCGAACCGGATTATCGTGAAGCATATGCCGCGCTGGGCGATTGTCCGATTCAGTTTGGTGCAGAACAGAATCAACTGCGCCTGAGCCTGGCCAGCCTCGCCCAGCGCAACCCGGAGCACTGCCCGAGTACCTGGCGACACTTGCTGCAACTCTGTGAGCGGGAACTGGAGCAACTGACACGCACCCGCAGCCTGCGTGAACGCATCACTCAGTTGCTGGGGCCATTGCTCAATGGTGGCCGGGAACCCGACCTGGAAGAAGTGGCGGCACGCCTGAAGCTGCCGACCTGGACCTTGCGTCGCAAACTCGCCGAGGAAGGCACGCAATTTCGCGCCATTCTCAATGACACGCGCCGCGACCTGGCCATGACCTACATTCGCGACACGGAACTGGCGTTCGGTGAAATCGCCTACCTGCTGGGTTTTGCCTCAGCCGAAGCTTTCCAACGCGCCTTCAAACGCTGGAACGGCCAGACACCCGGCGAGTTTCGCCGCAGCCATCGCCAATCCGCGTGATGCTCAAAGCTCTGTAGCGTCTTCTGCTGGCTCCAATGGGTCCAGTTCAAATGCCTGATACTCGAGCAGCTCTTCTTGATAATCGTCCATTGTGAAATCCCCCTACCGCTCGTTTAAAAATGCCTGAATAAATGACCAACGCCCCGAGCATAAAGTGCCCGCGTGAAAGAAAAATGACGCGGGCGCACCGCTCAGCGGCTACTTATAAAACGTAGCAGGCGGTCAGGAATTTATCACAGGATTTTTTCGATAAAGGCTGTAGGACTGCAGCCTGGTTGACGCGGATCAAACTAACAGCCATTTCGGGAACGGTGCCATCTGACACGATCCCGAAATGTACATCGATTACTGGCTGGCAGCCGGCATGGCTGAAATAGGCTCGCTCGGTGGCGGCAGGCTGGATTGCGGCGGTGGCGTAACGGTTTCCGGGGACGGAACCGGCTCCGGGTTTTCAACCGGGGTGATCGGCGCTGTTTCAGGCGGTGGTGCGACGGGTTCCGAGGCCGCGGGGGCTGGAGCAGGTTCAACCGCAGGCACTGGCGCTGGCTCCGCAGCAGGGGCCGGCGTTGGGGCCAAAGGCGCCGGAGCAGCCTTGGCTTCCGGCATGCCCAGGTCGGTCTTGGGTTTCTCGGGGATGTGTGCAGCCTTTTTCGCTTCCGGCGGCAGGAACAACTCCACCAGCGCAAAGAAACGCTCGTAGAACTTGGCCGACGAGACGGTTTCGCTGGCAACCTTGACCATCGAATCGTCGGAGGAACCGATCGGCATCGACACCGAACCCAACACACCCACGCCCACACTGGCCGAGTTATTGGTTTTCTTCAGCGCATAACGGTCCTGCAGGGCGTTGGCGAACATGGTCGCATGATGGCCCTCACTGCCATCATCGGCACACACCACACTGAAGCTGATCTCCATGTGGGTCTCGCCGGTCTGCTGGAAGCTTTTGTGTCCGCTGACCAGCTTCGGGTCGGCGCTGGTGATGATATAGCCCTGGCTCAGCAACGCCCGACGGGCGGCTTCGCAGGTCTGCGCATCCGTCACCGGGTAATTGCGCGAAAACGTCCCGGAGTCATCGAAGTTCTCATGCTCGTAGATGGGGGCTTTCTTCGACGAGCAGCCGGCAGCGGCGGCCAGCAACAACGCCAGCCCGGCAACACGCATGGGAATTGATTTAAACATTGAACATCCTGAGGGAAACGGTCCGGGGCGTATTGTGCAACAGATCGATGCTTAGCGGAGCATCGATTAGTGTCTTAAAACATTTACAAGGCTACTGACTGTCAGCTATGGGAAAAAGTCCCGTCTGAGTGACCGAAGGGCCCCTCGGAAGTCGCGGCCTGGATCGCACACATAAAAAACCCCGGCCTTTCGGCCGGGGTCTTTGTGGAACGGGCAACTCAGTCAAGCATCAGAAACGCTTGATCTCGGCCTGGCTTTCCAGCTGTTTGCGGTAGGCCGCAAAGTCCTGCTGGCCAATGCGCGAGGCGAGGAAGCGACGGTACTGGGCCTTCTCTTCTTCGGTCGGCGCGGCGGCTTCGTTCACGCCGTTCAGGCGCACGATCACGAGACTACCATCCGTCAGGGTCACGCTGCTGTAGGTCGGCTTGTCCTTGGCGACAGGTTTTGGCATGCGGAACAGCGCTTGCAGCACGGTTGGGTCAATCCCTTCCTGAGCGCGAGTTGCCGCTTCAGTCACTTTCCAGTTCTGACCGTCAATCGCCTTGTCCAGCGGAGTCTTGCCATCGCGCAGGCTGGCGATCAACTCATCAGCCTTGGTCTTGGCGGCAGCACTGGCGTGCTCCTTGGCCAACTGCGCACGAATGCTGGCATTGACGCTTTCCAGCGGCAGTTGCGCAGGCTTCAAGTGTTCCTTGGCGCGCAGCACGATCACGGTTTCCGGGTCCAGCTCGATGGCGGTGCTGTTGGCACCTTCATCCAGCACTTCAGGACTGAACGCCGCGGTGATCACGGCACGGTTAGCCGCCACACCTTCGCCACCCTCGCGGCCAAACGGCTTGGAGGTGTGGACAGTCAGCTTCAGGTCTTGCGCCGGCTGGGCCAGATCGGAGGACTCGAACGAAGAGTCTTCCAGTTGCTTGGTCGCCTCGACAAAACGCTGCTCGACCTGCTGGGTTTTCAGCTCACGGGTCAGCTTGTCTTTAAGGCTGGCCAGCGTCGGCACTTCCGGTGCTTCAACGCCCAACAGTTTGATCAGGTGGAAACCGAAGTCAGTGCGAATCGGTGCCGACACTTGATCCTTGGCCAGAGCATACAGCGCGGTTTCAAATGCAGGGTCGTATACGCCAGGGCCTGCGTAGCCCAGGTCACCGCCGTTGTTCGCCGAACCCGGGTCCTGGGAGAATTCCTTGGCCAGCGCCTCGAATTTCTCGCCTTTGGCCAGACGCGCCTGAATGTCTTCGATCTTGGCCTTGGCTTGCGCCTCGGTCACTTTATCGTTCACTTCGATCAGAATGTGCGCAGCCCGGCGTTGCTCGGACAGGTTCGCGATTTCTTTCTGATACGCCGCTTGCAGGTCTTCGTCCTTGACGCTGACCTGATCGAAGAAGGAAGACTTCTTCAATTCCAGGTAATCGATGACAACCTGATCCGGCGTCATGAATTCCTTGGCATGTTCGTCGTAGTAGGCCTTGACCTCATCGTCGGTCAGCTTCACCGCTGCCGGGTCAACCTTGACGTTCAGGGAAGCGAAATCGCGGGTCTGTTTTTCCAGACGGGCGAAGGCCAGAACCTGTGCGTCGGTGACGAAACCGCTACCCGCCAGGCCAGCGCGCAGCTGACCGATCAGCATTTCCTGAGCCAGCATCTGGCGGAATTGCATGCGGCTGTAGCCCAGTTGACGAATCACCTGATCGAAGCGCTCAGCACTGAACTTGCCATCCACCTGAAACTCAGGTGTTTGCAGGATCACTTGGTCCAAGGCCGCTTCGGAGAAAGCGAATTTCGATTCTTCTGCGCCTTGCAGCAGCAGTTTGCGGTCGATCAAGCCTTTGAGAGCCGATTCGCGCAGCATTTTTTCGTCGAGCAAGGAAGCGTCGAAATCCTTGCCCAGCTGTTGCATCAGCTGACGGCGTTGCATATCGACCGCCTGGCTCAGCTCGTTCTGGCTGATTTCTTCGCCGTTAACCTTGGCCGCATCATTACGACTGGTGGTGGCCTGAAAAATGGCGTCGAAACCGGTCAAAGCCATCAGTGCAACGATGACCCCGATAATGGTCTTGGCAATCCAGCCTTGTGAATTGTCCCTGATATTCTGCAGCATGCGTCCCCCAGAAACGGTTGAACTTCAAAATTAGGCAACCGTGGAGCGTGGGTAGAATCCGGATAGAAGAAAGGCGCATCCGAGGATGCGCCTTCTCGTAACTGGCGGAGCGGACCAAGGGTTCGAACTTGCGACCCTCGGCGTCTCGGACCGGCAACTTGCCGACTGGACTACCGCTCCGCTGCCAGGTCAGGCATGACCCCGACCCGGATAGGCAAAAACCTGAAACGAACTTAGTTGACAGCTTCTTTCAGTGCTTTACCGGCTTTGAAACCTGGTTTTTTGGCTGCTGCGATTTCCAGCGTCTTACCGGTCTGTGGGTTACGACCAATGCGAGCTGGACGATCGGTAACGGAGAAGGTACCGAAACCAACCAGAACAACAGAGTCGCCAGCCTTGAGAGCGCCAGTGACGGATTCGATTACAGCGTCCAGCGCACGGCCAGCAGCAGCTTTCGGGATATCAGCGGATGCAGCGATAGCATCAATCAGTTCCGACTTGTTCACTCTAAGTCCCCTTATATCTATTTGAGTATGATTCTAAGTTTTTTGGTGAAAGCAAAAACGAGTGCTGAATGGCCTACAGACACTTAAGAGCCGCTTTATAACAAGGGCTCTAAAAAGCTGTCAACAAGCCACTCAGGCAAATGCGTACTAATGCGTGCTAATTCTTTCCTTAGAGTCAGACTCGCGTTTTTCATCCTTTGCAACTATCTCTGGAACCACATCTGGCAGCGGCTCCGGCGCGTATTGCAGCGCAATTTGCAGGACCTCGTCAATCCATTTAACCGGTTTAATCTGCAGATCTTGCTTGATATTGTCAGGAATTTCCTTCAGATCGCGCACGTTCTCTTCAGGAATGATCACGGTCTTGATCCCGCCACGGTGAGCAGCCAGCAGTTTTTCCTTCAATCCGCCAATCGCCAACACCTGGCCACGCAAGGTGATTTCGCCTGTCATGGCAACATCCGCACGTACTGGAATCCCGGTCAATGCCGACACCAGGGCCGTGCACATGCCTACGCCGGCGCTAGGGCCGTCTTTCGGGGTCGCCCCTTCCGGCATGTGGATGTGCGTGTCGCGCTTCTCGTGGAAGTCCAGGGGAATCCCCAGGCTCTTCGCACGGCTGCGCACAACGGTCAGCGCGGCCGTGATCGATTCGACCATCACATCGCCCAGCGAACCGGTCTTGATCAGCTGGCCTTTACCCGGCACGACAGCAGCTTCGATGGTCAGCAATTCACCACCGACCTGAGTCCATGCCAGACCGGTGACCTGACCGATCTGATCCTGCGACTCAGCCAGACCGTAGCGGAATTTGCGCACACCCAGGAAGTGTTCCAGCATCTCGGCAGTGACCTTCACCGAGAAGCGTTTTTCCAGTGCGTGCTCTTTGACCGCCTTGCGGCAAACCTTCGCAATCTGGCGTTCCAGCCCACGCACACCGGCTTCGCGGGTGTAGTAGCGGATGATGTCGCGGATCGCTTCGGCGTCGAATTCCAGCTCGCCTTTCTTCAAGCCGTTGGCAGTAATCTGCTTGGGCGAGAGGTATTTGACGGCGATGTTGATCTTTTCGTCTTCGGTGTAGCCAGGCAGACGAATCACTTCCATCCGGTCGAGCAGCGCCGGCGGAATATTCATGGAGTTCGAGGTGCACAGGAACATCACATCGGACAAGTCGTAGTCGACTTCCAGATAGTGATCGTTGAAGTTGTGGTTCTGCTCCGGATCGAGCACTTCCAGCAACGCCGACGCCGGATCGCCACGCATGTCGCTGCCCATTTTGTCGATTTCATCGAGCAGGAACAGCGGGTTGCGGACGCCCACCTTCGTCATCTTTTGAATCAATCTTCCTGGCATCGAACCGATGTAAGTCCGGCGATGACCACGAATTTCCGCTTCGTCACGCACGCCACCGAGGGCCATACGGACAAATTTGCGGTTGGTGGCGTGAGCGATCGACTCTGCCAGAGAGGTTTTACCCACCCCTGGAGGACCGACCAGGCACAACACCGGACCACGAATTTTCTTCACGCGCTTTTGCACGGCGAGGTATTCAAGGATCCGCTCTTTGACTTCTTCCAGACCGTAGTGGTCTGCATCAAGAATGTCTTCTGCGCGCGCAAGGTCCAGGCGCACTTTGCTCTGGGCCTTCCACGGCACCTGAACCAGCCAGTCGATGTACGAACGCACCACGGTCGCTTCCGCGGACATTGGCGACATTTGTTTCAACTTGTTCAGTTCACCCTGGGCCTTGGCCAAGGCATCTTTCGGCAGGCCCGCGGCATCGATGCGCTTTTTCAGCTCTTCGATTTCGTTGTGGCCTTCGTCGCTGTCGCCGAGCTCTTTCTGAATGGCCTTCATCTGCTCATTCAGGTAGTACTCGCGCTGGCTGCGCTCCATTTGTTTCTTGACGCGACCGCGAATGCGTTTTTCGACTTGCAGCAGGTCGATCTCGGCATCCAGCAACGCCAGAACGTGCTCGACCCGGGCCGACAAATCGATGATTTCGAGGATTTCCTGCTTCTGCTCGATCTTCAGGGCCATGTGAGCGGCCATGGTGTCGACCAGGCGACCCGGCTCGTCGATGCTGTTGAGCGACGAGAGGACTTCAGCCGGGACTTTCTTGCCCAGCTGCACATATTGTTCGAACTGAGCCAAAAGGCTGCGGACGAACACTTCCGACTCGCGCTCAGGCGCGTCGACTTCGTCGATCAGCGAGACTTCGGCACGGCAGTGGCCGTCCACTTCGCTGAAGCGCTCCACGGCGCCCCGCTGCTCGCCTTCGACCAGAACCTTGACCGTGCCGTCAGGCAGCTTGAGCAGCTGCAGAACGGTCGCAATGGTGCCTACGCGATAAAGTGCATCTTCACCGGGATCGTCGTCAGCAGGGTTTCTCTGAGCCAGCAGAAGAATCTGCTTGTCGCCCGTCATCGCAGCCTCGAGGGCTTCGATGGATTTCTCGCGCCCCACGAACAGCGGGATAACCATGTGCGGATAAACCACAACATCACGCAATGGCAGGAGAGGCAATTCGATGGTTGTCTTCATGATTTCGCCTCTACGGCGGCCATATGGCCGTAAACAGATGGAAGTAAGCTTGAAACCAAGATGGGGGCTGCTTTGAAAAAAAACAAGCGCAAAGAGGGTGTTAAAAACGCTTTAAAAGAAAAGGGGCCCGAAGGCCCCTTCTTTGTTCCAGCTGCCGGACGCTTAAGCGTCTGGCGCAGCCTTGGCAGCCGGCTCACTGTTTTCGTAGATATACAGTGGCTTGGACTTGCCTTCTATAACGCTTTCGTCGATCACTACTTTACTCACCTCGGACTGCGAGGGGATTTCATACATAGTGTCGAGCAATACACCTTCGAGAATCGAACGCAGTCCACGGGCACCGGTCTTGCGTTCCAGAGCACGTTTGGCGACCGATTTCAGTGCGTCGGTCCGGAATTCCAGGTCTACACCTTCCATCTCGAACAGCTTGGCATACTGCTTGGTCAAAGCATTTTTCGGCTCGGTGAGAATCTGCATTAACGCAGCCTCATCAAGCTCGTCCAGCGTGGCAAGGACCGGCAGACGACCGACGAACTCCGGGATCAGACCGAACTTGACCAGATCGTCAGGCTCGACTTCACGCAGGGATTCACCCACCTTCTTGCCTTCTTCCTTGCTGCGAACTTCCGCGTTGAAACCGATGCCGCCCTTGGTGGAACGGTTTTGAATAACCTTTTCCAGACCGGAGAACGCACCACCGCAGATGAACAGGATGTTACGGGTGTCGACCTGAAGGAATTCCTGCTGCGGATGCTTGCGACCACCTTGCGGCGGAACGGAAGCGACCGTGCCTTCGATCAACTTGAGCAGGGCCTGCTGCACGCCTTCACCGGAAACGTCCCGGGTGATCGACGGGTTGTCAGACTTGCGCGAGATCTTGTCGATTTCGTCGATGTAGACAATGCCCATCTGGGCTTTTTCCACGTCGTAATCGCACTTCTGCAGCAGCTTCTGAATGATGTTCTCGACATCTTCACCCACGTAACCCGCCTCGGTGAGGGTGGTTGCATCGGCGATGGTGAACGGAACGTTCAGCAAGCGGGCCAGTGTTTCGGCAAGCAGGGTTTTACCCGAGCCTGTCGGGCCGATCAGCAAGATGTTGCTTTTGCCAAGTTCGACGTCGTCATTCTTTTTGTCGCGCTGGTTCAGACGCTTGTAGTGGTTGTACACCGCTACGGCCAGAACCTTTTTCGCACGCTCCTGACCAATCACGTACTGATCAAGGATGCCGCTGATTTCTTTAGGCGAAGGCAATTTATGCGCGCTGCTTTCGGCCTGGGCTTCCTGCACCTCCTCTCGGATGATGTCATTGCACAGGTCGACGCACTCGTCGCAGATAAAGACCGAGGGGCCGGCAATCAATTTGCGTACTTCATGCTGGCTTTTGCCACAGAAGGAGCAATAGAGCAGCTTGCCGTTGTCCTCGCCGTTGCGGGTGTCAGTCATTCGTTCGATCCAAATCCGATAGGCTTGCAACACAAGATGAAGGCTATTGCGGGCTTTTTCAAGCCCGCCGGTGATCGGACCAGCCGACCCACCCTATTTTGAGCTGCTTAATTTAAGCGGGGCGCTGGTTGATCACTTCATCGATCAACCCGTACTCACGCGCGGCTTCTGCACTCATGAAGTTATCGCGGTTGGTATCGCGCTCGATTTCTTCAAGTGTGTGGCCGCTGTGCTTGGCCATCAGCGTGTTGAGACGCTCACGAATGAAGAGAATTTCCTTGGCATGGATTTCGATATCCGAAGCCTGGCCTTGGAAACCGCCCAGTGGCTGGTGAATCATCACGCGCGAATTCGGCAGGCAATAACGCTTGCCGGCGGCACCGGCCGTCAAAAGGAAGGCGCCCATGCTGCAGGCCTGACCAATACAGGTGGTCGATACATTGGGTTTGATGAACTGCATGGTGTCATAGATCGACATGCCCGCTGTCACCGAACCGCCCGGGGAGTTGATATAGAGATGGATGTCCTTGTCCGGGTTTTCCGCTTCAAGGAACAGCAATTGCGCACAAATCAGGTTGGCCATGTAGTCCTCTACCGGGCCAACCAGAAAAATCACTCGTTCCTTGAGAAGGCGCGAGTAGATGTCATAGGCGCGCTCGCCACGAGCAGACTGCTCGACAACCATCGGGACCAGGCCGCCAGCGGCCTGGATATCAGAGTTCTGCTGAATATACGAATTACGGAACATGCTCTGCAGTCACTCCCAAATAGTTATGTCTTGAATACGCATAAGCCAGCACGAAGGCTGGCTTATGGTGTGTGCTTCTTACCGCAAAAACGATCAGTCGGCTTGTGGAGCTTCTACCGGCTTGACTGCTTCTTCGTAAGAGACCGATTTGTCGGTCACGCTAGCTTTCTGCAGAACAGTATCCACAACTTGTTCTTCCAGCACAACCGAACGAACTTCGTTCAGTTGCTGGTCGTTCTTGTAGTACCAGGACACAACCTGCTCAGGCTCTTGGTAGGCCGAAGCCATTTCCTGAATCATTTCACGAACGCGGGCTTCGTCAGGCTTGAGGTCGAATTGCTTGACCACTTCAGCCACGATCAGACCCAGAACAACACGGCGCTTGGCTTGTTCTTCGAACAGCTCGGCCGGCAGTTGGTCAGGCTTGATGTTGCCGCCGAACTGCTGAACAGCCTGCACGCGCAGACGGTCAACTTCGTTGGACAGCAGCGCCTTAGGCACTTCGATCGGGTTGGTGGCCAGCAGACCGTCCATTACCTGATTCTTGACCTTGGATTTGATCGCCTGACGCAGTTCACGCTCCATGTTCTTGCGAACTTCGGTGCGGAAGCCTTCCAGGCCCGTTTCCTTGATGCCGAATTGAGCGAAGAATTCTTCGTTCAGTTCTGGCAGTTTCGGCTCGGAAACAGTATTCACGGTCACGGTGAACTCAGCGGTTTTGCCAGCCAGGTCGAGGTTCTGATAGTCCTCTGGGAAGGTCAAGTTCAGCACGCGCTCTTCGCCGGCTTTAGCGCCAACCAGGCCGTCTTCGAAACCAGGGATCATGCGGCCGGAACCCAGCACCAGCTGAGTACCCTTGGCAGAACCGCCAGCGAACACTTCACCGTCAACCTTGCCAACGAAATCGATGTTCAGTTGGTCTTCGTTCTGAGCGGCGCGCTCAGCCACTTCGAAACGGGTGTTCTGCTTGCGCAGCACGTCCAGCATCTTGTCCAGATCGGCGTCAGCCACGTCAGCGCTCAGGCGCTCTACGGTGATGCCGTCGAAGCCAGCAACGGTGAACTCAGGGAACACTTCGAAAACTGCAACGTATTCCAGATCTTTGCCAGCTTCCATCGATTTAGGCTCGATCGAAGGAGCACCAGCCGGGTTCAGCTTTTGCTCGACAACAGCTTCGTAGAACGAAGACTGGATCACATCGCCTACAGCTTCCTGACGCGCATCAGCACCGAAACGGCGCTTGATTTCGCTCATTGGCACTTTGCCTGGACGGAAGCCAGCAATCTTGGCCTTTTGGGCAGTCTGCTGCAGACGCTTGTTGACCTGAGTCTCGATGCGCTCAGCCGGCACGGTGATGCTCATGCGGCGCTCAAGAGCAGAAGTATTTTCAACAGAAACTTGCATGGATATTCCTCGTTGCACAGACGTTAGCCGGCCGTTTCCGACCCCAGAATCAAGGGCATGCATTCTAGTGGGTCAAACTCAAGAAGTCACCCTACTGAAAACGGGTAAAAAAGCAGCAGGCAATTTATAGGCGGGGACAAACGGTTGTGCCTCGCCCTGTTAGCAAATACAGCCAGTCACGCCAGGGCTCTGCACCAATCCTTCTATATATAGAAGAAGTTGCCAATCATCTCCCTGACAGCCGGTCTTGCGAGCAAGCCGGCGGGCGGCGCGGCATCATCGAGAAACATAAATACGACGAAACACCCCACCCCTGCGACCCAGGACATGCAGCCGCTTGACACTCGAACCGCTAAAACAAAAAAGGCGCCAGACTGTTAAATCTGGCGCCTCTCGAAATATGGGGTGGACGAAGGGGATCGAACCCTCGACAACGGGAGTCACAATCCCGTGCTCTACCAACTGAGCTACGCCCACCATATTGCCTTGCAAAGAAGCCAATCAACTCCCTTGCTGCGCCCCAACCAGGCCAACCGGCTTGAGTGAAGCTTTATTTGGTGCGGATGAAGAGACTCGAACTCTTACACCTTGCGGCGCTGGAACCTAAATCCAGTGTGTCTACCAATTCCACCACATCCGCGTTTGAAGCTGTTAAAGCAAAGGCGCCAGACTGTTAATCTGGCGCCTTTTGAAATATGGGGTGGACGAAGGGGATCGAACCCTCGACAACGGGAGTCACAATCCCGTGCTCTACCAACTGAGCTACGCCCACCATATCGCGCTACTTGTGCCAAAGCTGCCTAATGGCGCACCCGGCAGGACTCGAACCTGCGACCATCCGCTTAGAAGGCGGATGCTCTATCCAGCTGAGCTACGGGCGCCTTATTAATCTGTACTCTTGGAGGACTACAAACTAAGAGCTTTCCAGTCTCGCAGAACCGTAATTCCGCTTGACCTTCTCATCCAGTGCTAGGCTGTGCCCGACAAGTGCGACGAATAGTATAGAGCGCCCCGAAGGCCGTCAAATGCTTTTTATAAAAAATTCATTTAATTAAAGGGCTTAGAGGAATTTGCAGACCAAGCGCCTTTGCCCTCACCTCATGACATGCGAGAATGTGTTCTCTTTTTTTCCCCTCTCGATGGTTAATCACGCGCAATGACTGCACAACTAATCGACGGCAAATCGATCGCCGCCAGCCTGCGCCAGCAGATCGCCAAACGAGTCACCGAGCGTCGCGAGCAAGGCCTGCGTACCCCGGGCCTCGCGGTGATCCTGGTCGGCAGCGATCCCGCCTCTCAGGTTTATGTCTCGCACAAGCGTAAAGACTGTGAAGAGGTCGGCTTCATTTCCCAAGCCTACGACCTGCCTTCCGAAACCACTCAAGAAGCACTGACCGACCTGATCGATCGCCTGAACGACGATCCGGCAATTGACGGCGTTCTGCTTCAGCTTCCTTTACCTGAGCACCTGGATGCCTCCAAATTGCTGGAGCGCATTCGTCCAGATAAAGACGTCGACGGCTTCCATCCTTATAACGTCGGCCGCCTGGCCCAGCGCATCCCGTTGCTGCGTCCGTGCACCCCCAAAGGCATCATGACCTTGCTGGAAAGCACCGGTGTAGACCTTTACGGGATGGACGCGGTGGTCGTCGGAGCCTCCAACATCGTTGGCCGTCCGATGGCGATGGAATTGCTGCTCGCCGGTTGCACCGTGACCGTCACCCACCGCTTCACCAAGGATCTGGCCGGCCACGTCGGCCGTGCCGACCTGGTTGTCGTCGCCGCCGGCAAACCGGGCCTGGTCAAAGGTGAGTGGATCAAGGAAGGCGCGATCGTGATCGACGTCGGCATCAACCGCCAGGAAGACGGCAAACTGGTCGGTGACGTGATCTACGAAACCGCCCTGCCCCGCGCTGGCTGGATCACGCCGGTACCGGGCGGTGTTGGCCCGATGACGCGTGCCTGCCTGCTGGAAAACACGCTGTACGCGGCAGAAACACTGCACAGCTGAGTGCCTGCTTCGACATAAGCGATGAACAAAAGAACCCCGCCAATGGCGGGGTTCTTTTTGCCTGGGGTGAAAGATCGACCATCCGCCGGAAAATGACTTTTTTTTTCATGTTTCCAAGGACTTTCACCTCCTCCTTGAACAACCATCGACAGTTATTCAGCCATACTCCAGAATGTCGCGCTTTTTACGAAATAACCCGTTACATAACGGCTTATCAACACCTTATGAGTCCGCCAGCGTGAAAATCCGTCTTTCCATCCTGAGCCTATTTTTTGTATTTACAGGGACGTTCATCACGCCAATCGCCAGCGCCGCGGAGACCACCGCAGCCCCCCGAGACACGAAACAACTCAAGCTCGCTTCCGGCAGCTCTTTGCTGCTGGATATGCAGACCAACAAAGTCATCTATGCCAGCAACCCCGATGTGGTTGTCCCTATCGCCTCGGTCAGCAAATTGATGACCGGTCTGGTTGTGGTCGAAGCCAGGCAGAACATGGACGAGTACATCAATATCAACATCAGCGACACGCCAGAAATGAAAGGCGTGTTTTCCCGGGTCAAACTCAAAAGCGAATTGCCGCGCAGGGAAATGCTGCTGATCGCCCTGATGTCCTCGGAAAACCGTGCAGCGGCGAGCCTGGCTCATCACTATCCGGGTGGCTACGTCGCATTCATTGCCGCGATGAACGCCAAGGCAAAGGCGCTGGGCATGACCAGCACCCACTTCGTCGAGCCGACGGGCCTCTCCCCGCGCAACGTCTCTACTGCCCGCGACCTGAGCAAATTGCTGATCGCCGCACACAAATACCCGTTATTGACCGAGTTGAGCACCACCAAAGAAAAAACCGTCACCTTCCGCAAACCCAACTACAGCCTGGGTTTCCGTAACACCGACCATTTGGTCCGCAAGCCAAACTGGGACATCAAACTGACCAAAACCGGGTTCACCAACGAAGCCGGTCACTGCCTGGTGTTGGTGACCAGCATGGGCAATCGCCAGGTGGCGCTGGTGATTCTCGACGCCTTCGGCAAGTACACGCATTTTGCCGATGCCGCCCGCATCCGCAGCTGGGTGGAAACCGGCAAAGGCGCAGACGTGCCGTCGGTAGCCTTGCAGTACAAGTCGGACAAGAACCTCAAGCACCGCCAGAGCGGTGTGGTTGAAGCCTCGAAATAAGTCAGCGACAGAAAAAACAAAGCCCCGATCATTCGGGGCTTTTTTTCGTCTGGCGTTAATCGTTGGGCAGCGGCATCTGATCGTCATCCGGAATGCCATCCCCGGCGCTTGGATCTTTCATGCCATGGGGATGCTCCGTCGGGACCACCATCGGACGGGCCAACGGATCCCTTAACGGATCGTTCGGATCCATCACCGGATCAACACCCTCTTCAGGGGTCGTTGGAACACTGTCCGGACGTTTGTCGTTGAAACTCGAATCAGTAGACATACGCACCTCACCAAGGGTTAGGGTTTCAGATCAGCGAGTGGGTCGTAAGGCTTCGCCGGAGCCTTGGGATTGTCGCCCGGCTTTACATCCCTCGGCGCCTTGGCGGGGCCGATGGGATCGACCTGAGGATCGGCGAGGTCCGGCGAATCGGGGTCGAATCCCAATTCGTCGCCCGAAGAATGTTCGGATGAATGCGGGCCGTCGGGGGTATTGGAATGTGCCATGGGGCGCCTCCTGGGATCTGGCCCGGAGAAACCGGGTCTTGTCCTTTAGAGGCCAGGCATGCCCGACGGTGCCGGGCACATGACGAACGGAAGCTTATTGTGCGGTCAACGCCTTCTTCGCGCGGGCAGCAGCCTGTTCCTGACCGGCCTGGCCAAGATCGCTCGCCGCCTTCAGCCAGCGCTGCTGATCAACGTTGGCAGGGATCTGATTGGGTTTCTGAATCAATACGGCCCAGCCGCCGGCATCCTTGAAAGAGGACTCAAACGAACTGAAGCTCATCAAGTTCCGGCGATTCATCCCGGCACGCAACAACACCGTCTGCTTCTGGCGATTGTATCCGGCGAGAATGGCATAACGCGGCTCAGCCCAGAGCGCCGAGCCTTCAGTGAAGCGCACCATCACCGGATAACCGGCCGCGACCTGGGTCAACAGTGCCGGCAATTGGCTGTCGAGGGGATACACCACCATCCCGTACTCACGCGCCAGGTTTTGCATATTCTGTTGCAGTTGTGCTTCGGCGCCGGGCAAGTGCAGGGGTTTTTGCAGCAACCCGGGCGTAATCACGATGCCCTGCTGTGCCAGCATGCTGGCCAATACCTGTGGTCCGCTCTGATAGTCCTGGCCACGGTAGAACGTGCCGCTGAGTTCTACCCGCTCGGGCAACCGCTTGATCTCCGGCGCCACACTCCCTGCGCATCCGGCCAAACCTGCAACGCAGCCGACAATCAGCGCCGCCGCTCGAATTCGAGAAAATACCCGCACGATCATCACTCTCTTGTTCAGACGCCAGTCAATACGCTCCCGGCTTGGCCGTCGATCATAGGACGCCACGCGGCGGCGGTATAGCCTTAACCTACAGTTGAGTGCATTCGATAGAGCGAACTGGTTGATGACAGCCGACCTTTGGTCAATAGCCTGAAACACAGCAGCGACTAGACTGTCATTTGCAAAGAGTGTGTGCCCGATGCAGGGCAAAGAGGAGGCACTGATGAGCCTGACAATGACAATCGTGATGTTGATTTCCGGCTGGCTGGCCGTGGCCGCCGCCATGCTGTGGGGCGTTTTGCGGATTACCCGTCGGCACCATCACCACCCCGTTCAATCGGCGCCTTTGGCGAAGACCGATAAACCACCGGTCCACCACGCGACCGCGCACTGATCCTTCGGATTCGCCAACAAAAACGGCCGCCTGGGCTCTTTCGAGCGCAGGCGGCCGTTTCGTTTTTCCGCGGGTTAAGCTTCAGCCGCTATTTTCTTCTGCTTGGCCCGACGCGACATCATGTTCAAGCCCTCGATGGTCGCCGAGAAAGCCATGGCCGCATAGACGTAGCCTTTAGGCACGTGAGCCCCGAAACCTTCAGCGATCAGTGTCATACCGATCATGATCAGGAAGCCCAGCGCCAGCATCACCACGGTCGGGTTGTCGTTGATGAACTTGGCCAGAGGATCAGCCGCCAGCAACATCACCAGCACCGACACCACTACGGCGATGATCATGATCGGCAAATGCTCGGTCATGCCCACAGCGGTAATGATGCTGTCGATGGAAAACACCATGTCCAGCATCAGGATCTGACCGATCGCGGCAGCAAAGCCCAGGGTCACGGTCGAGGTCGCCGACATCGGATCATCCGGGGCCGGGTCCATGCTGTGATGGATCTCGGTAGTCGCCTTCCACAACAGGAACAGGCCACCGGCGATCAGGATCATGTCCTTCCAGGAGAACGCATGGCCGAGAATATCGATCACAGGCTCGGTCAACTGGACGATGAACGCGATAGTGCTCAGCAGGCCCAGTCGCAGAATCAGCGCCATGCCGATACCGATGCGGCGTGCTTTCTGCCGATGCTGCTCGGGCAGCTTGTTGGTCAGGATCGAGATGAAGATCAGGTTATCGATGCCGAGCACGATTTCCATGACGATCAACGTGGCCAGGGCGACCCAGGCGGTGGGGCTTGCAGCAAGTTCTAAAAGGTATTCCATGGGTCAGTCCTGACTCGTTGTAGACGGTTTAGATTTCCTGGGACGAAGATTCGGTTTTGCGCTGGTCTTCGGCCGATGGTTCTTTCTTGCTGATCAGGCCGCCGGTGGCATCACTGATCGCTTGTTCGGCGGCTTTGTGGGTGTCGTCGATCGCCTGTTTGGCGGATTCGGCAGCCTTGCCCATCAATTGCTGCGCGCTTTTCTCGGCCTGGTCGCAACCGGCCAATACCAGTAAAGACGCAATCAACAGTGCCGTGGTTTTAAGCTTCATGATGCTTTCCTCGATAGAACAAAACGGGCCGAAACGATGGCCCGTTGATAGCGAGGCATTCTAGGGAGGCAAACACTTCAGGAAAATTCGTATTTTTAGCGGTTATACTTCGGTTTTCACGAACTGTAGGCCATCATGCTCAACTATCGCCAATTGCATTACTTCTGGGTGGTGGCCAAGACAGGCAGCATCGTGCGCGCCTGCGAGCAGCTGAACCTCACGCCCCAGACCATCAGCGGGCAGATTTCCCTGCTCGAACAAACCTATGGCATCGAGCTGTTCCGGCGGGTCGGTCGCCAGCTTGAGCTGACGGAGGCCGGGCGTCAGACCCTGCCCTACGCCGAGCAAATGTTTCAGCTGGGCGGCGAACTGGAGTTGATGCTGCGGGCGCAACCCAATGAACAGCAGATCCTGTTTCGGGTGGGCGTCGCCGATGTGGTGCCCAAATCCATCGTCTATCGCCTGATCGCACCGACCATGGAGTTGAGTGAACCGCTGCGCATCACCTGCCGCGAAGACAAACTGGAACGGCTGCTCGCCGACCTGGCGATCCAGCGGCTCGACCTGGTGATTTCCGACAGCCCGATGCCCTCGCACCTGGACATCAAGGGTTACAGCCAGAAACTCGGTGAATGCGGGATCAGCTTCTTCGCTACCGCCGAGCTGGCGGCACAGTACGGTCAGGATTTCCCACGCAGCCTGCACGGCGCACCACTGCTGATTCCCGGGCCGGAAACCGTGGTGCGCAGTCGCTTGCAGCGCTGGTTTGCCGAGCAGCAAATCCAGCCGCGCATTGTCGGCGAGTTCGACGACAGCGCGCTGATGCAGGCTTTCGGTCAATCGGGCAGCGGGATTTTCATCGGCCCGAGCGTGATTGCCGACGAAGTGAAACGCCAATACGGCGTGGAGTTGATTGGCCAGACCGACGCCGTGACGGAGTCGTTCTACGCCATTTCCGTGGAACGCAAGGTCAAGCACCCCGGCATCGTGGCGATTACCGAAGGTGCCCGACGCGAGCTGTTTACCGAGCTGTGAAGGTCAGACGCAGATTTCGCGAGGTTTCATGGTCATCAGCGCCATGGCCAGGAGAATCGAAACCAGGATAAACGCGGCAGCCGCAAAACCCAGCCCGCCCAGGCCAACGCTGTCGATCACCCGTCCACCGACCATCGCACCCAGGCCGATCCCGAGGTTGGCCCCGGCGATGTTCAGCGACGCGGCAAAGGCCGGCGCCTCGGGCGCGGCCTTCATCAATCGCACATGACTGACCAGGAACAACGCCGCCTGAGTCACGCCCCAGATGCCCATCGCCGCCGCCAGCCCGAGCGGCGAATGAATGTTCGGTACCAACGCCACCATGCCGGCGATCATGAACGTGCAGAATATCATCGAAGCCATCAACGGATGACGATCCACCGCGCGACCACCCAACGAGTTGCCGATCAGACCGACCGCGCCGAAGCCCATCAGGCACCAGCCGACCACCGTACCGTTGAAACCGGCGAGGCGTTCAAGGATGTCTGCCAGGTAGGTGTAAGCGGTAAACATGCCGCTGAACACCAGGATCGACAGGAGCACATGGCCCAGCATCAACGGGCTGCGCAAGATCTTGAACTGCGAACGGAAGCTCACCTGATGCTGATGCAGGTTGGTTTTCGGCAGGTAGATAAACAGCAGCAACGCCTTGGCAAACGCGATCACCGCCAGAATGCCGAAGGCACTGCGCCAGCCGAACGCATCGGAAATCAACGTGCCCACGGGAATGCCGAACACCGTGGCACAGACAATGCCGAAACCGATTTTGGCAATTGCCCGCCCGGCGTAATCCGGCCCGACGATGTCCACGGCGGTTTCACTGGCCAGCGCCCAGAACACCGGCAACCCCAACGCGGGGATCAAGCGGGCGATGGCCATCACCCAGATGTTCGGCGCAAACGCCGCGAGGGTGTTGGCCAGGCCGAACATGATCAGCACCGAGATGAACAGCTTGCGCCGCTCGAACCTTGCGAAGTACGCGGTCAGGAACGGCCCGAACGCGGCGACGGTAAAGGCGAACAGTGTCACCAGCAAACCTGCTTGGGGGATGCTGACTTCAAGGTCTCGGGCAATCGCCGGCAACAGGCCGACGATGACGAATTCCGTGGTCAGCACGGTAAAACCGGCGGCCGACAACAGAAGGATGGGCAACAGCATGCAGAACTCCAGAAAACGACGACACCAGCGATAACCCGAAGGCCCACTGGCATGACTTGAAAATGAGGATGCGCAATCTTAACAGAGTGTTTCCGATCAGGGTTGCACGAACCTGCCGATCTCGTTGAACGTGCGGGCGGCAGATCGTCACAGGTCTGAAGGATCAAGACCACGCTGTGATAAAGTCCGCACCCTGCGATACGTACACCTTGTTCATCGGCCATTCACTGGCATTGATGTCGCGACACCCCCGCACCTAATAATCAGAGATGCCGTTTTATGACTGCTTCATCCCCTTCGCTATTGCAACGCTTGAAACGCTTGAGCCTGGTCTCGCAAATCGTCATCGGCCTGATCGCCGGGATTGCCCTGGCGCTGATCGCGCCTGAGGTGGCGAAATCCACGGCATTCATCGGCAAGGTCTTCGTTTCGGCACTCAAAGCCGTCGCGCCGATTCTGGTGTTCGTGCTGGTGATGGCGTCGATCGCCAACCATAAGCACGGCCAGGAAACCCACATCCGGCCGATTCTGTTTTTGTACTTGCTGGGGACGTTTGCCGCCGCGGTGGTCGCGGTGGTTGCCAGCATGATGTTCCCGTCCAGCCTGGTGCTGTCCACTCATGACGTCGCCGTGACTGCGCCGGGCGGCATCAGCGAAGTGCTGCAAAGTCTGCTGCTCAGCGTGGTCGACAACCCGGTCAGTGCGCTGATGAACGCCAACTTCATCGGCATTCTGGCCTGGGCGATCGGCATGGGCGTTGCGATTCGCCATGCCGGTGACACCACTCGCGAGGTGCTCGGCGACCTGTCCAATGGCGTGACCCTGATCGTGCGCCTGGTGATTCGTTTCGCACCGCTGGGGATCTTCGGCCTGGTCGCGTCGACCTTGGCCACGTCTGGCTTCGGGGCGTTGATCGGCTACGTGCATCTGCTGGCCGTGCTGCTGGGCTGCATGTTGTTTGTCGCGCTGGTGATGAATCCACTGATCGTGTTCTGGAAACTGCGCCGCAACCCGTATCCTCTGGTGCTGATGTGCTTGCGAGAAAGCGGCATCACCGCGTTCTTTACCCGCAGCTCGGCGGCGAACATTCCGGTCAACCTGGAATTGAGCAAGCGCCTGGGCCTGCATGAAGACACTTACTCGGTATCGATTCCGCTGGGTGCGACCATCAACATGGCCGGCGCGGCGATTACCATCACCGTGCTGACCCTGGCGGCCGTGCATACCCTGGGCATCGCCGTGGATATCCCGACAGCCATTCTGCTCAGTGTGGTGGCGGCGATCTGTGCGTGTGGTGCTTCGGGCGTGGCCGGTGGTTCGTTGTTGCTGATCCCGCTGGCGTGCAGCCTGTTTGGCATTCCGAGTGAAATCGCCATGCAGGTGGTAGCGGTGGGTTTCATTATTGGTGTGTTGCAGGATTCTGCGGAGACGGCGCTGAACTCCTCCACTGACGTGCTGTTCACCGCCGCGGCTTGCCTGGGTGAAGAAGCAAAAGCCGAACGCCTGGCCTGACCCACATCTCTGTGGGAGCGAGCCTGCTCGCGAATGCTGACCAACACTTAACGATGATGTTGGCTGATGTACCGCCTTCGCGAGCAGGCTCGCTCCCACAGGATCTGCGGCATCGTTGAATAATACTTACCCATGAAAAAGCCCCCGCAACGTCAGGCTGCGGGGGCTTTTTTGTACCTGGGCGGTTTAGAACGCGCCCATGTAGTCGCGCTTGCCCACTTCCACACCGTTGTGACGCAGCAATGCGTAAGCGGTGGTGACGTGGAAGAAGAACTGCGGCAGGCCGTAGGTCAGCAGGTAAGCCTGGCCACTGAAGCGCTTCTCTTTCGGCGTGCCTGGACGCGTCACGATCTCGATGCCTTCCTTGCCGTCGATCTGCTCTGGCTCGATCTCGCCGATGTAGGCCAGAACCTTGGTGATCAGGGCTTGCAGTTCAGCGAAGGTGGTTTCGGTGTCGTCGTACTTCGGCACTTCGATCTCGGCCAGGCGCGAGGACACGCCTTTGGCGAAATCAACGGCGATCTGCACCTGACGCACCAGCGGGAACATGTCCGGGTACAGGCGGGCTTGCAGGAATGCGTTCGGGTCGATGTTCTTGGCGGTGGCGTGGGCTTCGGCCTTGTTCAGAACGTCGCTCAGGGCGTTGAGCATTTGTTTGAAAACAGGAACGGAAGCGGCATACAGGGAAATAGTCATGACAGTCTCGTGTGGTGACAGGAGGAAAACGTGGGCCGATTATAGCCATGCCCGCCGCTCCTGCGGCTTGTCTTTTATCCAGCAAGGATTAGGCTAGGCGGCTTCGACTGCATGCTTCGATTGCATAGGGAAAAGCGCGATGAGCACTGAGCAAGAAACAACCTTCGACGAACCGCGCCTCAACAGCACGGAAATCCGCATTCTGGGCTCGTTGATCGAGAAGCAGGCCACCAGCCCGGAAACCTATCCGCTGACCCTCAATGCGCTGGTGATTGCCTGCAACCAGAAAACCAGTCGCGAACCGGTGATGAACCTCACTCAGGGTCAGGTCGGCCAGAGCCTGCGCGCCCTTGAAGGCCGCGGGTTTACCAAACTGGTGATGGGCAGCCGTGCCGATCGCTGGGAACATAAGGTCGACAAGGCGCTGGAACTGGTGCCGGCCCAGGTGATTCTGACGGGGCTGTTGTTTTTGCGCGGTCCGCAGACGGTCAATGAACTGCTGACCCGCAGCGCACGCATGCATGAGTTTGAAGATGCCGAGCAGGTTGTGCATCAACTGGAACGTCTGATTGCTCGCGGATTGGCACTGCTGATTCCGCGTCAGGCCGGCCAGCGGGAAGACCGCTATATGCATGCGCTGGGGGATCCGGCGGATATCGAAGTCATCCTCGCCGCCCGGGAAAACCCGGCCGAACGCAGTGCCGGTAGCGGTGTGTCGGTTGAACGAATCGAAGAGCTCGAAGCGCGGATTGCCGCACTCGAAGAGCGCCTGGCGCGCCTCGAATAACCAACGTTGTGATTTGTAGGAGCTTGCCCGCGAAAGCGATTCAACATTATCGTCGAACTGAAAATCGCCTTCGCGGGCAAGCCTCGCGCCTACTAAAGGGAGTGCTACTCGCCGTCCCAGTAATCCACGCCATCGCCCGGTCGGGCGATGGCGACGAAGCCTGAGGGATTACCTTCGGCGTCGACCTTGAAGTGGTCCATCACCACGTATTTGCCGGAATCCGGGTACTCGCAAATCTCCGGCGATTGCTGGGTGCTGACCGCCAGGTAGCGCAGTTCTCCCTTGCTGGTGTTGATGATCTGGTGCGCCGCTTCAGGACCGCCCGGCGGGCAGGCGATCACGTCGCCGGCGCGGATCGGAAACCGTTCGGCACCGAGGCGCACCTCCCCTTCCCCGGCCACGACGTAAAACATCTCCTCGTTGACCCGATGACTGTGAAACGGGCTGCCACGCATGCCTGGTTCCAGCACGTATAACCGATAACCGAGCTTTTGCGACCCCAACTGCTGGCCGACGCGGGCCATTCTCTGTTGGTAGCGGCCGGCGGTATCACCGGTGGGCGCCAGGGCTTCGGGCAACGGTTCGAGTTCGACCTGATTCAGGTTGAGAATGGGGGGATGCATGGGAACCTCAGGCACGGTTTGTTGGTTGGGGCGGCAAGTCATTGCTGGCGGGGAGTATAGGCGGCAGATGCACTTGAGAGACCGAGTTGCGCCCATCGCGAGCAGGCTCGCTCCCACAGGGTTTTCTGTCGGACACAAAAAATGTGTACGACGCCAATCCACTGTGGGAGCCAGCCTGCTCGCGATGAGGCCGGTACAGCCAACCAATAATCTGAAGGATCAACCGCGAGCAAACTCCACCGCTTTCTTGAACTGCTCATCCGTCGGCCGCACGCCGGTGTACAGGACAAACTGCTCCAGCGCCTGGATCGCGATCACTTCCAACCCGGTAATGACGCGTTTGCCCTCGGCGCGACCGCGCACGATCAGCGGTGTTTCCGAGGGAATCGCCACCACATCGAAGACAGTTTCGGCAGCCGCGATGGTTTCAGCGTCGAACGCCAGTTGATCGGCCTCGGGACCGCCGCTCATGCCGATCGGCGTGACGTTGATCAACATCTGCGGACGCTGAGAGCCCAGTTCCGCCTGCCACTGATAGCCCAGTGATTCAGCCAACGCCCGCCCGGCCTGTTCGTTACGGGCCACGATCACGCCGTTTTGATAGCCGCCATCACGCAAGGCACTGGCCACGGCTTTGGCCATGCCGCCGCTGCCGCGCAGGGCGAAGGTCGATTCCTTCGGCACCTGATGGGTTTCAAGCAGCTGGGCGATGGCGATGTAATCGGTGTTGTAGGCTTTGAGATGGCCATGGGTGTTGACGATGGTATTGATCGATTGAATGGCCGCTGCGGACGCGTCCAGCTCATCGACCAGCGCAATGCAGGCCTCCTTGAACGGCATCGACACGCCGCAGCCACGAATACCCAGCGCACGAATGCCGCCAACAGCACCCGGCAGATCCTGACTGCTGAACGCCTTGTAGTAGAAATTCAGGCCCAACTGTTCATACAGATGATTGTGAAACCGCAGGCCGAAATTGCCGGGACGCCCGGAAAGCGACATGCACAGCTGGGTGTCTCGGTTGGGGTTCATCTGCATGAAATATCTCCTTCATAGCACTTTCAGATGGACGGGATGAGCCATTCCATCGAATTCTGATCGATCATAACGGCGTGCCTGCGCAAGGTGGCAGCGGCCGTAAAGAAGCCGGTACAGACCTTACACAAAATTTACCCAACGGCTGTGCTGATTTTCAAAAAAACGCTGTCTTAGAGGTATCCCCGCGACGATCCTTGGGTCTATTGCAGACGCAAGCGCCGGGTCGAAGAACCGAGGAATTATCATGATCCGTAAAATCCCCACAGTTGCCTTGCTGCTCGGTGCTCTTGCTATCACAGGGCAGGCAGAGGCTGGCGGCGGTCACGGTTGGCAGGGTCCAGCGGTATTTGGCGCGATCGTTGGTTCGGCAATCGTCGGCTCGGCCATCATCAACAGCAACCGACCGGTGTATGTACAGCAACCGGTCTACGCCCAGCCTCAGCCGGTTTATATACAACAGCCACCACCGGTTTATTACCAGCCTGCGCCGGTCTACGTGCAGCAACCGGTCTACTACGCACCACCGCCGGTTTACTACGGCCCGCCCCGTGGTTATTACGGTCCGCCGCGCGGTTACTACGGCCATCCCCACGGTTATGGCCGCTGGTAACAGACTCATCAGGCCCCGCCTAATCAGCGGGGCTTTTTTGTGACCGTTCGTCGGCGAAGGTCTGGAAAAATCGCGCCAATGTCGCTGTGGAGACAGTGTGGACGGTTCAAGTTGGCAAGATTGACTCGACCGCCCTTCCCCCGACTTGGGAAAAACGGTCATATTTATGTCATGTCAGCTCCGCAAGCTTGGATCTGTACGTAAACAACAGGTTGATAAAAACAAGGACGACCTCATGCCCACGCAAAACCCGCACCGCATTGTCGGCTTGTGCACTTCCAGCAAGGTGTACAACGCTTTGACCGAACTCAAGCACCTGGAAGGCCATCGCAGCGCCAAGTTTCTTTCGCTGCTGGCCGAAAACCTGGTGCGCAAAGGCCTGCTCAACGAGCAGGAAGTGGTCCATATGCTTGACCTGGTGGTCGACTGAGCTGAAAACTCATTGGCGTCAATGACGACTATCGAAAGTGTTGATTGTCCGTTCACGAGGCAGGTCCGTAAGGTAGCTCCATCGATTGATGGAGGTATTTATGTCCCAGGTTCAGATCATGTCCGTAATTGGCAGCGCCGTTCCCGCACCGCTCAGAGAGCTAGGATTGCTCGCCTGTTGGTATCTGGTGCAGGACGGCGAACCGATCAGCGGACCGCTCACTTCGCTGCCGGCCGCCAAGGCACTGTCGCAACAAATCGGCCAGGGGCAGCTCAGCGCTTAAGGCAGCTGCACCCTTGGTTTGGTTTCGATGAAGATCGCCCAGCTCGACATGAACAACGCCGCGATCAGCGGCCCGATGACAAAGCCGTTCAGGCCGAAAATGGCCAGACCGCCAAGGGTCGAGATGAGGATCAGATAGTCCGGCATCTTCGTGTCCTTGCCCACCAGGATCGGGCGCAACACGTTATCCACCAGGCCGATCACAAAAACCCCGAACAACCCCAGCACCACCCCTTGCCAGATCGCCCCGGTGAACAGGAAGAACGCCGCCACCGGTGCCCAGACAATCCCGGCCCCAACGGCTGGCAACAGCGATAGAAACGCCATCAATACCGCCCAGAGCAACGCGCTCGGGATGTCCAGAAACCAGAAAATCAAACCGCCCAATGCGCCCTGCGTAATCGCCACCAGCAGGTTGCCCTTTACGGTCGCCCGCACCACACGGTTGAACTTCAGCTGCAAACGGCGTTTCTGGTGCTCCTGCAACGGGACGGCGGAGCGAACTTTACGCGCCAGTTCCGCACCGTCTCGCAGGAAGAAGAACAGCAGGTAGAGCATGATGAAAAAACCCACCACAAAATCGAACGTGCCCTGACCGAAACTGAAGACTTGCGTGGCGACAAACTCATTGCCCGTCACCGCACTCTTGATGATTTTCTCCCGCAGCCCGTCCAGCTCGCCGAGCCCGGCCCGATCCAGCAAATGCTGGAAGTACGGCGGCAGGCTGTGTTTGAAATGCGTCACATACCCCGCGATGTCCAGCTCGCCGCTTTCGATGCTCTTGTACAACGCAGCCCCTTCCTGAACCAGCAAGATGCTGAGGATAATCACCGGCAGGATCGCGATCACCAGGCAGATGCTCAGGGTGAGCAACGACGTCAGGTTGCGCGGCCAGCTGAACTTCAGTTGTATCCGGCGTTGCAGCGGCGCGAACAGAATCCCGAGGATGACCGCCCAGAACACCGCGCCGTAGAACGGCAGCAAAATCCAGATAAAGGCGGCGGTGACCACCCCGAGCAAGATCACCAGCGATTTGTTGTGTACCGTCTGTTCGTTCATGTCCGATCCATGTCAGTGCGCTCTCGTTTTGAAGAGCCGTGCTGATGCTTAGTCCGCCACGGTTCGCGCGAGTGCCATCCGTTTGTTCATCAAGCATAGATCCAGATCAATGAACCTCGCGGGCAAGGCGATTACCCTCGCGGACTTTTGCGATCGACACTGCCATGACGCTCCTTGCCCCAGAACTGCTCGCTCCCGCCGGCACCTTGAAAAACATGCGATACGCCTTCGCCTACGGTGCCGATGCGGTCTACGCCGGCCAGCCGCGTTACAGCCTGCGGGTGCGCAACAACGAATTTGACCACGCCAATCTCGCGCTCGGCATCAAAGAGGCACAGGCCCAAGGCAAGCGCTTCTATGTGGTGGTGAACATTGCGCCGCACAACGCCAAGCTCAAGACCTTCCTCAACGACCTGGCCCCCGTGATTGCCATGGCCCCGGACGCTTTGATCATGTCCGACCCGGGCCTGATCATGCTGGTGCGCCGACACTTCCCGCAGATGCCGATTCACCTGTCGGTGCAGGCCAATACGGTGAACTGGGCCAGTGTCGAGTTCTGGCAGCAACAGGGCTTGAGCCGGATCATCCTGTCCCGGGAACTGTCGCTGGAAGAAATCGCCGAGATCCGCCAGCACGTCCCGGCGATGGAGCTGGAGGTCTTTGTCCATGGCGCGTTGTGCATGGCCTATTCCGGCCGCTGCCTGTTATCGGGCTACATGAACAAGCGCGACGCCAATCAGGGCAGTTGCACTAACGCCTGTCGCTGGAAATACTCGGCTACCCAAGCAACAGAAAATCAGCTCGGTGAAATCGTTCAGCAATTCCAGCCCGAGCCGACCCTGGGAATCGGCGCGCCGACCGATCAGGTGTTCCTGTTGCAGGAAGCCAATCGCCCGGACGAACTGATGCCGGCCTTCGAGGACGAGCACGGCACCTACATCATGAACGCCAAGGACCTGCGCGCCGTGCAACATGTCGGGCGGCTGACGCAGATGGGCGTGCACTCGCTGAAGATCGAAGGCCGGACCAAATCGCACTTCTATTGCGCACGCACCACGCAGGTCTATCGCCGGGCGATTGATGATGCCGTGGCCGGCCGCGAATTTGATCGCAGCCTGATGACGGATCTGGAGTCCCTGGCCCAGCGTGGCTACACCGAAGGCTTCCTGCGCCGGCATGTGCATGACGAATACCAGAACTATCAGCACGGCAGCTCGGTTTCAGAACGCCAGCAGTTTGTCGGCGAGTTGACCGGCGAGCGTCGTGATCGCCTGGCGCAGGTAAAGGTCAAGAACCGGTTCAGCCTGGGCGATCACATGGAACTGATGACGCCCCAGGGTAATTTCCACTTCGATCTGCATCAGTTGCAGAACATCAAAGGTGAAGCGATCGAAGTGGCGCCGGGGGATGGGCACACGGTGTATGTGCCGATTCCGGATGCGGTGGATTTGAAGTTCGGGTTGTTGATGCGGGATGTGGGCGTGTAGATCCGTACCAAAGATCGCCGTCTGCGCCCGCGCCTACGCAAACTCCTCACGCAACATCGCCACAAACGCTTCCCGCGCCGGGTGAACCCCGGCGTTTTCATGCCAGTAAAACAGGTTGTCGATCGCCGTCAGCTCAGGGAACTCAAACCCCGCGCACCCCGCCCCTTTGGCGTACTGGTCAAACACCCCTTTGGGCACCAGCGCGACGCCGGCCCCGGCGCTGACACACCCGACTATCGCGCCATAACTGGCCAGACTGACAATCGGCAGCGCCTGCCCCTGCCGCAACAACCAGTGCTCCAGCGCCGCCCGGTAAGGACAGCCTTGCGGCCACATGAATACGGTCTTGCCCTGCAAGTCGGCGATATCGCGCACCGGCCCCAGGGATGTCGAGGCTATAACCAGCAGCTCTTCGCGGTACATCGGCGTGCGCTTGAGCAGCGAGCGCTCGACATCCACCGCGACGATCGCGCCGTCGAGCCGATGATTGAGGGTGTCATCGAGCAGTTGGCTCCAGGTGCCGGTGGTCAGTTCCAACGCGACGCCAGGATATCGCTTGTGAAACTTGGCCAGCAGACGCGGCAGGCGACCGGTGGCCGAGGATTCGATGGCGCCGATGCGTAGCGGGCCGGACGGTTCGGCCGAAGGGTCCACCGCCCGTTTGGCTTCAACAGTCAGCGCCAGAATTTTCGAGGCGTATGACAGAAACGTCTGGCCCGCCGGGCTGATACGCAAGCCTCGGCCCTCGCGTAGAAACAGCGCCACCCCCAACTCGGCTTCCAGCGACTTGATGCGTGCCGTGATGTTCGACGGCACGCAATGCAACAGCTCCGCCGCCCGGGCGATGCTGCCGACCTCGGCAACGGTCTTGAACATGCGAATCTGCGCCAACTCCATACATCACCCAAAGTGAACAGTTGTCGCAGTATAAGTCAGTTGTTGCGAATGGTCAGACTTCTGATACTCGGTGCATCAACCCACCGGTAATCGACCATGAAGCCCTCCACGCACACCCTGAAAATTCTCTTGGCCATGGCGTTTGTCGTCGCCTGCTGGGGCTTCTCACCGACCGGCATCCACATCGGCTTGCAGGCCTACGACCCCGGCCACTTGGCGCTGCTGCGCTTTCTGATCGCTTCGGTGTTCATGGCGGTCGTCGCCGCCTTCAAAGGCATCAGTCTGCCGAAGCTTGGCGATCTGCCGTTACTGTTCGTCCTTGGTTTTTTTGCCGTGAGCCTTCACCACGTCGCCTTGAATATCGGCCAGCAAAATGTCAGCGCCGGCGCCTCCAGTGTGCTGGCGCAATCGACCCCGTTGTTCAGTACCTTGCTGGCGCGTTTCGTGTTCAAGGACCGGGTCAGCGCCTGGCGCTGGGGGTGTGTCTTGTTGGGATTGATCGGCGTGGTGATTGTGGTGGCCGGTGATCGAGGGCTGGGCAGCATGGATGCGCACGGGTTGCTGATCTTGCTGGCGGCGGTGTCGTGGAGTTTCTACTTCGCCTTGCAAAAGCATCATTGCACTCGCTACGACGGGTTGACGCTGGTCTGCTACACGGTCTGGTCGGGCACGGCGCTGTTGCTGATTTACCTGCCGGGGCTGGCCGGCAAAGTCGCCAGCGCGCCGATGCAGGTGCAAATGACCGTGGTTGCCTTGGGCGTGTTTCCCAGCGCCCTCGCCTACCTGGCCTGGGCATTTGTACTGGCCCACATCGATTTGAGTCGCGCGACCATGACGCTGTATCTGATTCCGCCCACCGCCATGGCGATTGCAGCGTTTGCCTTGGGCGAGCAGCCAACGTTGATGGTCGGGATAGGTGCGATGGTGGTGCTGATCAGCGTGCTGGCGTTGAATCTGGAGCGGCGTTCCGCCGTCATCGCGGCGCCGCCCGCCCGGCCATGACTCCACGCCATGCGAATTAAAGAATCGCCTGGCGATGCCGACGTCCTCTGTTCACATGAACGTGACGCCATCGCCTGGAAATGCTTATGAACCGTTTCGCTGCTGCCTGTGTGCTAGGGATATTGTCCGGTTGCGCCAGCCCGCCACCCGCGACTCCCGCCACACCTCCCTACCGGCAGCCGGTACTGACGGTGCAAGAAGTGTTCAAGAAAACGCCACTGGAAAACTCGGTGATGCGTAACGGCGATACCCTCAGCTTTCAGGTCCACACACCGGCTTACACTCGCGATGGTTTACCGAGCGTTGTACAGCTGCAAGCGGACTGCAAGGTGCCCGATGTCAAACTACTGTTCCTCGACAACTTCCCCATCGCGACGACGGATGGCAGCCACCAACACACACCGCTGACCGTACTGATTCCCAAGGAACTGGCAACCGAACTGGCCAGCAAGCCGCACTTCAGCGAAGCCTGTTCGCGCACCGCAGCGTCGGACTGGCGCATTGTCCATCGCACTGAAGCCGCTCGCTGGGTGATGATCGACGTCAACAGCCTGAAAATCGAGGGCAACGTCAGGCGGTTCTGGGGCGGATTCGACGAACCCGTGCTGCTCACCGACAAGCCCAACCTGCAACTGTTCGGACAGACTCGCGAGCGCTACGAAGTCGATTGCGCACGCAAGACCTATCGAGTGTTGAGCTCATTCCAGCTTGGCCCGAATGATCGGGTGTCCATGGGCGGGGTACTGAACAACCCGTCGCAGGCCTTCGCCCAAGGCAGCGCGGACACCCAGACCTTGCTGAGCGCTGCGTGCACCGCACCCTCGCCGCGCTCGACACTGCCTGCGTATGTCGCCCGCGCCAAACTTCCGCTGAGCTACCAGATAGAACCTGTGTCCGCTTCGGTATTGAAAGCCATCACCGATTTAAAGCTTGCGCCGCCCACCCGGACACTCAAGCGCACGGTGTCGAAGATCAATAACACGCACTTTTATTTTTCAAACTCAAGCACGGAAAATGCGCTGGTGTTCGACACCGACGCTCAGAGCGGACAATTGCGCGAGCGCCGGGAACAGGCTCCCGTCGGCCGGTACATCGTCAGTTTCAGGGGCTTGTTGCCACTGGCAGAACAATACTCGCTGACAGAGAGCAAGCGAAACAGACCACCGTTATCCACCGTCACCGACACTCAGCAACTGAGTTTCACCGGCGATTGGCAACGCATGCCGGTGGGTGCGTCACTGGAAATGCGTGCCAGCAAACGGGAACGAAGCACCCTCGACGGCGAAACAATGAAACGGGAAAGTGTGCAGTGCACCGTGCAGCGTGTGCTCGACGCAGCCCAGGTCAACAGCGAACTGAAAGGCCCCGCCAAAGAACTGCGCTGTCAGTTTGACCTTGGCCAGAAGCTCAAACGTGACAGCAAGATTTTCTACCTTGAAGACTACGCTTACTTCTTTGTGTCCTCGTCCACGTTAGGGGGCACCGAGAGTCGAGTCAGACTGGTCAAGGTCGAACAGTAAAGAAAAACCCGGCACAGTGGCCGGGTTCTTTTTATCGCCTGTCATCGGATAAAGGGGTTGGCTCATCCGCCGGCGGTACGTCCTCGTCAGCAGCCGGATCCTTCCAGTCTTCAGGTCGATCGGCGTCTGCGGCCGCCGGGTCCAGTGAAGGGTCCCTGCCAGGCGGAGCATCGTCATCCAGCGTCGGCTCGTCAGTGCCGGACATGGGTCTGGTGGGGTCGGTATTGGGTGTTCCTCCCTGGAGCATTGAGTCGTTTGCCATGACGCACCTCACTGATGAGGTCCAGAAAATCCGGGCCATACTCGTTGGAAGCGGGTGCGGGAATAGCGTGCTATCAACTGGACAAACGGTTGTCAGGCACCGGCCGAAAATCGGTCGCGGCTGTTGGTCAGGTGCAGCCACATGGCGGCCCGCGCAGCGTCCGGATCCTGGCGTTTGATCGCGTTGAGAATTGCCTCGTGCTCGAGGTTCGCCAATTGCCCCAACTTACTCAAATCCGCCGCGCCACGTTCGGCGGCATTGACCCGGGTCCGGGGAATCATGGCGTTGCCCAGGTGCTGCATGATTTCGGTGAAGCACACATTGCCGGTGGCTTCGGCGATCAGCAGGTGGAAGCGCTTGTCGGCCTCGACGCAGCTGTCGTTGTTGGCGAGCAGGCTCTGATAGTCGTCGAGCGCTTCGCGCATCTGCATCAACTGCTGATCGGTACGACGGCTCGCCGCCAGCGCGGCGGCCTGGGTTTCCAGGCCCATGCGCAACTCCAGAATGCTGCGCACTCCCAGCGCGGTATCGACATTCAATCGCAGCCCCTGCTCCGGTGCGCGCTCCAGCACGAAGGTGCCGATGCCGTGACGGGTTTCCACCAGGCCTGAGGCCTGCAACTTCGAGATCGCCTCACGCACCACCGTGCGGCTGACCCCGTGCTCCTGAACAATCGTGTTCTCCGACGGCAGCTTGTCTCCCGGCAACATCTGCCCGAGCAAGATGCTCTGGCTCAGTTTGGCCACCAGGTCATGGGCCAGGTTGTGGGTGCGCTTGCGGGCAGGCGCGTCGAGGTCTTCTTGCATGGCGATCATCCGGAAGCAGGGCTACCGGAATCGTAGCACTGCGTTCAGCTGGAATCCCAAGAAAACCACGACCAACTTGTATGACAACACTCAACAATCGGTCAAAAACGACCGTTATTTAAGGTGCCATCCACCAGCAAAAAAGTTAATTCAGCGAAAATAAACGCCATTTTATTAGGTCAGACCGCTTGCAGGACAAAAAAATGTAGTTGTATGATGTCTATCAACACAGCAACATCCAGCCACACCCCGCATAAAAATAATCAGTGGGAGAAAACCAAGTGAATACCTCCATATCCGGGATGCACGAGGGCGCCGATTCGGTCCTGAAGTCCGCCATCTCGAAAGTGAAACGCCATGTCCTGCCGCTATTCGTCATCATGTTCATCGTCAATTACATTGACCGCGTGAACATCGGCTTCGTCCGCGCCCACATGGAGCAGGACCTGGGCATCGGAGCTGCCGCCTACGGCCTCGGCGCCGGCCTGTTCTTCATCGGCTATGCGCTGTTCGAAGTCCCCTCCAACATGCTTCTGCAAAAAGTCGGTGCCCGCATCTGGCTGACCCGCATCATGCTGACCTGGGGCCTGGTCGCCGCCGGCATGGCCTTCATCCAGAACGAAACCCACTTCTACATCCTGCGGTTCCTGCTGGGCGTGGCTGAAGCCGGGTTCTTTCCCGGGGTGATCTATTACTTCACGCGCTGGTTGCCTGGCGTCGAGCGTGGCAAAGCGATTGCCATTTTCCTCAGCGGCTCGGCCATTGCCTCGCTGATCTCCGGCCCGCTGTCCGGTTTGCTGTTGCAGATCAGCGGATTCGGGATGCATGGCTGGCAGTGGATGTATTTCATCGAGGGGATGTTTTCAGTCGGGCTGTGCGTGTTCGTGTGGTTCTGGCTGGACTCCAAACCCCACGACGCCAAATGGCTGACCCGCGCCGAGCAAGATGCGCTGGTCAAAGCCATCGATGACGAACAACTGGCCCGGGAAGCGGCGACACCGATCAAGCCGTCGTTGGGCACGTTGCTCAAAGATCGCCAGATCATCCTGTTCTGCCTGATCTACTTCTTCATCCAATTGACCATTTATGCCGCGACCTTCTGGCTGCCGAGCATCATCAAAAAGATGGGCGACCTCAGCGACATTCAGGTCGGGCTGTTCAACTCGATCCCGTGGTTGCTGTCGATCGTCGGCATGTACGCCTTCGCTTCGCTGTCGGCGAAATGGAAACACCAGCAAGCCTGGGTCGCCGCTGCCCTGCTGATCGCGGCAGCCGGGATGTTCATGTCGACCACGGGCGGGCCGATCTTTGCCTTCGTGGCGATCTGCTTCGCGGCGCTGGGCTTCAAGTCGGCCTCGTCGCTGTTCTGGCCGATTCCTCAGGCTTATCTGGATGCGCGAATCGCGGCGGGCGTCATCGCGCTGATCAACTCGGTGGGCAACCTTGGCGGCTTCGTGGCACCGACCACGTTCGGTCTGCTGGAAGAACATACCGGGTCGATTCAGGGCGGGCTGTATGGCCTGGCCGTGACATCGATCATCGCCGCGATCATCGTCTTCGCCGCGCGCAACACACCGAAAACCGCACCCGCCGTTGCCTTGGGCAAACCAGCGCCCAATCACGCCTGAATCTCTGTGTTGAAGGACAAGACTATGAACCCACAAGACACCGCCAAAGCCCCGATCATCACCAGCATGCAAGTGGTGCCGGTGGCCGGTCATGACGGCATGTTGCTCAATCTGAGCGGCGCCCACGGCCCGTTTTTCACCCGCAATATCGTGATTCTCAAGGACAACGCCGGGCACACCGGGGTCGGCGAAGTGCCGGGGGGCGAGCGCATTCGCCAGACGCTGGAAGATGCACGTTCGCTGGTGGTCGGCAGTCCGATCGGCACGTATCAGAAGATCCTCAATCAGGTGCGCCAGACCTTTGCTGACCGTGATGCTGGCGGTCGCGGTTTGCAGACGTTTGACCTGCGCATCACCATTCATGCGGTCACGGGCCTGGAAGCCGCCCTCCTCGACTTGCTCGGCCAGCATCTGGACGTGCCGGTTGCGGCCCTGCTCGGTGAAGGCCAGCAACGTGACGAAGTGAAGATGCTCGGTTATCTGTTTTATGTCGGTGACCGCAATGAAACCGACCTGCCCTATCGCAGCGAACCGGAAGCCGACAATGACTGGTTTCGCGTGCGCCACGACAAAGCCATGAGCACCGATGCCGTGGTGCGCCTGGCCGAGGCCGCGCACGCCCGTTACGGCTTCAAGGACTTCAAACTCAAGGGTGGCGTGCTCAGCGGCGACGCGGAAATCGAAGCCGTCACCGCGCTGGCCGAACGCTTTCCCGATGCGCGCATTACCCTCGACCCGAATGGTGCGTGGTCACTCAAGGAAGCCATTCGACTGTGCCGCGACCAGCATCACGTACTCGCTTATGCCGAAGACCCGTGCGGGGCGGAAAACGGGTATTCGGGGCGAGAAGTCATGGCTGAGTTCCGCCGTGCCACGGGCCTGAAAACCGCGACCAACATGATCGCCACCGACTGGCGGGAAATGGGCCACGCCATCCAGTTGCAATCGGTGGATATTCCGCTGGCCGACCCGCATTTCTGGACGATGCAGGGTTCGGTTCGCGTGGCGCAGATGTGCCACGAATGGGGCCTGACCTGGGGTTCGCACTCCAATAACCACTTCGACATTTCCCTGGCCATGTTCACCCATGTCGCCGCGGCTGCGCCGGGTGAAATCACGGCCATCGACACCCACTGGATCTGGCAGGACGGTCAGCGCCTGACCAAGGCTGCCCTGCAAATCGTCGGGGGGTGCGTGCAGGTGCCGAAGAAGCCCGGGTTAGGGGTTGAGCTGGATCTGGATCAACTGGCCAAGGCTCATGAGTTGTACAAAGGCATGGGACTGGGCGCCCGGGATGACAGCGTGGCGATGCAATTTCTGATTCCGGGGTGGAAGTTCGATAACAAGCGGCCGTGCCTGGTGCGCTAAACCCTCGCAGCGCCAAGAATCCCCTGAGGGAGTGAGCCTGCTCGCGATGAGGCCATAACATTCCACCTCATCGTTGACTGTTACACCGCCATCGCGAGCAGGCTCACGCCTCCAGGGGAAATGGTATTCGTCAGTGTGTCCTGGCCGCTTGCAGCAGCCACTCCTTGAACATCGTCATCGCCGACGTTTCAGGACGCGACTGCAAGCGGGTCAGCCAATAGCAGCCGGTGGTGATACCGATGTCGAACGGTTGCTCGATCGCCCCCGCCGCCAGTTGCCGGGCGAACATCAGCGGCGGCGCCAAGGCAATGCCGGCGCCTTGTAGCGCCGCCTCCATCATGGCCAGCGAGGAGTCGAAGACGATGCTCCTGGGCGCCGGCGTGTTGGCCGGTAACCCGGCGGCCAGAAACCACTCGGGCCACTCGTCCGTGCGATAGGAACGCAACAGCGTCTGCTTGAGCAAGTCCGCAGGTTCTTGCAACTGCCCGGCTATTTCCGGGACGCAGAGCACCGACAACGGCGCCTCGATCAGCTTTGACGCCTCGATCCCGTGCCATGCGCCGGCACCAAACCGGATGGCGTAATCCAGGCCTTCGGCAGCCACGTCTACCCGATTGTTGTTAGTCGATAGGCGCAAATCTATGAACGGATGTTTCGACTGGAAGTCCGCCAGTCGCGGCAACAGCCAACCCACCGCAAAGGTCCCCACGGCACCCACGGTCAACACTTCACGAAAATGCCCGCCCTCGAAACGCTCAAGGGTTTCGGCAATCCGGTCAAAGGACTCGCGCAACACCGGCAGCAAGGTTTCGCCTTCACTGGTCAGCATCAGGCCGCGGGGCAAGCGTTTGAACAGCGTTACGTTAAGCTGGGCTTCAAGGCTTTTGACTTGATGGCTGACCGCCGCCGGCGTGACGAACAACTCCACCGCTGCCCGAGTAAAGCTCAAATGGCGTGCGGAAGCCTCGAAGGCCCGCAATGCGTTCAGCGGCAGATGAGGACGAATCATGCCAACTCCCAAATTTTTCTAATGGCTAACCCGAAATATCGTCGTTTGTCGATTCTCGCCCGACTGCCTAGATTTGGCGCGCCCATCAGCCGTCCGGTGTTGGATCCGGACGGAGTGTAGCGGTCAAAGTAATGGCAACTCATGGAGAGTGATTCCAATCATGTTCAAATTTCAACTGCCAAGACTGGCGTCCCTCAGCGCTTTCGCCCTGTTCCTCGGCGCAAGTCACTGTATGGCCGCAACAAAATCCGACGATCAGCTCGACGCCCTGGTGAAAGCCGCCATCGGGCCGGTCATGCAACAACAGAATATCCCTGGCGTCGCGGTCGCGATCACCTTAAAGGGTCAGCAGCATTACTTTAATTACGGCATGGCGTCGAAAGAGGACGGTAAACCCGTCAGCAAAGACACGCTGTTCGAAATCGGCTCCGTGAGTAAAACCTTTGCCACCACGTTGACGGCTTACGCCCAGGCGAGCGGCAAACTGTCTTTGTCTGACCGGGCCAGCCAGGTGTGGCCTGATCTGCGCGGCAGTGCATTCGACACCATCAGCGTGTTGCAACTCGCCACTTACGCCGCTGGCGGGTTGCCGCTGCAGTTTCCTGACGAGGCCGATCATCCAGACAAAATGCTCGCCTACTTCAAACAGTGGAAGCCCGTTTATGCCGCAGGCACCCACCGCCAGTATTCGAACCCCAGCCTTGGGCTGTCCGGTTATCTGGCGGCCAAAAGCATGGGCCAGCCGTTCGATGAGCTGATGGAAAAAAACCTGCTGCCCAAACTCGGCCTCAAGCACACCTATCTCAAGGTGCCGCAGGATCAGATGGGGCTTTACGCCCAGGGTTACGGCAAGGATGGCAAACCGGTGCGGGTGAGCCCGGGAGCGCTGGATTCGGAGGCGTATGGGGTGAAAACCAGCGCGGCGGATTTGCTTCGTTATGTTGAAGCGAACCTGAAACCGGCGACGCTGGAGAAGCCATTGCAACAAGCGATCGCCCTCACTCACAGCGGTTACTACACCGTGGGCGAGATGACGCAAGGCTTGGGCTGGGAGCACTACCACTATCCGGCCAGCCTCGAAACGTTACTGAGTGGCAACTCGACGGAGATGGCGATGGAGGCGCACAAAGTCCAGTGGCTGAACCCGCCACAACCTGCGCAAGACGCGGCATGGTTCAACAAGACCGGGTCGACGGGTGGTTTCGGCGCGTATGTCGCGTTCGTGCCTTCGGAAGACATCGGTATCGTGATTCTGGCGAACAAGAATTACCCGAACGCCGAGCGAATCAAGATCGCTCACAACATAGTGAGTGCCCTTACCGAGTAATCCTCACCGCTTATCTGTGGCGAGGGAGCTTGCTCCCGTTGGGTGGCGCAGCCACCCCAAAACTATTCAGCACGGTTTATCAGATACACCGAGTTAAATGGCCTTGGGGCCGCTTCGCAGCCCAACGGGAGCAAGCTCCCTCGCCACAGGGGTCAATGCTGGCAATAAAAATGGGCGACCTCTTTGGGGTCGCCCATTGTCGTTATTACGTCGGCTCAGTGCCGAGTCGGCGCTGGAGCGTCAGGCGCATCGTTCCTCGGATCAAGATTGTCCCGAGCCTGAGCCACCAACAACTCTGCAATCCCCGCCAACTGCTGAATCGCCCCCAGCATCACCCTGTTCGAGCCATCCAGCTTGACGGCAAAATTCACAAGCACCGCATTCAGCGACGCAAGGGTTTCGCTGGCCTGATGCAAGAGCGTGAGGGTGTCGACGCCCGGGGCAACAGACAAGATCTGGTTGATCGGGACGGAACGTCTGGGCTTGCGCACTCGAATGCGGGTGTCGTGCTCGGTCGTGTCGCCCGCCGGGACAAGCTTCAGGTGAGTGGCATCGGTTGGGCGTTGCGGATCATTTTTGCCGAACTTCTTCATAGACGAGGCTCCTTTCTGGCCATTGGTTATTTCGTCCCTGGATCCCTCAGTGTTGCGGACTCCCACGTCCGACCGCGATGGTTGCGGTGGCTGACGAAGGCTAACGGCGCGCTCTGACAGAAACCAGTTCATGAAGTCCGACAGGACTTGCAGGAAATTTCCGAGACCAATGAAATCAGGCCCCCAGCGGTACACGCGGTTTTTATAGCCGCTGTGGAGGATCGATTTGAACCCGATTGTCGACCAATGCAAAACCTGTGGTGCTGCACAATGGCCCCCTCGTTAAAGATTACATACCCCACCCAAACCAAGTAGCATCGCCCTCTTTTTTCTCACCCCACCACCACGCATCAGCCCTCCATACCGCTTATCTGCGACAGGACTATGCTGAATCAGAGCATTAAGGGCTGACCCATGAAAGTACTGTTGGTCGATGATCACGCTGTGGTGCGCATGGCAATCGGGATGATTCTGGCCCGTGAGGGCCATGAGATAGTCGGTGAGTGCGACAACGGTGTAGACGCCCTCAGCAAGGCATTCGAGCTGAAGCCGGATGCCATTGTGCTGGACCTCGACATCCCGCGACTCGACGGCATGGCAGTCATTGACCGGCTGCGCATCGGCGGCAGCCAGGCCCATGTGCTGGTGCACACCGGGCTGAAAAGCCAGGCCTACGCGGCGCAGTGCCTGCGGGCCGGCGCATCGGGCTTTTTGTCGAAAATCGATGATCCGGCAGAAATCGTCGCCGCGCTCAAAGCCGTGGCCAGCGGCAAGACGTGGTTTCCGGTCAGCACGTTCGATTCGGTGCGCAAAAGCGATTTCGCCCACAACGATGCGCAGCTCCTGAGCGCCGTTACCCGCCGTGAACTCAAAGTGCTGCACGGTCTGGCACTGGGCAAGAGCAACAAGGAAATCGCCGACGACATGCTGCTCAGCAACAAGACGGTCAGCACCTATAAAACCCGCCTGATGGAAAAGCTCAACGTCTCGACGCTGCTGGAGCTGATCGAATTTGCCAAACGCAATGATCTGGTCTGACTCATGACCGCGATCCGCCGAGTGCTGCTGGGCGTGCTGATGCTCCTGTCCTATAGCGCGTGCGCAGAACCGCTTTCATTGCTCAGCCGCGCCGCGGACAGCAGCGTCGCGCTCACACTCACGGCCGCGCAACGCCAGTGGCTCCATCAAAATGCCGTGCTGCGGGTTGGCGTGTATCTGCCCGACCGGCCGCCGCTGGATATCACCGCCAATCAAAAGGATTACGAAGGCCTCTCCGCCGATTACCTCGACGTGCTGGCCCGTGGGCTCGGTGTACGTTTGCAGGTTAATCGCTATGCCAGCCAGGAACAGGCGCTGGCCGCGCTGCAACAGGGCGAAGTCGATCTGGTGCCGCGAATCAATCACCTCGAAGCCGTCCGTGCCGATCTGCTGCTGAGTGCACCTTACGCCTACGACCAGGCGGTGTTGATCAGCAAGTTCGGTACGCACTGGCCCGCAGACCACCCCCCGGCCGGCACTACCGTATTGTTCGATCCCGACTGGATTCAGCGGGAACGGGTTGCCTCATTGTTCCCGCAGTTGCAGGTCGAGTCGGTGCACTCGACCGATGAAGGTTTGGGCCGGGTTGCCTATGGCGAAGGAATGGTGCTGCTCACCGACGCCATTTCCGCGCAGTACCTGGTGGAGCGCAGCTATCAGCAAAGCCTTAAGCAGACGATCCAGCGCGACTCCGAAGGCCTGGGCTTCAGCTTTGCGGTACAGCGCGGGAACACGCCGTTGCGCACGCTGCTCAACAGTGCCCTGGCGAACATTTCCCCCCAGGAACGCGGCGTGATTGCCCGGCGCTGGGGCATCGGCGCCAATCCAAGGCTGGGTTACAGCCGTCTGCAATTGACGCCGGTGGAACAGCAATGGATCAAGGATCACCCGCAGATCGATGTGCTGGCCAACGACTTGTATTCGCCCTTCAGCTTTTTCGACGCGGAAGGTCAACTCCGCGGTATGGCGGCGGACTTGCTCGAACTGATCAATGACCGAACGGGGCTGGTGTTCCGTCCGAGCAAAATCACTTCCGTCGATGCCATGACCAGCCGGGCACAACGGGACCCGGTCAGCATCATTGCCGCGCTGACCTACAGTGAACGCCGCGAACCCGGCCTGATGTTCTCCCGCCCCTACGTGATCAACCCCTTTGTGCTGGTGACACGCACGCAACCCGAGCATTCGGGCCTGACGGGCATGAAAGGCCGGCCAGTCGCGCTCGTCAAAGGCTCGGCCGCCGCCAACTGGCTGGAACGCGAGTGGCCGGACATTCAACAGGTCTCAGTGGACGCGCCCATCGAGACGTATGAATTGCTCGCTGAAGGCCGGGTCGAGGGCGTCATCCAGCCGCAACTGGGCGCGACGTACCTGATCGACCGTTTTTTCCGTGGCCGACTGCAGATCGACTCGGTGATCGGCTCCCAACCCGCGCTGATCGGCTTTGCCACCGGGAATCAGAATACCGAACTGGTCTCGATCCTCAACAAGGCCCTGCTCGATATCCGTCCCGAGAAGTTCAGCGACCTGGCCAACCGCTGGCAGAACCCGCAGGAGAGCCAGGGCGGCTGGAGCGCTTACAAAAGCTGGTTCTATAAAGCGGTGCTGGGGCTACTGGTGGTAGTGCTGGCGATCCTGGCATGGAACCTCGGCTTGCGCCGGCAAATCGCCGAACGTCAGAAAGCGCAAAAAGCCCTGAATGACCAACTGGAGTTCATGAAAGTGCTGGTGGACGGCACGCCGCATCCGATTTACGTGCGCGACCGCCAAGGCTTGCTGCTGACCTGCAACCGCGCCTACCTGCAAGTGATGGAAATCGAACTGGAGCAGGTGCAGGGCAAAGGCCTGATCGAAGCAAACATTCTTGCCCCCGACGACGCCTGGAGCTACAAGCGCATTCATCGCGCGACGCTCGACAGCGGCGAGCCGTCCTTCGACAACTTCACCATGACCGTCAACGGCAAGACGTACCACATTTACCACTGGGCCCTGCCCTACCGCGATTCCGACGGCACCATGACCGGGGTGATCGGCGGCTGGATCGACCTTACCGAACAGCAGCATTTGCAGCACGCACTGCATCAGGCCAAGGACCTGGCAGAAGCAGCCAACCGGGGCAAGAGTCACTTCCTCGCGGTGATGAGCCATGAGATCCGCACGCCGATGAGCGCCTTGATCGGCGTGCTCGAACTGATGCGCGACCATCGCTCCGACGCGCAGCTGATCGACATCGCACAAAAGTCCGCGAGCGGCATGATGGAGCTGATCGGCGAAATTCTTGATCTGTCGAAAATCGAATCCGGCAAGTTCGAGCTGCGCAGCGGCACCTGCCATCCCGAGCGATTGGTCAGCACGGTGATTCAGAGTTTCGCCAGCCTTGCGCAGCAGAAAAACGTCGCGCTGGAATTCATCAACCAAGGGCTCGATACCGCGGTGGAGCTGGACTCGCTGCGGTTCCGCCAGATTGCGTCCAACCTGATCAGCAACGCGATCAAATTCACTCCGCAAGGTTCGGTGATGGTGCAGCTGTTGATTGAACCGCAAGGCGACCTCGCCCACGTGCGCCTGAGGGTTCAAGACACCGGTGTCGGCATGGATGATAAACAGCGCGAGCGGCTGTTCCAGCCCTATACCCAGTTCGCATCCAGCGACAGCGAGTTGCAGATCGGTACGGGGCTGGGCCTGGCGATCTGTCAGCAATTGACGCAGTTGATGGGCGGGCGACTGAGCTGCGTCAGCGCGCCGGGACAAGGCTCGTGTTTTACCCTGGAACTCGACGCGGACCCGGCGCCTGACGACGCTCCGGTGCCTTTGGACAGCACTGAACACCTGGCACCGCTGCCAGCGCGCGATATCCTGATCGTCGAAGATCACGAGTTCAACCGCGTGGTGCTGCAACGTCAACTGGAGTCGCTGGGCATGCGCGTGACGTGCGCCGAGAACGGGCTCGAGGGATTGCGGGTGTGGGACCGGGAAATCTTCGACTACGTGATCACCGACTGTAACATGCCGCAAATGAGCGGCGACCAGATGACCCGCCAACTCAGGTCGGTCGAGGCCCGGGAAGGACGAACTGCAACCCATGTGGTCGGACTGACGGCCAATGCTCAGCCTCAGGAAATCCAGCGCTGCCTGGATGCCGGCATGAACGACTGCCTGTTCAAACCCGTCACCCGCTCGGCACTTGAGCGCTATCTTCGCCAGGTCGAACAAGTGCAACAGGCGGCGGCTCCCTGCTTCGATATCTCGAAGGTCAGCGATATTACGGCGGGTGATGCGGCCATGACTCGCCAGTTGCTGGCCACGGTGCTGCGCACTAATCAGGAAGACTTCGACGCCATGCAGGCGCTGTATGCCGCTGGCGATTACAGCGCCATGGGGCGGCGCAGTCACAAGATCCTCGGCAGCGCGCGGATCATCCACGCGGCGCCGCTGATCAGCGCTTGCGAGGAACTGGAGCAGGCGTGTGGCCAGTCGATTCCGCTAGACGCCCTGAGTCGCCTGCATCAGGCCTTTGCCGAGCAGATGCAACGCCTGCAAAACAGCCTTCAAGAGCACCTCAACGGTCGACTTTTGTAGGACGCGTCCTACAAAAAGATAGGAAGCGGCTGCGTTATCCGCCTCGCCCACACCCGGAGAATCCGCGCTCATTTCCATGCAGTCGGCGGATCGTTATGTTTACTTTTGGTGTACCGTTTTCTCGTGTCTCCCTGTCCGGGGCATTGTTGATGCTGGGCTGCGCGCCTGCCGGCGCCTTTGCTGCCAGCTGCGACTCGCTCAACTGCCTGACAACGCCTCAGGCCAATGTAGCGGTGAACGATGGCTCGACGATTTACGTCGGTACGGGCGGCACTCTGACCGATAGCACCGTGAGCAATGGGTTCATCCAACTTCTGGACGGCGGGCGCGCGAACGGCACCACAGTCGATGGCAGTGGAAGGCTGAGTGTCTATGACTCTGCGGCGGCATTCAGCACCGTCGTTGAAAACGGCACCATGGTCGTCGTCGGTTCAGCCACAGCCCTGCGCACCATCGTCAACGACGGCAACCTGGAGGTGGCGCAGAACGCGGTGGTCAGTGATACCCAGCTCAAAGGCGGCACTATGTGGGTGTATACCGATGCCACCGCCAAGAACACTTTCGTCAACAACAGTCAGATGACCGTTTACGAAAACGGCAATGCCGACCGCACGACGGTCAATGACGGTGGCGAACTTTCCCTCAGCGAGAACGCCTCGGTCATCAACACCGTGGTCAATCAGGGCGGGATGATGGATAGTGGGGCTGGCCCGCATATCCACTTCACCACCGTCAATCAGGGTGGCCTCATGGTGCTCGGCGACCTGGCCGAAGCCAGTGACACAACGATCAATTCGGGTGGTGTTCTGCGACTCAAGGGTGATGCAGTGCTGGGCGGCGCGAACCATATCACCGGTCAAGTCACGTTCGCCGATCCGGCCATCAACGGTTTTCACACGCTGACGATTAAAGGCCCGTTGACCGGCAATGGCAGCTTCCTGATGAACACGGACCTGGCCTCACTGCAAGGCGACCTGATCAAGGTGCAAGGGCCGATCAGCGACAGCCACACCCTGGTGGTTGCCGACTCCGGGAACGCGCCGAGCGGCGAGCAGCAGCAACTGATGCTGGTGGATGGCAACGGTGGCAGCGGTGATTTTAAACTCCATGGCGGGACCGTCGATGCCGGCGCCTACCGCTACACCCTGCAACAGCACGACGACGATTGGTTCCTGGCCAAACCAGGCGACAACATTCCTGATCTGGATCCGGTAGATCCGGTAGATCCCATAGATCCGGCAGATCCCGTAGATCCCGTAGATCCCGTAGATCCGGTAGATCCGATCGATACGGTCGATCCAGTCAACCCGGTGACCCCACCCGTCACTGAACAGCCAGACAAGCCAGTCATCGCCCCGCCACCGCAAACGCCGCAACCGATCCAGACTCACCCTGTTCCTCAGGCAAAAGTTCTCAGCAAAGGCGCCAACGCGGCGGTCGCCAGCCACGCCGCCTCCGCTGCGCTGATCGGCGCGCAGATGAATGCGACGACCCAGCATTTTGGCGATCTTCGTTCGGGTAAGGATCAGGGAGGTCTGTGGATCCGTGGCTATGGCACTGAACAACGCCTGGACACAGGTGCCAGTCGCGCGTTCCAGCAACAGGTCAACGGCCTGGAAATCGGCGCCGACACGGCCCTGTCCTTTGCCGACGGTAGGCTGTATGTGGGCGGCTTGCTCGGCAAGGGTCAGGCGCGGCAAAACTTTGGCGAGGCCAGCAATGGCACGATCGACAGCGCGACGCTGGGGGGTTATGCCGCCTATCTGGACCGCAGCGGGATGTATGTCGATGGCGCGCTGAAATACAGCCACCTGAACAATGACGTCGACATCACCAGCAACCTCGGCGACAAGGTCAAGGCGCGCTACAAGAACCACGCCGTGAGTGCTGACGTTCAACTCGGCAAGACTATCGACCTAAGCCAGGGCTGGTTCGTTGAACCCCAAGCGGGGCTGCAGGTAGCGCGCATCAGTGGCGGCAGCTACACGGCGAGCAATGGCCTGAGCGTTAAACAGGATTCGATGGTTTCGCTGCAAAGCCGTGTTGGCGGGGCGTTCGGGCGAAATCTGCAGCCAGGCAATGGCGTTGCGGTGAAACCTTACGTCAAGGCCGCCTGGATCACCGAACATGCAGGCGACAGCACAGTGAACGTCAACGGGGCAAAACTCGACAGCCGCTTGCCGGGTTCACGAGCCGAGGTAGCGGGTGGCGTCACTGTGACGGCGGTTGAAAAACACAACTTCTTCGCCGAAGCGGGCTACACCAAAGGCAACGATATCGAACAGCCTTGGGCGCTGACGGTCGGCTATCGCTACAACTGGTAACGCCCCCAACCCTTGTGCCAAAAGGGCATCCCTGTGGGAGCGGGCTTACCCGCGAAGGAGCTGGCACATCCAACATCAAGGTTGCCTGTCAGACCGCTTTCGCGAGCACGCTCGCGCCCACAGTGGGTGGCGACGTTTACAAGAATCGGAGTCTGCTCACCCGGGGTCAATAGGGATTCAATCGTCAGGCATTTCAGGAGGCTTGGCCGGTTTTCCCGGTTTTGCACCCTTGGCGCCTTTGGCGGCCGGTTCGGCGACGACGGGCGTTGCGACTGTCGGCGGTGCGGCTTCTTTTTCGGCGGCTGGCAAGGCGTCGATGGTGTCGAAAATCTTCTTCAAGTCGACCGACTTTGATTCATCCCCCGAACTCTCGAACTTCTTCTCGCCATCCTTGCCCACCAGGATGACTTTGGGAAACGCCCCCGCGCCGAGTTTCAGCGAGCGGATCAGCGCCATGGTGTCCTGCTGGCCGAGATCCTTGCCGTCGAGCTGACCGAACATGTTCAGCACGGTGTACACCCTGATATTGCGTTGCTTGACGCCATCCTTGTTGGCCGGATCGTCCATCGCCTTTTTCAGGCTCACCCAGACCGGGTCAACGGTACTCGAAGCAATCACAATCAGTGGCCGGGATCTGCCTTTGTCATTGTCCAGCGGTGAGCCGTCTTCGGCGGCAAGCAAGGGGCCGGCGAAAGCCAGCAAGGTAGTCAGGGTCAAAGACCTGATGAGCATGCGCATCTCCTTTTGATATCCACGCTCTAATGATTGCGCATCGCGGCGATCGTTCCGGGTGACGCACCGCAATTGTGTTCCGCCTTGACCAAAGCTTAGGTCAGGGCGGTCATTGCGCAACAGGCTGAGCTAATCTCATCCCTTATGACGATACACCTGATCCGCCGTGAGAACCCGCCATGAGCGCTCCATCATCCTCGACCAGCGGTATGCTGTGCTCCGTACTCTCCCCCCGTTGCCACTTTAAAGTTGAGACAAACGCGGGTTCCTGCCTGCTCCTGGCTGGTCAGCTCGACCGAGCCCTCTAAGCGTTCCATTATCCTTTTGACCAGGGCCAGGCCTACGCCCAACCCGCCTTGTTTGGTGGTAAAAAACGGCTTGAAGACCATTTGTTGCTGTTGCTTGGTCATGCCCTTGCCGGTATCGCTCAGGATCATGCACACATGGCCCGTCTGCGGCGATTCAATCTCGATACTCAGCACGCCGCCCCTGGGCATGGCTTCCAGGGCGTTGGCAATCAGGCTATTGAGAATTTGCGTCAGCAACACCTGCTGACTAACCACTGGCGGGCAGACCTTGGGTGTGAAACGGACTTCAACGCCGGAGCGTTTGATCAGCGCGTCGAAGGCACCCAGGGTGTCATCAATGATCAATACCAGATCCACCGCCTCATAGTCGTCATTCATCGGCCGCAACGACATCAGCAATTCACGAACCCAACGCGACATGCGATCGACCTGATTGATGATGTCGCCGATGTTCTTTTGCGTATTCTGGCTGGCGATTTCCTGGGCCAGTTCGGCGCTCGATCGAATGTTCGCCAGCGGATTGCGCAAACTGTGGGCCACGGCCGAGGACATTTCACCCAGCGCCACGAAGGTTTCGTTGGCGATCAACTGTTTCTGCTGGCTCTCGAGCAGCTCGGACGCACGCCAGACAATCCAGAATAGCGCGAGGTAAATGACGACACCACCAAGCAGGGTCGCCAGCCAGATCGACTTGAAACCACGCTGGATGCGCGCCACCAGGTCCGCAGGTTCTTTGTAGATCTCCACCATGGCGATCACTTTGCTTTTGTCGGCATTGAACATCGGGATGTAGTTCTCGATGAACAAGTACTTGGGTTCGCGCAGCAGCATCTGTTCGGGACGTTCTTCATCGATCTGGTGGTAGCTGGTGGACACGGTTTCCTTCATCTCAAAGGATTCGTCCAGCTCCTTATCATTTTCAATGCGCACGCCGACCAACTCCGGGTTGGTCGACCAGACCACCGTGCGATCCAGAGCGTACACCACCGCCAACAGCGTGTCCGGCAAGTGTGCGACATGATCGAGAAACTCTGTGCGGGCAGCCGCACGAGAGCCCGGATCGACGTCGGAATAGGAATTGTCACCTCGAGGATCGAGCATTTCGCCCATGGTTCTGTTCGGGGTAATCGAGGCGTGGCGGATTTCGGCATCACCAATGGCCTGAATGAATTGCGCGGTCAGCATGGAATCGCGCTCGATGCTTTCCTCGACGACGAAGCGCGTAGATATATAACCCAGCCCCAGCGCCACGGCGGCGATGATGAAAAAACTGCCCAGGGAAAACCAGCGCAGCAGATTGAACTGGCCACGCAAGCCCGTGCCTTCTCCTGCCGCCGTGTGCGGCAGCGCAGGTACTTTTTGGCGCTGGAGTATCTGCATGGGTGGCTCCTGAGTACTGGACGAAGCCTTTTCATCGGATCAGTGCAGGTGGCATTGATCGAGCCCGACGGCTCAATGATTGTATTCAGCTGCTATTGCAACTGCGCCGCCTGCAACGATTGTTGACGGTCAGTTTCTTCCTGCAAAAAATCCATGATGGACTGCGCTGCGTCTTCATCCAGGCGCAGGTTGGGCATTGGAATCTTGTCAAAGCGCTCAAACAGTTCCAGCGCAATCGGGTCCTTTTCGGCAAGCATGCGGTCCGGTTCGCGGATCCAGCGATTGAGCCAGACGGGGTCTCGCTGACGGGTCACGCCGATAAGGTCCGGGCCGATGCTGCGCATGCCGATGCCCTGCCCGTCTTGCGGCCCGAGGCTGTGACACGACGCGCAACGGGTGCGAAACAATTCTTCTCCGTTGCTCGGCGGACGAATCTCGGGCGCATTGGCGTAGCTCCCTTCGGCACTGGCCTGCTTCCAGTTCTGCAAGGTATTGGCCAACTGATCGGCGAGGATCCACGGGTTCTCGAACGGCGAGGCTTTCATCCAGCGACCGGTGCTCTGGTTGCCAACGATCAGGCTCAGGTTGTGATCCTTGCTGCGTCCGTTGTCGACGCCTTCGATAAACAGCCCGAGTTTTTTTCGCAGGTCGGTAACGGCCTCGAATTCGCCGGTGAGAAACTGCCAGCCCGGTCCCACCTTGAAGCGCTGGGCGTAGGCTTTAAGCACCTCGGGGGTATCGCTCAGCGGGTCGATGCTGATCGAGTAGAAAAAGATATCCTTCCCGACCCGGTCCCCGAGCAACTGTTGCATTTGGCGCAGGCGCGCGGTTTCCAGCGGACAGGAGTCGCTGCACGTGGTGAAGATGAAGTTGATCACCACCACTTTGCCCTTGATCAGGTCCTCGAAAAAACGCACCTGCCGACCGTCCTGATCGGTCAGCAAGGTGTTGGGGAAGTAATCGCCGCCCCAGGGTGTCGCCGATTCCGTGGGCGACGGTGCACCTTCATGAGCGAGCAGCAGCCAAGCGGCCAGCACGCCGGTGACCAGCAGCAAAATCAGGTGCATGCCCAGGGCGCGGGAGCGCGGCGTAGTTGATGTCATGTCGGCTCCCCTGCGGATCATGGTGTGACCGCTGCTTTGGTACCGTAGCCGTCGCCGGTGCGGAAGGTTGGCAGCGCAGCGGAGTTCACGTAACGCACGCCATCCCAGCTCGGCAACGGAGTCGGCATCAACTGCACTTGCCCGGGTTTTTCAACGTCCCAACGCAACAGCATTGAGTTGTCCTCATGCTGAGTGTTGTGGCAGTGCTCCATGTAGGTGCCGGCGAATTCGCGAAATTGGATCGCAATCTCGACATTGTCCGTACCATCCTTTTCCGAACCGACGCGATACACGTCCTTGCGTGCCCATTTTTCCCATTCCGGTGGTGGCTTGCCGCCACGGCTGAGGATGATCCCTTCCTCGAAGTGCACGTGCACCGGGTGGCCCCAGCCCGTGTCATTACCCTTGATGTGCCACACTTCCAGCGTGCCGAAGCCCGTGGCGCCGGCGTCGGTCGGACCGCTGGCCAGTTTGGTCGAGGTGTTCAGCCGACGTGGGTCCATGCGAAACCCGAAACCGCCGTCGGTCTTGACCGTCCAGGGTGCTTCATCGGTGCCATCAGAACGGCCGAAGGTAAAGGTGCGGTGACGAGCCTGAGCCAGCAGCGCCTTATCGGCCGCATTGTCGCGATGGATTTTCAGCGGGATCATAAACAGGCCTTCAGCCTTGCCCGGTTTGGCCGGCTCATAAGCGGCCGGGTCCATGGCCAGGTCCTGACCGGTGTAAGCCTTGACGTTGAGTTGCAACACCTTGCCTACCGCCGGATCACCGTCCTCCCACTTTGGCCCCTTGCTGGTTTGCTTGATGATCGCCCGGTACTTCTCGGACAGCACGTCAGCCAGGGCGACGGGTTCTTCCGGACCCTTGCCGTCTTGGTGCACCAGCAGGTTGACGAAGAACAGCTTGTCGCCTGGTTTGATCCCGTTTTTCGAGAAGTTAACGATGATGTCGAAACGCTCGGCGATGCCCAGGGTTGGCAGGATCGCGTTGTGGTTCTGTTTGTCACCGTCGGCATCCAGGTCCATGGTGCCGTCGAACGGCACGGCGTGTTCCATGATATTGCCGTCGTTGGCGATCAGGTGGAACGGCACCCGGGCATACGACACGCCCGACCCGACAGGCCCTTGGAACTCGCCGCTGGTGCCCTTGATCTCGCGCACCAGCGCCATCTTGAAGTAGCGCGACACGGAGCCGTTGAGCATACGGAACCGATAGCTGCGGGCACGGACGTCCAAGGTTGGTTTCCACTTCCAGTTGACCAGCACCTGGTCACCGAGGAAGCCGGCAGTGTTGAAGGGGTTGAACCACAGTTGACCGTTCTTATCCCACGCCTTGTCGGCAAACATCAGGTTGACGTCGTAGTCGCGGTTACCCCAGGGCAAGGCGCTGCCGCTGGGGAGGCGCAGGTTGACGCCGTCATTCACCGATTCATTGGCGCGGTCCAGGGCGCTGTAGTAGTTCATCATCGCCGCGTTGCCCTTGTAGACGTTCTGCGCGGTGAAATCGAGCATGTGGTCGTGGAACCAGTGGGTGCTCATGGTTTCGCGCCAGTCACCGCGGATTTTGATCATCCCGTTGTCGCAGGTTTTGCGGCCGGGGGCGAGGTCGTTAGTCCACAGGGTTTCGCCCGGCGAGCACGGAAACGCTGCACGCGGGTCTTCAGCCTTGGTGTTGATGCTGTCGTAACCGGCCAACTGGATCGGCCAGCGATAGTCGTAGAATTGCCCAGGGAAGAAAAACGCATTGGTGTAACCGTCGCTTTCCGCCGGTACGTGGCCGTTGTGTTCGTGGGTGGTGATGGTGTGCAGACCAAAACCCATGTTCGCCGACGGGTCGATCGGCAAGCCGTTGTAATGACGCATCAACACAGGTTGCCCGTACCGCACCATGAGCAATTTTGGCGGCAAGGTGCCGTCGAAGGTCCAGACCGAGTTGTGTTTCTGCACCGGCATTTTCGGGTGAAAACGCGGTTCAAATCCTTTGGAGGTGCCAGCTGTCGCTGGCACGCCAGCCACGTTGTAATAGAGACCACTGGGACCGAACTCACCCACGGCATAGCGGTGCATCTGGCGACTGTCACGCAAACCGGTATTCACCCGTGCGCCGGCTTGCACGGTCTTGTAGGCCACCTGCGGGTAAAACTCGTTCCAGCGTTGGTGCGACCAGCCTTTTCCTGGCGGACGGCCTTCAGCCGACGAGCCGATACGGCGGTTGAGGAAAAATTCAATCTGCTTCTGCCAAGGGTTGCGGTCGACCACGTTGGAATACTGGCTGGGGAACGGAGTCAGGCCTGGTTGACGCAAGAACGCGTCGAGCGCCGCACTCGGCGGAGCGCTGCGTGCGACGCTGGTGGGATCTTGTTGTGGCAGCGGGCCAATGGCGGCGGGTGGAAACGGCAACAGTGCCGCCGGGGTGGTGGGGTCGAGTTTTTCCACACCGAATTCTTCGAACAGCGCCAGTGGTTGAGTGAACGGCAGAGCACCATACAGCGGACTGGGTTTTCCGTTGGTGGGGTAATTGAAACTGGTCTGCAGCGCTGGCGGCAGGATGTTTTCCTTGCGCGTGGTGTCTTTGCTGCCTTTGACGCCACCCGGCAAGTCGAAGGAATCGAGGTTAGCCGGGGGCATGGTCAAAATGGCGTTCAAGGCGCCTACTTTGTCAGTCGGTTCGTCGTAGTACGCTGAAGGGTCGGAGGGTTCGGGCTGTCGTTCGTCGTCGATCGGGCTGGCGCGCAGGTTTGTTGTGCCGAGCGTCATTGTCAGAAGGACGCTCAGGGGCGTCAGGAGACCAAACCATTTGCAGGGGTGCCGCGCTTTTCTGTCCATCACCAGCCGCCTCTAAATCGTGAAGGGGGTAATGGGAGGAGTGCAAGGAGTTCGCCAGATTCGTAATGTTCTATACAAAGCATCAATACCCAGCAGAACAATGGCTTATCAACATCAATTTGCCATGCCCAAAAAGCGACTGGGGCATGGCACCCGCTACTGGGTAAAGTTCTTCCCCATATTCAGGGAATTCGCTTGAACAACAGGCGGACACACCGTGCCGTCGCCCTCGCTACTTTCCCCACTGAACACCCCGCCGCACCGCTCCATCATCCGCTTGACCTGCACCAGGCCACCTTGCCTGGTGGTGAAAAAAGGCCGGAACGCCAGGCTGCGTTGCTCCAGGATTTTTGCGACAGGAACAGCCCGGCGTCTTATCAGCTTGTTCAGCAGTCAAGAGTCCGTGGGAAGCATTCATCACGTTTGGATTACAGGTGGCGGGCGCGTCGAAAACCGATCAACAGAAACAGGGTGAACAGGCCGAGGACAAATCCAAGACCAATCGCCGGGTTTACCACTGGCTCAAGGTGATCTTCTTCGCAGGCAGTGCTATTGAATTGCGCGACAGTAATTCGCTGATGATCCATCGAAGACCGCGTTTGGCCAATTTGGATCGCCGCCTGTTGCTCTAGATCCAACGCCTGATACTTCCAGAGCGTTGAAGATCCTTCTCGGCAGTAGGTAAATTCAGCGGGATGTGAAGCGGCAATAATACAAGCGTCGTTGATGCCCATTTTTTGCAGCGTTTCTGTTGCGGATCGGGTGAAGTCCAGCTCGAAGACCGGAATGATCCCGGTAGCAGAAGCGGTGAGCGAAACCAACAGGCTGCTCATGGCGCAGGTCGTTGAAATGTTCAAGGTCGGGCTCCCCTATTTCCATTCCCTGGTCAAATGTTGATCGAGCGTTTCCCACGAACCGACATACCGGCGTGGCAGAGTGGTTCACGCATTTTCGGCCGAACAAACGGCCAGAGTTTTAAAAAAAACGGAGGGCATCCATTGCCCTCCCCTCCGATGTCCACGCTCCCTGCGACATTGTTGATCAGAACCTCAAGTGGCCAGAATGAAGTCTGCGGCAGTGACGGTTGTTGCATCGGCCACACCGACCAGGCGGATGGATTCAGGCCCTGCGGAGCTGATCAAGGTATCCGCACCGATATCGGTGATGATAACGATGCCGGCAAAGGTCGCAGCAGTGACGCCGAACGCGGAAATATCGAGCCGGTCCTGGCCTCCCACCGCGTCGGCATCGAAGCCGATGATCTGATCGGCCCCGAAGCCCGCTGCGAACATGAAGATATCGTTGCCACTGCTGGCAACCATCATGTCGTTACCGGCACCGCCAGTGACCGTATCGTTGCCAATTCCGCCATCGATAAAGTCAATGCCGGTTCCACCCAACAATATGTCGTTAGCGTCACCACCGAGCAGCGTGTCGTTGCCTGATCCACCATTCAAGACATCCGCCCCATCACCGCCGTCGAGGCTGTCATCGCCATTACCGCCGTTCAGGGTATCGGTGCCAATGCCACCGAACAGTTGGTCGTTGCCGTCGTTACCATTGAGGGTGTCATTACCCGCTCCGGCGGTGATGACGTTGTTCAACCCGTTGCCGTTGCCGACGAAGTTGCCGACTCCGGTGTAGGTCAGATTCTCGACATTAGCGCCCAGCGTGTAGCTGGCCAGCGAGGTCTGCACGGTGTCCGTACCGCCACCTAACACCTCGACCACCACGTCCAAGGCTGCGTCGACGACATAGGTATCGTTGCCGGCGCCCCCACCAACCGGTCAGCACCTGCACCGCCATTGAGGAGGTCGCTACCCACCCCGCCGGTGATGATGTTGGCTAGCGCGTTACCGGTACCGGTGAAGTTTGCGGTTCCCGTATAGGTCAGGTTCTCGACGTTGGCACCGAGCTGGTAGCTCGTCAGACTGGTCCGCACCAGATCGGTACCACCACCCAGCGCCTCGGTGACAAGGTCACCGACGTTGTCGACCACAAACGTGTCGTTGCCGGCACCGCCGTTCATGGTATCCGCGCCGAGTCCACCGTTGAGGGTGTCGGTGCCGTCCTCGCCATTGAGGACGTCGTTGTCGTCTCCGCCGTTGAGGATGTCGTTGCCCGTGCCGCCAAACAACTGGTCGATACCGGCCAGGCCATTCAGCGTATCGCTCCCGCCCAGGCCAATCAGCACATCGTTACCCGCAGTGCCGGTGAGGGTGTTCGCAAACGCATTGCCCTGCAGGACCACGCCACTCAGTACCGTTACTGCCGCCGTCGCCGCAGAGGTCACCGACTCCAGCGTGCCGAAGCCATCGGTGTAGCGCACGATCACTCGCAGTTGCAGATTGCCCTGCGCCGCACCCGGGGTGAAGGTCGCAGCAGTCGCACCGTTGATGTCAGTGAAGGACACACCGACACCTTGCTGCCACTGGAAGCTGAAGGTGCCCAGCCCATCCGCATCGACAATCTCGCCCGTCAGCGCGGTTAGCACCTGCCCTTGATTCGGTGTCGTATCGCTGATCAGCAATGCGCCTGTCGGTGCATCATTGGCGTTGGCCACCGGCCCCAGGGTGTTGGATGAAACGCTTTCGGCCGCACCGAAGTCATCCACGTAACCGATGACCACGCGCACTGCTTGTCCGACCTGAGCCTGGCCAAGCGCGAACGTGCTACCGGTAGCGCCGTTGATGTCGACGAAGCCAGACCCGTTGTTCGCCTGCCATTGGTAGGTGAACTGCGGATTGCTCAAGCCATCGACGTCGATGATGCTCGCCGGATCAGCGGTCAACACCTGGTTCTGCACGGCAAGCCCGGTTAAGGTTGGCCCTGCAGTCGGAGCATCGTTGACGTTTTCCACCGGCCCCAGGATGTTGGACGAAACGCTTTCGGCCACACCGAACGCATCTACGTAACCGATGACCACGCGCACTTCCTGATCGACCTGAGCCTGGCCAAGCGCGAACGTGCTACCGGTAGCGCCGGCGATGTTGACGAAGCCAAGCCCGTCGTTCGCCTGCCACTGATAGGTGAACTGCGGATTGCTCAGGCCATCGAGGTCGATGATGCTCGACGGGTCAGCGGTCAACAGCTGGTTCTGCACGGCAAGCCCGGTAACGGTCGGCCCTTCGGTCGGTGTGCTGTTCCCGGACGAATCGACGATCTCCAGCGTGCCCTTGGCATCCTGGTACACCGCCCGGACGCGGATGTTCAGACCTGCCACATCGTCCGTCACCCGGTAGGTGGTGCCGATCGCCCGCGTTGCCTCGCCCGCAGCGAGGGAGGTGATGTCATCATAAACGCCCGTGCCGGCAATGGTTTCGACCTGCCAGTAGTAAGCCACCCCGCCAGTCACCGCACCCGTCGGGTTGGTCCCGTTTTGGTTGTCCGCGTCGTGTACCGCCCGATCACTGACTCGCAGCAACTGGCCGGCAACAGGCGTTTCGTCACGCACACCGGTTGCAGCATCGAGGATTGCCAGGTGACCCGATGGGTCGTTGTTTTGAGCGGTGCCCACTCCGGACGATTGCGCCACGTCAGCGAACTGCAGACGCTCGATGCCTGTCAGGCGATCGACGCCATCACGCCCCGCCACCGAGTCGGTCACGATGACAGTGTCGCCATCGATCTCGATGCCGTATTCCCCCAAATTACCGGAGAACAATGCAGTGTCGTAGCTGTCATTGCCGGTCAGAATCTCCCGCACGATGACCAACTGGCCCGGGTTGTAAGTACCGTTCAACATAAACGGCACCAGCGGCTCCATGCTGTCGAACGTGGCGATTTCCTCGCCAGTACCATCGACATTTTCCCGCACGCTTATACGCACGTTCAGCCACTTGTCACCATCGATGATGTCGTCACCACCGCGACCTTCGATCAGGTCGCTGCCGCTGCCGCCGAGGATGATGTTGCCGCCGTCGAAGAACGTTGCTCCGGCGGGCAGAAGATCAACCAGGCCGTCGATCAGGTTGATATTGGTCAGCACACTGCCAGTTGCACCGGCGCCAGGCAGTGTTGTGGCATCTTCGTTATCACCGCGCAGGTAGTCACCGTGCGATGAACCCGACAAACCTTCCATGATGTCGAACCGCACCAGCGCCGAAGCCCCCGAACCCGGCACCGGCGGAACATCGAAAAAGCGATCGGTGAAGTCGATGGTCACGCCCTGGGCGAGCCCCTTGAAGGTTGCCCAGTCATAGCCGGAGCCACCGATATAGCGGTCACCCAGGCCGAGACTGCCGACCATGATGTCGTCGCCGCCCTCGCCGTTGAACTTGTCGTTTTCGCTAGCGCCGATGAACACATCGTGGCCGATTATCGGGTCGTTGCCGAGCGGGTCGAAGTTGTCGCCAGGCGCACCGTCCGACGTGCCCTTCTCGATCCAGTCGTCGCCTTCGTTACCCATGTCCTGTTCGTTGGCTTTGCTGCCCAGAATGAAGTCGTTGCCGTGGCCACCAATAGCCTCGGAGGCGTCCTCGCCGGTCACGATGAAGTCATTGCCGAACCCGCCGATGATCAGGTTGACGCCATTGCCACCGTGCAGCACGTCGTTGCCGTCGCCCCCCTGGATGTTATCGTCGCCGCCGCGGTCAGTGATGATGTCGTCGCCGGCGCCACCGCGCAGTTGGTCGTTGCCGTCACCGCCTTCGATGACATCGTTGCCGCCGTCACCCCAGACCGTGTCATCGCCTTCACTGGCGATGAGGATGTCGGCATTGTTGGTGCCGCCCAGCACGATGTGCTGATCACCCGTGTACTTGATGTAGTTGGTGTCCGGTCCTGCGGTCAGCGGGTTGTCGCGGAACACGACCTGCTCGCCGTTCTCGCCAAGCGGATCAGCGTTGCCCAGGCCATCGTTGTACTGCTTGCTCTGGTCCCTTTCCAGATAGAAACCAGGGTCCGAGAACACCAGGCCCGGCAAGTGCGTAGCCGAGGTGTTGGCCATGATCAGCTTGGCGAACGAATTGCTTTCCAGTTCGGCATTCATCGACAGGCCAGCCGTACGCTCCAGATAGTAGAAGCGGTCGCCGTCCTGCAGTTTTTCCAGCTGGTTCTCGAACACGAAGTTGAAGGTCGAGCCGAGCATGCCGCCGAACGGGGTTTTCTCTTCGGCCAGGCCGCCGATCCAGAGATCGATGGCATCTACGCCCGTGATCGTCACTCCCTTCAGATCGTCGGCAGTTCCCATCACCCCATCTTTGCCGGCCAGCGTGACGTTGGCCCAGGTACCGGTTCCGTTGAGGAAGTCCAAGCGGTCAGCCGGCGCATCATCACCACCAAATACCAGCGCCATGGCTGCAGCGCGTTTGGCTTCCAGTGTGGTCGCCTCCGTGATCGTGCTATGCGTGCCATAGGCTGCGATGAAGTTGATCAACGACTCTGGATGCTTGAGGTGCTGCACCAGGTCGACCCAGCTGATGTAAGGCTTGAGTTGGGTATCACCGGTTTGGCTGTAGATGTCGCGGCGGACCGCATTGAGCGAAGGAATCCCCACATCGCGGCCACGGGCAATGTTGATCGCTGGCAGGTCGAGCGGCAGGCCGAGCAGGTTGTTGCGCAGCGCCTCGGTGACGAACTCGTCGATTTCGTTACCGGCTTGCCGAGTCATCCCACGCACGATCGCACTGGTCGCATCTTCGGGCGTCACGCCACTGGCGGCATACGCCAACGGGTTGAGGAACGCCGCGATCAGGCCGAGTTGCTGATCAGGATCAGCGCTGTTCGGATCGCCGATCACGTTGAAGTCGACGTCGAAGCGATCGACGGTCTCGGTCAGCATCGAGTGGCCAAACCGGTACACGGTATGGGCGAACTCGGCGACGATCGAGGCATCGAGGTCAACGTCATAGACCTGGGTCGGAGCAAAGAACAGGTCAACGTTGGGCTGGATGGTCCGCGCAAACTCCTCGAACACCAGGTGCTGATACTGCATCTCGGTGCCGAACTTGGCAGCCTGGAACAAGCGCTCGCCATTCCACACAAGCGCATCGATCTCAGCCTGGTTGGCGGGCAAAGCGCTCACCGGAGTGAGCAGCCACTCGTTGAGGAAGGCTACGTCACCCGAATCAAGCACGGTGTCCTTGGTCTGCGCGACCAGCCGATTATGCTCGGAGTGGAAGATCGCATGCACCGCGGTCAGGCCGATGTTCTCGTTGACCCGGCCGTCGCCAGCGATGTAATGCGCATCGAGCAACTCGTTGTCGTAGGCCAGGTTGGCCCCGGTCTGCGGATTGAACGGCACTGCGTTGCCAGTATCCGAATCCGCGTCAGGCACGAGCACGCCACCGCTGAACACCGGCGCTGCATTGTGGGCAATGTCGGCGAGGAACTGGTGACCGGTACGCACAGCGTTGGTCAGGCTAATGGGGTCAAGCGGATTGCCTTCGACAAGGACGTCATCAGCCGTGCCACCAAGACCGTCAGCGCCCTTCATCACGACCATCGGGAAGCCGTTCGGCCCCTTGATGAAATTGCCATAAGCGTCGGTCGCCAACAGCGGGGAGTTGTCGACGTCGGCGTCGGTAAGGCGGATACCCAGAATGTCGTTGGCCTGCGCCTTGACCACTTTCCAGGTCGCCATACCACCGATTTCGGTGTCGTCTGCGGTACCAAACTTGCCATCCGCCCCCAGGTCACGGTTAGTGATCAATCTGCCGGTCGCGATGGGGCCGTTGTCGGTCAGCTCATAACCGCGCAGGAAAACCTGGTGTGATGGGTGCGAGCTGTAGGTCTGGTTTTGATCCACGAATGGCGACGTGGTGTTGGTGTGCTCATGGATGTCGTCGGCCGTGCCGAGAACGCCATCCGCCCCGGGCAGGTTGGTCGCGCGGGTCAGCACCATGAAGTTGGTGTTGCCACCGGGCACATACAGCGGATCATCCGGTTGCAGCGGGATGAAGATCGTGCCCGAACCGCCTTTGGTCACCAGGTCCAGACCGTGATCGAAGAACTGCCCGAAGAAGGTCATCCAGGCGTTGAACGGCGCGGACAACCCTGCGTCCGACGCGGTGTTCTCGAACAGGTACACATCATGGTCGTCGGCAGTACCGAACTGACCATCCATGCCGGGGCTGGCGACTATTCGAGTGCCATCCTTGAGCACGTCGTCGTTCCCCTCTGCGCCGAAGTTGAGCACACCGTCCGCACCCGGGTCGTAAGCAGTGGCATAGGCCGCCGGGTTGTTCGACGTCTGGTCGACGATCAGATTACTGATCGTGCGCGGCTGCGAGTCAAACACAAAGCCGCTGTTCTGCTGATACGACGATCCCGGAATGGCCGGCGAGCCGGGGCCGAAGAAGCCGGCAGGAGCACCTTCCGCCGGATTGAAGACCGGATCGGTCAAGCGCGGGAAGGTGTTATCCGCGGCACCAAACTCGGTGTTGTTGATGCCGTTGAGGTTCATCAGGTTGTTGTTCGAGCCGTCGACCGCACGCAGGCCCAACGGCGCGCGGATATTCGGGATCAGCGAGAGTATGTCCTGACCGGCCGCATCAGCCTCGGCAATCTTGATCTGATCAAGGATGAAGTTGAGGTCGGAGCGGACCATGTTAAGGCCCTCGCCCCCCGCAGTGGCATTGACTACCGGTGTCTGCGCCGTCGGCACAACCGGCTCGCCGGGAGCCACCACATCAGTCGGTTGCGAGAACACCACTTCAGTCGTGCCGTGACCATCCTGGTAGATCGCTTTGACCCGCAGTGCCAGCCCGGCAAGATCCGGCGAGACCTTGAACGTGGTGCCGTCGGCACTTTGGAACGCCAGGTCACCCGCTGGCAGCTGGATGATGTCTTCGAACACGCCGGTGCCGGGGTCGGCTTCGAACTGCCAATAGTAGGACACCGAGGCATTATTGACGAAACCCTGCGGGTTACCCACCGTGATGTTGTCGGAATCGCGCACTCCGGCCATGCTCACCGTCAATGTGTCGCCCACTGTGATCGCGCCGCCGTTTCCATCCGCGACGGTCGGTCTGCCCAACGGTTGTGCGTTCAGATCCGGCACCAGCACTTGCTGGGTATCGGCGAACTGCAGGCGTTCGATATGCAGCAAGGTATCGGTGCCGTCGCGACCCGCTTCGGTATCGGTCACTGTCCAGACATCGTCCGCCACATTGGCCGTGCCTCGGGTGTCACGCGTCACCACATACTCAGACTGAAGGCCGGAGAAAACGGCAGTGTCGAAAGCCGCCCCGCCTGTCGAAGTGCCGGGCAGGATTTCCCGCACGGCCTTGAGCTGACCTGGGTTATAGGTGCCGTCGATCATGAACGGAATCATGTCGACCATGCTGTCGAAGGTGGCGATTTCAGGGCCGGTATGGTTGACGTCGTTGGGGCCATACACCGCAATTCTGACGTTGATCCATTTGTCGCCATCGATCAGGTCATCGCCACCACGCCCCTCGATCAGGTCACTGCCATTGCCTCCGAGGATGATATTGCCCGTGGCAAAACCAGTGGTCGGCAAGCCGGCATCGGCCAGGAATTGCTCCAGTCCGCGAATCAACGCCACATTGGTCAGCGCACTGCCCGTGGTCCCGCCGTGGTCGGCAATCGTGACCGCATCAACATTATCGCCCTTGAGCACATCGCCAAATTGCGAACCGGACAAGCCTTCGACCTCGGCAAAACGGTCGAGGATCGAGGTCGGCGAGGCACCGACCGGATTGAACGGCCCGTTGTTCTGGTTTGGCGCGTTGCCGTGTGGTTGCGCCAGCGTGGCCATGGTCAGGTCAACGGTCACGCCGACCCTGTCATTTTTGTAAGTCACCCAGTCGAAACCGGACATGCCGTCCATATTGTCCTGGGCATCACTGCCGACAAAGATGTCATCGCCACCCTCGCCGATCATTTCGTCGAAGCCACCACCACCGACAAAGATATCGTTGCCGATCACGTCATCATTGAGCAACGGCGAGGCGTTATCGCCTGGCGCGCCGTCCTGGGTGCCGCTTTCGATCCAGTCATCTCCTTCATTGCCCGTAGCTGGCAGGTTGGTCTTGGCACCGAGGATGAAATCGTCACCCTGACCGCCGAAGGTGGTGCTGATGTCTTCGGTGGTGATGATGAAGTCCTGGCCATCGCCCCCCAGGATCAGGTTGCCGCCAACCAGCATGCTACCGGCGACGATCACATCGTTACCGGCATTACCTTCCAGACGGTTGTCACCGAACGAGTCGGTGATGATGTCATCGCCCGCGCCGCCCAGTACCGCATCGTTGCCGGCGCCGCCTTCGAGGCGGTCGTTGCCACCGTCGCCGTAAAGGGTGTCATCGCCCTCACCGGAGACGATGATGTCATTGCCAGCGGTGCCACCCAGGACGACATGGTCTTCGCCGGTATATTGCAGATAATTACTGTCCGCCCCCACGGTGTCGGGGTTATCGCGGATCACCAGCGGCACGATTTCCACACCGTTGATCATGAGGCCGCCAGTTGGATCGGCGCTGCCCGCGCCAAGGCCAGTGAACTGATTGGCCTGATTCACTTCCAGGGTGTAAGTAGGCGTCAGGAACACGGTGTTCGACAGGTGTGTGACATCGGTGTTGAGCATGATCAGCTTGGCAAAGGAGTTGTTTTCCAACTCGGTGCCGAAGTTCAGGCCCGCGGTACGTGACAGATAGTAGAAGCGGTCGCCGTCCTGCAACGCCTCCATCTGGGTCTCAAACACGAAGTTGAACGACGAACCGAGCATACCGCCGAACGGCATCTTCTGCTCGGCGAGGCCACCGACCCAGAAGTCGATATCGTCGACGCCCGTGATCGTTACACCCGCCACGTCGTCGGCAGTACCCAGCAGCCCATCCTTGCCGGCCAGCGTTACGTTGCCATAGGCACCGGTACTGTTGAGGAAGTCCAGGCGGTCAGCCGGCGCATCATCACCACCGAATACCAGCGCCAGGGCTGCAGCGCGTTTGTCTGCCAGCGTGGTCGCCGCCGTAATCGTTTCATGCGTGCCATAGGCTGCGATGAAGTTGACCAACGACTCGGGGTGTTTGAGGTTGTCCGCGAAGTCTGCCCAACTGATGTACGGCTTGAGTTGGCTGTCGCCGGTTGATGAGTAGAACTCACGCCGCGCCTCATTCAAGGTCGGGATACCCGTGTCGCGACCACGCGCCAGATTCAAGGCCGGCAAATCGAGGGGCAGACCGAGCAGATTGTTGCGCAACGCTTCGGTGACGAACTCGTCGATCTCGTTGCCGAGCTGGCGGGTCACACCGCGAATGATCGCCCCTGCCGCTTCGTCTGCAGTAGCGCCACTGCCGGCGAATGCCAGCGGGTTGAGGAAGGCCGCGATCAGACCGAGTTGCGAATCCGGGTTGTTCGGGTCAGTGAGCAGCGGATTGAACTCGGGGTCGAAACGATCGACGGTCTCGGTCAACATCGAGTGACCGAAGCGATACACCACATGGGCGAACTCGGCGAGGATGGCCGGGTTGATCGAGGTGTCATACCCGTTGGGGGCAAGGAATGCGTCAACCTGCGGCTGAATGGTCCGCGCGAACTCTTCGAAGACGAGGTGCTGGTACTGCATCTCGGTGCCGAACTTGGCGGCCTGGAACAGGCGTTCGCCGTCCCACACCAAGGCTGATATTTCGGCGAGTGTCGTAGGCATTGCGGCGACGTCGTCCACCAGCCACTCATTGAGAAACGCCAGATCGCCGGCGGCCAGGATGGTTTGCTTGGATTGCTGGACCAGGCGGTTGTGCTCGGAGTGGAACACATGGTGCACGGCGGTCAGGCCAATGTTTTCGTTCGCCCGGCCGTCGCCGGCAATGTAGTGGGCGTCGAGCAGTTCGTTGTCATAGGTCAGGTTGTTGCCGCCCGCACCCACGGGCTGCGCATTGCCGACATCGGCGTCGGCATCCGCTTGCAGAACCCCACCGACGACGACCGGCGCGGCATTGTGGGCGATGTCGTCGAGGAAACCATGTCCGGTGCTTACGGCGTTGGCCAGACTGATCGGCGCATCCCGGTTGCCTTCGACCAGTTGCGTGACGTCATCAGCCGTCCCGGCAATACCGTCGGTACCGTTACTGGTGCGCATCACCACCTGCGGCATACCGTTCGGCCCCCGGATGAAGCTGCCATAGGCATCAGTCGCGAGCAACGGCACGTTGTGCACATCGAGGTCGGTCAGGTTGATGCCGAGAATGTCACGGGCCTGGGCTTTTACCACTGCCCAGGTCGCCATGCCGCCGCTTTCGCCGTCGCCATCATCGGCCGTGCCGAATTTGCCATCAGCGCCGAGATCGCGGTTGGTAATCAAGCGCCCCGTTGCAATAGGGTCACCGGCCGCGTTGAGGACGTACTCACGCAGGAACACCTGGTGCGACGGGTGCGAGCTGTATGTTTGGCTCTGGTCTACGAACGGTGAGGTGGTGTTGGGCTGACCATCATCGGAAGTGCCGACAATTCCGTCCGCGCCGGCCGTACGCACTGCACGTGGCAGCACCATGAAGTTGGTCGGGCTGCCCGGCACAAACAACGGATCGTCCGGCTGCAGCGGAATAAACACAACGTCAGTACTGCTCTTGCTGAGCAGATCAAGGCCGTGGTCGAAGAACTGGCCGAAGAAGGTCATCCACGAGTTGAAGCCGGCGGTCAGGCCGGCGTCCGGCGACTCGTTGGGGATGAAGAATACTTCCTTGTCGTCGGCCGTGCCGAACACGCCGTCCAGACCGGGGCTGATCACTGGGTCAGCACCACCGTTCGCAGCGACAGCGGCCGGGTTGTTGGCGGTCTGGTCGTTGATCAGGTTACTGATAATCCGTGGCTGCGGATCGACCACCGTCCCTGTCCCGGCGTACGACGCACGATACGAAGCGTCAAGCAGGCGCAGGAAGGAATTGTCCGCAGCGCCAAATTCGCTTTGTCCGGCGACCAGGTTGTTGTAGCTGCCATCGACGGTTCGCAGGCCGTATGGCACCTGACTGTTGGGTAGCAAATCACTAAGGCTGGCGCCGTCGGCATGCGCTTCTGCGATGAAGATTTGCTTGAGAATGAACTCCAGGTCCGACTTGTTGAAATTGGCCATTTCGATTGCCCTCGATCTATATGGGAAAGGCTCGGGACGAATAAATCCTCCCGCGCCAAGTCACGTGCTGGCTTGCGCAGTTCGTTGGTTCAGTGTTTGGCGAGAGCAGGCGTGGGGCAGGCAAAGCCGTCCCCTGCGCCGGTGAATGCGCGCCTGGAATTCGCTGGATGAAATTGCTCGCTGAGCGTTTAGGCAGAGCGATTCCGAGCCACTGGTGGGCCATGGAATCGGGAAGTCGAAGCGAACTTCCTGAACAGCTCCGTCACGGTGCAACAGAACAAAATGATCGACATGCCGTGCTCCTTCAGGACCACCGTGCCCTGCACTTTCGAAGCGATGGCAAGATTCAGACGGGCGCCCTTGAACATGACTAAAGTTCTATAGCAATGCGATGTCAATATTACGACGTAAAAAAATATCATCGTCATTGGACATGCCAACTTACTGTTATTAAACGACATATAAATATTCATACGAACTACTAGAGCGAAATGTTATTTCAAACTGTATCGCTAGAGAGACAAACGCCACCTACGCTGCTGCATGTGAACATAAAAATTTACGGAACTTTTCCAGGAACGCTATGGCTTGTGTCCGCGAGAAGCATTCGCAACTACATCTATGGTTTTTCACACATTTTCCTTGCTGCTTTTTGCCGCAAGCACACCCGGCTTTTCGGTGAGGGTCTATCAAATGCACAAGCTCTCAAGTACCCGATCCGAACTGGCCGACGCGCTCTTTCGACTTCGCCGCAGTTTTTACTCGTTGGCCGGATTCAGCGGCGTCATCAACGTCATGATGTTGACGCCAGCTATTTATATGCTGCAGGTCTACGATCGGGCCTTGGTCAGTCGTAACGTCACAACATTGACGATGCTGACCTTCTTGGTGATAGGCCTGTTCTTGCTAATGGCCACGCTGGAAATGTTCCGCACCCGCGTGCTGATCCGAGTCGGCAACTGCCTCGACATGGACCTCAATCGACGCATTTTCACCGCAGCATTCGAGCGCAACCTGAGTCGCGCCGGAGGCAATCCGGCCCAGGCCCTGCAAGATCTCGCACAGGTGCGTCAATTTCTCACCGGCAATGGTCTGTTCGCATTCTTTGATGCGCCTTGGACCCCCATCTACCTGCTGGTCGCCTATTTGATCCACCCGCTGCTCGGACTGGTCACGCTGATCGGCTCGCTGATTCTGGTGGGCCTGGCTTATCTCACCGAGAAGGCAACGCAAAAGCCACTCGCCGAAGCCAATCAGGCTGCCCTCACCTCCGCCAGCTACGCCAACAACAACCTGCGCAACGCCGAGGTTATCGAGGCCATGGGCATGCTGCCTTCGATCGGCAAGCGCTGGTACCAAAGCCATTTGCACATTCTGGAAATGCAGACCCTGGCTTCCGACCGTGCTGCCCTGATCAGCAGTACCGGGCGCTTCGTGCGCATCACTTTGCAATCGCTGATCCTCGGCGCCGGCGCGTTGCTGGCGATCGAAGGCAAGATCACCCCGGGGATGATGATTGCTTGCTCGATCCTCACCGGCCGCGCGCTGGCCCCGGTTGAACAAGTCATCGCGTCGTGGAAGCAATTGCTTGGCTGCCGTTCGGCCTGGGCCCGGTTGAACGAGATGCTGAACGACTATCCTCGCCGGCCACCGAGCATGTCGCTGCAGCGGCCGCTGGGCATGCTGGCGGTGGAGAATGTGTATGCCGGTGCGCCCGGCACCAGCAACACGATTCTGCGCGGAGTGAGCTTCAACCTTTCCCCCGGCGAAAGCCTTGGCATTATCGGTCCATCCGCCTCGGGCAAATCCACCCTCGCTCGTCTGTTGGTTGGCGTTTGGCCAGCGCAGGCCGGCAAGGTGCGCCTGGACGGCGCGGACATATTCACCTGGAACAAGGGCGAACTTGGCCCCTGGCTCGGTTACCTGCCACAGGACGTGGAGCTGTTCGAGGGCACCATCGCCGACAACATTGCGCGCTTTGGCGAAGTGGACAGCGATGCGGTCATACGCGCCGCCAGGACGACTGGAGTGCACGAGATGATCCTGCGTTTGGCGCAGGGTTATGAGACCCGTCTGGGCACCGATGGCAGCCCGCTGTCCGGAGGCCAGAAGCAACGCATCGCCTTGGCTCGCGCGCTGTATGGAGAACCCAATCTGATTGTGCTGGACGAGCCGAACGCCAACCTCGACGACGTCGGTGAAAAGGGCTTGGTCGAGGCGCTGGCTCAACTGAAAAACCGCGGCGCCACCGTCATTCTGATTTCCCACCGTCCCAATGTGCTCTGCGCCGTCGATAAGGTGCTGATGCTGCGCGACGGCGGTGTGCAGATGCTCGGTACTCGCGATGAAGTATTTGCAGCGCTGCGCAAGGCCAGTGTGATGCCTGCAGGCGCATCGACTCCGCTGGCCTCCGTCAAATCACGGGAGTGACCGATCATGCAAATGAGCCAACACACCGAGATGATTCTCGCCGATCCCAGGAACGTGGTGGATCTGGACGTCGGTAAACCCGTGCGCTGGGGCATGTTGCTGATGCTCGCCGGCTTCGGCGGCTTCCTCCTGTGGTCCTGGCTGGCGCCACTGGATGCCGGCGTGGTCGCGACTGGCACGGTCAAAGTCACCAGCAATCGTAAAGCCGTGCAGCATCTGACCGGCGGCACTGTGGAGGCCATTCTTGTTCGCGAAGGTGATGCAGTGAAAAAAGGCCAGGAGCTGGTCCGCCTCGACTCGCTGCGCGCCGCCTCCGAACAGGGTGCGGTCAGCGCCCAGTACATCGTCAGCAAGACGGTGGAAAACCGTCTGGAAGCGGAACGCGACGGCCGCGACGTGGTGAACTACGACCCCGAATTGCTCAAGCGCTTCGGGAATGACCACCGCCTGGTGGCCGCCATGAATCTGCAACAACGCCTCCTGGACACCCGACGCGCCGGCCTCGCTGGCGAAATCAGCATCCTTCAGGAAAACCTCGCGGCGTCGGCGGTGCAGCTCAAGGGCCTGCAGCAGGTCTATGGCGCCCGCGCCTCGCAGATCGACTTCCTCAACCAGGAACTAAAAGGTACCCGCGTACTGGCGGCCGAAGGCTATGTACCACGCAACCGCCTGCTTGAGCTGGAACGCAGCAATTCCGACCTCTCCGCCGGCCAGGCCGAAAACCTCAACAACATCGCCCGCATACGCAGCCAGACCACCGAAATCAAGCTGCGCATCCTTCAGCGCCAGCACGATTACCAGAAGGAAGTCGAATCGCAGCTCACCGATACCGCCAAGGAAAATACCACCCTGGCCGACCGCTTGCGTGCGCTGGACTATGAAGTGACCCACACGGTGATTCGCTCGCCGATCGATGGCATCGTCCATTCACTGAGCATTGCGACCATCGGCGGGATCATTCAGCCCGGCTTCAAAATCATGGAAATCGTTCCGGACAATGAACCGCTGCAGGTTGACGCGATGATTCCGGTACAGGCGATCGACAAGATGGTCCCCGGCCTGGCCGTGGACATTGCGTTTCCGGCCTTCAACCATGCCCAGACGCCCAACATCCCTGGCCGTGTGAAGACAGTCTCCGCCGACCGCCTGCTCGACGAGGAAAGCAAGCAACCGTTCTATCTGGCACAGGTAGAAGTCACTCCCGATGGCATGAGCCAGCTTGGCAGCAATCACATTCGTCCCGGTATGCCCGCCAGCGTCACCATCAAGACCGGCGAGCGCAACTTGATGAGCTATCTTCTCAAACCAATGCTCGAGCGTGTCGACAGCTCGTTCAAGGAACAATGAAATGGACCGTCATTGCCTGATCTTTTGCCTGCTTGCGCTGTCCTTCCCGGTTAGCGCCATGGACCTCAAGCAAGCCTGGGATCTGTTGCAGTACCAAGGCCCCGTCTATCGCGCCGCCGTACATGAAAAAGAGGCCGGCCTGGAAAACCGCGCCATTGGCCAGGCCGGCCTGCTACCGCAGATCAGTGCCTCGGCCTACGACAACAAGGTCAATGGCACCCAGCGCCAGAGCGGCATCGAAAGGGATCTCGACTACGACTCCAAGGGCGCTAACGTGCGCTTGCGCCAGCCGCTGTTCAACAAACAGAAAATGGCCGAGTTCCGCCAGGGTAAACAGCGTGCCGACTACAGCGTCGCGGTGTTCGATGCCAAGAGTCAGGACGCCGCAGTGCGCCTGGCCGAAAGCTATTTCGACGTGCTCCTGGCCAGCGAAACCATCATCCTTGCCAAAGCCAAGTTAAACGCCTTTGACGAGCAACTCGCTTCGGCTAAACGACGCATGGAGTTGGGGGCCGGTACCGTCACCGACATCGACGAGTCGATCGCTCGCCGCGACCTCGCCGCGGTTGAGCTGATCGAAGCGCAGGACAACCTGGTCAACGCGCGCCGCAAGCTTGAGGAATACATCGGAGAATCCCCCGAATCCCTGACCACCTTGCGTCCGACCTTCAATACGCCACCGCTGCTACCGAGCAACCTGCAGGACTGGTTAATCAAGGCTCAGACTGACAGCCCGCTGATCCATGCGCGCCGTCATAGCAGCGACCTCGCTGAAGAAGAAGTGAAGCGCGCCAGGGCTGGTCACTGGCCGACACTTGATTTCGTTGCCGGCTACACCGCGGGCGATAGCCAATCAATCTCCGAGCTGAATCAACGCAACCGCTACGCCTCAATCGGGCTGGAGGCAAACTTCCCGTTGTACAACGGTGGTGGCACTAGCGCGTTGACGCGCCAGGCGAGCGCCAATAGCTATAAGGCCCTGGACGAACTCGACGCTACGCGCCAGGAAGTCATCTCCGGTACCACCCGTGAGTATCGCGGCGTAGAGAGCGGCGCCCAACGTATTCGCGCGCTGGAGAGAGCAGTGGAGTCCAACGAACGCTCACTGACTTCGACACGCAAAGGCTTCAAAGAAGGCGGCACCAGCACCAACTCGGACGTTCTCAATGCCGAAGAGCTGCTCTTCGATGCACGCCACGATCTGTTCGAGGCCAAGCTGCGCTACTTGATGTCGCGCCTGCGCCTGGCCTCTTCGGTGGGCAGTCTGGGCGACGACGATATTGACGACATCAACGACTACCTCGGCCCGGAACTGTTGGTCACCAACTGACTTTCACCTGCGCAGCACTTTTTGAGCAGAGGGTGCGGCAGCGATCTTTATCGACAACCAAGAGTGCCCACACCTGTCCTTAAAATACAAAACGCCCGATGCGGTGCATCGGGCGTTCGGGTGAAACAGGCGTAGCCCTGCTTCAAGACTAGACAATTTACATTTTTATCTGGGGTACACGCTAAAACGCCAGTTTGTAGCCGATCAACACCAGCATCGTGGCCAGGCAAGGACGCAGCACTTCGTCGGAGATACGACCGGTCAAGTGGCTGCCCAGGTAAATCCCCGGCAGCGAACCCACCAGCAAGTAACCCAGCACCTGCCAATCCATGTTGCCCATGCTGGCATGGCCCAGGCCGGCGACCAGGGTCAACGGCACGGCGTGGGCGATTTCCGTGCCGACGAGGCGTCGGGTCGGCAGCAACGGATAGAGGATGAACAGCGCTACGGTGCCGAGGGCGCCGGCACCGATGGAGGTCAGCGCGACCATGGTGCCCAGGACCAGACCGGTGATGACCGTCAACACATTCAGGCGCGAACCGCTGGGGTTGTAATGGCCGCCAGCCCGTTTGTGGGCGAAGTCGAGCAAGCGTTTTTTGAAGAAAATCGCCAGGGCCGTGGCAAACAGAACGAAGCCGAGGGCTTGTTTGATAACGGCATTCATCGCGTCGGGAGAAGTCTGCAAACTGCTCAGGAACCACAACGTCAGCGCTACTGCCGGCACGCTGCCGAGGGTCAGCCAACCGGTGATCGCCCAGTCGATATTGTTGTTCTTGCGATGAACCAGCACACCGCTGGATTTGGTAATGGCCGCGTACAGCAAGTCGGTGCCCACCGCCGTGGCCGGATTGATACCGAACCACAGCAGAATCGGGGTCATCAAAGACCCACCGCCTACCCCGGTCATGCCGACGATAAAGCCGACGACCAACCCTGCCACCACCAACCCGAAGTTAACGAAATCCATTAACACGCCCGCAATAAAACGCATGGAAAAACTGGACCGCAGCATAGCGATTTTTCTTATAACCAGTTATATCGATGCGAACTATCGTTATTCCACAACTTACTACTTTTCCTATTTACTCAACCCCCCCTGTGGGAGCGAGCCTGCTCGCGATGGCGATGTTTCAGTCACGTGATATTGAATGTGCCAACGCTATCGCGAGCAGGCTCGCGCCTCAGGGGATCTGCTGTGTCAGTGAGTACGGCGGGGTTGATTTACTGCACGGGCAGGAAATTCAAAAACAGCAAGCTCTGCGCGTAGTTCAGGCCGATCCGCCGATAACGCTCGTCCAGCATCTGCGTCAGCAGATCCAGCCGCGCGACGATTTTGCCGAACTCCACGGCAAAACTCAGGTTGCTGCCCTCCTCCAAAATTTCGTTGGAGAACAGCAAGGGCTCGCCGTTTTTGTTTTGCCGCTGGCTCAGGATCCAGGTGGCTTTCTCGATGTTGCGGGCGGCGTTATTGACGAAGGTCGGGTTGATCGCATCGGTCATATAGAACTCGAGACGGTTGCCGTGAGCGGTGACCAGCATGCTGCCGATGGCGTAGATGAAGGCGCCGACCCGGTCGCCGAGAAACTCAGGGCTCATGGCGTAGCTCAGCGCCGCGAGGTCCTTCTTGCCACCGAGGGTCGGCAGCGGCTGCTGTTGTTCGATGGCCAGGCGCACTTGTTTACCGGCGGTGCGGGCGTCGAGGAAGCCGGATTTTTTCAACTCGTCCGGGTTACGCAGGTAAAGCTTGCTCATCAGCAAGTAGAGGCTGTCGAGGTTGTCGCGCATCGCCAGGGTCGCCATGCGGTCGACGCTGGTCTGGAGGAATTCCTGAGGCGTGCCTTCGCGGAACTGGCTGACGATGTCGCTGCCCTGTTGCTGGCTGCAACCGCTGGCGAAGAGCATCGACAGGCTGGCCAGCAGCAGGCATCGGCGACGCAGAAGTGAAGCAAAGAAGGGTAAAACTCGAACCATGGGTGCTTGAACTTGGGCATGGGCCGACGGAGGGGATCGCCGCAGGCTGGCCAAGGATAGAGCCGCCAAAGCTGAAAAAGTGCAGTGCCGATGGTCCGTAAACCCTGGCCTCCATAACGAACACCGACACATTAGTCATACTTTTAATTGCAACACTTCACATATCAGCTATAAATCCTTCCTTGATCGACGATCAAAATCGATCATTAGTATGACTACATGCCAAAAACAACAAAAAGGAAGGTCAACCATGCTGCACTCCCGACACCTGCTCTCCGGCCTCGGACTGTCCCTGATGATCGCCACCCTCCCCACTCAAGCGGCTGGCCTGTCCAGCGAACACAAAGCCTTCGGCAAGACCAACGACGGCACACCCGTCGAGCAATACGTCTTGCGCAACAGCCATGGCCTGCAAGCCACGATCATTACCTACGGCGGCATTTTGCAGTCGCTGAAGGTGCCGGACAAAAACGGCAAGCTCGACGACGTGGTGCTGGGTTTTGACGACGTTCAGGGCTATCAGAGCGGCACCGCTTACTTTGGCGCGACCATCGGGCGTTTCGGCAATCGCCTGGCCAACGGCGCGTTCGAACTGGACGGCAAACGCTATCAGGTGCCGCTCAACGACGGCTCCAACTCGCTGCACGGCGGCCCGCAAGGGTTTGACAAGCACGTGTGGAAAGCTCAGCCGAGCAAAGGCAAGGATTCTGTGGGCGTTACCCTGACCTATCTGTCGGCGGACGGCGAAATGGGCTTCCCCGGCAACCTCAAGACCGAGGTCACTTACAGCCTCACCGAGAACAATGAACTGCGCATCGACTACAAGGCCAGCACTGATAAACCGACCGTACTGAACCTGACCAATCACAGCTATTTCAACCTCGCCGGCGCGGGCAACGGGGATGTTCTGAAACAGCTCGTCACCCTGCATTCGACCCATTACACGCCGGTCACCGCCAAACTGATTCCGACCGGCGAACTGGCCCCGGTCGCGGGTACGCCGATGGACTTCACACAACCCACCGCCATCGGCAAAAACATCAAGGCCGATCACCCGCAACTGAAATTCGCCGAGCCGAAACAGGGCGGCTTTGACTTCAACTGGGCCCTGGACGCCAAGGGTGATGTGGGCAAGCTGGCGGCCGATGTCAGCGACCCACTCTCCGGGCGCCGCTTGCAGCTCTACACCACTGAACCCGGCGTGCAGTTCTACACCAGCAACTTCCTCGATGGCACGGTCAAGGGCAAGGGCGGCAAGGTTTATCCGCATTGGGGCGCGTTTACCCTCGAGACCCAGCACTACCCGGACTCACCGAACCAGCCGAACTTCCCGTCCACCCGACTTGACCCGGGCAAGACCTATACCCAGAGCACTGTGCTGAAGTTTTCAGCCCACTAAACATCCCCCCACAATCAAGCAGCTGCCGAGCAGCTGCTACACGTCCACGGAACCACCGGGGTATTCTGCTGCCAACTGGAGAGTATCTATCGATTCGAAAAAGGAGGTTTTCATGCGGACCCTCGAACTGGCCGGCGTCGACGTACCGGTCATCGGTCAAGGCACCTGGCGCATGGGCGAAGATCCCTCGCAACACAACAAGGAAGTCGCCGCGCTGCGCCTGGGCATCGAGCTGGGCATGACCCTGATTGACACCGCCGAGATGTATGCCGAAGGCGGCGCGGAGGAAGTGGTGGGTGAAGCCATAACAGGCCTGCGCGACAAGGTCTTCCTGGTCAGCAAGGTCTACCCGCACAACGCCAGCCGCAAAGGCATCCCCCAGGCCTGCGAACGCAGCCTGCGGCGCTTGAACACCGATCACATCGATTTATACCTGCTGCATTGGCGCGGCCAGTATCCGCTCGAGGAAACCGTCGCAGCCTTCGAACGCCTGCGAGAAGACGGCAAAATCGGCCGTTGGGGCGTGTCCAATTTCGACGTTGACGACCTGGAGGAATTGAACTCACCGGCCTGCGCTACCAACCAGGTGCTGTACAACCTGGAAGAGCGCGGCATCGAATTTGATCTTCTGCCCTGGTGTCAACAGCATCAGCAGCCGTTGATGGCATACTGTCCCATCGGTCAGGGAGGAACGATGCTGACCCATCCGGCGCTCAGGCAGATTGCCGCCCGTCACGCCGCGACGCCGGCTCAGATAGCACTGGCATGGATTCTGCGACAGACAAGCGTGATCGCCATCCCCAAAGCGGTCGCTCCTGAACATGTGCAACTGAATGCGCAGGCCGCACAACTGCGGCTCGACGACGAGGACTTGAAGGCGCTGGACCACGCGTTTCACGCGCCACAACGCAAGCACCGGTTGGCCATGGTCTAAGCCATCGCGGTACTGTCAGAGGGCTTCTGCATGAGAAGCACTGATCAGCTCGACGACTTCAATTTGCCACGCTTTGTGCAAGCACAAGACCCCGTGTTCGAGTGGGTCCGGGAAGAGTTGAAAGCCGGCCGCAAGCGCCGGCACTGGATGTGGTTCGTTTTTCCGCAGTTCGCCGGATTGGGCGGTAGCCAGATGTCTCGACATTACGCGATCCGCTCCCGCGAGGAAGCCGTGGCCTATCTTGAGCATCCAACGCTGGGCGCTCGACTGCGAACCTGCACTCAATTGGTCCTGGACATCAAACAACGCTCGATCGCCGAGATTTTCGGACACCCCGACAACCTCAAGTTTCACTCGTCGATGACCCTGTTCGCCCAAATCGCCCCCAAGGGCAGCGTGTTCCATAAGGCACTGGATCAATACTTTCACGGCATACGGGATGACTGGACGCTGCAGCTGCTGGACTCAAAACAAGCCCAGTTGCCCACCAATCAAGGTTGAAAAGTCGTCGTCCACGAAGGGCAGAATCGCATCCGCCACCGGTTGCAATTGCCGGGTGACGTAATGGTCGTAGTCGATGGGCGCGCTGCGAATCTCCAGCGGTTCGGGCCCGGCGACGCTGATCACGTAGCTGATCCAGCCGCCGTTCTGGTATTGCCTGGGGCGGCCCTGCTGGTCGTTGTAGTCATCAGCGATCCGCGCCGCACGGACGTGGGGCGGCACGTTGCGTTCATAGTCATCCAGAGTACGGCGCAGGCGCTTGCGGTAGATCAGGCGGTCGTCGAACTCGCCGGCCAGGGTCTTGCGCACGTAGTCGCGAACGTAATCCTGATAGGGCTCGCGATGGAAAATCCGTGAGTACAGTTCCTGCTGGAATTGCCGGGCCAGCGGCGACCAGTCGGTGCGCACGGTTTCCAGGCCCTTGTAGACCATTTCGTCAGTGCCATCGGCGCGGGTGACCAGCCCGGCGTAACGCTTCTTGCTGCCCTCCTCGGCGCCGCGAATCGTCGGCATCAGAAAGCGTTTGTAGTGGGTCTCGAACTGCAATTCCAGGGCGCTTTCCAGCCCGTATTCCTGTTGCACATGTTCGCGCCACCATTGGTTGACGTGGTCCACCAGCGCACGTCCGATCTGCGCGGCCTCTTCCTGGCCGTGGGCACGACGCAGCCAGACGAACGTCGAGTCGGTGTCGCCGTAAATCACCGTGTGCCCCTGGGCTTCGATCAGCTGCCGGGTGCGCAGCATGATCTCGTGGCCGCGCAAGGTGATGGACGACGCCAGACGCGTATCGAAGAAGCGACAGCCGCTGGAACCGAGCACTCCATAGAAGGCGTTCATGATGATCTTCAGCGCTTGCGACAACGGCGCGTTGTGCTCGCGCTTGGCGGTCTCGCGGCCTTCGGCTACCCGCGCGACGATCGCCGGCAGGCAATGCCGGGTCCTGGAAAAACGCGCACCGCGAAAACCCGGCACGGACTCGCTGTCTTCGGGATGCTGCAAGCCTTCGATCAGCCCGACCGGATCAATCAGGAAAGTGCGGATAATCGACGGATAGAGGCTTTTGTAGTCGAGTACCAGCACCGACTCATACAGGCCCGGCTGCGAATCCATGACAAAACCGCCGGGGCTGGCCTGCGCGGGCTTGTTGCCCAGATTCGGCGCCACGAAACCCTGTCGGTGCATCAGCGGCATGTAGAGGTGGGTGAACGCCGCCACCGAGCCGCCACTGCGGTCCGCCGGCAAACCAGTAACGCTGGCCCGTTCCAGGAGGAAGGTCAGCAGCTCGGTCTTGGCGAAAATCCGCGTCACCAGCTCGCAGTCCTTGAGGTTGTACGTGGCGAGTGCCGGTTTGTCCTCGGCGAACATGCGGTTGATTTCGTCCATGCGCTGGTACGGCGTGCTGATCGCCTTGCCCTCGCCGAGCAGGGTTTGCGCGACGTTTTCCAGGCTGAACGAGGGGAAGCTCCAGGTCGCCGAGCGCAGGGACTCGATGCCGTCGATGATCAACCGGCCGGCGGCCGAAGCGAAGTAATGGTTGCGGCTGCCGTGCTCGCGCCATTGCATTTCTTCGCCGCCACGCCCCAGTTTCAGCGGTACACCCAACTGACGGGCGTGCTGGTGCAGCACGCGCAGGTCGAACTGCACGACGTTCCAGCCAATGATCGCGTCGGGGTCATGGCGGGCGAACCATTCGTTGAGCTTTTTCAGCAGGACGGTTCGGGAGTCGCAGTAGTCGAGTTGGAAATCCACCGCGCTGTCATCGCCATTGGGCGGACCAAGCATGTAGACCTGGCGCTCGCCGCAGCCTTCCAGGGCAATGGAATACAACTCGCCCTGAGCCGTGGTTTCGATGTCCAGGGACACCAGCCTGAGGTTGGGCCGGTAGTCGGGAGCGGGCTTCATCTGCGCGTCGAGCAGCAGGCCTTCGGACCCTGGCGTGCCACCAAAAAGGACCGGCGCGGTGATGAAGCGCTCCATCATGTAGCGTTCCGGCGGGCGCACGTCGGCTTCGAATATCTCGACGCCGGCTTTGCGCAGCGCGGTTTCCAGGCGCATCAACTGACTGTGTTGCTGGCAATACAGGCCGAGCACCGGGCGGTGCTCGAAATCCTGAAGGGCCAATGGCTTGAGCTCGACATTTTTTTCGCCGCGCAAAACAGCCTCGGCTTGCTCGCGCCGGGCCGCCGGGATAAATGCCACCGACGGTTGATGAGGCAGACGGATACGTTGGGGACCGGCGTCGGTCGCCAGCCAGAACTCGACTTGCGTACCGGCCGGGGTGTCGCGCCAATGCCGGGTCAGGACGAAGCCCTGCTGTAAATCCACCACTGCAACCTCAAGATTTGATTCAAGCGGCAATTCTACGCGTCATCGCGGGGGATAGCCCTCTCTGAGCTGAATGCAACCCCTTTGGGAGCGGGCCTGCTCGCGATGGCGGGGCATCCGTCGCCGCTTGTATTGGCTGACCCTGCGCTATCGCGAGCAGGCTCACTCCCACAGGGGGCTGAGTTCAGCCCATGGATCAGCGAAAAACTTCCGGTTAATCGAAGAAAATCCGCCGAATGACGTTTTTTGCGCGTTATCTGCCGCTTTCCGCCTTGCCCTCGGCGCCTGGGTCTACGATTCTTCAATAACAACGACAACACCTGAGAAGCCATCATGAAAACCGTCGCCCAACTGCTCAAGTTGAAAGATCAGAAAAATCAGGAAGTGCACCAGATCAAACCCGATCACATGGTGCTCGAAGCCCTGATGAAGATGGCCGAAAAAAACGTCGGCGCCTTGTTGGTGGTGGAGAATGACGAAGTGCTGGGGATCATCAGCGAGCGGGACTACGCGCGCAAACTGGTGCTGCATGGCCGTTCTTCGGTGGGCACGCCGGTTCGCGACATCATGGTGTCGCCGGTGATCACCGTGGACACCCATCAAACCGTTGATACCTGCCTGGGCATCATGTCCGACAGACGCCTGCGCCACCTGCCTGTGGTGGAAAACGGCAAGTTGATCGGCTTGCTGTCGATCGGTGACCTGGTCAAGGAAGCCATCGCCGAACAGGCTGAATTGATTCGCCAGTTGGAGCAGTACATTCGCGGCGAGTGACTCTGAAATTACGCAGTTCCCCTGTGGGAGCGAGCAGGCTCGCTTCCACTTTTGATTTGCGTGGTTTTCAGGTTGGCCAATGCCGGGCGAAAACCGGTGCCAGCGTCGGGTGGCGGTCGATTCGCGTCAGCCACGCATAAAAACCGGGTCGGGCATTGCGCAGATGCTCACGACTGCCCGCCCATCGCGTCACCACCGCCGCCAGCACATCCAGCGCCCCAGGCGTCTCGTCGTCCAGGTACAACTCGCCCGAGAACTGATCGGCAAACACCTCCCAACTCCAGTGCAACCGTCGACGGGCGCCGGCCATGAGGTTTTCCATGGCCGATTGATTCGGCTCGATCAGCCAGCGCTCGGGGTAATCGATGATGCCGATGGCCGCATAGCAATTGCTGACGATGTACACCAGGCCCCGGATCGCTTGATCACGCTCGGCGGGCGTGTTCGACAGCAGGTTTGACTCGGGAAACGCGAGCCCCAGATGAATCAGGATCGCCGCGCTTTCGGTGAGGACGCTGCCGTCGGGCAATTGCAAGGTGGGAATCTGCTTGAGCGGGTTGAGTTTCTCCAGGGCTTTGGCAGCCTCCGCAGACGACTCGACGTCGATAAAACGATAAGGGATTTCACAGAGTTCGAGGGCGGCCTCTATCGCGGCGGCGCCGGAATTCTGGTGTCCGTAGAGCTGGTACATAAGCACCCCCCTTCAAGAGTGTCTCTTTGTAGCATCTGATACTGACCATGCTGGAAAATTTCTTTTTATGCCACTGCATCCAAATCGCTTTCCGATGGGTAGTACCAGTAGCAGCCCCTGAGGCTGCCGAGCAGATTACTCATTTACGGAGCGCTATTCATGAATGCCAAACAGCTGATTTGCCTTGCCGGTTTGTTCGTCGCGGGCCCAATGGCCTACGCCCAGTCAGGTCTGCCCGACAGCATCAAGGTCCCGGACGGGCACAAGGTCGCCCTGGAAACCACCGGTCTCGGCGAGATCACTTACGAATGCCGTGACAAGGTCAATGCCGCCGGCCAGACCGAATGGTTCTTTGTCGGCCCCAAAGCGGTACTCAATGATCGCAGCGGCAAACAGGTCGGCACCTATTTCGGACCGCCCGCCACCTGGCAGGCGAAAGACGGTTCGAAAGTCACCGGCACTCAACTGGCTGTCGCGCCTTCGAGTCCGGGCAACCTGCCCTATCAATTGGTCAAGGCCAACCCGGCCGAAGGAAAAGGCGCAATGACCGGCGTCAGCTACATCCAGCGCGTCGCCCTCAAAGGTGGCGTGGCTCCGAGCGCTGAATGCTCGGCGGCCAACAAGGGCAAGCAAGAAATAGTGAAGTACCAGGCGGATTACATTTTTTGGGCGGCCAACTGAAACCAGGCCTGCGGGAAATTGGTCTACGCTGCTCAGCATTGGCCCCGGTCCGATGGCCCGGGGCTGCTGCCCATTATTGACGGCTGAACTCAGTGTCCTTACCCGAAACTCTTTTCGATTACGAAGCCCATATCGCCGCCTGCGCCCGCGGTGAGCGTCAGGCCCTGCGTGATTTGTATGTGCAGGAGAGTCCGCGCCTGCTGGGCGTTGCCAAACGCCTGGTGCGTGACACTGCGCTGGCGGAAGACATCGTCCACGATGCCTTCATCAAGATATGGAATGGCGCCGCGCAGTTCGACCCGGCGCGAGGGTCGGCGCGGGGGTGGATATTCAGTTTGACGCGGCATCTGGCCCTGAATTTCATCCGTGACAACAGCCGCGAGATTCAAGGTGATTTCGATGGGGTGGACGACACGGCAACCTTCGATGCCCAGGCTCATTCCGGGCGCATTCATCAATGCCTGGAGCAACTGGAGCCTGCAAGGCGCGCCTGTATCCTGCATGCCTACGTCGACGGGTATTCTCATACTGAAATCTCACACAAACTCGGCACCCCGCTGGGCACCGTCAAAGCCTGGATCAAGCGGAGCCTGACGGCACTGCGGGAGTGCATGGGATGATCAGCAAACCGACGAATGAAACCCCGGAAGAACTCGACGAACTGGCCAGCGAATATGTGTTGGGCGCCCTGTCCGCAGAGCTTCGCACCCAGGTCCGCCAGCGCCTGCCCGACGAACCTGAGTTACGGGCCGCCGTCGACGCCTGGGAGCGTCGCCTGCTCGGTCTGACCGATCTGGCCGAACCTCACCCGCCGTCACCCTACCTTTGGCAGCGTATCGAGCGCAGCGTGAACAAGGTGACACGGCCACCGTCGCTCATCGCGGCTCAGTCTTTATCCTGGTGGAATCTGTTGCCGCTCTGGCGCGGGCTGGCCGGTGCGGGGCTGGCGGCCACGTTGCTGCTCGGCGCCTTGATGCTGACGCAAACCACCGTCAAGCCTACCTTCCTGGTGGTGTTGGTCGGCCCTCAGGACAAGGCACCTGGCTGGGTGATCCAGGCCAGCAACCCGAGGGAAATCCAGCTGATTCCGCTGGGTGTCATTGAGGTCCCGGCCGACAAGGCGCTCGAGTTCTGGACCAAGGCCGATGACTGGCAAGGACCGGTGTCTCTGGGCTTGGTCAAACCGGGACAGACCCTATCGATTCCGCTCGACAAATTGCCGCCACTGCAACCCAATCAACTGTTCGAGCTGACCCTGGAAAATCCGCAGGGCTCACCGATCGGCAAGCCGACCGGGCCGATTCAATTCATCGGTCGGGCAGTGAAAGTCATCTGAGCGCGATCAACCGAGCGCCGCGATCAACTCCGCCGTCGTGACAATCGAGTGGGCATACGTCGGTCCATTGATCTCATGCGCGGCGTGCATGGCCTCGGCACTGAACGCGGCCGTGGCGTCGCGCACCAGCGTGACGTGATAGCCCAGTTCGGCGGCGAACCTGGCGGTGCTTTCGATGCACGTATTGGCGAGCATCCCCACCACCACAACCTTGTTGATCCCGTGCTGTTTGAGCAGATAGTCCAGATCGGTGTTGGCAAAACCACTGCCGCCCCAGTGTTCCTTGACGATCACGTCACCGGCCTGTGGCTGGAAATCCGGGTGCCATTCCCCGCCCCAGGTTCCGGCGGCAAATACTTGCGCACGGCTGGCGCCTTGTTGATAGGGACTGGGGTGTTTCCAGCGCGCCAGTTCATCGGGCTCGGCGCGGTGATGCGGAACATAGAAAACCTGGATGCCGGCCTTGCGAACAGCCGCCACCACGGTTTTCAGGTTGGCCAGCGTACCGACGCTGTCAGCCACCGGTTGAGCGCGGCCATGCAGTTTGCCGCCTTCGCTGAGGAAGTCGTTGTAAGGATCCACCAGCAGCAGGCCGGTGTGCTCGGGAGCATGGGAACTGGCACTCATGATCGACTCCTCGAAGGTAAAGGCACGCGCCAGCTATCCAGTGTAGAAGCGCCGATCGACCCCGCCGCCGCCATCCGACGACTGAACCATCACGCCCGCGTGAGGGGGAACGTGTCACCTATCAATGCCGTCGATGTTCACCATCACCTCAATGAAGTTCTCATAAAAAATCCGCGGCGTAACATCGCCTCCATACCAAACAACTACACCCCGGAGCACACCATCATGAAACGCCAAATCCTTCTCAGCATCGCTTTCTCGGTTTTTGCAGTTAACGCTTTCGCCGCTTCTTCTGCTCACCCGGTTGTCGCTGAAGGCGGCTCGGATCGCCTGATCGAAAGTCGTGTGGCTGAAGGTGGTTCGGATCGTCTGATCGAAAACCGCGTTGCTGAAGGTGGTTCTGACCGCCTGATCGAAAACCGCGTAGCTGAAGGTGGTTCCGATCGTCTGATCGAAAACCGCGTTGCTGAAGGTGGTTCGGATCGTCTGATCGAAAACCGCGTCGCTGAAGGTGGTTCGGATCGTCTGATCGAAAACCGCGTCGCTGAAGGTGGTTCGGATCGCCTGATCGAAAACCGCGTCGCTGAAGGTGGTTCGGATCGTCTGATCGAAAACCGCGTCGCTGAAGGTGGTTCGGATCGTCTGATCGAAAACCGCGTCGCTGAAGGTGGTTCGGATCGCCTGATCGAAAATCGCGTCGCTGAAGGTGGTTCGGATCGTCTGATCGAAAACCGCGTCGCTGAAGGTGGTTCGGATCGTCTGATCGAAAGCCGCGCTGTATAAATGAAGGGTTTTACCGCGGTACTCAATGAAAAACCCGGCCTCATCAGCCGGGTTTTTTTTGCCTGTTTTTTGCAGCCGGTCACTTGCCCGCCCGTGTCATGCAGCGCTGATAACGCTCATCCACCCGCTTGGCAAACCACGCCGTCGTAAGTTTGCGGGTGATTTTCGGGCTTTGCAGCACGATCCCCGGCAACACTGCACGAGGCAACGGCCGACCTTCCGCCTTCTCGGCCAGGTCGAACACCCGCGCATAAAGCTGGGTGTCCTCGAACTGCAGGTTTTTGCCCTCCTCCAATTGATCGCGAATGGTCGTGTTGCGCATGCCCAATTGCTTGCCAAGGCTGCGCACCGCCAATTCCGTGGTGCCCGGCATGATCGCGTCGTAGCGCACCAGATCACCATCCAGCGCCAAAGGGATGCCTGACGCTCGACTCACCGCATTCTGAAACGCCGCATTGCGGCTGGCGTACCAACCGGCATTGAAATCGGCGAAGCGATACAGCGGCTGTTTGTAGCTCACCGGGTACCCGAGCAAGTGAGCAATGCCGAAGTACATGCCGCCGCGACGGCTGAACACTTCACGACGGATCGAGCCGTTCACCGGATACGGATAATCCCGTGCCTGTTGCTCGGCGAAGTCGATGCTGACCTGCATCGGCCCACCGGTGTGCACCGGATTGAGCCCTCCAAACAAGGTCCGCCCCATGGGCACAATGCCGATGAAGTCATCGAAAATCGCGCTGAGTTCTTTTTCGCTGCGCGCCGCATTCAGCCGGTCGCTGTAGCTTTTACCGTTGGATGAACTGACCTGCAGTGCACCGCTGACCAGCAGGCTGGGGATATGGACTTTAGCGGCACGACGGTCGATCTCTTCGCGGGCGATCTTGCCCAGGCCCGGCACGGGTGGGTCGACCTGGAAGGTCGACTCTTGCTCGGTGACCGCGAGCACCGAACACAGGTTTTGCGTGGAGGGATAGATGTTCTGCGCGGCAAAAGCGGCGTAGATGTCCGTGGCCCAGCCTTGGCGGTCAACGGTTTTCGCCGGCAGCAGGCGCACAATCTCGGCCTTGACCTCGGCGGGTTTGCGGGCCGGCAACTCCTGAGTGCGCTGGGTGCCGCAACCCGCCAGCACCAGCAGCGCCGCGAGACTCATGATCAATCGATTGGCTTGCATGGTGCTCCATCAACTCTGCTGAACCGGGTTAACCATACGATCAAAGGCATGGCGCAGGCTATGACTGCTGCCGCAACGGCCCGTTCCCCTTCATCCCCCACCACTTCACGGTTGCGGGCCTTTTCCGTTGGGCGGCCTGCCTTTTCATATCCCCGCGCTGGACCATACTTGTGCCACACACCGAGGAGGACAGGCTCATGAACCGTAGCGACGTGCTGATCGTCGGCGCCGGCCCGACCGGGCTGGTATTGGCGCTGTGGCTGAGCAAACTGGGGATTGGGGTAAGGATTATCGACAAGACGTCGGCCCCCGGCACCACGTCCCGGGCGCTGGCGGTCCAGGCACGGACGCTGGAGCTTTACCGTCAGCTCGACCTCAGCAATGCCGTGGTACAAAAAGGCCACCGGGTGGACGCAGCGAATTTCTGGGTCAAGGGCGAGCCCGTAGCGCGCTTGCCATTGACCGGCATCGGCGAGGGGCTGACGCCTTACGCGTTTCTCGAGATGTTCCCTCAGGATGAGCACGAACAACTGCTGATTGAACGCCTCGAAGGGTTCGGTATCAAGGTCGAACGCAGCACCGAACTGGAGGGTTTTGAAGAGACTGGCGATGGCATCAGTGCAAGGCTGCGCTTGCACGATGGCCAACAGGAAATCTGCCAGGCGTGTTACCTGGCGGGTTGCGACGGCGCCCGGTCAATCGTGCGCAAGACCCTCGATACCGGTTTTCCCGGCGGCACCTACCAGCAGGTTTTCTACGTGGCGGACGTGCAGGCTCACGGGCCGACGTTCAACGGCGAACTGCACCTGGACCTGGATGAAGCGGATTTTCTCGCGGTGTTTCCGTTAGCCGGCGAAGGCCGCGCCCGCTTGATCGGCACCGTGCGCGACGAGCGCGCCGACCGTGCTGAAACCCTCGGGTTTGCCGACGTCAGCAGTCGGGCCATCGAACACCTGAAGGTGCAGATTGAGCAGGTTAACTGGTTCTCGACGTATCGTGTGCATCATCGGGTGGCGGATCACTTTCGCAACGGTCGCGCCTTTCTATTGGGCGATGCGGCCCACGTCCACAGCCCGGCGGGCGGTCAGGGCATGAACACAGGGATCGGCGATGCCATCAACCTGGCCTGGAAGCTGGCGGCCGTCTTGAGCGGCGGCGCCACAGCCACGCTGCTCGACACCTACGAAACCGAACGCATCACCTTCGCCCGCAAACTGGTGGCCACCACCGACCGGGTCTTCACCTTCGTGACTGCCGAAGGGCGCATGGCCGATTTGTTGCGCACCCGTCTGGCACCGTTCCTGATCCCTAAAATGGCCTCATTCGAAACGTCCCGCGAGTTTCTGTTTCGCACGGTGTCGCAGATCACCCTGAACTATCGTGGGACAGCATTGAGCACGGGGGTCGCGGGCCACGTTCATGGCGGCGACCGCCTGCCCTGGGCTCACGACGGTGAGGGGGACAATTTCGAATCGCTGAAGTGTCTGACCTGGCAGGTGCATGTGTATGGCGACACCAGTGACGAAATGATCGCCTGGTGCCACGAGCATCACCTGCCGTTGCACGTGTTCGACTGGCGGCCGGCGTTTGAAGCGGCGGGGTTGGGGCGTAACGGCTTTTATCTGCTGCGTCCGGATACGTATGTGGCGATTGCCGACAGCTCGGCGGACCCCAAGGTGATTGAGCGGTATTTCAAGGAGCACGGGATCCGGCCGTTTTTCGGCAGCCCCTGAGCCCCCAGTATTTACTGTGGGAGTGAGCCTGCTCGCGATGGCGGCGTATCAGTCAATACATGGGTCGAATGACAAGACGCCATCGCGAGCAGGCTCACTCCTACAGGGGTTCCGAGGTGTTTCTTAGATCCCGGCCAGGGCCAGGTCCATCGCGAAGTAGGTAAAGATCAGATCCGCCCCCGCCCGCTTGATCGCGCCAAGGCTTTCACGCACCACGCGGTCCTCATCAATCGCCCCGGCCTGCGCGGCGAATTTGATCATCGCGTACTCGCCGCTGACCTGATACGCCGACAGCGGCAAACGCGACACTTCGCGGATGTCGCGGATGATGTCCAGGTACGCGCCGGCCGGTTTGACCATCAGCGCATCGGCGCCTTCCTGCTCGTCCATCAGAGACTCGCGCACCGCTTCGCGGCGGTTCATCGGGTTCATCTGGTAGCTTTTGCGGTCGCCTTTCAACGCGCTGCCGCCAGCTTCGCGGAACGGGCCGTAGAGCGCAGAGGCAAATTTGGTCGAATAGGCCATGATCGCGGTCTGGGTGAAACCGGCTTGGTCGAGGGCCCGGCGAATGGCCTGGACCTGCCCGTCCATGGCCGCTGACGGTGCAATCACATCCGCACCGGCCCGGGCCGCCGCCACGGCTTGTTTGCCGAGGTTGATCAGGGTCTGGTCGTTGTCGACTTCATGGTTGTGCATTACGCCACAATGGCCGTGGTCGGTGTATTCGCAGAAGCAGGTGTCGGACATCACGATCATCTCCGGCACCGCGTCCTTGGCAATGCGCGACATGCGCGACACCAGGCCGTTGTCGCTCCAGGTGTCGCTGCCGCTGCTGTCCAGGTGATGGGACACGCCGAACGTCATCACCGACTTGATCCCGGCGCGGGCGTAACGCTCGATCTCACCGGCCAGTTTCGACTCTGGAATGCGCATCACGCCGGGCATGCTTTTGATCGGCACGAAGTCATCGATTTCTTCCTCGACGAAAATCGGCAGCACCAGGTCGTTCAGACTGAACTCGGTTTCCTGGAACAGGCTGCGCAGGCTCGCATTGCGGCGCAGACGGCGTGGACGTGCTTCGGGGAACTGGCTGGACATGAGGGGTTCCTGAAAAACGGAGGTCGAGATGAAAGTCGTAGGGGGCGAAGCTTATGCCCTCAAAGGCGCGGGGCACAAACCTCGATCGCCCAAGACTGCGTTACCGAGGCCGCAATAATCGCGCGATATAACGCGGTTCCCTGTGGGAGCGGGCTTGCTCGCGAAGACGGCGGCACATCCAACAAGGATGTATCTGACGCACCGCCTTCGCGAGCAAGCCCGCGCCCACAAGTTTTAGATTTCCAGCACACCGCTGATGCAGGTCACCACCGAACCACCAATCCAGATCTCATCACCCACCTGCTCCACCTGAATGCGCCCGGCGCGGCCCATGGTCAGGCCCTGGCTGACCACGTAGGACGCCGGCGCCAAGCCTTCGGCAAGCAACCACTGCGCAACCCCGGCGTTCAAGCTGCCGGTAGCCGGGTCTTCCGGCATGCCATCGCCGGAGATGAAAGCGCGCACTTCAAACTGCGCATCATCGCCATCGCGCTCAGGGTGCCATGGCGCTATCACGCCGACGGCCAGGCCCAGCATCTGTGAATGATCCGGCTGCAAATCCAGCACCTGTCGGCGGTCCTCGACCATCACCGCCAACCAGCCGGCACCGTTATCGACCCATTGAGCCCGGACAATCGCCCCCGGCTCCAGTCGCAGCCCTAGGCGTACACGCTCGACGACGTCAGCGTCCACCGGCCCTGTCTTGATCAGTGGCGGCGCGAGAAAGGCCAGCTCCGCGCCTTGCCTGCGGACCCGCACCAGACCGACGCCGCACTCCTGAATGATCTCCTCGCCCTTGGGCACGCCCCCGGCCTCAAGCCATGCATGGCAAGTGCCCAAGGTCGGGTGACCGGCGAACGGCAACTCGGTGAGGGTGGTGAAGATCCGTACCCGATAGTCAGCGCGAGGGTCGCGCGGTTCGAGGATGAATGTGGTTTCGCTGAGGTTGGTCCAGCTTGCGAACGCCGCCATGCGTTCATCGCTGAGCCTGTCTGCGCCGAACACGACTGCCAACGGATTGCCCTTGAGTGCAACCTGGCTGAAGACATCTACTTGTTTGAAATCGAATGAGCTCATTGCCTGCCTTGGTCTTGAGAGAGTCGAAGAGATTTACTTGGGAATTTCCAGCCCGCGTATCACCGCCGGCCGCGCCAGGAAGCGCTCCAGCACGCGAGTGACGTTGGGGAAATTCTTGATGCCCACCAGATCGCCAGCCTCATAGAAGCCGATCAGGTTGCGCACCCACGGAAAGGTCGCGATGTCGGCAATGGTGTAGCGTTCGCCCATGATCCAGTCGCGCCCTTGCAGACGGCTGTCCAGTACTTTCAGCAGGCGTTTGCTTTCGTCGACGTAGCGGTCACGGGGACGTTTGTCCTCGTAGTCCTTGCCGGCGAACTTATTGAAGAACCCGAGCTGGCCAAACATCGGCCCGATGCCACCCATCTGGAACATCAGCCACTGGATCGTCTCGTAACGCGCCGCCGACTCCTGCGCCAGTAACTGGCCGCTCTTGTCGGCAAGGTAAATCAGGATCGCCCCGGACTCGAACAGCGGCAGGGGTCTGTCATCAGGGCCGTGGGGATCGAGGATCACCGGGATCTTGTTGTTGGGGTTCAGCGACAGAAATTCGGGGGACATCTGATCGTTGCTGTCGAAGCCCACTCGATGGGGCTCGTAGGGCAGACCGATCTCTTCGAGCATGATCGACACCTTGACGCCATTGGGGGTCGGCAAGGAGTACAGCTGAATCCAGTCCGGGTATTGAGCCGGCCATTTTTGGGTAATCGGGAACGCGGACAGATCGGTCATGGGGAGCATCCACAGTGAACAGTAAGCGCTGATCATAATGGAGGAGACTGGTTTTTTGCGTATCAATCTTGTTGATGAAGAAGATCAAAACATTGCAGTCATCGTTCTGCGCCGATACCTGTACCGTGTCCATAAATCCGCAACATCCTGTCGATAACCTCTGCTCCAACCCATGCAAGGTTACCGGTACATTGCGGCGCACTCGCCGGAATCGAACCAAATGGGCTTCAGAGGACTCTGAGAACTGCCCTTTCGGAAACGGACCGGCCCAATGACATGGAAAACACCCGATGCTGGGAGCTCGTGGTGTAAAGGTTTGTCAGCCTTAACCGAATGCGCTGAAGATCACCTATTAAATGATGAACCTTTTCAAATTTGCCGATCGCTTCAAGCAACGCGCGTATGTCGTCCTGCCCTCCCTGCTGGCGATGAGCGCGTTGTTTTTGTCGCTGGAGTCCAGTGAAAGCCGCGCTCAACCGGCAGACGGCACCCAGACCCTGGTATTCCTGCGTCACGCGGAAAAACCCGAAGGTGGTCTGGGCCAGCTCAACTGCCAGGGCCTGAACCGTGCCATCGACCTGGCCACCTTGCTGCCGGAAAAATTCGGCAAGGCCAATTACGTCTTTGCCGCCAACCCGACACGTAATGTCGAGGAAGGCGAACTGGACAATTCCTACAGCTACATTCGCCCCCTGATGACCATCAGCCCCAGCGCGATCAAGCTCGGGTTGCCGGTGAACATCAACTTTTCAGCCAACGACACCAGCGACCTGGCCGATGAATTGCTCCACGACAAGTACCACAACTCGGTCATCTACACCGCCTGGTCCCACGGTTACCTGCCCGAGCTGATCAACAAGGTCGCCGGAGATGCGGTCGGAAAGAAACAGAAGATCACCGAAGACTGGGAATCCAGCGACTACGACTCGCTGTTTGTGCTCACGCTGACCTGGCATAACGGCAAGGCGAGCCTGCAGAGCCATAGCTACAAGCAAGGGCTCGATAATGGGCGGGAGACGTGTCCGACGTAAGCAGTCGATACCCTCCAGGCATTAAAGTTTATAGCGTCTGTCTGGGCCCTATCGCGAGCAGGCTCGCTCCTACACTGGATCTCCGGCGCGACACAGATCCAGTGTAGGAGCGAGCCTGCTCGCGATGGGGCCAGAAAAACCGACACATCACTGTCGGTTGATCTCCCACATTGGATCTCCGGCGCGACACAGATCCAGTGTGGGAGCGAGCCTGCTCGCGATGGGGCCAGAAAAACCAACACATCACTGTCGGTTGATCTCCCTCATTGGATTTCCGGTGCGACACAGTTCCAGTGTAGGAGCGAGCCTGCTCGCGATGGGGCCAGATCAACCGACACATCACTGTCGGTTGATCTCCCACATTGGATCTCCGGCGCGACACAAATCCAGCGTGGGAGCGAGCCTGCTCGCGATGGGGCCAGAAAAACCAACCCATCACTGTCGATTGATCTCCCACATTGGATCTCCGGCGCGACACAAATCCAGTGTGGGAGCGAGCCTGCTCGCGATGGGGCCAGAAAAACCAATACATCACTGTCGGTTGATCTCCCACATTGGATCTCCGGCGCGACACAGATCCAGTGTAGGAGCGAGCCTGCTCGCGATGGGGCCAGAAAACCAACCCATCACTGTCGGTTGATCTCCCTCATTGGATCTCCGGCGCGACACAAATCCAGTGTAGGAGCGAGCCTGCTCGCGATGGGGCCGGCAAAAACAACCTCACCCTCGCTGATTGATGCGCTCTAGCAAGTATTCGAGAACCGCTTCCCGCTCCCCGGCAAACTCAATCCGCGCGCCCTTCTTCTCCCGCTGAAAGGCATACATCGGATCGTAATACTCACGCAGCAACCCTTCGATCCAGCCCCGGTGCAAATCCACCGCCCCGCTGTTCGCCTGCTCCGCCAGCGCGTCTTCCATCAAGATCAACATCCGCCGGTGCCGTTCACCGCCCAGGCGCTTCTGCACATTGTTCAAGCTTTCCAGCAGACGCTCGGAAAACAGCGCAAAGCCTTCATCGCCATGCACGCTGATGAACTCGGCACACAAGTCCACGACGTAATCGCGCAAGATCCGTTCGACCCGCCCTTCCTGGCTGTCCTCCAGCCAGACCATCGGGTACTGCTGCATGCCCTGAAACAGCGGCAAGGGCAACGCGCAGCTGCCAATCGCCCGGCTTTCGTCTTCCAGCACAAACTGCTCGATGCCATGAGCGCGTTTCTTCAGCACATCTACCGCCAGGCGGTTTTCAAAGTCGATATTGGACGGTTGGACGGTGGCGCGTTTGCCGAAGCTGGAACCGCGATGATTGGCGTGGCCTTCGAGGTCCAGGCCGTTGCGTAACTGCGTGAGCACCTCTGTCTTGCCGGTGCCGGTCATGCCGCCCAGCAATACGAAATCGCACTGGGCAACGGCCTGATCGACCGTGTCCAGCAAGAAGCTGCGCATGGCCTTGTAGCCGCCACCGACGCGCGGATAGTCGATGCCGGCCTCGTCCTTGAGCCACTGCTGGACGATCTGCGAACGCAAGCCGCCGCGAAAACAATACAAATAGCCCTCGGGGTGCGCCCGGGCAAAATCGGCCCAGGCCTGGATGCGTTCGGCCTTGATCTCGCCGGACACCAGTTGATGCCCCAGGGTGATCGCCGCTTGCTGGCCGTGTTGCTTGTAGCAGGTGCCGATCCGCTGCCGCTCGTGGTCGTTCATCAGCGGCAGATTGACCACCCCGGGGAACGCGCCCTTGTGGAATTCGATAGGCGCGCGGGCATCCAGCATCGGCCGGTCGTTGAGAAAGATGTCGCGGTAGTCGGTGAAGTCGATTGACATCAAAACACCTCGACCGCGTGGGTCTGTCGCTCGACCAGCTCACCGATTGGCTCAAGGGCCAGGCCCAATTCGCTGGCCACTTTGAGGAATTGCTCGTTGCCTTCGGGCGTGACCGCCACCAGCAGGCCGCCGCTGGTCTGCGGATCGCACAGCACCCGCTTATGCAATTCCTGCACGCGCCCGACCTTGCTCGCGTAACTGTCGAAATTACGCAGGGTGCCGCCCGGCACGCAGCCCTGGTCGAGGTAATACTCGACACCCGGCAGACGCGGCACACGGTTGTATTCGATGCGTGCGGTGACGTTGCTGCCGTCGGCCATTTCCACCAGATGCCCCAACAAGCCGAAACCGGTGACGTCGGTCATCGCCGTCACGCCGTCGAGCTTGCCGAAACGGCTGCCGGGTTTGTTCAGGGTGCACATCCAGTCGCGAGCCAGGCCAATGTCGGCCGTGCGCAGCTTGCCCTTCTTCTCGGCGGTGGTGAGGATGCCGATGCCCAGCGGTTTGGTGAGGTAAAGCAGACAACCGGCGGTGGCGGTGTCGTTGCGCTTCATGTGGCGCTTTTCAACCAGCCCGGTCACTGCCAGGCCGAAGATCGGCTCCGGGGCGTCGATGGAATGCCCACCGGCCAACGGAATGCCCGCCTCGTCACACACCGAACGTCCACCGCGAATCACTTCCCGGGCAATCTCCGGCGCCAATACATTCACCGGCCAGCCAAGGATCGCAATCGCCATCAGCGGATCACCGCCCATGGCGTAGATATCGCTGATGGCGTTGGTGGCGGCAATGCGGCCGAAATCGAACGGGTCGTCGACGATCGGCATAAAGAAGTCGGTGGTC